>JAMPFV010000020.1 GCA_023664265.1 Roseburia sp.
ACGAGAAAAATTTCTCGTCGCCTCTTCGCGACAAGTCGCTCAGAAATGGGGATTAGGTAGAAAGATGGCAAAATTATATATTAACGAAGTAAATAAAAAGGGACATATCAACGCGGAGCTGTACGGCAACTTTTCGGAGCATCTCGGAAGATGTATTTATGAGGGGCTTTATGTGGGGGAAAATTCGGATATCCCCAATACCAACGGCATGAGAAATGATGTTGTGGCGGCGCTCAGGGAAATGAAGCTGCCCGTGCTTCGCTGGCCGGGCGGCTGCTTTGCAGATGAGTATCACTGGCGGGACGGCATCGGCCCTAAGGAAACCAGAAAGAAAATGGTCAATACTCACTGGGGCGGTGTCACGGAGGACAACAGTTTTGGCACGCATGAGTTTTTTGAGCTTTGCGAGCAGATTGGCTGCAAGACCTATATCAACGGAAATGTGGGAAGCGGTACAGTTCAGGAAATGTCGGAATGGGTGGAGTACATGACCTTTGACGGCGTGTCGCCGATGGCGGAGCTTCGCAGGAAGAACGGACATGAGAAGGCGTGGAAGGTTGATTATTTCGGCGTCGGCAATGAGAACTGGGGCTGCGGCGGCAATATGACGCCAAGTTATTATGCCAACCTGTACCGGAGATACCAGACCTATGTCAGAAACTATGATTCCAAGAAGCCGATTTTTAAGATTTGCTGCGGCCCGAACGTGGATGATACCTACTGGACGGAGAATGTTTTAAAGATCTGCTTTGAGAACACATCTGAAGATAATGAAGAGCATGGCTTTATGGACGGGTTGTCCATGCATTATTACGTACATCCTGAAGGGTGGAAGAAGAAGGGCAGCGCGACAGAGTTTGACGATAAGGTATGGTATAAGACCCTGTACAAGGCGCTTTACATGGAGACGCTGATCAACCATCATAGCACGATTATGGATAAGTATGACCCTAAGAAGAAAATCGGCCTGATTGTTGATGAGTGGGGAACTTGGTTTACCTGTGAGCCGGGGACGAATCCGGGGTTTTTGTATCAGCAGAATACGATGCGTGACGCGCTTGTTGCGGGACTGACTCTGAATATTTTCAACAAGCACTGCGACCGTGTAAAGATGGCGAATATCGCACAGCTCATCAATGTATTGCAGGCTGTAATTCTCACGGATGGCCCCAAGATGCTGCTGACGCCTACATATCATGTGTTTCATATGTACAAGTATCATCAGGATTCTGAACTGGTTGAGAGCTATATTGAGGGAACGAGGACAATCGGCGAGGAGGAGGACTATATGGTTCCGAATCTCCAAGAGTCTGTATCGGTTGACAAGGACGGCGTAATGACGATTACCATCAATAATCTGTCTGTCACAGATAAGGAGCAGATGGAGATTGCGTTTGCGGAGTGCACACCGACAGAGGTTACGGCATCTGTTCTTACCAATAAGATGGATGCGTACAATACCTTTGAGAAGCCGGATACGGTAAAGGAGGAGGTATTTGAGGCGTTTGAGGTGACGGGCAAAGGTATCCGCTTTGAGCTTCCGGCGTGCAGTGTGATTCAGTTCCGTGTAAAATAGTATTAGGGAAAAGAGGTATCGGATGTCAGAGGAGGCAAGTTCTAAAAAGCATTGCTTACAGTGTCTTTTGCGGGAAATGGATCAGGAAGCTTATATGGAAAACCTGTATTCTTATATCCGGCATTTGGATGACGATATCAAAGCAGATAAGGCGCTCTATGAGGAGCGTCTTGCTGTTTGTAAAGGCTGCGATTATCTCGCCGACGGGATGTGCAGAGCCTGCGGCTGCTTTGTGGAGCTTAGGGCGGCAATCGCGAGCAATTCCTGCTCCTACGAAAAATGGTGAATCCTGTTTCTTACATTTGCATTCCTGCCGGTATTAGTGTAAGATAAATGGTAGCAGTTCCCTTGGCGGGACGCAGGAGCAGAGAGTCAAAAGGAGTACGGGATGCAGAGAAGAAAGGCACTTTTAAGAACCATAACACTGCTGATGGTTGCGTTTATTGCGGCACTGACGGGAATGGGCGTTTTTGCGGCGCTCTATATAAATGAAAAGAATGAAAACAACAGGCTCCACGGGGAGCTTTCCACGGCGATTGAAACCGTCAGGACGTTGGAGAGCGTCGAGGTATTCAATTCATATGAGCCGGAACCGGAACAGACGCCGGAGCCGGAGCAGATATGGCAGTCGGAGCAAGCGGCTTCGGAGGAGTTGATAGAGGAATCCATCAAACAGAAGATGAAGGATCTGGTGCTTGGTGAGGACGGCAGTCCGCTCAGAATGCTCCGTTCCTTCTTTCCGGAGAATTTGATATATTATGATGAGGAGGAATATGTGTTTTCTCCCGTGCTGGATGCGGTGAAAAAGCATGAGCTGATTCCCGAGAACTTTGTCGAGACGGAGGACGGCGAGATGCAGTATGTGGAAAACGGCGTCGTCACCTCCCACAAGGGAATTGATGTGTCAAAATATCAGGGTGAGATTGACTGGCCGGCGGTGAAGGCGGACGATATTGAGTATGCGTTTATCCGTCTCGGGCTGAGAGGCTACGAGTCCGGGAAGCTGGTGGTGGACGAATTTTTCGAGCAGAATATCAGCGGGGCGAACGAGGCCGGCGTGAAGGCCGGAGTGTATTTCTTTACACAGGCGGTAACGGTCGAGGAGGCCGTTGAGGAGGCGGCTTTTGTGGTGGAGAACCTTGCGGGGTACGAGGTTTCGTATCCGGTGGTTTTCGACGTGGAGATGATTGTGGGCGCAAACGGCAGGGCGAATAATCTGACTATGCAGGAGCGCACGGATATCGCCATCGCTTTCTGCGAGGCGGTGAAGGCAGCGGGGTATACGCCGATGATATACGGAAACGTCAAGTGTTTTACCAAGCTGCTCGATATGACGCGCTTGGAGGAGTACGAGAAGTGGTATGCCTTTTATGACAATTATATGTACATGCCCTATCTGGTGAGCTGCTGGCAGTATACCGAGAGCGGAACGGTGGACGGCATAAAGGGCAAGGTGGACTTGAATATTTCATATAAAACATGGTAATCGGCGTGCGCAGACAGCGCAGATGCGGAAAGGAGTTAAGATGGCGGAGGAGATTCAGAGATTTCAGGAATTGATTGACGGGAGCGATAATATTGTATTTTTCGGGGGGGCCGGCGTATCGACGGAGAGCGGGATCCCCGATTTCAGGAGTGTGGACGGGCTGTACCATCAGAAGTATGATTACCCGCCCGAGACGATACTCAGCCACACTTTCTATATGAAGAAAACAAGCGAGTTTTTCAGATTTTACCGCGACAAAATGCTGTACTCGGATGTGAAACCGAACACGGCGCATCTTGCGCTGGCGAAGCTTGAGGAGCTGGGAAAGCTCAAGGCGGTCGTGACGCAGAATATCGACGGGCTCCACCAGCTTGCGGGGAGCAAAAAGGTGCTGGAGCTGCACGGCAGCGTGCTCAGGAATTACTGCGAAAAGTGCCACAAATTCTATGATGTACAGGCGGTAGCGGAGGCGGAGGACATTCCGCTGTGTACCTGCGGCGGGCGGATAAAGCCGGACGTCGTGCTGTATGAGGAGGGGCTTGACCAACGGATTTTGCAGGAGGCGGTGCGGGTAATCAGCGAGGCGGATATGTTGATTATCGGAGGGACGTCGCTTGCGGTCTATCCGGCGGCGGGGCTGATTGACTATTATGACGGGAATAAGCTGGTGCTCATCAACAAAACGCCTACGCCCAAGGATCACATGGCGGATTTGGTATTGACGGGAAGCATCGGGGAGATATTTTCCCGGATTAAGCTGTAGGCGTCCGGTAGAGAGCGCTGAAAGGATGGAGGGCGGATGGAGCTTGTGTATGAGGTGGGCGATGTTGTGCGGCTGAAAAAGCAGCATCCCTGCGGGAGCTTTGAATGGGAGATTTTGCGTGTCGGCGCGGATTTTCGGTTGAAATGCAACGGCTGCGGGCATCAGATTATGCTGCCGCGCCGTCAGGTGGAAAAGAGCACGAAGGCTTTGACGAAAAAACCGGTCGAAAATGAAGAAAAACAGAATAAAAGCTCTTGAAAAGAAAGTAAAAATATGGTATCATAATTTTTCGTGATATATAAATCCTTGCTTCTTCTGCGGAAAGGATTTCTGTAGGGAGAGGCCAGAGACCAAAAGGAGGTAACAAAATGAACAAATACGAATTAGCCGTTGTTGTTAGCGCGAAGCTCGAAGATGACGAAAGAAACGCTACCATCGAAAGGGTAAAAGAAATCATCACAAAGCATGGCGGTACCATCACCAATGTGGATGAGTGGGGCAAGAAGAGACTGGCCTATGAGATACTCAAGATGAGAGAAGCCTTTTACTATTTCATTCAGTTTGATGGCGAGCCGACGGTTCCGGGTGAGATTGAGTCAAGAATACGTCTCATGGAAAACGTTATCAGATATTTGTGCGTTAAACAGAACGAGAAATAGAATACGCGTCTGTAATGCAGGGCGTATAGTGGGAGAACTTATATGAATAAAGCAATTTTAATGGGACGTTTAACCAGAGACCCTGAGGTGCGATACACACAGGGAGAGAACCAGATGGCAATTGCAAGATATACGCTTGCGGTAGACAGGAGATTTAACCGCAACGGCGACGAGAATACGGCGGATTTCATTCCCTGTGTTGCATTTGGCAAGGCGGGGGAGTTTGCGGAGCGATATTTCCGCAAGGGAATCAAGATTGCTGTGACGGGCCGCATCCAGACGGGCAGCTATACCAATAAGGATGGTGTGAAAGTTTATACCACGGAAATTGTTGTTGAGGATCAGGAATTTGCCGAGAGTAAGAACAGCAGCGCGAACACCGAGGGGGGCTTCGGTGGCGGCGGGAACAGCCATGCGGCTGCACCGATGGCTGCAAGCGACGGTTTTATGAATATTCCGGATGGAATTGACGAGGAGCTGCCGTTTAACTAGGCGCCTGATTGAGTTTAGAATTTTTAAGAATAGGAGGCATTATCATGGCTTTTAATAAAACTGAAAAAGCTGACGCTCCGATGAAGAGACGCGGCGGTATTCGCAGAAGGAAAAAGGTATGCGTATTTTGCGGTAAGGACAATGTGATTGACTACAAGGACACGGCGAAGCTGAAGAGATATGTGTCAGAGAGAGGTAAAATTCTTCCCAGAAGAATTACCGGAAACTGCGCAAAGCACCAGAGAGCTTTAACCGTTGCAATCAAGCGCGCGCGTCATGTCGCATTGATGCCGTATACCATTGATTAATCGTATCGTGAAGCCGAGACCGGTCATCCGTCCAAGGAAGACCGGTCTCTTAATCTTCTATAGGAATTTGCGTCAGAGAAGCGATTATGCGCAAATACGGCACCGGAAATGCAAAATTCAACAGGTTATCATAAGAATAGACAAAATATGCTATGGCACTTTGCTGAAATTAGTGGTATACTAAGTGTGACTGTTCGGAATATTCTGTTCCGGACAGTTGCATGAGAGGTATGATACATGAAGCAAAGATTTAAATTAAAGGGCCGGTTGAGGACTTATCTGCAGACGGCTCTGATATTAGGCATGATACTGGCGGCTGTCAACGTGGGAATATATTTTCTGGATATCAGAGCCGGTATCGCGGTCACGGCCTTTTTGATTGTCTATCTGTCGGTCATGGGCGCTTTGCGTTATCGGAATAAATCCATGATTATGAACGAGCTGGTCAGCTTCGCGACACAGTACGGCCAGATACAACGGAAGCTGCTGCGGGAGCTCGAGCTTCCCCATGTGCTGATGGATGAGAACGGGAAGATTATATGGACAAACGCCGCGTTTGAGCAGGTGATACATAAGGAGAAGGGCTATCGCAAATCCATCACCTCGGTTTTTCCGACGGTTACGAAGGACAAGCTGGAGTTTGAGGACCACACGGAGCTGCATCTGTCGCTGGAGGACAAGGAGTATCAGTTCAAGATTAAGAAGATTTCCGTCCAGAGTGTGCTGGACAAGAGCGAGATGCTTGAGAGCGATGGCGGGGAGGCTTTTCTGATTGCGGGATACCTGTTCGACGAGACCTCCCTGAAAGTGGCCTTGAATGAGATTGACGCGCAGAGCCTTGCGGTCGGTATGATTTATATTGACAATTATGAGGAAGCGTTGGAGAGCGTCGAGGAGGTTCGGCGTTCCCTGTTGATTGCGCTGATTGACCGCAAGATTAATAAATATATCGCCTCGCTGGACGGTATCGTCCGGAAGACGGAGAAGGATAAGTATCTTATCATACTGCGGAAGAAGGCGGTGCTCGCCCTCAAGGAGTCACGCTTTGATTTGCTTGAGGAGGTCAAGACCGTAAATGTCGGGAACGATATGGCCGTGACCATCAGCGTCGGCGTGGGGTTGGATGCGCCTACCTATATCCGGTGCTCAGAGCTTGCGCGGACGGCGATTGACCTGGCGCTCGGGCGGGGCGGCGACCAGGCGGTGGTAAAGACGCCCGATTCCATTGTCTATTATGGCGGCAAGAGCCAGCAGGTGGAGAAGAATACCCGGGTGAAGGCGCGCGTGAAGGCGAATGCATTGCAGGAGATTATCACGAGCAAGGACAAGGTGCTGATTATGGGGCACCGTCTTGCGGACGCGGACGCATTCGGCTCCGCTGTCGGCATCAGCTGTATTGCGCGGGCGCTTGACAGGAGGCCGCATATTGTCATCAACAATGTCACAACCTCCGTGAAGCCCCTGGTGGAGCTTTTTAAGGACAGGAACATCTACGAGGAGGATTTTATCATAGGCAGCACGGAGGCGCTTGAGATGGCGGACGGCAATACGGTGCTGGTCGTCGTGGATGTAAACAAGCCGAGCCTCACGGAATGTCCCGAGCTGATAAAGGTCTGCAAGACCGTTGTGGTGCTTGACCATCACCGGCAGGGGGTGGAGGTAATCGAGAACGCGACCCTCTCCTATGTGGAGCCGTATGCGTCGAGTGCGTGTGAGATGGTTGCGGAGATCCTGCAATATATCGCGGGCGGCGTGAAGGTGCGCAGCAACGAGGCCGACTGCATGTATTCGGGCATTGTGATAGATACCAATAATTTTACCGCCAAGACGGGCGTCAGAACCTTTGAGGCGGCGGCGTTTCTGCGGCGCTGCGGTGCGGACGTGACGCGTGTGAGGAAGATGTTCCGCGACGGCGCGAACGAGTACAAGGCCAAGGCGGAGGCCGTCAGAAACGCAGAGATTTTCCGCAACGCTTATGCGGTGGGCATCTGTCCCGCGGAGGGCTTGGACAGCCCCACGGAGATTGGCGCACAGGCGGCGAACGAGCTGCTCGACATCAGCGGCATCAAGGCCAGCTTTGTCGTGACCGAGTACAACGGTAAGATGTATATATCCGCGCGCTCCATCGACGAGGTGAACGTGCAGATTATCATGGAGCGCCTCGGGGGAGGCGGTCATATGAATATGGCGGGCGCACAGCTGACGGATGTGTCCGCGGAGCATGCAATTACGATTATTAAGACAACAATCAGCGAGATGCTGGAGGAAGGTGCGATATAATGAAGATCATTTTGTTGGAGGATGTAAAGTCCGTAGGAAAAAAGGGAGAACTGGTGGAGCTCAAGGACGGGTACGCGAAGAACTTTATCATTCCCAAAAAGCTTGGCGTGGAGGCGACCAACGCCAATATGAACAATCTGAAGCTGCATAAGAAGAACGAGGAGAAGCTTGCGCAGGAGCAGCTTGAGAGCGCGCAGGCCTTGGCCGTGGAGATAGAGAAGATGACGGTGAAGCTTGAGATTAAGGCGGGTGAGGGCGGAAAGACCTTCGGCTCCGTCTCCTCCAAGGAGATTGCCAAGGCGGTCTCGGATCAGTACGGCAGGGAAATCGACAAGAAGAAGATTCAGATGCCGGAGGATGCGATAAAGACGGCGGGCCTGCATGAGGTGGCGGTCAGACTTCACCCCAAGGTCTCCGCGAAATTAAAGATACAGGTTGCAAGCGTATAGGGGGTTTAGAGCATGCCGGAGATGGATGAGGCGGTCTTAAAGAGAATCCTGCCCCACAGCATTGAGGCGGAGCAGTCGGTCATAGGCGCGATGCTTATGGATAAGGACGCAATCACGGTCGCGAGCGAGCAGATAACGGGAGAGGATTTCTACGGAAAGCAGTACGGGATACTGTTTGACGCGATGGTGGAGCTGAACGACGAAGGCAAGCCGGTGGATTTGGTGACGCTCCAGAACCGTTTGAAGGAAATGGGCGTGCCGCCCGAGATATCCGGAATGGAGTACATAAGGGACGTCATGTCCGCGGTGCCGACCTCGGCGAATATCAAGTATTACGCGAATATCGTCGCGGAGAAATCGACGCTCAGGAAGCTGATTCGCGTGAATGAGGAGATTGCAAACCATTGCTATTCGCAGAAGGATTCACTGGAGGTTATTCTTGAGGAGACCGAAAGGAAGGTTTTTGAGATTGCCCAGAAGCGCAACAGCAGCGATTTTGTCCCCATCAGACAGGTCGTTATGAATGCGATGAACCTGATTGAGCAGGCCTCCAAGAGCAAGGGGGCCGTCACCGGAATTGCGACCGGGTTTCTGGATTTGGACTATAAGACGGCGGGGTTTCAGCCCTCCGATTTGATATTGATCGCGGCGCGTCCTTCCATGGGAAAGACCGCGTTTGTGCTGAATATCGCGCAGCATGTGGCCTTTAAGGAGAATAAGGCCGTGGCGATATTTTCACTGGAAATGTCCAAGGAGCAGCTTGTAAACCGTCTGCTTTCCCTGGAGTCGAAGGTCAATTCGCAGGCGATACGAACCGGCAATATGAAGGACGACGAGTGGGAGCGTCTGATAGAGGGCGCGGACGTCATCGGCAAATCTCAGCTTCTGATTGACGATACCCCGGGCATCAGCATCGGGGAGCTTCGCTCCAAGTGCCGCAGATTCAAGCTGGAATACGATTTGCAGATGGTTATCATCGACTACCTGCAGCTGATGACGGGTTCCGGGAGGATGGAGTCGCGGCAGCAGGAGATTTCCGATATATCGAGAGCGCTCAAGGCTCTGGCGCGGGAGCTGCATGTGCCGGTCGTCGCCCTGTCGCAGCTGTCGCGCGCAGTGGAGCAGCGCCCCGAGCACAGGCCGATGCTGTCGGATTTGCGCGAATCCGGCGCGATCGAGCAGGATGCGGACGTGGTAATGTTTATCTACCGCGACGACTATTACAATAAGGATACGGAGCTGAAGAACGTGGCCGAGATTATCATCGCCAAGCAGAGAAACGGCTCAATCGGTACGATAAATCTCGCGTGGCTGCCGGATTACACACAGTTTGCGAATCTGGCGAAATAAGGCAGGCATATTCATATTGAAGCATATACAAAAGAGGACATGAGGAACACATGCCCTCTTTTTAATGCATATGGGCGCAGAAAGGAGTAAAAAAATGGTAAAGGAAAGGTATTTAATCAACGAGGCTGCAAAAGAGGTGCATGTGGAGTCGCATGTGCTGAGATACTGGGAGGAGGAGCTGGGGCTTCCCATCAAGAGAAACGAGCAGGGACACCGAATCTATACGCAGGAGGATGTGGACAGATTTATCAGGATAAAGGATTGGAAAGATCAGGGCTTACAGCTCAAGGCGGTTCGGACGCTGCTGGGACAGTCGCCGGAGGAACGGCGGGAAAATCCTTTTGCACAAAAGCAGTTGACAAAAATAGGAAAGAATGGGGATATGAAGGTGATACAGTTAAAGTCGGGCGATGAGCTGAAATGGAAGGAATTGAAGAGTGAGCGGCACATGACAGAGGGAAAGGAGCAGCGCAGGGAGAACGCGGACAGGCAGGAGCTTGCGATACAGATTAAGGACATGGAGGGCACACGGGCTGATGACGCGGCGCTCTCGGTGCAGGATGAGACGCAGAAGGAGCAGATGGTACGGCTTCAATATCTGTTCCAGAAGCTGATCAAGGAGGTCGTGACGGAGAACAACGAGGCGATGGTAAATGACATCTCGCAGAAAGTTACAGGGACGATACGCGAGGATCTGTGCAAGGAGCTGGATTACCAGTTCCGCCTGCTGGAGGAGCGCGAGGAGCAGCGGGAGACTGCCAAGAAGGAGCAGGAGGAGAAGCGGGACGAGGACTATTATAAGCGAATCGACGAGCTGCTGCGCCAATACAGCGGCAAGTTCAAGGCACCCAAGGAAAAGCCCGATAAAGAAAAGGTATCGCGCTTTCCCAAACAGAAGGTGCAGAAGCCCAAGAAGGAGTTTCGGTTTCTCAAGCGTGCGGCGCAGAGCGAATAAAAATCGTCGCTCGCGGCAGCGATATAATGCTTCGCATCGTCGCAATTTTCTGTGGCATGAAAAAACGCCGTACCCGGAGGTGCGGCGTTTCGTCGTATGTTTATGCCTGATCGATAGATCCCGTAGGGCAGGCACCTGCGCAGGAACCGCAGTCGATGCACTTGTCAGCGTCGATTTCGAATTTGCCGTCACCCATGCTGATCGCACCTACCGGACACTGGCTCTCGCAAGCTCCGCAACAAACGCAGGCATCAGAAATCTGGTATGCCATAATAAAAACCTCCTTATATCAATAAAATCGCAGTATTCTGACAAGCGTGCCGGACAATGTCCGACGAATGCCTATCAATACTGATATTTTAATATAAAATATTATGAAATACAAGGCATAAAGCACAAAATAATGCAAAGTATCCGATTAAATACAAGACGGAATTATTTCTCAATCGGGATTCCGCGCCGTTCCTTGATGCCGTTGAGAATATACTGCTTCAGCTCCGGCACGCGGCCCTTGTCCATCTCCGGTACGCCCTCAAGGCGGTATTTCATGCCGAGCTCATCGTACTTCTTCTTCCCCATCGTGTGGTAGGGAAGGACATCCAGCGCCTTGAGATTGCTCAGGCCGCCGATAAAGTACCCCAGACGGCGCAAATCCTCAGGGTCATCCGTGATGCCGGGCACCACGACATGGCGAATCCAGATGTCCACATGCATTCTGTCCAGATATTCCGCAAACGCCAAAATGCCATCGTTCGGCTGCTTTACAAGCTCCTTGTGCTTCTCGGGGTCAATGTGCTTAATGTCGAGCATTACCAAATCCGTCACGGCGCACAGTTTGTCGAGCTTCGCAAGCCATTCCGGATTGCCGTCCGGCCTGTAGGCGATTCCGGAGCTGTCAAGACAGGTATGGATTCCGCGCTCGTGCGCCAGCGTGAAAAGCTCCAGCAGAAAATCAAGCTGCATCAGAGGCTCGCCCCCGGTGACAGTGATTCCGCCGCCCTTGTAAAAGGGCTTGTTGCGCTCGTAATTCTCGAGAATTTCCTCCGGCTCCATGAGCGTGCCGGCATTCATCTCCCAGGTATCGGGATTGTGGCAGTAGGCGCACCGCATCGGGCAACCCTGAACAAACACAACGTAACGGACGCCGGGGCCGTCAACGGTGCCAAATGATTCCAATGAGTGAATTCTTCCCTTCATAACTGTATCACCTCGTTTGAGTGTTCTTTAAGTAGTATTATAACCTATATTGGGAAAATAGTAACCGGTTTTTGATATTTTAAATCAGATATTTTGGGAAAAATATGGAAGAAAGCAAGTAGGTGTGTTATAGTTTTTATGTTGGTTTTGAGAAGAAGATGTTACGGATAAAGTAACAACTTTACAGTATTACAATATTGTAGTACACTATATGTAGCTACAGAACCGAAGCATGGGAGGTAGCGTAGGTTGATGCCTGTGTTTGGAGCTACGGGAAGGAGTTTTACATGGGCGGAGGAATCGTATATGAGACATCGGGCTCAGAGCGTTTGATTATGGAGTTTCTGTGGGAGGCAGGGACAGAGAAGAGCTTTGTCGAGATTATGGAGTTCCTGAACAATGAGGCCGGGAAGGCGTGGAAGAAGCAGACAGTCAATACGTTTTTGAAGCGGCTCATTGATAAGGGGCTGATAGCGGTACGGCAAAAGGGACGTAATCGGGCGTATTGTGCGGCGATGACGGCGGATGAATATGAGCAGGGCTGCGCGAAGAAATTGTTGAATGATTATTACAACGGTTCGATAGGTGCGTTCTTATCGGCGCTTAGCGGCGGTGAGAAGATTGATAAGCAGTTTGCCGATGAGCTGAGAAGGCTGGTGGACTGAGATGACGCTGTTACATACGATGAGCCTCGCAGGAAGCGTTGTGGTGGTGATATACATATTGTTATATCCGCTCGCAAAGCGGTATTTCCCGATACTGTGGCATAAGATATACCTGACGATAGCGACGCTGTTGTTTATAACGCCTTTTCAATATGTCGGAATGGATTACAGAATGTGGCTTAGCAGGCTCTTTGGAAAGAAGAGTTTGTATACGGAGCAGACTGCTTTGACAGATGTAAGCGGACATATGATTTTTGTTTATGATAATATGGTTTATTCCGCGAATTTGTGGATGTATGTTGCGTTGTTTCTCTGCCTGCTTCTGAGTGTCTGGCTGTTGGCGGGTATGATTCGGAATTACCGAAATGTCCGATACGGCATAATGGCGGAGACCTATAGGGATGAGAAGGCGGAGGCTGTGCTGAAATCTGTCAGTGAGACATTAAGGATCAACACAAATGCCACGGTTTACAGAGGAAAATACTTGGATACACCCGTAACAGTCGGCATTTTGCATCAAAAGATTGTTTTGCCTGATATGGAATGGTCGGAGGAAGCTCTCAAAAATATTTTCCACCATGAATTGACGCATATTCGGGTGAAGGATAACCCGGTAAAGCTGATAGTTTTGTTGGCGGTCATCCTGAATTTCTATAATCCGTTGGTCTATTATCTGCGGTACAGATGGAATCTTGTTGCCGAGATGTACTGTGATGATAAGGTAATCGCGGGAAAGAACGGACAGGAGATGGCGGATTACGCGAATGTGATAATCACGCTTGCGCAGGAGCGGGAGAATGATAACGATAAGCTGCCGATTGTCGGATTAAACAGCGGCAGAAAGGCACTAAAAGAACGAATAGAGAGGATCGGAATGATGAAAAGAACAGGAAAGAAATACGGAAAAGTCAGTGTGGCATTGGGAAGCGTTGTTACTTTAGCGGCGGTGTTTGCATCCTCGCTGACGGTATTGGCGTATGAGCCGAAGCAGATAGATACGCACAATCAGAACAGCGAGTATGCAGGCGGTGAGATTGAACTTTTCTTTGCACAGGAAGAACAGAATTTTGATGCGCCCTTGAGCGAATATGAAAAATATGTTGCGGCGGATTGTACTCGTGTGTTTGTAGATGAAGCGGGCAATGTATATTATGAGACAGAGAGTGAAGAGACACAGCCGTATGTGTTATGCAATCACAGCTATGTGAATGGAACGATTACACAGCATACAAAATATCCCGATGGGAGTTGTGATGTTGACAATTATTCCGGAAAGAGATGCGAGAAATGCGGACATATAGTTTATGAGAACCATATAAGCATTACTACTTATGATGTATGCCCACACGAATAATCACTTTACATTATTTATAGGGAATGTATGTTAGAGAAGATTTTGTATCAGACAGCCATAGAATATCTTGAATAATCAGTAGTGGAAGATTGCGCAAAATCGCACAGCAATATATGTGATACGGGAAAGCCGCTATATGACGTATGCTTTCTCGGAGCAACACAGATGAAAAGCACCTGCATACAACCGATAATACTCTTGGCCATACCTTCGGTTGACAGGGGAATACACGTTTCAGAGGGAGTAATTTTGGTATTTTAAATATCCTCAATCACCTGCTTTGAAAGAGTCAAATTGCTCTATCCGGGCGTGTATGTCCCTGTCAGCCGAAGGGCTTCCAAGAGGATATCAAATAGTATATCGTGATATTGAGTATTATTGCACAAATTCTGTTGAAACGCAAGCTAATTGGCTTGCTTTTTTATGTGATAGGAAATAGCGATAAATGCGAAGTAAAAACGCAAGCAGCCGAGCTTGCGTTTTTACTCCGCGTCAGCAAGCGGGTGGAGGGCTTTTAATTGCAGTACTTCCGCTTCGAGCTCCTTAACCGTGTCAAGCGGCAACTCCGTAGCGTCCGCAATATCCTCCAAAGTCATTTTACTCAGCTTTATCAAGCGGACAGCCGTATTCCTTGCCTTATTGAGAGCGGCCTCGTTGCGCTCACATTTGATATAAGTGCGCATGATTTCTTCTTCATCGTATAAGCTCATCATAATGGATATAACCTCGCTTTCCCTGTTTTCAAGATAGTTTCTGAGGATATTTCTATCCTTACAGATACGGATAGTCTGCAGGATGGCTTCCTTGGATCTTCCGTACAGCTTGCGCTGTTTATCATATACCTTTGAGAATATGATATATTGATTGATAATATCGTCCTTATCGCTTTCATACAAGACTTTAATCCGTATGTCAATTGCATAGGCTTCCCCGCTAAGAAAGTCCTTTGACAGGGATAGGGTATCCGGCTTGTTTCCCCTCTCTCCTGTGTAAATAACATACAGCTCGGGTGTGGGCAGTGTCACCCTTTTACATGCATAGAGGTTCTGAGCAGTGCGCTCAAAATAATCATGGTAAGTTTGTGCCAGATAGAAAAAGGCGCGGAAAATAATATTTACTGTCCATGTACTCTGGGCTTCTACGAGAATCATCAACCGATTTCCCAACAAAAAGCCCAAGTCATTATATTGACCGTCCGTCAGCACGTTTTTAATCGTGATGTCTGTCAAGGCTTCTTCGGTTGCGGATAAATCCTCGGGGTGCAGCGCCCGATATAATTGAAACAAATATTTTTTATCTCGGAATAAATCTGTAAACACGCTGTCCTTGATGGTACGCTTGACGATATTGGACGTGACAGCATTCTCTGAATCGTCGTTGCCGAGCGACGATTTTTCTTCTTCGTTCAGTGCGTTGCAGCCTCCTTGCGGCAGGAAATTCCGGGAAGAAAATCCCACAGTTTTATATATCTTATATTATACTAAATTAAAGCTGCGTTTACAATAAAAACAGGTGAAATGTAAAAAACAGTACACTGAAAAGCCCCCGAGACCATGCTCGGGGGCTTGCTTTGCATTCTTAGATTGCCTCGTGGAATGTACGGGAGATTACATCTGCCTGCTGCTCCGGTGTCAGCTTAATGAAGTTCACCGCATATCCGGATACACGGATTGTCAGCTGCGGATAATTCTCAGGATGCTTCTGCGCATCTAACAGCGTGTCTCTGTTCAATACATTCACATTGAGATGATGGCCGCCCTTTGTAGCGTAACCGTCCAATAAAGATACTAAATTATCAACCTGTGCTGCGTTGTCCATAATGATACCTCCTAAAAATTTTAAAACTATTTATAATCGTCTAACCCTTGGTGCAGTGTCGGAACACTGCACGCAAGAGGCGTTCTGGAACAGTCCGTACAGCCAAGCGTCTGTACTTCTTTTGTGGATTCCGTGTCCTCGTCAACATCTACATTGAAATGTCCGACAGCTTTGTCACCGGAAAAGCCGGCGTCAAGCTGTGCGACGAGGTCATCAATCATAGATCTCTCATCCATAAATACACCATTCCTCTCTAAAACAAGTATGATTACTTGCTTAAATCAAGCTCAATGTCTCCCGAGAAGACAAAGGCTTTTCAGTTCAATTACTTGCTCAAATCAAGCTCAATATCGCCTGAAAAGACTTTTGCTTCCTTACCAAGTGCGTTCGGGATGATGGTGAAGGTATTGGAAATACCATCCTGTGCGTCCTTGAACGGGAGCTTGGATACAGATGACAGGGAAGCGACTGCGCCATGCGTATCGCGGCCATGCATCGGGTTTGCACCGGGAGCGAAAGGCTGTCCCTTCTTCCGTCCGTCAGGCGTGTTGCCCGTAGCCTTACCGTAGGTTACGTTTGAAGTAATCGTAAGGATAGAGGTTGTCGGGATACCGTTTCTGTAGGTATGATGTCTTCTTACGGCAGTCATAAACTTGTGAACGATTTCCTGTGCAATCAAATCTACGCGGTCGTCATCATTACCATACTTAGGGAAGTCGCCCGTTGTCTCGAAGTCAACGATAACGCCGTCCTCGTCGCGAATCGGCTTAACCTGCGCATACTTGATTGCAGATAAAGAGTCTGCAACGATGGAAAGGCCTGCAACGCCTGTCGCGAAATATCTCTTAACGTCTCTGTCATGGAGCGCCATCTCCGCTCTCTCATAGCAGTATTTGTCATGCATGTAGTGGATGATATTCAGCGTATTTACATATACGTCTGCCTGCCACTCCATCATATCCATGAACTTGCTCATTACATCATCATAATCAAGCACATCGCCTGAAACCGGACGATACTTGGGGCCGACCTGCTTCTTTGTAACCTCGTCCACACCGCCGTTCAAAGCGTAGAGCAGGCACTTTGCAAGGTTCGCACGAGCGCCGAAGAATTGCATCTCCTTGCCGACAACCATGGAGGATACGCAGCATGCGATAGCATAGTCGTCACCGTGAGTCACTCTCATCAAATCGTCATTCTCGTACTGGATGGAAGAAGTCTGGATAGACATCTTCGCGCAGTATCTCTTCCAAGCTTCCGGAAGTCTTGTGGACCAGAGAACCGTCAGGTTCGGCTCCGGGCTGGGCCCAAGGTTCGTCAGCGTATTCAGATAACGGAAAGACATCTTTGTTACCAAGGGACGTCCGTCAACGCCTACACCACCGAGGGACTCCGTTACCCATACGGGATCGCCTGCGAAAATCTGGTTGTACTCCGGTGTACGAGCGAACTTGATGCAGCGAAGCTTCATAATAAAGTGGTCAACAAACTCCTGAATCTGCTCCTCCGTGAAGGTGCCGTTCTTTAAATCTCTCTGCGCGTAGCAGTCAAGGAAAGTAGAGGTACGTCCAAGGGACATCGCAGCGCCGTTCTGCTCCTTAACAGCACACAGATATCCGAAGTAGGTAGCCTGAATCGCCTCCTGTACGTTTGTAGCCGGCTTGGAAATATCGCAGCCGTAGGAAGCAGCCATCTCCTTCATCATCTTGAGCGCGATCATCTGCTCGGAAATCTCCTCGCGCAGACGGATAACGTCGTCTGTCATAACACGTCCGGTAGAGTCCTTCTGAGCCTGCTTATCCTCGATCAGTCTGTCGATACCGTAGAGTGCAACTCTTCTGTAGTCGCCGATGATACGTCCGCGGCCGTAAGCATCAGGAAGACCTGTGATAATGTGTGAGGAACGGCAAGCTCTCATCTCCTGATTGTAAGCATCGAAGCAGCCGGCATTGTGTGTCTTTCTGTGGGTAGAGAAGAACTCACTAACCTCGGGATCTACCTCATATCCGTTGTCAGAGCAAGCTTTCTCTGCCATTCTGATACCGCCGTAGGGCTGTAAAGAACGCTTAAAAGGCTTATCTGTCTGGAATCCGACGATTGTCTCCTTGCTCTTGTCAAGGTATCCCGGGCCATGAGAAGTAATGGTAGAGATAACCTTGGTATCCATATCAAGCACTCCGCCTGCTTCTCTCTCCTTCTTCTGAAGGTCAAGAACCATGTCCCACAAATCCTTCGTGTTCTGTGTAGGTCCTGCCAAGAAAGACTCGTCGCCGTCATAGGGCGTGAAGTTCTTCTGGATGAAGTCACGCACATTGATCTCGCTTTCCCATTTGCCACCTACAAAATCTTTCCATTCTGGTCTCATTTTGCAAAGCCTCCTAATAAATAAATTTAAATTAATATGCGGTATGATAACCGCTGGTTACTAAAAATTAGAATGTAGAAACACTCTATGGTTGTATTATATCCTCAATTTTGTATACACGTCAACACCATTCTTTGTACTTTTTTATGTACAGACGAGGAAAAAATATAAAATTTTTGTTAATTATTCCAAATGACCGTGTCAGTTGACGAAATAAGAATTATATATTATAGTTATTAAAGGCCGCGCATAACGCGACGCGTTTCAGGCACAATAAAACGAAAGCGCCTGACAGTATTGTTGATATGATTTTAGGAGGAGATAAAAATGGCAGAGATAACCAAGGAAATGACCATCGGTGAGATTTTGAGAACCAATCCGGATGTAGCGCCCGTCCTGATGGAGGCGGGGATGCACTGTCTGGGCTGCCCTTCCGCGCAGGGAGAGTCCTTAGAGGAGGCGGCCATGGTGCACGGCATGGACATTGACGCGCTGATGGAGAAGATTGCGCAGCTGGCCTAGTGCATGCCGGCGAAGAAGCCGCGTGAACATGAAATGGAAGCGGAAGGCATGACCCGCAAAATAACGGTATGAAATGAAAAGCTGTCAGACCCCGGGCATACGCTTGGGAATCTGACAGCTTTTGTGCAGGTATGCGGTATTACACCAAGGACAGCGACTGTATCGCTTTATCCTTTATAATCGGTTCAAAGTGCTCCTCCATATAGGCCTCGCTCGCGGCGCCGAACTTCTCAGGACTGCCGTACTCGGAGAGCATGTTGCAGATGCGGTTGAACTCCTCGGGCGTATGACCGGACTGTGTGAGGACAAGGATGTAAGAACCCTGCTTCTCATTCTTGTACAGGGAGTTGACTCCGCTGTAATGCTGCGACAGAACATGAGCAAGCCGTGTCACCTGTGCCAGAGAGTCAAAGGCGTACACCCGGGTCAGCTCGATCGGCAGCTGCGCCTTCCCCTGCGGCCCGGCAATCTGCCGGTTCAAATCCGTCAGCGCATCCGTCGCGCTTGAGATGGCGTCCGCGTACTTGCCGTCATGTATCTTCTTAAACAAGTCGAGCACATCATCCGCGCTGTCAGAAATACTCTGAAGCATCTGGTCGAGCGTGTTTCCGTCCTCCTCTTCGTCGTCCTCATGGATGGAGGGGGCGAACTTGGAAAATCGGGTATCCAGCTCCTCGGGATCCTCCACCTTCGTGATAACGAGCACGATACATTCCGAATTGAGAGGGATCGCCTCAATCATAAGCGGTATATCTTCAGCATCAAATCCGAACTCATAGGAGGCCTGCTGCATCATGTCGCGAAACAGGTTCTTCGCTTTCTCCGTGCCGTAGGCAAGTTCACTGATTTTTAATTCGCGGTCCGCCAAATCCGCCTTGGTCAGCGTACATCGAATCTGATGGTCGTTTACTTTTTCAATTTTCATAGCTATTCACATCCTCACTACTTATATTATTGATATAGTGTCCATGTTTACAGGACTTCCTCGTCCTTCACATATCTTATACTTAGAAATCGGCTAAGTCAATACCATTCAATCACTGTTTGCAAAAAATTTATAACTTAAAGTATTAATTTTTACATTTCAAACGAATTTTTACATTTCAATTTGCATAATTTTCTAAAATATGCTAATAATGCTATTTGTAAGATGTCCTCGGAACAAATCCGTACAGATTGGAGGACCGGAGCAAACATATAAAATCTTCGCGCGCTGATGGAGCGATCGACGCAGTCTGTTTTTTCTCGTTGTCTTATTAGCTTGCGCCAATGGCGGAAAAATATTTTTCCAAACTTTTCATTTACAATACCATTATACAACATATTTTCAAGAAAAGGTACATGTTCTGACATCTTTCACAAAATTTATATATCACAAATTTTACCTTTTGGTTTCAAAACCTTGTGTCGATTCCCGCGTTAACGGTTTCACGGATAAACGATAGCCCCTCTATGCAGTATATGTGAAAATGCGTGGAATTGACAATGCTTTGCGGAGCGCAGCTCTATTTTATCATATGCGGAATGCAATTGACAGGAGCAAAAGCGAAAAAGTTTTTGGTAAAATATTCTTAAAAATTTTTAAAAATTCAATTTAACGGCAATTTGGTAATGACTAGCTACCGATATTTTGCTATAATGAGAACGATTGGGAGGTATCCGAATGAAGAAAAAGATGATTCCGGTGCTTTTTGCAGTCGTTCTCATTGTTTTAGTGGCGGCGGTTGCATTCGGCAGCAAGATTTTGGAGAAGTATTCCTATTCTAAGGAACAGGCAGACTTGAGAGACTATTTCAAGCTGGAGCAGGAGGATGAGATTGCCATTATCCTCCAAGATGAGCTTGTGGAGGAGAAGGCAAAGCTTCGGGATGGGATTTGCTATTTTGACCTGTCAACGGTGAGCCGGTATTTTACGGACAGATTTTATGTGAACAGCGTGGAGCAGGTGCTTCTGTTTACCACGGACACGGATGTGATTCGAATCGACATCGGCGACGGCAGCGATACGAAATACGTGTCGGATGCGGGGGAGGCGCTGGGCTACAAGGCGGCGTTCTATGAGGGCGAGACGCTCTACATCGCGGCTGATTATGTGAAGAATTACGCAAATTTTGAGTATCATCTGTATGAGGGGCCGCTTCACATGCAGGTGTACACGCAGTGGGACGTCTACACAAGCGCGGAGATTTCCAAAAAGACGAACCTCCGGTATCAGGGTGGCATCAAGAGCGACATCCTTGTGCCGCTGGCCATGGGGGAGGAGGTCGTCCTGTTGGAGGAGATGGAGACCTGGTCCAAGGTAAAGACCAAGGATTCCTACATCGGCTATGTGGAAAATAAATATATCAAAAATAAGAGCGGTGTTGCGCGCGTGTGTGATACGGGCTTTGAGGAGCTTGTCTATAACAGCGTAAAGAAGGAGGGCATGATCAATCTCACGTTCCATCAGGTTTTTGAGGAGGTTGGCGGCGACTATCTGATCAATGCGCTCAGCGGGACGAAGGGAATCAATGTCATATCGCCGACATGGTTTCGGCTGACGAACAGCAGCGGCGACTTCTCGAGCATTGCGAACGCTTCTTATGTGTCGGCGGCGCACGAGCGGGGAATCGACGTCTGGGCGCTGATTACGGATGTGGACAGCGCGGACTTGTACGGGATAGAGGTGGACTTTGTGGAGCTGTTCTCGTCCTCCGCGAACAGGCGGCATCTGATTGACGGGCTGATGGCGCAGGTGGACGCATTCGGGCTTGACGGGGTTAATATTGATTTTGAGAGGGTCAGAAGCGATGCGGGGCCGCATTTCGTACAGTTTTTGCGGGAGCTTTCCATCGAGACGGGCAAGCGCGGGGTGGTGCTGTCCGTGGACAACAATGTCCCCACGGAGTACACCGCCCACTATAACCGCAAGGAGCAGGGAATCGTTGTGGACTATCTGATTATCATGGGGTATGACGAGCACTATTCCGGCGGCGGAGAGGCCGGCTCCAACGCGTCGATCGACTTTGTGGAGAAGGGCATTATTCATACGAAGGAAGCGGCTCCGGCGGACAAGATCATCAACGCGATATCGTTCTATACGAGGGTGTGGGCGTCCGGACCGGATGGTCTGAAAGCGTCCACGCTGACAATGGCATCCACACAGAACTGGATTGCCGACAACGGTGTGAATCCGGTGTGGCTTGAGGAGTATTGTCAAAATTATGGGGAGTATCAGAGCGGTGACACGCTTTATCAATGCTGGATAGAGGATGTAACCTCTATAGAAGTAAAGCTTCAGGTGATGCAGAGCCAAGGCATTGCCGGCGTGGCCAGCTGGAAGCTTGGGCTGGAGGACAAGGCGGTCTGGGATAAGATAGCGGAATATATGGGAGCGAATTGACAACCCCTTTTGCCAATGATAGAATATTGTCGAAAACGGTCGGATTACGATAAGGCTGAAGGAGAAAGAGGAAGGGAGAAAATACAATCGTGAAAAAGAAAATCGGTATTGCATGCGTAGGTGTCGTGCTGGTGGTATTGGCGCTGGTGTTCAGCGGAGAGAAGGGAACGCCGCCCGTATTGTCGTTTGACGGGACAGAGATTACCATTGGGGAGTCAAGCCCCTATAACATGACGAGCGCGGGCTTTGAATCGAGCGAGTATCTGATAGGGGAGCTGCCGGCGCGGAGCTGGTTGTCAGGGCTTATAGGGATGCAGAACGCGAATGGGGAATCGTGTGCGTATATTTATCTTTACAATCCGGAAAAGGAAGCGGTTTCCTATCTTGGCGCCACGATCTATAAGATAGACATTTATATGAAATCCGAAGAGCACTCCTATTGGGCGGAGAAGAATGCCTTGGTGAACGGCATAGATTTCCGAGGGATGAACGCCGACGAGGTGAAAGAGGCGATGAAGGAGTATAAGCTGGCGCGGGAGACGGATGCGGGGGATCTGCGTTTTGAGGACGGCTCCTATAAGTATTTCTTTACCTTTGATAAGGCTACGGGGATTTTGGATGAAATCTCGGTTGAGCTTACAATCGCAAAGGACTATTAAATCGAATCGCGATGGCGGAATATGATATAATATGATGATATATGGAAGCGGACTGAAAGGAACCGGCGCAGAGCCGGTTCCTTATGCTATATATTGTTATATGGAAGATGTCAACTGTCAAAGGTGCGCTTCAGAAAGGCTTCATATGCTGATTTCGACCAGTGCGCTATCCTTGGTGTCCTGCCCGCTCGGGTATCCCCAGTCGTCAGGAACCCATCGAGTGACGCTGGAGGTGCCCGCTCTTAATTTCCGGATTTGCTCTTCTGACAAATTATTCTTCAAGATTTCTATGTATTCCAAATCCCTCTTTCGCATGTATTCAGAGGTATTTAACGCCGGATACAAGGAGACGCAATCACTGTCTGTAACCAGTGCGGCGGCGTATATTCTTTCCTCGCCGACTTCTTTGAGGATTTTTTCGACATCTGCTTTTACCGCTTCCTCGACTTTAATCGCCGGCTCTTGAAAGAAAAATTTCATTTCCGACTCTTTTCCTGGTTTTTTGTTGCTCCTTTGCAGTCATTATTCAGGAAAAAAATATGGCTGTTCGTGTGTCTGCGAGGCTTACACTGCAAATTCTATCATGGGGTCTTGGACGTGTCAAGAAAGCGGTAAAGCGAGACCTGCGTTTTTCGATATGGTTTTTCGATATTTGTGCAATAGGACTTGACAACGCTCTCTATAATAGGTATATTCTTTACAAAATGCAAATGAGTTGCAAAAGTGAAGGAATAGGATTTTATGAGGAGATTTTTGCTGTTGGTGTGGGTACAGACGCTGCTTGCACTCGGGCTTTGCGGCTGTGCGGGCAGCAGAGAGCTTCCGGCGGAGGACGGGAAAATCAACATTGTGTGTACTACGTTTCCACAGTATGATTGGGTGAGGACGCTGATTTCCGGACGGGAGGAGCGCTTTTCGCTCACGCTTCTGACGGAGCGGGGCGGCGATCTGCACAACTATCAGCCGTCGGCGCGGGATATTGCGCGCATATCCGAATGCGATCTGCTGATCTATGTGGGTGGCGAGTCTGACGCGTGGGTGGAGGAGGTTCTGCGGGAGGCAGCGAATCCGGAGATGCGTGTGCTGAATATGATGGAGGCGGTGGCATCCGAGCTCAAGGAGGAGACGCACGGCCATGAGGGGGGACACGAACCCGTGAGTCCTGCGCACGAGGAGACGGAGTATGACGAGCATGTCTGGCTTTCCCTGAACAATGCGCGGCAGCTTGTGGCGGCGTTAAATAATACGCTTGCGGCGCTGGACGCGGACGGCGCGGAACTGTATGGAAGGAACGCGGAGATTTATCTTGCCGCGCTTGCATCCCTGGATGCGCGGTATCGGGAGACGGTGGACGCGGCGGTGACGGATACGCTCGTCTTTGCGGACAGGTTTCCCTTTCGGTATATGGTGGAGGACTACGGCCTGACGTGCTTTGCGGCCTTTGAGGGGTGCAGCGCGGAGACGGGCGTGAGCTTTGAGACGGTTGCGCTGCTGTCGGAGCGGTTGGATTCGTTGGGACTTGACGCCGTGCTGGTGACGGAAAGCTCGGACAAAAGAATTGCACGTGTTATCATTGAAAATACGGCGGCGGGGAATCAGGAAATTTTAGTGATGGATTCCATGCAGTCCGTCTCGAGGAAGGAGCTTGAGGGCGGTATCACCTACTTATCGGTGATGGAGGAGAACCTTGAGGTCCTGCGGACGGCGCTGCGGTAGCGACACTATAGTAAAATATTGTGATAATACTATTATAGAAGGGATGCGCGAAATGGCATATATAACGTGCAGGGATTTGACGCTCGGATACGAGGGAATGGTGGTCGCCGAGAATATCAGCTTTGAGGTAAATGCAGGGGACTATTGGTACATCGTGGGGGAGAACGGCGCAGGCAAGAGCACGCTGATGAAAACGCTGCTCGGATTGACGCCGACGATGGGCGGCAGTATCACCTTTGGCGGCGGACTGGAGCGCCACGAGGTAGGGTATTTGCCGCAGCAGACCTTTGTACAGCGGGATTTTCCGGCATCCGTGTGGGAAATCGTGCTGTCGGGAACGCTGTCAAGAATTGGAAAACGACCGTTTTTTCATAAGAAGGAGAAGCTGCTCGCGGAAGAAAATCTGCGCCGCATGGATATTTGGAATTTGCGGAAGCAATGCTATCGGATGCTGTCGGGCGGGCAGCAGCAACGGGTTCTTTTGGCGCGGGCGCTCTGCGCGTCGTCGAAGCTTCTGGTGCTGGACGAGCCGGTGACGGGGCTGGATCCCAAGGTGACGACGGAATTTTATCAACTGATAAGGGACTTAAATCAAGAAGGGCTTACGATTATCATGGTCTCGCATGATATTCAGGCGGCGGTTTCCTATGCGAGCCATATCCTGCATGTCGAGCGGGAGCGCTCTTTTGCAGGGGCGACGGCGGCGTATCGGCGGAGTGATTTTTGGGGCGCCATGAGCGGAGCGCAGAGTGATGTGCAAAGAGCATGAGCGGAGCACAGAGTGATGTGCAAAGAGCATGAGCGGAGCACAGGGCGGGGATGGATGAGGCTTGTGGCGATGCGGGATGCGCCGCGTACAGGATTTGAGAAAGGGGTTAAAATATGATAGAGGCGTTACGGTTTTACTGGTCGTATCCGTTTGTGCGGTACGCGGTGGTGGTAGGTGTTTTGATCGCGCTGTGCTCCTCCCTTCTGGGGGTGACGCTGGTGCTGAAGCGGTTTTCCTATATCGGGGACGGTCTGTCGCATGTGGCGTTCGGGGCGCTCGCGATTGCGTCAGTGCTGAATTTGAGCAGTCCCATGACGGTGGTGATGCCGATAACCGTCCTCGCGGCCATTTTGCTGCTGAGAACGGGACAGAATGCGAAAATGCAGGGGGATGCGGCAATTGCCATGCTGTCGGTCGGCTCGCTGGCGGTCGGCTATCTGCTGCTGCATCTGTTCTCCACATCAGCGAATATATCAGGGGATGTGTGCAGCACGCTTTTTGGCTCGACCTCCATACTGACGCTGACAAGGGGCGAGGTCTGGCTGTGTGTGGCGATGTCCGTGCTCGTGGTGGCGCTGTTTGGCCTGCTGTACAACCGAATCTTCGCGGTGACCTTTGATGAAAGCTTCGCGAAGGCAACAGGGATTCACGCGGGGGCGTACAATCTGATGATAGCGATGATAACTGCTGTTATTATTGTGCTCGCCATGAATCTGGTCGGTTCGCTGCTGATTTCCGCGCTTGTGATTTTTCCGGCGCTGTCGGCAATGCGTGTCATCCGGAATTTTAAGGGCGTGGTGATTTATTCCGCGGTGATTTCCGTGTGCTGTGCGCTTGTGGGGATTGTACTGGCCATTCTATTCTCCACGCCGGTCGGGGCGACGATTGTCGCGGCGAATATTGTGGTGTTTCTGATAAATTGCGGGGTGGGAAGCGTGCTGCCCAAAATGCGCCTCGGCTGAAGCGGCAGAAGCCAAAGGCCTGCAAAGCGGTCAATTGGTATTTACGGAGGAAAGGTATATGTTTGAAAAAGTGAGTAGAGCTCTTACAAGAGCAGATATAGCGGAAATCGAAGTAAATCTGGGACTTGCATTTCCGGAGGATTTTGTTGAACATTATTTGTCCTATAATGGCGGAATACCGACAAAGCCGTTTTTCTATTCCGAAGAGGAAGATATTGAAACAGAGGTTCAGGTTTTTCTTCCGTTAAAACATCGTTATTGTGACATTCCCATAAGAACAGCGGAGGAAAAGTATTTATTGTTTAAAGAGAAATCTCCATTGATGACTTCTTATTTCCCTTTTGCCAATGACTATGGTGCGAATCCGATTTGCGTCAATTTGGAGGACGGAGGGGTCTGTATTGTGTATATGGATTTGGAAAAATTGGAGAATAGATGCTTTCATCGTCTTGCAGGGAGTTTTCGGGACTTTGTGGAAGCCTTGTCCGAAGATAGTATAGATGATTAGCATTCAGTCCGTAAATTCGGGTCTATATGGAGGCAGGGAGCTTCCGTTTGATGAGGCATCTATGGCAATACGCATATTTATTACCGTTCTTATTCCATTAACATACTGAAAGGACAGCAAAATTATACATGGGCTTTTGTGTCATCACGTCAGTCAAACTGCCTGATTTGGCGTTCTGTCTGCTAAGCATTACTTGGCTTCATTATCATACCGCATCATTTCTTCCTTTATAGTACGGCAGATCTCTATCATAAAGCGTCTCTGCTTTTCCGTGCATCCCGCAAACAGGGATTTTTCTTCTTTTTCCAAGGAAAAGACACTCTTTTTTTGTACATCAACCAGCAAATTATCGACGGAGGTATCCAGCGCGTTGGCAATCAGCAACAATGTTTTCAGACTGGGATGTTTTCGGCCCAGTTCGATTCGGCAAAGATAATCCGGTGCGATTTCGGCTTTTTCAGACAATTTTTCCTGTGTCCAGAATTTTTGTTTGCGCAATTTTCGGATGCGCAGACCAATAGCGGCGTAATCAATTTTCATTTGTGGGCCTCCCGTAAGGTTTCATCCCGCGGACAATAAGTCAAGCGGGGGTGCAGACTTGGCCTGACGGTCAATTTTTCCTGACCGTCGGTACATGGAATTACTGAATGTTATTTTATAAAATTACCGTAAACATTGCACTCGGAAGTTTTCGTGAAATGCTGATGAAAGCGATGATTGAGCAGGAATGGAGGATTGTTATGAAAAAAGCGGAGGTTTCCGGCAGCGGTGCGGACGCGCAAAAATTCAGAATAAGGTCGCGTTATCAGGGGATTGATCCGGCTTTGCTGGAAGTAATCCCCGCAAAGCCGCAAGAAAGCTTGTATGATGACGATGTGCATAGGAGAGTGGCGGTCTATGCCCGAGTTTCGACAGGGGATCCGCGCCAGACATCTTCCTATGAGCTGCAGAGAAATTATTACGAAGATTATGTCAGCCGCTATCCGAATTGGGAATTGATCGGCATTTACGCGGATGAAGGCATCAGTGGGACTTCACGGTGCCACAGAGATTCCTTTAATCGGATGATCGAGGATTGTGCGGCAGGTAAGATTGATATGATTATTACGAAAAGCGTCTCCCGCTTTGCCCGTTATATCGTGGATTGCATTGGAACTGTGAATGAACTGAAAAGGATGATTCCGCCAGTGGGGGTTCTCTTTGAAAATGAA
Organism: Roseburia sp.; assembly: GCA_023664265.1. Lineage (GTDB taxonomy): Bacteria > Bacillota > Clostridia > Lachnospirales > Lachnospiraceae > COE1. The sequence continues at coordinate 27,447 of JAMPFV010000020.1, forward strand.
CAGATTTTTACGCTGAATCCACAGTCAGAAATGAATCTGTCCTTTGTCGCTGCGATGGCGCAGGAAGAATCCCATGTAAAAAGCGTGAGCATGAACGCATCCTATGAAATGCGGTTTTCCCATGGAATTTTTATGACGCCGCCGCTGTTGGGCTATGATCAGGATGAGAATGGAAATTTGATTATCAATGAGGAGGAAGCCAAGACTGTCCGACTGATTTTTTTCATGTATTTGTATGGGTATTCGACACAGCAGATTGCAGATTGGTTGACAAAGCTGGCGCGTCCGACCAAAAAGGGAAATACCGCTTGGAACAGCGGCTCTGTGCTGGGCGTTCTGCAGAACGAGAGGCATTGTGGCGCGGTGCTGGCGCGAAAAACGTTTACGCCGGACTATCTTGATCACAAGGCGCGCAAGAATCAGGGGGACCGCAATCAGTACAGGCATCCGTCTCACCATGAGGCCATTATCGCACCGCAGGATTTTGTCGTGGTGCAGAGAAAAATCAGCAATGCAAAATATGGTGGGAGCGGCATGCCGGAGCTGCAAGTGATTCGGGAGGGGGCCTTGAAAGGCTTTGTTATCATTAATCCGCGCTGGGCTTCCTTTACTGCCAAAGACTACAGGAATGCGTCGGGGGAGATAGAAGACGGAGCCGATGATTTTGCCAAGGATGTTACGGTGAATCCACAATATGGGGATCCGGATCTTCGCGGATATGAGATTGCCCGCACAGAATTTTTTAATTCCGCATCAAAAATCAGTGTGACAATATCTATAGATGGCATCAAATTTGGAATGGATGCACTGCAAAAGCTGGACGAAGTACCCTATGTGGAGCTGCTGATCCATCCGCGGTTGTACCGTCTGGCCGTCCGCGCAAGCCAAAAAGAAGTCCGGACCGCTGTTAAATGGGCAACCGCCGCAGATATAAAGTATCACCCGAAAAGGATTACCGGAGCGGCGTTTCTGCCGACATTATTTGAACTGTTTGGCTGGAATGCGGAATACCGTTATCGGATTATCGGGATTCACCGCCGGAAAGACAATGAGACGGTTCTACTGTTCAACTTGTGCGAGACGGAGGTTTTGATACCGGCGGAGAAAGTTCAAAAGTTCTGCGAGGAGAATAATCTTCCGGAATTGGAGATTACCCCTGTAAATATGTCCGGCTATCGGGGGAAGATCGTCGCCTATCCATTGTCCTGGGCGCAAGGATTCGGCAGGGAATTTTATCAACACACACAGGCTTCATTCAGCAAGGGGATAGACAAGGATGGTTTATGGAATGTGGCTGCTCAAGGGAATCCTTATTATGGGAGCGAACCGCAGCCGCATCCGAGAGAGCATATTGAGCAAAATATCAGGCAGATCCTAAAGGAATTGCAAAAGGGGGAATGATTCATGGAAACAGTGGAGAACACGGCTGGGGAAGAAAAATTCAGCTATGACGGGTATCAGGTGGTGCGCGGGGAGTTTTTTGCCCATACCTTTGAGCCTGCCATCACTTTTTGCGATAGCAAGGTTTATGTGAATACCGCCTGCTTGAATCGGATGCCGGCAGTAGAGTACATTCAGATTCTGATCAATCAGCAGACGAAGAAATTGGTGGTACGTCCCTGCAGGGAGGAGGAAAAGGATTCCTTCCGGTGGTGCAGCAATACAGGCAAGCGCAGGCCAAAGCAGATTACCTGCCGGATTTTTTATGCGAAGTTAGCAGAAATGATGCAGTGGAACCTAGCCTATCGCTATAAGCTGCTGGGCAAGCTGATCATCGCGAACAGTGAACAGCTTTATATTTTTGATCTGACGGCAACGGAGGTATATCAGCGCATTCGGAAGGAGGATGGAAAAATCAGGAACGGCCGCACGCCAATATTCCCTTCGGAATGGCAGAATCAGTTTGGCCTGCCGGTGGAAGAGCATCGCAGGCAATTGCAGATTAATATTTTTGATGGCTACACAGTTTTTGGCATTAAGGACAGCCAAAGTGACGAAAAGAGGTGATAGCGAGTGCAGAATGATTTTTCAACGATGCCAATGATTGTGATTGACAGTAAAAACAGTCGGATCCGGATTCACAGAAATACGCTTCATTTGCTGGGAGATCCGGAATATATCCAGCTTCTGGTGAATCCGGAGAGGCTTACACTCGCCATTTTGCCCAGCCAAAGGCTGAAAACAGCGAATGCAGTTCGATGGGACAGAATAGCGGAGAGCAAGTCCTGTGAGCTGTACAGCAAAATATTGATTCGCCAGCTTGGCAGTATCTGTCCGAATTGGAAAACAGATGGAAAATATCGACTGTATGGAACCTATACTCCGGACAGGCGATTGATCCAATTTGATATGGCCTCTGCGGAAACGGTGTAGCGATTTCATGGATTGTCTGTCTGAGGATGACAAATTTGTGCTCGAGGCACAAATTCGCACGTTATGGAAAGAACATGGTGATGAATATGATGGAAAAAGAATGTGCCCTTAAAATGGATATGGAATTTCGCCGTTTGGTGTTTCCTTACAGCGAGGAAGAGTATGGTGCATTGGAACAGCAGATTTTACGGTGCGGGTGCAGTGCGCCGATTGCAGTCTGGTATGGATATATCCTTCAAGGGTTTGAACAATATGAAATTTGTAGGACGCATCATATTGCATTTGAAATTAGGAATGTCAGTTTCCGCGTCAGGGAGGAGGCGGTATCGCTTATCTGCCGGAATGAGTTGGCGGACAGGTATCTGCCGGAAAATCAACGCCGGTATCTGATAGGAAAGCGTTATAATGCGGATAGTATTATCGGGGTACACAATGCTGTCGGTACGAATCAGTTCAAGGAGCGCGTCCGAAGGGACCTCTTTAAGAGTAAAGATTTTTATGAGAGCAGTACGGGACGGACAAAGAAGCGGCTTGCCGAGGAATACCATTTGGACAGATGCACAATTACAAGATACTCGATATATGCGCAGGCGATAGATTATATTGCTTCCGTAAAATCGGAGATGGCAAATCAGATTTTGGCGGGAAAAATGAAAACATCAATGGAGGCTGTTATGGATTGTTATGGAAAAACAGAGGATGAAATGGTCAAACTGCTGACGGCGTCAAGAGAACGCACGGGCGCTAAAATGACCGGATTGGAGAAGGAGAAAGCCGCAAAGGATATGACGGTTAAAGATATGCCGGCTTTTGATCCGGACGCTGAAATTGACAGTCTTGCGCTGACAATTCCGTCTTGGATCAGCTCTATTGACCGCACGCGCTCTGCCGCGCAATTTGCTCTGTTGACAGTAAGAGGGCGGAAACGGCTGGAACAGGAACTGTATCAATTGCAAAAAGCCGCACAAATAATGCTGGATGCATTGAAGGAGGTGCACTGACATGGAAAAAAATCCTTATGTGCCGGAGGTCCATTTTGAACAGATTCCGATTAAAAATCTGGTTTCCAATCAGGAATACCAGCGTCATCTTTCTCAAGATCATATCCGCAAAGCTGCCAAACATTTTAACCTCTGTCAGATAAATCCGGTAAAGGTCAGCCGCCGGCAGGGGATAAACTATGTATTTAATGGACAGCACACCATTGAGATTGTGGCGCTTGTCTCCGGTTCGCGGGATACGCCGGTGTGGTGCATGGTCTATGACGAACTGGAGTATGAACAGGAGGCAGCTATATTCGCCAACCAGCAGCGGTTTGTCAAAAAGCTGCTGCCCTATGAGATTTTCGTGGCAAATATTGAAGCCGGAAACGATGAGCAATTGATAATTAAAGCCTTGGTGGAATCGTTTGATTTGCGCATTTGCGGGAACAGTAAACCAGGCGGCATCTGTTGTGTCGCAACGCTGGAAGATTTATATCGGAAATATGGCTATGATATTTTACAGCGCAGTCTGCGCTTGTGCATTGCCACCTGGGAGGGTGACGTGGATTCGCTGACCGGCAATATGCTTCGCGGCATTGCGCACTTGATTGCTGCTTATAAGGACAGTTTGAAGGACGATATGTTTGTGGAGAAGGTAGGACGCTTTTCGCCCAGAGAGATTAGCCGTATAGCCAAAGAACGCAAGGCGGGCTCTATGGGATATGCGGAGGCTATGCTGACGCTCTATAATAAGAAGAGCAGCGTAAAGGGCACTTTAAAATGGGCGAAGCTCTATGAAAATAAGCAGGGACTCGAGAATCAAAGCACAATGCCGGAACAGAATCGGTCCTCTTCCAATTAGGAGCATAGTGTGCTAGAATGAGAGATGCAGGAAAGTTTACATATTTTATTATGCACAGGTCCGCATCAGGCTTTTTGGGAATAATGGATATAAAGCGGGGGAGTCACAATGAGGTTCCAATTTTTCTGATAACAAAATTCGCCTTCAATTGAAGGTATTCTTGGAAAAACGGCAGGGGTGAAGGAGTGCCAGAAAACGGCATTCTTTGACACCTTTGTTTTCGTGTGCAATGCCGGATGGACATGTACGGAATTGCAACTATATGGAAAGGATAGGAATTTTGTTATGAAATATATGAAAAATTGTAAGGGACTGTTTGGCTTCTGGCTGCTTCTAGTGCCCATGGCCTCGGGAGCGTCAGTGCTGTTTTCTCTGGGATTGGAGCCGCTGATCAACGTGGCGGCTGTAAAGGAAGAGGCGCATTTTGCGCGGTATCTGCTGCTGGAGCTTCTGTTTGCCATAGCGGACCTTAGCGCGCATTATTTTCAGAAAATATGCAGGGAGCGGCTGCGGTATTTTTATGTGACAGGGTTAAAGCGGGATTGCTTTGACGCGATTATGGACAGGAGGGTTTCGGATTTTTATGAGCAGCCCGTCTCAGCGTACATGTCTGTCTTGAACAGGGATGTGGATAAGCTGAGCCTGAACGTGTTTGACTCCGCATGCGGGTTTTATCGGGTGGCGGTCGGCTTTGGTATCCATCTGTACGCGGTTTTCAGGGTAAATCCGTATCTTGTGGTGATGAATGTCGCTTTCAGCTTCGCCTCGGCGTGCATCCCGCGTTTCTTTGAGAAGCGGCTGATTGCCGCGCAAAACGAGTCCTCACGCCGGTCGGCGGAATATTACGCGGGGCTGAACGACTGCTTCAACGGATTCGCCACGATTAAAACTTTTAACGTGTCGGCGGTTATGCGGGAGAGACAGGAGCGCGCAAACCGGCGGCTGGAGGAAGCGAATTATCGGAGCACCGGTAAAAATTACGGCGTTTCGTGTATTTCCATGCTGTGCACCAATATCGGGTATGTGTTGACAATCGGCGCGGGCGTTTATTTTACGCTGATTGGAAAGATGACGGTGGGGCAGGTCATCGCGGTTTCGCAGTTGATGGGCGGCCTTGCGGTGCCCTTTGAGGAGCTTCCTGCGCTGATTGCGAACTACAAATCCGTTGCGGATGTGCGGCAAAAGCTTCTGACGCTGATAAAGTCTTGCTCGGGCGAGGGCTGTGAGGGCGATGACTATGAGGATGAGAGCTTTGAGGATGGGAACTGCTCAGACGAGAGCCGTGAGGATCTTGACGAGCCGCTGAAGGCGATTGAACTGAAGAATGTGTCGTTCCGATTCGAGAAGCAGGAAAAGGGATTCGAGAAGTTGAGCTACGTTTTTGAGGCAGGTAGGAAATATATCATGCTGGGCGAGAGCGGGAGCGGCAAATCCACGCTGGCGAAGCTGCTGTCTGATTTTTACCGTTGTGACACAGGGCAAATTACGATAAATCACAGGAATATAAGGAAGCTGAGCGAAGCTTCTCTTTACAGGTACATCAATTATATAGAACAACGGGTGTTCTTATTTAACGATACACTGCGCAGCAATATAACGATGTATCGGGAATATCCGCAGACGGAGATAGAGAAAGCAGTCAGGCTTGCGGGCCTAAAGGCGTTAGTTGAGCGGCTTTCTGAGGGATTGGAGACGCGGATTGAGGGGAACGGCGTTAATTTTTCAGGCGGAGAGCTGCAGAGGATTGCGATTGCAAGAGCCATTCTCGCGAAGGCGCAATTTATTATTTTCGATGAAGTGACGGCGAACATGGATTCCGCGCTGGCGGCAGAAATGGAACGAGGCATTCTGCAGCTAGAGCATACGGGGGTTCTCTATATCACACACAAGTGCAGTCGGGAGCTGCTCGAGGCGGGCGACCGCATTATAATAATGAAGGATTGGCGGATTCTGACGGAAAGGGATTATAGCGAATGAAGTAACAGCATATATCTTTTAACGCTTTTGCCTGGGGCAGTTTGTAATGCCGCCGACAGAAAGAGGGCAGGATTCGGATGCCTATATAAGGGAGCTGAGAGATTATGACAGACTTTAAGCGGTATACAAAATTGCGACAATCATAGTGGTAGTCAAAACGCAAGCTGCCGAGCTTGCGTTTTTTGCGCAATATGCAATTGCGACAATCGTAGTGATAGTGAGGAAAGAATTTGCCCCGCTTATGCGAGGCAAATTCTTTAAACGCAAGCTGCCGAGCTTGCGTTTTTTTAGGTCTTCGCCCCCATCAGACTGCTTGAGGAGTATCTGTGCAGTCCGCGGTAAAACACGGCGACCGCGGCCGCGGAAATCAGAAGCGTGTAGCCGAGCACCGCAAGCAGCTTCCATAGATCAAAGCTTATCATAATATGCACAGGCAGGTAAATCGCCATGCCAATTGGGATTACCAGATACAGCAGAAAGCGCACAAGCCCCTTGAAAATGCCGTCGGGGTAGGTTCCGAAGCTGACCATGCTGCCGGTCATATGATTTCCGAACAGCTCCGCCCGCACAAACCAAAAGGACAGGCTTCCCATCAGCAGGGCGAATGCAGTATAAACAATAGCGCCTGTTATAGTAAAGAGCAGGAACAGAAGGAACCGCCCGACGCTGAAGCTGAAAACACAGAGGATAATCAGCCCGTACAGAAAGTCGCCGATGGCTGAGGCGCTCGTGGCGGAGGTTATCACGCTGAGCAGGACATTTTTGGGCAGCACCAGATACGCGTCCAGCTTGCCGTTGATGATCAGCTCGGGCAGGGAGAAAGCCCGCGCAAACAGGATATGCGACAGCCCGAAGGCACTCGCGGCCAGCCCCCACAGCAGCATGACGTCCCGTATGGCATAGCCGCCGATATCCTCCCGCAGGGAGAACAGGATAACCCATTGGACGATAAAGGTCGCGTTGTTGAGCGCCATAAAAAGGATGTTCGTCAGGAACGTGACCTTGTTGAGCATCTCGCGCATAATATTGTACTTGACTGAGAGCAGGCAGACCCGCAGCTCGTTTTTAACCGCCGTTGACATAGAGCTTTTGAACCCCCTTTCCATAGAGAAAGAACATGACTGCACATCCCGCGGCCAGATAAACGATTTGTGCCGACAGCACCTCGAGATACTTATCCGTGCTGAAATCGACCAAGAGCTTTGCAGGGCCGTAGCAGACCGTATAAATGGGCGTCAGTTTAAATAACGGTTGCAATGCTTCGGGGAATATTTCTATCGGAAATATTGTCCCGATGACCAGAATCATCTTGTCATACAGCCACTGGAACGGATTCGCGTCCTCGATCCAAAAGGACAGCAGGCTGATGCACAGCTTGAAAACCGCGTGGATAGTGATTCCCAGCAAAAGACAGGGCAGCGCCGCAAGGAGGGCGACAGGATGAAAGCCTGAAAGTCCGCCTGCCATCGTGACGCCGATAAGCGCCGAGACCGCCGCGTACATCGGCAGACGAATACTGCATTCCCCCGTGTACCTTGCGAGGATATAGAGCGTATAGTGGTAGGGCTTGTTCATCAGGTACGCGATATTGCCCCCGCGGATGTCGTCGGAGACCTGCCTCGTGAGGGTGTTTGAGCGGGTGCCGAACCAGATCATTTCCGTGATCATCACATACCGGATCATCTGCTCCTTGGTATAGCCCGCAATCAGCGAGTCGGGGGAGGCGTACATATAGTCCCACAGGTGGATAAATATAAAAATAATGATAAAATAGCTGATAAAGCCCATCGCGATGTTGGCCGCGTATTGCAGATTTTCCATCAGCACGGAACGATAAATGACCGCATATTTTTTCATAAGGCCGCAGGCTCCCTCCCTTCGGATTTGTAGATTTCCATAATGATGGTTTCCAGCGGGACATTTGAGATATTGATGTCCTCCACATGCTCCGCGTCGATATGGCGCAGCGCGTCGTTGATTTTCAGCACGCCGGTGTCGATTTCCAGCTTTGCGCGGCTGCCCTTTCTTTTCAGGACGGTAAGCCCCTCCGCCGAGGGCAGGACGGCGTCCTCCTGAAGCTTGAGCTCCACGATTTTCCTGTTCAGATAGTGGTACTTTAAGTGCTCCATCGAATCGTCGAGCACAAGGCGGCCGTTGTTGACAATGATAATGCGCTTGCAGAGCTTCTCGATATCGCTGATATCGTGGCTGGTCAGAAAGATGGTCGTGTGAAGCTCCCGATTCATCTGTCTGATCAGCGCGCGGATATTTTCCTTTACGACAGGGTCAAGCCCGATGGTCGGCTCATCTAAAAATAACACTTGTGGTTTATGGATGAGCGATGCGACCAGCTCACAGCGGATCCGCTGCCCCAGTGAGAGATTGCGCACGGGCGTATTGAGAAACGCGCCAAGCTCAAAGATGTCGGAGAGCTCGCGGATGCGCGCTTCCGCCTCCTTATCGGAAAGGTCGTAAATCGCGCCGAAAAAGCGGAAGTTGTCGTAGGGCGTCAGGTGCGTCCAGAGCTGCTCCTTCTGCCCGAAAACAGTGCCGATTTTATAGGCGAGCTGCTTGCGCTTTTTCGCGGGATTGATGCCGAGCACTTCCACGGCGCCGCCGTCGGGATAGAGGATTCCCGTCAGCATCTTGATGGTGGTGCTTTTCCCCGCGCCGTTCGGGCCGATGAAGGCGAGCATCTCCCCTTCGTTCACGGTGAAGGAAATGCGGTCCACGGCCTGCACCGCCTCCGTCCGCGGATGAAGAATGGCCTTGAGACTGCCCTTCATTCCTTTTTCCTTCTGCCTTACGCGGAAGGTCTTTGATAAATTTTCTGCCTCGATTACATTCATTGAAACGCCTCCTTTACTTTCCCATAACTGAAAATAAAAAGAGCCGCGATGCTACATACACTTTCGTGCATATACCATGCGGCTCTCTATAAGCTCCCGATTACCGCACAGCCTGATAAGACCTTTCGTCTTACGGCCATGCGCGTCTTGGCTGTCTGCCAATATCAGGCTGTGACCGTAATGTGAAAAATCTGCATCTGCGGAATCACCAAAATAATCAGAGCGTTATTTTTATACATTGTGTTGTCTCCTTCGTCAAATGAAAGCCTGTGGGCTTTCATTATGGATTTCTGAACAGAATATCACAGAGGATTGGAAAAAGCAAGCGTTTTATGATAAAAACTTTTCCGGTTCTTCAATCAGTATGGGGATTTCCTCGAACACTACATCGGCAATAATATTCCAATTTGTTCCATCATAATCGTGAATCAAACGATGTCTAAGTCCCGATATCATGCTCCATTGAACTTCATCGTGCATTTCTTTATATTTATCGGAACATGTTCGCCAATATTATACAATGGCGTTGTAACAAGCCATTGCAACGGAATATCTGCCAGTAAATCTTCCTTGTTAATATTATGTGTTACAATATACTCATGCAGCTTTATGGCATTTTCGTAAATCCTTTTAATTCTCTGCTCATCTGAATATTTCATGCTATCAACAGCCTTTCTCTCATAACCGCATTATAAAAATCGCTATCCCGGTTAATTTCATTTATTTCAAATACATCAACATTCTTTTTCAAAATCTTCCGCAACTCCTCAGCAAGTGAAAAAATCATCGTAAGTTTAAAATTTTCCCCACCGTACACCAGAAAATCTAAATCACTGCGTTCATCTGCTTCCCCTCTGGCATAAGAACCAAACAAATAGATTGCTTTCACTTTATATTTTTCAGCGATTGGCTGCACTAAATTTTCAATATCCTTAATTGTAAATACACCATTATTCATTTTGTCAGTCCCTTCTTTTATGATAAATGATGATTTCCTATCAGAAGTATCTTCTTTGCCCGCCCATCCGTATAGTGCCATCCTATACCACATAAGTAGCTTTTCCGGTGGTATGCCTATGCCGTCACAAATCTCAATTTTAATATATCATACTATATTTGACTTCCCATATCAAGGCATGGGAAATAATCGCATATATTTTTATACATTCTTGGTTTCTCCGGTTATTGATGACGGCATAATATCACTTCCCTTTGATTCGATGGTTTTATTATACATGAAATAAGGTCTGTGAAACAATAATTTTTATTCTTTGTTTTGTGATGGCACTGTTCCTTGCAATTACTTTGTCATCAATATTCGCTGGAGAGTGGCATGATAATACAAGTGAACGGAACAACTCAAAGCAGAGGATATAATGAGGAGGATAGGATTGATGACAAGAAGTCATTAAGTTGCGAGTATAGTTGAAGTGTACAAATTTTTTTGGACGCTTGGATAGTGTATTGCAATTAACAACAATGGATACAAAAGGGATTCAGAGATTCTGTTTGCAACGCAGCGTAGCATAAAAAAACGCAAATGTACACAACTGTTGGTGGCGCAGCGCGGACTTTTTCATTATGGTTGTCACATAGTCACATGTAGAGAAAGGAGCAGAATTATTATTATGAACAAGGAGACAATCATATCGGCAAAGCATTTGAAAAAGGCCTTTGGCAAGGGCGAAAGCCTTCAGGTTATCTATTCCGATTTGAACATGGATATTTACAAGGGGGACTTTACCGTCATCATGGGCTCGTCGGGCGCGGGCAAGTCCACCCTGATGTATTCCCTGTCGGGGATGGATAAGCCGGACGGCGGGGAGATTTACTTTGACGGGATGGACATCACGAAGCTGAACAACGACAAGCTGGCGGTGTTTCGGCGAAGGGAGTGCGGCTTCGTATTCCAACAGATTTATCTGATAGAGCGGATGAACCTCATGGACAATGTCATCGCGGCGGGAGTACTGACAAGCAAGGATAAGGAAGAGATTAAAAATCGCGCGAGGGAGCTGTTTTCGCTGGTAAATCTGCCCGAGAAGACGTGGAAAAAGACCTCCTCCCAAATTTCAGGCGGTGAGGCGCAGCGGGCCGGCATTGTCAGGGCAGTCATCAACAATCCCAACGTGCTTTTTGCGGACGAGCCGACAGGCGCGCTGAACTCCGCAAATTCGGGGGCGGTTCTTGATGTTTTCACCTCGCTTCACGATAAAGGACAGAGCATCGTCATGGTCACGCACGATAAGAAATCAGCCCTGCGGGGAAACCGCATCCTTTATATAAAGGACGGGAAAATTTATGGCGAGTGCGATTTGGGGAAATTTGAGCAGGACAATCCCGAAAGAACGGAAAAGCTTGACAAGTTTATTAAGGAAATGGGGTGGTAACATTGAAAAAGACATCCACGCTGATACTGCACAATCTCAAGAAGGCCAAAGGGCAATACATATCCTTCGGGGTGTTTATCTGCCTGACCGCGTTTATCATAAACATTGCCTTAGTGCTCGCCTTTCAGACCTTTAGCGCTTATGACAGCCTGTTTGACGAGCTGGACACGGCGGATATCAACTTTATCATTCCGGCGCTTCAGGATAATGAGGACCTGCTTGCGGAGGTCGAGGCGCTTGACGGAGTATCCTTTGCCGAAAAGCATGACGGCGTATTTCTTTCAGTGACAGTCCGTGAATTTGCGGGGTCCGATTTTGACATGAATACGGTATTCTACAATCTTGATGCGGAAAGAACGCTGAATCTGCTTGAGGTTACGCAGACCTCCGAAAAGAACGGCAATGCCGTCTGCATTCCCCTGTATATGAAGGAATTGGGCGGTTTTGCGGAGGGCGGCAGCATCACTTATTCCATAGACGGCGAGGAGCATGTCTATGACATTGGCGGTATCGTATCGGAAATGCAGTATGGGAACTACGGCACGGGGCTGATTGGCGGATATTTTCCCGAGACGGTCTATGAGGAGCTTGCGGAGGAATACGGCGCGCATGTCATTGCCGAATACTCCCTAAAGACAACCGAAGCCGCGGATTTAGGCGAAATGAAAAACACCCTCTCCGAGCTTTTAAGGGAGAAGGGGATTGCGCTATTGAATATCAGCGACAGAGACGCCTCCAAGCAGACGCGGACAATGGTTTGTACCCTGCTTATCGTAATATTTCTGGCGCTTGCCGCAATTATACTGGTAGTGAGCATTTTCCTCAGCAACTTCCGGATACGGAGCGCCATCGAGGACGAGCTGGCGCAGATGGGAGTGTTAAAGGCCGTCGGTTATACAAGCAATCTGATCATTGCCTCGGCGGTTCTGCCCTATGTGCTTGTCGGCGTTACCTTTACGGTAGTCGGAATCGGCCTGTCCTATGCGGTTCTGCCCTCCGTGGCGGGGATTTTGGCGATTCAGTCGGGCTTTTCGTATACGCCTGATTTTGATATAGCGGCCTTACTGCTTGTGCTGTTGGGGCTGACCTGTGCAATTGGACTTTTTTCCTGGCTTTCGGCAAGGAAAATACACCGTCTGGAGCCGATAAACGCCATAAGAGGCATTACAGGAAACGAATCGGCGGGACAAAATGTACTGTTATTTATCGTCTCCTTCGGCATCATGGTGCTGCTGTCCTTCGCGGGAACACTTTTGTACAATGTAAATGTCAAGCCGGATAATTTTATGAATACGCTTTCAGAGGAAACACCGTCTGTTATTTTTACGGCGGAGGACGGGAAAATGACGGAGCTTGGGGAGCTTCTTCAAGACGATGAGAGAGTAAATCTCTGGTTGGAATATGCCTCCGTACCCGTAAGCTACGGGGACGGAAGTCTCACCGCCTTTGTGTGCGAGGACTTTTCAAAAATAACAAATGATATTTGTTATGAGGGCCACAGTCCCGCGAAGGAGAATGAAATCGCCGTGGGAAGCGCGCTTTCGGACGATTATCCCATCGGGGAGGAGATTGAGATCACAATCGGCGATAAATCGGCGGCGTACATGGTGACCGGCTACGTTCAAAGCGTCAATAATGCCGGAGCGGTATGCCAACTGACAGGTGAGGGATACGGGCGAATCGGCGAGGACACGAACACCGTCAATGTATACTTATCCTCAAAAAATGCCGATAAGTTTATTGAGGAGTACGAAGAAAACCATGGCGCGCTCATCAAAGCGTCCGTGAATTTTGAGCAGATGAGTGAAAACGGCAGACGGATGTACGCGGGGATTGTCTCCGTCATTGTGATTATTCTGTTTGTGATTTCCGTTTTGATGGTGCTGTTGGTGATGTATGTCATCATCAATTCCATGATCAGCAGACGCAGGCAGGAATTTGGTATCTATAAGGCAATCGGGTACACAAACGGGCAACTGACCGTCAGGACGGCGCTCGGCTTCATACCCGTCGTGGCGGCGGCGTCAATCCTCTCGGCGATAGCCGGCCTGTGGTATCTTCCCGCGATGAACCGCACCATTTTTTCGCTGATTGGGGCTATAAAGAATCATTTTGAAGTGTCGGCTTGGATATTGCTTGCATTCGCCGTTATATTTACCGCCGTGGCCTTTGCGATTAGCGTGCTTCTCTCCGCGCCGATTAAAAAAATTACCGCGTACTCGCTTTTAAAGGACTAAAGAAAACTAAGCAAATCTAAAACGTCAAAAGACGCCGTTTAAGATTTGCTAAGTTTTCAGAAGAACGCAAGGACGGCGTTCTTCGTTGAGTAGAGGAAGGCATTGATGAGGATTAGAGAAAACAAGGACGGCGTTCTTCGTGAGGATAATTTGTGCCTGCAGTCCAAAGTTTGCAGGTTATGGAAAGGATGGTTATTCATATGAATTTTTCTGAGAAATTAAAGGAAATACGAAAAAAAGAGGGCATCTCGCAGGAGCAGCTTGCCGAGAAAATCGGCGTTTCACGGCAGGCTATCACAAAGTGGGAGACCGGAAAGGGGCTGCCGGATGTTGAAAACATGGTAATCATAGCGGAGATTTTTAAGACCACCATAGATGAGTTGCTGACGGATTCCGTCAAAAAGGCGGTCCCGCAGGAGGCTGTGTATACCAGCGAGACCATTTACGACATTGACTGCGAGAAGCATTTTGACTTCAATATCGGCAGCGCGGCGGCTATCGTGCTTTCAACGGGCGATGATGAGAAGCTGCATGTCAGGCTGTCCTCGGAGACCCTTGAGAATCTGGACGCCATGTTTAAGATAAAGCTGGACGAAAAGAAGAACAAGCTGGACGTCCTCTGCCTCAATAAGAATAAGCTGAGCCGTTATGAGGCGGAGGAGGCGCTGACGGTCGAGATTGTTCTTCCGAATAAATACTCCGACAGTTGCGAGCTTGCGGCCTCCGTGAAGCTGCTCGCGATAAAGAGCCTCCGCCTGAACCGCTTGGAATATGACGGCGACGCGGAGCAGGTCTTTATCTCAGACAGCAGCGGAAGTCTGGAACTGACGGCAAAGACGGATTATGAGATCACGGTTGACAGGATTGCGGGCAGACTGGACATTAACCAGTGGAAGGCCAAGGCCGTCCTCCATATTCCGCAGGAAAATATGGTCAATGTTGTCAACAAAGGCAGAAAATGTAATGTTTACTATGTAAAAGAAGGAAAAACGGTGGAGTACGAAAACGTTGCTGACAGTGAGAATGAAATCAGTGTTTCGGGCATGTTTTCCGAGCTGGTGGTGGATTTGACAAATCCCGCATAACTGCCCGCACCGAAGCATATATTGGAAGCGGAATGACGAATATGCGGCAGGTGCGTATGAACGAAAAGAAGAGTCAAAATATGACGAAAATACTTGCGGTTTTGCTGGTGTTGGCGATGGCGGTGCTGGCGCGGGAATCGACGCAGTTTGCGAGCGTTCTGGAGGAGCATACGGCCGGTAGCGAAAAGCCGGTCACAGTGGTGATTGACGCGGGGCACGGCGGCATGGATCCGGGGAAGGTCGGGGTCAACGGCGCGTTGGAGAAGGACGTCAATCTTGCGATTGCGCTCAAGCTCGAGGAGAGCCTCAAGGCGCAGGGCATTCATGTGGTGATGACGAGAACGGACGACAACGGCTTATATAAGGAGAGCGACACAAACAAGAAGGTGCACGACATGAAAAACCGCCTGACGATTATCGAGGAGGCCGAGCCTGCGCTCGCCGTCAGCATCCATCAGAACAGCTATCCCGACGCCGCCATCAGCGGCGTGCAGGTATTTTATTATAAGGATTCCGCAAAGAGCAAGGCAGCCGCGGAACTGATGCAGCGGCAGATGATTAGGACACTCAAGCCCGGGAAGGAGCGGGAAGCAAAAGATAACAGCAGTTATTATTTACTGAAAAAGACCTCCGTGCCGATTATGATTGTGGAGTGCGGATTCCTCTCCAATCCCACCGAGGCGGAGCTCTTGACGCAGGACGCCTACCAGGAGCGGGTGGCTTGGGCGATACATATGGGCATCCTCCAATACCTGAACAGCTCAGAGGGATGATGGAGGGGAAACGCAAGCCGCCGGGCTTGCGTTTTTGCTTGTTAGGGCAAGGCCCTGTTTCGGGCATGGAGTTTTTCGTGTTCCGAAAAACGGAATGTCTGAAACAAATAAAGCACCTGCTATGCGGGTGGTTGGAGATGCTTCGGCTTACAGTTTAAAACCTCCTGTGCTACAGCACTATACGAGAGATTGAGCCATGATGACGAGTTGCAGGGTGAGAGCAACAGCATATCCAACCAAAAGGCAATGCTTGAGGACTATGCGGAAAAG
>JAMPFV010000021.1 GCA_023664265.1 Roseburia sp.
GAGTGCGGCGATGATGCTGCGGTATTCGTTTGACTTGGACAGCGAGGCGGACGCGATTGAGGCGGCGGTGAAGAAGGCGCTCGAGGAGGGCTATCGGACGATTGACATCATGCCGCAGGAGGAGAGCAGGCGCGCGGAGGTAACGCAGGTCGGCACCGCACAGATGGGAGATCTCATCTGTGAGAAAATTTAGTTTGTGACTATAAAATAAAGGAGACGATAGCGATGAGAAGCGATAACGTAAAAAAGGGAATGCAGCAGGCGCCCCACAGAAGCCTGTTTAACGCGCTGGGATTTACGCAGGAGGAGATGAACAAGCCGATGGTGGGCATTGTCAGCTCCTACAATGAGATTGTTCCCGGGCATATGAATCTGGATAAGATTGTGAACGCCGTAAAGCTTGGCGTTGCCGAGGCGGGCGGCGTTCCGGTGGTATTTCCGGCGATTGCGGTGTGCGACGGGATTGCGATGGGGCATATCGGCATGAAATATTCCCTTGTGACAAGGGATTTGATAGCGGATTCGACCGAATGTATGGCACTTGCGCACCAGTTCGACGCGCTTGTCATGGTTCCCAACTGTGATAAAAATGTCCCGGGACTGTTGATGGCGGCGGCCAGAATCAACGTTCCGACAGTATTCGTGTCAGGCGGACCGATGCTTGCGGGGCGGGTGAAGGGGCAGAAGCGCAGCCTTTCCTCCATGTTCGAGGCAGTAGGCGCGTATGCGGCCGGCACGATGAGCGAGGAGGACGTCTGCGAGTTTGAGAACAAGGCTTGTCCGACGTGCGGCTCCTGCTCGGGAATGTACACGGCAAACTCCATGAACTGCCTGACAGAGGCGCTTGGCATGGGTCTGAGAGGAAACGGCACAATCCCCGCGGTATATTCTGAGCGGCTGAAGCTTGCCAAGCACGCGGGAATGGCGGTTATGGAGCTGTTGAAGAAGGATATCCGCCCGCGTGACATTATGACCAAGGACGCGATTTTGAATGCGCTCACGGTGGATATGGCGCTGGGCTGCTCCACCAATTCCATGCTGCATTTGCCTGCGATCGCGCATGAAATCGGCTTTGACTTTGAGATCGGCTTTGCGAATGAAATCAGTGCAAAGACGCCGAATCTCTGCCATTTGGCCCCCGCCGGCCCTACATATATGGAGGACTTGAACGAGGCCGGCGGCGTGTATGCGGTTATGAATGAGCTTGCCGAGGCGGGGCTGCTCCATGAGGATTGTATGACTGTTACGGGAAAGACAATCGGTGAGAATATCAAGGGTGCAGTGAATAAGGATCCCTCCGTTATCCGGCCGCTGGATAACCCGTACAGTGCGACAGGCGGACTTGCCGTATTGAAGGGCAATCTTGCGCCGGATGGGAGCGTGGTAAAGCGTTCAGCGGTGGTCGCTGGGATGATGGTGCACGAAGGGCCTGCGAGGGTATTTGAGTGCGAGGAGGATGCGATCGAGGCAATCAAGGGCGGCAGGATTGTGGCCGGCGATGTCGTTGTTATCCGCTATGAGGGACCTAAGGGCGGCCCGGGTATGAGGGAGATGCTCAATCCGACCTCCGCGATTGCGGGCATGGGGCTTGGCTCGTCGGTGGCGTTGATTACGGACGGACGGTTTTCCGGCGCTTCGCGCGGTGCGTCCATCGGGCATGTATCGCCGGAGGCGGCGGTAGGCGGCCCGATTGCGCTGGTGGAGGAGGGCGACATCATCTCCATCAATATTCCGGAGTGTACGCTGAATGTGAAGGTTTCGGAGGAGGAGCTGGCGAAAAGACGCGCGGCTTGGCAGCCCAGAGAGCCGAAGGTTACGACCGGATATCTGGCGCGGTACCGCGAGATGGTCACGAGCGGCAACAGAGGCGCAATCCTTGAGATTCCGAAGGACAACGGATAATGATGGGCGTGAGATTGAATTTGCAGATTGAGAAAGGAGCATTATTACAGGTATGCAGTTGACAGGTTCACAGATCGTGATAGAGTGTTTGAAGGAGCAGGGCGTGGATACCGTGTTCGGCTATCCCGGCGGTTCCATTTTGAATATATATGATGAGTTATACAGGCACAGTGATGAGATCAAGCATATTTTGACCTCCCATGAACAGGGGGCGTCCCACGCGGCGGACGGATATGCGCGCGCTACCGGAAAAGTAGGCGTGTGCCTTGCGACAAGCGGCCCGGGCGCGACAAACCTCGTCACCGGCATTGCGACAGCGTACATGGATTCTGTGCCGCTGGTGGCGATTACGGCAAATGTTACGCTTCCGCTGCTTGGCAAGGACAGCTTTCAGGAGGTTGACATAGCCGGCGTGACCATGCCGATTACGAAGCACGGCTATATTGTGAAGGAGGTTTCGGAGCTTGCCGATACGCTGCGCAAGGCGTTTAAGATTGCAAAATCAGGAAGGCCCGGGCCGGTGCTGGTGGACATCACGAAGGATGTCACCGCGAATAAGTGCGAGTTCGTACCGGAGAAGCCCGATCTGCCGGAGCTTATCAATGCATATACGGAGGCGGATATAGATGTCGCATTGGCGCTGATTAAAAATTCCGAGAGGCCCTTTATCTATCTCGGCGGCGGCGCGATTATCTCGGGAGCCTTTGAGGAAGTAAAGACGTTTGCGGAGAAGCTTGACGCGCCGGTGTGTGATACCCTGATGGCCAAGGGCGCCTTTGACGGAAAGAGCGACCTGTACACGGGCATGGTCGGGATGCACGGCACAAAGACCTCCAACTATGGGGTCAGCCAGTGTGATCTGCTGATTGCGCTGGGCGCGCGGTTCTCGGACCGTGTGATTGGAAATCCCAAGAAATTTGCGGAGAACGCGAAAATCCTCCACATTGATATTGACGCGGCGGAAATCAACAAGAATATCAGGACGGACGCGTCGGTTGTCGGCGACTTGAAAACAATTTTGAAGGAGCTCAACGGCAAGCTTGAGCCACAGCGTCATCCGGCGTGGATTGCGAAAATCAAAGAGTTTAAGGCGCAGTATCCGTTGAAATATGAGACGGATAAGCTGACCTGCCCTTATATTATCGAGGAGCTTGACCGCGTGACGGAGGGAAAGGCCATCGTGACGACAGACGTCGGACAGCATCAGATGTGGGCGGCACAGTTCTACAGATACACCGAGCCGCGCACCTTCCTCTCCTCCGGCGGGCTTGGCACAATGGGGTACGGGCTTGGCGCGTGTATCGGCGCGAAGGTCGGCAGACCTGACAAGATATGCGTAAACATTGCCGGAGACGGGTGCTTCAGGATGAACCTGAACGAGCTGGCGACGGCGAGCCGCTACAATATCCCGATTATCCAGATTGTCATCAACAACCATGTGCTGGGTATGGTCAGACAGTGGCAGACGCTGTTTTATGACAAGCGCTATTCCCAGACAGTTCTTGAGGATAAGGTTGATTTTGTGAAGGTATCGGAGGGACTTGGCTGCGAGGCGATGCGCGTGACGAAGCGGGAGGAGGTTGGGCCGGCGCTTGAGAAGGCGATTGCCCTGAAAAAACCGGTGGTGATTGAATGCGTGATAGAGCAGGATGACAAGGTATTCCCGATGGTTCCCGCAGGCGCACCGATCAGTGACGCGTTCGATGCGGATGATTTAAAGCGCGGCCTGTAACCGTTAGCGGTATTTGGGAAGCAAACGATGAAAAACCATAAGAAAAAAGCAGGAAGGGTGATGGCCTTTTTCGGCGCGCTCTGTATCATGGCCGTGCTTATCGCGGGCGCGGGCGTTGCTCTGAAGGAGTGCTATTACAAGGCTGACCGCTTTCCGGTGGGTATATGGATAAACGGTATCTACTGTACCGGCATGACGCCGCAGGAGGTCTCGGAGCTGCTGACGCCGGCTTATCGGGAGGCATTTGGGACGGTTTCCGTGCACACGCTTGAGGGGGCTTGCTACGAACTTTCTTTGGAGGAGTGTGGTGTGACGACAGACTACCGGGCGCCGCTTGAGACCCTGCTGCGGGAGAATCAGGGGTATCAGTGGATTTTTAACCTCGTCAGGCCGCGGCATTGCAGCATTTTGCCTGAATATCACTGTGACACGGAAGCGTTGCGGGCGAGGCTGGAGGAGCAGCCGTGGCTCAACGAAAACCTGTACAATCCGCAGAATACGGTTTCCATATATAAGAGCGCCACAGAGGGGTATATCCTTGTGGATGAAACTAGGGATTTACTTTTGCGCGATAGTGCGATAGAATTAATCTCTGAGGGGATTGTGAATCAATTAACAGATATTGATTTGGCGGCGGCCGAAAACAGGGAGCGCTGTTATCAGTCCATCCCGTATACGGAGGAGATGCAGGACACTCTGGAAAAATGGGAGGGCATCAAGGCGTTTCAGGACTTTCATATGCTGTATAAATTTGGGGATCGTGAGGAGGTCGTCGATGAAAATGTGGTGGCCGATTGGATTGCGCTGGATGATGCCGGAGATATTCTGTATGATGAGAACAACTGCCCTGTCCTTGACGAGACGCTCGTGGAGGAATACGTCGCGTATCTGTGCACGACCTACAATACGGTGGGCATCGAGCGCAGCTTTCATGCGACGCGGGGCGATATCGTGAAGGTTTCGGGCGGCAGCTACGGCAATGAGCTTGACGCGGCGGCGGAGTACGATTTCCTGCTGAACGCCTTTTTGAATAAGGAAAGCGGCACCCGAACGCCGACCTACCTGTCGGAGGCCAGACAGAAGGGGCTTGACGATATCGGCGATACCTACATAGAGATCGACATGGGCAATCAGCGGATGTATTACTATGTGGACGGCGAGCCGGTCATTGAGACGCCGATTGTCACGGGGAATACATCGCGCAGATGGGGAACGCCGTCAAAGGTGTGCTATGTCTATTTTAAACAGCGCAACAGAGTGCTCCGTGGGCAGGATTACGCGACGCCGGTAAAATACTGGATGGCGGTGGATGGACATATCGGGATCCATGACGCGACATGGCGGAAGGAGTTCGGCGGCGAAATCTACAAGACAAACGGCTCGCACGGCTGTATCAACACGCCGCTTGAGGTGATGGCGGAGCTGTATGAGCTGGTGGAGGAGGGCACGCCGGTCATTATGTTCTACTGAAATATTAACATTTATGTTGCATTTATGTTGTATATAGAAACTAATTTTACAAGAAATGAGGAGGAATAAAAATTGTCCAGAGTGTATAACTTTTCAGCAGGTCCCGCAGTTTTGCCTGAAGAAGTGTTAAAAGAAGCTGCAGACGAGATGTTAGACTATAAGGGAACCGGAATGTCGGTTATGGAGATGAGCCACCGCTCCAAGGCGTATGACACGATTATCAAGGAAGCGGAGGCGGACTTGAGAGAGCTGATGAATATTCCCGATAATTACAAGGTTTTGTTTTTGCAGGGCGGCGCGAGCCAACAGTTTGCAATGATCCCCATGAACCTTATGAAAAATAAGGTGGCGGACTACATCGTGACGGGCCAGTGGGCGAAGAAGGCTTATCAGGAGGCTTGCATTTACGGAAAGGCGAACAAGATTGCATCCAGCGAGGATAAGACCTTTTCCTATATTCCGGATTGCTCAGACCTGCCGATTTCCGAGGACGCGGACTATGTGTACATCTGTGAGAACAACACGATTTACGGCACAAAGTTCAAGACCCTGCCGAACACAAAGGGAAAGACGCTGGTGGCGGATGTGTCCTCCTGCTTCCTCTCGGAGCCGGTGGATGTGACGAAGTACGGCGTGATTTATGGCGGCGTGCAGAAGAATATCGGCC
This sequence comes from Roseburia sp., assembly GCA_023664265.1. Taxonomy (GTDB): domain Bacteria; phylum Bacillota; class Clostridia; order Lachnospirales; family Lachnospiraceae; genus COE1. Next base: position 5,772 of record JAMPFV010000021.1, read on the forward strand.
CTGCGGGTGTGGTTATCGTGATTATCCGCGAGGATTTGATCACGGAGGACGTACTCCCGGGAACGCCGACCATGCTCAAGTACAAGACTCATGCGGACAACGATTCCCTGTACAATACGCCGCCCGCATACGGTATTTACATCTGTGGCAAGGTGTTCAAGTGGATTAAGAAGCTGGGCGGCCTTGAGAAGATGAAGGAGATGAATGAGAGGAAGGCGAAAATCCTCTATGATTTCCTCGACGAGAGCAAGCTCTTCAAGGGAACGGTAAGGAAGGAGGATCGCTCTCTGATGAATGTGCCGTTTGTGACAGGCAGCGAGGAGCTGGACGCGAAGTTCGTCAAGGAGGCGAAGGAGGCAGGCTTCGAGAACCTGAAGGGCCATCGGACGGTCGGCGGTATGCGTGCGAGCATTTACAACGCCATGCCGATTGAGGGCGTGGAGAAGCTGGTGGCGTTTATGAAAAAATTTGAGGAGGCAAATGCATAATGTATCAGTATAATTGTCTGAATCCCATTTCTGAGATTGGATTGTCAAGATTTACGGAGAAGTATCAGAAAACGGAGGATATTGCGAGCGCGGACGGCGTGCTTGTCAGAAGCGCGTCCATGCATGAGATGGCGCTGCCTGAGGGGCTGCTCGCGGTGGCGAGGGCCGGAGCAGGCACCAACAATATCCCGCTTGATAAGTGCGCGGAGCAGGGGATTGTTGTGTTCAATACCCCGGGCGCCAACGCAAACGGTGTGAAGGAGCTTGTGATCGCGGGAATGCTGCTGGCGTCGAGGGACGTGATCGGCGGTATCTCTTGGGTGAAGGAAAATCAGGGCGCAGAGACCATTGCCAAGGACGCGGAGAAGGAGAAGAAGCGTTTTGCGGGAACGGAGATACTGGGGAAGAAGCTGGGCGTTATCGGACTTGGCGCGATTGGCGGAAAGGTTGCAAATGCGGCGCTGAGCTTGGGCATGGAGGTCTACGGGTATGACCCGAATCTCTCCGTTGCGGCGGCGCTGAGCCTGAGCCGTGAGGTAAAGCCTGTCACCAACGTTGATGAGATTTACGCGGAGTGTGATTTTATCACAGTGCACGTGCCGCTTCTGGACAGTACGAAAGGGATGATCGACGCGGAGGCCATCGGGAAGATGAAGCAGGGCGTTGTAGTCCTTAATTTCTCGAGGGATTTGCTCGTGAATGAGGCGGATATGATGGCCGCGCTGGATTCGGGCAAGGTGAGAAAGTATGTGTCCGATTTCCCGAATACCACCACGGCGGGTCATGCAAACTGTATTATAATCCCGCATCTTGGCGCTTCCACGGAGGAGTCCGAGGATAACTGCGCGGTGATGGCGGTGGAGGAGCTGAAGGATTATCTTGAGAATGGAAATATCAGAAACAGCGTCAACTATCCCGCGTGCGATATGGGTGTCTGCGGCAGCGCGGGAAGAGTGGCGGTGCTGCACAAAAACATTGCCAATATGATCACGCAGTTTACGGCGGCGTTTGGCGAGACGGGGATTAATATCAGCGATATGACGAACAAGTCAAGAGGAGAGTACGCGTACACGCTGCTCGATATTGAAAAGGCTGCGGACGAGAAGATTATGGAGCGGTTAAAGCGCATCGACGGAGTGTTTAAGGTGCGGATTGTGAAGTAGAGGGGGAGTGGTTGTTCAGTCGGCAGGTGCATGAAATATTGCACGCTGCCGGACTGCGGCAATTGCCTCCGTAAGGGCAGCTTAGCAATATTTCATGCGCCTGCCTTGCCGAAAACGCATCCTGATGGGGAGTGGGCAGTTTCTCAGGTAATGATGGTAACTCATAGCAGAAACTTTTTGCTGTCAAGAGTGGTTATAATCAGTAAGCGTCGTGCACGTCGCCGTATTTGGTCATGTTGCCGATGGTGTTTTGGAATTTTGTTTCCTTGGATACGGTGACTTCACTGGCTAAATCCATGTATTTGATGAAGATTTCCTCTACGGAGAGGTTCTTTTCTTTGGCGATTTCCTCCATGATGGGCTTGAGCTTTTCAAGCTGGAAGGAAACGCGGGTCTTTTGCGGATCAAAATCTTTTAAAACGCGGTCTGCGTATTCGTTGATGCGGTCAAGCAGTTCTTTGTCCTCTGATGTCATTGGGGAGCCTCCTTCTAAATAATATTTGATAGTTGGGTTTTGCTTTTTTGGTGAGCAATAGAGCAGACGGTCTGCTGCGAGAAATATTGTAGCACGAATGGGTGTGCTTGTCAAAATGTAATAGTTTAGCCATGCAGAAATGGTTACGCCAAGGTACAGGGAGAATAAAAGTAAAATCGAAACGAATGGAATCTTTTATTCCAATTGCACACGGAAAATGCTATACTACTCTATAACAGGCGGCAGTGGTTAAAAGGGAGGGACCCTATGGGAATTTATTTGAATCCGGACAACGAAGGCTTTCGGGAATCTATCCGTTCTGAAATTTATGTGGACAAGACGGGATTGATTGCGTGTACGAACAAATGGCTGAGTACAAAGGAAAAGTTTATCTGCGTCAGCAGGCCGCGCCGTTTTGGAAAGTCGATGGCTTTGCAGATGCTTGCGGCGTATTATAGCTGTGGCTGTGATTCGAGAGCGTTGTTCAAGGGGTATAAAATAGAGCGCGAGAAGTCCTTTGAGGAGCATTTGAATCAATATGATGTGATTTATCTGAATATGCAGCAGTTTTTGATTGAGGCAAAGTCAGGAGCAGTGACGAAATATCTGGAGCAGGAGGTGCTTGAGGAGCTTGGCGAAGAGTACGAGGCGGCCATAAAAGGACGTGATATAGGACTTGCCGCTGCATTGCGGAGGATTTATGCGAAAACGGATAAACAGTTCATCTTCCTGATTGACGAGTGGGACTGCGTGATGCGTGAGCGGCAGGAGTCGGAGACCCTGCAGAAGCAGTATCTTGATTTCCTGAGGAATCTTTTGAAGGACCAGCCCTATGTCGCGCTGGCCTATATGACGGGGATCCTGCCCGTGAAAAAATACGGGCTGCATTCCGCGCTGAATATGTTCGCGGAGTATTCCATGACGGACCAGTATGTTTTTGAGGAGTATACGGGCTTTACGGAGGCGGAGGTCAAGGCGCTGTGCGAGCGCTTTGACATGGACTTTGCGGAGACGGGGAGCTGGTATGACGGATATATGCTTACGCAGTTTAAGCACGTCTACAATCCCAAGTCCGTGGTGGAGGCAATGCGGCGGCATCAATACTCCAATTACTGGACGTCCACGGAGGTCTATGATGCGCTCAAGACGTATATGGACATGGATTTTGACGGCCTCCGCGCGGATATTGTGCGGATGCTTGGCGGCGGGCGTGTCAGCGTGAATACGCGCAGCTTTCGGAACGATATGCGCACCTTCAAGACGAAGGACGACATTCTGACGCTGCTGATTCATCTGGGGTATCTGGCGTATGATTCCAAGGAGCGGGAGACCTTTATTCCCAATAAGGAAATCATAGAGGAATTTGAGAACGCGATGAGCGTCGGCGGCTGGGCGGAGGTTATGCGCGTCCTGAAGGCGTCGGAAAAGCTTCTGGCAGACACCTTGCGGGGAGACGCGGAGCGCGTTGCCGAGGGGCTTGACAGGGCGCATATGGAGGTCGCGTCCATCCTGACCTATAACGACGAAAATGCGCTTGGCTCCGCGATAGGGCTTGCGTACTACAGCGCAAGGAAGGAGTATAAGCTGATCCGCGAGCTGCCCACAGGGCATGGCTTTGCGGATGTCGTATTCCTGCCGCTGCCGCACACAGACAAGCCCGCGCTCGTGGTTGAGCTGAAATACGACAAGACCGCCGACGCGGCCATTCGGCAGATTAAGGACAGGCGGTATACGCAGGCATTGGAGGGGTACAGTGGAGAGCTCCTGCTTGTCGGGATCAACTATGACAGGGACAACGGGAACAAGCCCCATAGCTGCGTAATTGAGCGGGTGACGATTTAGACGAGGAGGAGAGTTTATGGCGGTAATCAGACCATTCAGGGCATACAGGCCCAAGGAGGGCTTGGAGGCGCAGATAGCGGCGCTTCCGTATGATGTGTACAACAGGGAGGAGGCGTGCGCGGCAGTCAGGGGAAAGCCCCTGTCCTTCCTGAATATCGACAGAGCGGAGACACAGTTTGACGCCTCCGTCGGCACCTATGACGATGTGGTATACCGGAAGGCCCACGATTTACTGTGGGGAATGATAGCGCGCGGCGAGTTCGTGCAGGAGGACAAGGCGGTCTACTATATCTATGAGCTGACGATGGACGGCAGGGTACAGACAGGCATTGTGGCCTGTGCAAGCGTGGATGACTATCAGAATCAGGTGATTAAGAAGCATGAAAATACGCGCGCGGATAAGGAGCTTGACCGCATTCGCCATGTGGAGGCCTGCGAGGCGCAGACAGGCCCGATTTTCCTGGCGTATCGGGCAAACGGCACGCTGCGGGCGATCATAGCGCGCACAAAGGAGCAGAAGGCGCTCTATGACTTTACGTCGGAGGATGGCATCACACACCGCGTATGGTGCATCCGCGGAGATGAGGAGATCGCGGCGGTTGCGGCGGCCTTTGAGGGAATCGGGCAGATTTACATAGCGGACGGGCATCACCGCTGCGCGTCGGCAGTCAAGGCAGGCTTGAAAAAGCGCGGGCAGAATCCGAATCACACGGGGGAGGAGGAGTATAACTATTTCCTCTCGGTGCTCTTTGCGGACGAGGAGCTGATGATCATGGACTACAACCGCGTGGTGAAGGACTTGAACGGACTTTCCGAGACGGAGTTTCTGGCTGCTGTTGAGACGGTATTTCAGGTGGTTTCCAAGGGGGGGGGATGCATAAGACCCGCCCAAAAAGGACAGATGGCAATGCTTTTGGGGGATACGTGGTATCTGCTGGAGGTGCGGGCGGCATATCGCAGCGACGACCCTGTGGAGGGCTTGGACGTTGCGATTCTGCAAAACCATATCCTTGCGCCCATTCTGGGGATTGCGGACCCTAAGACCGATAAGCGGATTGATTTTGTCGGCGGTATTCGGGGAATCGGAGCGCTTGAGAGGCGGGTAAAGACCGACTGCAAGGCGGCCTTTGCGATGTACCCGACGTCCATTCAGGAGCTGTTTGGCGTGGCGGACGCAGATCTGCTGATGCCGCCCAAATCGACATGGTTCGAGCCGAAGCTCAGAAGCGGGCTGTTTATCCATGTGATTAAGGAATAATTGTGTACGGGTTACAATAGTTTAGAGTAAATGGAGTGTGAAGGTGACATGTTGTTAGCGGAATTGGCAGAGTTGGCGAATATGGAGGATATCAGTGAGAATCTGAACGCGATAGAGCAGTTTATGGATGCGCTGCCTGAGAAGGCGCTGAGCTTTGGGATCCGCGTCCTGATTGCGGCAGTCTTATTTCTTGTGGGTTCAAGGCTGATCAAGCTCATCCGAAGGATTGTCCGCAAATCGCTGGAGCGCGCCAAGGTGGAAACTGGCGTGCTGCAGTTCCTTGACAGTCTGCTCAAAGGGACGCTGTATCTGATACTGGTGCTGATAATCGCGGGAAATTTCGGCTTTGACGCGGCGAGTGTTGTGGCGCTGGTTGGCTCCGCGGGCGTCACGATTGGCCTTGCGATGCAGGGGAGCCTCAGCAATCTTGCGGGCGGCGTGCTGATATTGCTGCTGAAGCCTTTTCGGGTGGAGGACTATATCATCGAGTCGTCGCACGGGAACGAGGGAACCGTCAAGGAAATCGGGATTTTCTATACCAAGCTGGCGACGCCCGACGGCAAGATTGTGGTGCTGCCAAACGGGAACCTTGCGAACAACTCCATCACAAACGCGACGGAATCCCCGATGCGGCGGATGGATCTGACGGTGGGGATTTCTTATGATGCGGATATTGAGGCGGCCAAAAATGTCCTCCGCGAGGTGATGGAGGCAGATTTGGATGTGCTCAAGGAGGAGCCGATTCTGGTGTTTGTCAGCGCGCTGGGCAGCAGCGAGGTGGCGCTCGGAATGCGCTGCTTCTGCGAGAATCCCAAGTATTGGGAGCTGCGCTGGCGTCTCCTCGAAAACGCGAAGCGCGCGCTTGACAGGGCTGAAATCGAGATCCCATATCAGCAGATAACCGTTCATCATCGGGAGGATACTGCTGTAGAAAAATAAAAATACCGGAATTACATAAGAAAATGAAAAAAAACTCTTTACATTTTGAAAACTCTGATATACAATAAGATATATGTTTTTCACATGGTAAGCTTTCGTAGCGCAGTTGGTAGCGCAACTGATTCGTAATCAGTAGGTCGAGGGTTCGAGTCCCTTCGAAAGCTTATTGCGCCGCTGAAGGATTTCAGCGGCGTAAATTTTTACTCTATGGGAAATAAGGAAAGGCGGATTCGCATGGACAGATTGACGGAGGATATTATTCATACCGCGAACAGTTTTGCGGAGAACTTCGACAAAAATCCCGTTTATCCTTTTATCCAAAAGGGAGCATTTGATTACTCCATAGAAAGTCTCACGGTAGCAGACCGGCTTTTGGAGGAATTGAGCAATTATGAACCGGATGAAGAAACTCTTTGCGATACCGCTTCCATGATTGGGTGCTATGTGTTTGAGACGGCGCGGAGAAATTATGGCGGAACGTATATTTGGGTAAGAAAAGAGCAGCAGCCCGTTTTAATTGCCGGCTTGCCGGATTTCCAAGTGTCAATCCGGGCGTGGGAAAAAGTGAGAGGGCGCCTTACAAACGGTAAGGAAGACAGCATTCCTTTTTATATTGCGGGGTACAAGGAGCATATAGAGCATGCGAAAAAGGGAGATTTTGTTATGATTGTATAAAATATTGCGGAAGCGTGCAATATTTTATACAATCCGCGGCTGAAACCACTTTGATCAGTGTTTCCTTAAAACGCCATCCGCTTCTCCAACACACTCAACAGCCAATAAATCAGCATTGCAATCGCGCACAGGATGACAATACTCAGAATCACCATATCCAGCTTGAAAACCTGACTGCCGTATATAATCAGATAGCCCAGACCCTTTCTTCCCGCGAGAAATTCTCCGATAATGACCCCGACAAGCGCAAGGCCGATATTGACCTTTGACAGGGAGATAAACGTCGGGATATTTCCCGGGAACACCACCTTCGTAAACGCCTGAAGCCTGCTGCCGCCCAGTGTCTCAATCAGCTTGAGGCGCTCTGGGTCAGTCTGCTCAAACGCCTGATACAGGTTGAGGATGCACCCGAAGAGGCCGACGGACATCCCGCAGAGGATGATGGTCCGCGGGCCGGTGCCGAGCCAGACGATGATAAGGGGCGCGAGCGCCGACTTTGGCAGGCTGTTGAGGACAATCAGAAACGGCTCCAGCATTTTTCCGAGTGACGGGTGGAACCAGAAGAAGGTCGCCGTCAACAGGGAAAACGCGATAATCAGCAGAAAGCTCACCAGCGATTCGAGCAGGGTGATTCCGATGTGGTTCAGGAGCGACATATTGCGAATGTCGTTCACGAAAAGGCGGGCGATTGCGGCGGGGGAGCTGAAATAAAAGCGGTCAATCCAACCGAAATCCGAGGCAAGCTGCCACAGCGCGAGAAAGCCGATAAATACCAGTATGCGGCTCCAGAAGATGCAGAGCTGCCGGCGGCGTCTCTGCCGCATATAGCGCTGCTGCCCGTCCTGCGGTGCGGAAGGCTTAGGGTTATATATCCGTGTTTTCATTCTGCATTTCCCTCCAAATCGCGTCAAAATATTCCTGAAAAAGCTTAGAGCTTCTGACCTCATCGCGGCGGATGCCGTTCTGCTCAAATTCGATGGCTATTCGGTCCTTGGTGCGGCACGGGGACTTTGTGAGGACATAGATGGTATCCCCCAACGCAATCGCCTCGGAAATGTCGTGCGTGACAAGGATTGCGGTTTTCCTCTCGGATTTGATGATGCCGCGCACGTCCCTGGACACATTGAGCCTTGTCTGATAGTCAAGCGCGCTGAACGGCTCGTCGAGCAGGAGCAAATCGGGGCGCGTCGCGAGCGTGCGGATCAGGGCAATCCGCTGCCGCATCCCGCCTGAGAGCGCGGAGGGCTTCTGGCGTTTAAAATCGGAAAGACGGTACTTCTCGAGCAGCTCGTCAACAAACGCCAGATTTTCGGGCGTCTTACTCTTTTGTATTTCAAGGCCGAGCATGATGTTGTGGTAAACGTCGCGCCATTCGAGTAAATGGTCGTGCTGCAGCATATACCCGATGCGCGGCGTGGAGAAGTCCTCCGAATAAAAGGTGATAAACCCGTTTACGGGCTTCAATAAGCCGCAGATGAGGGACAGAATAGTGGATTTGCCGCAGCCGCTCGGACCGACGAGAACGACGAATTCGCCCCTTTCAACGGTTAGATTTATGTTTTCCAAAACCTTTGTTTCGCCCAAGCTTCCATAGTAGGAGAAGTCAATGCCGTCGAGACGAAGAAAGGGTTTGCTTTGCCGGCTACAGGCTTCCATAGTGACCGCCGCCTTTTGATTAGAATATAGGATATTATATGCGGAACGCGATAAGGGGTGAATTTTGTAGCTTTGTGCGGATTGGTTCTTGAAACAATCGGAAAGATATGATAACATTATTGCTAATTGGACCGCCGGAGCACGGCAGAGGCGGTCAATCGGCTGACAGGGAGGAGTTGTTGCATGGCACAGCTATGGGGAGGCCGTTTCACGAAGGAAACGGATAAACTGGTATATAATTTTAACGCGTCCATCTCCTTTGACCGGAAGTTTTTCGCACAGGATGTTGCGGGCAGCATGGCGCATGTGCGGATGCTGGCAAAGCAGGGGATTTTGACGGAGGAGGAGATGACGCGGATTCTGGAGGGCTTGCAGGGAATCCTCGCGGATGTGGAGAGCGGGAAGCTTGAGATTACGGAGGAATACGAGGATATTCACAGCTTTGTGGAGGCGAATCTGATTGACCGAATCGGCGATGCGGGCAAGAAGCTCCACACGGGAAGAAGCCGCAATGACCAGGTTGCATTGGATATGAAGCTGTACACGAGGCAGGAGATACAGGAGCTGGACGGACTGTTAAAGACGTTGCTGGAGGTGCTGCTTTCCCTCATGGAGGAGAATTTGGACACCTGTATGCCGGGCTTTACGCATTTACAGAAGGCGCAGCCGATTACATTGGCGCATCATCTGGGGGCATATTTTGAGATGTTCAAGCGTGACCGTCAGCGGCTGGGCGATATTTATGACAGGATGAATTACTGCCCGCTCGGATCGGGGGCGCTCGCGGGGACGACCTATCCGCTGGACCGCGCGTATACGGCGGAGCTGCTTGATTTCAACGGGCCGACGCTGAACAGCATGGATTCGGTTGCGGACAGGGACTATGTGATTGAGCTTCTCTCGGCGATGGCGACGATTATGATGCATTTGAGCCGCTTTTGCGAGGAGATTATTCTGTGGAACTCAAACGAGTACCGTTTTGTCGAACTGGACGACGCGTATTCCACGGGCAGCAGTATCATGCCCCAGAAGAAGAATCCGGACATTGCGGAGCTGGTGCGCGGCAAGACAGGGCGGGTGTACGGCGCTTTGATTTCCCTGCTCACGACGATGAAGGGGCTTCCGCTCGCCTACAACAAGGATATGCAGGAGGACAAGGAGCTCACGTTCGACGCGATTGACACCACGAAGGGCTGTATCGCGCTGTTCACGGGGATGCTGAGAACGCTGAGGTTTAACAAAGGCATTATGCGGGAGAGCGCGGGGAAGGGCTTCACGAACGCGACGGACGCGGCGGATTACCTTGTCAACCATGGCGTACCGTTTCGGGATGCGCACGGCATTATCGGCAGGCTGGTGCTGTACTGCATAGAGAAGGACAAGGCGATTGACGAGCTGTCCTTAGCGGAGCTGCAGGCCGTCAGTCCGGTGTTTGAAGAGGATGTGTATGAGGCGGTCAGCCTGGAAGCCTGCGTCAACAGGCGGACGACCATCGGCGCGCCGGGGCCGGAAGCCATGCGCGAGGTCCTGCGGGTAAATCGGGAATATTTAAGCCTGAGTTGAGGCATATGGCGAACGGAGCAGAGAGAGAATAGGGCAGATGTGTGTGATGCTTTGGAATGGAGGAAAATAAGATGAGTGAGAAGTTAAAGGTTGGTATTCTTGGCGGTACGGGTATGGTCGGACAGCGGTTTATTTCTCTGCTGGAGAACCATCCGTGGTTTGAGGTGACGACGATTGCGGCGAGCCCGCGCTCGGCGGGAAAGACCTATGCGGAGGCTGTCGGCGACAGGTGGAAGATGACGACGCCGATGCCGGAGGCGGTCAAGAGCATTGTCGTGATGAATGTCAACGAGGTGGAGAAGGTGGCCTCGGAGGTTGACTTTGTATTCTCTGCGGTCGATATGACCAAGGAAGAAATCAAGAAAATCGAGGAGGATTACGCGAGGACGGAGACGCCCGTTGTCAGCAATAATTCCGCGCACCGCTGGACGCCGGATGTGCCCATGGTAGTGCCCGAGATTAATCCCGAGCATATGAGGGTGATTGAGTTCCAGAGAAAGCGCCTTGGCACGACAAGAGGCTTTGTGGCGGTAAAGCCGAACTGCTCCATTCAGAGCTATGCGCCGGTGCTGACTGCGTGGAAGGAATTTGAGCCGCACGAGGTGGTTGCGACGACGTATCAGGCGATTTCCGGAGCGGGGAAAACCTTTAAGGATTGGCCGGAGATGGAGGGGAATATTATTCCGTACATCGGCGGCGAGGAGGAGAAGAGTGAGAAGGAGCCGCTCAGAATCTGGGGCGAGATCAAGGACGGTGTGATTGTCCCCGCGGAAAGCCCCGTGATTACCTGTCAGTGTATCCGCGTCCCTGTCTTGAACGGACACACGGCGGCGGTATTTGTGAAGTTCAGGAAACAGCCCACGAAGGAGCAGTTGATAGAGAAGCTGGTTCAGTTTAAAGGCGTGCCGCAGGAGCTGGCGCTTCCGAGTGCACCCAGGCAGTTTATCCGATACATGGAGGAGGACAACCGGCCGCAGGTGGCGCTGGATGTGGACTACGAGAACGGCATGGGGATTTCCGTCGGACGGCTTCGCGAGGATTCCGTATATGATTGGAAGTTTGTCGGACTTTCCCACAACACGGTGCGGGGCGCCGCGGGCGGCGCCGTGCTCTGTGCGGAGCTGTTAAAGGCACAGGGATACATCACGAAAAAGTAACTCCCTTTGAAAAAAGGCTATCCGCTTAATCGGATAGCCTTTGCTATCCGCTTGATTGGATAGCCTTTGTTGGCCACCGGTTACAACATATCCTGTGTTAAGTCCACGGACAAAGTGCGGATTCTTATCAGCTTTTATCAACGCTATTCGTTCACAGACCAAACAGTTTTCCATGTCGTGTCACATAAAATTTCCAAACTTTTAAGGAATATGATGCAAAAATGATGCAAAGTTGTTTTATAATAGACAGGATATTGCAGGAAAATTCCGGTATGAGGTGGGTATGAAAAGAAAATCTTGGAAATGTATTGTGGGAATAGCGGTGATGGTTTTCGCGCTGTTGTTGATGGGAGCGCTTATTTTGCGCAAGGATCTTCAAATAAATCCGCCGCTGGCCGACCAATATGAGCTGCGGGGCGTTGACGTATCGCATTATCAGGGGACGATTGACTGGGAGACGCTTGCCTTGCAGGATTTGGACTTTGCGTTTATCAAGGCGACAGAGGGAAGCGGGCACATTGATGAGCGCTTTTATGAGAATTGGGAGGCGGCCGCGGAGACGCCGCTCTATATCGGTGCGTACCATTTTTTCAGCTTTGACAGTGCGGGGGAGACGCAGGCGGAGCTCTACATCCGCACGGTGGGGGATTTGAACGGCAAGCTGCCGCCTGTCATTGACGTGGAGTATTATGGGGATAAGCGCAGCAATGCGCCGGATAAGGCGGAAGTGACCAAAAACCTCAAGGCGCTGCTGGACGCGCTGGAGGAGCATTATGAGGTAAAGCCGATTCTCTACACGACGCGCGCGGCTTGGCAGGATTATATTAAGGGCAGCTTCGGAGAATACCCATTGTGGGTGAGGAGTGTATACTGCCCGCCGGAGGTCCTTTTCGGGGGTGGGTGGAGCTTCTGGCAGTATACGGATACTGCGGTTTTGGAGGGGTACAGCGGAGACGAGCGCTATATTGACATGAATGTGTTTCGGGGGACGAGGGAGGACTTGGAGGAGCTGCTTGTCGTGCCAGGGACGCAGTACTCGCTGCCGGCGTTGGAGGAGCTGCTTGTCCGGCCGAGGATGTATCCGTTGCTGACGTCCATAACGGATTTTGACGGGTTCATCAATCTGGTGTTCGCTTCGGAGGGGCGTTATTGCATTTACAACGGGGAAAAATACGGGGTATATGCGGAAGACGGAGAAAAAATCGCTTCCTGCAGCTATGATATGCTGTATCCGTTCCACGAGGGGCTGGCCTGCGCCTTCGACGGAGAAAAGTTCGGATATATCGACTATATGGGGACGGCGGTGATTCCGTTTGTCTACGACCGCGCCGCGCCTTTTATGGAAGGACTTGCTTATTTTGCCAAGGGGGACGCCTACGGCTTTATGGATAAGACGGGAGAACCGGTATTTTATCTTGACTGCGACAGCGTCAGCTCCTTTCAGGAGGGATTGGCGTATTTCTCGACAGACGGGCAGTATGGATATATCGACCGGACAGGTCAAACAGTAATCGAGCCAAAATATGATGATGCAGACTATTTTCGGGAAGGGCTTGCCGTGGTAATGAAAAATGGGCGGTATGGCGTAATAACGAGAGAGGGAACGGAGCTTATCGCCTTGGAATATGATTCTGTCGAATTTGACGGCGCGTTTATTATCGGCCGGTCGGGCGGGGAGGCGCATTGCTTTGACCGCTCGGGAAAAAGGCTGTTTCAACGAACCTGTGACCGGATTTGTGAGGACGAGGGTTATATTGTTTTCCGTGAGGAAGGACAATATGGGATAGCGGGGCCGGACGGAGCTGTGCTGATAGAGCCCGGTTATGCGTATCTCGATCTGCTGGAGGGGGGAACCTTGGCAGAGGCAGAGCAGGAGGGCGCGTACGGCGTAATAGATTTGCATGGGACGGTTCAGGCGCCGTTTGAGTACAGCCGGATAGAGTCCCCTGATACGGACGAAGCGGGAATATTGGCGGTATGGGATATGGATGGAAGGATGGGATGTCTGGATACCGCGGATTTTTCCATGAGGATTCCCTGTGTCTATGACAGTATCCAATGGAGCGGTGACGGCAGGGCAGTTGTCAGCCGGGACGGGCGGTACGGCGTGCTGAGCCGGGATGGAAGCCTGACAATACCGATAGAGTATGCGCTGATTCAGATTTTTGCGGACGGAAGTATTTTCCTGCAAAAGGCTTCAGAGGCAAGAATTGTCAACTGCGAGGGAGAAGAGACGGAGGCCGCATTGTATGACAGCATTTGCGCGGCGGGCAGCTGCTATCGGACGACGCGGAACGGAAGAACCGGATTCCTGAACGGGAGGGGGGAGGAGATTATCCCGCCGATTTACGAGTGCACGACATATGAGGTCGTTGGTTCTGACGATTCTGAGGGGCCGGTCTTTATCGCTGAACGGTATGGTTTAGATGATAAATATGTGCTGATAACGACAGACGATACCGCATCCGTGGATTTATCGGGAATATGGCTGAAAAATGAGATTACACCGAGGAGAAAGGAATATTCGGAATTTGTGCAAAGAAACGGCGACGCGGACGCGGAGGGCGCCCGAGGAGACAGGGCGGTAAATGGGTTAAAGTGCTTTAACTGCTCATACAGACTGTATGATATTGCGCATTCGGGGCAGCCGCTTCTGTATTTTTATGCGGCGCCATATTATTATTACGACAGAGAAACCTTCAGCGGGTTCTTTGCGCTCAGGGACGGCAGGGTTGAGGCGCTGCTGACCGGATATGAATGCGGCGGCACCTCGGGCGGCGACACAATGGGGATTTGGTATGACACGGAGGAAAAGAAGCTGCTGACGGGAAAGCAGGAGAGCTGTGGCGGCTTTGGCGGGTACAGTTATGGATGGTCGCTCTACGAGTACAAAGAAGAGGAGACGGCGTTTGTCTGTTCAATAGAGTATCGTGAGCAGTACGCCAATAATCACACGCAGGAGGAACTGTTTACAACGCCCGATTTATTTTATGGCGCTGAGGGGAAGAAGGACAGGCCTTATACAGAGGAGACGATAGCGCAGGCGGAATGGGTAATCGAGTATTCCGTAAATGGAGAGCGGACGGACATGGAAACATATACCGCGGCGGCGGAGCGCTACCGCTTGATATTCTGCCGGCGGTTTTAATCAATTGTTGAGCGTAAAAATATCTGTAAAAATATTGCTCTGTCGAGTGTTGTAATTATATGTGAAATATGGTAATATCTGACTATGAAGTTAATTGTACTACGAAGGCTGACAACTGCTCTGTCTGCGGATAAGGGCATCACGGAGGAAAGGCGGTAAAGGATGGACGAAACAAGGCAATTGGCTTATAGTCGGATTGGAAATGCGGACAGTGATACGACGCTGGTATTTTTGCACGGCTCCACAATGACGAAGGAGGGAATGCTTCCTCTGGCGCAGCAGTTCGGGGACTATAACTGTGTGATGTACGACCTGACCGGTCATGGGGAGTCTGCGGGGGAGGAGCCGGCGGAGATATGGCAGTTTGCGGAGGCGGTGGAGGAATCTCTTTTACGGATGCAGCGGGAAGGCCTTGTCACGGACAGGATTATTTTGTCGGGCTATTCCATGGGCGGAGCGATTACCTGTGAGCTTGCGTATCGGAAGAGGGTAAGGCTTGCAGGGATTGTGATATTGAGCAGCGGGGCTGATCTGAAGGATTACACGCCGATGGTGGACGATCTGAAGAAAATGCCGGCGGAGCAGTTCCGGACGGATGAGATTTTCCCCTATCTGTTTGGGGAGAACACGGATACGCCGCAGGTGGATCGGGAGCGCATTATGCGGCAGTTTTCGCAGACCAAGGTGGCGGATACCGTCGGATACGGAGATTTGATGGTGTCAAACCGGTATGTGCATTGGGAGGCCTGTGAGGAGATTACGATCCCGGCACTGCTGATTCACGGGAGCGACGACCGTATCGTGCTGCCGATGGCTGCAGTTGAGACCTGGCGGAGGATAAGGGGCAGTGAGCTGTTGATGATACCTTACAAGGGACATGCCGCGATATATGAGGACATGGATCTTGTGAGAACGAAAATCCTGAGCTTCATACGGCATGTAAACGAGTGAGATGAAGGAGGGATTTTTGTGAATAATAATGCGATAATAAAGGGGATTGCGTACTATCATCCCGAAAGAAAAGTTGACAATGATTTTTTTATAGAATATTATAAGAAGCAGGGACAGGATATCAACGGACTGTTGAAGGCGACCGGGAGAAAGAGCAGATACATATCGGATGACGACGACGAGAACATGCTGACGATGGGCTTTAATGCGGCCAAGGAAGTATTGGAAAAGACCCATGTGAAGGCCTCTCAGCTGGGACTGATTGTGTTCTCCTCCGGGACGCCGGAATACATTGCGCCTTCAAATGCGCTGAAGCTGCATTCCATGCTGCAGGCAGGGCAGAAGTGTGGCGTCTATGATTTGAATGCGAACTGTGCGGGAATGTTGGTCGCTTTGGAGCAGATTGCGAGAGCCATGAGGAGCAATCAGGGATTGAAGTATGCGTTGCTTGTGGGCTCGGATCAGTTAAACAGGTATTCCCGCTACCGGGAACCGATAACCTATTCAAATTTTGGCGATTCTGCCTGTGCATTGGTGATAGAGAATGTCTTTAATATTGAGAGAGGCTTTCGGGACTCGGATTTCTATACCAATTCCAGCAATCACAATAAGATATTGCTTCCGGCGAAGGGAATGTCCACGGTTGTGAAAGACAGAAGCCTGTCAACACAGGACAAATTGGTAAAATGGGACAATTTTGACTTGAGCGGAGCCTTTTTCAGCGCTAAGATATCGATAGAAGAGATTCTCTTTCGGAACAATTTGAAGAAGGAAAATATTAAGAAATATTTTTTGTCGCAGTTCGCACTGAAGAATATAGAGAATGTCGCGGAAGAGCTTGGGGAAAGTATGGACAAGTTCGTCTTTATCGGGGATGAATTCGGCTATACGGGAACGACAAGCCCTCTGTTGGCTTATGCCAGAGCATTGGAAAACAATGATTTGGATATCGGCGATTATGTTATATTCTGGACCGTCGGGGCCGGCACTACATGTGTATGCTTACTATATCAATACTAGGAGGGGAATCTATGCAGTTGGATGTACTGAAAAACGAAGAAAAACAGATGAACTTGATTATGTTCGTGGTATGGGGCTTCCTGATACCGATTGCGGCGTTTGCGTTTGTTATGATTTTTCTGGGAGGAACCATTGCGGATGCCACCGTATTGCTGATGGTGGCTGCTTCCGTGATCATCAGACTGTTGGAGAAGAGTCTGGGGTCCAAGGCAAAATATTTCTATGCGTGTCTTATGCCGGTGGCGGGGGCGATCACGATGGTAGTCGGAAATGACGGAAAATTCGGCGCGATGACGCAGGCGTATTTCCTTGCGACCGTGATGATCATCGCCTATTATGACGTGTCGGTCGTAAAGGTGAACGCGATTGCTACGATAGCAGTCAATGTTGTGGCGATGATTGTATTTCCGGAGGCTTATCTGAAATTACATAGCTTGATCATATGGATCTTTATTCTGATTGTCTATGTGCTGGAGGTCATTGTCGCATATGTCATAGCAGGGAGAACCTTCTCATTATTTGCAAATGTGGAAAAGAATGAAAAGGAGGTTGAAAGCCTGCTGGATAATGTCCGTGAGGCGTTTACGGGTATCCAGGAATCGACGGAGAGCATCCACGCGTCGCTGAGTGGCTTCCGCCAGAGCACGCAGGATATTGCGGCTTCCACCGAGGAGATTTCCAACAGCTCGGAGCAGCAGATTGGCGAGGTCACGGGAAGTATTGAAATATTCAACACGCTCAACGACAAGATTCAGATTTCCGAGCGGCAGGCCGCGGATACCATGGACAATATGGCGGCCCTGAAGGCGAAGAATGACGAGGGAATCGCCTCCATAGCGGAGCTTTCCAAGAAGTTTGACGAGAACATCAAGGCGACGCAGGAGGCGGCGGACGGCGTTGCAACGCTGTCACAGAAGTCAACGCTGATTGCGGGCATTGTGGACAGCATCAACCAGATTGCAAGGCAGACGAATCTGCTCGCGCTGAATGCCGCGATAGAGGCGGCGAGAGCGGGTGAGGCCGGCAAGGGCTTTGCGGTCGTCGCGGATGAGATCAATTCGCTGTCAACGGAATCCTCCGACGCGACAAAGGAGATTGACGCGATTTTGAAGGATATTATCGCGACGGTTGAGGAGACCAACAAGATTATGGGCAAGAACGGCGTGATTGTAAAGGAATCCTCCGAGAAGCTTGACGATACCGTAAAGATTTTCGAGACGATGATAAATTCCTCTGAGGAGGCGCTGACAATTATTGAGGGCCTCAAGGGGGAGCTGGTCGGCATCGTGGATATCAAGGACGCGCTGATGGAATCGATGAACCGCCTGCAGGAGACGTCGGAGAAGTCTGCGGAGACGACGACGGAAATCAGCATGGCGACGGAGGAACAGGTATCCGGCGTAGAGAATATTGTGAAGTCCATGGAGAAGGTTCAGGTTGGAATCGAGCGGCTTGCGAAGGTGCTTGAGGGATAGCAGCCGAATTTTTTGAAAAGAGTCTTGGATGGGAGATTTTCCATTCAAGGCTTTTTTCTATGGGAAATTGCGAAAATTTTTCAAAGAAATGATTGCGCGAGTAGTTGAAAAAGATTATAATAAAATAAACTAAAACGACCGTTGATTTGCAAGCGATAAAAGTGTAAAGGAGGTACCATATGGATAATTTTCTGACGAAGTTAATGGAGAACAAGAAGAAGCGGTTTCTTGTATTATGCCTCTGTGTGAACGGGCTGTGTTCCGTTGGATGTGCGGTTGCAACGAGTAACATATGGATTACGTCTATTTACACAATACTTACAGTGATTGCTAATTTCTGCGGGATAGTGTATATGGATATCAATTTGGAAAAGATGCTGAATGCATTACTGAAGATTGATAAAAGGATATACTATGCAGTCTTTCTCGGGATAGCGCTGCTTCCCGTAATAGCAGGGTGGCTGTCAGGAGAAATTGTTTTTACGGGCTTTGGCGATTTTGTTGAGAAGATGTTCAGCAATCCCGTACAAAACTGCCTGGGCGCGCTGATTGTCTGCTCGGTAATCAGTCATTTGTCAAAATTTAATACGCAGGAGACAATTTATTCGGTGATACAGTCCAAGAAGGAATTTTTTAATGTGATTGTGCAGTTTAGCCTTATGGGGTCTTTACTGAATGCGATCAATTATGAAATCGGCGGCGATTTCAGTGTGGCGGATTTTTTTAACCGCGTTCATTTATTTGTGATTGTTTTCTGCGGGGCAATCGTCTTTTGTATATTTGCATTGAGGCTGGTCAGCGGACCTCCCTTTCAGTATACTGCGAAGCAGGTGTATCCGTCCAAGATGTTGCTGTATGCGTGTCTGTTCCTGATATCCTGTGGGATTTCACCTCTTATTTGGGGGAATGCGAAGCATGAAGTGATATTGCTGTGTTTTACGACCGGTGCAGCATTATTTGTAGTGTGGTTTTTGTTTTGGATAGTCAAGAAAAAGACCGTGAATAATGCGGGCGGGTATCCCTATACGGCACCAGGGGTATTTAGTGCGATCGTGTTTGTGAACTTTTTGTTCAATTTGTTTTTGGGGGAGAGCGGGACGAACAAAACGATGCAGGTGATATCCGGACTTGCCGTTTTGCTGTTTATACTGGTTCTGATTATATTTGTGCATGATAAGGAGGAGTTATAACTAATACAACTACTAATATAAGCTCTTTTACCTCACTGTTGAGGAAAAAGAGACAACGTAAACGGTAGTGATATTATTACATTTGCATCAGTTTATTTCTTGTTTCTTTATCAAATTTTTCGAGTGCATAACGATATGCAACTCGTGGCATTTTTTTGCAATTTTTTATTAAATATTCTTTTACACAATTGGGATTTACCTGTGATAAGGCTTTCAACATCCAGCCATATCCTTTTAAGACTAAATCGTGCGAATCCGATATCAAGCGATCTGATATTGTAAATGGTTCTATTCCTTCATAATCATTTTTCAATATGGAAGGAATCAGAATCACCGCAGAAGCCCTTCTTACCCAAAAATCATTATCCTCTGTCCATGCAATTATTTTCACAAATAATAATTTATTCTGTCTTAGCAGTTCTCCAAATGCATGTGTGCAAAAATCGTCACAGTCTCCCCATCCCCGTACATAGTCTTTCAGCCAGTGGTAAAAAATACCGTATGTTGATTCATTATAATGATTTTTCATTCGATAGGCAAAATCAAATGCGATTACGCCCAATGCCCATGAGCGCTCATTTAACAGTTCTTCGCAGAGAATAAAAACATTTTCAATACGTTTATCCTCTATTTGCCGGAATAATTTCAAGGATAATTTTCGCACATCTCCGGTAATAATATGTTTTTCGTCGGGAGAGTTGTCTTCCAACTCTTTTATTTTCCGAACCGCTTCCTCAACAATTTTATTCATTTGATGCTCCTGTCATTGTTCTTCCGTATAGCCGCCTGTAATTTCGATTGGATTGCCATCAGGATCCATAAAGGTAAAATACCAGTATGGTGAAAAAACATTTATGAAGCGGATTCCCGTCATCTGCACTGCAATTCCCAACTCTTTTATCCGATTATATTCTGCCTTTAAATCCTCAACGCCTAAGTTAATAAATACCTTACGGGTATTTATACTGTTCGCAATCTCACTTTGGTTATCATATATTTCCCAATACTCACCTTTCGTTATTACCTGTTCAGGGTTTTTGCTGTCATAATAACCATTCATAATACAGAGGGTGAGACCGTTGCTGATAAACATAGCAAAACGTTTTCCGTTTGTAGCGCTTACTTCCATATCCAAGACCTTCTCATAAAATGAAACCGATTTATCAAAGTCCTTAACGACTAAATAAATTGAAGCATTTCGCATTGTCATTTCCCCTGCTAATCAAATTTTTGTGCAAAACCCTATATATAATACCACTAAACAGCTATCTTGTATAGGGCCGATTGAGAAAGTAAATTCCAACAAGCGATTAAGAAAATTTAACAGACTGATAGTAGCAATATGAGCGTGAATGTGGTAATATTTTAGTCGAATAAATCGTAGTCTATGGAGGTACATTATGGAAATGAAAAAATTGTTTGGTGCAGGACTGATAACTGTTTGTTTAATGACAGGTTGTGCGAATCCGATGGTTGCCATATATGATAACGATATAAAAATAGCAAGCAGTACCAATTCATATAACCTTAATAACTATGAACAAACGGCAGAGGACGGGCATTTTACGGCAAGTGTTGAAAAAATGGAGGGTATGGACACCATATGGGTTTTTGATGCGGAGGAAGATACATCTTTAGATATAACATACACATTAAATGTTTCCTCCGGTAAGATGAAACTTGTATTGATAAATCCAAATGGAGATGTCTCAATCATTGCTGAATGCGATACCGAAATGTTGGAGCCTGTTCAAAGTACGTTGAATGCAGAAAGTGGAAACAATAGAATTAAGATAGTTGCCGGCGAGAATACAAAGTTTGATATTGAGATTTCCATTCCAGAGGGCGAATTTAAGGAGTTAGATTGAAAAATAAGCTTGATAGCTTATTTTTCAATCGGCTATTTGTTTCTGAGCGAAAACAAATAGCCTTGATGGCAGACGAGAAAAATTTCTCGTCGCCTCTTCGCGACAAGTCGCTCAGAAATGAGGATTAGGTTAATTTTATCATTGGATGGCTTTCTGTTTGTCAGCTTAATCACTGCCGTAATCAAATCTTTTAATGCAACAACATATGAAAATGAAATCTTGTTTACCTATTGGCAGCGGTTATCTTAACAGGCAATCAGTTGCAACAGGAAGAACCTTGAAAGGGAACTTCAGAACGAGAGCCGACAGCAGGGCAGGACGAAACGGAAGAAATTTAATGAAAATGTGATAGAAATATGAATGTGATTGTGGTATTATGTCAGAAATTCAAATCGGGATTGTGGAGGTAGAGATGGTTTATACACCAATGACGGTCAAGGCTATGAAATATGCCTATGAAGCACATTTAGGACAGGTGGATTATAATAATGTTCCATATATTTTTCACCCATATCATTTAGCGGAGCAGATGGAAGAAGAAAAGTCCTGCACAGTTGCGCTGCTGCATGATGTCATTGAAGATACGGACACCACATTAGATGATTTAAAATTGGAATTTCCTGATGATATTGTTGAGGCAGTGGCGCTTTTAACACACGACGAGGCAGTTGACTATTTTGATTATATAAAAAATCTCAAGAATAACCCTATTGCCCGAAAAGTTAAATTAGCGGATTTAGAGCATAATTCTGATGAAAACAGAGCTGTAGGGTGCAGCTTGTCAGAAGATGAACAAATTTATTGGAAAGAAAAATATGCAAAGGCGAAAATGATTTTGCATGACTAAATTCTTGTTCTTTGAATCGTCTGCTTGCAGACGATTTGATACCGCAAACCGAGGGCAGTCAGCACAGAGCAGAGGGATACAGGCAAAGCGATGTTCCATCGCTTCGGCAGATGATGATTGAACGGAATAGGGCAAAGGAAGATTGAGCAAAATTCAATGGAATTGTGAGTGTGATTGTGGTAAAATAACAGCGTTGGACAATTCAACAAACCGAAGTTTAAGGAGGAAGCAAAATGAAAAATCTAATCATTCCGCCCAAATTGAACGAGGGTGATACAGTAGCATTTATTTCAATTTCAGGTGGCCGTGCCGGTGATGAAGATATGATTCCCCGGTATATGCTGGGTAAAAGGAGATTTGAAAAAATCTTTAATGTAAAAGTTGTTGAAACTCCCAATGCGCTTAGAGGGAGCGAGTATCTTTATGAGCATCCTGAGAAAAGAGCCGAAGATTTGATGTGGGCTTTGAAGGATGATTCCATCAAAGGGATTATCTGTAATCAGGGTGGAGATGATTCCTATCGTGTTCTTCCGTATATCGATTCGCAGGTCATTCATGATCATCCCAAGGTATTTATGGGTTTTTCCGATATTGCTACATGGATGGCTGTTTTTGCATATGCAGGCGTCCGTGCTTATTACGGTCCCACTGTTCTGACCCCACTCGCACAGCCAGGGAAACTTGATGAGTATACGGAAGCGGCAATCAGACGGACATTGTTTTCAAATGAGGTAATCGGCGAAATTAAACCTGCGGAAAAGAACACACCGATTGACTGGACTACAACATACACTGTCAAAGAGGGATCGAAAGAAGTTCAATATGAACGCTTTTTGGATAATGATGAGATTGATGATCCGAAAGATATAATTCCCTGGACACTCGGAACCGGCTACAAGGTATTGCAGGGGTTCGGAAGGGCCAGAGGCCATGTTATCGCGGTTTGCGGAGGCCCTCTTTGGCAGATAATGGGAACGAAGTATTTCCCCGGTCCCGATATATGGGAAGATTCCATTATCGCGTTGGAACACGATAGCATTTATGGCAGTAAATTAGCCGGATTACATCAACTTCGTGCATTTGCCGCGGCCGGAGTTTTTGATAAGGCGAAAGCTGTGATCACAGGCCCTTTGGATGAGGACAATGAGGAAACAATCATAAAGGTTATCTGTAAGGAAGTTCACAGACCGGACATGGTCATATTGGAAAATGTGGATTACATTCACAGAACGCCTATGACTATACTTCCTACCGGGGCGTGGATGGAGATAGACTGTGACGTTCCGAGAATAGAAATACTCGAATCGGGGGTATCATAATACTGGGTAAAAGCATCCGAGGTAATCAACTATAACAGAAAGAACCTTGCGGGGGAGCTTCAGAACGGGAGCCGACAGCAGAACAGGCGCCAGAGCAGAACGAAACGGAGAGAGGAAGAAATTTAATGGAAATGTGATAGAAATATGAGTGTGATTGTGCCATTCTATAAGTGATATAAATCCCCATTTTATGGAGAGCCTTAATATGGAAATTGTAAAAATAAATCAACAAAATCTTACAGATATAAATAAAACAAAACAGCCGTTTGAAATCATTGGGAAAATAAAGCCTGTATTTATCAACGGAATATGGACATATACGGAAGAAATATATGAACAATCCTATATGAAAGTATATTCAGATGATACCTGGGACTATGCTGCTTATATCAATAATCCTGATAAAACTATTTTCTTAGCCTATTCTGATGACGGATGTGTTGGACAAATTGTTTTGAAAAGAGAGTGGAATAGGTATGCTTTTGTTGAGGATATTTGTGTTGCAAAATCGGAAAGGGGACAGGGAATCGGCACAGGCTTAATACAAAAGGCAATCGAATGGGCTGAAAATTCTAATCTAAAGGGTTTAGCATTAGAAACGCAGGACAATAATTTGTTGGCTTGTCGGTTTTATGCAAAATGTGGCTTTGTAATCGGTGCAGTCAACACGATGCTTTATAGGAACTTTAATAATGGTGAATATGCTGTTTTTTGGTATTTATTGTTTTGAAGAGTATTACAACTTCCAGTTTCTGAATCCGTAGAAACAGACGGGCAGAAATTCAACGACTTGCTATCCATTACAAATTCATAGGGGCATTGGAAATCCTTGAATAATGGATATTTTCTAAGTCACTTATTCCAACTAACATGTAAACTTTATCAGGAAAGAAACAGCCCTGCTTGCCAAGCAAGCATGGATGTTTCTTTGAACGCAAGCAGCTGAGCTTGCGTTTTTCCAGACGGAGAAAAAAGCGATAATGTAAATTTTATCAGGAAAGAAACATCCATGCCTGCAAAGCAGGCATGGATGTTTCTTTGAACGCAAGCTGCTGAGCTTGCGTTTTTGGTCTTGTAAATAAAGCACATTATCAGTATAATAAAACTGAAAATTAAAATTTGGATTGCAGATAAGAAATTGCTTGCGCAGAGGCGCTTCGGCATGGAGGATATACGCATAGTCTCAGCAAAGCTGAGCCGGTAAAACAGCGCAGAAATGAGGTGAAATATGCTTAAACGGAATTGCTCTTTCAAGGATCAGTGGAAAGGCCGTTCAAAAAAAGTGTTGAAAATCATATGGATCATATATGCGATAGTGAGTGTCGTGTGGTGGCTGCCGCAGGTGGACAAGCTGATTGCGGGCGAGTATGCGTCAATCTCGCAGTATCTTCCGCTGGACGACGCATGGGATATTGCCATCAACGAAACCCTCTATGAGAATGTCTCGCTGGAGACGTTTCGATTCCCCCCGGTGCGCAAGGGCGATACGATTGTGATGGAGCGCAGGCTTCCCGAGACGTGGGATATGACCGAGGGCACGCTGCGTTTTCATGTCAGACAGACCGCGATGAAGCTGTACATTGACGAGAAAATGGTATACGAGTACGGTTATCAGAGAATGGCGCAGAACAAGACGGTCGGCAGCGGCTTTCGGTTTATCAATTTCCCGAGCGAATATCAGGGGAAAACGCTGCGGATTAATTTATATGTGTCGGAGGACAGAGCCTTTTCAAGACTGGATTCGATTCGGATATATGAGTGGGAGAACGCGTACCGCGTCCTGATGACGGAGAATCGGTATCCGCTGCTTCTGGGGTGCTTTTATCTGATTTTCGGACTGACGACCTGTGTGATCATGGTGTTTGCGCTGACGTTTTCGCTGAAATATGTTCGGCTGCTGTGCATCTCCGCATTCTGTATCTGTATGGGGCTGTGGACGCTGTGCTATTATAATGTGGTGCTGGTCTTTTCCATTCCGCTGTACTCGGTGTCCCTGATAGAATATATGGCGTTCTACCTTGCGCCGCTGCCGTTGGTCATCTATATGTGGGGAGATGTGAAGCAGATAAAGAATAAGCCGCTGCGGAATTTCTATTGGGTGTTGTTGACCGTACAGGTCACAGCGACCGCTGTGATGATTGGCCTTCACGCGACGGATACCGTGCACTGTGCGGCGACCCTGAAGTATATGCAGATGCTTATTCTCTGCTGTCTGATATATTTTATGCTGGTACTGCTGCTCAATCTGAAGGGCAGCAGCTCCATCGGGCGTCTGTATCTGATTGGCGCAATGATTATCGGCGTCTGCGTCTCGATTGATTTGCTTGATTACCTTGCGAACCGCTATTATGGCAGAGATATCGTTCCGCTTCGGGGACTGTCCCCGTTCGGAGTGATGATATTTGTTTTCATACTGATTGGCACTTTTTATGCCAACCTGACACAGAAAATGCTGCAGGAGACGGAGCGCAATTCTCTGATAAAGAGCGCGTATACCGACGAGCTGACGCAGCTCCACAACCGCCGATACTGCGTGGAGCACATGCTTCGGATTCGGGAAAACAAGGAGCGGGAGTACACAGTGGTGTGCTTTGACGTCAACAATCTGAAAACGGTGAACGACACCTATGGGCACGCCAAGGGCGACGTCTTGATAAGGAGTGCGGCGGATGTGATTGCGGAGACGTTTGGAAAGACAGGGATGGTCGCGCGGATGGGCGGCGATGAATTTATCGCCATTCTGCCGACGGCCGCGAAGGAGCGGGTTGCCGCGCTGATGGAGCAGTTTCAGGTAAATCTGCGCAGGAAGAATCAGGCGGTCAGGGACTTGGACATCTCCATTGCCTGCGGCTGCGCGTATGGGAATGAGGGAGAGAATGACATAGAGAAGGTATATCAGCTTGCGGACAACGTGATGTATGCGAATAAGCAGCAGATGAAGCAGGAACAAAAGCAGGACGTGAAGCCGCAAAGCCAAGAGATACAAAACGGAGGTACGATATGATACAGGACTTATTGAACAGGACAAAGACAACGCTTTCCTTTGAGGTGTTTCCACCCAAAAAGGAGGACGAATTTCACAATATTTTCGCACGGCTGGAGGATTTTGCCGCGCTGGGGCCTGATTTTATCAGCTGCACCTACGGCGCGGGCGGCTCCAAGTCGGGCAAAACGGTTGAGATTGCATCCTACATTCAGAATAAGCTTCATATTGACGCGATTGCGCATATGACCTGCGTCGGCTTTAAGAAAGAGGATTTGGACAGGAACTGCGCGCTGCTGGCGCAGGAGGGCATTCGTCATGTGCTTGCGCTGCGCGGGGACAGGCCGCAAGCCATGACGGACGAGCAGTTCAACGGCAGGGAATTTCTGTATGCCTCGGACATGGTGCGGTATCTGAGGGCCAACACATCGCTGTGCATTGCAGGCGCCTGCTATCCCGAGAAGCACTGTGAGGCCGAGAGCGTGGCGGAGGATTTGGCGCATTTAAAGGAAAAGGTGGACGAGGGCGCAAGCTTTCTTATCACGCAGCTCTTTTTTGATAACGACTGCTTTTACCGCTTCCGCGAGCAGGCCGCAGGCATGGGGATTACGGTTCCGATTTGCGCGGGAATTATGCCGATTACGACGGCGGGGCAGATTGGGACGAGCGTTACCCTGTCAGGCTCCTCGGTGCCCAAGCGGCTCTCGGACATGCTCGACGCTTATGGGGATAAGCCCGAGGAGCTGCGCAAGGCGGGGATTGAGTACGCGGTTCGCCAAATCCTTGACTTGAAGGCGCACGGCGTTGACGGGATCCATCTTTACACGATGAATCGGGTGAAGACGACGGCAGAGATTGCGGCGCAGATATAGGCGCGGCGGACAGAGGAACGAAACGGAGAGCAGGCTTGGGGAAGAAATTAATCATAACGGAGAAGCCGTCGGTTGCGCAGGATTTTGCGAAGGTATTTCAGGTATCGGGCAGGAACAACGGCTATATTGAGAATCAGGAGTATGTGATTACATGGTGCGTGGGGCATCTGGTGGAGATGGTCTATCCCGAGGAGTACGACAGCCGATATAAAAAATGGATGCTTGAGGATTTGCCGTTTTTGCCGCAGCAGTATAAGTATGGGGTGATTCAGAGCGTGAAGCAGCAGTACGACATTGTACACAGACTGCTTCACCGCGAGGATATCGACACCGTATACTGGGCGGGGGACTCGGGAAAAGAAGGACAGACGATAGAGGAAAACATTCGCAATTTCGGCGGGGTGCGCGAGGGCATGACGGAGCTGCGCGTGTGGATTGATTCCCAGACGGAGGAGGAGATTCGGCGCGGCGTGGCGGAGGCCAGACCCATGTCCGATTACGCCAATCTGGGCGCGTCGGGAATCATGCGCTCGATTGAGGACTACGCGATGGGAATCAACTTTTCGCGCGTGATGTCCGTCAAGTACGGGCGGCTTCTGAATGAGGCGGCCGCCACGCAGAGCTACACTGCGATTGCGATCGGCCGTGTGATGACCTGCGTCTTGGGGATGGTGGTCAATCGGGAGCGCGAGATCAGGAACTTCAAGGAGACCTCCTATTACAGAATCGCGGGGGATTTTACGGACGCCCATATAGAGGCGGAGTGGCGGGCGGCGGAGGGCTCCGCTTATTTTGAATCGCCCAAGCTCTACAGGGAAAACGGCTTTCGGGAGCGGACGGACGCGGAGGCGCTTATCGCTTCGCTTGCGGGGAAGCCCGCGGTCGTAAAGACCTTGGAGAAGGGGACTGCCAAGAAAAAGGCACCGCTGTTGTTCAATCTGGCGGAGCTGCAGGCAGAATGCGCGAAACGCTTCAAAATCAGCCCTGACGAGACGCTTCAGGCAGCGCAGGACCTGTATGAGAAGAAGCTGACCACCTATCCCCGAACGGACGCGAGAGTCCTGACAACGGCGGTTGCGAAGGAGATAGAGAAAAATATCCGCAGGCTTCAGGGCTATGAGCCGACGGGCAGGTATGTGGAGGAGATACTGCAAAAGAAGGCCTACGCCAAGCTTGCCAAGACCGCTTACACGGACGATGGCAAGGTCACCGACCATTATGCCATTATCCCGACGGGTCAATTGACGGAGCTGCGGGGACTGACGCCCTTGCAGAGACGGGTCTTTGAGCTGATTGTGCGGCGGTTTTTGAGCATTTTTTATCCGCCCGCGGAGTACCAGACCTTGAAGCTTGTCGTCGGCGTTGAGAAGGAGTCGCTGTTTTCCTCCGCGAAGGTATTAAAGACGCTCGGCTATCTGGAGGTTATGGGAAAGACTTTGGAGGACGCTGACACGGAGGAGAATGAGGCCCCTAAGGACGGCGGCGGGCAGGAGCAGGCTGCGGAGGACGAAGGGATCCCTAAGGACAGGCGCAGGAATGCCGCGAGGCTGTTGGAACTGTCGGAGACGCTGAAGGCGGGCGACAGCCTGACGGTGAACGGCTATGAGATGAAGGACAGCAAGACCTCGCCGCCCAAGCGTTATACCTCAGGCTCTATGATACTTGCGATGGAGAACGCGGGGCAGTTGATTGAGGACGAGGAGCTTCGCGCGCAGATCAAAGGCTCCGGCATCGGGACGAGCGCGACGCGCGCGGAAATCATTAAGAAGCTTATCCGCATCGGGTATTTGAACCTGAACAAAAAGACACAGATGATCACGCCCGAGCGGTTCGGGGAGATGGTGTACGAGGTGGTGGCCATGACGGTTCCCGCACTGCTGAATCCTCAGATGACGGCCTCGTGGGAGAAGGGGCTGGACGGCATCACGAACGGGACGATAGACGTGGCGGTGTACCGCGGCAAGCTGGAGGACTTTATCCGCAGGGAGACGCTTCAGATACGGGAGCAAGACCTGACGGGAAGGATTGCGGAGCAGATCAGCCAATTTAGCGGAAAGGGCGCAAAGGGCTTGGGCGCACGCAAGAGACTGGCGGCGAAGTGCCCTGACTGCGGCGGGGATATTGTGACGACGCCGTTTGGCTATGGCTGTGCGAACTACCAAAAGGACGGGAGCGGCTGCCGCTTTGCCATCGGAAAGATTGCCGAGAAGGAGCTGAGCGCGGAGCAGGCAGAGGAGCTTCTGACTGCGGGGCGAACCGCGACAATCCGAGGTTTTAAGGGGAAGTCGGGCAAGCGCTTCGACGCGTGCCTTGTCTTGGCGAAGAATGAAAACGACAAACATGTCATAAAATTTGACTTCGAGCACGTGGAGGCCAAGAAGGTCAAGGATGCGGTCTGCCCCCTGTGCGGCGGAGAGATTGTGCGGACGCCGTTTGGCTACGGCTGTGCAAACTATGACAGAGAGGACGAAAAGAGCTGCCGCTTCTCGATCGGGAAGCTGGCGGGCAAGGAGCTGTCGGAGACGCAGGTAAAAGCGCTTTTGGCAAACGGCAGGACAGATATTATCCGCGGCTTTAAGGCCAAGACGGGGAAGAAATTTGACGCGCATGTCATATTGAACAAGGATGCGGCGGGGACGGTGACGGGCTTGAAATTCGAGTTCCCTGACCGTCCCGAGCCGCAGGAGACCGCACTGCAGTGTCCGCGCTGTAAGGCGCTAAAGCTTCGGAAAAGCCAATGGTATTACGAATGCACATGCGGTTTCCGCGTGGGGCACACCGTCGCGCGTGTAGGACTTTCCGAGGAGCAGATGCGGGAGCTGTTTGAGGAGGGACGGACGCGGGAGCGCGTGTCGGGCTTTGTATCGAAGGCGGGCAGCTCGTTTGACGCGTATCTGAAATACGGTGAGGAGAAGATTTCCTTTGATTTCGACAATCAGGAGCAGCGGGCGGGAAGCGGCGGGGAGGCGCAGCCGTGGCTGTCCCCTGAGGCGGAGCGGACGCTGGACGAGCTGCGTATGGCAATGGCGGATGTGGGGGAGAATGACAATGAAAAAGGATGAATATCTGTTGGTGGAGCGGTATATGCTTTCGTGTATGGAGCGGCTGGAGGAATATATTGATTAAAAGAATGGAGGTCTGATGGGATGGTGGAACAACTGACAATTAAGGAGCTGTATGATTTGAACGAGACGATTGCGGACGGATTGTTTGCGGGAGCGGCGTATCCGTGGGAGGCGCTTGCGAAAATCGGCGCGTTTATCGTGGAGCTGGGGAACCGTCTGCCGACAGAGAAGTTCGAGCAGCGCGGGGAGAATATCTGGATAGCGAAGTCCGCCGTGGTCGCGGCGACGGCCTGCGTCAACGGTCCCTGCATTATTGACGAGGAGGCGGAAATCCGCCACTGCGCGTTTATCCGCGGCAACGCGATTGTCGGAAAGGGCGCGGTAGTGGGAAACTCTACGGAGCTGAAAAACGTCGTTCTGTTTAACAAGGTTCAGGTGCCGCACTACAACTATGTCGGCGACAGTATCCTCGGGTTCCGCGCCCACATGGGCGCAGGCTCCATCACCTCGAATGTCAAGAGTGATAAGACGTTGGTGGTGGTAAAGTCCGCTTATGGGAATATTGAGACGGGTTTGAAGAAGATGGGCGCGATGCTTGGCGACAATGTGGAGATCGGCTGCAACAGCGTGCTGAACCCAGGGACGGTCATCGGGCGCGGGACCTCCGTTTATCCTACCTCGTCCGTGCGCGGCTTTGTGGAGGCGGGCAGCATTTACAAGAAGGCGGGTGAAATCGCACGGCGCAGTTGAGTGGCAGCGCTGTTGGAACTATTCATCCATGCCATTCATAATTTGCCGAAATATACATTATAACCAAATAATTTGCAAATCGGTTGGCAAATTATTCATATCGGGCACCTGCCCTATAGAAATGATTGTCCAAATTGCCCTTCGTGAGCAAGCTCCTACGGTCATTTTGCCCAATCATTTCTGCATGGCTGAATAGTTACGATTTATTTTGCGGAAAATATTGCTATTTTGACGGATTTGTGCGAAAATAATTTTGTGTGAATAACTTGTCAAGGCCGATTTCCTGAAATGGGGAATATATTGGGGAGTCGATTGATAGGTTATCAGAGTACGGGGTGTCCCCGTATAAATATAAGTTATGTAGTCGAAAGGAGTTTTCACATGATTTATTCAAAAGAAGTTGAAGAGATGTGTTCAGTTGCACGTGATGGCAATCATGGATGCGCACCCATCCCGGAAGAAGCGAAATGGGTAAAGGCAAAAGACGTGAAGGATATTTCCGGCTTTACACACGGTGTAGGCTGGTGTGCTCCTCAGCAGGGCGCCTGCAAGCTTTCCCTGAATGTGAAGGAGGGCGTTATCCAGGAGGCTCTTGTGGAGACAATCGGATGCTCCGGCATGACGCATTCGGCGGCGATGGCGGCTGAAATCCTCCCCGGCAGAACCGTTATGGAGGCGTTGAATACAGACCTTGTCTGCGACGCAATCAACACGGCGATGAGAGAGCTGTTCCTGCAGATTGTCTATGGGCGTTCACAGTCTGCGTTCTCCGAGGACGGACTTCCTGTCGGCGCAGGCCTTGAGGACCTCGGAAAGGGCTTGAGGAGCCAGGTCGGCACAATGTACGGTACGTTAAAGAAGGGGCCTCGTTATCTTGAAATGGCAGAGGGCTATGTTACAGGCATCGCGCTTGACGCGGATGATAAGATTATCGGCTACAAGTTTGTCAGCCTCGGCAAGATGACGGACTTTATCAAGAAGGGCGATGATCCGAACACTGCATGGGAGAAGGCATCCGGCCAGTACGGTCGTGTAGCGGATGCCGTTAAGATTATTGATCCCAGAACAGATAAGGAGGTTAAATAATTATGGCATTATTCGAATCCTATGAAAGAAGAATAGATAAAATCACCGAGGTGCTCAAGAGCTACGGTATCGCTTCCCTTGAAGAGGCGGAGAAGATTACAAAGGACGCGGGCCTTGACGTATATGACCAGGTGAAGAAGATACAGCCGATTTGCTTTGAGAACGCATGCTGGGCTTACACGGTAGGCGCCGCAATCGCAATCAAGAAGGGCTGCAGAAAGGCGGCTGACGCGGCGGCAGCTATCGGCGAAGGGCTTCAGGCTTTCTGTATCCCCGGCTCTGTTGCGGACAACCGCAAGGTAGGTCTCGGACACGGCAACTTGGGAAAGATGCTCCTTGAGGAGGAGACGGAGTGCTTCTGCTTCTTGGCAGGGCATGAGTCCTTCGCGGCGGCAGAGGGCGCTATCGGTATCGCGGAGAAGGCAAACAGGGTTCGTCAGAAGCCGTTGCGTGTTATCCTGAACGGCCTTGGCAAGGATGCTGCTGAGATTATCGCGCGCATCAACGGCTTTACTTTCGTTGAGACGGAGTATGACCCTTATACAAACACGGTAAAGGAAGTATTCAGGAAGTCCTACTCTGACCCTGAGGGACCTCGCGGCAAGGTAAACTGCTACGGCTCCAATGACGTTTGCGAGGGCGTCGCAATCATGTGGAAGGAGAACGTTGACGTATCCATCACAGGAAACTCAACAAACCCGACAAGATTCCAGCATCCTGTTGCAGGTACATACAAGAAGGAGAGAATCGAGGCAGGCAAGAAATACTTCTCCGTTGCATCCGGCGGCGGCACGGGACGTACACTGCACCCCGACAATATGGCGGCAGGCCCTGCTTCCTACGGAATGACGGATACGCTGGGTCGTATGCACTCCGACGCGCAGTTTGCAGGCTCTTCCTCCGTTCCCGCGCATGTAGAGATGATGGGCTTAATCGGTATGGGTAATAACCCGATGGTTGGCGCTACGGTTGCGGTTGCAGTTTCGGTAGAGGAAGCGGCGAAGGCAAATCGTTTTTAGGAAAACGGTTGGAAGTTCTATAAACTGAATTATTGAAAACTTTGAAAATGCCGTAACTTTGAGGGGTTACGGCATTTCAGACTTTGTTCTCTTCAATAAATGCTGACCGAATATATTATTGTTGCGGTCAAGCATTTACTTTGGCATTCGAGGAGTTATTTTGTGGGAAAAAATAGGCGATTGACAAATAAAGCGCGTGCTTTATATTTATATGTAACGGCGGAAAAGGAAAGGGGCGGCGGGAATGGGGAGAGCGTCAGCGGACTTGTAAACCGTCTGCTTGCGGTGGAGGTTCCGGGCTTTGATCCGATATTTGAAAAGTATGAGCCTTCACAAAACCCGGTTGACGGCCCTTGAGGAAGTTTTTATGGTGAATTTAAAGATGTTTCACGGAATTATATCCGCAGATATATATTGCTTTGCGTGTTTCGGTAAAATTGTGGCAGGAGAGAATGGATATGAGGTTTTTTAATCAGGCGGGAAAGAAAAAGAAGAAGGATCAGAGCAATGATACGGAGAAGCTTCGGGCGGTGGAGACGGAGCAGGCGGCCTTGAAGAAAACCGGGGTGGAGAAAAACAGGTTCCTTACGCCGCAGGAACGCTATATTTCCAAGGGGAATGCCGGGGATGACGTCGCGGAGGGGAGAACGGCGTTCGGATATTCTGAGGAGAAAACCATTCATGGCGATCCCATTATCATAAACGGCCCGGATTATCTTCTGCGCGTCAACGAGACGCGGATGGAGGTCCTGCTTACATTGTATCGCCGCTTTTCCATGGAGGAGCTTCGCAATCTGCTGCAGGAGAATGGGATTGTTTCCGGGATTCGGGAAAAGACGCTGAACGAGCTTGCACAGGGGAAGAAGAATTATGAGGAGACCCTCGTTGCGACCGGTACTGCTGCGAAGGACGGCCGCGATGGCTTTTTTGAGTATCATTTTAATCCGCATCCGGAAACCATGCCGATTATCCTGCCGGATGGCTCGGTGGATTATAATGTGTTGGGGAAGATAGAGCTTGTGACGAACGGGCAGCTTCTTGTCACATATCATTCGGCATTGCCGGCTGTTATCGGGAAAGATGTTCTGGGAAACACCATTGACGCGTATGAGGGAAAGGAATTGCAGCCGCTGCAATGTAAGCGCTGTGAGCCGGATGAAAAGGGCTGCGAATACTATTCCTCCACGGAGGGGAATGTCACGGTGAAGGGGGGCTGTCTGACCGTAACGCCAATCTATGTGATAAAAGGCAATCTGGATGCCGCCACCGGAAATGTGGACTTCCACGGGGATGTGCTGATACAGGGCAATGTATTTGCCGGCGTCACCGTGAAAACAACGGGGAACATTACCGTAAACGGTCATGTGGAAACGGCGAGTCTTTTCGCGGGAAAGGATGTTATCCTGAAAAACGGGATGCAGGGCTCGGGAAACGGCGTTATTCGTGCGGGCGGAAATGTGATGGCGCGTTTTCTGGAGCAGACGCAGGTTTATGCCGGAAATGAAATCAACACGGGAGCCTTGTTGAACTGCGAGGTGGAGTCGGGACAGAATGTGGTCATCGCCGGCAATCGGGGCACTATCATCGGCGGCACTGTCACGGCGGTGGGGCAGATTTCGGCGGCGTCTATCGGCAACCGCGCGGGCGTCAACACGCAGCTGGTTATCGGTCTGGATTGCGAATTTAAGAGCAAGATGGGAGAAATCGACCACCTTGCGGAAGAGTATCAGAGGAATATGGCAGAGGCCGCAAGCGCTCTGGAAAGCCTTACTTATCAGCTCAAGGCGCAGCCTGCACATCCTGTGCTGAACAAGCAAAAGGCAGAGCAGATGCGCAAAAAGATTAATTTTCAGCTGAAATTAAAGGAGCTTACCGCAAGGCGGGAGCAGTTGATTGATATCAACCGACGCTCCGCGGACGGAAAAATCATTGTCGGCGGGATTGCCAATGTGGGATGCGTTATTATCATAAACGGCGTGCGGGAAACACTGCACTCGGAGTACCGGGATGTGACCTTTAAGCGCGTCGGGCAGGAGATACGGATTATATCGAACAGGCAGTAGAGAGAGGCAGGGAAGTAAGAGCGCAGAGCATGTTGGAGGGAAGGGAGCAAGGGGGGATATTGTTTGTGTGCCACGGCAGTATCTCAACTCTTTGCGGAAATGTTGGAAAATAGCGGGTTTGAGGATGGATTGAAGGGCAATTTACTACTAATTTACTACTTTTCATTTTAGAGCTTCGATACGATATAAGATTTATTAGTCAATAGTTTCATATTTGTCAAAAGAATGGGAACTTACTAATATATAATAAAAATCTACTTCTGTTTTACCTTGATGTGTGGTAAAATAGGAGTGGTTGGAGACGCTATTATAAACAGGAAATGATGATGCGAGGTGGTCTTTATGGATATGGCAGTTGACACCAGGGGGAAAGATACCCTGCAGGAGAATAAAAACCTGATGCGGGCGCTTGACAGGGGCATTGACGATATGGAGGCAGGGAGGGAACTTCCGCTTGATGAGGCTTTCCACAAGATAACGGAATTGAGGGATAAGAGAAGGAATGCGAGAGCGTAAAGTGGTCATGACCTGGGAGGCAGTCTATGACGTGACGGACATTGCCGACTATATTGAACAGGAATTTGGCAGGGAGCGGGCGGATCGGTTTGAGAGAGATATCAGGCAGGAGATAAAGGATATCAGCTTTTTGGGTGGTATGTTTGGAAATACCCATATTTATTACCGCTCTTATTCTGTTTTCAAGAAGCCTTTTCCGCCGTCCATTATCTTTTATGTAGTGAAGGAACCGGAAAATGAGGTACATATTTTGCGGGTGCTGAGGGAGGAACGGGATTGGAAGAAAATCCTGGAAGAGCAGCAGGAGTATACATACCCGGAATAGAGAATCTGCTGTAAGCAATGCAACCGTCTTGTATAATAGAAATTACAGGTAGTATTATTATCAAAATATTGGTATGATATGAATTGCAGGCCATGTCTGCCCAA
This sequence comes from Roseburia sp., assembly GCA_023664265.1. Taxonomy (GTDB): domain Bacteria; phylum Bacillota; class Clostridia; order Lachnospirales; family Lachnospiraceae; genus COE1. The sequence goes on from JAMPFV010000021.1 coordinate 41,589, forward strand.
TTTGATTTGGAGGTGCATTTATGAGCGAACAACACGCAAAAAATGCGTGTTGATGGCGTAAAGCAGCAGGTGCTTTTCTATACTCTGAATGTATGTATAACTGTATGAATCAATTAAACGAGGTAATACGGATTATGAATTGTGCGATATAATCCATCCGCCGTGCTATGCCGTTTTCCCGTAAGAATTTAAACAAGAATGAAAAAGGAAGAAGGTGCTGTTTTGAAAGAACAGAGTTTTTCCAGACCGCCATTTATGCCGGATTTAAGAGCGGTAGCCGAGCAAAACAATGATGCACTGAAACGTGTGTTTAAGGGAAGGATAAAAGGCTGTTTCCTGATAGATATAAAAGATCAGGTTCTGAAAGCTCTGGGTTGGAAAAATCTTGTGAAATATTATGATTTCCGGTGGTCGGATGAGAGGATGATTACGGGAATAGGGGAGGCTGCGGAATACGACATCTGCAGAATAATAGTAGGGATACATAGGGCGCATTCGATTTTCCTTTCT
>JAMPFV010000022.1 GCA_023664265.1 Roseburia sp.
GCCCGCATGCCGCAAAGCGGCAAAATTCCTTATGCGGGCCTGTGCATAATAAAATAGGGCGCATAGATTGGTTTCTATACGCTCTGCCGCTGTGTTGCTTATGCTATATAATTCTTAATTCAATACTTTGCTGTACAAAAGACATTTCAAAGGAACTTTCTTTTTTCCCATGTCTAATATTATATTTCTTTCCGCATAACGGTCAAATCCTCTATGCTCGTAAAATTGATACGTACAACCCGTATCAGTATATAAGTATATCTTTTTCCCTTTTTCTCTCTGTTCTAACTCATTTAGCAGTTTGCTGCCAATTCCTTTGACTTTTATATCAGGATTAGCGGCTAAAAATATGATTTCTCCATTCGGACTGTTCTCTGTTAAATACTGTGAAAGCATTTCCTTATTGGCTTTATCATATACGCAAACGCTTCGCCTGCATATGCGGCTATTATCTGCGTGGCGCGGCTTGATTCAAGATACCAAAAGTACCGCCCATACAAATTTAACAAAAACTTATTATCCAAATACCAATCAAAGTGCATACCTTTTATGGCAAATTGAATAGCTTTTTTACAGTCGTTTTTGCTTAATTCTTTGATTTGTATTTCCAAAATGATTCCTCCTTTTTCTGCAGCATCCATTTAATATCATTACTGTAATAATAAATGCTGTGTTTGTTGTTAAAAAAGGTAGCTGATTTTCTATTAAGATATATTGCTACCATAAATCAAAAGCTATATTTAGTTATAATGACAGTATGTAATTCTTTGCACATCAAATATGCTCAATAACAAATGACATCTCTTTCCACTTCCATAATTATTTCTTTTGCCCTGTCGCGTTCAATCATCATCGCCTCCTTAAATTTCCAAATCAATCGTAAATATTTCCTCAACCGGAAATGTAACTTTTACCAGTCCTATTGAAACAAATTTACCACTTATTTTTTTAAATTCGTGAAGCAGCAGATCACTTGCCTTAAAAAAAGCCTCATCTGCATCCTCCTTGGTCAATGCAATCGTACAATGCGGTACCCACCGATCCGGACAATACCATTCCCAGCCTTTTGTATCAAAACCATTTAATGCTTCATGCAATTCCCGTTGAAATTGATACATACTGCTGTTCATTACAGGTGATACAAAAATCGTTTTGCTGTCATTAAACATTCCGATCGATCCTATATATGCAGGCAGAACCTTATGCTTTTTTGCAAATTCTCTTATCCGCTCTATACATTCACCTTCATCTACATCATTAAAACATGCCAACGTAAGATGCGGTCTTGTTTTCCATTCTAAAAACTTCGTGCTGATTTTTTCAGCAGCAACCTTTTTTGCCAACCCAAAAAGTTTATCTTCTGTTTCATTGTCAAAATATAATTCTATTGCATACTGCATTTTCAATACCCCCAAGAAATTACAATGTGTTAAATTGGTTAATGCTGCTATCCTACCACAAACACGCTCATAATTCAATAATAATCCTTTTGATTTCAATAGAATTGGTAACAGTTCAGCCATGCAGAAATGATTATGCAAATTGGCCGTGAGAGCTTGCTCACTAAGGGCGATTTGTATAATCATTTTTATAGGGCGGACGCCCGATATGAAATCATTTGTCGGCAAATTTGTAAATTATTTGGTTATAATGTATATTCCGGCAAATTATGAATGGCATGGCTGACCTGTTACTGGAATTATATGTGCGCTTGTGGTAAGATGGCAGTATGGAGCAATTTGGCAAAACCAAATTTGTCTATGGAGGGATGCTTATGAAGAAACATATTATCATTGCAGGTGTGCCACGGTCAGGAAAAAGCACAATTTCTCAAAAAATATCACATAATTTGGGCTATCAGCATATAAGCATGGACTCAATCATCGCAGGGATTGAAAGCGTTTTTCCCGAAACAGGCATTCATTCTGATGCAGATACGGACCTTTGGGAAAATATTCAATATATCAGTTCTAAGATGGCCTTATTCATTCGCGCGATGATACGAAGCGGAGAATATGATGAATGTGATTATGGAATGGTAATAGATATATTTCAATTATTGCCACAGCATTATCTTCAATATATAGATTCTTCTGCCTGTGAAATTTATTATTTCGGAACATCAGAAGTAACTCCGGACGAAAGATATGAGCTTTTGAAAAAGTACGATACCCCAAAGGATTATACCTATTATAAATCTGAAGAAGAAAATAAAGAGGATTGCGCGAGTATTGTGACAATCAGTAAAAATCTCAAAGAACAATGCAGAATATATAACTTGCCATATTATGATACATCTTACAACCGGGAAGAGGTCTTTCAGTCTGTTTTTGGTTTTTGAACCATGTAAAAGTATTGTCAAATTACAGCATTTTTTCTGACATGCACACCGTCCCGCCATTCCGCCATATATTAATAAAAAGCCTTCTTGGGAGTTCCCCATGCCAAACGCCAAGCTTGAAAATCTCCTGAATCTCGCCCTCTCCGCCACCGACGAAGAGCTGGAAAAATCCCAGCTCCTGATGACGGGCTACACGCCTGCCACCAGAAGCTGGGAATTGATCGTCAAATACCACGGCCCGCTCGAAAAGCTCGAGTCCGAGGTTATCCATATCGAACCGCTCATCAACAGCTATGCCATCGCAACCGTCCGCGAGGACTTCATCGACGCCTTCGCCGATTTGGATGAAGTTGAATATATCGAAAAGCCCAAACGGCTTTTCTTCTATTAAGGCTTATCTGTATACGGCCGCATTCCACCGCAGCTCGTTCTTGAACGCCCTGATGTCCGTGTCCTTATCAATGACAACAGCCTCGATGCCCATCGCATCCGCCCAGTCAACCATCTGCTCCACCGTCAGGTCATACGAGAACGCCGTGTGATGCGCGCCGCCCGCCAAAATCCACGCCTCCGCGCCAACCGTCAGATTCGGCTCCGGCGTCCAGAAAGCTGTCGCAACCGGAAGCTTCGGCATCGGCTTCTCCACCTTCTTGCAGTTCACCGCGTTGATGATCAGCCGGAAGCGGTTCCCCAAATCAACCAGAGAGGTCGCAACTGCCAGCCCCGTCTTGGACGTAAACACAAGCCTTGCAGGATCCTCCCGATTGCCCATGGAAAGCGGGCACACCTTAATCGAAATCGGCCCCTCGGCAATCGTCGGGCAGACCTCCAGCATATGCGCCTGCAGAATGCCCTCCTTCCCCGAGACAAAATTATAGGTATAGTCCTCCATAAAGGAGGTTCCCTTCGCGTCCTTCACATTGGAAGCCATAATCTTCATCAGGCGGACCATCGCAGCCGTCTTCCAGTCGCCCTCCGCGCCGAAGCCATAGCCCTTCTCCATCAGCCGCTGAATGGCAAGCCCCGGGAGCTGCTTCAAGCCGCCGAGCATCCCGAAGTGCGTGACAATCGCATGGTAATCGCCCTCCTCAAGGAACTTCTCCATGCCAAGCTCGATGCCGGCCTGAACCTCCACATGCCTGCGGAACTCCGCCGCGTCCCTGCCCTCCGTCAAAAGCTCGTATCTGCTGTAATATTCGTCCGTCAGCGCGCTGATGTCGCCCGCGGGAACCGCATCCACATACTCCGCCAGATCATTGACATTGTAGTGATCGATTTCCCAGCCGAACCGGATCTGCGCCTCCACCTTGTCACCCTCCGTAACGGCCACATTGTTCATATTGTCGCCAAAACGGCACACGCGGATGTGGGAGGACTCCATAATACCGACTGCCGTAACCATCCACTGCGCAAGCTTTTTGATGACCTCCGGATTCTGCCAATGCCCCACGACAATCTTTCGCTCAATGCCCATGCGGCTCACGATATGGCCGTACTCGCGGTCGCCGTGCGCGGACTGGTTCTCGTTCATAAAGTCCATATCAATCGTATCGTAGGGAATCTCCTCGTTGAACTGTGTGTGAAAATGCATCAGCGGCTTTCTGTACTCCTGCAGTCCCAGTATCCATGACTTCGCGGGGGAGAAGGTATGCATCCATGTGATAACGCCCGCGCACTCCTCGTCCGCATTGGCCTCGTTGAAGGTCTTTCTGATTACCGCATTTGTAATCAAGGTCGGCTTCCAGACTACCTCATAAGGCAACAGACCCGACTGATTCAGCCCGTCCACGATAATCCTCGAGTGCTCCGCAACCTTTCTGAGACACTCGTCGCCGTACAAATCCTGCGATCCTGTCGCAAACCAAAACTTGTAATTCTTTCCTGTTTTCATCGTAACCACCCAATCCTTTCCATATTTTGCATATCTCTTATAAGTTACTTTTACCATAAAACAGGAGAGATTGCAAGTCACGTCTCCCTTGTCAGCGCCTCCAAAACCTCGAAATACTCCTCAAAGGTCTTGCGGCAGCACTGCGGATTCGCAATCTCAATCCCCTCCGTCCGAAGCCCGATCAGCGAGAAGGCCATCGCCATCCGATGATCCTCATATGTCTGCACCACGCCGGCCGACGGAACTCCGGGATAAATATTGATTGCTGCGTCCTCCTCCTCGCATTGTATCCCCAGCCGCCGCAGCTCGGTGACGATCGCGTGAATGCGGTCGGATTCCTGCCCTCTGATATGCCCGACATTCTCTATGCGCACCCTGCTCTCCGCAAAAGGCGCAAGCGCCGCAAGCGTCATCGCCTGATCGGAGAAGTCCTTCATGTCCACCGTAATGCCCTTCATATGGCCGCCCGCGGCGCCCTGAACCACAAGCCCGTCGGCTGTCTCGTCCACACTGCAGCCCATCCGCGCAAGCACCTCCGGAAACTGTAAATCCCCCTGCATACACGCCCATGTGACATTTTTGACCAGAGCCCTTCCCCCTGTCAGCGCCGCCGCCGCGTAGAAATAGCACGCCGCCGACACATCCGGCTCGATTTGATACGTTCCCGCCGTGTACGCGGTTCCCCGCTCAATATCGTAGCATTGCCCGTCAAAGTCCGCGTCCGCCCCCCACTGCGCCATCATCCGCCGCGTGATGCGGATATACGAGCCATCCGTCCGCTCACTCGTGATTTCTATGTGAAGCCCCTGCTTGACCATCGGCGAAATCAACAGCAGCGCGCTCAGAAACTGCGTGCTCCTGCTGATGTCAAGCCTTACGGTGCGCACGCCGTCTGCGTCCGCACGCCCGCCGATGCCCGTTATCCGAATCGGCAGAAAGCCCTCCTCCTCCAGACAGGTAATCTCCGCGCCCATGGCGGTGAGCGCATCAAACAGCGGCTTCATCGGACGCCGCTTCATCTGCTCTGAGGCCTGAACGATAAACGTCCCCTCCGCCATGCCAAGCATTGCCGTGAGGAAGCGCGCCGCGGTTCCCGCGCTCCCGACATTGATTTCGCCCTCCGTGACAGGCAGCCGCCCATTCAGCCCCGTGACCGTGACTCTTTTTGCCGCCTCGTCCACCGCGAGCGCAAAGCCCAAGGATTCCAGACAGCTCAGGAAATGCCTCGAATCATCGCTGAACAGCACGCCGTTCAGCGTCGTCTCCCCGTCTGCCAGCGCCGCCATCAGCAGCGCGCGGTTCGTCATGCTCTTCGACCCGGGCACCTCCACCGTCCAGTCAATCGGCTTGGAAAGCCTGTGCACCTTATAATTTTCTCCCATCGCAATCCCTCATTCCCTTCTTAATTCCGCCACAATTATTTTACCACAAAAAGCTCGTGCAGTGCACGCGTCGCCGCCACATACAGGAGCTTCGCGAGCTTGGGATCCTCCCGATACCCCTGCAAATCGGGCTTCCACAGCAACACGCAGTCAAATTCCAGCCCTTTTGTCTCCGGAACCGTCAACGCCAGCACGCCCTTGCCAAAGCCGCTCTTCTGCGCATCCGTCAGCTCAAGCTGTCTGCCGAGCCGTTCCGTCACCAGCGCCCGCTGCTCCTCGCAAAAGCAGATGAGCGCGATTGTCTCATAGCCCTTGCGCCGCATTTCCCCGACCGTCTCCACGCAGAGGCCGACAGCCTCCTCCACGGAGATGCTTTCCAAAAAATGCACCGGCTCGCCATGCCGAATCACCGGCTCGATTTTGTATGCGTTCTTTGAGGCGCTGCTGAGTATCTTCCCCGCAAACTCTGAGATTTCTATCGTATTGCGGTAGCTTTTCGACAGCACCTTGAATGTATCCCCGCTGTCATGGAAAATCTTCTCCGTCATGTCGCGCCACTCGTTCATGCCGCACTCATAATTCACATTCTGGGACACATCCCCCATAATCATAAAAAAGCATTCCGGCAGCGCCGTGCGCAGCGCATAATAGACTATCGGCCCGAAGTCCTGCGCCTCGTCAATAAATATCTGTCCGAACTCCTCATCCGGCTTTTTCTGCAAAATCCTGTAATAAATAATCAGCATCGCCGCAATATCGTACACGTCAAAGCATCCGCGGCGGATTTTATCTGACACTTGTGTCATATCTATATAGTAGGTTTTTCCGTATATCTCCAAAAAGTCCAAGTACAGCTCCGCCGCGCTCCCCTGATAGCAGTGCGAGCTGAAATAATTCTTATACTGCTTCAGCTTGCGCTTATAAATGCCGACCTCCTCCCTGTCTGCACACCGCAGCTTAATCCGGCTGCGCAGCCGCTCGTCCATCGTGACAAGCAGTCGGTTGATGGAATACTGCGGATTGCCGCTCACAAACTCCTCGTTGTTCTTTTGGGAGAGCAGCATTCCGATTTCATCGTCACAGACCTCGCAGCCGCCGAGAATCCGCTCGCGCAGCCTGCTCAGATGACTTTCCAGCTCCTCTGCAAACAACATCTTGCTCTTCCATGCACAGTCCGCCAAAGATGCTGCAACCTTATACTTTTTCCGCCATTCACGGTGTAGGAGATGCGCCAAGAGCTCGTCCATGCGCATATGCTTCACATCATACACGTCCAACTCCGGCAGTCCGCCCGTAATATAATCAATCAAAATATCGCTCCCGCCCACGATGCAGAATTCATTGGAAGTAAAGCGTTCCTTATAGTTATACATAATATAAGAAATGCGGTGCATGGCAACCGTCGTCTTGCCGCTGCCCGCCACCCCCTGCACAATCACGTTATGGAAGGGGTTTTCGCGGATAATCTCATTCTGCTCCTTTTGGATGGTCGCGATAATGTCCCCGAGAACCGCGTCCCGATTCTTACTGAGATATTTTACCAGAAGCTCGTCATTCGCCGCAACGTCACTGTCGTAAAATCCCTGCAGCACGCCGTTCTCAATGTCGTAGGTGCGCTTGAGGCTGAGGTCTATCCGATACTCCAAGGCTTTGCCCCGCCCGTCCGCACTGCCGTCGGGAATTTGATAGCTGCCCGCCCCAAGCTCGTTCTCATAGTAGACAGTGGCAATCGGCGCGCGCCAGTCCACCACCTCCACGTTGATCTTATCCCGAAGAACGCCGTGCTTTCCGATATAGACGGATTCAAACAATTGCTCGTCCAGATTTTTGTAGTCAATCCTGCCGAAAAACGGCCTCTCGTAAGCCGCCCTGTTCTTGTTCAACTGATTGCGGCTGTGCTCCTCCAGGCTCCTTGAGGTCACCATTTGGTCATACAGCTCCACATTGCCGCTCTGCACCGCGTCAAACAAGTCCTTGGTCTCCCTGCGGCGCTCCTCAAGCTGACGCTCATACTCGCTGACATTCTCCGCAATCAAGGCTCTGCACGCCCGCAGATGCGCCTCCTCCTGCTGCCATTCCCTCGACTTCGTCCAATTGTTTTCTTCCATTATAATATCCCTTACCTTTCTTTACCCGCAGACGCGGATTTGCATACGTACTTCTCCCGCTGCCGGAAGGCTTCCCGCATTCGGAGGTTGCGTATTGTGAATAGTGTATAACAGCTCTGCCATGCCATTCATAATTTGCCGGAACATGCATTACAGCCAAATAATTTGCAAATTGGCCGGCAAATTATTTCATGTCGGGCGTCCGCCCTATAGAAATGACGATACAAATTGCCCTTAGTGAGCAAGCTCCCACAGTCAATTTGTATCATCATTTCTGCATGGCTGAACTGTTACTTCAGTATAGTATTTGGAAGAAAAAATTACTAGACTTATATTTTTATATGTGGTATAGTGATATATAGAGTTTCACCCAAAAGGCGCTTTAGTCAACTAAAGCGCCTTTTTCCTGTCTCCAATCAGTTCTTCGCCTTCAAAAAGTCGATAAACGCCGAGGCCTCAATCGGCTTGGAGAAATAATAGCCCTGTATATAGTCGATTCCCAGCTCCTCGAGCTTCTCAAGCTGCTGCGCCGTTTCCACCCCCTCGGAAACCACTTTCAGGTGCATGTCGTGCACCATATCCATCGTCGCCCGCAGGACAAACTGAGCCTTCTCGTTCTCGAAATAAGCCTGCGTCATATCGCGGTCAAACTTCACAATCTGAACCGGCAAATCCACGATATAATTCAGATTGGACTGTCCGTTTCCAAAATCATCCAGCGAGAAAGTCACACCGTAATCCAACAGCATCTGCATGTTTTCCAGCAGCGTCCGCTTCACGATGACGGACGCGGACTCGGTAATCTCGAGATTAATGTACTTAGGGTCAAGCTTGTACCGCTCCATCACGTCGATATACATCTTCGCCAGAGAGGTGTCCTCACACTGCACCACCGAGAGGTTTACCTCGATATACTCAATCCCGTATTGAGCAACGTCATTTTCCTGAATGAAACGACAGGTCTTGTCAAACACAATCTCCCCAAGGCGGGAAATCAGCCCCGTCTCCTCCGCTATCGGAATAAACAGCCCCGGCGGAATAATACTGCCGTCCTCCCGACGGATGCGCACCAGCGCCTCGGCCGACACGAACTTCTTCTCGTGCGTTGCGTAAATCGGCTGAAAAAATACCTCGACGTGATCCTCCTCCATCGCCCACACAAGCGTCTCAAGCATCTCCTCCCGCGCGCGCTTTTTCCCGACGCTCGCCTCATCCACCGTCAGCGCGTAGGTATCCTGCGCATCCGCGCAATGCGCGCGGAAATATTTGAGAAAGCCGAGCATCTCCTCAGGGCTCTTCGCCACGCTGCCCGACGGAAGCAGCACATAGCGCGGCTGCAAAAACAGCGCCGACTCCGCCTTGTCCGCAAGCCACCCGTGCCGAAAACGATCACAGATCATATGATACGCGCGGTCAAGCGCCTCCTTATTCTCAAAGGCCAGCGAAAACTCCCGCTCTTCCGTGCTGAAAACCCGCGCCTCAGGCACACGCCGCATAAACTGTGCAATCTCTATCATCGCCGCCTCAATCTGCTTCTGCGGCACATCCTTTGCGTGCGCGTCCTCGAGCGCAACAAGCATCCCGCAGCTGTTCAGTCCCGCCCGATACCGCTGACGCACAAATTCCACGAACGCGTAGCGGTTGAAAAATCCTGTCTTTCTGTCGATGTTTCCCTCGGGATTCTCCAATTCAAAGAACAGAATGACCATTCCTATCACGCCCGCAAAGCCTACGAGCAACAGCTTATTGTTCAAAAACTGCACCACAGCCGCGATGCTCCAGATCACCAGCCACAGCCGAATCGCGCTGCGCCTCTTCGGATTCATGGTCTTTCCCTGCGTGCCGATTTTGACTATCGTAGTCACTATCAGCGCCAACGCCCCCGCATAGGTCGCCATACACGCCATGCCGTAGGTATAGACGATTTTATCCCCGTCATAAAATATCTCTATCGGCAGGATATAGATGATCACGCTCATAACGGCAGTCAGGATTCCCGCCCCGTGCACGAACCTGTCCGCCCGTGTCAGTTGGTGAATGTCCGCGCTGGCGTACGCAAGCGCCATGTAGCCGCTCCATAACAGCGAGAGCAGATATGTCTTGCACTCAAAGCGCACCAGCCACAGCGGATATTTGTCCTGATTCACGATGAGGAACACCGACACAATATCCAATACCAGACAGCTGACCGTGACATACATCGCCCGCTTGAAAAGCCGCTCCGTATAGAGCCCCAGCGTCTCCTGGCGGCTGTAAAACCAGAGCAGAAGGAGCATGATAAACAATCCGCCCATTTGCATTTGAATATTCATAGCCTATCTCCATTTCTATACTGCTTTTGTTTCTTTTTGCGCAATAAGTATATTACCACTATTATATTCTTTTTGCAAATACAGATTACTTACCCTAAATTGGTAGGTAACCATCTCCAAGTCAGTGGGTAACCTACTCTAAATCAGTAGGCAACCTACCCAAGGTCGGTAGGTAACCTACTCCAAGTCAGTAGGTAGGATTCCCGTCTGCGAATAGGTCTCCTTATTGTCAATGCGCTTGCGAATCTGCTCCATGCGGCGGTCGAGCTGACTGATAATGTCGGAGCAGTATTTCAGCTCCTCCGAGATGCTCTCCGCGTTCTCAATATTCTTCTTGTACTTGAGCTTGTGCTCCAGACTGGCCCAGAAGTCCATCGCAATCGTCCGAAACTGCACCTCCACGCGCATGTGCTTTTTCTCGTCTGTCAGAAATATCGGGATGTCCAGAATCAGATGCAGACTGCGATATCCGTTCGGCTTGGGATTCGAGATATAGTCCTTCTTCTTGACCAGAATAATGTCGTCCTGCGCCAGCAGACAGTCCACGAGCATATAAATATCTTCCGTAAACGAGCAAATGACCCGAATACCCGCAATGTCGTTCAGATGCTCCTCAATATTTTCAATGGTATAGTCCAGCCCGTTGCGCTCCAGCTTGCCGAAGATACTCTCGGGCGATTTGAGCCTGCGCTTGATCGTCTCGATCGGGTTCCTGCTGTGCAGGAGGGAAAGCTCCTTGTTCAAAACCTCCAGCTTCGTCCCCACCTCCAGCATCGCGCATTCGTACTGCATCATCAGATTCCGAAACGCGCCCGCCATTCCTTCAAATTTCATCAACTGCTCTTTATTTAATATGTATTCCGCTCTGTCGTCCATGTCGTCCTCCGTTCCATTTTCCCATTATGGCATAAAATCTTATACTCATTTTATCTCAAATGATCCTCAATCATCCCATTCAATTCATCATAGGATTTCCAGTATTCTTTTTTCGCGGAAATTCCCGCCTCCTTCATCAGGTATTTGACAATTTCAAAAATTCCCCGAGCGGATTTCCCCGTTTTCTGCAAAAACCAGTCGTCCGTAACCGATACAATATCGTGCGCCGCCACGTTCCGCACCGCACCCTCTATCCTTACAATCTCACGGACATTTTGCTGCAACGCCGCATCATCGCTTTCATGGCATATGATCTTGGCCATATGGTGCGAATAGACCGGCCCGCCGTGAAAGCTGCCGCCATACTCCGCTTCCAGAAATGTCAGCAGTCCTTTCCGTTCAAGCTTGTCCTTGTTCCACCGCATAACCTGAGCCTTGGAAGCCGCCTCACAGCAGCCCGCCAAGGCGATGCCGCACTTATTCTGCAGAATATTCTCCATCAGATCCACCACAAGCGGCGTGATTCCCCTGATAAAATCCGCATACTCCTCCTTCTCAATCTTCATCTGCAGGACAAGCGCATACTCAAACACCTTCTGTTTGTTCCCTTCCTTTATCGGATAAATGTCATAGGACGTTCCCGCGGCTAATTTGCTGATTTTCGGACGGTTCAGCTTCACGCGGGCGTCCGCAATCTGCAGCAGCCGATAGGCCTCCTCGGATATATCCTCTTGGATTTCCGTGGCAACCGATAAAGCGGCCGTATAGTCATAGGCCCTGATATGCTTTTTGACGGCCTCTATTTTGAGCATTTTCAGAAGATTGAGGCAGTGTACCTCCGTGCAACGGTTTGGCGCCGCTTCATCATTATCCTGATTCAGCTCCCAATTCAAATCGTTATCATAGTGCTCTCTGTCCTCGTACTCACTGTTCATCCTGCCCTGCGGCGTCGATACCTGTATCGGCTGAAAGCGGTACTCCGCCAGGGTCGCAATCACCAATAGCGCGCTTTTCATCGCAGGGGTCCCCGACGCCATATTCAACAGCAGTTCATCCCCCTTCTCCATCCCGCTTTCGATTTTACGGATTTCTTCCCTGAAGTCCTGATAAAACACGTCATACTGCTGCACGTCCACCAAGTCGCTGCGCTCAATGATTCTCACCTCGAAGGAATGTCCCAAATACCCCCCTAACCACTCAATCGCATCCACATATCGGTTATCTCTTTGATGGCATATCATCATCTCGTGCGACAGATACAAATATACGACATCCGGCCGGTAATGCCTGCAGATGTGCAGCATGGAGCCGTCCCGCAGATATTTAATGGGGTCTGTGCCGCCTACGGGGCTGAATAATATTTTCCTGCTCATTTCTTTTCTCTCCCTAAATGACAATAATGTCCTCGCTTTCATTTTCGGCTTTTTTGCCGAAATTCGTAACCTGTCCCTTGCCAATAATTTTGTAAACCCTGATGCTGTCCTCTGTCGATGTATACGCCGGCAGGCGTTCCAACAATTCATTATATTTTTTCCTTGGTATCACAGCCTCAAAGGCCGATTTCTGTATCCGAAACCCGTATCCCGACAACAGCTTTGATAATTTCAACCGTTTTCTGTTATCAATAATATCATAAATTATTAAGACAAACACCCTGTCATTTTCGGGAGCTTCGTCAATTTCAAAAAAATAGTTCTCTGTTTCCAATCCGCTCACCTGATTTCTATCGGTTTGTATATGAACGCATCTCCTTCCTCAATCGCCTTGGTCAGCGTATCCATCTGCAGGGTGATTGCCCTGCGGAAGCTCACCGGATAATCAATATAGCTCAAATATCTCACATCCGTCTGCAGCTTTTTCTCCAGCTTTGAAAGATACTTTTTAATTCCGGCTTTTGTCAAATAGCATCCCGCAGCGTCCAAGTCCGTCACAAAATCCTCCTTTTGAATCTCATGCCCGTTTATCATACTCATAACAGTAGAATCGACAATAACAGCCCGCCATTCCTCCATCATATCACTCGCCAGCGTCGGGTGCTTCTCCTTATCCCTGTGCATAAAACCAAAGTACGGATTTAACCCCTTTGCTTCTATCGCGCCATACAGTTCATTCATCAAAACAGAATATCCCAGACTGAGCATGGAATTAAACGCATCCCGCGGCGGTCTTTTATTGCGCCCGTGAAATGCAAACTCCGGTCTGACCAACACGGATAATCCCTCAAAATAAGATTTTGCTGCCTGTCCCTCATACCCCATCAGCTCGGGTATCGTCCCACAAAAGGAGAGTTTCTCTCTGCATATCTGTATCATTTTCACGGCCTCATCCACTACATGATTCTGTCCCTTTTCGTACCGCCTCAGCAGTACCACTTGGTTTTTCAGCTTCGCGCGAAGAATATTCCGGGAAAGCTTCAGCGAAAAATCCGATTCGTACAAGGCGCACTGTAATCTCTGCCTCCTCGTATTGACGTGGCCTGTGGACTGCAGTCGCCCGAAATAACTGCCCCCTTTTGAAAAATAGGATATTGGTATGCCTCGGCTAAAGCATTCCATAATACATTGCGTCGTGACCTGCGCCTTCCCCATAATTGTTATGCCTTCCAACGTTTCTATGGGAACCATTCTTTTCATTCCATCCGCATATTTTACGACACATTGGCCGGCATCAATACCTATGGTGGCGTTGTTCTCATTGATAAACAGCAGACTCATTTTAATCCTCCATTTCTGCGCACGTTTTAATGGCTCAGCTTTGCTGAGACTATGCGCATAATGAGTTTGTGTCAAGGATACGCGAACACAAATCTCGCGGGTGAAAAATCTTTGATTTTTCACCCTTCCTCCATGCCTTGTCCCCCTGCAGGGATTTTTTCTGAATAATGTGCAAAAAGCGGTTCTTCGACGGCCTGTAAGTCCCGTCCCCTTTCGGGGTTCTTATCTTCCAAATTATAAAAAAATTATGTCTATAATTTTAGACAAAATTTCCGTCCCCTTTCGGGGTTTTTATCTCCCTAAATTAGAAAGCCGTATAATGAAAAACTGAATATGGTGAGTTTCCGTCCCCTCTCGGGGGGATCATCCAAATTCTACACAGCCATATTCTACCGTACACACAAGGTACTGTTTCCGTCCCCTTTCGGGGAGATTATCTTCCAAATCCAAGACCGAAGCCTTCGCCGACACCGTCGTTTCCGTCCCCTCTCGGGGTTTTTATCGCCCAAATATATACCAAAGAACAAAGGGAACAAATGGAGCAACAGTTTCCGTCCCTCCCAAGGTTTTTATCTCCCAAATATGTCAACTTTGCCAATACAACCGAGTACATTACGCCGTTCCCGTCCCCTCTTGGGGTTTTTATCTTCCTAATTATGATTAGCTAAGAACATTAAATATAGATCCGCCGTTTCCGCCCCCTCTCGGGGTTTTTATCTTCCAAATAAGTGAGGGTAATCCTTTAGTTGTGGCTAAGACTGTTTCCGTCCCCTCTCGGGGTTTTTATCTTCCTGATTAGTGTATTTCTCTTTAAGAGAAAATTTTAAAAATGTTTCCGTCCCCTCTCGGGGGGATTATCTTCCGAATCCGAGACCGAAGCCTAAGCCGAGACCGACGTTTCCGTCCCCTCTCGGGGTTCTTATCTTCCAAATCAAGACATGCTTGCCCTATAGCTCGATTAACGAATGTTTCCGTCCCCTCTCGGGGTTCTTATCTTCCAAATGCGACCCCGAAACGGGAGTGCCGTTGGAAGCCTGTTTCCGTCCCCTCTCGGGGTTCTTATCTTCCAAATCCTCTCCCCCGCACCTTCGTATGGATGCACCCTCAAAGTGCCGTTTGCGGGGGAAAACTGTTTTTTTGTGCAATCTCTGATTCTTTATCCTCTCAAAAAAGGCTCAACTCCAGTATTTTCAAGGTGCGTGGCAAAATCATTATATCAGGACGCTCTGCTCAAAGCGTTTCCATCGCTTTTATCTTTTCAATTTCACACATTCCCATCTGGTATCTTTTTCCCTGATATACGGTACATTTGAGAATATGCGGCGAAGCGCCATAGCTCCTGTCCCTGTCATGCCTGTGGAACTTGGGCACCTTTGTATTCTCGAATATCCTTCGGGTCATATCCAAGCCCTCGTTTTTCCCATACATCGGATATACAATTGTCTTCGAGACAAATCCGCACCCGCCGCCGCACAGGACATAATTTTCTTTCGGCGCTTCCACATCCGGAAATGCCGCCATAAAATTTTCATAATAGCTCTGCATAAATACTTTTACGGCCTCCATCAGGGACTCTCCCGTCACACTGCATATACTCCCGTCAACAGTGAGGGTGAACCGAAGCTCTGTGTCCGGCCGAATGCATTCTCTTAACAGCGGGAGCTTCGTCTCCGTTCCATCCGTGTGCAGCTCAACCTTCTGACACAGCACCAGTTTATCCACGGATACCGGAGCGCTGTCGCTCACAATCAGCCCCTGCATACTGTCGTTCACCGCGTCATGGGGCTTTGTCCCCGCCCTGTCCAAGGTGCGATAGTTTATCTTCTCAATCTCTGCACTGTCCCCTCGCAGATACCTGTTCCTAGGCACTTTCCCAAGCGCCTTATCGGCGTTTCCTCTCAGCTCTGTCTTGGCCTGCTGATATTTCTGCGGCTGCTTTAAAATATCAGCGCCCAGCAAGACTGTCCGAAGCATCCCCTTGATCGAGCTCCCCGGGATATAAGGGCTCCCATAGGCATCCTTGATGCACTCCATCACCTGCAGCTTATTGACGCTGCCCGCGTCAACCGCGTCGCCGCAGTCCGGACAATACTTTATAAAGGGCCGTATCTCCTCAATCCCGATATTCTGCTTTTCGAGCCACATCGCAAGCCCCATGCGGTCCGACCCCAACAAATACTCCTCGAACGCCGCCTGCTTCCGCCGCCGTGCCATATATCCGTACAGACCCTGAATATCGGGAATCCCTACCTGCCTGCGGTTCAAAAACACATACTCCTTTTTGCCGATTTCCCTCCCGCTTCCCACAAACACAGGACCGACCGTGCGCAGAACCACCTGATAGCTCTTCAGATACTGATTGCTCATGCATCTACCTCCATAAACATTGGCTTCGCATACCGATAAACCGGATGCCTCCCGCCCCCGCCCGAGACGTCATAAATATCGCCGTGATACTTCGTCGCAACGCAGGCCCCTGCCTTTAGAACAAACAAGTCCCTTTTGCGCATCTGTTGGGGCGCGTACCTGTCGGAGGCGACAAAGCCGCTTCTCTTGCAAAGCATATACTCCGCTCCCGCCAAAGCCGCCTCCAGCTCGTCGTCCCTTGGCAGAGATACCGACAATGACATGTAGCGCGTTCCGCTTCCCTCAAGCCGCTTGCAAAACGCCTCGGGTACACTCTCCGAAAGCAGTTCAAATCTTCCCAAGCCGGATGCACGCTTTCCGCCTATCCCGCTGAAGGAAAGGGATTCCATCAACTGATCCGACAGCGCCAGGCCGTCCTGCTCCTCGTATCCCGCGATGACATACAGCCCGTTTCCTTCATTATAGTAATAGGCGCCTATCCTGTAAGGTCTTGTCTCCTCCTCGCCGCGGACGGCGGCAACATTCTTCATTTCAAAGGTTCCCAAACGCTCAATGTCCTCCGTCTGCGCGCTGAATATATCATAATTGCCCGATAAATAGGTATCCAGCGCCTCCATCGGAATATATTTAAGCTTCTTATACGCCTTTTTTATCCTAGAATCCCCTCTGTTATCCGCAGTCTCTATGCGCTTCATCGGCTTAGGCAGATAATAGGCGCCGCCGATATAGGGAAAGGCGTCCGACAACAGCAGCCTGCCGCTCCGAGCCGTCCGATAGAACTGTTGCAGCATGTCCTCCCCGCGCTTTAACGCCTCCTGACACAGGGCAGAAAAAAGCGTATCCGCGCAAAAGGTATATTCCCCATCCTCCAGGCTTTTCTGCCCCAAATGAACCGCACCCGAAAATCTCAGCTTATATATTTTATAGTTCATGCCGCCACTCCTCTAGGCCTCAACCGCGCTCTGCAATACACGGCTGCATTCCGCAATGATTTCGTCCGATACCGCCCCGACAACTGCCCTTGCGCGCAAATCTCCAAACTGCACCTTCCCATATCCTCGGGAACCGTTGCCGCCCAGATAATCATACTGCACCAGCTTCATTCCCTCCGCGAGAATGCGGATGTCCTCAATGACCTCGCTTTCCTCCTCCATCTCGTACATGATATCCATGCCGAAAAGCGTGCCGCGGACTACCCGCTCAATCTGCCGCGGGTTTGCGACCGCAGTCACCCTGTTGATCGAGTTCTCAAACTTGATTTCCGTCATCCCCTGCAGTCCCTTTTCCCTCAGCTCCTCCTCGTTGAGCAGGAACATATCCGATATCAGCACTCTGCTCCGCTTCACCTGCTTTTCCTTTGCGCTGCCAAACAGCCGCGTCAGGCACGGCGCGTCCTCGTCCGGCTTCCTGGCCGCGTCCGTATTGTATTCCTTTGCCAGCAGCGACCGCAGCTTCCCTTTCAGGGAGCTGCCCGGTATCATGGGCTGATTTGTCCGTGCATCCTTGATCACGGGAGAATCCACCGCGCCAATCGCGGCAAAAGCCGACGAGCCTCCGATATGCATTCCTGTCTTTACCTCTATTGTCCCTGTTATCTGAATCTTTGCGTACATAAGCCTCTCCCTCCTAATTATCCCTACCGCCATGATATTTGTGGAACGCCACCAACGCCTCCATATATCGGTTAAACAATATGTATCCCTTCTTACTGCCTTTTATGTCCTTGAGCACATCGAGAAGGCCTGCCTCTTCGACCAGACTCTTGACCGCCGGCTCCCTGCCCGCCTCATACAGGAACCGCACTCTTAAATACTCGATTCTTGAACAGATTTCCTCACTCAATTTGTCCCCGCTCCCATTCATCACCTCGTTATAAATATCCGCCGTGAGCGCCAGCAGGTTGCGCAGCTTTGACGTCGTCACCATCGGAACGGATCGTCCGTTCTTATCCGTTTTCGCCTTCAATTTCTTAATAACCTTCTCCGCCTCGTCCACATAATTCTGCTCATTGATCCGCATCTTCCGTTTCCTCCTTCTCCCTCGTCAAATACGCGTACAGATTGATTGCCGTCTTGAGCTGTCTGCAATCCGCCCCGCTCTTAATCCATTGGTACATTTTCAGCGAAAACTCCCTGTAAGCCGCCTTCTGCTCCGGCGGCGCTCCCTTCTCCGGCTCCATCCGTGACAGAAGATAGACATATCTGGCAAAATTAATTTTCTCCGACTGGTTCCGAATCAGCTCCAAAAGACGATACAGAAAGTGCTTTCCCCGCTCGTCAGAGACCGCAAAGAACTTGTGAATCGCCTGATATTTCTCCCCCAGCACAAGCTGCTCGAACTCCTGCCAGCAATACGTCCCGTCACTGATACGCCGCTCCCTGCCCGCCTCGTCCGTAACCGTGTGCGACTGCCCGTCCTCAAATACGGTCACGGCGCTTTTCTGCGGCAGAGACTTGGATTTCTCCTCCAAAACCGCGGTCTCGCGCGCGATGGCGCTGATGGGATAGCCGGATGAATAGATCCCGATACCGGCCGACAGCGTCAGGGTTCCCTGCGTATATCGCGCAAAGGCTCTGCGTATATCAATTGCAAGCGCTATCACCTCGTCCCATGCACCCACAATAAATACATCATCTCCGCCGGAATAGCAGATGGTCACGTTTCTCGCTCCGACAGATCCGCCGTTTATGGAATACGAGCCGTTTCTCAATATCCTGTTGATATGTAACTTAAAGAACAGCGAGAGCTGACGGGATAACGTCGCGGTTCTCGACAGCGTCACATATCGGTTTTGATTCTCAGGGTTCTCAAATCCCGAGACAAAGGCCTGCCCCAGATTGTCCACATCCGCACGGATAATTCCAATCCGGTCAATTCCTTCCGCCTCCCTCGCATAGGTCTCAAAGGTCTTCCCACTGCTGTAATCCCCTACCCACAGCTTGGTTGCAATATGCTTTCCGGTAAACATCCGATTCTTGCTGTACGCACGCACAAAGCAGTCGTCCTGCTGCATTTTTTTCTTTAAGGAATCGCGGTTATCCGCTACAAGATAATACCCTCCCGGAAGCGGCAGCGCCCTTTCCGAGCGCTCCAATGTAACCGTAAAAAAGTCCTCCTCCAAAATATTTCGCGAGAACTGCTCTATCGCCCTGCAAACAGGACATACGCCGTCCGCATCCACTCTTGCTATCCGCTTACAGACCTTGCACTCTCTCGTATAATCCTCCTGTGCCCTGGCATTGAATGCCAGAATATCCGCGCCGGTATATCTGCTGCTTTTTCTCCGCGAAATCTCATCCGCCGTCTGCCGAAAAATCTGCGCATAGCTTCCCTCGGGAAGATTTTTCAGGGAATCCGCACTGCACGGCGCACAGCCCCATGCCACATAGAGAGCGGTGTCAAACTGCTCCATCAGCCAATGATTCAGCCTGTCCATATATCGGTCCGCCAATGTGCGGGCCTGCTTTGTATTGGGCATCAGGATATAGCAGTGTCCCCCTCCCGAATAAATCAGATTCGCTCTCGAAAGCGCCATCTCAGACAGCAGGCTGTCTATAATATGCTCCATCATAATCTCCAGATAGAAGGAGCGGGCGCGCAGGGTTTTTAACGCGTTTTTACTCGCAATCGTGTAGATAAAATCCTGTATTCCCGATATGTCCATGGAAAACAGCAAAAACGCCTCTTCCCCGTAAAAATCATTTCCCTTGTCGAACAGCCGCGTTCTGTAGTCCGCTTCCCCCTGTTCCTGCAGATACGCATAAATGCAGCCTGCCGCTGCCGCCGTGAGCTTCACATGGTCAAAAAGTGAGATATCCGCCAATTCCCCCTTTGCCGTGGAGGCCGGAACATACGAGAGATTGGCCTCCAGTACCTCCAACAAGGAATTGATGTACTCCGGCGTCCACTCCAGCCCTCTCAGATTCTCGGTCAGATTCGTCTTTACCTTTGAATAAAACGCTTCATCATACGCTCGCTTCTCCTCGCACGGGAAATTGATTCCCTCCTCAGGTTCCAGCATTCCCGGCGCATAATATTTCTCTTCCTGATTCCCATTTAAAATATTGAACACGCTCTGCAATGGCATGGATATTTCAAATCCCGTATCCTCCGAGTCGTTTTTGCGCCTGTCCGCCGCTGACGCAATATTGTCGGCAATATATATAATATAGGCCGGTGAAGCCTTGTCGAGCTGCGCGCCCCTGATTGCATCCGCATGATGGTATCTCACACAGTCAAGCACCTCTGTATCCGTAAGGCCTGTCTCCTCCTTCAAAAACTCATACCCGCTCAGACTGTGTTTTCGCCTGTCTCCTCCCTGGCGATAAATCACCTTGCCAATGTCATGCAGCAGCCCGCCCAGCACAAGCGCTATCTCCCTGTCTGTCATTCCGTCCGCCTCCCTTCTGTACCTTCCTTCGCCCGTTCCTGCATCGGGCGCTTTATCCGCAGCGCTCCCATGCCAATCGCGGTTTTGATTCCGATACCGGAATATTCCCCAAACCTTGCCAGCAGTCTCGCGTATTTTGCCATCGTCCCCGTTCCCGCTATTTTTATGCCAATCTCCCCCTTAAAGGATGGTATCCGAATCCCTTCCATCGGAAAGGATGCACTTCTCAGCTTGTACTGTACAATACTGCTGCAATTTACCAACTGCTCCAAGGTTTCCTCGTCATACATCTCCATATCGGCGGACGAAGCGCTGTATTTGTTCATAAGGCTTTGATAAATATATCGCATGTCCGGCATAATGACGTATTTCCCACCGCTCTTAAAAGAGGTCGGCGTTATAAATTCCAGATTCAGATACCGACTGTACTGCTCTGAATAAAATTCATCCAACAGCTCCTGTCTGCTGACCGTTTTAAGCTCCTTGGCGCAAATGCTTATATTGATCCCGCTCTTCTCCAAGGTAATATGGCGAAACCCTTCCGCCAAAAGCGGCAGCATGATTTTCTGATAGGCTTCCGAGGTATATGTATTCACTATCCACTCTGGGAACTCCCCCGATAAAATGCACTGGCTGTACGGCTTCAGCCCCTGCTCGTGCAGCCGCTGCGCGTAACCGCCGTCGAGCTGTTCCATCAAAACGCCCTGCATATTTGAAGATTGATAGTAACCAAATTCCGGTCTGTCTACCTCCAGCCTCATCCTGAGCTTCGCCAACATACCATCTCAATCCTTTCGCGCTCGTGTCTTACAGTCGAAATATTCCGCAATCTCCTTCTGCCTTGTTTCGAGCATTCCGTATCATTATAACAAACAATGTCCGTTTTTTCTACAGCTTTCGACAAGTATTTCCGCGTTCTTTTGGACTTCCGTGGTATAAAAATCAGGTGCGCAGTACAATTTTTTCATTGTACCGCACACCCGATTTTAAAGATGTCCTTATGCCATTCCGTTCACCGTCTTGTACTTATAGAGCATCTCCGCATGGTTCTGCTCCTCGATCTGAATGTCCGCGAGAAGCTTTCTCACATCAGAGTTGCCGAAGCGGAATACATCCGAATTGTACTCTGAGGATACCAGCTTCTCCGTCGCGATGCAGTCCGTCGCGAGAAAGCTGTCCGCCTTCTTCTCCGGCGTGTCGCTCATCCTGTCATAAGTCGCCTTGGGGCTGTAATTCCTGCCGTCGCTGTCATTGCAGTTGCAGGAGGGCACCGTGCCGCCCAGCATCTGTCCCAGCGAGTTGTAGTGTTGCTGCTCCTTCTGCTGCAGCTCCTTGAACAGATCCTTCAAAACCGTGTCCTTCGCCTCGCGGGAATACTTCCCGTACTTGTCAATGCAGGTCTGCTCCTGCGTCTGCAAATCCTTGATTGCCGCTGTTTCCGTCTGTGTTAAAATCATACTGTTCTCCCTTTCTGATAACTGTGCAGTCTGCAGGGCAATGCCCCGCTCCTGCGGATTTTTGATACTCGTTATCAGCATTGGACAACAGGGGGATTTTTATTCATGGTTTTGCGATATTGTGCTTTTTCTCCATTTTTAATCGTCGTCAGCCTTCGGCGAATATACACGGATTTGCAAGGAAAATCCGATGCGGGCAACCCTTCCATCAGCGTCTCATTATATCTTACTGTTAAAATATTCCTGCGTGACCTGTAGCTGATTTTTTAAGATTTCCCGCCACATATTTGTATGAATCTCACCAGAGCCCCTTGAAACCTTGGTCATGCGTATACTTCCGTCAGCATCTGTTTTGCGGTAGTAGTAATGGTCCGTACTCTTATACAATTCCCAGCCGTCCCTGTCGCAAAATCTCTTCAGTTCTTTCCATCTTGGCATTGTATCAGGTCTCCTATCTTTTCAGCGTCATCTGTAATTAACGCCTTGAAAATATAAGGGATATGCTTCTTCCTGTTGGGGCTGCGTGAATATAACTCATACTCATTATAATAATCCATGGAATACTCCAATATAGCCCTGCCAAGCTTTAACCGCGTTTCCTTCTCATCACTGCCATTTTCCACAAGGTCTATCTCATTAAGGGATAACGTCACGGAACCATCCTCTTCCACATATTTTTGTGCCGTAAACTGATATACCTCCAAGATTTCCGACATTATTTCCAGACTGGAAAACCACATTTTATCCCTTGTCCTTGATATAAATTTGGGCTTATTATGAATAACACTGTCACAAACGGCGCTCCACTCTTTTCTTACCATCGTAGCCTGCTCCATCAGCATATTTATCATCTCCTTTATACCTCCGATTATGACAAAAAGTGTACACATTGTCAACTGTGTACACTTTATTGTATGCCGTAATTATTTTTTTATTCCATCTCATCCATCAGAGAAACCGTTTTTTCCCTAATTCTGATTCATCCTCGCCAGCTTCGCCGCCTGGTCGGCCGCAATGCAGGCGTCGATAATCTCCTGAATATCGCCGTTCATCACCTTATCCAGCTTGTAGAGCGTGAGGTTGATTCTGTGGTCGGTCACGCGCCCCTGCGGGAAATTGTAGGTTCTGATCTTCTCCGAGCGGTCGCCCGTGCCAATCTGGCTGCGGCGCATCTCCGCCTCCGCGTCATGGCGCTGCTGCTGCTCCATATCGTACAGCTTCGCCTTTAGCAGCGCAAAGGCCTTCGCCTTGTTCTGGAGCTGGGACTTCTCCGTCTGGCTGTACACCACGATCCCCGTCGGATAGTGCGTCAGGCGCACCGCGGAGTCTGTCGTGTTGACGCACTGACCGCCGTTGCCGGACGCGCGCATCACGTCGATGCGGATATCCTTCTCCTCAATCACAATGTCGATGTCATCATCCACCTCCGGCATCACCGCCACACTGATCGTCGAGGTGTGAATGCGTCCGCCCGACTCCGTCTCCGGCACGCGCTGTACGCGGTGCACACCCGACTCGTACTTCATAACGGAATACGCGCCCTGTCCCGAAATCATAAAGGTGACGCTCTTCATGCCGCCGATGCCGATTTCCTCGGCCTCCATCGTCTCCACCTTCCAGCGCCTTCCCTCCGCGAAATGCACATACATCCGGTAAATCTCCGCCGCAAACAGCGCCGCCTCGTCCCCGCCCGCGCCCGCGCGGATCTCCACGATAACGTTCTTGTCGTCGTTCGGGTCCCTGGGCAGCAGCAGGATTTTCAGCTCTGTCTCCAGCTCCTCAATCCGCTTCTTCGCATCGCCAAGCTCCTCCTTGAGCATCTCCCGCATCTCCTCGTCGCTCTCCGTCTCCAAAAGCGCGAGCGAATCCGCGACGGTCTCATTGCACCTCTTGTATTCCTTATACGCCTCAACAAGCGGCGTCAGATCGCTCTGCTCCTTCATCAATGCGCGGAATCTCGACTGGTTCTCCGTCACCGTCGGCTCATTCAGCTCATTCATAATCTCCTCAAAGCGAGCGACCAAATCCTCTAATTTATCAAACATCTCAAACCTCCAAATCCAACAACTCTGTCTCTCCCGCCGCGTGTCCCGCTCAACCGCCCTTGCGCGCCAGCGCCACCCTGTCAAGCCCCGCATAGTCCTGCACCGTCCTGATATCCGAAAAGCCGTTTTCCGCCAGCAAGGCCTCCACGGCAGCACTTTGATGATACCCGATTTCAAGGAAAATCCACGCGCCCGCGCGCATATAAGCCGCCGCCTGCCCTGCAATCGCGCGGTAGAAGAACAGCCCGTCCTCCTTACCGTCCAGTGCCAAGAGCGGCTCATGCTCCCTGACCTCCGGCATCAGCGTGTCGATCACGGCCGTCTCGATATACGGCGGGTTGGAAATAATCATATCAAAAAGCCCCTTATTCTTATCCGTCTTCGCGCACTCCGCCAGCGGCGCAAACAAATCGCCCTCCAAAAACACCGCCTCCAAGCCAAGCCGCGCGGCATTTTCCCGCGCAACCGCCAGCGCCTCGGGGGAAATGTCGATCCCTATGCCCTCGCACCGGTTACTGTAGTGCAGCAGGCTCAACAGAATGCAGCCCGATCCGGTGCACAAGTCCAGAATACGCATCCCATCCTCCAGATAGCGCATCGCCTCCTCCACAAGGATTTCCGTGTCCTGCCGCGGTATCAGCGTATGCTCGTTCACCCGAAAGGAAAGTCCCATGAACTCCTGCTCTCCCGTGATATGCTGTAACGGTATCCGCGCCGCGCGCCGCGCGAGCGCCTCCCTGTAAAACTGCTCTTCAAGGCTGCTTCTTACGCTGTCCCCGTACACCAGCAGGGCGTTCCTGTCCGTATGGCAGATATACTCGAGGAGCAGCCGCGCGTCAAGCTCCGCCTCGGCAATCCCCGCCCCCGCGAGCGTCTCCACGCCAAGCGCATACAACTGTCTGTATGTCATCTCCGTCTCCGTTTCCGCGCGCGCTTCCTGCGCGGCGCATTCAGAACATGTTTTCAGGTCGGCTGAGAATCGTCCGCCGTATAGCCAAAGTTCTCCTGCAGATAAGCCTTCCAGTCAAAGACCGCCTCGACGGAGGCAATCGCCACCTTGACCATCTCCTCGTCCGGCTCTCTGGTCGTAAGCCGCTGCATCAGCATCCCGGGCGCGGAAATAATGCGCACAATCAGGTTATCGCTCCTCCCCGCAAGCCGGATAATCTCATAGGAAATCCCCGCTATCACCGGTATCAGGGCAATCCGCAGCAGGAGCTTGACCGCGAAATTGTCCACGCGGATAAAAAAGAACACGATCACGCTCACCAAAACCACGAACAACAGAAAGCTTGTCCCGCAGCGCTTATGCTGTCTGGAGCTTCGCATCGCGTTGCGCACCGTCAGGGGCCGTCCCCGCTCGATACAGTTGATGCACTTGTGCTCTGCCCCGTGGTACATATACAGCCGCCGGATATCCTTCATCAGCGAAATCGCCACAATATACCCGATAAAAATCAGAATGCGGACAAGCCCCTCCAGAATCGCAATCAGGCTGTCGTTCCTGATATAGCCTGACAGCAGATCCGAGATAAAAAACGGCAGCAGCATAAACAGCGAGACCGCTATGATCACGGAGAGCACAACCGTCAGCCCCATCATAATATCGTCCGCCTTGCTGCCGAGCGCCTTTCCCGTCTTTTCCCCGCCTTTGTCCTGCTCCTGCGTTTTCTCCTCTTCCTCCTCATAGAAGGAGGCCGAATGCATGGTGACCCGCATCCCGAGCACCAGCGAATCGATAAACGCAAAAACGCCCCGAATAAAGGGCATCTTCGTTATTCCAAGCCGGCCGCATATTCCCTTATATTCCTCCACCTGTACATCAATGTCCCCGTCAGGCTTGCGCACCGCCACGGCATATTTGTCGTTATTTTTCATCATAACGCCCTCCAATACCGCCTGCCCGCCAATTCCGGAGTACACTGCACTCTTTTTCTTCGCCATATCCGTCTTCCACCTCGTAACTTTGCCGGTATGAAAAAACAGGTTGAGATAAATGCTTACCTCAACCCTTTTCTACGTTGCTTATTTGCTTTGTACGCCATACTTTCTGTTGAACTTATCAATACGTCCACGAGCTGCCGCTGTCTTCTGCTGCCCTGTATAGAATGAATGGCACTTAGAACAAACTTCTACGTGGATCTCAGGCTTGGTAGATCCCGTCACAAAGGTGTTCCCGCAGTTGCAGGTAACAGTTGCCTGATAGTAATTCGGATGTATTCCTTCTCTCATCGTTTTCACCTCTCTATATAAAAATATTAAAAATCCGACTCATTAAAACAGCTTATTTAGCATATCACAAAAATATCATCTATGCAAGCCCTTTTTGCGCTTTCACGACAGAAAATAATTACGGAAATTTATTTTATATGAATTTGAGCTTCTTTACCGTCGCCACAAACTCATTGTTGTCCCGCGTGCGCGCAAAGAGATCCAAGATCTTGTCCACGGCCTCCTCCGACTTCATCCCGTTCAGCGCCTTGCGCATGATGTTGATTGCGTCCAGCTCGTCGCTGCTCAGCAGCAAATCCTCGCGGCGCGTCCCGGACTTGGGGATATCTATCGCCGGAAATACACGCTTCTCCGAAAGCTTTCTGTCCAGCACCATTTCCATGTTGCCGGTGCCCTTGAACTCCTCGTACACCACATCATCCATCTTGGAGCCGGTATCGACAAGCGCAGTCGCCAGAATCGTCAGGCTTCCGCCCTCCCGCATGTTTCTCGCCGCGCCGAAGAACCGCTTGGGCATATGGAGCGCCGCCGGATCCAGACCGCCGGAAAGCGTCCTGCCGCTGGGCGGAACGGTAAGGTTGTACGCCCGCGTCAGGCGCGTGATGCTGTCGAGCAGGATACACACGTCGCGCTTATGCTCCACCAGACGCTTCGCGCGCTCGATAACCATCTCCGACACCCGCTTGTGGTGCTCCGGAAGCTCGTCAAAGGTAGAGTAGATGACCTCGACATTCGGTCCCTCTATCGCCTCCCTGATATCCGTAACCTCCTCCGGACGCTCGTCTATCAGCAGAATGATCATATGCATGTTCGGCGCATTCTTCAGGACAGACTTTGCAACCTCTTTTAATAATGTAGTCTTTCCTGCCTTGGGCGGCGACACGATCATGCCGCGCTGCCCCTTCCCAACAGGGCTCATCAAATCCATAATGCGCATCGCCACGCCGGCGCGCGGCGTCTCCAGACGAATGCGCTCATTGGGGAAAATCGGCGTCATATCCTCGAAATTCGTCCGTCTGCTCGCAAGCTCCGGCGGATACCCGTTGACCTTCTTCACATATAGGAGCGCGCTGAACTTCTCGTTCTGCGTCTTAACGCGCGTGTTTCCCTCGACAATGTCGCCCGTCTTGAGATTGAAACGGCGAATCTGGCTCGGTGCCACATACACGTCGTTCTCCCCTGGCAGATAATTCTCGCAGCGGATAAATCCAAAGCCGTCCGCCATCACCTCGAGGATGCCGTTTGCCATAACGCCGCTGTCAAGCTCCGCAGGGAACTTCTCCTCCGGCTTCTCCGGTCTCGGCTCCCGCGGCCCGCGCAGCACGGGCTTAGGCTCCACGTCCTTTCCGGCAGCCTTGTCCTTCTCATCCTCGGCGAGCATCAGCTCTATCAGCTCCGCCTTCTTCAGGCCGGTAATGGCCTTCAACCCGCGCGACTTGGCAATTTCCCTCAATTCCGCGAGCGCAAGAGATTCGTATTTTTCTCTCATATTTTCCTCCATTAAAATATATTAAATTTTTTAATTTATTTAAATTCATTCAATTTATTTTTTATACACGTCCCGCGCCGATGCACAGGAAACTTAATATTCTACATCAGGATAATAAATATTTGACGTGTTCTCATTAAGATGCAGTGGAATGTACTGCAAATCTATTATAACTCATTTTTCCGAAAATAGGAAGAAGAATTTATTGCGATTTAAAAATAAATACGATATGATAGTGTGAGAAGATTTTCAGGATAGGAGATTACAGCTTATGACAATTCAGGAAAAAGCGCTGGCATTACATAGAGAATGGAACGGAAAGCTTGAGACCGTATCCAAGTCCCCCGTCAAGTCCCGCGAGGACTTATCACTCGCCTATACCCCGGGCGTCGCGGAGCCCTGCAAGGTTATCGCCGAGGATAAGGAGGCGGCCTACCAATACACCATGAAGGCGAACACCGTCGCCGTGGTATCCGACGGAAGCGCGGTTCTGGGGCTCGGCAATATCGGGCCTTACGCGGCGATGCCCGTCATGGAGGGAAAGGCCGTATTGTTCAAGGAATTTGGCGGCGTCAACGCCGTCCCCATCTGTCTGGACACGCAGGACACCGAGGAGATCATCAAGGCGGTGACTTGGCTGGCCCCTGCCTATGGCGGCATCAATCTGGAGGACATCAGCGCGCCGCGCTGCTTTGAAATCGAGGAGCGGCTGAAGGCCACGCTGGATATTCCCGTCTTCCATGATGACCAGCACGGGACGGCGATTGTCGTGCTCGCGGGGATCATCAATGCGCTCAGGGTGGTCGGCAAGGAGAAGGAGCGCTGCAAAGTCGTCGTAAACGGCGCGGGAAGCGCGGGCGTCGCCATCACCAAGCTGCTGCTCACCTACGGCTTTGTCAATGTCATCCTCTGTGACAAGGTCGGCATCGTGTCCACCTCCACCGAGGGGCTCAACTGGATGCAGGAAAGAATGGCAAAGATTACCAATCCCAACAACGAGACTGGATCGCTTGCGGACGCCTTGAAGGGCGCAGACATTTTCGTTGGCGTTTCCGCGCCGAATATCGTGACTGCCGATATGGTGCGCTCGATGGCCAAGGACGCAATCCTCTTTGCCATGGCCAATCCCGTCCCCGAGATTATGCCGGACGCCGCAAAGGCCGCGGGCGCGCGCGTTGTCGGCACAGGCCGCAGCGATTTCCCGAATCAGGTAAACAACGTCGTCGCGTTCCCGGGAATCTTTAAGGGCGCTCTGGAGGGCCGCGCCGCGCAGATTACGGAGGAGATGAAGCTTGCCGCCGCAAACGCCATCGCGGGCCTTGTTCCGGAGGACGAGCTCAGCGAGGACAACATCATGCCGGAGGCCTTCAATCCCAAGGTCGCAGAGGTTGTCGCCGAGGCCGTGAAGTCCCATATCCGCAGGGAACCGTGAAGCGCCTGCTGTGGGGGGAAAAGCCCTATCATTCCCTCGATTACGAGCTGAAATCCACCTATGGGGAAAAGCTGTACAAGATCGCCCTTGACGCGGGGATGACCTGTCCCAACAGAGACGGGACGCTCGGCGTCGGCGGCTGTATCTTTTGCAGCGCGGGCGGAAGCGGCGATTTTGCCGCAGGCGGTGGGGATATTCAGGCGCAGCTCTCCGCGGGCATCGCCGCCCTGCACGGAAAGCAGTCAGGCAACCGCTTTATCGCGTATTTTCAAGCCTTTACCAATACCTACGCGCCTGTGGAACGTCTGGACAGACTTTACCGCTCCGCCTTGACGCAGGAGCAGGTTGCCGGCATCTCCGTCGCCACGCGCCCCGACTGTCTCGGCGGCGAGGTTCTCGCGCTGCTTGGGACGCTCCGAAGGGATTTCCCCGACAAATTCATCTGGATAGAGCTTGGCCTGCAGACCATCCATGAATCCACCGCAGCGCTCATCCGGCGCGGCTATCCGCTCCCCGTCTTTACGGACGCGGTCCACAGACTGCACGCCGCCGCCCTTCCGGTCGTTGTCCATGTGATTCTGGGCCTTCCCTATGAGACTAAGGAAATGATGCTGGAGACCTGCCGCTTCCTCAACGGTCTGCATATCGAAGGCGTCAAGCTGCAATTGCTCCATGTACTGCGGCACACGGATTTGGCCGTGCTGTATCAGGAGAACGCCTTTTCGCCGCTCTCCTTCGAGAACTATATTGATATTGTTATCTCCTGTCTGGAGGCGCTCTCCCCCGACATCGTTATCCACAGGCTGACCGGAGACGGCCCGCGCGCGCTTCTGCTCGCCCCGCTCTGGAGTACGGATAAACGGCGGGTGCTCAACACGCTTCACCAAGAAATGAAAAAACGCGGCACGTTTCAGTCGGCCGCATTCCGCGAAAACTGATTTGGGAGGATTTGCCGCTTATGTCACAGGAGCTTTTCACGCTGTACAAATTGATTATTCTATATATGCTCGACAAGGTAAAGTTCAAGATGACCTACAGCCAGCTCAGCAGATTTATCCTGGAGCGGGAATACACGAACTTCATCACCCTGCAGCAGCTTCTCTCCGAGCTGCAGGACACGGAGCTTATCGAGATGGACGACAGCCACACGAACCGCACCTACCTGACCATCACCGCGGAGGGACGACGGACGCTGTCATATTTCAGAGGCCGTATCGGCAAGGCGATTATCGCGGATATCGACAGCTACCTTGCAGAGAATCATCTGGAGCTCAAAAGCGAGGCCGCCCTCACCGCCGATTACCACAGGACGGCGGACGGCGAATACGCGGCGATCCTCTCCGTCAGGGAGCAGGACAAGGTTCTTGCAAGCGTCACGCTCTCGGTGCCGACGGAGCGCCTTGCGGAGAAGGTCTGTGAAAATTGGTACCGCAAGAACCAACAAATCTACAAATATCTGGTCGGGGAGCTTTTTTAGCATCCGCCGGAGGCTCTAAGGAAGCGGTGATTTCATCAGCGCTTCCTTGGAAGGACAGCTCGATGCTATTCCTGCTGCGCTTCTTTTTTAATGCGCTTCATGTGCTCCCTGATTTTCGCCTCATAGCCGTTCCACGACGGCTCGTAGAATTTCTTTCCCGTCAGCTCATACGGAAGATACTGCTGCTCGACATAGTGGTTCGGGTAATCGTGCGCGTATTTGTAGCCCGTGCCGTGCCCCAGCTTCGCCGCCCCCTTGTAGTGCGCGTCCTGTAGGTGGGTCGGTATCGGCAGGTTCCCGCTCGCACCAATCTCCTCATTTGCCGCAAAAATCGCGTTGCTCGCGGAATTGCTCTTCGGCGCGCATGCCACATAGGACGCCGCCTGCGCAAGGATAATCTGCGCCTCGGGCATTCCGATGCGCTCCACCGCAAGCGACGCGCTGACCGCAACGGTCAAGGCCATCGGGTCGGCATTCCCCACATCCTCAGCCGCACATATCATAATCCGTCTGGCGATAAACGCGACCGTCTCCCCCGCATAGAGCATTTTCGCGAGATAGTACACCGCCGCGTCGGGGTCGGAGCCGCGCATACTCTTGATAAACGCCGAAATCGTGTCGTAATGGCTGTCGCCGCTCTTGTCATAGCGCACGCGCCGTCTCTGAATGCACTCCTGCGCCACCTCGAGCGTGATGTGGATCTTGCCGTCCGCGCTCCTTTCCGTCGTCATCACGCCAAGCTCGACTGCGTTCAGCGCATGCCGCGCGTCCCCGCCCGACAAATCGGCCAGAAAATCCAGCGCCTCCGCGTCAATCTCCGCGTCAAAGCTCCCCATCCCCTTTTCCTTATCGTACACGGCCCTGCGAATCAGCTCCTTGACATCCGCCTGCGCCAGCGGCTTCAGCTCAAAAATAACGGAGCGCGAAAGCAGCGCCCCGTTGACCTCAAAGTACGGGTTCTCCGTGGTCGCCCCAATCAGGATAATCGTGCCGTCCTCCACAAACGGGAGCAGATAGTCCTGCTGCCCCTTGTTGAAGCGGTGAATCTCGTCAATAAAAAGAATCGTGCGTTTTGCATACATCGCAAGCGTATCCTTGGCCTGACGAATCACCTCCTCCATGTCCTTCTTCCCCGCAACCGTGGCGTTTATCTGCGTAAATTCCGCGCTTGTGGTGTTGGCGATTACCTTCGCGAGCGTCGTCTTTCCGGTGCCGGGCGGCCCGTAAAAGATAATCGAGCTGATTTTATCCGCCTTGATGGCGCGGTAAAGCAGCTTGTCCTTCCCAATGATATGGGACTGCCCCACGACCTCCTCCAGCGTCGTCGGCCGAAGCCGCGCCGCAAGCGGGGATTCCGTCTCTTTGTTCGCCTCTCTCATATATTCAAATAAATCCATATCTCGCCTCCGCCAACTTCCTCACAAAATGCCGCCGGCACAAGTGTCAAAAGTTCTTCTCACGCTTCTATCATACGCAAACGCCTTGCAATAGTCAATAAGTCCATCGCAAAGAAAAAGCTATCACTTTGTGCGATAGCCCTTTCTCTAATCATCCCTTTACTATTTCTCTTTTCTTACTCCTTTAAAAGGAGTATTGCTAGATGTTTTTACATCCATAAATCTTCCCGTTTGCGTATCACGCTTTGTCCACAATCCCGTAGTCGGATTGTAGGACTGTGATCTGCCTTTCACCGCACCTACTCTTGAATTGTCTCCAATTGGTTTATTTGTCGCCATACATCCTCCTACTTCACACTAATTGTTTGCGTTCTGGTTCTGGTTGACCCACCACTGCTCACAGAAGTTTTTACCCTTACGCTTCTGTTCGAAATTGGTTTTGCAGTTATACTTACTCGAACCGTCTTTCTCATTTTCATAACCATACCTTTCTCAGTTGGAAATATTATCTTGAAATAGAAGTCTGTTTCAGCTATAATCTATCTTGTAGAATCAAGACTCGGAATACCAACTGCGTATCCGACCGAGCGGTATTGCTCTGCAAAGCGATACCGCTCTCTATATCATAATTCATCTTCTAAATGAATTATAGATATCACTTCATTATACGTTGGAAATACTATGCTTTCTTCCTCTATATCTTTATCATCTGCATTAGAAAACCAAATGTATCCCTGTTCTTTAACTGTTTTAATATGAAAAGCTTTCAAATCAGACAGCTCATCTGCTACAGACAACTCATTAACCTTTTTTCTGTTAAGGAATAATGGAAAATCTTCTGTAGCCCTGAACCATTTTATATCACGTTCCTTACTACAGACTGCAATGCAATCTTCGTTTGTCAAATCAATACATCTGTTCAATGCAGCTTGAAAAGAAACACCAAATATATTCGCTAATTCAGATACCATAACATAACTTATTTTTCCTGTGATCTTATTTTTAAATTCCTCCTCAGGCATCAGAAGCTCTGCCGCAAACAAATTAGCTTCCTTCTCTCGCGGTGTATAATCATTCTCAAAATCCATTTCTTTAATATCACAACCAAAAATTAATTCCGAATGCCATGGAATATAAAAATGGCCTAATTCATGCGCAATTGTAAATTTCTTCCTATACTCATTAAGTGTTTTTTTCAAAACAATGAAGCTACTGCCATTTTCACATTGAAGATATGCATCTGCCTCAATAGACTCTTCAATAATCTCAATTCCTAATTGTTTACATATACCATACACATCTGTCATTGTTCCATGCGAGAAAAATTTTCTCAATGTTTGCGCCAATTGAGGAATTTTATTCATCAGTTCTTCGCCTCTTTCTGATTTCTTCTAAAATTTTACTATCCTTTTCATAATTATGAGTTGATGTATTTCGTGCAGCAATCGCACGTTCGGGTTGCACTAAGCTCTCAATATTTTTTCTTAAAAATCTCCATTCTCTACCAAACTTTATTCCCGTTAATCGCCCACTCCTAATCATATTATATATTGTTTGCGTAGATACTCTCAACAAATCTGCTGTTTCCTCTACGTTTAAATAATCCGGTCTCTCATCTCTCGGGCGTTCTGCAAATCCTCTTGAAATATCTTCCATCATTTTTACCTCCTCAGCCCGTAGAGAAATCGCTCCACATTGTTCACATACAAATGCCCTTACTCCCTTTATTGCTAATTCATAGTCGCCCCAACCTGATGTAAGCTCTATCTCTT
Organism: Roseburia sp.; assembly: GCA_023664265.1. GTDB lineage: Bacteria > Bacillota > Clostridia > Lachnospirales > Lachnospiraceae > COE1. The sequence continues at coordinate 33,683 of JAMPFV010000022.1, forward strand.
TTTCTATCATATTTCCCTGGCATTTATAACATATTTTATTCATCCATTTATGAGTACAGCTTGTATTAGTGTATGAGCTGTACTCCCTCCTTTCAATATTAGTCACACATCATTTTGCCCGTTCTATTACATCTCCTTTTTTCTTCCACTTTGCAAAATCCGTTTGACAAACCGTTATTACCAAATGATCCATTGATACAACTGTCACAACGACATAGAAACTATTTTCATGTCCATTATAAAAAACCATTCTTGGAGCTTCATTATCATATCCAATCTGCTGTTCTATCAAGGCACCATTTTTTATACAATCTATAACCTGACTTTGTGATATTTTAAGTTTCCTCATCTTATCACATGCATGATTCGTAAAAAACAAAAAACCACGTTCATAAGCACTTCTTACAAACTGTTCTTCTTTACTCATTCATTTTCACATCCTCCCCTAAGTTTCATTTTCTTTATCTTATATTATTTTATTGTATTTGTCAATAATTATAATAAAATAATATAAATTACTATAATGTGCTTCGAATAGTACGGGGTACTTACCTCAAAAAATAAGACCGCCGCTTCTCAATCCTTTAAACAAAAAAGCGACAGTCTATCCCTTATTTCCCAGTTATTATTTGTTTTAAATTCTATGGCGTTGATTTTTCATTTGCATATAAAACAACGGCCTTAATAATCAATTTATGAATAGCCGATATAATCAATGCCATTATAGTATAATCTGGTTCTCCATTCTTTTGGGGTAGCGATATATATAATTTATCCGCGTCCTTTGCATAAAAATTTTTACCATAATCAAACTGCCCATTGTGCGAAGATTTGTGAATAGCCGCTGTTACAAAAACAGCCGCATTCATCGGTAATTTCTCTGTATGCACAACCGCTATATGATCATCAGCACCATAGTCATAATTTCTATATTTCGCTGAGCCAAACATATCTATTGTAATTGTATTTTTGAAAAAAACATGAACCTTATTTCCAATAAAATCGGATATTCCCTCATCTGCCTCACCTGCTGTAACAAATGGCAAATCACCGGAAACCCTATCCGCACTTTTAAGACGTCTTCCTCTCGTTGACCTCCCGAACAACTTTTCCAAATTGAATATTCCCCATTCAAGATTATCGTAATCATTAATAGCCTTTTGCTCTGCATCAGTGAGATTATAATTATTTAATCCTTTTTCTTTTAAATATACGGATAACTCTATGACACGCTCCGCTTCCAGCTTCACTATAAAATTCTCCATAAATGCATAATCAATTTCCTTAGTTTCCGTTATTGGCAGCTTAATTTTTAATTTTCTAAAAGTTTCATCTACATGTCGCACTAATACAGACAATAAAATAGATTTTTGCTTATTTAGAACTGCTGTAAAAAACGGAATCGTCCGTGGTGGTAAATCTACCTTAGGAATTATTTTTCTTACAAACTGACCGGCATACCATTCATTTTTCCGATAAAAAAAATCCATTTGTAAAAGCCCTAAACTCCATACACCTGATTCGTTAATATTCTTCTTATTAACAAACCCTGTTGTTTTTAATACACCTTGATTTCCAGATGTCCTTGTTACATAGTCATATGCATTCCCCTCAACAAGTTTATCAGCATTAAAGCTTAATGTCCTTTTAATTTCAAACAAGTCACTCATTTTATATTCGCCCCACTCAACTTCATTTAATTTTTTGTTGAGTGAGGCATTAATTTTCCCAAGCGTTCACCCTCCACACTCTGGTTTTTAAGCAAGCTTGATACTTCCCACGCCAAATAATCACTAACTGTTTTTTTGAAATCATCAAGAGTCGGTTTAGTATCTATCGGCGCGGTCTGATTCCAATCCGCACCATTTTCCACATCAATTGTTCCCTCGTAGTATTCTTTCTCAGTAAATAATTTCAGTTTTGATTTCCCGAAGCGAACTAAATTAACGACTTCTTGATACCGTTCCTTCGCATGATCTGTATCCCTCAAATTGCAGCTTGATTTTTTTCGGTTTGTACGAGTATATCCATCATTTGAAAAATCAATAAATTTTACAATATCATCATTTTGATGCGCTTCTCCAACTCTAAAAACATAAACATACGTCTGCACATTCGATTTTCCAACAAACAGATCTAACGGCATCTTAATACTAGCCAAAAGTGTACTATGCCTCAAAATTTTTTTATTATATGAAACCGCTTTCCCAGAGCCTGTGGAATTTTGAATAATAATTGCTGCATATCCCTTCTCCATCATAGACAACGCTTTTTCAACAAATACCATTCCATTTCCGGCTGCCGAATATGGCGGATTCAACACAAATGCATCAGCAGGAAATTTTTTATCTTCGTTTTCAAATCCATAATTACCATTAAAATCCTTCAGCGAATCTTTATTCAAAATATTTGAGCTACCATCACCCATTAAAATCATATTTAGTATAGCAAGCATATATACACTTGAAAGGATTTCAAGACCAAGAATATGATTCGCTTTAATATCTGCAGATACAATCGCAAGTTGTTCTGGGGATTCTATATTATTCTTTGCATCTATAAGCATTTCATTCATAGCCGCAACAAGAAGCCCTGCCGAACCCGTGGCAAAATCCCACACATAAGATTTATAATTGACTCGGGCAAGCTTTACCAATAAATTAGCAACATAAGAAGGAGTAAGCACAACATCGTTTAATTTATCTTGTGTAAAACCTAGCCAACTGTACATTTCATTGAACAGTTTTCCCGTAAAGTCCGTTGTCAACCCAATTTTGTAATAAATGCCTAAATCATCAACAATCTTTGAAAATACACGTTTTAACTGACTTTCACCATTTTCTACTCTATTAATATTGTCTGTAGTCAATGTATTTTGAAGTGTCCTTATAATAAGTTCTTTCTTTTCTCTTGGTAATCGCTTTTCATTCAAAAAAGCCGTAATTTTTCTAACAATAATGTCACCATCTGTATTACCTTTTTCCATAGAAGATTTTAAATCAGATTTTTCAAGTGGCGCAACTTTACCCGGAACACCAATTGTCGCAATAATAGAAGCCGCAACAAGATACACTCTGTCATTCTCTCCTAATCCTTTTTCGTTCTGATAAATATCATTATTAAGTTTTACTAAACTTGCATCAATTTCCTTCTCTCTTTTTTCTTTGAGCTTATCAATTTCTTTCTGTGACAGTTGCAAGTTCTTAACTTTCTCAATAAACTCATCAAAATTTTCTTTCATCAAAAAAGAAAAATCGGTATATTCGTCAACTTTCTGCCCTATTCCCAGATTATTCTTTGAAACATAATAAACCCCTATAGAATACACTACTCTTCCACTTTCATCTTTATAACCAGTCATACCGATAGAAATTATATCTGTATAACTTGTGTAGTGCAGTAATGCATTTGCATAATGAATAGCACCATTTACGGCATAAGAATTGATATTTTTAAAAATTGGTTCATTCTTTGATGTCCTATTTTCCACCTGCCCATTTGAGTCCAACTTTTCCAACTTATTCTCATACCCTTTATATTCTATGAGAACGGGATAAAAATTCAAATTTTTGTCTTGCAGTAAAATCTTTGTATCCGGTCTGTTTCCACCTTTTCCACCACTTTTTGAAAAATATTCGTTAAGTGCCGTATCAATCTCAGAATTTAAGGTCTCTTGCTCTAACTTATAGTCCAAGCCATATGATTTAAGCCATCCATTAGCTAAATCAGCAATGATCGGTTCAATTGATTGTACAGTATTTTTAGCCATTCTCTTTATCTCCTGTCCTCCATTGATTTTATCTATTTCCCAAATTGTTTACAAACGAACTATAACTCCTAAATTAATGCCTTCCAACATTTCATATTTACTACTTTCATAAAGAAAAGCAAAGCCTCCATCTAAGACATCAAAAAGTATTGCCCCAATTTTATGAGGCAGATTACACAAAATATTGCTAAGCGGCCTTTACGGAGGTAAATGTGATTTTTCTTAATATTTCGTCAATAAAATAGCGATTGCGGACAAGGATGTCCGCCAAGCCCACCCTGAGCCATGGATGGCGAATGGTGGGCGTTCGCGGAAACTGCTATTCACTTTACCGAAATATTTAGATAATCCATTTACCGTAGTCAGCAGCGTGCAATATTTTGTGTGATTTGCCGGATTAAAATTTTCATGCACCTTTCGATATCTCTATTAAGCTCGCATCAAAAAGCTAATTTGAAACACATCTAATTTTTTAATTATCGACAGTATAACATAAAATGCCTACTTCCTCAACCCCACTGCCAATGGCAGAATCTATATCCCGCATAAAAATCAAGAAATTTTTTATTTTCCTCTTCAACTACAAGAATAAAAGGTATATACTATGAATATAGGACAACTAAATCTGTCATTTAACATACAAGACATACTGGAGGTGACCGGATGATACTCATACGACTGCCCATAAAAATCATTGCGCTCATCCTTTCCGCACTGTGGTGGATTGTGCGCAAGACAGCATTTCGGATATATCTGTGGCAGATGGATTTCTGGTGGTATTACACCATGCAGAACTGCTACAGCTTCTATCCTCCGTCGTTCTACCACACGCACACCGAGGAGGAAATTGCGCGTATCAAGGCCGAGGACAGAAGGCTTATACGGGAGCTTATCGACCAAATGTAGGGATGGATGAATGAATCAACCCTTTTCTATCGCTCAAAACTATGCTAAAATATCATTGATACCGCACACTAGCAACCGAGGGATTTATAGAAGCATATGGTCAATAAAGTCAACGGGAACAATTATTATACCTATAATCGTCAGAAAAGCATCAATGTGTCCGACACCGGCGAGAAGTTCAGTCTGGACTACAACCGGGACGGGCTGCAGACCGATTCAAAAAAGGACAAGAGCAAGGATACTGAGGAGAATGGTGTCCGCTTGGAACTGTCCGGCAGCGGACAGCCAACGGCCAAGCCCGTTGAGACAACGGTCTCAAGGGTTCCCGCCGCCAAGGCATCTGCCACGGCAAAGCAGCCGACGCTCCTCGGCACGCTGCAGGAGCTCCTCACCTCTCTCTTCTCGGCAATCGGCAGCTTCTTCTCCAAGCTGTGGAACGAACCCGCGCCCGACGAGGTCAAAGACAGCACGGAGGCCTCTGTCGAAGCACAGGACGCTGAGGTGTTTGCCGAAGCAGGACAGGCAGAGCCGGATACAGAGAATATACAGGCAAACGCTGTGGAACTCACACAGGAGGATGTCTTTGAACAGGCTGTAAATGCCTTTTTTGCGGAAAAGCTTCAGGAAACCGATTCGTCTGCTGCCTTATCGGAAGCGTCGGAAACGGATATCGATTTGACGGAGGAGGATGCCGAGACGGCCTATCGGATGAGCAGGGAACGTCTGGAGGAGGAGATTCGTCCGTATCTGCGGAATAAAGACATGGCACAGGTCATCAATATTTTGACCGACAATGGCAACCGAACCGTCGCCAAAAACTCCTCTCTTCTGACCTACTACGACAAGCGGGGGCGAATCACGGAGCCGACCGCGTCCGACCGGGAACGGATTCTGTATGGGGATAAGAACGCGCGGAATCTATAACGCGGCTTACTGCGAATTGTACGGCGTCACAACGCGGTTCTTTCCATTGTGCTTTCCATAATAGAGCCTGCTGTCCGCGTGCTTGATGGTGTCCTCCACGCCATTCCCGCTCCTGTGTCCGGCAACGCCCAGCGTCAGCGTGCAATGCAGCTCCTTTCCACGGCAGCGGAAAACGTGCTCCTCGACCTCCTGCCGAATCCCCTCCGCGATCTCGCAGGTATGATCCAGCCTGTCGGTACTCAGAATCAGGATCTCCTCTCCGCCCCAGCGGCACACATATCCATGGTCGCTCACCCGCTGTTGCGCGATATGCGCGATTTCCTTTAACACCACATCCCCGAAATCATGCCCATAGGTATCATTCACCCGCTTGAAATTATCAATGTCGCACATGATCAGGCTGAAATCCTCCTCCGCTTTCAACGCATGTTCCAGAAAGTCCTGCATACTCCGGCGGTTGTAAAGCCCCGTCAGCGGGTCAACGCTCGCCATGTTGTCAAGCGCCATATTCTGACGGCGAAGCTGGCTCGTAATCGCCTGCATATCCCGCACAAAGATGATGGTGACCATGAACAGAAAGACAAAATTACACACAGAATTGAACACATAAATCATCAGCTCTGCAAGCGGACCGACCTCCAACGGAAAGATCGCACCCGCAAACAGGGAGAGCGCGCGGCACCCGATAAAGGAGAGCGCCGCAATCAGGCCCAGCGCCGTGGCGATATAGTAGCGTCGCTTCTCCTCGAGCAGGGTAACGCACATGTAATACCCGAACGGAACCAGCCCGATAATATACTGCGGGAATCCGAACCGCCAGCCGACGCAGATTGTCGCGACAAAGGAGTGCACGATAATCTCCCAATAGGTGAGATAAAAGACCTTGATAATCTCGCTCTCATACCCGCGCTTAATGATGTCAATGCACCTTATGTAGACAATCACGCTGCCGATATTGAAAACGACCATCGGCCAAATGCGTATCACGGAGAAAAACAGGAGCAGCAGCGAGTGTACCATCGTGATCGAATAAATGATCAGCTTATATTTAAACCGCTCCGCCTCAACCTGCTGCCTCAGCATCTGTTTTATTCTGTCAAAGTTTATACTGCCAATATTCTTCATAGGTTGCTATATTCCTTTATCTGCTTAAAATAATGGTACTCATTAGTAAATTATATAGCATAACCGCGGCAAAGTAAATCAAAAAAACTCCGATTACATTAATCGCCTTTTTCGTCAAATTTTCTTAATGCATCTTCCTCTGTTTTATGATATACTGTACAGGAAAACGGCGACAATCACCAAAACGGTGATAAACACCAAAACGGTGATAAACACCAAAACGGTGACAATCACCAAAACGGTGACAATCACCAAAACGGTGACAATCACCAAAACGGTGACAATCACCGTTTTCAAAATACATACATAACGGGGAGGTACAAAGCATGGCTTGGTACGATGAAGCAGTATTTTATCATATTTATCCGCTGGGACTTACCGGAGCGCCGACGGAAAATTCATACGGGGAGCCGGAGCATCGGCTCAACACCCTGATTCCGTGGATCCGGCATATAAAGGAAATCGGCTGCAACGCCCTCTATATCGGCCCGCTTTTCGAGTCTGTCGGGCACGGCTATGAGACGACGGATTACAGAAAGCTTGACAGCCGCCTTGGCGACAACGAAGATTTGGCGAACTTTGTCGCCGAGTGCCACCGGCAGGGAATCAAGGTGATTTTCGACGGCGTGTTCAACCATACGGGCCGCGACTTCTTCGCGTTCAAGGACATTCGGGAAAAGCGCGAGGGCTCGCAGTACAGGGATTGGTACTGCAATGTGAATTTCTATGGGAACAACGAGTACAACGACGGCTTCTCCTACGACAATTGGGGCGGCTACAATCTTCTGGTCAAGCTCAACCAGCGCAATCCTGCCGTCAGGGACTATATCTGCGACGTCATCCGCTTCTGGGTAAGCGAATTTGACATTGACGGCATCCGGCTTGACGCCGCCGACGTGCTGGACTTTGATTTTATGAAGGCGCTGCGCCACACGGCAAACGAGGTCAAGGCGGACTTCTGGCTGATGGGCGAGGTTATCCACGGCGATTACTCGCGCTGGGTCAACGAGGGCACCCTGCATTCCGTGACCAACTATAACCTGCACAAGGCGCTCTATTCGGGCCACAACGACCACAATTATTTCGAGATCGCGCACACGGTAAAGCGGCTGTACGAGATGGGCGGCAGCCGTCCCGACGGGCTCAAGCTCTACAACTTTGTGGATAACCATGATGTGGAGCGCAT
>JAMPFV010000023.1 GCA_023664265.1 Roseburia sp.
CGTCAAAACCGGATAACAATATTGTCATTGCATCTATGGCGGTATCAAAATGTTTACCTAACTCCTTTACATCAATAGCCGCCTGCCGTTTATTGGCTCCATTGCTTTTAATAAGCTGTGCCTGCAAAATGAGCTTTAACTGACTTAATCCGTTTATGCTGTCCTCCAAATCTTCCTGCTTTACGCCGATCACCACATAACCGCCGCCAATGTTATTTTTCATTATGTATCTCCTTTTCCTGCGTCGTCCCCGCATCGTTCAACCCGTATTCCCTTTTTCTGCGCTTGCAATCCTCTAACATGCGCTCCAGAATTTCCAGTTCTTCGATATTCATGTAAACATAATATTTTTCAAGCATCTTCAGCACATGAAGGCGGCGTGCATTCTCTTTTTCCTCTTTACCCGTATCGGTATCCGATGCGGACGCTGTTTTCTGTTCGGTTATTCCCCGCTTTTCTTTACTTTCCGTCGTGGCATCAGACTGCTTCCTGCTTTCCGCCGACTCTTTAATCGCCTTTGCATCTTTAGCGGTTAATGCTCCCGTATCCTTGTAGGCCTCATATAAGGCTTCTTGAGCGCCCTTATCCAATCCCGCGGCCTCGTTTGCCGCGCTGGTGCTGATTTTCCCTGCTTTAAACTCTTCCTGAAGAGGACTTATCAGATTATTTCCGATATTGTCCAACGTACCTATTTTTGTTTTACTGGTTCCTAAAATCTCTGCAATAATGCTTTGTTTGCGCCCAGTCAATTCATGGTTTTTTTCATACTCGGTCAACAGCTCGCGTACCCGCCTGATTTCCCGTATTTTTTCATAGTCTGTCCTTTCCCGCTGTGTGGAGTTTGTAAAAATCAAAATCAGCTCGTTTCGTATATCGTCCGGCGTTTCCACTTTACATGGAACCAACTCATATTCGGCCTTGCCTTCATCAAGCAATCGAAGAAGCGCCATTCTCCTTTTATGCCCGGCTATGATCTCATATTCGTCCGTACCTTCTATCGGTTTTACCACGGGATATTGCTGCAGGCCAATCAGTTCTATGCTTTCCGCAAGGTCTTTTATTTCCTTATCCTCAATATGGTAAAAATTTGTCCCGTCTGCTGCAGGCCTTAATTTTCTTACGCTTATCCTCACAGGTTTCCAATCACTTTTTATGTCTTTTTTGCTTTCCTCGTTTAAAAAATCATTGATATTAAAAGCCATACTTGCCTCCTTTGTTTTGTACCCTACTTGGGTACTCGTCCAGTATTTCTTAGGTGCGTGGCGCATCTACCGCGTGTAAATCGGTATCTAATTTATACCAACCGTCCAACTCCAAAATAAATTTAATGTGTCCGGTTCTTGCGCTGATCTGTGTCAGAATGTCCGTAATCTCCATTACCTGCAATTCGCCGCCCTTCTCAAACCGCACCCGATTGCCCATCTCATAAGGGCATTTGGCTTTAAATTTAATCTCCCGCATGATCCGCGCCCTCCAAATACTCTAAGACAAACTTTTTATAATCCTGCGCCGCCCCGCATCTTACCGAATATTCCACAAGCGGCACTTTTGCGAAGGTGCTTTCGCTTACCTTCTTTTCCGTTCTCCGGATCGTCTGTTTAAACAACGGAAGTCCGCGACGCAGCAATTCGCTGATGCCCTGATTATTTACATCGTCATTCCGGTATTGCGTGATAAGGCAACCCGCAAAATTCAGCGCTTCGTTGAAGTCCTCCTGCACCTGACTGATTTGCTCCAACAGAATATTTAATCCGTCAAATGAATATTGATCTATGAATATCGGCATGATTACATCTTTCGACACCACAAGGGCATTTATAATGCTCATATTAATATCCGGCGCATTGTCGATAATGCAATAATCATAATTATCCTTTACTGCCTCCAACGCCCTCCTGAATCGCGTCTGCTGCTGTCTGCCCGTATCAATTACAACACTGAGATTTGCTCCCAACAACTCCATATTTGCAGTTATAATGTCAATGCCTTCATAGCTTGTTTTCCTGATAATCTCGGAAATGTCTAAATTTCTTTCCAACATTACCCGCGCTATAGTGTTTCCGTCGTCAATGTCGTATCTGTCAAACGCCTTGGAAACATTCCCCTGCTTATCATTGTCAATGACAAGCACTCTCTTTTTATGCACTGCTGCCAATATATACGCCATATTCACCGCCGTTGTGGTCTTTGCCACGCCACCCTTTAAACTGAAAATTGAGATTGTCCGCATTTTTTTCCTCCTTATAAATAAGATTTGCCGTAACGTGCCCTAAACTCTTCCCTGCTGCCGATTCGGGCCTCATATATTGCCTGTCCCAACATTTTGGATAACTTTTCAGCCATGGGATTATCATGTATGCGCCCCAGTATCGGCCCCGTATTGTGACAATCATTGCAAGCGGGAACTTTTAATCCATCCTGTTCCGATAACTCCCTGCCGCCGTTGCCAAACAATAAATGATGCTCGCATTCCGTAGGCCTGCCACAAAATATACAGTTTTCGTTATAATCCGTTACAATTCCTTTTTTCGCCATAACACCCTCGCCTTCTTTTTGATACTCTGCCACCAAAGGGAACATCCGCCGCTTCCCGTTCCTTCAATCCGTTTGGCCCCGCGGCCTTCATCTGCTACTGCCACGATCACCACGGCAATACTGCGTTGCCCGCCCGTATTGGCATAGATGCCATATGTTTTTCCCGACACCTTCATGCGTCCGATTTCCTGTCCGACATTTTTAAATACTGACGCATCCCGATTAACATGCAAGCCCTCTGTCTGTCCCTTCATGTCCCGCATCCTCCTTTTCTTTTATATTTTTATATTTTTGAAGCTCCGCTGCCGCCCGTCTGTAACAATCTTCCGGGTTGTCACCCGTTATTTTGACGATGCATGTTTTTTCTTTTCCGCTTTCGTATTCCAATATTTCAATACAGTTGTTCCCGTTTATGTCAAAATGGGATTGTTCCATTAAATCGTGCTCCTCCTGCAGTTGTCTGTATATCCGGTAAAATTCTTTTACCGCTTTTCCATAATCATCTTCCGTGCTGATATTTCTCACCTCCCATCTACTCATTTACCTCATCCATATAATCGAGTATCAACCGCCCTCACTTTATCAGCTCGGGGTTGTCAAAAATGTTATCGATAACCTCTAACTCATTCCCCCGATAGTTGTCAAAATCACATATCACGCTCCCGTGTTGCACTATCGTAAATCTTGCCGTGTCGTTATCCCATTCGATGATATACCGTTCGTCATCTTCTTTTGGTATTTCGATCTACCCACTTCCCGTCTGACAGCCGTTTCCCTCTGAATAAGACTTCTCTCATATTTGGCTTATCCTTTCCCATACTCTTCAAAGCGCGGAGTTACCTCAAATATCGCTCTACTGTTTACCCATCTTTGAATTTTCCGCACTGTACTACCTTTTTTTGTATGCTCCCTATCATATACCATTACATAGGGCTGGTACCCTAAATCACGCAGTATGTATATCCGTTCCAAATCCTGTTCTATGGTTGTGTCAAAGTTTGTGAGAACATATACCGTCAGCCTCCGCCTGTCCCAACCGGTAATCCGCTTAAATTCCTTAAATTTAGGTATAACTTCTTCTTTGTCTTCCCAACGGTCCCACGCAAAATGGATATTTTTTGTTTTGACACGCTTCAGCATCCCTGCTTTTTCTTCCGTCATTAACCGAATATCGACACCCTGCGAAAAGTCCACCCATGATCTGCTGTCAATGAGTTGTTGCAAAATGTCTTTCCATTCTTGGCACGCTATCGGGTTCGGATCCAACAAGACAACATTTTTCTGCCCTCTCCAAAATTCCGACAGATCAGCGACTTTATACGCCCTTCTTCCCTCCTTGACATCAATATGGCAGAAACCGCATCCTCTCGGGCAGCCGCGGCTCATAAAGCCGTATGCGGTATCTTTTGTCAGTACGGGGTACAGACTGTAATCGGGATATATATGTTCAACCTCGTAAGGAAGTTGACTGTCGCTCTCTCTGTGGTACACCTCTTTCCCATTTTCAAGGCTGATGCAATAACCGCTTCCACCCTTAACAATTTCCTTCGCGTATATGGGCTGTCGGTAATCAGGCGTAAAGCTGAATACCTTGGACATGTATACCCTGTCTAACGGCTGCTGCCATGCCGTCAACGGCTCGTACCATTCCACACTGTCACCCCGCCGCTTATGCCACGCGGATATTTTCATCAGCGGCAGGGAGGGGAAATTGTGCCCGTCAACATCAATTAATCCAATCTTCATTCAACCCTCGAAAAAAAATCAAAGAAAATATCCTCAAGTATCGTCATGTCCTTATTCTCAAGAGCATATATTATACTGTTATCATGTTGTGCCATAAAATCTAACAGTCTTTCTTTTTCTGTATCTGCATCAAATCTCATCCGTTCACCCCTTTTCCTGTTTGGTCTGACGGTCAGGAAATATTGTCCGTCAGACCATTGCATCCTAAGCTATATCCGGTATAATGTTTAAAAATCAATAACTTAGGAGGCCATAGCATGTTTACCGTTAAGAAGTATTTAAAACTATTATCCTGCGATAATGAAGCCGAGCTTGAAAAGGAAATCGCTAAAATTTCCTATGAGGACGCAAAACAATTTGTGAAAATAACCGTCCAATTCTTCCAAAAAACCAAAGTTGACTTGAATAACTTAGATTTTTAATATGGATCCGGCAGCGGCATCCATGCGGTTATCTCACATTGGTGTGCTCCGTCCGGGTTCGCCTGCTGCCGTCCTCTCCAAAAACGTTATGGAAAAAGTCCGCTTTTCTTTTTCCGTAATGCGGTCTCAGCTTCTTTCTTTGTAAGAAAAACCGTCTCGCCGAAATCCGATATGTCCGGCTCGATTTCGTCCAGACACTCGCCGGGGCAGTCTCCAACAGGTTGTGAGTACGAAGAACACTGAAATACAATATTTTTATCAATCACAATACGGTCAACCTCATATTCCAAAATCCCGAGTGTTCCGCTGTCCGCATAAACCTTATCACCCACCCTGCAGGGGACATTTATCGTCTGCCGGTCTTTGCAGTTCTCCATTTCCTGCAATGCCTCGCATATTGTCGCAAGGGGTTCATCCGCCGTCGGATCACTGTCCCAACAATACCCCGCTAACCATTTCAGGGCTTTTTGATATTCGCTTATTTCCTCCCCGTTTTTGAGTGCCCCTGCTGTCCGGACTTTCTTTCCAATCATGTCTCTGTTTCTGATATTTTCAGGTATCATGTGCCTGATCCTCCTCTCCGTTTACATTCATGTCCGACAGGGTAAGCTGTACCGGCGGCATATCTTCCCATCCTACTCCGATATAATCCAATACCCTGCCCCATCCGTAGCGCTCTCCGGTCACAATGTCCGTGCAGCATTGGTACATGTAAAATTCCCATTCCTTGGGGTTACGTTCCCGCAGTCTGTCGAAGCGGTGCGGACGTGGTTCCAGATGTATCCCGAACCCGCACATGGAGCATCCCGTCCGCTGTGCCCCCGTCGTTTTCAGGTTCCCTTTATCATCTGATATAATGTCTCCATAGATTTCGGGAATGATGCTTTTGACCGGCTCATACGGGATACTGTTTCCGTCCTGATCCCTGCTGTACGGCTGCTTATAATACAGCTGCTCAAATACCTCCGTGTGGTCGTGATACCACGCATCCATTTCCAACGCCAGCCGCAGAATGTCATTTCGCAGATACGGTGCAAACGGCGCCGACCTCATTGTAGTCTTTCCGTAATAATTGCAGCCGTGGTCTGTAAGGGCCTCCTCTCTCTGCCCTCCCTCGCTTGCCATTAACCCGAGGAACGGGAAGCTTTCGTTCTCCTTTGCCCAATCGTCACAGGGCTTTTCTTTGAGATAATGGCAGCAGGCGTTTGACACTTTAAAATCCGGCATCCCGTAATCAACGCCCTCCTTTTCGTTCTCATACCCGCCGAAAAGGTCAAGCCACTTTTGGGGCAGCTTCATGCGGCTGTTCTTGGCAAAATGCCCCTGCTGCCCGCATTCCCCGGTAATAATCGCGTGCCTCACCGTCTTATTCCGTTCGGTCGGGTTCTGGAGCAATGCAATCTTTCCCGCTATCCGTTTGCTGATCACGGGAAACCCGAACTCATTCAGGACCTCAACCTTGGTCTTGCAGGATTGAAGTATCGTTACGCCCAAGGCCTTATGCACCCTTTGGACGCTTTTGTCCTCCAAGCCCGACACCGATATGGCCGGGACGTCAATCCCTATGGACTTCAAGAATACGGTCAGCGTAATGCTGTCCAACCCGCCGACCGACACATGGGCATTTTCCCCGCGTATCCGCATCTGCTCCAGAAACTCCTCCGCACGAAGCTCCGAACGCTTTTTCTTTACTTCATAGGGAAGCCTTTGCATCGCGGTCATTCTTGCCCGTGCTTCACTTTTTGCCTTCCGCCATTCGTCAAATTTTTTGTTCTCCTCCGGAGACCTTTCCGTTGTCCTCATTTCCATCCTCCATAACAAAATCATCCGACCGCGTATTTATATGAGCTTTCCGCATACTCCCAATCGGATTGCTTTGAGCATCTGTACATGTTTTTAAGTACGGGCACATACCCTTCAATCCGCTTAACGTCTTCCCGCCTGAACTCCTGCTGCCGCATGAAGTTCTTTGCGGCTTCATTTCCTCTGCCGATGTGGTGATATGTCGTAAATTCTTTTATGTAATACATATCACTGCCCAAGTCGCAGCAGAATGCCACAAGTTCTCTGTTATCGCTTTTGCAGGAATATGCTACCGTACTCCGCGGCAACATGTCCTTTGCGAAAATGACATCGCTGTGGTTTTCCAGATACTCATCCGCCTTGGACTTGGCATCGGCATAATCCGTAAAAGCCTCTTTCCCGATCCTGCTGTTCCATGTCACGTCATATAGGCTTTCTCTTATAAGACGGTATCCTCTGTCATACTCCCCGCACATCCATGATCTTTCATCCGATACCGTGCATTTGATTATTTCCGCTTTCTCAACGAGGTACACTGTCTGTCCCCCGCTCAAAAGGATTGGCGGTTCTTCTTTCATCGACTGCATGAAAGAATACAAATCCATCTGCTTATACATGCTTTTCCTCCTTTCCCTGCTTCCACTATGCCGTAATCTATCCGCCGCCGTCGCAAATCCTGACCATTGTGTATTTCTGGTACGCCAGCCCGGTAAAAGGGTCTATACCGTTGTATACGGTTTCTTTGTCTATGTAGTATCCCTTTGCGGCCCGCGGCTCCGGCAGCCACCGCATGGCCTTTTTTATAATCTCCGTCTCAGAGACCGGCATCTGCAGATTGCGGCTGCATCCGTATCTTTGCTTTTTTATGCCGTCATGGGCCTTGTAGGTCTTTGACGTTTCTTTGATAAGGTACGCCGCAAGGTCTTTATACTGTCCCGTGTCGTCCAAATACTTAAAATCCGGCCTGCCGAACTTCCACAGCTCACGGACCATCTTGGAAACGTCCTGCCCCTCAATATGATTTATCAGCAAGTGATGGTGTATCGCTTTGTTCTGATACTCCGTCACACATACCCATTTAAGACTTACTCCCGATTTATTAAATCTGACCCGCAGCCTGTCTATGAGCTTCTTGATGTTTTTCTTTGCCTGCTCCGGATTCGGTCGTTCATCTTTTTTGTACGTCAGGGTTATAAAAGGATCGTCCGTACCGAAATTATTATTTATCTTCAGGCGCAGGGTCCTCTCGGCGTTCAGCTGATTTATTTTTTCCATTTCCTCAACCGTCGGCCTGTTTTTGTTTCCTCTTATCTTTGTCCCCACCCGTTTTGTGTAGCTCTTTGTCACCTCAACGGTCCTCCCCGCCTTGGTCACCGTCTTAAAATACAAAATCATACCTCCTTCCGCGTTTTCCTGTCCAAAGTTAATAGTTTAATCAAGGTCAAAATCGGCTTTCGACCGAGTTTTTTTGTTGACTGTAAACGCAATAAGTGGTATAATTTTTATAGTTTCAGGTATTGCATTTGCAGTATCCCATCAGCCGTTACGCGCCAACGTAACGGCTGTTTCTTTTCATCTTCCTTCCTGTTTTAACCTGTTTTCGTATATTTTCAGGATTGCTTCGGTGAAGCGTTTCCGGTATCCGTCCGTAAAAGTGACCTTAACGGATACTTTCTTTTCTTTTTCAACGGTTTTCATGTCTGATGCCCCTCCCCCTGCTCCTGCTGCCCCATAGGAGTTACACCCACAGTCCCGCCTCCGTTCATCTCCTGCCTTGCCAAAAGAACCGTCGCATTTGACAACATGATCGTCCTGCCCGTATTGTCTAACTGCATCATTATTGCAGCCAGAGCCTTTACATCTTTCTTTGTATTTTCCGACAACATATCCTTACTCCTCTCTTACTGTTACTTATGCCCGTGTTTTTGCCTATGCTTGTATTCCTCTTCTTTTTCCCCTATACTTGATGTACAGGCTGCTGCAACAGCCGAGTATAAAAGAAAGGAACGTAAACATGAACCGCAAAAAAATTCTTAGGCATTCAGGGAATTGCCCGTATACTAACCAAACACAGACTGTTAATATTACCTACACTGAAATTTTATTTCTTGGAAGTACAACCCCCGGCTATAGAATTACGGGCTATTCTTGTCCATATGGTGATGAATGCCCGTATCCTTCACAGTCTCGCAACGGATATTGTCCGGTTGTAGACTCTGCTCCGGAACGGCCAAACTGATTTTTACATCCGAATGCAGTCTTATAGGCCACAGAATGGAGACCCAGTCAAAATTGCATTTCGCTTTGTGAATGCAGTTTTGACAAGGTTCCTCAAAATCTGCCGTCTCTTCCAAATGCGCCTGTTTATGAAATACCTTAATATGTTGCAGTGCGCAGTCATTCGCTTTCCTGTTATATATTCGCACTTTGCCCCTACCTCCTTTACCATGTCATTTCCTTGCCATTCTCCATCCCCCGCTTTATACTGTACTCACAGGCTGTTACCGCAGCCGAGTACAAAAGAAAGGAGGAGACATTATATTATGGCAAACATAGATTTTGCGTTTGATTTCGAATCAGCTCTGTCTAAGGCATACCACGATGATGCAATCTATCAGAAAATTTCAGATATTGCAAAGGGTCTCGACTCTAAAAAACTTTGCACTGAAAAGGCCATCCGCCAACTGATAGATGTCAATTCAACGGTTATCGCCGAAGTCCTGACACGATATAATTACGAGTTGCTTAATGAAATCTGATTTTGGGGGAGGTTTCGGAACTCCCCTTTTCTGTTACTTCCCCTTTTGTCAGCAATTTGCGCAATTTGTCCAATTCATCCTCAAATGCATACTGCGCTTCGTTTACGCGGTTCATTTGAGTAATAATGCTTTCATTGTCAATTGCTATCTCTCCGGGAATAAATATCATATTCTCACCCCCCTTTCGCTATGTCATTTCCTTGCCATTCTCCATCCCCCGCTTTATACTGTACTCACAGGCTGTTACCGCAGCCGAGTACAAAAGAAGGGAGAAAAATAAAATGTGTAAGGTAATTACATGTATTAAATGTGGCTCAAGTATTCCGGAAAATGACAATTTCTGTACAAATTGTGGTACCCCTCGTCCTATCCATAGCGAAAATTATTGCATCAATAATAATTGCGAGCGCTATAAAAAGATTTTGGCTAATCCTGAACAGCGTTTCTGTGGTCTATGCGGAAAACCCACTTCATTCGGAAATTATCTGCAAAAATTACTTTGATGATTTTTTTAATCTCACCAGTGCCGTCTTTTTGGCACCGGTGAGATTAGCTCCGCACTTCGGACAATATCCGTCCTCTCTGATAGTGCCAATCTTCATTGCGCTTTTTCTGTATAACGGACTTTTACAATTTGGACAAACGAAAAACTTTTCAAAATATTTCATATCCCCTCACCTCCTTGCTATGTCATTTCCTTGCCATTCTCCATCCCCCGCTTTATACTGTACTCACAGGCTGTTACCGCAACCGAGTACAAAAGAAAGAAGGAGTTTATTAAATGGATAAGAGAACTTTCTGCCCTTTTGTCAATGGCGATTGTGTTAGGGAATGTATGTTTTTTACCATCGGAGGAACGCATGGGCATGATAACGTAACCCGTAACTGCATTATTGCAAAAGCATTGCTTGAGCTTCCCGACAGTGAGCACCAAGAAAACGCTCTCAACACTGTTCTTGCTGCTCTGCATAATCCTTAAACTTTTCTTGGCAATTTGCTCTTTGCACCGTACTGCATTGGCGGGATAATTTCACTACTTCATGGAGTATTCCCTCCGCTTCTGTTACGGTGCATCCTTCTTTTACCAATACTTCAAATATTTCATCTGCTATTCGTAAAGTTCTGTCCGTATAAATCATGCTTGGATACAAAGTTCTCACCCCCTTCACTATGTCATTTCCTTGTCTTTACATGACAATATTAATTCTTTAAAAGACTACTGTCAATACCTTTTTGCTATTTTTGTGACTTTTTGTTGTTTTAATGACTTTTTTGTTGACGTTACCAAATTTTGATAGTATAATGCGTAGTTAAGAAAAGGAGGTGAATTTTAATGAACGACCGAGTCAGGAAAATCCGAAAAAGTCTTGATTTAACACAACAAAAATTCGCTGACAGGCTTAGCGTAAAAAGAAATACTGTTGCACAATGGGAATTAGGCATAAACGCTTTAACTGACCAAGTCATCGCTTCTATCTGTCGCGAATTTGGTGTTAATGAAGACTGGCTTCGCAACGGCGGCCCTGATGAAGAAATGTTTATCAAATTATCCAAGGATGAAGAATTGGCCAGATATACCCAAAAGCTGTTGGACTCGACGGATGATATTGTTGCCGATACGATAAAAAACTTTATCGTTATATATGAGAAACTGGACGATCCCGGCAAGCAGGTGCTGAAAAATGTGGCTGAAGAACTGCTGAATAAGGCAAAAAAAGAGTAGGCTTGCCGCCTACCCCCAAAGGTGAGTTTTAATCATCATTAGTATCTGCGAGAGGAATTTCTTTTCTTTTTCCTCGTCCAGTCCGCTAATGAGCTTTATTATCTCTTTTTTGTAATTCATGCGTTTAAATCCTCCTTTGTGTAGGGTTATTATAGCATCTGTCAGTGAATGAAATATACCCTTATTTTTTCATTCCTTATGGTTTGACGGAAATTCGTTAAATGACTACAATTTACCAGCCGTCACTTTTTTACAGTTTCGTACAGATTGCCATAACACGTAATCTATTGTATAATGTAATTCACTACAAAAACATTTTAATTCTGTAAAGGAGATTACAAATGAAAGAAACCGTATCTAACGCACTAAAGTCTAAGTTCTACTTACACACATGGTTTATCGGAGTATTTTTCGCTCTTACCGGGATCTATCCTGTTTTTGGTATTATCGCTGTTATTTTGACCATCTGGCAGTATAAAGTTTGGCAGAAACAGACTGAAAAGTATGGAACATTCGATGAACTCACTGAGAAAATAAGCACCCTTCAAAATTCATATGAGAAATTGACGGGTGACTTGGCGCAGGAATATGAGGATGCCAAACAGGAATTATCATTGTTGCGGTCAGAGCTGCTAACTGCACACTATGACTTTTCTGAATATGATACCCTCAATTCAGAAGATTGTAAGAACCGATTAGCTATGTTAAAGGAGCAGGAAAAAGATTTAATCAAATCGGACAAAGCGGTATTGGTTACCTCAAACAGTCCCAAAAAAACAATTAATGATAACGTAAAGCAAATTCTTCGCTGTTTCAATTCAGAGTGTGACAATATACTTATGAATATTTCCACCAAAAATATAGACAGCATGCGAAACAAAATCACAAAATCCTACGAAACATTAAACAAAATTTTTTCTGTAGATGGAATCAGTATCCAGAAAAAGCTTTTGGAATATAAGCTTGAAGAACTAAATTTGATATATACTGCTGAAATTAAACGGGAGCAGGAACGCGAACTGCAAAAGGCTATCAAGGAACAAATGATTGAGGAAGAAAAAGTCAGACGTGAAATAGAAGCCCAAAAAGCCAAAATTGAAAAAGACCAAACCCAATGCTCCAACGAGATTAATAAGCTAATGTCCTATATGCAAAAATCTCAAAATGATGCAGAAAAGCAACTTTATATTGATAAAATCAAAGAATTAGAAGATAAACTTAAAGAATTGGAAGCTTCAAAAGAAACCGTTCTTGAACGGGAAGCCAACGCAAAGGCAGGCTTTGTTTATGTCATATCCAATATCGGTTCATTCGGTGATGGTATATATAAGATTGGAATGACACGACGGCTTGAGCCAATGGACCGCATTAAAGAATTGAGCAGCGCCTCTGTTCCATTTGAATTTGATGTACACGCAATGATTTTCGCTGATGATGCACCTGCACTTGAAACTATTCTTCATCAACATTTTGAAAAGCAGAGCGTCAACAGAATTAATTTACGCAAGGAATTTTTTAAGGTTACCTTAGATGAGATAGAAGCGTTTGTTAAAAATAATTTTAACAACACTGTAGAATTTACCAAAATACCGCTCGCGACAGAATACAGACAGACTCTTGATATTTTGTCCGCTGAAAAAGCATCATAATTCAGCGCTAAACACTAAAAATAAAAGACCGCCCACTACTGCAAATAGCGGACGGCCCCAAATACCTCTGTTTGACAAAGGAATTTGATTTAAACGCATTACTATAATATCACAAATTTCCTTGTCTTTCAATGGTTTTATTTCTTATACCTATTTTTTTCAGAAAGGATGTTGTGATATGTTAAAAATCGCGAATTACGCAAGAAAATCAAATTTTTCAGATACGTCCGATTCTACGGATGTACAGTATACCCTTGGCGCGGAATACTGCAAATCCCATTATGCCGATTATGAATTATACCGATATGAGGATGAGGGCTTCACGGGAGCCAATACCAGCCGCCCTGATTATAACCGCCTTGTGGCTGATATTAAAGATGGTAAGTTAAATGTGGTCATCTGCTACAAGATTGACCGCATCAGCAGGAACGTTCTTGATTTTTCCAATTTCTTTTCACTCTTAACCGAACACAATGTAGAATTTGTGAGCATCAAAGAGCAGATTGATACCAGTACCCCTCTGGGGCGCGCAATGATGTACATATGCTCCGTATTCGCCCAGATGGAGCGTGAAACCATCGCTGAACGTGTTACGGACAACATGACGCAACTGGCAAAGTCCGGAAAATGGACAGGCGGGAAAGCGCCCACGGGCTTCCAACTTAAACGGATTAATATTGAGGGAAAAAAGCATTCCGTTCTTGTTGAGAACCCCGAAGAAATTCCTTATCTGAATATGGTTGTTGATACCTTTTTAGATGGCAACTACTCCCTGCATGGATTGGAAGCATACTTCAGGCGCAAAGGCATTAAAACTCTTAACGGCGGGTATTTTGCTGCCACGCAACTATATAATATTCTGAGAAACCCGCACTATGCCGCAGCCGATAAATCCACCCTTGAATATTTTAAATCCCTCGGATGCTCTATCGGATGTGACGAGAGTAAGTTTACGGGAGAATACGGAATTATAGCATACGGCAGAACATCCGGCGGAAAGAGGCAAAAGCACACCGTCAACCCGCCGGAAAAATGGATCATAACCGTCGGGCTTCATCATCCGCTTATAAGCTCCGAAAAGTGGCTGTCAATTCAGGATCGTTTTGGGAAAAACCTGTTTGACAAGACCCGCAAGTACAAAATAGGTATCTTAAATGGCGTGCTTCACTGCTCCTGCGGCTATTCCATGAAAGCCAAACATACGGTAAGCAACGCCTGTCACAAAGCATATGACAATTATTTTTGCCGGAACAGGAGCCGGCGCGGTGTTGAATACTGCGACCGTGCATCCGTTCCCGTGGCAATGCTGGATAACGCCGTGATTGAAATATTAAAAAATATTGCCTTGGATAAAAGCACAATAGACAACTACATTCCGAAGAACACTGAAGCCGCGGCTATGCGCTCACGCTCCGAAATACAGAAGGACATTGATAAGGCAGAAGCAAAGATAAACAACCTTACATCTGCCCTTGGTGCAAACTCTGACTCCTCTGCTGCCAAATACATAATCACGGAAATAGAGCAGTCCGATAAGCGAATCGCAGCTTTAAAGTATGAGCTGTTGGAACTCTCTGCCAGAGAGCGTGCGTCCGCCAAGTCCGAAAAAGACACGGAGAACAAATACAAAATGGTCTGCCACATTGTCGATAATCTCGATGCCTTGGATTATGACGAACTAAACGGCCTTATCCGTGACCTGCTCAAGGAATGCATCTGGGACGGTGCCAACCTGAGTATAAAGCTGTAGTTTTTTTCTCTCCTTTTTATTTTGCGACCTTCGGCTATCACGCGTGGAAGCAGGGGCATGACCCCGTTGTCATTATGTTTATTTTCAACCACTCGTCCCTGTCCGTCACGAAGCGGTATCTGTGCATCGATCAGGACGACAAGGACGCCGTATACCGCGACATCTATAAAAGCCCCCGGGGAAAATTCCGCCATCCGGCATAATCTCCGCCCGCTTTCGGAATCCCGCCATCCGGCATAACCCCGCCGTTTGCGGACAATAAGCTTCATATCCGTACTATGCCCGCCGTTTGATCATGCGGGCTTTTTGGCATGTCCCGATATGTCTTTTTGTTTTTATGGGGAATCCAAGAGGAAAAGAAAAATGAAAAAATATTTCAAAAAGGTATAAAGTTTTAAAAACCTCTGCCGATATATAGAGTGTAAGCAGAAAGATGCAACAATTTAATCAAAATGTTGCATCTTTCATTTTTATTATACCTTATATTCCTATATCCATACCGTCACAAAAGAAAATTCAATCGGGCAGGAACGGTTCTTCGCCCTATCCGCCGCGCGGCCCATGCACCGCTTCCTATAGAACCAAAAACGGAGGGCGCAGCCTGCGCTGCCGCCCTCCGTTTTATACACAACTCCGTATCGTATTTATACCGTATTTATGCCACATTCATGTTGCATTTATGCTACATTTATGTTGCATTTATGTTGCATTCATCATAACTGTCCCGTCACACCGTTTTAATTCTTTGCGGCCATTTCCGCCTTAATCTGCTCGGTGAGCATCGGCAAAATCTTATTCAAGTCGCCCACAATGCCGTAATCCGCCACATCGAAAATCGGTGCGGTCTCATCCTTGTTGATGGCGATGATGATATCGGACTCCTCCATGCCTGCCAGATGCTGGATAGCGCCGGAAATGCCAATCGCGAAATATACATTTGGGCGAACGGTCTTACCGGTCTGTCCGACCTGCAGATCCTTGCTCTTCCAGCCCGCATCCACTACTGCACGGGAGCAGCTTACCGTACCGCCGATTGCCTCCGCCAGATCATCCAGCAGCTTGAAGTTCTCAGGGCTTCCGACGCCGCGGCCACCGGAAACGAGGATTTTCGCATCCATAATGTCCACCGTATCGGACAGGCTTTTTACAACCTTAACAATCTCCACATACTTGTTGTCCGGTGTAAAGCCGGGGTTAAACTCCTCCACTACCGCCTTTGCGCCGTCCTTCTTCGGAAGCTTCTGCATAACGCCCGGGCGTACCGTCGCCATCTGCGGACGGAAATCCGGACATGCAATCGTGGCGATGGTGTTGCCGCCAAACGCAGGACGCGTCATCAAAAGCTGGTTGTGCTTCTGCTCCTTTCCCGGGATAGGGTTGATCGGGAAGTCGCCGATTTCAAGAGAGGTACAGTCTGCCGTGAGTCCTGTATGTACTCTCGCAGATACTCTCGGGCCAAGGTCGCGGCCGATTGCCGTAGCGCCCACCAGCAAAATCTCCGGCTTATACTGATTGATCACCGACGCCAGCGCATGTGCGTACGGCTCTGTCCTGTACTCCTTCAGCTCAGGGTCATCTACCACGATAACCTTGTCCGCGCCGTAAGCCGCAAGCTCATCCGCAAGCTCCTTCACGCCGCTTCCGACCAAAACCGCTGTTACCTGTGTTGCCAACTTCTCGGCAAGCCTCTTGCCCTCTCCGATCAACTCAAGCGCAATACCGCTCACCTTGTTATCTACCTGCTGCGCAAAGACAAACACGCCTTTATATTCTTCTAAGTTCATGTTAAACCTCCATAATAATTATGATTGCGATTCATTAGATCACATGCTTCTCTTTTAACTTGCCCATGATGTAGGAAACGGACTCGTTCGGATCCAGTGTAACCTTCTCGCCCTGTCCCTTTCTAACCTTGTCGGACGCTCTTGCAATCTGTGTCGGAGAGCCCTTTAAGCCAAGGTTGGAGTCCTCGACATCCTTCAAATCAGCCCTGCCCCAAGTGGTAATCTCCGCCTTATACGCGTCAAAGATTCCGCCGGGCGTCATGTAGCGCGGCTCGTTCAGCTCCGCAAGCGCCGTGACCAGACAAGGCATCTTTGCCTTTAACACATGGTATCTGTCGTCATACTGGCGTTCTACGACAACGCTGTCGCCCTCAATCTCAATCTTCTGCGCGTAAGAGATTACGGGAATGCCAAGGTGCTCGGATATCTGCGGGCCAACCTGCGCCGTATCTCCGTCAATCGCCTGACGGCCTGTGATGATCAAATCATAGTCAAGGTTGCGGATCGCGCCCGCAAGCGTCTGGGAGGTCGCCCATGTATCGGCGCCGCCGAGCACTCTGTCTGTCACAAGAATGCCCTTGTCCGCGCCCATCGCAAGCGCCTCACGGAGAACCTCCTCCGCCTTGGGAAGTCCCATTGTGACAACCGTTACCTCCGCGCCATACTTGTCCTTCAATCTCAATGCCGCCTCAAGGCCCGCTTTGTCGTCAGGGTTCATAATGGTCAGCATGGCAGCTCTATCAAGTGTACCGTCAGGATTGAACTTTACGCCACCCTTTGTGTCAGGTACCTGTTTTACACATACTACAACTTTCATTGCTTATTCTCCTTATATTATTTAATTTTTACATTGCTCACATGAACGAAACGTGCACTCGAAAGCTTCGCTTTCTCGTTCGCGCGTTGCGCCGCACCGCGCTCCGACTTTATAATCAGCCAATTTCTCCTGCAAGCAAGAAAATTGTCTGCTTACAAAGTCTTGCACGTCTTACTTTAACAGATTCGCGGAGATTACCATCCTCTGGACTTCGCTGGTTCCCTCGTAGATTTCCGTAATCTTGGCGTCTCTCATCATGCGCTCTACCTCGTACTCTCTGGTGTAGCCGTAGCCGCCGTGGAGCTGAACCGCCTTCGTCGTCACCTCCATCGCCATCTCTGCCGCATAGAGCTTTGCCATAGCCGCCTCCACATTGTAGGAGGTCTTGTGGTCCTTTGTATACTGATCCTTCGTGCACGCCGCTCTGTATACCATAAACTGCGCCGCCTGCGCCTTCGTCGCCATATCCGCAAGCTGGAACTGCGTATTCTGGAACGCGCCGATTGCGCGGCCGAACTGCTTTCTCTCCTTTACATACGCAACCGTTCTCTCGAGCGCGCCCTCACCGATGCCAAGCGCCTGCGCCGCGATACCGATACGCCCGCCGTCCAAGGTATGCATCGCGATATTGAAGCCCTTGCCCTGCTGTCCGAGCAGGTTGTCCTTTGGGATACGGCAATCCGTAAAGATTAACTCGTATGTAGAAGAACCGCGGATACCCATCTTCTTCTCCTTCGTGCCGAAGGTGAAGCCGGGCGTTCCCTTCTCTACGATAAACGCCGATATTTCTTTTGTCATTTTGCCGCGCTTCTCGACAACGCCGGTGATGGCAAAGATAACATAGACATCCGCTTCCTTACCGTTGGTGATAAAAATCTTGGAGCCGTTGAGCACCCACTCGTCTCCCTCCAATACGGCCTTGGTCTGCTGTCCCTGTGCGTCTGTACCCGCGCCGGGCTCTGTAAGGCCAAATGCGCCGATTTTCTTTCCACTCGCAAGGTCTGGCAGATACTTCTGCTTCTGCTCCTCCGTGCCGAAGGTCAAGATCGGGTCGCAGCACAGCGAGGTGTGCGCGGACACGATAACCGCCGTCGTACCGCAAACCTTCGCCAGCTCCTCCACGCACATCGCGTAGGTCAGGACGTCACAGCCCTGTCCGCCATACTCCTTGGGAATGGGGATTCCCATAAAGCCGGCCTTCGCCATCTTCTCGACGGTGGCTCTCGGAAATTCCTCCGTCTCGTCTACTTCGATTGCAAGAGGCTTTACCTCTTTTTCAGCGAACTCCTTGAAAAGAGCCCTCGCCATTTCATGCTCTTTACTCAATGTAAAATCCATGTTATTGTTCCTCCATTTTATACTATATTATTTCAACTGTCTCTATCGTCTTTCCCGCTGTTATTTAGAATAGTCGTAGAAGCCCTTTCCGGTCTTTCTGCCGAGCTTGCCGGCGCGAACCATCTTTCTCAGAAGCGGGTGCGGGCGATACTTGGAATCTCCCGTCTCGTTCTGCAGTACCTCCATGATTGCGAGCACGATATCAAGACCCACCAAATCGCCGAGCGCCAGAGGCCCCATCGGATGGGATGCGCCGAGCTTCATCGCCTCATCAATATCCGCCACACTCGCGATGCCGTCCGCGTAGATGCCGATTGCCTCGTTGATCATCGGAATCAGGATTCTGTTTACGACAAAGCCGGGCGCTTCCTTGACCTCCACCGGCGTCTTGCCAATCTCAGTGGAAATCGCCTTAATCTTCTCCACCAGCTCCGCAGGGGTATTCTCACCCGCGATAACCTCCACCAGCTTCATTCTGTCAGCAGGATTGAAGAAGTGCATCCCGATCATGGGCCTGTCCAGACCTGCGCCGATTTCCGTGATGGAGAGGGAGGAAGTGTTTGTCGCGAACATGCAGTCCGGCTTTACAATCGCCTGCAGCTCCTTGAAAGTTGTCTTCTTAATCTCCATATTCTCGGGCGCAACCTCGATCACAAGGTCACAGTCCGTACAGATGTCCTTTAAGCCCGTTGTAATCTTGCCTGCAATCTCGTCCGCCTTCTCCTGTGTGATTTTCTCCTTGCCCACGAGGAAGTTGAGATTTTTCAAAATCTTCGCCTTTCCGCCGTCCGCAAACTCCTGCTTAATGTCACATAAGCATACCTCGTATCCGTCTGTCATTGCGAACGCCTGCGCGATTCCGGAACCCATTGTCCCCGCACCGATAATCCCTACCTTCATTGTAAGTCCTCCTTATTCTTTACATTCTTATTTTTTCTGTTTTCTAAGAAAATTTGTATTCCGCCAATGCCAAAACAGATTCCGGACATTGTCAGCCAAATATTTCCCCGAACCGCTTCTATCGGAATCATGATCACCGCAGCCGCCATGAGCATTATGCCCGCCATGATTCTGCCGCCTCTTTTTATGTCCACATCAGCGCCTCCTGTCAGCAGTTCTTGAACGGCTCCTTCACCTTTTCCTTGTTCTTATCTAAGAAAAACGCCATGCCGTACTTCTGATCCTCCGTCTCAAAGCAGTCGCCAAACAGCTTCTCCTCGATGACAACCGCCTGATCCATATCGACATCCAAGCCCTCGTTGATGGCCTTCTTGCAGTTGCGGACGGCGATTGGCGCATTCTTCGCAATGCCCGACGCCATCTTCTCCGCCTGCGCCATCAGCTCCTCCGCCGGATAAACCGCATTGACAAGACCGATTCGATAAGCCTCGTCCGCCTTGATGTTTCTCGCCGTATAAATCATCTGCTTTGCCATTCCCGCGCCTACCAGACGCGCCAGACGCTGCGTACCGCCAAAGCCTGGGGTGATGCCAAGGCCGACCTCGGGTTGTCCAAACACCGCGTTGTCAGAGCAGATCCTGATATCACAGCTCATTGCAAGCTCACAGCCGCCGCCGAGCGCAAAGCCGTTGACCGCCGCAATCACGGGAATCGGGAAGGTCTCAAGCTTCCTGAAAACATCATTGCCCTTCTTGCCGAAGGCCTCCCCCTCCGCCTTGGTGAGCGTGCTCATCTCACCGATGTCCGCGCCCGCCACAAAGGACTTCGCACCCGCGCCCGTAAGGATCAGGCACCTCACCGCATTCAGATCTACCGCGTCCAGCGCCGCGTCCAGCTCGTCAAGCACTTGGGAATTCAGCGCGTTTAACGCCTTCTCGCGGTTGATGGTAATCTTGCCCACCGCACCGTTTTCTTCATATAAAATATATTCCATCTCGCTCTCTCTCCTTCTCTTTCATGGACTCAGGACTTCTCTATTCGTACTTCTTAACGATTGTGGAACAGCCCATACCGCCGCCGATACACAGTGTCGCAAGGCCTGTCTTTGCGTCCTTCGCCTCCATCTCATGCAGCAGGGTCACCAGAATACGGCAGCCGGAAGCGCCTACCGGATGGCCCAGCGCAATCGCGCCGCCGTTCGGATTCAACTGCTTCTCCACATCAATGCCCAGATCTCTTCCAACCGCGATGGACTGCGCCGCAAACGCCTCGTTTGCCTCGATAATGTCAAAGTCCTCAATCTTCATGCCGGTCTTTGCCAATACCTTCTTGGTGGAAGCCACAGGGCCGATACCCATCACCTCGGGGCGAACGCCCGCAAGCGCGCCTGCAACCCACTCTGCCATCGGCTTTACGCCCAGCTCCTTCGCCTTCTCCTCGCTCATCACAACGATTGCCGCCGCGCCGTCGTTGATGCCGGACGCGTTGCCCGCCGTCACATACTTATCCTTGTTGATCGGACGGAGCTTTGCCAGCCCCTCCATGGTGGAGCCTGCTCTGGGGCCTTCGTCAACCTTGAACTCCACCGTCTCCTTCTTCTTCTTCACCATAACCGGAACAATTTCCTTGTCGAACGCGCCGGACTTCTGCGCGGCCTCCGCCTTCTGCTGGCTCTTGAGCGCAAACGCATCCAGCTCCTCGCGCGTGATTCCCCACTCGTCGCAGATATTGTCCGCGGTCTGAATCATATGGTAATTGTTGAACGCATCCCACAGCGCGTCACTTATCATGGTATCCACCAGAGTGCCGTTGTTCATTCTGTATCCGAAACGGGCATTCGGCAAAGCGAACGGCGCCATCGACATATTCTCCATACCGCCGGCCACAACAACGTCCGCGTCTCCCGCGATAATCATCTGGGCCGCCATATTGACACAGTTCAGACCGGAACCGCACACCACATTGACGGTGACCGCCGGCGTTTCAATCGGAAGTCCTGCCTTGATAGCCGACTGACGTGCCACGTTCTGACCCTGTCCAGCCTGAATAACACATCCCATATATACATGGTCAACCTTATCAGGTGCGACACCCGCTCTGTTTAAAGCTTCCTTAATCACAATAGAACCCAGCTCCGCTGCGGGAGTTGTGCTGAGGGAACCACCCATAGTACCGATTGCGGTACGACATGCACCTGCTAATACGATTTTCTTTGCCATTCTCTTTTCCTCCATCCGTTTCAAACAACTTTTATTTTCTTTTATGATTGTTATTTTTATGACAATCACCGTGATTATTTTACCATATTGTTAAAAAAAAAGCAATCTATTTGTACTGAAATCTGTATAGGAATTCAAGAATACCCTCACTGTGCTTTCGCGGCCTCCACAACAGGGTCGCGCAGCGCAAAGCGTCTGTCCCACTCCTTGGTCCTATCGTCCCGCACCACCTCGCACCGATTCGCCGCCAGAAACTGCGCGAGCTGATAGAAATCGATCCAAATCTCATTGTTCCCGTCCTTCTGCGACTCGTCAAAAATCATTTGAAGCCCCACATGCAGGTGCACGACGTCTATATTGTTGACATTCTCCGTGTCGCTGTAGCCGGTATGCCCCATATAGCCGATGACGTCCCCTGCCGTCACATAATCGCCCTCCTTGAGTCCGTCCGCATAGGGCCGATTCTGGCGCAGATGCGCATAGTAATAATACCGCTTTTTGTCAAAGCTCCGAATGCCGATGCGCCAGCCGCCATAGCGGTTCCAGCCGAGCGCCTCGACGTAGCCCGATTCACAGGCGATAATGGGCGTGCCGATAAGCCCCATCATATCATGTCCGAGATGCTGCCGTTTATACCCGAAGCTCCGCGACACCCCGAAATCATCATAGTCCTGATACGCAAAGCCCTTCGCAATCGGCGAAAAGGCCTTCAGCCCGTATTTCTTCCGAAATTCCCCGCTCTCATCCTCCAGCTCATATTCCCCGAGCATCCCGCCGAGCACTGCCTGATAGGCCTCATAATAATAAGAAAAATACTTGTATTTCTCCGCGAGCGCCTCCTGCGTCGTCTCCCCCGCGGTAAGCTGCCTTGCAATGTCCTCTATATAGCCGACCGACTTCTTGTCAAATTCCCCGCCGCCGCGCGCGGCCGCATACGCGAGCAGCGCAATCCAGTCCAGATGCACCTCGCTCTCGTAGCTCTCCACATCCAGCAGACACGCCTTTTTCAAGGCTTCGCTGGAAGCGTTAAAGTCCACCCACTTAATATAATCTCCCGTATTCTGCGTCACAGCAACGCTTTTTGTCCTGCTCTCATACAGGCAGATACCACCGGCCAGTGCCAGCACACCCACAATCAGGAAAATCATCATTCTGCTTCTCAAACCATCACCACATCTGTTTACATGCTCTCTGTAATATATGATGTTTTCTCTTGTTTTCAGTACATTTGAGGGTGATTTCTAATTTCACGGGCACGCGGAAAAATCAAGTGCAAAAAACCTCGCTCTTTATTTAAATAATTCACGCTGTCACAATTTCCTATAAAGCAGACAAAATACGGGCATCGGAAAACCGATACCCGCAAATGCTGTTCTTTATTTATGGCAAATGCAATGGCAGCTGTCATTGCAGCCTGTTCCGCTCAATGCTCCGGCTCAATCAGTCCGTAGGTGTTGCCCTTGCGCTTGTACACTACGTTGACCTCATCCGTCTCCGCATTGCAGAATACATAGAAATCATGTCCCAAAAGCTCCATCTGGATACACGCGTCCTCCGCGTACATCGGCTTGATGTCAAACTTCTTGGAGCGCACGATTCGAATCTCCTCCTCGTCCGCCTCGTAGCTGCTGTCAACAAAATCCGTCCTGAGGCTGGCCGCGCCCGCCTGCTGCTCCGACCGGAACTTGTTCCTGTATTTCTTCAACTGTCTCTCTATAATCTCCGCCGCCAAATCAATGGATACATACATATCGCTGCTGACCTGCTCCGAGCGGATAATCGTTCCCTTAATCGGGATGGTGACCTCTACCTTCTGCCGCTCCTTCTCAACGCTCAGCGTCGCGTGCACCTCCGTTTCCGGCGTGAAATATTTCTCAAGCTTGCCAATCTTGTCCTCAACCGCCGCCTTTAAGCCGGGGGTGATATCAATGTTTTTTCCGCTAATAATAAATTTCATTCTGCCCACATCCCTTCGCACTTAATTGTACTGTAATTATATCACATCTGTCTGTTTTTTCAATATTTTTTGTGATTTATAATAAAATTTTTTCAATTTTCTCCTCATTTTCCGACATTTTTAGACATTAATTTTGTAAAGTGTTTTTTCAAAATTTTTTCGTTTTTAATGATTTTTATGATTTCTGCACAAAACCTTTGTTTGTCTGTTTTGCCTGTCCGACCCGCCCGAAAATCTGTTCATTCCTGTGGATAATGTGGATAAATCGGTGTATAAGTCCATTTTTCGCCCTTTTTGACCTTTTGAAATGTGGATATTTTTTGAAAGCAATGAAAAGTGACCCTTATGTCATAATTCATTTCATCCGCTTTTTTGTGCAATATGTCAAAAGGCACCGGACCGTTCGGCCCGATGCCTCCTCTATACACTGTTCTCTCTGCGTGCGCTTTAGAATATTCTTCTCACCGTCAGAACGCTTCTGTAGGTCGCGCTGGAAACGATAATTCCCGTCTTGCTGTTGCTCGCATGTACAATCTGTCCGTTGCCGACATACAATCCCACATGACCCGAATAGCAGACGATATCGCCCGGCTGCGCATTCTCCAGTCCGCCGACGTCATAGCCCTGACTTCTGAGCGCGGATGAGGAATGCGGTAAGCTTACGCCAAAGTTCGCATATACGCTCATTACGAAGCCGGAGCAGTCCGTACCGTTCGTAAGGCTGGAGCCTCCGTACACATACGGGTTGCCCACAAACTGCGTCGCATAATTGATGACTGCCTTGCCCATCTCGCTACCCTCGGAGGAGGCCGCGGTACTCTGTGCGGATGCGATTACGGCCTGCGTATTCGCCGACTTCTCCTGCGGTGTCACAGCTGCTCTTGCCGCCGCCGTGGACGCTGCCGCCGCTCTCGCCGCCTCACGCGCCTGAGCCTCCCTCGCAAGTCTCGCTTCCTCTTCCTCTTTGGACTCCGCGTGTACAAAATCCGTCCTGAGGTTGACAAACTCTCTTGAAACGTAACCGTCGCCCTCTTCAATGGCTATCTTAACCCAGCCGTCGAGTTCCTCGACTACAATAAGCTCTTCTCCTATCGGAACCAGTCCGAGCACTGCCGAATCCGTGCCGGCTTCCTTTCTTACCTTCAGGGTCGTCGTGTTGACAATCGCATATGTAGTGCCGACCTCTTTTGCAAGCGCCTCGGCCTCTTCCCCTACTACGCAGAACTCGCCCTTCACATATCCCGTGCAATTCCCGGAGGTAATCTTGTACCAACCGTTCTCCTCCTCAATGAACTCACCGACGGATTTATCATACAGCTTGCCGACAATCTCGCCCTCCTCGCTCGGAATGCTTCTGACATTCACATAATTATTTACACGAGCGATAACAAGTCCCGAGAAGTCCTGCTCCTCTTCGGTCTCCTCCTCCGTGGCCTCTTCCTCGATTGCTTCCTCCGTCTCCTCCTCGGTGGTCTCTTCCTCGGTCATCTCCTCCGTCGCCTCAGTTCCCTCCTCCTCGGTATCGGTATCCGTGTCGGTGCCGTCATATACCTCGGTCGCGGAAAAGCCTGCGCTGAGCTTCACATCGTCCGTCTCATCCTGCGCATCCGCTTCCTCTCCACTCTGCGGCGTCTCTGCCGCCTCGGAAGCCGCGTCATCTGCCTGTGGCGACGCAACGGAAGCCTCCGTTGCCTCCAAAAACGACCCGAGCACCTCCGGCGTTCTTACCAGAGCCTCGGGAACCGACTGTACAACCGACCAAATTCCCAATTCAGAGATGGCAGCCCGCTCCGCCGCCTCCACGATGTTCGGACGAACACCGGAAACGCTCTCCAAATAAGCAATGTTCTCCACAACCTCTATCTGTAAATCCTGTATGGTACTTCCCTCGTCCAGCGCAACCGCTATGCCCGCAACCGGAACGGAGGAATGACTTACTCTTGCTTCAAGCGTCATTTGGTATCCTGAAAATACCAATGTACCCGCAAGCGCACATGCCACAATCCTCATTCCATACTTGTTCATCTGATAATCCTCCAAGCAGTGTAAAAGAAATTTGTCATTAATGTTTCATTTTGACTATTAATTGTTACAATTTTGTTACACCCTTGAATTAAATTACCACATATTTTGTTAAATGTCAAGCCATGTTTTATACCATTTCATACCGGTTTCGAGCATTTTTGCCCATTTTTACGCGGATTACAGATTTTATCATAAAAAATATATCGAAATCTCCATGTTAAAAATTCTTATAACAATTACAAGTTTTTAACAACTATAGCAGCCTCTGCGCGGAATTGACCGCATTGGCGCCGTCCGCGACCGCCGTTATAATCTGGCGCATGGGCTTTCTGCGGATGTCTCCCGCCGCAAAAACGCCCGCCGCGGAGGTCTCGCAGCTCTCGTCCGCAAGGACATATCCGTGTTCGTCCATCTCCACAAGTCCCTGAAAGCGCTCCGTGTTGGGGTTGATGCCCACGGCGATAAAAATCCCGTTGAGCTCCAGAACGCTCTCCTCTTTTCTTTCCTTATTATAAACGGTAACGCGCTCCACCATGTCCTCCCCTGAAATCTCTTTCACCTCGCTGTTCCAGAGCACCTCGACATTCTCATGGGTGAAAAGCTTATCCTGAAGGCTCTTGGCCGCCCGCAGCGCGCCGCGCCGATGGATGAGATATACCTTGCTGCACAGGCCGGCGAGAAATATCGCGTCCTCCACCGCAACGTCCCCGCCCCCGACTACCGCAACCGTGCGCTTCCGGAAAAACGCGCCGTCACAGGTCGCACAGTAGGATACCCCCATCCCCGCAAGGCGCTGCTCACCCGCCACGCCGAGCATCGCATGAGTCGCTCCGGTCGCAAGGATCAAGGTTTTCGCCTCGTAATCGCCCCTGTCCGTGTGCACGACCTTGACAGCGCCCTCCAGCGTCACGCCGGATACCTCCGCGGTGATAAAGGGCACGCCAAGCTGCTGCGCGTGCGCGTGAAATTTATCCGCGATATCGCTTCCGCTGATTTGAGGGAAGCCAAGATAATTGTCCACCTCATAGGTCGTCAGCACCTGTCCGCCGCTCACAGGGCTTCTGTCTATCACCGCAAGCTCCATGCCGGCCCGCACTCCATAAATCGCCGCGCCAAGCCCGGCGGGGCCGGAACCCAAAATCAATAAATCATACATATGCTTTCCCTCCATTTTGCAGTTTCCCGCTATATCCATCCGCCGTCCAGGGAAATAATCTGTCCGGTCAGATAATCATTCCCCCTGCAAAGGCTTCTCACCAGCTCCGCCACCTCCTGCGGCTTCCCGATACGGTCCGCGGGAATCTCCTCCACCAGCGCCGCGCGCTCCTCCGCAGACAGAAACTGATTCATCTCGGTATCAATCACCCCACAGGCTATCGCGTTTACCTGAATATTGCTCGGCCCAAGCTCTTTGGCAAGCGCGCGGGTAAACGCGTTGACGCCACCCTTAGAAGCAGAATACGCGACCTCCATCGAGGCGCCGACATTCCCCCACACGGAGGATATATTAATAATCTTTCCCTTTTTGCGCTGTACCATTCTAGGAACCGCCTCCCTGCATATCAAAAAGCAGGAATCGAGATTGGTCGCGATCACCTCCCGCCACTCAGAATATGACATATCTGTCATAAGTCCTATATGCGAAATACCCGCGTTGTTGACCACCACATCCGGATACGGTATGTGCGCGAACATCTCCGCCACCGCGTCCTCCTCATATATCGGAAAAGAGAAGCATTGGCAGCGCACCGCGTACCTGCCCGCAAGCTGTTCGGCAAGCGTCCGGAGCATTTCCGTATTTTTGTTGCAGGTGAGGTACAAATCAAATCCCTCCGAGGCGAGCATTTCCGCTATCGCCCTGCCGATTCCCCTCGACGCGCCGGTCACCAGCGCTTTTTTCCGCTCTTCGGATTCCATATTCACGTTCCCAAATCCTCCTGTTTTGACGGCGTCCGCCTTCACATCCAATTGATCCGGCTGATAAACCGAACTTTGCGGCTGCCGTGCTTTATTCTCCCAATCTCGTAGCAGTCATAAAACTGCGATACATGCTTTATGACAAAATCCTTATCCCGTTCGTCCACGACAAGGTTAAAGCCCACGCCGCAGTTAAAGGTATGCAGCATTTCCTCATCGCGGATATTTCCCGCGCTGCGAATGTACTTGAATATCGGCAGCGCCCGCAGCAGGGAGAGGTCAATCTCCGCAGTCAGCCCGTCCGGTATCACCCTGCTCAGATTCCCCTCAATGCCGCCGCCCGTGATGTGCGCCATCCCGTGCAGCGCGGCATCCCCCAAAAGCCCTTTTATCGCCTTATAGTAAGGCGTATGCGGCTTCATAATCTGCTCGATAAAGGTCTGTCCGTCAAGCTTGTCAAGCTTAATCTGCGGCAGCTTATCCATCAAAAGCCGCACAAGGGAATAGCCGTTTGTGTGCAATCCGTTTGACGCGACGGCAAGCACGACATCGCCCTCGCAAATGGCGCTCCCGTCGATCATTTTCCCGCGCTCGACAATGCCCGCAATGCTTGAGGTCAGCACATAGACGCCCGCGTCCACCACCGCCGGCTGTATCGAGGTCTCGCCGCCCACAAGGGAGCACTCATTCTCCCGACATGCGTCCGCAATGCCCTTGACAAGCGTCTTGATGGTATCCTTCTCCGCATTCCCGCACACAATCGTGTCCAGTACCGCCAGCGGCCTTGCGCCCATGACGGCAATGTCATTTACAAGGTGGTTGATCATGTCATGGCAGATGGATTCGGTATAGCCGTACTCCATTGCCAGCTTCTGTTTGGATCCCGGCTCCTCCGACTTCAGGACGAGCACCGGCTCCTTCATCTCGGGGAAATGAATATCGTACAGCGAGGCGAACGGGCCAACGCCGTTCAGCACCCGCCTGTCCCGCGTCTCCAAATGCCGCGCCATCTCCTTCTTAATCGTGTCCGTATACGCAATGTCAACCCCCGCCTTGCTGTAGGAAAGCCCTTCTGGCTCCCGCTCACTGCCCGCGAGGATCTCATCCACCGTCACGTCCAGCGCCAGCGCCAAATCGCAGAGGATCTCAATATTGGGATAGGCCGTCCCGTTCTCCCATTTTGACACCGCCTGAAAGGACA
The DNA here is from genome assembly GCA_023664265.1 of Roseburia sp. Taxonomy (GTDB): domain Bacteria; phylum Bacillota; class Clostridia; order Lachnospirales; family Lachnospiraceae; genus COE1. The sequence goes on from JAMPFV010000023.1 coordinate 28,546, forward strand.
CGCTGAGCCTGTCCGCGAGCTGCTGCTGCGTCAACCCCAGCGCCTTGCGCTTTTCCATGATAAAATTTCCGACTTTGATACCGTTGAGCATCTTTCTACCTCATTTCTGCGCTGTTTTACCGGCTCAGCTTTGTTGAGACTATGCGCAGATTGAAAATTTTAATTTTCAATCTTACCTCCGGTTGCTTTGCAAGTATTTTAATCTTATCATAAGCGCGTCGTCGGTATACCGGCAATAACCGGCAAATAGAAGTTTGCGGACGGATTCAACCATGTGTAGAACGAAGGCCTGTCGGCTTTCCACGCTAACCTCCCATGATTCCACTCTGCGGAATCACAAATCCATCCAAATCCCCTCGTCGTGAATTTTGGCGTTCTCCACCGCGCGGTAGAAGCGCTGCGCCTCGTCATTGGCCGCCATAAGCGCAATCAGCTTCTCCGCACCCTGCTCCTTCAAACGCCGCCGTGCCTCCCGCAAAAGCATCTGCGCAACGCCCGCGTGCCGATAGCTCTTAATCACGCAGATCCAGTCCAGATAAGCGTTCAGCGTCCCGTCAAAGCGGCTCGCTATCAGGGAGGTGTCGATTCTCCCCACCGCCTGCCCGTCCACATACGCCAGCAGGGAGAGCGCGTTGGCAAAGCGGCTGTCCGCAAAGGTATTGCGCACCGCCTGAATATAAGCGTCGTCAATCTCCCACCCGTAGAAATCCTCCTCCGCGCGCAGCGCCCTTTCATAGCGCACGGCATCCTCTATTTTGTCCTCGGTAAATTCCTTAATCTCGATTGTCATTTTCCCCATTCTGCGCCGCCTTATAAACGCGTTTGCGGCAAATCCTTTCTCACTCCATGCTCCAGGCAAGCTCCTGCGGTCTTTCTCCCATAAGCTCCACGCTCCGCGCATCCGGCTGTGAAAAGCCCACGAAAAACCGATAGTTTGCTCCGCCCGAGACGCGCTCTCCGTCATCGTTTACCACCGTGAGCGCCGTCTGCGGTATCGCAATCGTAAGCTCCTTCTCCTCCCCCTGCCGGAGCGCCACGCGCGCAAACGCGCAGAGCGAGGGATTCGGCGTATCCAATTCGGAGTCCTCCTTCTTTACATAGACCTGCAAAACGTCCTCCGTGTCTGCGGCCCCCGCATTCTTTACCGATGCCTTTATCCTGAGCGCCGTATCCGCAGCGTCACTATCCGCAGCGTCATAAGCCGCAACGTCACTATCTGCAACACCGGTATCCGCAGCGTCATAAGCCGCGGCCTTGCAGGCCGCAACCGCCGTAACACTACACTTTCCATAGGTCAGACCGTAGCCGAAGGGGTACTGCGCCTTCTGTTCCATATAGCGATAGGTTCTGCCCTTCATCGCATAATCCGTAAAGGCCGGAAGCTCCTCCAGCGTCTCATAGAAGGTTACGGGAAGCTTTCCGGAAGGGGAGCATTCCCCAAAGAGCACCTCCGCCGCCGCAAAGCCGCCCTGTCCGCCCGGATACCAGAGCTGTAAAACAGCGGAGAAATGCTCCGACGCATAGCTCAAATCCACATCGCTTCCCGCCATCATGCAAAGAATGACAGGCGTGTCAGTTTCCGCAAGAGCTTCCATCAGCCGCCGCTGAGATTCGGGAAGCTGTAAATCCCGCTTGTCGCCGGACGCGTCCATATTGCTTACGTCGCCGCCCTCACCCTCCATGGTCTCATCCAAGCCCACACACAGAATAACCACGTCGCTGTTCTGCGCGACGATCTTCGCCTCGGCCAGACGGTCAAACTTCTCGGCCAGATTCTCCGTTTTCTCCTTGAACAGCTCGCAGCCAACGGAGGTCAATACCCGCACGTCGTCTCCGAGATACCGCATCAGCCCCTCCTGAACCGTCACAAAATCCGAGGCCGTCCCATGGTAGTTCCCAATCAGCGCGACGCGGCTGTTCGCGTTCGGCCCGACGATGCCCAAGGTCTTTATCTGCTCCTTTTTCAGCGGCAGGATTCCGTCATTCTTGAGCAACACAAAGCTCTCCGCCGCCGCTTTCCCGGCCAGCGCCAAGTGCTGTGCGCACTCCACCTTGTCATAAGGTATCGAATCATACTCGCTGCCGTCAAACAGCCCCAGCAGATAGCGCGTGGTATACAGCCGTATCGCGGCCTCGGTAATTTGCTCCTGTGTGACAAGCCCATCCTCGCAGGCGCCCAGCAGATGCAGATAGGTCACACCGCAGTTGAGGTCGCACCCTGCCGCCATCGCCATCGCGGCGGACTCGCGGAAGGTTGAGGTCACTTTATGGTGCTCATGGAAATCCCGAAGCGCCCAGCAGTCGGAGACAACATGTCCCTCGAAGCCCCACTTTTCGCGGAGAATATCCCGCAGGAGCGTCTTGCTGCCACAGCACGGCTCGCCGTTGGTGCGGTTATAGGCGCCCATCACGGACTCCACCCCCGCCTCCTTCACCAACGCCTCAAAGGCGGGAAGATAGGTCTCTTCCATGTCCTTCTTGGACACCTCGGCGTTGAACTCATGGCGCAGTGCCTCGGGGCCCGAATGCACCGCAAAATGCTTGGCGCAGGCCGCGGCCTTCATGGTCTCGCCCTCGCCCTGAAGCCCCTTCACATAGGCCACGCCCAGACGGCTCGTCAGGTACGGATCCTCCCCGTAGGTCTCATGTCCTCTTCCCCAGCGGGGATCGCGGAAGATGTTGACATTGGGCGACCAGAAGGTAAGCCCTTTATAAATGTCGCGGTCGTCCAAGGCGGCATACGCGTTGTATTTCGCACGCCCCTCGGTCGCCACAGCATCCGCGATTTCTCTTATCAAATCCACATCAAAGGTCGCGGCCATTCCGATCGCCTGCGGGAATACGGTGGCCTGCCCCGCCCTTGCGACGCCGTGCAACGCCTCGTTCCACCAATTGTACGCCGGAATCCCAAGCCGTGCGATCGCAGGCGCCTTATAACTGAGCTGACTTGCGCGCTCCTCCAATGTCATCTGCTCCACAAGGGCCTTTGCCTTTTCCCGCGCTGTTTTTCTGTTCATGGTTTTTCCCCTTCCTCTCGCTTATTTTGTTGATATCAGTATAGCACAATCGGCAGAGAAAAGCTAATTTTCGGGGATAAATCGTTTTTTATAATGACCCCTGCCCAAAAACTCGATAAAGCCCTTGTCTCTCAGGAATTGAAGCTGCTGACGGATTTTCGCCTCTATATTATGATTCTCGCTATGCCTTGCCTGTAAGATTTTTGTGTATGCGTATACATCCTGCAAATAAAATTCGTTCGTTTCTATATCATTCACGCAATTGAGCACATCCAACAACCACGAACGTGAAGCGATATTGGCGGTTTCCAAACTTTTTATCTGTGCATACCTTTCCACTACCGCCTCTGCGGGTTCAATGATTCCATCTTTAATTATGCGTATCTTCCCCTGCTCCGGGATTTCGGAATATAAAATATTGCAGCCCGTCCACCCTGCACGCCGCGCCGCAGCGGCAAGCGGCTTTCGTTTCTCTATGATCTGCGGAACAAAGAAAAACTTAGGAATCAAAATAAAATCGGTTACGATATAATCTGCGGAATACCGCATTACAAACAGCTCCGGATTGGTAATATCCGTTATCCGTTTGAGCATTGTGGCATATGCGCCGTCGTTGATCTTTTTCCCGATTTTGCCCTCTTTGCTTTTCAACTCAAATATTGCGCCACAACGGTTACATTTCATGTCTGCAACAGGTGCGTTATTTTTTAATTCAGCTATATGCGAGTTACCGCAACAGGGACAAAACATGTTCCTGCTCACCCAGCTTTCGCTCATCACTCTTATTTTTTGCGCTTTACTTTTATAGCCTTCGCCTAATGATTCGTCAAAGTGTAAATTCATTGAAGTTCCATCCATCCTTTTGTGTTTATGGAATCTCCGCCGCTCGGATTACTGCGAACGCAAAAGACAACCTCCATTCCGCTTCGCTGCATCTCGGTCATCTCTTACTGCTTCATACGGTTACTAACGTTATCTGCGAACGGAAAAGTATATAAAAAAGCCCTTGAATGCAAGCTTTTCCATGCCATTCGGATTACTGCAAATGCAAGCGACAACCTCCATTCCGCTTCGCTACATGTCGGTCATCTCTTGCATTCCTATGAATTACGGTATACTAAAGGAGTCCTCCGAGTAAACTCGAGGACCCCTTCTGTATACCGCAATTCGCAGTAATCCTTATCTCTTTGAAAACTGTGGCGCTCTTCTTGCGGCTTTCAAACCGTACTTCTTTCTCTCCTTCATACGAGGGTCACGGGTTAAGAAGCCCTCCTTCTTGAGCACCGGTCTGTAGTCTGCATCAACCTGCAGCAGGGCTCTGGAGATTCCGTGTCTGATTGCTCCGGCCTGGCCTGTGTAGCCGCCGCCGCATACGTTTACGAGCACGTCAAACTTCTCTACCGTGTCTGTCGCTACCAAGGGCTGACGAACGATAACCTTCAACGTCTCCAATCCGAAATAATCGTCAATCCCTCTCTTATTGATTGTAATATTACCTGTACCGGGCATTAAATATACTCGGGCAACAGACTTCTTTCTTCTGCCTGTGCCATAATATCTTGAAGCATTTGCTGTTTTTGCCATTTTAATTTCCTCCTTTATTTGTCCCTTTGATTAAAATGTCAATACTTCCGGCTTCTGAGCTGCATGCTTGTGCTCAGGTCCCGCGTAAACGAAGAGTTTCCTGTACATTTCACGTCCCAAAGGTCCCTTAGGAAGCATTCCCTTAACAGCATGCTCGATAACCTCTTCCGGTCTCTTGTTCAGCTTCTCTCTCAATGTCGCCTGCTTCATACCGCCGACATAATCGGAATGATGATAGTAAATCTTCTGATCCATCTTCCTGCCGGTTACCGCAACCTTCTCCGCATTGATGACAATCACATAATCGCCGGTATCCATGTGCGGTGTGAAAATCGGCTTCCTCTTGCCTCTCAATACACTTGCAACCTCCGCTGCCAAACGTCCTAACGTCATCCCTGTAGCATCGACTACATACCACTTTCTATCAATTGTAGCCGGGCTGGCCATAAATGTTTTCATTGCGTTCCCTCCATATTACCTTGTCCATGGATTGTTAAAATCCGATTCGACTGTTCCGTTTGTTCCGTTTTCCTCATAATCCGCAGATGTCCGGCTGCGTTTTATGAAGTCCCGGGAACCGATTCAATACTCTATCTCAATGCCTCGTCGGGGCTTTGACTCAGCATTAGAAACTCTGTCACAATAATGTATTTTACTATACGCACCCGCGCGTGTCAATACCCAAAGCCGCACTCTTTTACATCTTTTTCAGCTCTTTTTCAAAATCAGAAAATGCTTTATATTTCTCAAACGATTTCCGCTGCCGCAATTTTCTGATTTGAAAAAATTTTTTACCCGTTCCTGCGCCCGTACATATATTCTTTTATGCTCTTGCTCGCAGCCATCAGCACAATATCCGCAGCCGAATAAACCGCCACCAGCGCCAGCACCAAAACGGGGCCGACCGGAAGCGGCGCAAGCCCTGTCAGCGCCGGAATCGACACCACCACCGCCAGAATCGAAAACACATCTCCCACAATATAGATGTAGCGCACCCATGAAATGCCGTAAATCAACCCCGCAGCCATCAGCAGCGTCACCACCGTCCCAAACAGGTTGAAATTTCCCGTATACAATGTCGAAAGCCGCATCAGAATATGTATTCCCACTATCACATAAACAAGAATCCGCCCCGTGCGGTACAATTTTTTCTGCTGCGCATCAAACTGCTCCAGCTGCGCCTGCTGCTCCGCGTCAGGCGTCTGCTCCTCCTCATGCTCCCACCAATTTTCCATGTTCCTCCTCCGTTTCCTCTCAGTCTTATCCTTCACATTGCAAAAACTCATATTTCACCAAGGTCAATCCACAGGCCGGCGCCGTCGGCCCCGCCTTGGCCCGGTCGAGTGAAGCCAGAATATCCGCCGTCTCCTCCGGCCGCACGCGGCCTCTTCCGACCTCCATCAGCGTCCCCGCGATGATGCGCACCATATTGTACAAAAAACCATCCCCCGTAATTCTTATGACAATCATATCCCCCTGCCGTTCTATCCGCAGCGCATGGATTGTCCGCACGGTTGTCTCCGCCGACGAGTCCGCGCTGCAAAAGCTTTTGAAATCATGCCTGCCGACAAGATATTCGGCCGCCTGCCGCATCAGATCCACATCTAAGGGCACATAGGTAAAATAAGCGTACAACCGCTCCGTGGGCAGCGGAAACTCTCGGTTCAGAATCCTGTACTCATAGGTCTTTCGGCTGTCGCAGCGCCGCGGATGGAAGTCCGGCGCGACCTCCCTCGCGCACTGCACCCGGATATCCTCCGGAAGCCGCTGATTTATGGCATACGGCATCCGCTCCACCGGCATCCGCGCCTCCGTGTCAAACACTGCAATGCTCCCCAGCGAGTGCACGCCGGTATCCGTCCTCGAGGCTCCGATTACGCTGATGTCCTCTTTCAGAAGCGCGCACAGCGCGGCATTGAGCACCGACTCGATCGTCACCGCGTTGGGCTGCAGCTGCCAGCCGTGATAATTGGTGCCGTCATAAGCCACCGTCAACATTACTCTTCTCACATCCGCTCCTTTCGCAAAGCGCGTCTTCTCAAAAAATCACCTGCGGCACAAGCCTTCCCGCCGCCACGCCGATAATCAGATACCCGGCCACAAACACATACGCGATATAATCCCTGCGCGCATAGTGCAGCGGCTTCATCTTCGTGCGGTGGTCGCCGCCCCGATAGCATCTCGCCTCCATCGCCATCGCCAGATCATTCGCGCGCCGAAATGCCGAGATGATCAGCGGCACCAGCAGCGGCACGAGACTCTTTGCCCTTTTGAGGAGGTTCCCACTCTCAAAGTCGGCACATCGGGCCATCTGCGCCTTCATAATCTTGTCCGTCTCCTCCATGAGAATCGGGATAAAGCGCAGCGCAATCGACATCATCATCGCGACCTCGTGCACCGGCACCCTGATTTTCTTTAAGGGGCGCAGCATCCGCTCCATACCGTCCGTCAGCTGATTCGGCGTCGTCGTGAGCGTCATTACCGACGAGCCGATGATCAGAAAGCAGAGCCGCACCGCCAGCAATACCGCCAGCCGCACGCCCTCCCGGGTGACGGTGAGCCGCCACACGGAAATCAGCGGCTCCCCCGGCGTCAGGAACAGATTGAACACCACCGTTATCATCAGCAGAAACACAATCGCCTTCATGCCCTTAACCATAAAGCGGAAAGGCACCCGTGAAAGCTTTATCACAATCGTCAGAAAAACCGTTGCGACGGCATATCCCGCTGCCCCGTCAAAGACGAAGAGAGAAACGATGAAGAGCACCGTCGCCGCCAGCTTCACGCGCGGATCAAGTCTATGTATCACCGAATCCGCCCGGTAATATTGTCCTAAAGTAATATCCCTGAGCATATCCCACTTCCTATCGTCCTATCCGACCTTTTCTTGCCGCCACAAACGCCTTCAGATACCGTTTGATTTCTTCCTTCGCCTCGTCAATGGTCGTCACGTCAATATTCACGTCATAGCCGTTGTCGCGCAGCTCCTTCATAATATAGGTCACCTGCGGCGCCGCCAGCCCGATTTCCTCAAGCTCCATATAATGGCGGAACACCTCGCGCGGCGCATCGTCGAGCTGCACGCTGCCCCGGTTCATCACGATAATCCTGTCCACATACTTCGCCACGTCATCCATGCTGTGTGAAACCAAAATCACGGTAATGCCCGTCTCCTGCTTTAACCGCGCAATCCGGTCGAGAATTTCATCCCGCCCCCGCGGGTCAAGCCCTGCCGTCGGCTCATCCAATATCAGCACCTCCGGCTTCATGGCCAGCACCCCCGCAATCGCCACGCGCCGCTTCTGTCCGCCCGACAGCTCAAACGGCGACTGATAAAAGTAATCGTCCTCCAAGCCGACCAGCTTCAAAGCCTCATACGCCCGAAGCTCCGTCTCCTTCTTATCCAAGCCCAAATTCTTCGGACCGAAGCACACATCCGCGAACACATCCGTCTCAAACAGCTGATGCTCCGGATACTGAAACACCAGCCCGACCCTGCTGCGCAGCTTCCTCTTGTCATAATCATCGGCGTCGATATCCTCGCCGTTGAAATAAATGCTCCCGCTCGTCGCCCGCATCAGTCCGTTCAAATGCTGCACCAGCGTGGACTTCCCCGAGCCGGTATGCCCGATCAGCCCGATAAACTGTCCGTCGGGTATCACCAGACTGACGTCCTTCAGCGCCTGCACCGCCATCGCCGTATCGGCGCCATATACATGATTTACCTTATCCAAAATAATCGGCATCCGTATCGCACCCTTTCCACTCTACAACAGCTCCGCCATGCACCGGTCCAGCGCCTCTCGGAATTCCTCTTTCGTCAGGATTCCCTCCGGCATGGGAAAGCCCTCCCCGCGAAGCTCATGCGCCAGAAGCGTCACCTGCGGCACATCCAGACGAAGCTCCTTGAGCCGTTCCACCTGTGAGAAGACCTCCTTGGGCGTCCCCTGAAGCGTCACACGGCCCTTATCCATCACATAGACCCTGTCGGAATAAATAACCTCCTCCATGTAATGCGTAATCAGGATAACGGTTATCTTCTCAACATCATTCAAAGCCCTCACCGCCCGAATGACCTCCTTCCTGCCCTTGGGATCCAGCATCGCCGTCGGCTCATCCAGCACAATACACTTGGGATGCATCGCAATCACTCCCGCAATCGAAACGCGCTGCTTCTGCCCGCCCGACAGCTTATTGGGAGAAAATCCGCGGAACTCATACATGCCGACCGCCTTGAGGCTCTCCTCGACACGCTCCCAAATCTCCTCCGTGGGAACGCCGATGTTCTCCGGGCCGAAGCCCACGTCCTCCTCGACCACCTGTCCGATAATCTGATTGTCGGGATTCTGGAATACCATCCCCGCCGTCTGCCGGATTTCCCACAGATGCGCGTCCTCCCTCGTGTCCTTGCCGTCCACCCACACCGTCCCCTCCGTGGGATACAGAATGGCGTTCAAATGCTTTGCAAGCGTGGACTTTCCCGAGCCGTTATGCCCCAAAATCGACACAAAATCGCCCTGTTGTATATCCAGACTGACATCATCGACGGCCTTTGTTATCCCCTCGACATTGCCCTCCTCGTCGCGCCTTATATATTCAAAGATTAAGTCCTTAACCTTAATGATTCCCATATCACGCCACCCGTTCTACTTGTCGTCCTCCTGTATCTTCTGCTGCATAAACGCCTGATACAGCTTCCTGCGCTGTAAAGCCTCCTTGTGCTCCTTATCATAGCTGATCTGGCGTCTTATCGTCTCCGCAAGCCATATCGCCCTTATCTTTTCAAGGATTTCCTCCTCGTCGCTCTTTGCAGGCCCCACGGTCCGGTTCGCATAGGCTTCCCCATACAGCTCCGCCTGCTGCCGATACAGCTTCCCGCTCTTATAATCACTCTCCCACTTTTGAACCTTCTTGAGCTCCTTCTCCTTGCTCTTCTGCCGCTGATACTGCGCGCGTATCTTATCATCCGTGGCAAAAATCTTCGCGGGACGCTGCGGAACGCTGCCCGGGTAAAAGGGCGCCGGATTCATTCCGTGCACGCTCTGCGGATTCGGGCTCCGGCTTGGCTCCTGTGCCGTATAGGGATTATTCATCAGATACTCATAGGCCTTCTGTATCTTGAGATAGTATTCCCTCGTATCCGCGTCCGGATTGGAATCCGGGTGATACAGCTTCGCTTTATAATGATAGGCCCTCTTGATCTGCTCCTCCGCGGCGTCCTCCCTGATTCCCAGAAAGAAGCACGCCTCTTTCCTCGACATTCTTCCATTCTCATCCATTCTGTTCCGTTTACCTCCATAGAAACAAGCTTTTTATCATAGTATACCCTCCGGGTGCTTCTATAAACGGTATCCTTCGCATTCGGACCGCCCGTCCGTCCGCAAAAGCGTATTTGCAAAAAACGCTCCCAAACCGGGAGCGCGTCTGCGTACAAAAATATACGATTTATCACTATACCAACTCAAGAACTACCTGCATAGCGCCATCACCTTTACGCTGGCCAATCTTGATGATTCTTGTGTAACCACCATTGCGTCCCACATACTTCGGTGCGATTTCATCAAATAATTTTGCTACAAGGTCAATTTCCTTTGTATTTCTCTTTCTGCCGGCTTTCTTCTCGGGAACCTCTTTCACGGTGTATAATACCCTGAGTATCTGCCTTCTCGCATGAAGTCTGGAGGGCATATCCTTCTTGATCTCCTTCTCCACCTCGTCATAAACGGTAACTCTCTTGCCGTCTCTGACCTCCTTCACACGCTTTCCGTCCTTGTCTTTTCTGGGAACCTTCGCCGTAACCTTGACCATCTCGAAATTGTCCTTCTCCTTTACGGCCATCGCGATAAGTCCCTCAACGATTTTGCGCACTTCCTTCGCTCTCGCTTCCGTCGTGATAATTCTGCCGTCCTTGCTTGCGATCAGCGCCGTAACCTGACCTCTGAGCAAAGCCTTTCTCTGACTTGACGTTCTGCCGAGCTTTCTGTAACCTGCCATAATCGGCTCCTTTCTTTCGAGGACACCTCACCTACATACATCTAATCTATGTAGGCTACCCTCATTCGTGGAACAAATGACAACGCCTTTTGGACTTACTTATCAAATGTCTGTTAATAACTCCATGATATGAGCACAAATGCGAACTCTTTGGCATTACCGCATCTGCCTGCATTAAGCCTACGCACCCCCGGAATCACTCGTCCATCGGGTTCAGCTGTAAGCCTAATTCCTTTAATTTTGCCAATACCTCGTCGAGAGACTTGCGACCCAGATTCCGAACCTTCATCATATCCTCGGAAGTCTTGTTCGTCAACTCCTCTACCGTATTGATTCCCGCTCTCTTCAAGCAGTTGTAAGAGCGGACGGACAACTCCAGCTCATCGATGCTCATCTCAAGCACCTTCTCCTTCTCGTCGTCCTCCTTCTCAATCATAACCTCCGCGTTCTTCGCGTTCTCGGAAAGATTGATGAACAGCTTCAGATGCTCGCTCAGCACCTTCGCCGCAAGGCTCACCGCCTCATCCGGCGCAAGCGTCGCATCCGTATATACGTCCAAGGTCAGCTTATCGTAGTCGGTAATCTGGCCCACACGGGTATTTTCTACAGTAACATTCACTCTCTCTACCGGTGTAAAAATGGAATCCACCGCAATGACACCAATCGGCAAGTCCTCGCTCTTGTTCTTCTCCGCGCTGATATAGCCTCTTCCCTTTGAGATCATAATCTCCATGTACAGCTTGCTGTCCTTACCGCCGGTCAGCGTGGCAATAACCTGATCGGGATTCATAATCTCAATATCCTGATCCACCTGTATATCGGAGGCCCGAACAACACCCTCGCCCTCAAAATCTATGATAGCCTTCTTGGCTTCATCCGTCTCACAGGTATTTTTAATCGCCAGGCTCTTGAGGTTCATAATGATTTCGGTAACATCCTCCTTTACGCCGGAGATGGAGCTGAACTCATGTAATACGCCGTCAATCTTTACCTGACTCACGGCTGCACCGGGTAGCGAGGCAAGCATAATCCTTCTCAGAGAATTACCCAAGGTAATTCCGTAACCTCTTTCCAAAGGCTCTACTACAAATCTGCCATACCTTTTGTCTTCAGAGATTTCAGCCACTTCAATATTGGGACTGTCAAAATCAAATGCCAACACTGTAAATACCCTCCTTTATGAATGCGATAAAATTACAACAATAGAAAGCACGCAAAGGCGCACTTCCTACTGCCAGCTTATTAATTACTTGGAATACAACTCGACGATAAGCATCTCATCTACGGGCACATCAATCGCTTCTCTTGCGGGGAACTCCTTGATCGTTCCCTTGAAGTTCTCTTGATCCACATCCATCCATTCAGGAACCAGTCTGCCGTTCGTAACCTCAGCGATATCCTTATATCTCTGCATACTCTTTGCCTTCTCGCTGATCTCTATCACGTCTCCAACGCTGATTAAATAGGAAGGTATATTCACACGCCTGCCGTTTACCAATACATGCTTGTGATCCACAATCTGTCTGGCCTCTCTTCTCGTTCTCGCAAAGCCCATTCTGAAAACGACATTGTCCAGTCTTCTCTCCAGAAGAACCATCAGGTTTTCACCGGTCATCCCCTTCATCCTGTCCGCTCTCTCGTAATAATTGCGGAACGGCTTCTCGAGAACGCCGTATATAAACTTTGCCTTCTGCTTCTCTCTGAGCTGTAAGCCGTACTCGCTCATCTTCTTGCCGGCTCTCAGAGACTTTCTTTTTGACTTTTTATCATATCCCAAAAATACAGGATCCAAATCAAGAGATCTGCATCTTTTAAGTACAGGAACTCTGTTTACTGCCATGTTCTTATCCTCCTCATCATTAAACTCTACGACGCTTGGGCGGGCGGCACCCGTTATGCGGAACGGGCGTTACATCCTTGATGCTGGTCACCTCAAGACCGCAGGCCTGAAGTGCGCGGATTGCAGCCTCTCTGCCGGATCCGGGACCCTTAACCATAACGTCTACAGACTTTAAACCATGTACCAGAGCTGCCTTTGTAGCAGTTTCTGCTGCCATCTGCGCAGCATACGGAGTAGATTTCTTTGAACCTCTAAATCCCAGACCACCGGCACTCGCCCACGAGAGAGCGTTTCCTTCCGTATCCGTCAGCGTAACAATCGTATTGTTAAAAGATGACTGAATATGTGCCTGTCCGCGTTCAACGTTTTTCTTTACACGCTTTTTTGT
>JAMPFV010000024.1 GCA_023664265.1 Roseburia sp.
GCACTCGATATGCCATCCGGGGTAGCCCACGCCCCACGGACTGTCCCATTTCAGCTCCTGATCCTCGAATTTCGACTTGGTAAACCAGAGCACAAAATCGCTCTTGCTGCGCTTGTTGGAATCCTCCTCCACATCCTCGCGCACGCCGACCAGAAGCTCCTGCTCATTCTGACCAGAGAACACATAATACTCCTCCAATTTCGACGTGTCAAAATAGACATTCCCGCCGCTCTCATAGGCGTAGCCCTTTTCTATCAGGGTCTCTATCATATGGATAAACGAATCGATGCAGTTCGTCGCGGGCTCCACCACATCCGGCGTCTTGATATTGAGCTTCGCGCAGTCGGCAAAGAACGCGTCCGTATAGAACCTCGCAATCTCCATCACGGTCTTGTGCTCGCGCTTCGCGCCCTTGAGCATTTTGTCCTCGCCCGTATCGGCGTCGCTGGAAAGGTGCCCTACGTCCGTGATATTCATAACGCGCTTCACGTCATACCCGATATAGCGGAGCGTCTTCTCCAGCAAATCCTCCGCGATATAACTTCTCAGATTGCCGATATGCGCATAGTGATACACCGTCGGCCCGCAGGTGTACATCGCCACCCTGCCCTCCTCATTGGGAACAAACCGCTCCACTTTTCTTGTCAGTGTATTATAAAAGGATAATTTATTTTCCATTTTCGAGTTCCTTTCTCAACGTCTTTATCTCCTGCTCCAGCTCAATAATGCGGTTGGCCATCTCCGTGTTGGCATACTGCAGCCCCTTGATGTCCTCGCTCACAGGGTCGGGAAGGTCTACCTGATTCAGCTCCTCGCACACCAGCCGCCTGTTGTCGCGCTTGACAACGCGCCCCGGGACGCCGACCACCGTGCAGTTGGGCGGAACCTCCTCAATCACGACGCTCCCCGCGCCGATTTTGGAGTTTTCCCCGACCTTGAAGGAGCCTAAGACCTTCGCGCCCGCGCTGATCATCACGTTGTCGCCGATGGTCGGGTGGCGCTTCCCGTGCTCCTTGCCCGTCCCGCCGAGCGTCACGCCCTGATAGAGCGTCACATTGTTTCCGACGACAGCTGTCTCCCCGATAATCACGCCGTTTCCGTGGTCAATAAAGAAATTCTCGCCAATCACCGCGCCCGGGTGGATTTCAATGCCCGTCTTGCGCACGCCGCGCTGCGATACCCACCGCGCCCAGAAATAATGCCCGCTCCTGTAGAGCTTATGCGCTATTCTGTAATGCAGCATCACCTTGAAGCTCGGATAAAGAAAGACCTCCATATTGGAGTGGATGGCAGGATCCCGCGCCCGTATCACCTTAATCTCGTTTTTTATGCTCTTAATCAGCCCCATTTTACTCCTCCATGTCAGAGCAGTTTCCTTTCAATGACACGCCCTTTTTATTACAAATATATGTCTGCGGCGCGGAATCATGCCTTGCGGATGTCCGCCGTTATGCGATGCTGACGGCGGTATTCAGCGCGATCTCCATCATCTGCGTGAAGGAGTTCTGACGCTCCTCGGCGGTCGTCTCCTCTCCCGTGACAAGGCTGTCCGACACGGTCAATATCGCCAGCGCGTTCTTCCCGCATCGGGCCGCGTTCATGTAGAGCGCCGCCGCCTCCATCTCCACGCAGAGCACGCCCATCTTCTGCCAGCCCGCATTGGCGGTCTTGTCATCGCTGTAAAAGGTATCCGAGGAGAGGATGTTGCCGACATGGTAGGACGCGCCCGCCGCTTCCGCCTGCCGTATCGCTTCCCGCATCAGCGGGTAGCTTGCGATCGGCGCAAAGCTTCCCGTCAGGCCGTACTGGCTCGCATAGTTGGAATTGGTACAGGCTCCCATGCCGATTACAATATCGCGCACCTTTACCTTCTCCTGCATTGCGCCGGTGGAGCCGATGCGCATGATATTCTCCACCCCGAAGAAGGTGTAGAGCTCATAGGAATAAATGCCGATGGTGGGCATTCCCATACCGCTCGCCATCACGCTCACCTTCACGCCCTTATAGGTGCCTGTGTAGCCCTGAATGCCGCGAATGTTGTTGACAAGCCGGCTGTTCTCAAGATAATTCTCCGCGATGTACTTGGAGCGGAGCGGGTCGCCGGGCATTAATACGGTCTTCCCAAAGGCGTCCGCCTCAGCGTTGATATGTGGTGTTGTAATCATAGACATGACAATTCCTCCTTTATATGTTCTCGTGGATCCACGCGGGACCGGATAGATATATACTATCAAATTTCATATTCTGTTTCAACTTTATATACTCGAAAAAGAACGCCGTCAGCTCCCCGATCGTCACCGAGATTTCGGGGCGCATCGCGCCCGACGCATCCTTAGGCTCCTCCACGCGCTCCATGCGGCTGCCGCTCTCGTCGAGATACCAGATAAAAAGCCCGTCGTTCTGCGCAAAAACGGGGTCGCTGATCCGAATCGCGATTGTGACCTTTCCCGCACTTGAGATGTATCGCAGCATCTCCGGCAGATTGACGATCCGCGCCGCCGTCGCAGGCCGCTCCTCCCCGATGACCTCAAAATATTGCTCAAGCTCCGTCTCCTCGGCCATGACGACCTCCCCGATGACATTCGGCCCGATATATGTAAAATATCCTTTCAGGCTGTCGTTCTCCTTGATCAGGCAGATGCTTCCTCCCCGCGCCGCCAGCCGCTCCTCCAGCTTCTCATAATACCGCGCGCTGCGGATTGCAAAAAGCCCGTATTTCCTGCACAGAACGGCATTGACAAAATGCGCGAGCGCAAGCTGGCTGCCCCTGTCCGCCACACGATAGCGCGTGCCCTCCCGCAGTCTGTATTCCGCCCTTTCACAGATGCAGTGAAAGCCGTATTGCTCATACGGCATCACACTGTCTGTATTCATCAGGGCAAACGGCACCCGCATCCGATTCTGGTAGGCAAGCGCCGCCCGCATCAGCGTATCCATGCAGACGCCGCCCGCGTCCGCCACGGGCGCCGCTCCATACATGTAATACGGCACCACCCGCACCACATCCGCCATGCACGGGAGCCTCCCCGCACCGGAAAGCGGCGGATTCCTTCTGACTGCCGAGGGACACGGCGCCAAGCGGACACGCTGCGCCTGCTTGGCAAAGATCGTCTGCCCGTCCTCCCGATAGGACGCAGCCCCATACCTTGCCGCAATCCCCCTGCGGATTTCCTGCTCCGCCTGCTCTGATTTTATGACCTGCTCCATCCCTGTCCTCCCACGGCTTTTAAGACGTTGGCCTGATTCCTGTCAAGACGATAGCTTGGGGCATCCCGCGCATTCACCGCAGGCGCCCTTTTCCGTCAGGCCCGCCTCCATCGTCGCCATCTCGCGCGGACTTGTCAGCAGACAGATTGCCTGCGCGGAAATGCCCTTCCCCTCTCCGGTAAATCCAAGCCCCTCCTCCGTCGTCGCCTTCACACTCACCTGTCCCGCGTCAATGCGCAGGGCCTTGGCGATATTTTCCCGCATCGCGTCAATGTGCGGGCGCATCTTCGGCGCCTGCGCGATAATCGTCGCGTCGATGTTCTCTATAAAGAACATATTCTGCTCCAAAAGCGCGCCGACACGCTCCAGCAGTACCAGACTGGAAATCCCCTTGTAGGCGAGGTCGGTATCCGGAAAATGCTTTCCGATGTCGCCGAGCGCCGCCGCCCCCAGAAGGGCGTCCGCAATCGCGTGCAGCAGCACGTCCGCGTCCGAGTGCCCCAAAAGCCCCAGCTCATATGGTATCGTCACACCTCCGATAATCAGCGGTCTGTCCGCCACAAGGCGGTGCACGTCATAGCCCATTCCTATTCTCATCTATGCCTCCTGTTATCTTGCGGGAATCATCAGCTTATCAAAGCCCTCCAGCAGGGACAGCACCACATCAAAAAGCCTGTCGCAGTCGCCCTCCCGCACGCCCTCCACATTGAGCGGCATCTGCGGATCATGCAGCGACATGCGCAGCAGCAGCCATCCCTTGATTTCGTCCGTGTCAAAGGAAATGCGGGTTCCCTCGTAGGAGTTGGGCGCGATATCATATCCCTTTGCCCGCGCGCGCTCCTCGAAGGTCTTGAGTGCGTTTTGTCCGTATGCCTTAAAGTCCTCGCAGTCGATTTTAAAGCGGTACTCCCGCTCCTCAAAGCCCTTTTCCAGTCTGTCGATAAAGCTCGAGAGCGCCTTTCCCTCCCGCGCCGCCTTCGCAAGCGCAATCAGCAGCTTGACCGCCATGTACGCGCCGTCGTCCAGAAAATAGTTCTCGCTGAGCGCGCCGTGTCCCGAGGTCTCTATCGCGAGCGGGGAGACGATTCCTTCTTTATTTAAGCGGATGGATTCGTTGATAACATTCTTGTAGCCGCGCATGTAGCGGTGATGCTTCATGCCGATGCCCTCGATAAAGCGCGTCAGGCGGTCGCTCGTCACGGAGTCCGTGACAATCGTCCCTCCCGGGTAATCCTCCGCGATAATCGCCGTCATCATTGCGATAATGGCGTCCCTGTTGACCTCCTCCCCGCTCGGGAGCACCGCCGACATTCTGTCCACGTCGGTGTCAAAGATAATGCCCAAGTCCGCCTGATTGTTCAGCACGGCCTGACGGATAGACTCCATCGCTTCCTTATTCTCAGGATTCGGAATGTGGTTCGGGAATCTGCCGTCCGGCTCGAGGAATTGGCTGCCCGCCGTATCCGCGCCAAGCGGCTTCAACACCTTCTCCACGAAAAATCCGCCCGCTCCGTTTCCCGTGTCCACGACAATGTGCAGGCCTGCCAGAGGCCGCTCATAGTCCGCCGCGTTGATGCTCTTCTTTATCTTATCCCGCAGGAATCCGCAGTATACGGATATGGAATCAACTTTTTCCACCCCTGTCAAATCGGCCTCCGCGACCGTGCGCGCGGCGGCAAGCTCAAGGACTCGGGTGATGTCGTCATGCTCCAGCCCGCCGTCCCTGTCAAAGAATTTGTAGCCGTTCCTGTTAAACGGAAGGTGGCTCGCGGTGATCATAATGGCCCCGTCGAAGCAAAACTCGTCAAATACCGTCGTCATAAACATGGATGGAGTCGAGACCAGACCGCAGTCGTAAACAATCGCTCCCGCCGCCACAATCCCCTTGGCCGCCGCCGCAAACAGGCTGTCAGCGGTGATTCGGGAATCATGCCCGACGCCAATCCGCAAGTCCGATACCGTCTTGCCCTTCTTCGCCGCAAGCCATTCCGCAAAGGCGCCTCCAATCCGATTGCCGGCCTCCTGCGTGAGGTTGACCGCCTCTCCCGCCACACCCTCGCACGCGATTCCGCGTATGTCACTTCCGTTTTGAAGCTTCATAATGTTTTCCATTTTCCTCTCCTCCATTCCGAAGCGTATTTGCCGTATTGATAGGGTCATTTTACCACAAACATCCGTTTTTTCGTTCAAGACACTTTCTGAACAATTGCTCCATTTTGTCATATTCACACAGAAAAGAAGCTTCACTTGCGCTCAGCATCTCATCCTTATCCGCATTGGCAAAACATATCTTATATCCGTTATATAATGCCAAGCACCGAATAAACTCCCGCTGGCTGCGCCCATTTCCCTCGCGGAAGGGATGCAGTGCATTCATTTCTGAGAAGTAATAGGCCATCCGTCTGATAAAAACGTCCTCCGATAGTCCTTTCAGGTAATTCTCCTTTTTCAGTCTCCCGAAAAGCTCTGTCGCCTGACCTTCTATAAACTCGACCTTGCAGAACATATTTCCCTTTGCAATATCAACCGTTCTTATCTCCCCTGCCCACGGGTACACATCCTGAAAAATATATCTGTGAATCGCCTGAAGATGCTTTAAATCAAACGCTCCGCTAATCGGTTTCTCAATCAACTCCAATATACGCAGCATCGTCAGCTTCCGTTCCGCTTGGTACAGTTGTTCCACATCCCAAATATCCAGCTTATTTCTCAAAACATCAGAATCCGGATAACAATATACTTTGTCCGCCATCTGTCAATGAACCTCGCTCATTATCTGTCGCCTCAGCTCATCGCCCGATACGTCACCCTTCTTATATGAGTGGAGCATCCTCATATCTTCCTGTGTCAAATCCATTCCCTCAAATGCCATCGTTGCCTTTACCTCTTTCACAGACTCCGCATCTGAATATACCGAGTGATTCATTTTTATTTCAAATGGAATCCCCTCGGTAATGATAATTTGCTTTATCATCATATTCACCACGGCTGACAGATTCGTCCCCAGCTTCTCTAAAATCTCCGATGCCTTCTCTTTATCCTCTGTCGAAGTTCTCACCTGCAACAATGAAGTATTCGCCATTTCCATTCCCCCTTGCTTTCTTCATTGTACAACATTGTAATTATATTGTAAACAAATTTATTCAATCTCCTCTACGCCTCCACAAGCTGCAGATCATACAGCTTCTTGTACATCCCGCCGAGCTGCAGCAGCTCCTGATGGGAGCCGCTCTCGCGGATCTCTCCCTTGTGCATGACGATGATCTTGTCCGCGTGCTGAATCGTGGAAAGGCGGTGCGCGACCATAATCGTCGTCCTGCCCTCCATCAGCTTCTCCAGCGCCTCCGTAATCAGGCTCTCCGTCTCCGTGTCTATGTTGGCCGTCGCCTCGTCCAGCACAAGGATGGTCGGCTGATACGCGAGCGTCCGCGCAAAGGAGAGGAGCTGCCGCTGCCCTGCGGAGAGCGTGCTGCCGCGCTCCGTGACCGGCTCGTCAAAGCCCCTTGGCATCTTCTCAATGAAGGAATCGGCGTTCACGATATGCGCCGCCCGCTCAATCTCCGCCCGCGAAATATTCTCGTTATCCAGAGAGATATTCCCCTTGACGTCCCCCGTAAAGATAAACACGTCCTGCTGCACCTGCCCGATGGCGCGGCGCAGCGCATCCTTGTCAAGCTCGCGGATATTGACGCCGTCAATCAGGATTTCTCCCCGCTGAACATCATAATAGCGCCCGATCAGATTCAAAATGGAGGACTTTCCCGCGCCCGTCGCCCCCACAAACGCGATCTTCTCCCCAGGCTCAATGCAAAAGCTCACATCCTTCAGAATATAATCGTCCTTCTCATAGGCAAACCAGACATGGCGGAACTCAATCCTGCCCGTAATCTCCACAGACACAGGGTTCTCCGGATTCTTAATCTCCGGCTCCTCGTCCAGAATGGAAAAGATCTTCTCCGCGGAGGCCAGCGAGGACTGCAGGGTTCCAAACTGCTCCGCCAGCTCCTGAATCGGCTCGAAGAAGGAGCTGATATAATTGATGAACACAAACAGCGTTCCCAGCGAGACCGTCCCGTCCAGCACGGAGACGCTCCCCTGCCCGATTACAATGACCATCGCGAACACGGACAGCATGTAAATCGACGGGCGGAAAATGGCAAAGGTCATAACCTCGCGCCAGTTCGCCCTGAAAAGCTGCTCGCTCTTCCACTCAAATTCCCGATACTTCTCCTTCTCCCGCGCGAAAATCTGTATCAGCTTCATGCCCGAAATATGCTCCGACAGAAAGGTATTCAGCTCCGTGATGCGGTTGCGCGTAAGGCGGTACGCCTTTCTCGACATATAGCGGAAAAAGAAGGTCAGCGCCGTGACAAACGGAATCAATACGAAAGAATACAGCGCCATTCGGACATTGATCGAGAGCATCACGACCGCAAAGCCGACAATCTTTACCGTATTCTTGAACAGCTTCGCCAGAATCTGCGAGAACAGCTCGTTGACGGCCTCCGTGTCATTTGACACGCGTGTCACTAATTTTCCGACGGGCTGCGTGTTAAAAAAGTTGACCGAAAGGCTGTGGATGTGGGTAAACACTTCCTCGCGCATTTTATAGATAATGGACTGTCCGACCTTCTGCAAAATCCATGTATTCGACGCGTTGAGAACAAAGCCGAGCAGCAGCATCAGCGCATACAGCGCGCCCGCCCGCACAATCCCGTAGTAGGCTGTCTCCATTCCCAGCTCCCCGAAGCCGCTGATATAACCGTCAATCGCATCGCCGATAATAATCGGCTTGTACAGCTCCACGCCAATCAGCGCGGTCACAAGAACGGAAGCGAGAAGCATCCTCCACTTATGCGGTTTTAAATACGTCAATAACCGTTTCATAAAAATCCCCATTTCTGCGTTTTCTCATCTGCGGCTCAAATTTGTGTCGCATCGGCACAAGTTTTTTATTCGAGCGCCAAATTTCTCGCGGCCTCCAATTGCTGCTTTTCAAACATGTCCTTATAGATGCCGCCAAGCGCCATCAGCTCCCTGTGATTGCCGCACTCTCTCGCCTCGCCGTCCTCCAAGACAAGGATAACGTCCGCGTTCTGTATCGTGGAGATGCGGTGCGCAATCAGAATTGTCGTCTTCCCGCGCCTGTTTTCCTTGAGATTCCGCAATATCTGCTCCTCGGTATCCGTGTCCACCGCCGAGAGCGCGTCATCCAGAATCAGAATCGGCGCGTCCTTCTTCAACGCCCGCGCAATCGAGCTGCGCTGCTTCTGTCCGCCGGACAGGGTGACGCCCCGCTCACCGACAATCGTGTCATATCCGTCGGGGAAATCGACGATATTGTCATGGATGCAGGCTGTCTTCGTCGCCCGAATGATTTCATCCATCTCCTCATTGTCCGTGCCGAAGGCGATATTGGCCTTGAGGGTGTCCGAGAACAGGAAATTGTCCTGCGGCACATACGCGATGTTCTCCCGCAGCGTCTTCAGCGGGATGCTGTTGATGTCCCGCCCGTCGATAAAAATCATTCCCGCCTTGGTGTTGTACAGATGCAATAGCAGATTCACCAGCGTTGACTTGCCGTTTCCGGTGCGCCCGATGACCGCGAGCGTGGTGCCCGCCTTAATATCAAGGCTGATGTCCTTGAGCGTCGGTTCGCTGTGCCCGCGGTGGATAAAGGTCAGGTGATTCAATCGGATATCGCCCCTGATTTGCGCCACGTCCTTCACATCCGCGCAATCCGCAATCTCCGGCTGCTGCTCAAACACCTCCTGTATGCGCTTGATGCCCGCGCCGCCCTGCGAAAACATATTGATCGCCTCCCCGCAGGCCAGCATCGGCCACACGAGCATGGTGATATACTGGTTAAAGGCGACAAAGCGCCCGATGGTAATCTCCCCCGTCAGCGCAAGGTACCCGCCGTACAGCAGCGTAATCAGACTGCTGACGCCGATAACCACATCCAGCAGCGGCATGACGATGGACTGCAGCTTCGCAATCTTGAGGTTTTTCTTCTTCGCCTCAGCGTTGGCCCTCGCAAAGGCCCTAATCTGTGACCGCTCCCGCACGAACGCCTTCACGACGCGCACACCCGAAAAGCTCTCCTGCACAAAATCCGTAAGCTCGGACACGGCCTCCTGCCGCTCCAGAAAGTATTTCTGCATGATTTTCCCAAAATACAGCTCGCCTACCGCGATAAATATCATGGGGATAATCGCGGCCAGCGTCAGCTTCACATTGACGTAGACCATCATCTGCCCAATGACCATCACCGTCATCACAATCGCGTCAAACGCCGCGATAACCGCAGGCCCGATTGCCATGCGCACGGCGTTCAAATCGCTGGTAAAGCGCGTCATCAAATCGCCGGTCTTGTGCTCGTTGTAGTATTCCACGTCCAGCGTCTCGAGATGGGCGAACATGTTGTCGCGGATCTCGTGCTCGATCGAGCGGGAGGCCCCAAAAATAAAATAACGCCAGAGGAAGCGGCCGACGGCGAGCGTAAAGCCGATCGCGAGGATGATTCCGATGTTCTTCAGCACGCCGTCCTTGTCCAGCGTGCGCGCGGCAAGCCCGTCCGTAATGATGCCCGTCACCTTGGGGATGTACAGGTTGGCAAAGTCCAGAATGAACAGGGTGACAATCCCGCCCAGATACTGCCACTTATGACGTTTTATATAGTGCATGATGAATCGAAGCTGTTCCATGATTTGTCGTACCTTTCCTGACTTCCGCTGCATTTATCGCGATTTCCATAAAGTAAATATACAAAAAACAGTATACATCATCCGGCTTTGAAATGTATACTGTTTTTTGTGGATTTGACAATTAAAATTCCTTCAAAATATTCTTCCACGCCGCTTCAATCATTGTTTCCCCATCAAAAAACATTCAGACAGGCATTTTTTCATTCACGGGAAATATTCTTTAAATAAGAACCCTTTTGAAAGCGCAGAAATGAAGAAATCCATAAAAACAAAACTGAAAAGCATCTTGTCGGGCACAACGCCCTCGAAATTGAAAAAGACGGCGGCAACGGCGCTGTTTCTGGCGGCCGCCTTCCTGCTCGGCAGGGGCGCCGCGTATCTCCGATACAAAACCCCCGACGCCGCCCCCGTCAGCGGAAGCGTCTCCGGCGAAAACTGGGGACTGGGCTTCGGGCAGGCGGGCACCCAGCCGACCGGAAACGCCTCCGCGGAGGAGCTGAAAAAGTACGATGCCCACTATGTGGGAAGCGACGCGGAGAAGGTGATTTACCTGACCTTTGACGCGGGCTACGAGAACGGAAACACGCAGCCGATTCTGGACGCGCTGAAAAAGCACAACGCACGCGCCACCTTCTTTGTGGTGGGGCATTACCTCGAATCCGCACCGGAGCTGGTAAAGCAGATGGTCGCGGACGGGCATTTCGTAGGCAACCACACCTACCACCACTTAGACATGTCGTCGATTTCCTCAAAGGAAGCCTTTGAAAAGGAAATGCGGGACGTCGAGGACCAATTCAGGGAAATCACGGGGCAGGAGCTGGCGCGGTTCTACCGCCCGCCGCAGGGAAAATACAGCACCCGCAATCTGGAAATGGCAAAGGAGCTGGGCTATCACACCTTTTTCTGGAGTCTGGCCTATGTCGATTGGTATCAGGATAAGCAACCCAGCCACGAGGAAGCCTTCAAAAAGCTTGTCGGGCGCATCCACCCGGGCGCGATCGTCCTCCTGCACAGCACCTCCAAGACCAACGGCGAGATTCTGGATGAGCTGCTGACACGGTGGGAGGAACTGGGCTACACCTTCCGGACATTGGAGGATTTTGTGGAGTAAGCGCGCTCCATATATCAAGACCCGACGATGGTGCCTCCGTTCGGGTGAAGCACCTGCCCTGTCATATAGCTTGCGTCGTCGGACGCCAGAAATACATAGCAGGGCGAGACCTCACACGGCTGCCCCGCCCTGTTCATCGGGACGTGCGAGGTCTCCTGCCCGAACGTGGCCACCTCCTGCGCCGAGTAGGAGGCCGGAATGAGCGGCGTCCATATCGGCCCCGGGGCAACGCCGTTCACCCGAATGCCCTTCTCCGCCAGCGACAGGGAGAGCGACCGCGTCAGCGCCACAATGGCGCCCTTCGTCGCGCTGTAATCAATCAAATCCTTATTTCCCTCATAGGCCGTCACCGAGGTCGTGTTGATAATGCTCCCGCCCCTTTTCATATGCGGCAGCGCACATTGTATCAGATAGAAAAAGGAAAAGACGTTGTTCCTGAACGTAAACTCCAACTGCTCGCAGGAAATATCCAGAATACTGCGCTGGACAAACTGCACTGCATGGTTATTCACCAATATGTCCAGTTTCCCAAAGCACTCTATTGTTTTGGCGACACAGCATTTCACAAATTCCATGTCCTTCAAATCCCCGCAGAGCAGCAGGCACTTTCCGCCCAACTCCTCGATTCTGCGCGCGGTCTCCGCCGCGTCCTTCTCCTCGTCATAGTAGACGATGGCCACCGCGGCGCCCTCCTTGACAAAATCATACGCGACAGCCCGCCCTATGCCGCTGTCCCCGCCTGTAATCAGCGCGACCTTGTTTTCCAGCCTGCGGCACTCCCGCCCGCACTCGGAAACCGGCAGCGGCCGCATGACATACTCAAGCCCCGGCTGTCTGTCCTGATGCTGCGGCGGAAACGCCGTCCCTCCATTCTCACAGGACGCCTGCTCCTCCCCGCAGTATCCCACCCTGCAATTACATTGTTCTTTTTGATTCATGTTCAACACCGATATTCTTTTTAGTATATATTATGACAGCGCAGAGAAGCGGTTCATGGCAGCCTCCCTCAATTCAACGGTCGATAAATCACAAACGTCACCGTCCCGTCCTCATTTAAGACAAACACCTCTATCAGCAAATCTGCCAGTCCGTTCTCGCTGTAGGAATACCCCGCAATCTGATATTCTCCTGCCTTCATCTCCGGCGTCACCCAAACCGCGCCGCTTCCGGAGCGGCCGCTCTCAAGCTCATACGCATACGGGACCTCTCCGTCCATCTTCGGCGTACCGACCATCCGCGTCGATTCTATCGGCGCCGCGTAAGCGTCCAGATTCTCCGATGTGAGCTGCCCCATAAAGGCCTCGACCGCCAAATCCGCCTCATCCTGCTCCGGCGGCGTATCCGGCGCGGACCATGAGGCTTCCAGCGCCTCCAGATAGGCCGCGGCCGCGGCGGGATCCGCCTTGCTCTTGTCCACGGGAAGCTCAAACAGGGCATTGACCCCCTCATAGCCCTCGTTCCGGCTCATCACGCCCGTGCGCTCATCATAGTTGTACGCGGCCGCATCATAGAAGGTTCCCGTGCTCACGCCGACATAGATTCCCCTGTCAGCGAACATCTCAATATTGTCCATGCTCAAAATCCGATACGCAACGCCGTCCCTGACAAATTCCGTATATCCCCCGCCCATGCTCATCACACTGTATTGCCGCGGGTCCAGCCCCCGAATATAATGAGAGACGTAAAAGCACTCCTCTCCATACTCGTCCGAGGAGGTATCCGGAAGCGGCGTCCCGTCCGCACGCTCAATCGCCACAATCGTATAAATCTTGTCGTCCCGCGGGATGCCGTCCGCGTCAAATTCCAGATAGTCGCTGATGTCATTGCCTGCAACGCTTCCCATCAGCGTAACACGATAGCCGCCGCTCTCCTGCGTCTCATTTACAAGCACAGCTTCCTCTCCGAGAAACGCATCTTTCAGCCGCTCATCTTTCGTCTCCGTCGCCACCTCCTCAGGGCTCAGATACCGATGCGCCGCAAATGCCGTGACAGAGCCCACTATCAATGTACATACGGCCGCGAACACCGCCGCCGGAATTTTTTTTCTGTTTTTCATCGTTTTTCTCTCCTTTATTTTCCGAAGAACCTGACTGTTCAACTGCCCGTCGGGAAGCTCCTCCGGCGCCAGCGCCGCTCTCAATAATTCGTCCATATCCTTTTTCATCATCAATCTCCACTCCTATATGGTCTCACGCCTCAGACTCCTGCCTTAAATGCTCCCGATTCAGATGCTCTTGTTCCAAAAGCGCCTGCCTCAAGAGCTTCTTCGCCCTATGGAGTCTGCTCTTGACGGTTCCCTCGGGCAGCCGCAGGACTGCCGCAATCTCCGCCACGGACAGCTCCTCCATATAGCACAGCAGCACCGGAAGCCGATATTTGTCGGGCAGCCGTCTGACCGCGCCGCGGACGCGCAGGCGCTCCTCCCGCGCAATCACTTCCTCCTCTGTCAGCCAACCGTCCGCGGGGATATCCTCCGCCAATTCCTCCACGGATACCGACGCACCCGCGATTCTCTGCCGAATGGCCAGCTTGCGCTTATAGTTCCTGTAAAGGTTCACGGAAATCCCCATCAGACAGCTCTTCGGATTCCTTTCAATCGACAGCTTCTCCCTGATTTCATAAAGCTTCAGGAAGGTGTCCTGATACAAATCCTCGGCCTCCTGACGATTGCGTGTCACCGAGCAGCAAAACGAATACAGCTCCCTGCCATAAGCATCAATGTACTGTTCAAGTTCTTCTTGGCTCATTTTGATAATCATGCCTTTCCACAAAACGTTTCGTTGAAAATAGAATACCCTATATCGCGAAGGAAGCGCTCCCTTCACTGATATAGGGTAATCAAAGCAGAAAAAGTTTCATTTTTTACTGCGCTGCTTTACCGGCTCAGCTTTGCTGAGACTATGCGTATAACGAGTTTGTGACAAGCGCAGCGCGCAGACACAAATCTCGTGATTGAAAATTTTAATTTTCAATCTTGTTGCCGCCTGTAATATACAAAGGAAAAAATCACAGGAAGCACCGCCGCACCCGCTATCACTGCAATCACCGTCCATATCCCGCCCACATTCCAAAAGGCGTGCAGCATGATCAGCATCCCGCAGCCCATCCAGAGATGTCCCGCAAAGCGGTGCGTTCTATTCCAGTTTTCCTCGTCATGCAGCGTCCACGGCAGTTTGACGCCGACCGTATAATTCTTATGGCATTTGGGCAGATAATTTCCCCAGATAACCAGAAGCAGCCCCACAAAAAGCTGCGCCCCCATGCCAACGTCAAAGGAAAAGCCGCCCCGCAGGGCATACGTGTAAACACTCGCGCCGCACAGCAGGGAGCACAGCGGGCAGATCCATGTAATCATCCCGAACAGCCGCCCGCTGATATTCGCGCGCCTCGGGTCATTGGCAACCGCCAATACACACACCAGATGCGCCGCTAGGCAAAACAGCGGAATCCCAAACACCGCAAAACCCTTGCTGCTCCAACCGTTTGCCTGATTGTTCGCGCCAAAATGCGTCGCGACTGTATCCGGCAGCCGCTGCCACAGGAGAATCCCCGCCAGCATCGGCAGCAATGCCACCATACTTGAAATAACAACCGTTGTCTTACTTACCTTCATCTCCACCGTCTCCTTTCAAATCCGAAAGCCAGAGCAGCACCTCCTCCAAGACGGAGGTATTCAGCTCATAATAGATATAGTTCTTTTCGCGATTCTCAAAGATAAGCCCCGCCTTCCTTAATATACTGAGGTGATAGGAAATCGTCGCGCCCGTCATCTCAAAATGACTGCCGATTTCTCCCGCCGACAAACGGCCTTTTTTTAAAAGTGTCAGGATCTCCCGTCTGGCGGGGTCTGACAACGCCTTGAAGGTCTCCGCAAATCCCATGTACATCGCTCCTGTCTCGTGTGTGGATAATCTGTTCGTATCTCTCGTCAATGCCGGCATTTAGATATTCATTTAGATATCCATCTAAATACATGTTAAGGCATTCACGCTTGGTTGTCAATAGCTATTTAGATTTTTTTCTAAATTATTTTTTCACGCGGAATGCCCTTCTTCCGCCGAGAGGGACGCCGCAAGGCAGCCCTGCGCGCAGTAATACAGCCCCCGGTTCACGCACTGCACCCACGCGGCCGTCTCAATCCCGAACAGCCGGAGGAGCAGCACGATGTCCGACAGCAGAAACAGCACGCCGCCGGAAACAGCACGGGAAACACCGGCGTCATCCACAACAGCACCTTGGCCAGCCGTTTACACACCTTCAAATCGTTTTGCTCAAAAAAATTCGTTTGTCCTTCCACCATGGTTCTCTCCACCCCTTCTGTAGTATCTCATATATAAATATACAAAAAACGCCCGCTTTTTGAAGCGTTTTGGGATAGATTGCGTTTTTTCAGGTACGATTTGCCGTTTTAGGGAAGCGCTGACCGACATGGACGGCATTAAAAAACGGCGGCGTTTCCGCTACCGTTTCTTTTTTTCGTTGAAAATATCACTATTGACCGCGCGGCGCACATGGACAGTTCCAAACGCTATTTATCCCGTATCCTTCTGTGAAGCTCCTGCAGGGAATGTACCTCGCCGTCGCCCGCGCCCTGGACGTAAAGGATTCCCTCCGCGCTCGCCCGTGCGGCTGCGATGGTCGTCATATACGGAATCTTCGCCTTGATGGCCGCCTTCCTCAGGTAGCTGTCATCATGCACGCTGTCATCTCCCACAGGGGAATTGATAATGATGTCAATGTCCCCGTTGGTTATCCGATCCAATACATTGGGTCTGCCCTCATAGAGCTTCTTCACCGGCTCCGCAGGGATTCCTGCCTCCCGAAGCAGCGCACAGGTATTGTCCGTCGCCAGAATCCGGAATCCCGCCTTATGAAAGTCCGCGCCAACCTCCACGACCTCCGCCTTGTCCCTGCGGTTTACGCTGATCAACACCGTTCCGCGCAAAGGCAGCCTTGTCTGCGTCGCCTCCTGCGCCTTGAAAAAGGCCTCGCCCACGGAAGCGGAAAGCCCCAGCACCTCGCCGGTAGAGCGCATCTCCGGCCCCAAGACAGGGTCAACCTCCGGGAACATGTTGAACGGGAACACGGCCTCCTTCACACCATAATAGGGAATATCCTGCTCCCTGAGGGCAGGCACGGGGGAGGGCCTTCCCGTGATATCCGCCGTGATAATCTCCGTTGCCAGCGGAACCATGCGGATATTGCACACCTTGGATACCAACGGCACAGTGCGGGACGCCCTCGGATTGGCCTCCAGCACATACACCTTGTCGTTCTCAATCGCATACTGCATGTTCATCAGGCCGCAGACGTGCATCTCCTCCGCGATTTTCCGCGTGTATTCCTTGATAACGGCGACATTCTCCTCCGAGATATGTCGGGACGGGATGATGCACGCCGAGTCGCCGGAATGGATGCCCGCAAGCTCAATGTGCTCCATGACCGCCGGCACAAACGCATGGGTGCCATCGCTGATGGCGTCCGCCTCACACTCCGTCGCATGATTTAGGAAGCGGTCGATCAGAATCGGCCTGTCCGGCGTCACGCCTACTGCCGCGCGCATATAATCCGTGAGGCTGTCGTCATGGTATACCACCTCCATGCCGCGCCCGCCCAATACATACGAGGGACGCACCATCACCGGATACCCGATGCGGCGGGCAATCTCAAGCGCCTCCTCGACGGTGGTTGCCATGCCGGACTCCGGCATGGGAATCCCAAGCTTATCCATCATGGCGCGGAACAAATCCCTGTCCTCCGCCAAGTCAATCACCTCCGGCGCAGTGCCTAAAATGCGCACACCGTTCCGCTCCAAGTCCGCGGCGAGATTCAGCGGTGTCTGCCCGCCAAACTGCGCGATTATGCCAACCGGCTGCTCCTTCTTGTAGATGCTCAGCACATCCTCCAGCGTCAGCGGTTCAAAGTACAGCTTATCCGAAGTATCGTAATCCGTGGACACCGTCTCCGGATTGCAGTTGACGATAATCGTCTCGAAGCCCAGCTTCTTCAACGCCATCGCCGCATGGACACAGCAGTAGTCAAACTCGATTCCCTGCCCGATACGGTTCGGGCCGCCGCCCAGAATCATCACCTTCGGCTTATCGGAACGGACAGGATTCTTGTCCGGCGCATTGTAGGTCGAATAATAATAGGCGCTGTCCTCGGTGCCGCTCACATGAACGCCCTCCCAAGCCTCCTCGACGCCCAGCGCAATCCGGTGCTCGCGGATTGCCTGCTCGGAAACCGCCAACAGAATGCTCAAATACTTATCTGAAAAGCCGTCCTTCTTCGCCTTGATCAGCAGCTCGTCCGAGGGAAGCGCTCCCCTGCACGCCAAAAGCGCCATCTCCTCCGCCGCAAGCTCCTGCATCTGCTCGATAAACCACTTTTTCACATGCGTAAGCGCGTGCAGTTCCTCCGGCGACGCGCCCTTTTTCAGCGCCTCATACATAATGAAATGGCGCTCGCCGGAGGGCGTTACCAGCATCCGTAAAAGCTGCTCCTTGGAGGCCGCCTCCAGCTTAGGGATCTGCCCCAAGCCGTACCGCCCGATTTCCAGAGAGCGGATTGCCTTCTGGAACGCCTCCTTGTAATTCTTGCCGATGCTCATAACCTCACCGACCGCACGCATCTGTGTACCCAGCCTGTCCTCCACGCCCTTAAACTTCTCAAAGGCCCAGCGGGCAAACTTGATCACCACATAATCCCCGTCCGGCACATATTTGTCCAGCGTGCCGTATTTTCCGCACGGAATGTCTCTCAGGGTCAGCCCCGAGGCGAGCATCGCGCTGACCAGCGCAATCGGGAATCCCGTGGCCTTGGACGCCAGCGCCGAGGAGCGCGACGTTCTGGGGTTAATCTCTATGACAATAATCCGGTCGCTGACGGGGTCATGGGCGAACTGTACATTCGTGCCGCCGATCACCTGCACGGACTCCACAATGCGGTAGGCCTGCTCCTGAAGCCGCCGCTGCACCTCCTCCGAAATGGTGAGCATGGGCGCCGCACAGAAGGAATCGCCCGTATGTACGCCCATGGGGTCAATATTCTCGATAAAGCAGACGGTGATCATGTTCCCGTCCGCATCGCGCACCACCTCAAGCTCCAGCTCCTCCCAGCCCAAAATGGACTCCTCCACCAGAACCTGTCCCACAAGCGAAGCCTGCAGCCCTCTGGCGCATACGGTACGCAGCTCTTCCTTATTGTACACCAGACCGCCGCCCGCGCCGCCCATCGTATACGCAGGGCGAAGCACAACAGGATACCCGAGACGGTCCGCGATATCGAGCGCCTCCTCCACACTGTAGGCGACCTCGCTTCGCGCCATCTCAATTCCGAGCGCGTTCATGGCGTTTTTAAATTCAATCCTGTCCTCGCCGCGCTCAATCGCATCCACCTGCACACCGATGACCTTTACCCCGTATTTGTCCAAGATACCCGCGCCGGCAAGCTCCGCGCAGAGATTCAGCCCCGACTGGCCGCCCAGATTCGGCAGCAGCGCGTCCGGACGCTCCTTCGCGATAATCTGCTCCAGACGCTCCTTGTTCAGCGGTTCGATATAGGTGACATCCGCCATCTCCGGATCCGTCATAATCGTAGCGGGATTGGAATTGACCAGCACAATCTCATACCCCAGCTTCTTCAGCGCCTTACAGGCCTGCGTGCCGGAATAGTCAAATTCACAGGCCTGCCCGATGATGATGGGGCCCGAGCCGATGATCAAAACCTTATGAATATCAGTTCTCTGTGGCATAATATAACCTCCTCATTGTATCAGTGCCCTACAGTGGCAAATCTGCTGAAATTACCTTATTGTACCATAATCCGGTCCGTTTTACAAATACAGATTGCTCTCCGGCCTGCATTTATGTCAGTGGATATGCCATACTCTCCCATCCCGTCAGAAAAGCCGCAGAACGCCCGACAGTCCCGCCAACATCACAATAATCACGGCATAAAGCACCTTACTCCATTTGCTCATCTTCTTCTCCATTTCCTCACCTGAAATCTTCGTCCTCAGACCTTTGCTTTTTTCATCCTATCACGCAAATGCATCAAAGTTGCATCATTTTCCGCCCTTTTTCAAAAAATTCAATAAATTTTCGCGCCAAAAAGAGAGAGCAGCAAACCTGTTTCCGATTCACTGCTCTCTGATATACTTTGCGTTCACGGCCGGTTATATCAATATCCCTCCGTTTTCTTCAATGACGGCTTCCACCTCCGCAATGCTCTTCTCTGCCACCTCCGCTATCTGCGCCGGCGAATATCCCTTCCTGAACATATTTATAATGAATTTTACCGCATTCTCCGCACGCCCCTGCTCTATGCCCCGCTCCAAGCCCTGTTCTAAGCCCTGTTCCAAGCCCTGCTCCAAAATTCCCTGACTCAGATTACACATAACCTTCACATCCCTTCTTATATTCTCCGCAGCCGGAATATCATATTCCGTCTCAATAATATCTAATTTCTCGTCCACAGAAAGCCGATTCGACAGCAGCGCACCCAACAGACGGTGAAGCGTATACTGCTCCTCCTGTTCGGGAAGCTCCTTTGCCAGCCCGATTATGACAATATTCAGCAAATCCAGTCTTCCCTTGCACTGATATTCCCCTAATAGCTTATCATACGCCAGCCGAACGTGTCCTATGCTGTTCTCCTCCATGTTCATACATATCCATATGGAAAACACACGCTTTATATCGTTATAATTCGTATTGACAAAGTCCCTCTCTTTCTGGGAGGATATCAGACGACTCACATAGAAAACAGCTCTGTTCAGTATATCATAGCCCGCCGGCTCATCTTTCTGCGCTTCTATGTTGACTATCATCCGGGAAAGCTCGCCCTTTGCGCCGTCCGCGGACGGTATCCGCACATAAAACACAATATCAAACCGAATGAGCCCCTCGTTAATCTCCGCGTTCTCCGTGTTGAGACCGACAATCCGTCGGGCGACACCCTCCTTGACTCTGTTGGTCATTCCCTGTTCCACCGGCACCGTACCGATAAAGGGCTCCCCCTCAATACAGGGCACAACCTCCTCTGCGCGCATCCCTTTAAATTCATCCACCGTCCTTATCAGTATATACGCAAGAATATATTTGTTTCCCAACAGGCGCTTGACTTTTTCGTCATACTGCGCTCCCTTATCAGATGCCCTTACTGCATTTTTTATCTCTGTATCCACAGGCGTTCTCCTTCTGTAAGCTTTGCGAAAATCACGCATCCCCGCAAACGACACCTGATTTCATTTTTTATTATAGCCTGAAAACGCCCCTGCGGCAACCCGAATTTTTCATTACTATTTGTGCCGCTGAAATCGGCATGGAGGATTAGATTTGCACATTTTTCGCCCAAATTTACTGTTCAGGAACTTGCGCCTGTGTTATAATGAAACAAAGAATTTGTGCCTGCGGCCCAAAGTCCGCAGGTTACGGAAAGGTATGGTTATTCATATGAAAAAGCAAAACCTATTTTTACGCCGCTTTCCGGCGGTTTCCATGAGCATCGTCCTGCTCGGCCTTGGCATTGCGGGGTGCGGCGCACAATCTACGCCGTCCGATGCCACGTCTGAGACCCGACAGGAGCAGGATACATCGCAGCCCGAGACGGCAGCATCCGATACCGCACAAAATACCGCGGCCTCCGATGAGGTTCCCGTATACCCTCTTCCGACCGCGGCGGAGGACGCCGGCATCTACATTGAGCCGATCCCCGATATCTCCGACGATTTTATCCGCGGCATGGACGTGTCCTCCGTTCTCGTCGAGGAGAAGAGCGGGGTAAAATACTACAACGCTGACGGCGAGGAGCAGGACGTCTTTCAGACGATGGCCGAGGCCGGTGTCAACTACGCCCGCATCCGCGTGTGGAACGATCCTTTTGATGCGAACGGCAACGGCTACGGCGGCGGAAACAACGACGTCGCTACCGCGATAGCGCTCGGCAAGCGCGCTACGCAATACGGCATGAAGGTCTGCATCGACTTCCACTATTCGGATTTCTGGGCTGACCCGAAGAAGCAGATGGTTCCCAAGGCTTGGGAGGGCATGTCCATGGAGGAAAAATCCAACGCGCTGTACGAGTTTACCAAGGACAGCCTCACACAGCTTCTTGACGCCGGCGTCAATGTCTGCATGGTACAGGTCGGCAACGAGACCAACAACGGGATGTCCGGCGAGACCATCATCCCGAATGTCGCCCAACTGATGAACGCGGGAAGCAAGGCCATCCGCGAGGTGTCCGAGACCTACGGCAGGGACATCAAGGTCGCGCTGCACTACACAAACGCCGACGACTTTGACGGTCTGGACTCCCTGATGTATAAGCTTTCAAGCTTCCAGGTGGATTACGATATTTTCGCGCTGTCCTACTATCCGTACTGGCACGGAACCTTTGAAAACCTGCAGAGAGTCATGGCAAACATTCAGGACAAATACGGCAAGGAAACCCTTATCGCGGAGACCGCCTACTGCTACACGGTGGAGGATTCCGACGGCGCCGGCAACAGCGTCGGGGAGGAGGATCTGCTCGACGCATACGGCGCAACCGTCCAGAGTCAGGCAACCGCACTGCGCGATGTATGCGCCACCGCAAATGAGGCGGGCGCGCTCGGCGTGTTCTATTGGGAGGGCGCGTGGATTGCAGTCGGCTCCGGCAATAACTCCGCCATCTGGGAGGCCAACGGCTCCGGCTGGGCCAGCAGCTACTCAGTGGAGTATGATCCGGATGACGCAGGCCGATACTACGGCGGCTGCTCATGGGACAATCAGGCGTTATTTGACCCTCATGGAATGCCTTTGGAGTCGCTGAACACCTATAAATGGTTAAAATACGGCACCAACGCGGCACCTGCGATTGATATGGTGGTTTCGCCGAGCGTCACCTGCAATATCGGCGCGGAGCTTACGCTCCCCGAGACCGTGGACGTTGTATATAACAACCGTTCTTTAAATAAGGCAATGCCTGTGGAATGGTTTGAAGAGCAGGTATTGAACATTGATACCGCCAAAGCGGGCGCCTACGAAATATGGGGCAGGGTTCTCGACGAGAACGCCGACTCCGATACCCCGACCCAAGTCTGCTGCAAGGTGAATGTCGAGATGCTCAACTATGTCGTCAACCCAAGCTTTGAGGAGAGCGATACCTCCATGTGGAACGTGACCTATGAGGGGGATAAGAACCCGACGGACTATCAGGAAAAGGAAGCCGACGCGCACAGCGGCGTTTACTCCTTCCACTTCTGGTCCGAATCCGACATGGACTTTGCCATTGAGCAACAGCTTACAGATTTGGAGGCGGGCACTTATGTATTAAAGGCGTACTTCCAAGGCGGCGATATTGGCGCAGACGCACAGATGGAGCTGTATACCGTCGTAAACGGCGAGGAGCGGACCGCGGCTTTCATCGCGGACGGCTACGGAAACTGGCAGGAGCCGACAATTGACCAAATCACGGTTGCGGACGGCGCGCTCACCATCGGCGTCCGTATCAAGTGCGGCGCGAAGGGCTGGGGGACGGTTGACGACTTCACCTTGAACAAGGTTGATTGAGATATCATAAAATAACACCGATGCGAAGAGGGACGCTTCATACGGAGCGTCCCTCCACATCTCCATCCCCGCATCCTACCCCAGCGCCACATCCAGGCTCATCATCACGGTAAAACCAAGCGCGAAGAATATCGTCCCGATGTCGGAGTGCTCCCCCTCGGACATCTCCGGTATCAGCTCCTCCACCACCACATAAATCATCGCCCCCGCGGCGAACGCCAACAGATACGGCAGCGCCTTCTCAATCAGCCCCGCCGCCAGAATCGTGAGCACCGCCCCTATCGGCTCCACAACACCCGACAGCACCCCGTACAGAAAGGCCTTGGGCTTCTTCATCCCCTCAGCCCGAAGCGGCATCGAGATAATCGCCCCTTCAGGAAAATTCTGGATGGCGATTCCCAGCGAAAGCGCCATCGCGCCCATAACGGTAATCTGCGCGTTTCCCGATATCAGCCCCGCGTATACCACGCCGACCGCCATCCCCTCGGGAATGTTGTGGAGGGCGACCGCAAGCACCAACATCGTCGTCTTCTTCAATCTGCTCTGAGGCCCCTCCGCGCTCTTGCTGTTCATGTGCAGATGCGGAATCAGGTGGTCAAGCATAAGCAGAAAAAAAATTCCAATCCAAAATCCCACGGCCGCAGGTACAAATGCGAACGCACCCATATGCTCCGACTGCTCCATCGCCGGAATCAGCAAGCTCCATATCGAAGCCGCCACCATCACGCCGGCCGCAAAGCCCGTCAGCATCCGCTGTACCGCAATATTCATTTTTGACTTCATAAAGAACACACAGGCCGCGCCGAGTGAGGTTCCGATAAACGGGATTGCAAGCCCTTTTACTACTTCTGTCAGCATTTTCATGCCCCTTTCCAATTTTTTTACTGCTCTGCTATCCAGTATATGCCCAAAAAAACATTCTGCCAACGCCAGACTTCCCATTCTTTTTTTATTCTTATTTTCATCTTCACCGAATTGTGCTATGCTGTTATTGTCGTTAAGAAAGAATTTTATTTCCATGAAGGGAGGGCCGCCATGCCTTTACCACAAGAAAAACGCTACACTGTTGAAGATTTTTACCGTCTGCCGGAGGATATCCGCGCAGAGCTGATAAACGGACAGCTTGTCTATATGGCATCCCCCGGCACGCAGCACCAGAAAATCGTGAGCCGTCTGCACGCTGCGATATTCAACTATATCAATTCCAAGGGCGGGAATTGCGAGGTTCTCCCCGCTCCGTTCAGCGTACAGCTCCGCGAGGAGGACGACACGGTTGTCGAACCCGACATTTCCGTTATATGCGACCCTGACAAGCTGAATGAACGCGGCTGTCTCGGCGCACCCGACTGGATTATCGAGGTGGTATCTCCGTCCAATCCCAGCCATGACTATATCACCAAGCTCAGCCTGTACTACGACGCCAAGGTGCGCTTGTATTGGATTGTGAATCCCCAGAGCAGGGAAGTCCATGTATACAATCTCGACCACGGCGATTTTATCGCGACGGCCTACACCTTCACCGATACCATTGACGTCAGTATTTATCAGGATTTCCGCATTGATTTCTCAAAGCTCGGCATGGAGGCCTGACGCGAGCCGCCGCACCACAACAAAATAGCTGACAACCAATATCACATCCGCACCCGCCCATGCCATAATCTCCGCATAAAATATGCCGCTCTCTCCCATAAGCCGCGGCAGCAGCAGGGCGCTCGCCGTCCGCATCAGAAACTCCGCGACGCCGGAGAGCATCGGCAGGACGGTATTGCCCAAGCCCTGTATCGCCGCGCGCGTCACATGCAGGATATACAGCACCGGCAGACAGACACTCATAATCGCCAGATAGTGATAGGCAATCGCCAGCGTCGCCTCCACCGTCTCGGGCGAGCCGGAAATAAAAAGCCCCAGCAGCGGCTTTCCGAGCAGCAGCATAAACGCCGCGATAATCACCGACGTAATCAGCGCGATGACCACCGCCGCGCGCATACCGCCATGGATGCGCTTCAGCTTTCCCGCCCCCATATTCTGCCCCATATAGGTCACCATCGCATATCCATACGAGGTCGCCGCAATCTCCAGCAGACCGTACAGCTTGTTCGTGGCGGTAAAGCCCGCGATAAAAATCACGCCAAAGCCGTTCACCACCGCCTGGACAATCATGCCGCCGACCGCTATGATGGCATTCTGGAACGCCATCGGAAGCCCCAAATACATCAGCGAACCCGCAAGCCCCGCACTTATCCTGAAATCCCCCCTGCAAAAGCGCAGCAGCTCTATCCGCCTGATATGCCGGATACAGAACAGGCTTGATACCAACTGTGCAATCAGCGTCGCTAAGGCCGCGCCCGCGATTCCCCACCGAAACACAATGACAAACAGCATATCCAGCAGAATATTCACTATCGACGCCACAATCATCGCGTTCAGCGGCGTCCTGCCGTCCCCCAGCGCGCGCAGGATACATGCCAGCAGGTTATAGAGCATCACAATCGGGATGCCAAGGAACATCATGCGCAGATACAATATCGTGCCGCCCCAGATATCCTGCGGCGTCTGTAACAGCCGCAAAAGCGGCGCCGCCAGCAGTTGTCCGCCCGCTGCCAGAACGACGGATGCCGCCGCAGACAGCACCGCCGCGCCTGCTACCGTCCTGCGCAGACTGTCAGGCCGCCCCGCGCCGAACTCCTTTGCCATCATAATCCCGAAGCCCTGCGTAAAGCCCTGAATAATGCCCAACATCATCCAGTTCATCCACTCCGCCGCACCCAGCGCCGCCAGCGCATTCACCCCGAGCACCTTCCCGACCACCATGGTATCCACTACCGTGTATAGCTGCTGAAATATATTCCCCGCCATCAGGGACAGCGCAAAGGACAATATAATAGACGAAGGCCGTCCCTCCGTCATGTTTTTCATTTTCGCCGCCATCTTCTCCGCCTCCTCCCGTCTTCTTCATTGACAATCCCTGTCCCGCAATGTTATATTCAAGCTTGAGGAACTCACACACGACACTGCTGCAAAGAAAGGAAAATCGACAATGAACAATGTAATCGAAACAATTCAAAAGAGAAGCTCCACAAGAGGCTATACCGCACAGCCCCTGACCGACGAGGAGCTAAACACCTTAATCCACGCAGGACTGCAGGCCCCGACCGCGGCCAACCGACAGGAAATCCATCTCACCGTCCTCAAGGGAGACCATCCCGTATTGCAGGAGCTGGAGGAGGAAAAGAACCGCCTGCGCGAAATTACCGCACCGGAGCACAATTTTTACTACGAGGCGCCCTGCGTGATCGTCCTGAGCGCCGACAAGGACTATAAGTGGAGCGCACTTGACGCTGGCATCGCCGTGGAAAACATGGCGCTCGCGGCGGAGGCGCTCGGACTTGGAAATCTGATTATCGGATGCATCTACGACGCGCTGCGCGGGGAAAAGAAGGACTACTTCTCAAATATTCTCAAATTCCCCGAAAACTACGAATACGAGATTGCGATTGCTTTCGGACACAAGGCCGTCACAAAGGAGCCGCATACCTATGACGCTCAAAAGCAGGTTACCCGTCTGTAGGCAGCCTGCCGCAAGCTTAACCTTATCCTGTATGCCGGACTATACACGAAAGCGGTCCATCAACTCCACCATCGTCTGTACCGTGGTTTTCTGCTCCTGGCTTACCGCCGCCGTCTCCTCGGAGATGGCGGAATTATTGTCCACAATCCCCGCGACGACATCAATCGCATTGTTAATCTGCTCAATATCCGTCACCTCAATCGTCAGCTTATCCACAATGCTGTTGAGCCGTCCCGTCATCTCCTCCGAGCCGACCTGGATATCCTCCATGCTGGATATCGTCTCGTCAATCACGCTCGTCACAAGCGCGACCGCATCCAGCATTGTCTTAATCAGTCCGGCGGTCTGGCCTACCGCATCCTGCGACTCCTCCGCAAGCTTCTTCACCTGCTCCGCCACTACCGCAAAGCCCTTACCCATCTCTCCGGCCCGCGCGGATTCAATCGACGCGTTCAGCGACAGCATGTCAATCTCGTCCCCGATATCCGCGATGGCGGACATTACCTCGACAATCTTGTCCGTGCCCGTACAAATCGCATTCATGGCCTCCTTGAGGTTCGTCATCTTCTGGCTGCCCTCTGTCAGCGTGGAGCTTGAGAGCGCGGCTATCTTTACAGCCTCCTCCGCCTCCTTCTCATTATACGCGATGCTCTCACTCAGCTCGGACAGGAGCGTCACCAGATCGGAAACCTGCCCCGCCTGTCCGGTACATGAATTTGCCAGATCGTCCGCCGCATTCGCAAGCTGCCCCGCACCGCTGTCAATCATATCGGTAACCTGCTTTAACGAGCGCACCGTGCCGCGCATCTCCTCCACAATCGTGTTGAGGGAATCCTTTATCTGCACATACTCTCCCACATAATCACAGCTCACAGCGACATTGAAGTTCCCCTGTCCCATCTGCTCCAGCACAAGCGAAATCTCCTCAATAATATCCGCCAGATTGTTTTTCATAAAAGCGATGGCTGAAACCATCCTGCCGACCTCGCTGTCATCGGCAACCAAATCCAGCTCCGCGTGAAGATTTCCGTCCGCAAGTGTCCTCATCTGCTCTGAGACCTTGATGATCGGCGTCAGCAGCTCATCCTTTGAAAAGCGGATAGTCTTCCTACTCTGCAGCGCCAGCCGTACAAAACCGATGACAAACATCGCCGCACAGACAAGCAAAATAATCAGATAGAGGCGCTTTGAGCTGTCAAGCCGGCCTAAAATATCGGAAATCGTCTCATCCGTCATGGCATTGATTTCCTCGACGGCGTCCTTATACTCCGCCCCAAAGACAAACTCGATAGCCGCCGCGGTATCCCCCGCCTGAACCGCCTCCATGGCGTTCTCCTCCAACGGCACCAGATTATTAGAAATCTCCGCAATCGCAGTCAGCTCCTGCCATTCTTCCGACCTGAGCTTATCTCCCTGCAGCCCCTCCAATGCGGTATCCCTGTTCTTGTCGATTGTCAGCTCCCGCATATAGTCGTCATAATAATTCACATCGCCAGTGACCGCATAGGAGCGAACCGCCGTTGTCAGCGCCTTCGACCCCATCCGGTATTGATTTAAGTAGAGCGAAATCTCAAGCTGATTCTGTGAAGCCCTGATATATCCAGCGCTCGCAATAAACAGCAGCACCAACAGAATGCCACCCGCCAAAAGCGAGATGTTCGTCTGCCGCACAATCCCCTGCAGACGCCTTACCTGACTGTTTTCTCCAAGTGCTTCCATCGTACCCGTTTCCTTTTCCTTCATCCCTGCAACCGTATCCTTTCACTGTTTAGTTAATCGCAATCCGCAATACGTTTGTGTTGCAGGTCGCATTACCGTTTTGTACAAATTGGTGCTATTATGGGGCTTTGACGTAATATTTTTGTAATATTTACCATAATTATACTTCATAAAATGCCATCGGTCAACATCATATCTTATCCAAATGCTTCGCGTGACCAGGAGACGGGTCTATTCTATCCTGATTCAGAAAAGAGGCGCGCTTTACGGCATCCGTCCCGAAGCGCTCCCGAATGCTGTCCATCGCCTTATCAAGCCGCTCCAACCGCTCATAATCTCCATTGTCCAGCAGCGAGAGCTGTCTGCCGTCGCTTGCCCGCTTCACATGGCTCGTCGAGATGCCCAGAAGCCGGATGGGGCGTCCGTCCCAAAGCTCGTCAAACAGCCTGCAGGCCGTCGCGTGAAGCTCGTTTGTAACGTTGGTCGCACAGGGCAGCTCGCACTGGTGGGAGGCCTTCGACAAATCGTTGTACTTGATATTGACGCTGACCACCTCTATCCGCGCACCGTCGCGCCGGAGCCGCTGCCCCACCGTCTCCGCCAGCGACATCAGCACCATCTTGGCCGTCGCCTCGTCCGTCACGTCAAAGGCGATCGTCGTCGCATTGCCGTAGCTCTTACTCTCCGCAGGCTCAGCCTCTATCACGGACACGTCCTGCCCGTTGGCGAATTGCCAAATCGTCTCCCCCTGTTTCTTCATCGCCGCCCGAAGCATCTGCGGGTCGGCGCACGCAAGCTCCCCAATCGTGTGTATCCCCAAGGTGTGGAGCGTGCGCCGGGAGGCCTTCCCCACCAGAAACAAATCCCCCACCGGAAGCTTCCACATCTTCTCCTGAATCTCCTCCGGAAACAGGGTATGCACCAGATTGGGCTTTTTAAAATCACTCGCCATCTTTGCCAGCAATCGGTTGGTGGAGATGCCGACGTTGACCGTAAACCCGAGTTCTCTGTACACCTCGTCCTTAATCCTTGTCGCGGCCTCCACCGGCGGTCCGAAAAGCTTCTCCGTCCCTGTCATATCCACAAAGCACTCGTCGATGCTGCACTGCTCAATGCTGTCGGAATACCGCTCCAAGATCTCTATAAATGCCTTGGAATACCGCCGATACACCTCATGCCTTGCGGGAACCAGCACGAGATTCGGGCACTTCTTCAGCGCATCCGTAATCGGCTCCCCCGTCTGTACCTTATATTTTTTCGCGGGAATCGACTTGGCAAGGATGATCCCGCGGCGCTTGGAGCGGTCGCCGCCCACCGCCGACGGGATTGTCCGCAGATCCACCGTTATCTCGGGAAACGCTTCCGGATGCTTTAACCGCTCCACCGCCTCCCACGAGAGAAACGCGCTGTTCACATCAATATGAAAAATCAATTTTTCCTGCATACCATCCTCCTGTCTCTCTGCTGCCCCTGCTTTTCAATTTATGGTTCACGCCGCGCCGCTCACTGCGAGACCGCGTCCACCTCATCCGCCATGCCGTTCTCCGCCGCAAGCACCTCCGCCACCAGCCGGTGCGGCAGACAGATAATCGCCTGTCCCCCCTTGGAAATCGGCTCATGTGCCACGCAGTAT
This sequence comes from Roseburia sp., assembly GCA_023664265.1. Taxonomy (GTDB): domain Bacteria; phylum Bacillota; class Clostridia; order Lachnospirales; family Lachnospiraceae; genus COE1. Next base: position 29,498 of record JAMPFV010000024.1, read on the forward strand.
CGGTCGGGGCAGTCCGCCGACGCCATATATGCGGCCCCCTCACGGATAATCACCTGATTATATCCCCACTTACTGTACAGCTCTATCGTCTGATCCTCTGAAAGCATGTACTCTCCATATACCGCGCCGTCTATCGTAATCCTCAGGCGCTTTCCCGCATCCCGCGGGCGCAGCAGCGCCAAAACCGCCGCTATAACGATAACACACGCTATTAAAATTCCATCCTTTTTCCGCACCATACTCCTAATCCCTCCTTTTCATTATACCACCTCCGGCCATACATTGCCACTTGGATTTTGACGGCGCTTTCCCCAAGACCACCGTGAATCGAGTGTTGAAAACAGGCATTTTCTATGCTATCATAAAAAAAACGCAAGCTTGGCAGCCCTATAAGCCTATAGGATAAAAATTACAGAGAAACGGGGGATACATATGACACACCATGAGAAGGCAGAACAGCTTTTGAAGCAGCAATACCACTGCTCGCAGGCATTGTTCGGCGCATTCGCGGACGATTTCGGGCTGGATTTAAAGACTGCTTTCAAGATCAGCACCTGCTTTGGCGGCGGAATGCGCCAGGGCGGCACCTGCGGCTGTATCACGGCCGCGCTTCTGGTTTTGGGCATGGCCTTTGGCTTCTATGACTCTCAGGACAGAGAGCTGGAGGTCTACGGCAACAAAAAGACCGAGGAATTTATACGCCGCTTTACCGAAAAGATGGAGGGTGTTATTGAATGCCGCAACATTCTGGGAAAGGATATTTCCAAGCCGGAGGATATGGCGGTTATCCGCAAGGAGAAGCTGATTTTGCAGAAATGCCCGCGCGCCATCAATATCAGCATTGACATTCTGGAGGACATGCTGGCAGAGTACCTCAGGGACACGGCAGAGAGCAGCATCAGCGCGGAGGACATTCCACAAAGCGACGAGCTGCAAAGCGTACTCAAGGAGCTTGGCAAGCTCAAGCGCTTTCGCCGCAATGTCAACAACCTTCTTCATAACACCACAAAGAATATCGGCTTTATCCAGTTTGATATCCGCAAGTTCAAGATTATCAACGATTTGTACGGAGAGCGGTTCGGGGACGAGATTCTGGACTTTATCCGCCACCGCCTGAAGGAATGCTGCCATGACGAGCAGTATTTCGTCAATCTGCGCAGCGACGTGTTTATGATTGTGACCGAGTACGACACGGAGGACGAGCTGACGGACCTGATTCACCGATTGGACGCAAGCATCAGCTCCTTCAAGGATGTGAAGCTCCAGATGTCCTACGGCGTGTACACCGTCGAGGATAAGCGGATGGAGCTGCGGCAGATGGAGGATCGGGCCGCGATGGCAAGAAAGGCCTCCAAGAACAATATTCTGACCAATATCCTGTTCTACAAGGAGCAGTTCAAGGATTCCCTGTACAGCAGGAAGTTTATCGAGGAAAATATGCAGGCGGCCATCACACAGCGGCAGTTTATGATGTATCTCCAGCCCAAGTACAGCATCGCCAAGAATGAGATCATCGGCGCAGAGGCTCTGGTCCGCTGGCGCCATCCGGAGCGCGGCATGATTTTCCCCAACGAGTTTATCCCGATTATCGAGGAAAACGGCTTTATCAAGAAAGTCGATTACTACATATGGGCGGAGGCCTGCCGCTTTATCCGGCGGTGCGGGGACGCCGGAATCACGTCCTGTCCGGTTTCCGTCAATGTCTCAAGAGTGCATCTGCGGGACGATGAGTGCATCAAGGTGCTCTCCGACCTCATCCAAAGCTATGCCATCCCCAAGGAGCTGCTCGAGCTGGAAATCACCGAATCCGCCGACAACCAACAGGTCAGCATGAAGGCCTTACAGCTCAAGGACGAGGGCTTCACGCTGCTGATGGACGACTTCGGGAGCGGCTACTCCTCGCTGAACATTCTTCTGGAAACACCGTTTGACGTGATCAAGCTCGATAAGAAGTTCATGGAGAACATGATGGTGTCCGGCAAGGGACGGCTGATACTCGAGCAGGTGGTTTCCATGGCGGACAAGCTTCGGCTCGGACTGCTGGCGGAGGGCGTGGAGACGAAGGAGCAGATTGATTTGCTTGAGAGCATCGGCTGTGATCAGGTTCAGGGCTACTATTACGCAAAGCCCATGCCGGAGGAGGAGTTCTTCGAGCTGCTGACGCAGCAGTATGAAAGGGATAAATTACAGGTGTGATGTTATAAGAAAACAGAATTTATTTGACATATTCTGCACAATTTCATATAATACTATCAGAGACGGAGTAATCCGCCATCGAAAATATTGTTCGCTCACCGGAAGCGACTGATAAATGTCCGGCTCGAAAATATTGTTCGCTCACCGGAAGCGACTGATAAATGTCCGGTTTGAAATTTAGGCCTTATCGCTTAGGTGCTATTTATTCCTGATGTGATAAGGCTGTTTTTATGGGGAGAGCATTATGGATTACCGAGAAGGATATGTTTATCATATCAAAGATGACTATTTCGTTAAGGCAAATGACCCAAACCTTATGCAAAATAAGGAAAACGGCAGTTATCGCCCAACCTTCTATTGCATGCGGGATGAGAAAACAACTTTGCTTTGGATGATTCCTCTCAGCAGCCGTGTCAAAAAGTTTCAGGCAATTTATGACAAGCAGATGAAAAAATATGGGAACTGCCTGACTGTTGTTATGGGCGAATATGACGGAAAGCCGGCTGCTTTTCTTCTACAAAACATGTTTCCAATTACAGAAAAATATCTTGACCATATACATACCCGCAACAATAATCCCGTCCCTGTTAAGCACTCCATACAAGCAGAAATACGCACCAAAATAAAGCGTATATTACAACTCCACGCACACGGAAAAAAGATTGTTTTCCCCGATATTTCACGGCTTGAAAGCCTGATGCTAAATCTTACTCCCGCGCGCTGTCTATCTGATCGCGTATCGCCTGCATCTGATAATCCAGATTCTCTATCGAATCCGCACACACCTTGAGCTGCGCGACAATCGCCTCCGTATCCTGAATGTTCTTTTTGTATTTGAGCTTGTGCTCGAGGCTCGCCCAGAAATCCATCGCAATCGTGCGAAGCTGCAGCTCCACCTTCATATACTTCTTCTCCCGCGACAGGAAAATCGGCACATGCAGGATCAGGTGCAGGCTCCGGTAACCGTTCGGCTTGGGATTTTGGATATAATCCTTCTTCTTCAGCACGGCAACATCATCCTGAAGCGCGAACACCTCCGCCAGACGGTAGATGTCATCCGGAAAAGAGCAGATCACGCGAAGCCCCGCCACATCCTCCAGATGCTCCTCCACATTCTTCACCGTGAAGGGATACCCCTTGCGCCTGAGCTTCTCATAGATGCTCTCCGGTGATTTGAGCCTGCTCTTAATCGCCTCGAAGGGATTGCGGTTATACTCCCGCGAAAACTCCTCGTTCAACACCTTGAGCCGCGTCTCTACCTGCATCATCGCACACCGATACTGCATCATCAGATTGCCAAACGACCTTCCCTCCATCAGCCGTTCCGCCTGTATCTGAATGATTTCATCCTGCTTTTGCAGCGTCCTGGTCTGCCGCTCCACCTCCTGCTCCAACCGGTTCTTGCAGGAGAACAGCTCCACCGCGTTCCGAACCCGATTCTTCACGACAGACGCCTCAAAGGGCTTGTGAATAAAGTCGGAGACTCCGATTCTGAAGCAGCGGTTCTCGGCCTCCACAGAACGCTCACTGCTGATGATCAGCACCGGAATATGCTTCTGCCAGCCCTTCTTCTCCAAGGCCTCAAGCACCGCAAAGCCATCCATCCCCGGCATCTGCAGATCCAGAAGCAGCGCGGCCAGCTCCCCGCCGTAGCGCTCAAGCGTGCGCACCGCCGCCGCACCGTCCTCCGCCATCTCCACTATATACTCATCTGACAGCATATCGCGCAGCAGCTCGCGGTTTACCTCCGCGTCATCCACCACCAATATCCGTTGTACAGAACTTCCCATCTCTCAGCAGATCCTCTTATCGGGGCTGCGCATTCAAGGCGCCCGCCTTTCTGAAATACTCGTCAATCCCCTGCTTGATCTCCGCAGGCTTCAGCGTCTTTGCAAAATATCCCGCCGGCTTGAGCGCGATCACCTTCTTCACGCTCTCAGCGTCCACCCGCCCCGTAAGGAAGATCACCGGAATATCCGCAAAATCCGCCTCCGAGCGAATCATCTCCAGCACCTGGCTGCCGTCGCAGACCGGCATCTCATAATCCAGCAGAATCAGATCAGGCCGGTTCAGCGTGATACAGCGGATTGCCGCCATACCGGAGTTGGCCTCCGTAATGTCATATGTATCGCCCAGCAGATTGCCCATCGCCTTGCGCACAAACTCGGCGTCATCCACCAGAAGAATTTTCTTCTTCTCGGCGCCCCCGCACTGGCGAATATATTTCTTGACCTCGGCCATCGCGTTCTCCGTCTTGATGGGAACCCCGCCTTCATAATCGAGCAAGTGCGGCGCGATAACACAGAACGCAAAATACCCCTCCTTGGTGTCAAACAGCAGGCTGAACTGCGGATTGTTGTGCTCGAATACCCGCTGGAACTGCTCATAGGTCAACAGGTTCTCCTCCCTCATCTCATACAGCTCTCCCGCCATGAAATGCTCCCTGATACGCTCCGCGAACTGCCGCGATATATATCTGGCGGCGTTCATCGTCATAACGCTCATCGTATCATACTCCGACTCTATGATCCCGCCGACCGTATTGATGATGAACTTTTCCTCAAAGACCAGAAACAGCTCCCATCGGTCACCATTCTGCGTACCGTAAACCAGACGGTAATAGACCCCCTTGCCGAACTGCTCCCCGCCGTAGCTGTCGCTGACCAGACGCGGCTCCAACTGGAACATGTCCTGTAAAAGCTGCAGAATCGTCTGCGTCATCAGAAGCTGTGCCTCCTCCGGCAGAAGATCTACCCACTTGCTCTCAATCTTGCCTGTGATCGCCCTGTCCTCCGTCAAGGTATGGCCGATCAGCCACCCCGCGCAGACGCCTAGGAAATGCTCGATCGCCTCCTTGGAGAAGTTCTGCTCGCGCAGCTCCCGCTCCAATGCCGGAAGCGTCTTTCTCCGAAAATTGTCGTGGAGCCGCCGGTGCATGTCGAAGTTGATATAGTTGATGGACGCCATATAGGCCTCCTCCTCCGTGAAATGCTTCAGCGCATGCTCTTTAAAGTATTTGATTCCCTCCTGGCAGACCCATTGGTATTTCGCCTCTTCATCCCTGCTGGAAAACAGTCTGTTTAAAATGCCAAAAAGCTTCTTGTGCTCCTTGTCGATAACCTCCACCCCAATATTGAATCGTTCCTGCCAAACTACCTGATTACCCATATTCCTCCTCCTTCAATCGCAGTAATGGCATTACTGCGGATGTCTTCAATGAATATCTTGCGTGAATAGCTTTTGTGACAGCTTATTCAAATATTCTGCCGGTCCCCCTCGTCTGCTGCACTACAGACATTATAGTACAGTATAGCATAAAAACAATCGAAACAGCTAATAAATTTTGAAATTATTTCAAATATCTTCCCCTCCCTGCGTCCGCCGCCCTCCAATACCGCATTCAACCGCTTGTAAAGTCTGCTTTTTCCATGTATAATGAAGATATGCAAAAATTGGAATCGCAGTTTTGAAAGGACCGTACCGAATTATGAAAGCTATTCGTACCAAAGATGCCGGACAAACCAACGGATATCTCGTTGTTGAATATGACGGATGCACACCGTCAAGAATACTCTACGCCGACGCCGGAGCCTGTGCACTGACAGGACTGTCCCGCGAGGCGCTGCTCGCCGCCGAGCCACTGCAGGCCGTGGACGGCTTGGAAACCTCACAGACCGCTCTGGACGCGGCACATGAATTGTGGACGCTGGGTGGCAGCGAAGCTCTCTCTGCCGCCGCCTTTGACCGCATCCGTGAAGAAAATCTGAGGCTGCAGGAGGCCCTCCGCGCGTCGGAGGAGGAGAATCAGGCGAAAAGCAGCTTTCTCTCCAGTATGTCCCATGACATCCGCACCCCGATGAACGCCATTATGGGCATGACCTCCATCGGGCTGTCGCATATCGACGAAAAATCCCGTGTATCCGACTGCCTTCACAAGATTCAGACCGCATCGAACCACCTGATGAGCCTGGTGAATGATGTGCTGGACATGTCAAGAATCGCCAGCGGCCGCATGACGCTGAATGAGGAGGCCTTTTCACTCGCGGATATGGTGCACGATATCACCATTATCATACGCCCGCAGGCCGCTCAGAAGCGGCAGGAATTTCACATGGAAATCGGCCGGATTTACGAGGAAAACCTTCTGGGCGACCCACTGCGCCTGCGCCAGATTCTGGTAAATATCATCGGGAACGCCATCAAATACACGCAGGAAGAAGGGCAGATCCGCGTCGTCTTCTCCCAGCATTTGGATGCCGCACCCGAGTCCGGCTCCGAGCAGATCCGGCTCGATTTCCTCTGTGAGGATAACGGAATCGGCATGAGTCCGGACTTCCTCAAGCGGATTTTCGTGCCCTTCGAGCGCGTCAACAGTGCCGCTGTCAACAGGATCGAGGGGACGGGTCTGGGCATGTCGATTGTCAAGAACCTGCTCGACCGCATGGGCGGGGACATCTCCGTGGAGAGCACGGAGGGCAAAGGGAGCCGCTTTCGCATCTCCATCCCGTTCAGCACAACGCCGCAGGAGGCGCGGCCGCTGCCGGAGGGACAGACGGTGCTGCTGGCTGAGAGCACGGACAGCCATGCGCGTCAGATTATCGAATATCTGGCGGACAGCGGTCTGGAAACCATCCATATCCGAAATGGCATGGACGCCGTGACATGGCTGACAGAAGCGCAGTATGAGAATCGTATGCCCTGCGCCCTGCTCTTGGGGCAGGAGCTTGCAGACATGCCGATATTGGAAATGGCCTCCCATGTGCGCCAGCTTGCGGGCAGGGACTTCCCGATCATCCTCGTTGCGGAAATCGACTGGGCGCAGATGGAATACCGCGCATCGCGCGCAGGCGTCAGCGCCTTTGTGCCATGCCCGCTGTTTAAGAGCAGGCTGCTCTCAACCGTGTCCGATCTGACCTGCGGCGCACAGGCGCACTCGGACAACTCCGCGGGCAGCGACATTGATTACAGCAAGTACCGCCTGCTGCTGGTGGAGGATAACGAACTGAACCGCGAAATCGCCATGGAACTGCTATCCTTGACCGGCGTACAGATTGAGGAGGCGGAAAACGGTCGGCAGGCTGTGGAGCGCTTTGAGCGCTCGCCCGAGGGCTATTATGATTTGATTTTCATGGACATCCAGATGCCGGTTTTAAACGGCTATGAGGCCACAAAGCAAATCCGGCAGCTTCCCCGCAAGGATGCGCAGAGTGTCTGGATTGTCGCAATGACGGCAAACGCTTTCGTGGAGGATATCCGTCTTTCAAGGGAGGCCGGCATGAACGAACACTGCTCCAAGCCGGTGGAGATGGAACGGCTGCACGACATTCTGCGCAAGCGGTTCAAGCCATAATCGGAGAGACTCTTATGGGAGAAACTACTGTGGGAAAGACTACTGTGGGAGGGAGTGCCATGCAGTCCTATCAGGAAGAATACATCGCCAATTTAAAAGACATCTTTGCGCTTATCGCGCACCAGAGGCCGGAGGGCCGCTCCTTTGACGCCTATTGGGACAGTCTGGTTCAAAACAGAAAAAGGGCGGAGCTGAAAATCAAACGGAATATGGAGCTGCTGCGCGACGGGCTGTTTCCTCTGCTGGACAGGCTGTTCGAGGCCACTGACAAAGAGCTTGCAGAGCTGGAGGAATTTGCGGGAACGCTGCTGAACGGAAAGAACGAGCTGGACGGCGGACTGTTCTGCCAGATCCACCAAGCCCTTTTGAGCCGCGCAAGGCTGACACGGAACCGAAATGTCATCATCGAGCAGCTCTATTGGCTGGGCATCGGGCGCAATAATATGTGCAGTAAGATGGTCGGCATTGACCTGTCGGACTCGGAGGCCTATATGTCCGAGATGCGGCTGTGCTTTGGCGAGGCCGCCGCCTATCTGAAATATTATGACGAAATCGACGATACGCAGACGCGGGGCTATATTCTGCGCTCCCGCGCAAACACAGCCTTGGGTACCTTTAAATCCGCCAGCCAAAAAATCCGCCTGACAAGGCAGACCTTGCAGATTTTACAGGATGATTATTATCAGAAGAGAGCGCCGGAGCTGCCTTGGGACAGATATGTCTACATGACACATCAGCAGATGACCTCCAGCATCTCCTACAGCCGCGGAAACGACATGACCCCGCAGGATGTTGCGGCCATCATGGAATCCGCGCATATTGTCCATCAGCGGCGGATTCTGGAGGCCCTCGACAGACACGAGGCGCCGCCGGTCAAAGCAGCGTTCTCCTGCTATGCCATCGATTATTATTGCGGCCTGAATACACTGGAGGAGCTGCTTAAAAAAATGGAGGACTTGATGGATTCTCGGGATATCACCGACTTCTCCCAAGATGGCATGTACTCCATCATCTCCCTTCCGGCAATTTACTGCAATTATCTTCAGGAGTACCCCGAGCAGCTTGCCAAGCGCGAGGAGTACCTTGAGAGCCTCTACCGCCGAATCATCGCCTATGTGAATGCCTTTCCCGAAAAGGAGGCCAATGAACAGATTTTCTTCTTCCTGCGGCAGCTCTCGACCACCTTTATCGAGACGCCGAACAGTATTTCTTACGGGGAACTGCAGCAGGCGCTTCTGATGCATTTTGCGCCGGATATCTATGTGCACTCCCAAGTGGTCGGCAAGGCCGCGGCAGCCCTCTGTGAAATCATTATGGACGAGGAACCGACATTCTTTGACGATATCGACTATATACGGGCGCTGACGAACCCTGAGGACAAGCGCCGGCAGGTAATAAAGGACGCCATGGCGTGCGGCGCCTTTCACGACGTGGGAAAAATCAATTTCATCAGCCTGTATTCCCGAACGGCGCGGCAATGGTTTGAGGAGGAGTACGAGATGGCACATCTGCACACGGTGGTGGGCAGCGCACGGCTGTCCAAGCGCGAATCGACCCGCCACTACGCGGCAGCCGCTCTGGGACATCACAGTTGGTATGACGGCTCGCACGGCTATCCCGAAGCCTACCAGCGGCTGGAATGCCCTTACCGGCAGATGGTTGACGTTATCGGGCTGATTGACTGGATGGACAACAGCATACATTCCTCCTGGCTGTACGGCCGCACAGAGAAGGACTTTGACGAGACGCTTGCTGAGGCCATCGCACTGGAGGGCAGACGGTTCTCACCGCTCCTTATCGCGCGCCTGCGGGATAAGGCTGTGTCCGAAAAAATCCGTCAGGTGTTCGAGACCGGACAGGAGGAAGCATACCGGAAGCTGTACGATGCGAATGTGTAGATGCGTTTTCCTAATTCTCCCAATCCAGCGCACCGTGCACTGTCTCCAACAGGATCTGCGGCATAAACGGCTTGGTGATATAGTCCTCCACCCCCAGCTCCCGCGCCCTGTTGATGGCAGCAAGCTGCTTTGTCGCCGTCATAAACACCACCGGAATGTCATAGCGCTCCTTGATCCGCACCAGCGTCTCGAAACCGTCCAATCCGGGCATCTCGATGTCGAGCAGCACCAAATCGACAGGGCGGCTTTGCAGAATTTCCAGCGCTTTTTCCCCGCTCTTGGCTGAAATCAGCTTATAGACAGGCTCCTCCTTAAAGATACTCATCACCAGCCTGATATTCATCACCTCGTCATCCACGACGAGAATCGTTTTCTGTATTTCCTCCGATTGGCGCATCCGGTACTCCACGTCCTCATCCACCATCTGCAGCATGATGTCCGCAATCTTAGGGTCAAACTGCGTGCCTCTGCCCGCCTCAAGCTCGCTGCGGATCACCTCCTGCGGAAGGGCGTTTCGATAGCTTCTGTTGGAGGCCATCGCATCGTATGTATCGGCAACCCCGATAATCCGCGCATGTTCGGGTATATTCTCCCCTGCAAGGCCGTTCGGATAGCCTTTTCCGTCATAGCGCTCATGGTGGAATTTCGCTCCCGACGCAATCATTGGGTCCTTGGAAAATGCCTTCAAGATATGATAGCCGCAAACGGGGTGCAGCTTGATATAGGCATATTCCTCGTCCGTCAGCTTCCCCGGTTTATTGATGATCTCGTCCGGAATCCTGATTTTGCCGACGTCATGCAGCAGCGCAGCCTTGTAGATTATCTCCTGCTCCTGCGCGTCCTTCCCCATGCGGCGCGCGAGTTCGCGGCTGTAGTTGGCGACGCGGACGGAATGCCCTCTTGTGTATTTGTCCTTCGCGTCAATGGTTTTTGCGAGCACCCGAAGGACCGTGTCGTTGAGCTGACGCAGCTCCTCGCGGCTCTCCTGAAGCTTTACCATATAGCGGTTGGTCTTATTCATCTCGACAAAGCAGAATACGACGATCACCAGAAAGACGACAAGGCACATGAGCGCGCTTCGAATCAGGATTTTCCGCAGCTCGGAGTACAGGCCCTTGTTATCCACCACCATCACCACATACCAGTCGTCGCGAATGGTATCGGAAAATACGGTGATCCGCTCTCCCTGAAGCTCCATTCTGAAGCTCTCCCCGCCCGAGGCAACGACCTTGTCGATCAGCTCCTTTTTCTCCGCGATTTCTCTGTATTCCCTGCCCTTCTCCCCCGCGTCGGAGTGGGCGATGACAAAGCCGTCTGCATCCATGATAAAGCCGTATCCCTGCCCGTTCAGGTTGATCAGTTCCGTGAGGCCTTGCAGGGCATCCATATCGATATCCAGCGAAACCACGCTCTCCTTATCGTACAGCATACGGCTTATGGAGACCTTGACTGTCCCTGTCTGCGCGTCAAGATAGGGGGGAATCATTACCGGCTCCCCATCCGCCGCAATCGCGCTCGTGTACCAGACGCGCTCCGTCGGCACATAATCCGCCTCCGGCGTCCAGCCGCTCCCGTCCAGATACGCCCCGTCTATCCAACCGTACACGCCGGTGAAATCCTTGTCAATCGAATTGGCATAGTACGCCGACTCGTTCTCCAGAAAGGCGAGCATCACCTCGGAATCCGCCTCCTGCTTTAAGAGATATTCGATTTCCATGGTCGTTATCTGGATAATGTCAAGCGCCCTGTTCAGGTAGCTCTCCGCCTGCTCCTTCTCCTGCGCCAGCGTGCTTTCCCCGAGCGCCAGTGCGTCCTTTCTTGCGTTATAGTAGAATTTTGTCATCATATATGCCGACAAAAAGATCAGCGCGGCCAGCGTTACGATAATCGTGATAAAAAAATGCCTTTTGTTTGTCTCCATGCCCTGCTCTCCCTTTGCTTGTTTTCGGGTTGTGTGTATTGAGTATATTATACCTTTTTTGGGGTGGGGTTTTCAATCCCCTTTGTTAAAATTTGGACAAGGAGGGGGATGGGGCGTTTTAAATATCTACCTTATTCTGAATTATTTTTTCCTGTTTCTTTTGTTCCCTGTAATTCCTCTAACATAATTTTCTCAATTTTGCTTATATCCGGTTGCGTTGGCGTGAAAGATTTTCACAATTTTAATTATATCAGTTGGTTTGTGCTGTTTGCGGACGCTTTGTGTCCTCATAATTGACTTTCAGATAAGGGTCTTGTATCTTTGTAAAAAAATCATCAGAAACAAAATACAGATTTCCTGTCAAAATCTCCATAAGCAGCATTTCTCCTTGTATAAGTTAAGCCCCTTACCTTTTCCGGCAAGAGGCTTACAAACTTTTTCACGGTCTATTTAT
>JAMPFV010000025.1 GCA_023664265.1 Roseburia sp.
GCGTTGATGATTGAGTGGGTACGGCAGAAGCCGGATGGAGAATTGATATAAAAAAGCAGCCCCGGCAGCAGTCTTCCGGGGCTTTCTTTATGTTGTACTAACTGAACATTGCCCACGGGCAATCTGGACAGCAGGACAAGTCAGGATGTGCTGGGACTGCTCAAGATTACAGGGCAGAAGTTCTCTCAGACCATGGTGATGATCACCCACAATGAGGAAATCGCGCAGCTCGCCGACCGCATTGTGCGGATCGAGGACGGCAGAATCGTGGAAAGGGCTTAGATTGGGGGTGAACGGAATGAAGGTGGCAAACGGAAAATGCATCCGCAGACTGAGCATTCAGAGCATGAGGGCGGCGCGTGTCCGCAACAGGGTCGCGGTGGCGGCCATCGCGCTGACGACACTGCTGTTTACGGCGCTGTTCACCATTGCGATGTCGATGGTGAGCAGCTTTGAGGAGTCGAACTTCCGAATGGTGGGCGGATATGCGCACGGTGGGTTCAAATACCTGACGCAGGAGCAGTTTGAGGCGCTCAAGGACGACCCGCTGATTCGGGAATACGGAATGCGTCGGATCTTGGGCATGGCGGAGGAGGAGCCGTTTCAGAAGTCCCATGTGGAAATCAGCTATTCGGATCCCAATACGGCGAAATGGATGTTCCTCGAGCCGACGCAGGGGCGGCTGCCGCAGGAAAACACCAATGAGGCGGCGACGGATACGCGAATCCTGTCCCTGCTTGGGATAACGCCGGAGCTCGGCACCGAGTTTACCCTGACCTTTACCGTAGACGGCGTGGAGACAACGCAGCGCTTCACGCTCTGCGGCTGGTGGGAGTATGATGAGGCGATTGTGGCAAACCATGTGCTGATTCCGGAAAGCCGTGTGAACGCGGTGTTTGCAGAGCTGGGGCTTGAGCTTCAGGACGGCGGCCTGTGGGGGAGCTGGAACATGGATGTAATGCTTCGGAGTCCGGCGCACATTGAGACGGACTTGTTGACCATTCTGGGCAATCACGGGTATCAGGCGCAGGAAGAGGGGGACAATTATATCGGGATCGGCGTGAACTGGGGCTATGTGTCGGCACAGCTCTCCGACTCCATGGATTTTGGGACGATACTGTCGCTTGCGGCGATGCTGCTCCTGATTGTCTTTACGGGGTATCTGGTCATCTATAATGTGTTTCGGATATCCGTGTCCAACGACATCCGCGCCTACGGGCTGTTAAAGACCATCGGAACGACGGGGCGGCAGCTTCGGCGGATTGTGCGCATACAAGCCTTTCTGTTGTCTGCTGTCGGTATCCCGATTGGCCTGTTGGCGGGCTATGGCGTCGGCGCGCTGCTGACGCCGGTAATCTTGGATACGTTTGAGGGGATAACGACGGATTCGCTGTCACAGAGCCCGTGGATTTTTGTCGGGAGCACGCTGTTTTCGCTGGTGACGGTCGCGCTTTCCTGCCGTAAGCCCTCGAAGCTTGCGGCGCGGGTATCGCCGATTGAGGCGCTTCGTTATACGGAATCCGGCGGCGGGAAGAGGAAGCGGCGCGCGGGCAGAGGGGCGTCGGTGTATAAGATGGCCTTTGCAAATCTCGGGCGCAGCAAGGGGAAGACCGCCGTCACCGTGCTGTCGCTGTCGCTTGCGGTAGTGCTGTTGGAGATTACGTTCACCTTCACAAACGGTTTTGATATGGATAAATATCTGCGGGACATGACGGTGGACTTTATCGTGGCGGACGCGCGGTATTTTCAGACAAGGGCGCTTTTCCATGCGGCTCTGGCGCTGCCGGAGGAGGTGATCGACGCGGTATCCGCGCAGGGAGGAATCGCGCGTGGCGGGCGCACCTACGGGGACTGCGGTTCGGTGGGCGAGCTGCTGACGGAGGAGCGGTTCAGAAAGGCCTACGGCTATTGGGGTGCGCAGATGCAGGAGGGACGTCTGGCATGGGCGGAGCGGACCGAGGATGGACGGCTGAATACAGATGTAGCGCTTTACGGGATGGAGGACTTTTGCCTGGAGCAGTTGACCGTGCTGGAGGGCGATACCGCCAAGCTCTCGGGGGAGGGCAATTATATCGCGGCGGTTTATCTGGCGGATGACTATGACAATCCGATAGCCGAGACGCACTGGGCACAGGTCGGCGACAAGGTGACGCTGCGGTATACGGAGGAGTACGAGTATTACAATCCCGATACGGGAGCGGTGTACGCCGAGGATGAGGACTTGTCCATGAAGCCCTATAGAATGCGCTCCGTCCGTTACCGCGATGTGGAGTATGAGGTGGCGGCGCTGGTGATGATATCGGGCAAGCTGAACTACCGCTATTACGGCGATGAACAGTATGTGCTCGGCGCGCAGGCCTTTATTCGGGATACGGGGACTGACGCGGTGCTGCATTATTCTTTCGACATGCAGGAGGGCGGGGAGGACGCGATGGAGGAATACCTTGCCGATTTTACGGGCGGCGTCAGCTCCCGATACGATTATGAGAGCAAGAAATTCTATGAAGGCGAATTTGAGGGCTTGCGCAGTATGTTTGTCATTCTGGGCGGGACGCTGAGCTTTATCGTCGGACTGGTGGGGGTATTGAACTTCCTGAACGCGGTGCTGACGGGAATCACGACGCGCCATCGGGAGTTCGCGGTATTGCAGGCTGTCGGGATGACCGGACGCCAGCTCAAGACGATGCTGGCGGTGGAGGGCCTGTTTTATGCGCTCGGCTCGGTGGCCTTGTCCTTGATCCTGTGCATGGCAGTACAGCCGTTGATATCGAATGTGCTGGGAGAGATGTTCTGGTTCTTTACCTATCGGTTTACGATAACGCCGATCATCGCGGTGACGCCGTTCTTTATTGTACTCGGCGTGGCGCTGCCGCTGGCGCTCTACCGCTTTGCGGCGCGAAGATCCATTGTGGAGCGAATCAGGGAGGCGGAGTAGAATGAGAAGGCTGTCATTCCTTTATGAAGACGACGATATCATTGGGCGTACAGTCCAACAGCTCACAGAGCCGTTCCAGCGTCAGCAGGGTAATGTTTTTGCCCTTTTTGAGCTGATCCAGGGTCTTGTTGTTGATTCCCGACTTTAAGAGCCGATATTGTGAAACATTTTTCCGTTCCATTGTTTCCCATAAGGGTTTGTAGCTTATCATGGCAATGTCCTCCTATACTTATTAACAATATTATTATAGGGCAGTGTGGATAGTTGCAAAATTCTGATTATTTTACCATTGTGTTCCTGATAGGGGCACAATGGTAAAAACATTTCTCCGCCCTTGAAAATCCGCATGAAGTAGTGTAAAATCGAATAATATACGGAAGCAAAGCTTTGGATTTCAGAACGGAGGACAATATGGCATTGAATAAAAAGCCTGTGACAGGCATGAGGGATATTTTACCGGAGGAGATGGAGATTCGGGATTATGTGATCAGCGTGATAAAAGAGAGCTATGGGAAGTTTGGTTTTACGCCGATGGAGACGCCCTGCATGGAGGATATAGGGAACCTCAGCAGCAGACAGGGCGGGGAGAACGAGAAGCTGATATTCAAGGTCCTAAAAAGAGGCGAGAAGCTGAATCTGGAGACCGCGCAGAGCGAGGCGGACGTGGTGGATTTCGGAATGCGTTACGATTTGACGGTGCCGCTTGTCCGGTATTACTCCAACCATGCCAACGAGCTTCCCGCGCCCTTTAAGGCGCTGCAGATTGGGAACGTATGGCGCGCGGACCGTCCGCAGAAGGGCAGATACCGCCAGTTTATGCAATGCGATATCGATATTCTGGGGGAGGCCTCGAACCTTGCGGAGATTGAGCTGATACTTGCGACGACGACGACGCTGGGGAAGATTGGCTTTAAGAACTTTGAGATCCTCATCAACGACAGGCGGATATTGCGGGCCATGGCGGCCTGCAGCGGCTTTGCCGAGGAGGACTTTGACAATATTTTCATCATTCTGGACAAGGCGGATAAGATTGGCCTTGACGGTGTGGGGCAGGAGCTTGCGGACGCGGGCTATGTGAAGGAGAGCGTGGACAAGTACCTTGCGCTGCTGAAGGAAATCAGCGAGGCGCAGAATGTGGAGGCGCAGGAGGAAAAAACGCAGAATGTATTGCGCTTTTTGGACGAGACGCTTGCGGACTGGCTCGACGAGGAGGTGCGGACGGGCTTTCGCGAGATTATTGAGAGCGTGAATGCGACCAAGGGCGACCATTTTAGGCTGGTAATCGACCCGACGCTTGTGCGCGGCATGTCCTATTACACGGGGACGATTTTCGAGATTGCGATGCCGGAGCTTGGCGCGCGGTGCGGCGGCGGCGGCCGCTATGATAAGATGGTGGGGAAATTTACCGGAAAGGATGTCCCCGCGTGCGGGTTCTCCATCGGCTTTGAGCGGATTATTCTGATACTGCTGGAGAGCGGCTTTCAGGTGCCCAACCGGAGCAAAAGGATTGCGTATCTGGTGGAAAAGGGCGTTGCCGGAGAGGCGCTCTGTAAGGTTATCAGCGAGGCGCAGCGCGCGCGGCAGGACGGCACGCAGGTGCTGGTAGCCCGCATGAACAAGAACAAGAAGTTCCAAAAGGAGCAGCTTGGCGCGGAGGGCTATGAGGAATTCCGGGAATTTTACAAGGATCCGCTGAAGGAGTAAGGGCGCGGCGCTATGGAGAAGAGAAGGACGAAGAAGGAACAAAAGAGGCTGGAGGAAAAGCGGGAGCTGGCGGCGAAAATCATTGAGCGGCTGCGGGAGGCGTATCCCGACGCTGACTGCACACTGGACTATAATCAGGCGTGGAAGCTGCTGGTCAGCGTCCGTCTGGCGGCACAGTGCACGGACGCGCGGGTCAATGTCGTCGTGCAGGGGCTTTATGAGAAGTATCCGAGCGTTGAAGCCTTGGCGGCTGCGGATGTGGAGGATATTGAGCGGATTGTCAGGCCCTGCGGGCTGGGCCACAGCAAGGCGCGCGATATCAGCGCCTGCATGAAAATGCTGCAGGAGAAATACGGGGGCGCCGTGCCGGAGGACTTTGACGCGCTGTTGGAGCTGCCGGGCGTGGGGAGAAAGAGCGCGAACCTGATCATGGGGGATGTGTTTGGAAAGCCCGCCATTGTGACGGACACGCACTGTATCCGTCTGGTAAACCGCATGGGGCTGGTGGACGGCGTGAAAGAGCCTAAGAAGGTCGAGATGGCGCTCTGGGAGATCATTCCGCCCGAGGAGGGCAATGATTTCTGCCACAGGCTTGTCAACCATGGGCGGGAAATCTGCACGGCGCGGACGAAGCCCTATTGTGACAAGTGCTGTCTGCAGGACATCTGCGCGAGGAATCTTTGATGGATGGATTGAAGCCGAGCAGGGGAGCGTTAAGCTCCCCTGTTTGATATTATGTGGAATTGTGATAATCGTGACGAGAAACAACCAAAATCATCCGAGCCTGCGTTGTAGGCGATATAGAGAATTGCGACAATTATAGTGGATATTAAACGCAAGCTGCCGAGCTTGCGTTTTTGGCATTATGAGAAATTGCGACAATCGTAGTGGATATCAGGAAAGAATTTACCGCGATTGCCGAGCTTGCGTCGTAGGTGATATAGGAAATTGCGACAATCGTAGTGGGTATTAAACGCAAGCTGCTGAGCTTGCGTCGTAGGCGATATAGGAAAATGCGATTATAGTAGTGGATATTAAACGCAAGCTGCTGAGCTTGCGTCGTAGGCGATATAGGAAAATGCGATTATAGTAGTGGATATTAAGAAAGAATTTACCACGCTTGCAATGCAAGCATGGTAAATTCTTTGAACGCAAGCTGCCGAGCTTGCGTTTTTAGTCATGGTGCGGATGCGCGCCGATGATATTGATAGCAGTCACAACTGCCGTAAGAATTTCTGTCTTTGCCTGTGTAGATGAAGTGTTCACCTTGTGGAACAGGGCACCCGTATCTGTGCGTACATAATTGGGCTTCAGACGGTTGAGCGCGTAGGTTGCCATATCCAGCTTGCAGATGTCGCAGGAGCATACGTTTGGCATTGTTGGCAAAATCTTATTCAATTGGTATTCTACGTCCTCTTCCGTTATATTTCTTAAACCCTCCATGGTAGTCCTCCTTTAATTTAAGAAGCAAAAGCAATACACTATTATACAGCTATGTACTATATTAGTACATTTCCGTCAATTAATCAATTTATTTTTGCATAATATTGAGAAATTTGTTCTTTTTTGGCAACAGTTCGACATGAGACGTTGCATTTACTGCAAAGTCCGTGAGAAAGTATGGGGCTCTGAAAGAATCCGCCCGCAGCAGGGAATGTATAAAAATACCATTTTATTGGAAATCTATGTTTGAACGAAAAGGAAACGATTCGTAAACGGAAAAGGAGGATTTTATCTATGTCAATGATTATGAAAGAGGTCAATGAGTTCAGCGTGCAGGCGTTCCACAAGGACAGCTTTGTCACGGTGAGCAGAAAGGATATTCTCGGGAAGTGGTCAGTGTTCTTCTTTTACCCCGCGGATTTCACCTTTGTGTGTCCTACGGAGCTTGAGGATTTGCAGGAAAAGTACGGAGAGTTTCAGAAGCTGGGGTGTGAGATTTATGCGGTCTCCACGGACTCCCATTTTGTGCACAAGGCTTGGAAAGACGCGTCGGAGCGCATCAAGAAACTGGAATATCCGATGCTTGCGGACCCCACGCATACGCTCTGCATTGACTTTGATGTGCTGATAGCGGAGGCGGGACAGGCGGAGCGCGGCACCTTCGTGGTCAACCCGTCCGGTCAGATTGTCGCGTATGAGGTCAGCGCGGGAAACGTCGGGCGCAACGCGGAGGAGCTGCTGCGGAAGGTTCAGGCGCTGCAGTTCGTGGCGGCGCACGGGGACGAGGTCTGCCCCGCCAAGTGGAAGCCGGGCAGCGAGACGCTCAAGCCGAGCCTTGATTTGGTTGGCCTGTTATAACGGAGGACGGCCGCATATGGATACGAAGAATTTGTATGATGTCATCATTGTCGGCGGGGGGCCTGCAGGCCTCTCCGCGGCAATCTATCTGGGCAGGGCGAAATACCGCGTGCTGGTCATGGAGAAGGAGAAGTTCGGCGGGCAGATAACCATCACGGCGGAAATCGTGAATTACCCAGGCGTGGAAAAGACAAGCGGGACGGCGCTCACGGAGCGGATGCGCCTGCAGGCGGAGGCCTTCGGCGCGGAGTTTGTGCTCGCGCAGGCGAAGGAGCTTGAGCTGGAGGGCGATATCAAGCGGATTGTGACCGCGGACGGGGAGGAATATCAGACCGTCGGCATCCTGCTGGCCTTGGGCGCAAGCCCGAGAAAGCTGGGCTTTGCAGGGGAAAAGGAATTTCAGGGCAGAGGGGTCGCATACTGTGCGACTTGTGACGGCGAGTTCTTTACCGGACGGGAGGTGCTCGTGGTCGGCGGCGGCTTTGCGGCGGTGGAGGAGTCGATGTTTCTGACCAAGTATGCGAAAAAGGTCACCATGCTTGTGATTACGGAGAACTTTACCTGCGCCGCGGGCGTGTCGGAGCAGTTGAAGAAGTATCCGCAGATAGCGGTGCGTTTTCAGACGGAGCTGATCGAGGCAGGCGGCGGCTCGGTGGTGGAGTACGCGAAGATCAGGGATAACAGGACGGGCGAGATTACCGAGTATCGGGCGGAGGACGGCGGCAATATCGGCATCTTTGTGTTTGTGGGGTATGCGCCCGCCACGGAGATTGTCAGGGACAAGATTGTGCTCAATGAGCAGGGGTATGTGGTGACAAACCAGAATCAGGCCACGAGCATAGACGGGGTGTACGCGGCGGGGGACGTGTGCATCAAAAATCTGCGGCAGGTGGTGACCGCCGTGGCGGACGGCGCGATTGCGGCGACCTCTCTCGAAAAGCATGTATCCGAGTGCAGGGAGCGCTTAAAGCTCCCCAAGGCACAGCAGCAGGCCGCGTCCGGAAGGAAGGCTGTGGAGCACGAGACGGCGGGCGTTTGGCAGCAGGGCGGCGATTTTATCACGGCGGAAATGCGGGAGCAGCTTCTGTGTGTCTTTGACCGATTTGCGCGCAGGGTCGTGGTGAAGGCCTGGCTGAACGGGACAGGCGCGTCCAAGGAGCTGGAGGGATTTGCGCGGGAGCTTGAGGGGATGCACGAGCGGCTGGCGGTCGTCTTTGAGACCTTGGAGGAGACGCAGGCGCCTTTTCTGGATGTCTGTACGGAGAGCGGCAGCAGCGGAATCCGCTATTATAGTGTGCCCGGGGGACACGAATTCAACTCGTTTATCATCGCGCTGTACAATGCCGCAGGGCCGGGGCAGAAGCTTGGGGAGCGTGTCGTGGAGCGGATTAAGTCGATCGGAGACAGGCATCTGCTTCAGGTGATGGCGACGCTCTCCTGCACCAACTGTCCCGAGGTGGTGATGGCGACGCAGAAAATCGCGTCCGTGTCGGATACCATCGAGGCGGAAATGTATGATCTGTCCAAATTTCCTGAAATCAGGGACAAGTATCAGATTATGGCGGTGCCCTGCCTGATCATCGACAAGGGAGAGCAGGTGCTGTTCGGGAAAAAGGGAATCGAGGAGATTTTGGAGGCGGTTGAAAAGGGATAGAAAAAGCTGCGGCGATATGATAAAATAGTCACAAAAGCCGACGGTTCCGACGGCATGTGAAAGGAGCAGGAGTACGGATGAGATATGAATTGGAGAATGAGCGGATGCGGCGGCAGAAATACGGGTATGAGCATGTGACGCATTCCTTCGGGCCGGTATTTGACGAAAGCTCCAAGATACTGATATTAGGCTCCATGCCCTCGGTAAAATCGCGGGAGCAGCAGTTTTACTACGGACATCCCAAGAACCGCTTCTGGAAGGTAATCTCAACAGTCCTTGGGGAGCGGGAGCCGGAGACGACAGAGCAGAAGCGCGAGATGCTTCTGCGCGATCATGTGGCGCTGTGGGATGTGATAGAATCCTGCGACATCATCGGCTCCTCGGACAGCAGCATTAGAAATGTAAAAGAAAATGACATGAGTGTCATATTAGAGAGGGCGGACATCCGCGCAGTTTTCGCAAACGGCGGGAAGGCGTACGACCTTTTCGTGCGCTACTGCGGCGGTTATTGCGATAAGGCGGGCGCGCCGCCCCTGATCAGGCTGCCATCCACCAGTCCCGCAAACGCGGCGTGGAGCCTTGAGAAACTGACGGATGTATGGAAAACGGAGATACGGGCTTATGCAGAGGAATTATCGTACAAAGAATAAGGACGCGATACTGGCGTATCTGGAGCTTCACAGGGAGCACAGCTTTACGGCCTACGACGTCAATGAATACATGCGGGAGATGGGGGTACAGGTAAACCTGACCACGATCTACAGGAATCTTGACAAGCTGACCGACAGCGGCGAGCTGATGCGGTACAAAACGGCAGAGGACGAGTTCTGCCGGTATCAGTGCGCGAAGCCGCATGCACGGTGCCATGAGCACATACATATGCAGTGCAGGGCGTGCGGAAAGGTGCTCCATATGGAATGTGAGTTCATGGAGGCGCTCACTGAGCACCTCTACGAGCATCACAAGTTTTCGCTGGAATGCGCGGGCTCCGTGCTGATGGGGCTGTGCAGTCAGTGCAGCGGGAAATAGGAAAAACGATGAAATACAACGTCGTTTTTATCGGAAGCTTCGCCGCAGGACGTGTACAGTGCGATATAATTTCCCGTGAAGCAGCCGCCGACCTCGGTTGTGAGGTATTGCGCCTCGCCGCCTCCGATGCGGATATCCTCCCCCTGCGGGGACAGATAGGAGAAGGTATAGCATTCCCGCGATCCGCCAAGCCGCAGGGTCACGGTATCCGTATCGCAGTCAAGGGCCTGCTCGACTGCGCAGAGTGAACCGATCTGCCTTCTCAGAATCAACTGCCGCCTGCCGTTCCTCACGGTGAGCGCGGCCTCGTAATGGTGCCGGTTGTTCATATAGACGGACAGTCCGGCCTCGTCCCCCTCCGCGGGCTTCTCCATAGAGAGTGTGACCTCCGCGGTAAAGTCAAAATGCTCCTGCCGTCTGCAGAGCAGCGCCTTGGGCTCGGCGGAGGAGATACCGCAATGATTTCCATGTAAAACCAGCCCGTCCGGCGTAAAGTCGTAACGGTCCGGCTCGGGATTGTAAATCGTATTCCAGGAAGGGTGCATGACGGTGGAGTCAAAGCTGTCTGTCATGGCGCTTGCGGGGATATAAAAGCGGCTTTGGAAGTCCGGATTCCGGTTGGGGAGCAGGGGGGTGGACACCGTCTCCATGATATGGCCGTTTTCTCCGATGACGGGCCAGCCGTTTTCCCAGGTGACAGGGGCCAGCATGGTCTCCCGCCCGAGATTGTGGCGGAACGGGTAACCGAGCGGACGGATTCCGAGGCATACCGCCCACCAGTTTCCTGCCGCGTCCTCCACAAGGTCCGCGTGCCCCGCGGCCTTAATCGGAAGTCCGGTGCTGCGGTTGGTCAGAATGGGATTGCGGGGACAGGCCTCATAGGGGCCGTAGACGCTCCGACTCCGCGCAATCGTTTCCATATGGCAGTATTCCGTCCCGCCCTCCGCGAGCATCAGGTAGTACAGACCGTTTATCTTGTACAGGTGCGGGCCCTCGGGGTTGTTTGCGCCGGAGCCGTTCCAAGCGTAGTGTTTTTCTCCGACATAGGTGCAGTTGTGCCGCTCGTCAAGCTGGAGCTCGGCGATGAACACGCCCTCGTCGGTGCCGCTGTAATAGAGCTTCCCGTCATCGTCAAAAAGGAGCGAGGGGTCGATTCCCCCGAAGGGAAGGAACACAGGCTCGGACCATTCGCCGTAGGGGTCGTCTGTCCACACGAAGAAGTTCCCGCCGCGCTCGCCGCCGACATTGGTGACAATACAGTAATAAATGCCGTCGTGCCAGCGGATGGTGGGGGCGTAGACGCCCAGACAGTTCGGCGCGTCGTGTGCGAGCGTCACCTGCGAGTCTCTGGTGAGCACATGTCCGATCTGCTCCCAGTGAACCAAGTCCGTGCTGTGGAAGAGCGGGATTCCCGGGAAATACTCAAAGCTGCTGGTCACCAGAAAGAAATCGCTGCCAACGCGGCAGATGCTTGGGTCGGGGTGAAAGCCCGGGAGGATGGGGTTGGTGTAAGTCATGGCAAAGCCTCCTTATATTCTCAAAATGTTGTTTAAACGCCGTTAAAGCTATTAAGAGTGTATGCCCTGACGGGAAGGGTTGTCAATAAGAGAAATACGGACGGGAAATTTTTGCTTGCTATATGTGGGGAGGGGCTGTTATAATGGATAATGGTGAAGGGGGAGAGCGGAATGGAATTGTGGGACATTTATGACGCGGACAAGCGGCGGACGGGGCGCACGATGAAGCGCAACGACTGGTGTCTCAGGGAGGGGGAGTATCATCTGACGGTGCTCGGCGTGCTCGCGCGTCCGGACGGCAGATTCCTGATCACAAAGCGCGTGATGACCAAGGCTTGGGCGCCGGGCTGGTGGGAGGTTCCCGGCGGCGGCGCGATGGCGGGCGAGTCCTCGGAGGAGGCGGTGCGCCGCGAAGTCCTTGAGGAGACGGGGCTGGACGTGTCGTCGTGGGACGGCGGATACCTCTTTACCTACAAGCGGGAGAACCCGGGGGAGGGGGATAATTACTTTGTGGACGTGTACCGCTTTGTCGCGGATTTTGACGAGGAGGCGGTGCGGCTTCAGGAGGCGGAGACCGCGGGCTGTATGCTGGCGACACTTGATGAAATCAAGGCGTTTGCCGCACAGGGGATATTTCTCCATTATGACAGTATCCGGAGAGCCTTTGAATAGCATGAATGCAGCATAAATGCAGCATGAATAAAAATGAGAAGAGGAGATTGAGCTGAAGATGAAGAAGAAACTGAAGTATCTTGTGGGACTGCTTTTGGGCGTAATGCTGATGGGAATGCCCGTACTGGCGGCGGAGTATACGGTGACCGAGGTAAACGGAGTGCTGTACACCAACGATCAGACGGTTATTCTGGCGGACGCCGACGACGGTACGGTCGTGCTGCCCGAGGTGGCGGCGGATCTGCCGATTCAGGTCACGGGCGTGACCAGCAACGGGTATTTTCGGATTAACCTGAACGGGGAGACCTTTTATATTCAGGGTATCGGATTGAGCCCTGCTACAACAGAGCAAGCAGCAGTCAACGATATAGCTGCGCGTGAGAAGGAAGTGTACAATATCCTGATTGCGCAGAAGGCGTTCTGGCCGGAGGGAATGTCTTGGACCAATGACAATTATGTGGACTGGAAGGGCGGAACCTACAGCGGCGGCTATGGCTGTGCGGGCTTTGCGTTTGCCCTGAGCGACGCCGCGTTCGGAGATGTCCGTGCGAGGATACATACGGACTATACGAATATCCGGGTCGGCGATATCCTGCGAATCAACGGAAATACACATTCGGTTATTGTGCTGGAGGTAAAGGCAGATTCCGTGATTGTCGCGGAGGGCAATTATAATTCTTCTGTTCACTGGGGAAGAGAGATAGCGAAATCGAAGCTGCCGGGTGAGGGCAATTATATAATGACACGGTATTAAATAAATGCGGAGATAGGAAGCAAAAACGGCACCGTCCGGTCGGCTTGAGCTGACAGGGGTGTCGTTTTATGTGGGCTGTATGCCGTCTTCGGTATACCGGTTCAGCATCGTCTGGATGCGATTTTGAACCGTTTCCGCGATTTCGACCGTGGTCATGTCCTTGTAGTCCTCATAGTAGAGCGGCTTGAGATAGTGGACAATGGTTTTGATGGGCTTTAGGCTGTGCTCCTCAAACACGCGGTAGGAATCGACGAGTACCACGGGGACGATGGGAGCCTTGGCCCAGACCGCGCTCTTAAAGGCGCCCGGCTTAAACTCCGTGGTGTGGTTGCCGTTGTGGTGGTAGCCGCCCTCGGGGAAAATAATAAATTTGCGCCCCTGCATGGTCTCGTTGGCCATCTCGCGGATAATCCGGATGGACTGTCGGGCGTCATTGCGGTCCATGCGCTTGCCGCGCACCAGATTGATAAACTGCCTGACAAGCACGGAATTGGATTTGTCAATGTCGATAACGACGGAGCAGGGTTTTTCGTGCGTCAGCATAATGCCGAGCGCGTCATATTTTCCCTGATGGTTCGGACACATGATGTAACCGCCCTCCTCCGGAAGGTTGTCCATGCCGAAGCCCTCTGTTGTGATGCGGCCCGCGCGCGTCATCCGCCGGATGGCGAGAAGGTCAAGGGAATACATCTGCTCCTCGGAGTATTTCTCGGGATGCCTCGAGACATATTCCATCTGCGGGATCATATAGATGCGATGTAAATTTTTGAATATCACATGGAAGAATCTTGAAAACATACGACACTCACCTCAAACTAATAAGGAATTATAAAGGAAAATCCCCGTGAAGTCAAGAAACCGCGGAAAGCTGCCGCTCAGATTATGCTCTCGGTTTTTTGTCGGTAACGGGGCTGGAATGCGGAGAGTATCAATAACCTGTTGCAATAGCGCGATTTTATAACCGCGTTTGACACAGGTCTTGAAGTCCTTTTTGAATCTGGTGGAGTATCGCACATTGAGCATGGCTACTCCTCCATCAGTTCAGCGAACAACTCTTCCGTGCTGCCGGTGAACAGAGTACCACCGCCGTTTTCCGGTTCCTCTATTGAGGCTATGGTTTCAGCATTGGGTGTTTCTTCAGGAACTGCGGCCCCCTGCAGATAGGCAACGATGTAGTACATTTTGCTGTCAGGTATCTGGTCTATGAGATTTTTGGCGAGCTCCTTATAACTCATGGTAAACACTTCCTTTCATTGCATTGCTCATTATATAGTGAATCATTCCATGGCATTTCACTTTCTGATTGGTTGTTTCTATTATAGCATATTCTGAAAAAAGTAAATAAAATCTTTGAAAAAATAAGGAAAAATCGTAACACTGTTGGAAGCTACACTGCATAGTATAGTAGGAACAGGTATCTGATCAGGGAGAAAAAGAATGACAGAGCATACACCGGCAAAGTTTTTCAGCGATATTTTGAGGAGCAATGCGCCCAAGGCCGCGGCGTGGATAAAGGGAAATGAGGACAATCCGCAGTTGAGCGGAATCGTGCGCTTTTTCGCGACGCCGTACGGGGGCTGTCTGGTCGAGGCGGAGCTTTTCGGGCTGCCGAACATTGCCATAGCCGGCTCCTCCAATTTTTACGGGATGCACATCCATGAGAACGGGGACTGCACGCAGCCGTTTGAGCGCACGGGGGAGCATTATTCCAAGGAGGATGCGCCGCACCCGCAGCATACGGGCGATATGCCGCCGCTGATGGGAAATCAGGGCTACGCGTGGCAGGCGTTTTATGATAAGCGGTTTGTGATACCGGATATTGTCGGCAGGAGCGTGGTTATTCATGCGATGGCGGACGACTTTGTGACGCAGCCTGCGGGCAACTCCGGCGCGAAGATAGGGTGCGGCGTCATACGGGAGCTGTGAGGGAGTGAAAACGGAATTACAGTGGCTTTTTGTACGAAAAAGCACTATAATTAACTTGTGCGGGAAAGCGCACCGGAAGATACGGAGAAGAAGGGCAGAATGGTGAGGGACAAAAGGATGAGGAACAAGATAAAATCGGCTTTTATAGTGGCGGTGGCGCTGACCCTCTCCGGATGCGCGGATACGGCGAAATCGGGGGCAGCGATGCCGGAAACGGACAAGGAGCTCTTTGCGCTCTGTGCGAAGGCCTTTGAGCGGCTTGAGCAGGAAATGGAGAGTGCAAGCGCAAAGGGCGCAGGTACGGCAGAACCGGAGCCGTCGGTTCCGGAAACAGAGAAGGAGCCCGCTGTGCTCTGCGAGGAGGCCTTTGAGCGGCTTGAGCAGGAAATGGAAAGCGCAAGCGCAAAGGGCGCGGGGAACGGAAAGCTTTGGGAGGGACGGCGCATGGATGTGAATGGCGACGGACTGCCGGACTTGGTTCAGGAGATGGAGGCAAACGGGCTTGGAATCTCACCGATACTCCGCATTTTCGCTTATGAGGAGGGTGCGGAGGAGCCGGTTCATGTGGTGTTTTCGGACTTAAACGATATGACGGAATATTATTTTGTGGGTGCGGATGACAAGCTGATTTACGATTACAGTGATCACGGGGAAATGAACTATGGAAGTTATTCGCAATATCGGTTTGATGAGAATTGGGATCGCGAACTGATGGACAGGATAGAAATTTATTATTTTTATGACCACTATAAGGAGTACGAGGGCGAGCATGAATGGTACAGCGAGGCTTATCCGGATACTTATGGGGCGCGCGGCAGCGGGTATTATTATTTTCACAGCCGCCGCAGGACCATGGAGGAATTGGAGGACGGCGGTACGGATGCCGAGGGGAGTGCAGTTGAGGCATATTGGACGCGGGAGGAAATCAACGAGCAGGAATTTACCAGGATATATCGGGAAATGACGGGATGGGATTTCTTTACCGTGAATACGGACTTCCCGAGGAAGTAGGGGAGGAACAGCAATGGACAAGGATTTTGATGATTTTTACAAAAAAGTCTTTTCGAGTGAAAAATATTGTGCTATACTACAAAAAGTGTGACGATATCAGTATGATGATGGAGGAGGAATTCGGTATGAAGCACATCAAGACATTGACGACCAGAGATTATAAAGAGTCTGTGAAGAAGGGCGGATGCGGAGAATGCCAGACATCCTGTCAGTCAGCCTGCAAGACATCCTGTACGGTAGGCAATCAGAGCTGTGAAAATGCGGCAAAGTAGTTTTCGCGGCAGACAATTTGAAAATGCAGCTTAGGTAAGCAGCGATTCATCGCTGCTTACCTTTTGTGCGATAAGAGAAGGGACGAAGCAAGGTGATACATCAATATAAAAACAACGGCTATTCGATTGTGCTGGATGTGAACAGCGGCTCCGTGCATGTGGTTGACGATGCGGTCTATGACGCCATCGCCTGTATCGTGGAGAAGCGGCTTGAGCACGCGGATAAGAGCCAGATAATGGAGGCTTTGAGGGAGGACGCCAGGCTGGCAGCCTATGTCTCCGAGGAGGGCGGCTTGGAGGAGCCGGTGGACGAGATCTGCGAGCTTCGGGAGGCGCAGATGCTCTTTACAGAGGATGTCTACGAGAAGAGCATCGAGGCCTTTCAGAACCGTGAGCCGGTCGTCAAGGCGCTCTGTCTGCATATCGCGCATGACTGTAATTTGAAATGCCGGTACTGCTTTGCGGAAGAGGGCGAGTATCATGGCAGGCGCGCGCTCATGAGCCTTGAGGTCGGCAAAAAGGCGCTGGACTTTCTGGTCGCCAACTCCGGCAGCCGCGTCAATCTTGAGGTGGATTTCTTTGGCGGGGAGCCGCTGATGAACTGGCAGGTGGTGAAGGAGCTGGCAGCCTACGGCAGGAG
Source organism: Roseburia sp. (assembly GCA_023664265.1). Lineage (GTDB taxonomy): Bacteria > Bacillota > Clostridia > Lachnospirales > Lachnospiraceae > COE1. Next base: position 16,416 of record JAMPFV010000025.1, read on the forward strand.
CCTTGAGGAGCCGTATCATAAAAGGTTCCGCTTTACGCTGACGACAAACGGTGTCCTGCTGGATGACGAGGTCATGGCGTTTGCCAATCGGGAGATGGCGAACGTGGTACTCAGCATTGACGGCAGGAAGGAGATACACGACAGGATGCGCCCGATGGCGGGCGGGCAGGGGAGCTATGATTTGATTCTTCCCAAGTTCAAGCGGGTCGCGGAGAGCAGGAATCAGACGAATTACTATGTGAGGGGAACCTTCACGCACTACAATAAGGACTTTGCGGCGGATGTCTGCCATCTGGCGGATTTGGGCTTTCGGCAGATTTCGGTGGAGCCGGTGGTCGCGCCCAAGGAGGCGGACTACGCGCTGCGCAAGGAGGATCTTCCGGAGCTGCTCGCGCAGTATGACAAGCTTGCGGTGGAGCTGTTGAAGCGCCGCAAGGAGGGAAGAGGGGTCAACTTCTTCCACTTTATGATAGATTTGGAGGGCGGCCCCTGCGTGTACAAGCGGCTATCGGGCTGTGGCTCGGGCACGGAGTATCTGGCGGTCACGCCTTGGGGCGACTTTTATCCCTGCCACCAGTTTGTGGGGCAGGAGGAGTTCCTCTTGGGAAACGTATACGACGGGCTTGTCAACACCGGACTGCGGGACGAATTTAAATCCTGTAATGTGTATTCCAAGGAGAAATGTAAGAGCTGCTTTGCGAAATTTTACTGCAGCGGCGGGTGCGCCGCCAATTCCTACAATTTCCACGGAAATATCCACGACGCCTATGATTTGGGCTGTGAGCTGCAGCGCAAGCGCGTAGAGTGCGCGATTATGATGAAGGCGGCGGAAAACATGGAGGTAGATTATGAAAAAGAGTAAGAGTATTTTGACGTTGGTCATAACGCTGCTTGTGATTGTCGGGTTAGGATATACGGTTCTTTTCGGCATCGGTGCGGAGAAGGCGGGAGCGGCCTCCGAGATTAAGCAGGGCCTTGACCTTGCGGGCGGCGTGAGCATCACCTATCAGGTGGTCGGCGAGGAGAAGCCGTCCAACGAGGACATGAGCGATACGATTTATAAGCTGCAAAAGCGTGTGGAGACCTACAGCACGGAGGCGCAGGTTTATCAGGAGGGCGACGACCGAATCAATATCGAAATCCCGGGGGTATCGGACGCCAATGCGATTTTGGAGGATTTGGGAAGACCCGGCGCGCTGTACTTTATCGCGGAGACGGACAGCGAGGGAAATCTGAACTACTCCTACACAGGGGAGGGGGAGACCGGATATTCCCTGACTAAAACTATCGACGAGCTGAAGGCGGACGGGAGCATTGTGCTGGAGGGCACGGACGTGGAGTCCGCGCAGGGCGGCACGGCCAATGACAGCTTTGGCAACAGTCAGTTTGTCGTGGATCTGGTCTTTAACAGCGAGGGGGCGCAGAAGTTCGCGGATGCGACGACAAAGGCTTACAACAACGGCGTGAACAGTCAGCACCTCGGTATTTACTATGACAATGATTTTATCAGTGTTCCGACCGTGCAGGCAGCGCTGACGGACGGAAGGGCGCAGATCACAGGGCAGCGGAGCTTTGAGGAGGCGGACAGGCTCGCGAGCAGGATCCGTATCGGCGGACTCAAGCTCGAGCTGGAGGAGCTGCGCTCCAACGTGGTGGGCGCGCAGCTTGGGCAGGAGGCGGTCAATACCAGCTTAAAGGCGGCGTTGATCGGCCTGATCATCATTGCGGTGTTTATGATCGTGATATATCGCGTGCCTGGCGTGGCATCTGTCCTTGCGCTGATCATCTATACGATTTTGATCGTTCTGTGCCTGAACATGTTTGAGATTACGCTGACGCTCCCGGGAATCGCGGGTATCATTCTCTCGATTGGTATGGCGGTCGATGCGAACGTGATTATCTTCGCGCGTATCCGCGAGGAAATCGGCGCGGAAAAGACGGTGCGCAGCGCGATTGACACCGGCTTTCAGAAGGCGCTCTCCGCGATCGTGGACGGAAATGTCACAACGCTGATTGCCGCGGTGGTGCTCGCGTTAAAGGGCTCCGGTACGGTGAAGGGCTTTGCCTATACCCTTGCGCTCGGTATTGTTTTGTCCATGTTTACCGCGCTGGTAGTGACAAGATTGATTTTGAAGGCGTTCTTTGCGATTGGGTTGAAGGACGCGAAGTTCTACGGCGCTTCCAAGGAGACGCGCACGGTAGATTTTCTGGGGAAGCGGAAGCTGTTCTTTGCCGGCTCCGTGCTGGTGATTGTGCTCGGCTTTGTATTTATGGGCGTGAACGGCGTCTCCAACGGGAAAATATTGAATTACAGTCTGGACTTTGTGGGCGGCACCTCGACCAATGTGACCTTCAACGAGGATATGGAGCTTGCGGCGCTTGACGCGCAGGTAGTTCCCGTATTTTCGGAGATTACGGGCGACGGGGCGGTGCAGGTGCAGAAGGTTGCCGGATCCAACGAGGTAATCTTCAAGACGAGGGAGCTGAACGTGGAGGAGCGGCAGGCGCTTGAGGATGCGCTGGCGGAGCATTTTTCCGTAAATAAGGACCTGATTACGGCGGAGACCATCAGCTCGACCATCAGCTCGGAGATGAAGAGCGACGCGATCATCGCGGTGCTGATTGCGGCGGTATGTATGCTGATCTATATCTGGTTCCGCTTTAAGGATGTACGCTTTGCGGCAAGCTCCGTGACGGCGCTGATCCACGACGTGCTGGTGGTGCTTGCGTTCTATGCGATTGCAAGGGTTTCCGTGGGCAGCACCTTTATCGCGTGTATGCTGACGATCATCGGCTACTCCATCAACGCGACCATCGTTATCTTTGACCGCATTCGGGAGAACCTTGGCGTGAAGCTGAAGAAGGAGACGCTGGAGGAGCTTGTCAACAAGAGTGTCACGCAGACGCTCTCCAGAAGTATTTTTACCTCCCTGACGACCTTCGTGATGGTGGCCGCGCTGTTTGTGCTGGGCGTCACTTCCATCCGCGAGTTTGCGCTGCCGCTGATGGTCGGGATTATCTGCGGCACCTACTCGTCCGTATGTCTGGCGGGCGCGCTGTGGTATGTCCTCAAGACGAAGATAAAGAGCGAGAAGGAAAAGTAAGGGAATATTGCGGGAAGGCTGCGGCGCATCATGCCGCAGCCTTTCGGTGTGTGTGCTCTGCGCGGCGGGAATTAGTAGAAGGGGTGGAAGCGGAATGACAGGAGCTCGGGAAAAGGGAATCAGCGCGTCGGCGTTAAAATGGATAGCGGTGATAACAATGCTGGTGGATCATTTTGCCATCGCGGTATACTGGCAGCTTGACGCGCGCGTGTATGAAGTCTACTTTCTGCAGCGTTGTATCGGGCGGATTGCGTTCCCGATATACTGCTTTCTGTTGGTGGAGGGCTTTTTCCACACGCGGAATGTCGGGCGCTATATCGGGCGGTGCCTTCTGTTTGCACTGCTCTCAGAGATTCCCTTCAATATGGCGATTTACGGCGCGGTGTGGTATCCGCGGGGGCAGAATGTGTATTTTACGCTGACGCTCGGGCTGTGTGCGCTTGCGGTCCTGCAAAAGCTCCGCGGACGTGATATTTTACATATCATTGCGCAGTTGGCCTGTGTCGGCGTCTTTGCGTGTCTGGCGCAGCTTTTGGAGGTGGACTACCACTGGAAGGGCGTGCTGTTTATCGTGATGTTTTATTATTGCAGGAGCCTTCCGCATTGGGTGCGCAATGTCGTCGGCGTGGCGGCGTTTGCGTATGAGGTCACGGCGCCGTTGGCTTTCATCCCGATACAGCTCTACAACGGAAAGCGGGGCAGGCAGATAAAATATTTGTTTTACGCCATATATCCGGCGCATCTGCTGGCCTATGGCATCATAAGGTTTTGGCTGAACGGAAAATAGAGTTAGCGCTTCAGTGCGGCTTGGAATGGAGGAGAAGATGTACGAATATGAGATAAGAGTGGGATACAGCGAGACGGATACGGACTTGAAGATGACGGTGCCCGCGATATTGGACTGCTTCCAGAATGCCGCGATCTTTGAGGCGGAGAACGGGAAAATTACGATGGACTATCTGCAGGAGCGAAGCCTTGCGTGGCTGCTCGGCTCCTGGCAGATTGTCCTGCTGCGCCGTCCGCGCCTCAACGAGGCGGTACGGGTAATGACGTCCCCCTACGCGTTCAAGGGTTTTATGGGCTACAGGAACTTTACGCTGACAACGCCTGAGGGGGAGATGCTGGTGAAGGCGGCCTCCATATGGACGCTGATAGATACGCAGCGCCTTTGCCCTGCAAAGCCCAACGAGGAGCTCCTGAACGGCTATGAGCTTCGGGAGAAGCTGGACATGGAGTACGCGCCGCGCAGGATTGCGGTAAGCGGGGAGGGCAGGATGCAGGAGCCCTTTCGGGTGCGCAGATACCAGATTGACTCTAACCGCCATGTGAACAATGTGGAATACGTTCGGATGGCGATGGAGCTTTTGCCGGAGGCGGAGGCCTTCAACGCGCAGATCAAGGAGCTTCGCGTCGAGTACAAGAAGGCGGCGCATTTCGGTGACAGCATCGTGCCGACAGTCTATGAGAACGGGGAGAAGCTCCAAGTACAGCTCGGTGATGCGGAGGGCGGGATTTACGCGATAGTGGAGTTTACCTTATGAGCAGATGGATGGTGGCCGCCAAGCGGGCCGATTTTCAGGCGATAGCGGAGAAATACGGCATCAGTCCGGTGCTGGCGCGGATTATCCGCAATCGGGACGTGGTCGGGGAGGAGGAGATGGAGCGCTTCCTTCATGCCACACGCAAGGATTTGTATGATCCGCTGCTCTTGAAGGATATGGAGAAGGCGGTTCGGATCCTGCTTGCGAAGGCTGCGGAGGGAAAGCGCATCCGCATTATCGGGGATTACGATATTGACGGCATCTGCGCCACCTATATTCTCTACCGCGGCCTGACGGCGTGCGGCGCGGCGGTGGACACGGCGATTCCGCACCGTATCAGGGACGGCTATGGGCTGAATGAGACGTTGATACGGGAGGCGTATGAGGCGGGCACGGACACGGTAGTCACCTGCGACAACGGGATTGCGGCCGCGCCGCAGATTGATTTTGCCAATTCACTTGGGATGACAGTGATCGTCACGGACCACCACGAGGTTCCCTATGAGGAGGAGAACGGGACGCGCCGCTATAAGCTTCCCAACGCGGCGGCTGTGGTGGACGCCAAGCGGGAGGACTGCACCTATCCGTTTTCGGAGATTTGCGGCGCGGTGGTGGCGTACAAGCTGTGTCTTGCGCTGTTGGCGCAGCAGCAGGGCTGTCCGTGGCGGGAGGTCATGGAGTCGGAGCCGGGGCTGGAGCTGCTGGAGTTTGCCGCGTTTGCCACGATTGGGGACGTGATGGAGCTGAGGGGCGAGAACCGCGTGATTGTCAAGAGCGGGCTGGAACTGATGGCGCGGACGCGCAATCTCGGCCTGCGGGCGCTGATGGATGTGACGGGCATTGATTCCGAGCATATCAAGCCCTATACTATCGGCTTTGTCCTTGGCCCGTGCCTGAACGCGACGGGGCGGCTGGACACAGCGGACAACGCGCTCGCGCTCTTTATGGCGAAGGACAGGGCGGAAGCAGCGACGCTTGCGGGAAATCTCAAGGCGATGAACGACAGCAGGAAGGAGCTCACGCAGAGGGGGCTTGAGGCGGCAATCCATCAAATCGAGGCGGGCGGTATTCTGGACGATTGCGTGCTGGTTGTATTTCTGCCCGAGGTGCACGAGAGCCTTGCGGGGATTATCGCGGGGCGGCTGCGTGAGAAATACGGAAAGCCTGCGTTTGTGCTGACGCGGGCTGAGGACGGCGTGAAGGGCTCGGGCCGTTCGATAGAGGCGTTTCACATGTATGATGAGATGACCAAGTGCAAAGAGCTGTTTACCAAATACGGCGGACATAAGCTGGCGGCGGGGCTTTCCATGCCGGAGAAGAACATAGAACCGCTGCGGCGGGCGCTGAACGCGAACTGCGGCCTTACGGAGGAGGATTTCGAGGAGAAGGTGCTGATTGACGTTCCCATGCCGATGCGCTATGCGTCCTTTGACTTTATTGAGGAGCTTGCGCTGCTGGAGCCGTTCGGAAACGGGAATCCGAAGCCGCTGTTTGCGCAGAAGGATGTGCTCTTTTTGAGAGGAAATATCTTGGGCGCAAATAAAAATGTGGCAAAATATACGGCAGCCGACACGGACGGCAGCCGCTATGAGCTGATATATTTTGGAGATATTGAGGCATTCAATACATATCTTGCGGCACGCTTCGGACAGGAGGCGGCGGAAGCGCTCTATCATGGAGGCGGCGGAGAGATTCGGCTCTCCGTGGCGTATTATCCCGAGGTAAATGAATTTCGGGGGAATCGAAGCATACAGATGGTGATGCGGTATTATCAATAACCGTGGTTTATCTTTTGTTAAGAAATATTATGCTTTTTTTAGGGTTTATACACACTTTTGACACATTTGTGCTTTATAGTGGTATACAGATAGTTGAAGTATTCACTATCTCCCCCCTCATAAGAAAATAAACGACAGAGACCCGGATGCGTCCGGGTCTCTGTCGTTGAATGGTTACTGAACTAGAAGAAGCCTGTTATTCACTCCTTGCGGAAAAAGCGGGGATATGGTATTCTTAAAAATAGAGCTTATCAGTATGAAAGAAGCGTTTTTTTCATAGATTGATATGATGGAGCGATGATAACGGGGTGGGAACATGGTGAAATGCAGTGAGTTATTAAAGGGGTTGACGTATGAATGCATCAGGGGCAGTGTGGATGCAGAGGTTTCTGAGGTGGTAAACGATTCCAGAAGGGTCGTGCGGGACTGCCTTTTTCTGTGTATTGAGGGCGCGAACTTTGACGGGCACAGCGCGGCGGCTGAGGTTGTGGAGCGCGGGGCGCGGGCGCTGGTGGTAAGCCGTGAGGTTGATCTTCCGGAGACTGCGGCAGTCACGGTGATTCGGGTGGCAGATACCCGATATGCCATGGCGTTTATCGCGGCGAATTATTTCGGGAACCCTGCCGACGGCATGAAGATTATCGGTGTGACGGGGACGAAGGGGAAGACGACGACGACCTATCTGGTCAAGTATATTTTGGAGAAGGCCGGCTACAAGGTAGGGCTTGTGGGGACGATAGAGGCGATTATCGGCGACAGGGTGATACCGGCCCTGAATACGACGCCGGAGTCGCTGACCTTACAGCGGTATTTTAAGGAGATGAAGGAGGCCGGCTGTGAGGTGGTCATCATGGAGGCGTCCTCACAGGGCTTTATGCTGCACCGGACGCAGGGCTTTGTGTTTGATTACGGGATTTTTACGAATATCGAGCCGGACCATATCGGGCCGAACGAGCATGCGACCTTTGAGGAGTACGTGGCGTGCAAGTCCATGCTGTTTCGCCAGTGCAGGGTGGGAATCGTCAACTGTGATGATAAGCACTGGCAGGATATTGTCAGGGGGCATACCTGTAAGCTGGAGACCTACGGCTTTTCCGAGCAGGCCGATTTGCGGGCAAGCGATTTGAAGCTGGTGACCGGAGCGGGCTTTCTGGGCATTGATTTCAAGGTTTCCGGAGCGATGGATATGGAGATAGAGACGGATATCCCGGGGAAATTCAGCGCGTACAACGCGCTGACGGCGATCGCGATATGCAGACATTTCGGCGTGAAGGAGGAGGACGTCAAGCGGGCGCTTGCGGGCGCAAAGGTCAAGGGGCGGATAGAGCTGGTGAAGGTCTCGGAGGAGTTCACGCTGATGATTGATTACGCGCATAACGCGATGGCGCTGGAGAGCCTGCTGACCACGCTGCGGGAATACAATCCGAACCGCCTTGTCTGCCTGTTTGGGTGCGGCGGCAACCGTTCCAAGCTCAGGCGCTACGAGATGGGCGAGGTCAGCGGCAGACTCGCCGATTTGTCGATTATCACGTCGGATAACCCGCGCTTTGAGGAGCCGCAGGCTATTATAGAGGATATCAAGACCGGAATTGCCAAAACCGACGGACAGTATGTGGAAATCTGCGACCGCAGGGAGGCGATCAAGTACGCCATCACGCACGGGCAGAAGGGCGATATCATTGTCCTTGCGGGCAAAGGGCACGAGGATTATCAGGAGATAAAGGGGAAGAAATACCCGATGGATGAGCGCGTGTTGATTCAGGAAATACTGGAAGAGCTGAGGCAGGAGTAAGAGCGGACGGATGGCGGACAGATTTGCAAACATTATTGTGGACATATCCCATGAAAAGGTAGACCGGCCCTTTCAATACCGGATTCCCGACGCGCTGAGGGGAAGGCTGTCTGTGGGGATGGCCGTGATGATACCCTTTGGGCAGGGAAATAAGCGGATACAGGGCTATGTGATGGAGCTGACGGATATTGCGGAGTATGACGAGACGAAGCTCAAGGAGGTGGAGTCGGTCGTGGCGGGCGGCGTCAGCGCGCAGACGGACGCGCTGCGGCTTGCGTGGTGGATCAAGGAGCATTACGGCTCTACCATGATAGCGGCGCTCAAGACGGTGCTTCCGGTGAAGCGGGCGGTGAAGCCTGCGGTGAGAAAACTCATCTGCTGCAAGGTGGAGGCGGCGGAGGCGCTGGCACAGGGCGCGGAGTTCGAGGCAAAGCGGCAGAAGGCCAAGGCGAGACTGATGCGCGCGCTTGCCGAGCAGCCGGTAATCCCACAGGCATGGGTGACGGGAAAGCTGAATGTTTCCGCGCAGACGATACAGGCTCTGGCGCGTGACGGGCTGCTCACGGTTCGGGAGCAGAGCGCTGCCGAAGGCCCGTCGTCCGAGGCGCTTGCGGGCGGATGGCAGGGGGAGGCTCTAAACGGGAGAAAAAAGGAGCTGTCCCCACGTCAGATGGAGATTGTGACAGGGATCATGCGGGACTTTGACGCGGGAATCCGGCAGACTTATCTGCTGTTCGGTGTGACCGGAAGCGGCAAGACAGAGGTCTATATGGAGCTGATAGACCGGGTGCTCCGACAGGGCAGGCAGGTGATTGTCCTGATACCGGAGATAGCGCTGACCTATCAGACGCTGATTCGCTTTTACCGGCGCTTTGGAGACAGAGTTTCCGTCATCAATTCGAGGCTTTCCGCGGGGGAGCGCTCCGAGCGGTTGGAGAGAGCACAAAGCGGCGATATTGACATTGTGATCGGGCCGCGATCCGCGCTGTTTACGCCCTTTGCGCGCTTGGGATTGATTATTATAGACGAGGAGCACGAGGCGAGTTATAAGAGCGAGACGATGCCGAAATATCACGCGCGGGAGGTCGCGGAGGCCCTGTGCCGTATGAAGGGGGCCAGCCTGCTGTTAGGCTCGGCGACGCCGTCCCTGACCTCGTACTACAGGGCCAAGAAGGGTGAGATAAAGCTTTTTGAGCTGAAGGAGCGGCTTGCGGGCGGGCAGCTTCCCAAGGTCTATGTGGAGGATTTGCGGGAGGAATTAAAGCACGGCAACCGCTCGATTTTCAGCAGACGGCTTCAGGCGATGCTTGCGGACAGACTGGAAAAGAGGGAGCAGAGTATCCTGTTTCTGAACCGCAGGGGATACGCGGGTTTTGTCTCCTGCAGGGCGTGCGGCTATGTGATGAAGTGCCCGCACTGTGACGTCTCGCTCTCGGAGCATACCGACGGAAACGGGCGGGACGGGCGGCTGGTATGTCATTACTGCGGCTATGAGACGCAGCGGGTACGCCTGTGCCCGCAGTGCGGCTCCAAATATATTCTGGGATTCCGTGCGGGGACGCAGCAGATAGAGGAGCTTCTGCATCGGGTGTTCCCCGCGGCGCGGGTACTGCGGATGGACGCGGATACGACAAGGAGCAAGGACAGCTATGAGCGGATTCTGTCGCAGTTTGCCAACGAGGAGGCGGATATCCTTGTCGGCACACAGATGATTGTAAAGGGGCATGATTTTGCCAAGGTGACGCTTGTGGGGGTTTTGGCGGCGGATATGTCGCTCTATTCCGGCGATTACAGGGCGGCGGAGCGCACTTTCCAGCTTCTGACGCAGGCGGCGGGAAGGGCGGGAAGGAGTGCGCTTCCGGGCGAGGTCGTGATACAGACCTATCAGCCGGAGCACTATACCGTGGTACATGCGGCAAATCAGGATTACGAGGCCTTTTATGAGGAGGAAATCGCCTACCGGGATTTGATGCTCTATCCGCCGGCAGCGCACATGATGGCGGTTTTGATTTTGTCTGCGGATGAGCTGACGGGAATGGAGCACGCTTGCGTGCTCGCGGATAAGATAAGGCGGGAATTTGACAGGGAGAAGCCTCAGGTCATCGGCCCCTCGTCCGCGGCGGTCGGCAGGATAAACGATATATACAGAACGATTCTTTATATAAAGCACAGGGAATACCGGATACTTGTCGCCATAAAGGACGCGCTGGAGCTTTTCATTCGACAGTCCCGGTGGGAGAAGGACAGCGTACAGTTTGATTTTAATCCGATGAACAGCTATTAATTTTACAGGGAAGGGAATGAAGGAAAATGGCAATCAGAACAATCAGAGAAATAGGAGATCCTGTTCTAAACAAGATATCCAAAGAGGTCACGGAGATGACGCCAAGAATAAAGGATTTGATCGGCGACATGTTCGAGACGATGTATGAGGCGAACGGCGTCGGATTAGCCGCGCCCCAAGTGGGCATATTAAAGAGGATCGTGGTGGTGGATACGACGGGGGAGGATCCGGTACTGCTGATAAATCCGCGAATACTGGAAACGAGCGGCGAGCAGACGGGCAGTGAGGGGTGTCTGAGCGTGCCCGGAAAGCAGGGGACTGTTACAAGGCCGAATTATGTGAAGATTGCGGCTGTCAATGAAAATATGGAGCCGTTTGAGATAGAGGGTGAGGAGCTGCTGGCGCGGGCCTTCATCCATGAGGTGGAGCATCTGGACGGGCATCTCTATGTCGAGAAGGTGGAGGGCGACCTGATGGATGTGGAGATGGAAGAGGAATAGACGGGGGGCGGTCGGCAATGAAAATTGTGTTTATGGGTACGCCGGATTTGGCAAAGAGCGTTTTGGAGGCGATTATCCGTGCGGGACATGAGGTGACGGCGGTGGTCACACAGCCGGATAAGCCCAAGGGAAGAAGCGGGCAGATGCAGTTTCCGCCCGTGAAGGAGTGTGCGCTGCAGCACGGTATTGCGGTGCTGCAGCCGGCGAAAATCAAGGCGCCGGAGGCGGTGCAGGAGCTTCGCGGATATGAGGCGGATATCTTTGTGGTGGTTGCCTTTGGACAGATATTGTCGAAGGAAATTTTGGATATGCCGCGCCTTGGCTGTGTGAATGTCCATGCGTCGCTCCTGCCCAAATACAGGGGCGCGGCACCGATTAACCGGTGTATTATCGACGGGGAACAGGAGACCGGCGTGACAATCCAGCAGATGGACGAGGGGCTGGACACGGGCGATATTCTGTCCGTAAAGACAGTTTCGATTGATCCGAGGGAGACTGCGCAGACGCTGTATAACAAGCTTGCCGACGCGGGGGCGGAGCTGATTGTGGATACCCTGCCGCGCTTGGAGCGGGGGGAGCTTACGCCTGTCAAACAGGAGGAGAGCCGCGCCTGCTATGCGAAGAAGCTGGACAAGGCGCTTGGCGAGATTGACTGGAGCGGGGACGCGGTCGTGCTGGAGCGGCTGGTAAGAGGGTTGAATCCGTGGCCGAGCGCCTATACCTGGTATCAGGGAAAGAGTGTGAAGCTCTGGGACTGCGCGGTGGCGGACACGGCGCGCTCCGGCGCGGAGGCGGGGACGATTACCGCCGTGGCAAAGGACAGCTTTGACGTGGCCTGCGGGACGGGAAGTCTGCGGGTATTCGCGCTTCAGTTGGAGGGAAAGAAACGAATGGACACGAAAACATTTCTGCTCGGCAATCCGTGGAAGGCGGGCATGCGTTTGGGAAAGGAGTGAGGAATATGCCATATTATGGATATTATTTTGATTCGACTTATATTCTGGTGATAATCGGGGCGATCCTGTCGATGTGGGCGTCCTATAAGGTGAACTCGACCTTCAATAAATACGCGAAGGTGCGGAGCACCTCCGGCATGACGGGGGCGCAGGCGGCGGAGGCGATTCTGCGTTACAAGGGCATCCATGACGTGCGGGTGGAACACATACGGGGGAGCTGACAGACCATTACGACCCGTCAAGGAAGGTGGTAAGGCTTTCCGACAGCGTGTACGGATCGACCTCTGTGGCGGCAATCGGCGTGGCGGCGCACGAGTGCGGACATGTCATTCAGCATCACGAGAATTATGCGCCGCTGAATTTCAGGACGGCGCTGGTTCCGGCGGCGAACATCGGCTCCAAGCTGGGGATCCCGATTATTCTGATTGGCGTTTTGCTCGGCAGCAACATGGTGCTGGTGCAGATTGGCATCTGGGTATTTGCGCTGGCGGTGCTCTTTCAGCTCGTGACGCTTCCGGTGGAGTTCAACGCGTCGAGCAGGGCGCTTGTCTGCATTGAGGAGTACGGGATAGTCAGCTCCGAGGAGCGCGCCAAGAGCGCGAAGGTGCTGCGCGCGGCGGCCTTTACCTATGTCGCGGCTGCGGCTGCGGCAATTTTACAATTGCTGCGGCTGATTCTGCTTTTCGGGAGAAGGGACAACGATTAAGAGGAAGGATGAGAGAGGTTGGACGCGGATGCAGGAGATAAACGGTCGTCTTTTGGTATTGGAGATGCTTTTGGAGGTGTCCAAGGCGGAGCAGCGTGTATATTCCCATGTGCTGGTGCGGGATACGCTGGACAAATACAGTTATCTTGCGCGTCAGGAGAAGGCTTTTATCAAGCGGCTCTTTGAGGGGACGCTGGAGCGAATGATAGAGCTTGACTATTGTATCGACTGCTTTTCTAGGACGCCGTCGCGGCAGATGAAGCCGGTCATCCGGATGATTCTGCGGATGGGCGTATATCAGATATTGTACATGGACAGCGTGCCGGATTCCGCCGCCTGCAATGAGGCGGTAAAGCTGGCGCAGCGCAAAGGCTTTGCATCCCTCAAGGGATTTGTAAACGGTGTGCTCAGGACGGTTGCGAGAAATAAGGCCTCTATCACCTATCCGAGCCTTTCCGTTGCGTACTCCATGCCGGAGTGGCTTGTATCGCTCTGGCAGGAGCAGCTCGGGGAGGAGCGGACGCGGCGGCTTCTGGAGGGGCTTCTGGCGGAGCATCCGGTGACGGTCCGCTTTCGGCGGCCCGCGGCGATGGCGGCGGATGTCGCGGCGGTACGGACTGCGTTGGAGCGGCAGGGGGGCGCCATGGAGGAGCACCCCTATCTTCCATATGCGTACAAGATTTACAAGACGGATGACATCACAATGCTCCCGGGATATGCGGAGGGGGCTTTTGTCGTGCAGGATGTCAGCTCCATGCTCGCGGTGGAGGCGCTCGGATTGCGCAATGCGGCGGCGGATTCTCTATCGGTGCTGGATGTGTGCGCCGCCCCGGGCGGCAAAGCCATACTGGCGGCGGACTTGCTGGAGGCGGCGGGAATCGCGGAATACACGGTTACGGCGCGGGATATTTCGGAGAGCAAGGTTCTCAGGATGCGGGAGAGCTTTGCGCGCTGCCGTCTGCCGCGGGTGTCCGCACAGGTGTGGGACGCCACACGGCCGGATGCGGCGCTTGCCGGCAGGGCGGATATTGTGATTGCGGACGTGCCCTGTTCAGGGCTTGGCGTCATCGGCAAAAAGCGGGACATTAAATACCGGATAACGCCGGAGGCCATGGCGCAGGTCGCGGAATTGCAGGAGCGGATACTGCGCACCGCCGCTTCCTGTCTGCGGGAGGGCGGCAGACTGCTGTTCAGCACCTGCACGATTAATCAGGAGGAGAATGAGCGGCATTTTGACCGGATAGCGGAGGAATTAAAACTGACGCCTGTGTCATTAAATGATGCGCTTCCGGAATGCCTGCATTCAGAGACGACGAAGAAGGGGTACCTGCAGCTCCTTCCCGGGATACAGGACGCGGACGGATTTTTTATCAGTGTGTTTACAAAATAGCGGACAGAACAGCGGAGAGGGATTACGGTGGCAGAGACGGGAATACAGAGCGGGACAACAGAGAATAAAACGGATATCAAATCACTTTCCTTGGCGGAGCTTACGGCGCAGATGGAGCGGCTGGGGGAAAGGGCGTTCCGCGCAAGGCAGCTCTACGAATGGATGCATGTCCGAATGGCGCGCGGGTATGCTGAGATGACGAATATTCCGAAGAGCCTGAAGGAAAAGCTGGAGCGGGAGTTCTCCTATACCGTGCTGACGGAGGTGACGGTACAGATCTCCCGAATCGACGGGACGAAGAAGTTTCTGTTTGAGCTTGCGGACGGGAATCGGGTGGAGAGCGTGTGGATGCAGTACCACCACGGCAATTCCGTCTGCATTTCCTCACAGGTCGGATGCCGCATGGGCTGTCGGTTCTGCGCATCCGGTTTGGATGGCTTGGAGCGGGGGCTTTCCTCGTCCGAGATGCTGGAGCAGATCTACGCGATTGCGCGGAGCACGGGAGAGCGCGTGTCGAATGTGGTTGTTATGGGGACGGGGGAGCCGCTGGACAACTACGATAATCTGCTGCGGTTTCTGCGGCTGTTGACGGACGAGAACGGCCTGCATATCAGCCAGCGCAATATCACGGTATCGACCTGCGGGCTTGTGGAGAATATGCGGCGGCTGGCGGACGAGAGGCTTCAAATCACGCTGGCGCTGTCGCTGCATGGCGCGACGCAGGAGAAGCGGGCGGCGCTGATGCCGATAGCGAAGCGGTATCCGCTGGATACGGTGATGGACGCGTGCCGGTATTATTTTGAGCGGACGGGGCGCAGGATTACCTTTGAGTACAGCCTTGTGGGCGGCGTGAACGATACGGACGAGGACGCGGCACAGCTCTGCGCACTGCTCAAAGGCCTCAACTGTCATGTCAATCTGATACCGGTGAACCCGATACGGGAGCGGGACTATGTGCAGTCCGACCGCAGGGCCGTGCAGCGCTTTCGGGAGAAGCTGGAGAAGAACCATATTCAGGCGACTGTCCGCAGGGAGCTTGGGCGGGACATCAGCGGCGCGTGCGGACAGCTTCGGCGCAGCTATGCGGAAAAAAAGGCCGTGGAGTGAGCTCCACGGCCTTTTGGATTGCCGGATTTGTGATTAATCATACAGAGTGTTTATGTCGAACAGTATCATTTCAAGTTTTGCGATATCCTCTATATCCGGGAGGTAATTGCCGCCCTGCGGATTGACGGAAAGTGTGGTCAGTGCGGGAGGGGCGTAAGTGACATTCTCAAGGCATACCCTCATGCTGCTGCAGAGCGCGGCCAACAGCTGTATCATCATCTCCTCATCTGTCGGGAAGGAATTGTAGTCGGAGGACGACCATGTCTCAGCCATATCCAGGACGATTGCCAGATACAGATTCATCAGGGGCTCAAAGATTACCATCTGCTCGTAAACAACCGTTATCGTGTAAGTGCCGTCGTCCTGCGGTTCACAGCCCGCCACGGCGTAGCGCGTACCGCCCATAAGCTGTGTCATAAGAACGCGGAATTCGTTCTCGATCGCTTCGGGACATTCCGTGCCGAGAAAAGCGTCAAGATCCATGCTCAGAAACTCAGAATCGAGAACCGCGTTGTAAATCATTGCGGCTTCCTCCTCGGTTCCCATGCCCAAGGCGACAAAGGCCCGCGAATCGTTTCTGTACCAGACGTCCAACAGAGCGCTCAGATACAAGTCGTATGGTACGGGAACCGTTTCGGACGCGCCCGACAGAGTTTGTCCGGCGTCCGCACAGGTCTGCTGCGCGATACCGGCCGGATTGTTTCCGTATGTTACGGAGCCGCTTTCCGCAGCGCCGGCTATGATTTCCATCGACAGCACGCTGACAGCCAATACGGCGGCTGCACATCTCTTAAAAAATTTAATTTTCATTTGGAACCTCCTTGTATGGTGTGAAAATTTTGACGGTTATCGCTTTTATTATAATATATCCGGATTTATTTGGAAACCATGAACTTGTATTCGTTTTTAGCCCGGCTGATTCCGACCGTGACGCCTATGGCGCCGGCAGGGTGTTGACTTTGTGTGATTTTTCCGTTATAATTACCCTCAGTGATAGAATTCGGAGAGTTATCGAAGTGGTCATAACGAGCTGCACTCGAAATGCAGTGGTCCTTTATTGGGCACGTGGGTTCGAATCCCATACTCTCCGCCAGCAATCTCAGCCTGTGAGCGTGCCGCGCTTGCGGGCTTTTTTGATGTCGCGGCTGTTTTTGGGAAAAACTTTATTTGGGATACTTTATCGTTGGAAAATGATTTCCATGTTGCCCTTTTGCTTTTTGTATGCTAATATTGATAAGATGTGAGAAGTGTTTTCGGAGACCGATGCACCAAAGAGACAGGAGGAGAACCGGTGAAAGTATTTTCGATAACGGACGTCGGAAGAAGGCGGGAATTGAATGAAGACTATCTGTATACTTCGGATAAGCCTGTTGGGAATCTGCCGAATCTTTTTATGGTTGCGGACGGCATGGGCGGACACAATGCGGGGGACTTCGCTTCCAAGCACACGATTGAGAAGGTCGTGGAGGTAATCGAGGGCCTCAGGGACGAGCATGACTCCGAGAACATTATTCAGAGAGCGATAGACGAAGCAAATTCATATATATATAAGCTGTCGAAGGGAGACGGAGCTCTCAAGGGAATGGGGACGACTCTCGTTGCCGCGACGTGCCAGGGAAATACGGTGCTCGTGGCGAATGTAGGCGACAGCAGAATGTATGTTGTCAATGATTTTATCACGCAGATTACAACCGATCATTCCCTCGTGGAGGAGATGATCAATCTCGGCGGAATCGACAGGGAAACAGCCAGGACACATCCGGACAAGAATATCATCACACGCGCTGTCGGTGTGAAGGAGTATGTGATTGTGGACTTTTTTGAGGTTCATATCGGAGACAGGGAGAATCTCCTGCTCTGTACGGATGGACTTACCAACATGCTGAAGGATGAGGAGATACATCGGATTATCGTAAACAGTACGGATATCAGTGAGGCCGGCAGGAAGCTGATAGCAGCCGCGAATGAAAAGGGCGGGCGTGATAATATAGCAGTGGTTCTGGTGGAGCCGCATGGAGGTCAGAATGATTAAGTTAGGAATGGTGATAGGCGACCGCTATGAGATGCTGGAAAAAATCGGCACCGGCGGGATGTCTGATGTATATAAGGCAAAAGACCGGAAGCTCAACCGCTTTGTGGCGGTTAAGATATTGAAGCAGGAATTTTCCGAGAACAGGAATTTCGTATCCAAATTCAGGGTCGAGGCGCAGGCGGCGGCGGGGCTGATGCATCCCAACATCGTAAACGTCTATGACGTGGGCGAGGACGATACCATACATTACATAGTAATGGAGCTTGTGGAGGGGATTACACTTAAAAAATACATTGAGAAGAAGGTGCGGCTGTCCACCAAGGAGGCCATCAGCATCGCGATTCAGGTGGCGATGGGAATTGAGGCGGCGCACAACAACCATATTATTCATAGAGACATAAAGCCCCAGAACATCATTATTTCCAAGGAGGGCAAGGTAAAGGTAACGGATTTCGGAATCGCGAAGGCGGCCTCGAGCAATACCATTACCTCCAATGTGATGGGTTCCGTGCACTATACCTCGCCGGAGCAGGCGCGGGGCGGCTTCTCGGACGAGAAGAGCGATATTTATTCCATGGGAATCACGCTGTTTGAGATGATCACGGGCAGAGTACCGTTTAACGGGGATACCACGGTATCGGTGGCCATCAAGCATATTCAGGATCCGATGCCGACGCCGCGGGAGTTTGTTCCCGAGATACCGGTGAGCGTTGAGAACATTATAATGAAATGCACTCAGAAGAATCCGGACAGACGCTATCAGAACATGGGAGACATGATACGGGATTTGAAGCATTCGCTGATAAATCCGGACGACGCCATCGCGCAGGTGGATACGGCTGACGAGGTGGGACAGACGCAGGTGATGGTGCCGGAGCAGCAGACGCCGCCGATGCCCGCGGTTTTGGAGACCGTGTGGGAAGATCGGGTTCCAAGGCGCGAATCGTACGCGGAGGAGGAGGATTTGCAGGCCATTCCGAATCAGGTCAAGCCCGCGAAGCGGCGCGCGGACGGCAATACGGCGTCACAGGATTACTATGAGGAGCCTTACGAGGAAGCCTACAGAGATACCTATAGGGAGGGGAAGCGTTCGTCCGGAGGCGGCGCGAAGAAAAACGCTTCCAATACAAAGAACACAGGAAAAAATGCAGGCAGTAAAAAGGCGGCGAATAAAAAGGCCGCAAACAAAAACAGCGCCAAGAGGAACCGGGAATACGAATATTATGAGGATACCGGAGTGAATCGCCAGAATATCAGAAATTCGGACTATGAGGAGGAGCGCAGCTATTATAATGATGAGTATGATTATAATCCCAAGGCGGAGGGGATAAGAACCGTGTTTACCATAATCGCGGCGGTTGTTATCGGCTGTATCCTGCTTTATTTTGTCGGTCAGGCGACCGGATTGTTTGAGCAGATTGATTCCTCGATAAACGGGGACACGAATACGGAGGAGGAGGTCAAGCGGGCGGTTATGCCGGAATTTGCCGGAAAGGATGCCGGCGAGGTGCAAAAGGCTCTGAATGAGGCGGGTCTTGGCTATAAGACCACCTATGTGGAGTCCAATGAGTACGACAAGAATATCGTGATTTCGGCGGCGCTTGAGGACGGACAGACGGTGCTGGCGAGGGACAAAATCCTGCTGAACACCACAATCGTGCTGACAGTGAGCGCCGGTGCGGACGGCATCAATGTGCCGCCGGTTGTCGGCCTGTCGGAGGCGGAGGGAACGGCAACGCTTGTCGCGGAGGGCTTTACGGTCAACAAGCAGGAGGGATTCTCCACGGAATACGCGAAGGGAACCATTGTCTCACAATCTCCGGAGGGAAATTCACTGGCGGCGATTGCTTCTGAGATTACGATTGTAATCAGCATGGGCGGCGAGAGCGTGGAGATTCCCATGCCGAATGTTCTGGGCAACTCCGAGGAGGCCGCAATCAGCGTGCTTGAGGCGGCAGGGCTTACGGTGGGCGAGATTGAGGAATCCTACAGTGCGGAGTACCCGGCAGGGCAGGTCTGCTATCAGAGCTATGAGGCCGGTGTTACCGTGAATCAGGACGCGGTTGTCGATTTAAAAATCAGCATTGGGGTTGAGACGGCGACCTACAACTGCAATCTGGCGATACAGGCGCCGGAGGACTATGTCGGCGGAAACGCGGAGGTCATTCTCACGACCGCGGACGGCACGACACGGCTTTGGTATTCCAATACGGTAACCTCCTTTCCCGTGGCGATTAATCTGAGCGGATTTTCCAGCTCCAGCGCATACGGTATCGTGACGATTACTTATGTGAAGAATGTTCCGCAGTCGGTGACGGACGCGGACGGCAACGTGACGACGCAGATGGTTCAGGAGGTTGCGCAGAAGCAGGAGAACGTACAGTTTACAAAGAATTAGGAAGTAGCGGATGCATGGAAAGATTGTGAAGGGAATTGCCGGCTTTTACTATGTGCATGTTGCCGGCGGGGCGATATATGAATGCAAGGCGAAGGGAATTTTCCGCAGGGAAAATCTCAAGCCGCTTGTCGGAGACGACGTGACGATAGAGATAACGGACGCGAAGGACTGTGAGGGGAATATTATGGAGATACTTCCGCGCAGGAGCGCGTTGATTCGTCCCGCGGTAGCCAATGTCGGGCAGGCGCTGTTAATCTTTTCCGTCACAAGACCGGAGCCGAATTACAGCCTGTTGGACCGCTTTCTGATTATGATGCGCAGACAGGGGCTTGACTGCATTCTGTGCTTTAACAAGAAGGATATCGCCACACCGGAGGAGTGCGCGGCGATAGCGGAGATTTATCGGGAAAGCGGACACAAGGTTCTGTTTGTCAGCGCCTTGGAAAACGATGGGATAGACGAGCTGCGGGAGCTGCTTGCCGGAAAGACGACGACGGTGGCGGGCCCCAGCGGCGTCGGCAAGTCCTCCATTGTCAACTGCCTGCAGAAAGACAGGGAGATGGAAATCGGAGCCATCAGCGAGAGGATTGCGCGCGGGAAACACACGACGCGGCATTCGGAGCTGATAAGCGTCTCGGAGGATACCTACATTATGGATACGCCGGGATTCAGCTCATTGTCGCTGTTTGATACAGGGAGCGGGGAGCTCAAGCGGTTTTATCCGGAGTTTGCCCCCTATGAGGCGCAGTGCCGCTTTCAGACCTGCGCGCATATACATGAGCCGGTCTGCGGGGTGAAGCAGGCCTTGGCGGAGGGACTTGTCAGTCCGGTGCGGTATCGCAATTATGTCGCTTTTTATGAGGAACTGAGAGAAAAAGAAAAGAGGAAAGTGTGAGAAGAACTTCTGCAAAGGTTGTTTTTTCATTTCTGTTTGAGCCGCCAAAGCGGCATGGAGGATGAATATGAATTACTTGGCACCGTCAATACTGGCAGCAGATTTCTGCGAGCTTGGCGCACAGCTTGATATCGTAAACCGCTCGGGGGTGCAATATCTTCATATTGATGTGATGGACGGAATGTTTGTGCCTTCCATCTCCTTTGGAATGCCGGTGCTGGCCTGTGTGAGGAAGCGGACGAAGCTCTTTCTGGATGTGCACATGATGGTCGAGCAGCCGCAGCGCTATGTCGAGGAAATGATTCGACTTGGCGCGGACGGCATAACAATCCATACGGAGGCGTGCGACTGTGTGGCGGACACGCTGGGGATGATCCGGCGGCTCGGCGCAAAGACGGGGCTTGCCATCAGCCCCGAAACGCCTGTCAGCGCGCTGCTCCCCTATATGGATATGGTCGATATGGTGCTGATTATGACGGTGCGGCCCGGCTTTGGCGGACAGAAGTACATGATGCCGTGCATGGACAAGATAAGGGAAATCCGCAGCGTGATAAATGCGGAGTATCCGGAGGTGAAAGTGCAGATTGACGGGGGTGTGCTGCTTGAGAACGTGAAGGCCAATCTGGAGGCGGGCGCCAATGTCATTGTGTGTGGCTCCGCGGTTTTTCACGGGGATATTGAAGAGAATATTAAGCGGTTTTTGGAGTTTATGTAATGCGGATAAAGCCAAGTGCGTTATCATGTGGTCTGTAAGGCATGAATAAAGCCGAAAGGAGGTCACATATGGAAATCAGGGTTCTTCGCTATTTTCTGACGGTAGTCAGGGAAGAAAGCATTACAAAGGCGGCAGAGGCTTTGCATATTACACAGCCAACCCTTTCCCGCCAGCTTGCGCAGATGGAGGAAGAGATTGGTGTCAGGTTGTTTGACAGGGGGACACGGAAGATACGGCTGACGAATGAAGGTCTCCTGCTCCGCCGCCGGGCAGAGGAAATTTTACAGTTGGTTGATAAAACAGAAAAAGAATTGGTAGAGCAGGAAGAACAGGTAGAGGGAAAGATTTCTATTGGATGCGGGGAAGTTGCTTCCGTGCAGATGCTCCCGGATCTGATTCGGAATTTCCATCAGAAATACCCTCTTGTTACTTTTGAACTGTTTACGGCGACAGCGGATATGGTAAAAGAGCAGATGGATAAGGGACTGCTTGATTTAGGATTGCTCTTGGGGCCAACCCCGATGGGGAAATATGAGTTTATCCGCCTGGGTATGAAAGAAAGATGGGTAGTTTTGATACCGCCGGATGATCCGCTTGCAGGAAAAAAGTATGTCACGGCAGGCGAATTGGCGGACCTGCCGCTGATTCTTCCGCGGCGAATGCAGGTGCAGAGCGAGCTGGCAAGCTGGTTTGGGGACTATTATAAAAATCTGAATATCCTGTTTACCGGTAACCTGAGTACCAACGGTGCGGTCATGGTAAGCAGGGGGCTGGCATATTCTTTAGTCATTGAGGGTGCGGTTCCTTTTTGGGATTCATCAAAGATTGTCTGCCGGCCGCTGTATCCGGAACTTATGGCAACGTGTGTTCTGGCATGGAAACCCATAAAAACTAAGTATTTGATATGTATTGGGCATATGATTATAATGTAAGTGCAGGGATGAGGCAGGCAGCTTCGGAACCGCACTTACATTGTTGTATTTAAGGGATGCCGTTTTATGGAGACGGATATTTATGCGCGTGTCATAGCAGTAAACTGCTCTGACATGGAGGATTAAAATGAGAGAAGATGCGTGATGAAGAATGGAACATTCCTGTAATTCAGAAATAATGCCAATTGAATAAAAAGAAACCTCTGATGTATGATTAGAGTGTTCAACTTGGCGGTTGAAAATAAACACTTAAATCAACGGAGGTTTCTAACAATGAATTTAACACAGAATGACAGGCTAAAGCAAACTATACGGCGATAACCATGCTTGCCAACTCGGAGCTTGTGGCACTCTTGAAACAGGCGAACACGGACAGTTCACGAATGGCAGAGGTGATTGGCGTGTCGGAGGCGCAGTTGCGCTTTGTAACCAACACGTCAAGCGGCATGGGG
>JAMPFV010000026.1 GCA_023664265.1 Roseburia sp.
TTTCACCTCATTTCTGCGCTGTTTTAATGGCTCAGCTTTGCTGAGACTATGCGCATAACAAGTTTGCGGCAAGCGCAGCGCAGACACAAATCTCGTTATTGAAAATTTTAATTTTCAATCTTCAATCTATCGTCCTCGTATAATAAAGCATACCACAATCCTAACGTAAAGTCCGTTCTGTTTATGGCGCCGCACCTCCGCTATACCACCGCATTTTCCTTAAACGCATTTACAATGCGCACAAACTTCATCTGCTCATCGCGCGTAAAAATCATGTTAAACTTAAAGGGTCTGTCAAACGGCGCCTTCATCAAGTCGGGCACCTCCTTGACATATCCGTTTTCGACCACATAATCCACCACCTGATTGATAAAATATATCTGCTCGGCATTCGGCCGCTCCTGTGCGATAAACGTTGAAAACGCCGCATACGCGGAATCCCTGTCCATCTTCACGATCTTGCGAATCAGGATTCCCAAGGGAGTATCGTTATAATTGCTCACATACGCCTCCCTTGTCCCCAATTCTTCCGTGAAAATGCGCTCCAGCTCCCGATAATCATCCGCTGTTATCGGCTCATTGTGTATCAGCTTTTTGATAGTCGGGTGCTGCCTGTGCGTCTCCACATACGCGTTGACCTTCTTTTTGTAGTCGTCAAAGTCATCTGTTGACATCCGAAACATCCGCCCCTCCGTTCGGTAGAGCGTCTCGTCCTCAAAATCGACATAGTGAAGCCGCGTGCTCTCGGACGGCAGAAATTTCATAATATCGCGCAGATCTTTTCTGGTCTCCTCAAACTTGAGAATGTCTCTCTCCTCCCAATACTTATCCTCCTCAAGCGCTCTCAGCTCAGGAAGCTTTGCCTTGACCTCGGGAATCGTCGCGCACTCCGTCAGCAGCGCCATACCGTTTCTCTGCACATGGCTCCTGATTCGGTTCAGGCTCTTGCTCCCTTCAAGCGCCGACAGTATCAGGCCATACATGGAATTGTCAAAATTGACGGCGTTTTCGTCTGTCTCATAAGCGGATACCAACGCAGACAAATGCGTCACAATATCCTCCTTGTCCGTGTCGCTGAGGCATTCAAAACGCTTTTCATCCCTGTACTTCTCCACATACCGAAGCTCCAGCTTCACTTCTATCCTCTCCGGATTCAGTCCGCGGATTTCCTCCAAGACCTCCTTTGCCAGCTCCGCCCTGAACGCCTGATACGAATCCGCCGCATACTCCGCGTTCTGCAGCAGCTTTATGATGCGCACCTTCTTTTCAAATATCTGCGCTATCGGAGACACGGTGCGCCCCGCCTCCTTCCCCTTAGGGTGCTCGTCAAAATACTGAAAATTCCTCATATAGTCAAAGATATAAAATTCTGACTTATTGTTTCCCTCTCCGAACAGATTGCCGCACAGGCGCGTCCCCCTGCCCATCATCTGTTCAAACTTGATTCTGCTGTACACCTTTTTCGCGAATACAAGGTTCACGATTTCAGGCACGTCAATTCCCGTCTCAAGCATATCTACCGTAATTGCGATAAAGGGCATCTCATCCGCCTTCTTGAAATCCGTCAGGTTCTCGTCCGCATACGGCTCGTCGCAGAGTATCAGCTTGCAGAACTTCCCTCTGTATTCGGGGTAGAGCGCGTCAAACCGCCTGACAAGAAACTGCGCATGCTTTTTCGTCTGCGCGAAAATAATCGTTTTCCCCACATGGTTTCCGTTCTTGTGCCGTATCCCATGGTTCATCAAATCACTGATCATTCTGTCGGCTGTGTCCTTGTTAAATATGTACCGATTGATTTTCTCAGGCGGGATCCTCTCGGGCGTCTCGCCCTCCTCCGTAAATTCATCCTCATAATATTCCCGCTCTTCCTCGCTCATATCTGCGGGATTCAAGCCCTCCTCCGGTATCCGCGTTCCCGTCTCTATCAGATAAAAGGGCACCAGCACATGGTCTGAATACACCGCCTCGTCATACTCATATACATCTGTCGGCATATTGTTTTTCATCTCAAAGAAATCATAGGTGGACTGATGTACCGTCTTTTTCGGGGTAGCCGTCAGTCCCAATTTGCAGGCGTCAAAATATTCAAAAACGGCCTTATACTTATTGAAAATGCTCCTGTGCGCCTCGTCCACCACAATCAGATCAAAATGCCCCGGGGAGAAAAATCTGCTCCCGTCCTCATTCAATTCCGTGTCGATTGCATTCAGAATCGTCGGATAGGTGGAAAATACAAACCTGGCGCTGCGCGCTTTCTTATCCTGCACCAGATTGCAGGTCGTCGTGTTGGGAATGTATCTCTGAAATGCCTCTCTTGCCTGCTTTACAAGCGCCTTTCTGTCCGCCAGAAACAGCACTGTCGTGATATGCTCCCCTCGCGTGAGGACATCGACAACAGACGCCGCAGTCCTTGTCTTTCCCGTGCCTGTCGCCATAATCAAAAGACAGTTCCTGTCGCCCCTCTCATAGTTCTCACAGCACTTTGTAACCGCGCGGAGCTGATATGGCCTGTCTGTGATATTCCTGTCAATCTTTATCGTGTTCAGCGGCTTGCGGTTATAGCGCCGCTCTATCATTTTGTCCAGATCACGGCGTTGAAAGATGCCGCTGACCATCCGCGGCACGGAAACCACATCATCCCACAGATAGGTCTCAAAACCGTTGGTATAGAACATAACGGGGCGAAAGCCCTGCATCTGCTGAATACAGTCCGCATAGATTTTGCTCTGGTTCTTTCCGGTCTCCGCAGACACGGAGGTTTTCTTTGCTTCAATCAGCGCGATAATCTTCCCCGTATCCCCCCAGATAACGTAATCCACAAAGCCCGTGCCCGACGCGCTCGGCATCCCCGCAACGGGATACTCCGTCTCAACACAGTTGCGCTTCTCGGTCTGGCTGAATACATAACCGCTGTATTTTAAGTCCGCGTCAATATACCGCTTGCGCGTCTCCCACTCCGCCATGTTATCGTCATAAGCATAGATGCGCTCCTCCATATGGGACTTTCTGGCCGCTGTCCGCTCCTGGCTCAGCAGCGCATTCAAGCGCAGCAACTCCTGTATCTGCTTGTCCTTTTCATCCACGATTTTGTCTGCGTTTTTCTGTATGTCCTCAATTACGCGGGTGTACTCCGCCTCAATCCTTTTGCTCTCCGCGTCCGCGTCGGGAATGAGCGCGGCGTCAAATTTCCGCGCCGTATACTCCTGACCGTAGCAGTATTCTATCCACTGTACGAAATCAAACAGGATATTCAGCGAAAGAACCGCATCCTGCCGCGAGAGAACTTTTGACGTATGTACGGACAGGTTTCCGTTTTTCACGATATATTGGAGCCGCCTCCACAGGCTGTACTCCATCAGCGCGGGAAACCCGTTGTTATGCAACAGCGCCTGTAAGCCGTTGTCCCTCGGCTTTCCAAGGGCAGTGTCAACAGAATATATCCACTTTACGCCAAGCTCCAAGGCCTTGCGGGAGGCTGCCGCGCTCATCACAGGGGATGTGGACAGCACCTTCTCCGCATCCACGCACGCAGGGGCAAAAAGAGCGTATTCCTTTTGGGCGGACAGATAGGAAAAATTCGTGTTCATAGGGGTGTCCTTTCCGGTAATTATTTTATTTGGGATTCCATCCTGCAGGAAGCGGTTTAAAAAGTTCTTTGGAAGAAATTTTATTCCGCCGTGCAGCCTTTAATTTTCTCACATCTACTTCGTTCACAAGAACAACGGCATTCTCGCCACCTTTAACTCTAAGCAAGTCCTTCACTATACTTTTCTTAGGCTGAACAATTCTGCTGTCTCCATAAACAGACATATTGCTTTGAACGCAATAACAATAAAGGTCTCGACTTAATGATTCCATTATATTACCAAAATAAGCAGTATCTTTATTCCACTCTACGCCTATTAATAAATCCGCTTTTCCACGAAACAGACTTCTATCTCTAATGGATGTTAATTCATAGCAGCAATATGTCGTAAAATTTATTCCTCTCCAACAATACAGCGAATACTTATCTCCTTCTGCACATCTGTATCCCTTTGCCTCAATAGCCCTTTTTTCTTCCGGCGAAAAATACACCTTTTGGTGAAAAAAAGGTATTGTGTAACGAAATTTATCCGTAACCAAAGGAATTAATGTCATCGTTAAGTTGTAAACGAATTGGCCACATTTAAAATGTTCAATTCCACATATAATAACCATCTCTCGCGCAGATGCTTTTTTCTGTAAAATAGACAAATACTCAAGAGGCACATAACTTTCCGGCATTATCAGTATATCTGCTTTATAACGAATTGCCTCATTCACAATCTCTGCAATTTCTTTGCATCGTTCCCCTCTATCAGGATTTTTCTTTTCAAGATTTCCAATTACCTCCTCAAAATCCATCTTCACGTTAGCCACGGCCACCCTGACATTTGTCAGCGCCAATCGGGGGCGGCGTTTAACGTTTATATAGTAGTTTATGCCATCATACGCCTTCACGTCTATATATCTGCTTAAATAATCTCTCTTACTTTCCCCGAAATTGTCCGCATATTCTTTGCACATTTCTTCTATTAATTTTTTGTCTGTTGGAAGGATAGGTCTTTGCTCCTTTATCTCTTTCATCAAATTAGTAAAAATAATATCAAACGGAGTTTCAATATATGGTGCATACTTCTTATAACTGTTATTCGGTTTTACTTTTTTATTTGACCTGATATACTCTGCCAAAGAATGCATATTTCCCATCTCATAATCATCAGACGGGCGAAACGCGGACATACATGCAGACATTGACAATGGTAACAGGCTTCTATTAATCATTCCGGAAATGCAATATGCCTTTCTGCACTTTTTTATATCGTTCTCACTATACATTTTTATATTTAATCCATTATTGGAAAAAATTTTTATAATTCTTAAAATAATTTCTTTTACCTCTTGTCCCCACACCAGAGCAAGTGAACGACATACACACGAAAAATAAAACCGTGTCAAAGACTCTTTTACAGTACAAATATCAGAATTAGAAAGATACTCAAACTCATCTATATGCATTACTTCCTCATCCATAGCGCATAATGCTCCCACCACACTTCTCGAAAAATTTGCTATTTCCTCTAACCGTCCATTAACAACATAATAATTTAATATAGTTTCCCATAATGTGTAATTTGATAATATAACCTTATAATCCAATAATTTATCCATTTCTCCAATAAAATAGTCTATAGAATTTTCATTTTCAAACTTCGACATCAATAGCTTTCTCGCCAACAATTTAGAAAGAGAGTATTTATCAATATCTGATTTTTTTACTGCTCTGATTTTATTAACCGTATCATCTCTTTCTATTTTCAAAACGTCAACTGCTTTCGTGTCCTTTTCTACAAATATTTCCGGCACAAAATTAAATTCACTTGAATTTTGTGCTATATCTTTCCTGATATGTCTCAACAATTCATCATTTCCGTCTTTATTCATATAAAAAAAGCGAAATTTAGACCTTTGTATTTTAAGCATTTTATATTCTTTAATAAAATATTCGTTTATATTCTCTGCTCTTTCCAATATACCGGCTTCAGTTAAACCTAAAAGCATATATTTTGCAACATAATCTACGCCCTTCTCTTGCACTTTTTCCCATAGTTCATCCTCTTTATTGATTTTTGAAACCAACAACATATCGTCCACATATCTCCCATAATATATAATGGAATCTATAGTTTTCATTTTCCAATCTAATTCATTTAAAAAGTAATTAGATATTATATTAGATGGTAAAAAACCAATTGGAAGCAAAACACTACCATTATTAAAAAAAGAACTATATTTTTTTAGTATGTTATATATAAGTTTATTTACTTTCTCTTTCTCCACCTCGTGAGAGACAAATGAATTTGTTAATTTGAAATAGCTTCTCTCTGATAAATCCACACTATAATAATAACGACTCAAATCCAGCATTGTAATAACAACGCTTTCTCTTCTTTCATTAACATATTCTTCAACTTTCTGTAACCCTCGGTCTCGCCAACTCACATATTGTTCATAATAAGGCTTAAACAAATTAGGGGACGCCGTCACATTGTCTCCATTAAATTTCAAATTCTCATTCAATCGGTTTCCATAACACTCTGCAATTAATCTATCGTCCATATCCTTTCCAATCATCAAAACCCATAATACCCCCATAATCTGGCCTTCAATACACATATCCAGAAAATTATTATATTTTTCAACGACTGCCTTTCCACATGTAATATTTGATATAACAATGGGTTCCTCCGAATTTTCTTCACTTGGCGAAGATACGCTTTTAGGGAACGTCAATACCTCAATACTGTTCAAAATCTTATCCTGCAATTGATTCCATAAATCATCATTATCAAACGCATCCGCAATTTTTTGCAATTCAGAATGAACATTAGAACATCCCTCAAAATCAGCAATCCTTGTCCTAATAAACGGTAAGGTTTTATCCCAATATACACTTCCTTTTAGCTTCCGATATGCATTCTCAACAAATTCTATTTTCATTTGTACCTGTTCTCCCTGAACAAATTCCTATTATCTAAATATCCTATATGCGGTTTTATTTTTATACTCTTTACAGCAAATATTTATCCAAAATACCATTGCATCAAGCTGTCGAACAAAATCTGCACTCTTTCAAGCCTTTGTTGTTCTTCATCTCTCAATCTATCTGTTTGTTGAACAAACTCTTTAAATTTCTTCTGCCTTTCCAAGGTGGGTATTGGAATTAATATTTTTCGTATTTCGGAAAGGTTTAATGTTTTCTGAGCTATTCCTTTCACCTTTTCTTCAATTTGTCTCTGCACATCAGGCGACAATAATGCACCATGCAAATAGAAACTGTCAATAAGCTCTTGCCGCGGCTTTAAGTATGCGATATGCCGTTGAAACAAAAACCTCTTATTTTCTGTAACAATTGCCGGATGTCCATATGAGCCTACCGTAGACAATAATACATCTCCAATTTCAATAGGCGTTCTTTTTATCAATTCATTATAGGTTTCCTCACTAATAAATTTCTCTGCCTCATATGTCAACTTATTATTGGTTATATTAGAGACAAAGATAAAAGGAATACCCTCCGTTTGAAATTTAGGCGGCTGGTGAGTTCCATCCGTAATTATTGAGCAAAGTTCTTCAATGGTTTTGTAATTGCTTACTTTGGAAAACATTTCTACAAATTTAGAACTACTAAGAAAGCTGTATTGTTCCAATTGTTTCTTTTCCATTTTAATAAGCCCTTGAACTTTATTAAGTAAGCGAACTATTTTCTGCTGTTGTTCAATTTTTCTTAATGGAATAAGCATTTTTCGCATGGCTGTTTGTGTAAGCTTCTTTCGAGTTGCACCATTAATTAATCCATCAACGTTATAAAACATCAGCGAATAACATAAATAATCAACATCTATACCCTTTTTCGGTTTAAGAACATGTGCATGATTATTTACCCAAAATTTCCCCGACGCTCTATACGCTATAGGCCTATCTTCTGACCCAAAATTTCCACCATCTTCAGCAAGCAATACCAATTCATCATCAAAAATATAATCTGCCACATAATCTTGAACTCCATTCGCGCCGAAATAAGGATATAAACCTTTCTCTCTATTTTTCGCCGTAATCGGTACTCTCATTGAATCTAATATTTCACAACACTCTTCTAACTGTATCATTTCCACATCTCTCGCCTCTCCTCAAAACTTATCTCATCTATAACCTTTAAATATCGAAATAGCTCTTTAATCCTCCGATATCCTCCCAATACTACAATAAACCTACCACTATTCCTATGTCTTTATTTTCCCTTTTCGATTATAAAAACGTTCAATGACATTAGGGATATTAACCTTAGCAATCAATTACATTATCCCGACTATATTTTAACATCGTAAATCTCCATCTATTCTGTTTTTCTATATATCCATCTCATATATACTCACTTATTAACTCCCATCACTTCGCTCAGTATTCAAACAACTTGAGCCCATATCCAACATAATTACTCATCTTTGAATCCACCGACAGAAGCGTCATTTCACCCAATATTGCCTGCCATATAATCATTCGGTCAAAAGGGTCTTTATGCTCTCTTGGCAAATGATACGAAGATATCAACACTTGATTCTCCAACACTTTACATACTAAAAAGCTATTCTCAATTTCTTGATACAGTTCTTCCGGTGTAACCCCATTCAAGAAAAGTTTTCCTATGGAATATTTAATTGATATCTCCCATAAGCTTGCTTGACTATAATATACCTCATTATCAGCAGATATCAGTGCTTTTTTTATTTTGCCTGAAATCTTAGCTGTATCCATAAACATCCATAACAGATAGTGTGTGTCAATCAGCAGCTTCATTCTCCTATCAACTCCTCATCACTCATGCTCCAATCTTCCGCAAAGGAAACAGTTCCTTTCCCTTCCAATGTACCTAATTTACGCGTTTTAGGTATAACAATTTCATCAAGAGCCGTAATAATTACCTTTTGATTCATCTGAAGCTTTTCCCCTTCTTCCGGAATACACACCGTTCCGTTATAATATCCCTGCATCGCTATCATAAAACACCTCCATTTTTAATATTGTGACTATGTTCATGCATTTTATTCTTATTTTTACATCACATTTACCAATTCCCCAATATTCAAAACCGTCATACTGATTGCCCGTTTTAACTTTTCATCTGCCAAAAAAATCTAACGTTTCTTCACCCATCATATCTGCTCCAACATCAATTTCTGACAATATTTTCTGCACAATAATCTTGTCTCTATGCGACATACAGTTCTATCTCCTTCCCCACTTTAATTAAGTCTCCCTCCCTTATCGGGCCATGTATAATATCCACGTTCAGTTCCAATATCTCTTCCAGACGCAGTTTTATATCCGATAACGTAAAAAGCGAAATCGGCTCCAAAAACTCCATAATCAAATCCACATCACTGTTTTCCCGATTGGTTTCCTCCGCGCGTGAACCAAAAAGAACAATCCTTTTCACCGGATATTCCTTTACAATTGACAAAACTTTTTCTTTTATTACCGCATTCGTCATCTTAGTCCTCCATGTGAAGCTCTTTTGCGCAGGTCTTCACCCTTCCCCGATATTCAGCAGCGCCTTGATCTCCTCTATCTGCTCTCCTATCTTCCGATGCCGCTCCTCTATATCTCTGATAATCTCACTTGTCGGCGGATATTCCTTCGCCACATATTCAATCTGCCTGTATTTATTGATGGACAAGTCATATTCATTCTCCGCAATCTCGCTCTTCTTCGCAAAGAAGCTCTGCTCCGTTCTGCTTCTCCCCCTTTCCCCTTCAAGGTGGTGAAACCGCTCAATAATATCGGGAATGTCATTCTCTGCAATCGGCTGGCGCTTATCGTCCAGACTGTATCCGTCCGCCTTCATGTCGTAAAACCACACATCCTCCGTGCCGCCGGAATTTGTCTTTGTGAAAATCAAAACCGCCGTCGATACGCCCGCATACGGCTTAAAGACACCTGACGGAAGAGAAATCACCGCCTCAAGATACTGATTTTCGACCAGTTCCTTTCTAAGGCTTTTGTGCGCATTGGAGGAGCCGAACAAAACGCCGTCCGGCACAATGCAGGCGCACCTTCCGCCGACCTTGAGCATCTGCATAAACATACCGACAAAAAGCAGCTCCGACTTTGTCGTATTCGTAATCCCTTTTAATTTGTCGCTGATATTCTCTTTATTTAAAGTCCCCTTAAACGGCGGATTTGCCAGAATTAAATGGTATCGCCCCTCCTCGCTGTAATCCTTCGATACGCTGTCCCGCTTCTCTATCTTGGGATTGCTGACGGAATGCAGCATCAAATTCATACAGGACAGCCTGCACATGGTGGCGTCCGTGTCATACCCCGTAAACAGGGAAGTCCGATAATGCTCCCATTGCTCCTCGGACATTTTTCGCTCATACTGCTCCCGAATATACTCGGCGCACGAAATCAAAAATCCTGCGGTTCCACAGGCAGGGTCACAAATCAACATGTCCACGGTCGGCTGCATCAGCTTCACCATCATGTCCCTAATCTGCTTCGGCGTCCGAAAAGCGCCAAGCCGCCCCGCCGAGTTCAGCTTTGCAAGCATGTGCTCATACAAATCCCCCTGCATGTCCAAGCCCCTTATATCGTGCTCAAACAAATCATCCAACCCCGAAACCACTTTCTGTAACGCCAGCGGCTCGTTGATTTTAAATGTCGCGTCTGACAGGAAGCGGGAAAACGACGAGTCTTTATCCTTATTGACGGATTTGATAAAGGGAAATACCTTCTGTGAAAAAATTTCGTAAAGCGCTCTCGCCTCCAGCTTTCTGAAATTTCTCCACCGCAGGGCCTGTTCCTCCTTGGCCTCTCCAAACAAATGCTCCTGCGCCTTTCCAGATAACAGCTGAGAGGTTTCGATATCGGCCTCCATCTCGTCCAACTGCTTTGCGAACATAAGATATGTCAATTGCTCTATCACCTCGGTCGGCTGTGAGACGCCTCCCGCTATCACGTCAAGCCATATCTGTTCTATTTTGTTTTTTGCACTCTCCGGCAACATACCGCGCCCTCCATATGTATTTTCCTATTCTGTGTTCTCAGCCTTTTTCGTATTCGCGTTGCAAAATGATACCCGTTTTGCACAATCTTTCAGAATAATTGTACTACAAAACGGGCAAAATGTCATTTTATTCTAAACAGTTTTTGTCAATCCTTTTCCCCCCCCGAATCGAACAATTTCTCTGAATATTTTGTTGATTTCGTGCGATTTTATTGATTTTTCTTCTGAAAACGCATATAATAAAAACGATTTCAAAAGGAAAGGAGACACCATCCATGATTGTGACTGCAACTGAATTTAAAACAAACTTTGGCAGATATCTTGACTTGATTGCCCAAGAAGACATTTTTATCACACGCAATGGGAAAACCATTGCAAAGGTTGTGAATCCGCATATCTCTGCCGTGGATTCCCTCCGCGGGATACTTAAAGATGTCCCTTCTGACATTGATTTGGATTCTTTACGGGAGGAGCGGCTGTCAAAATATGAAGATCATGTGTGATACCAACATCATCATCGACGTGTTGCTGGAAAGGGAGCCTTTCGCAGAAGCCTCCTGCAAGGTTCTAAGCCTCTGCGAGGAACACAAAATTGACGGTTTTGTTTCCGCATCTGCCGTTACTGACATCTACTATCTGGTAAGAAAATACAGCCACAGCACCGACCTTGCATATAAAGCCATCGGAAAGATGCTGGAAATCGTCAAAGTATGCAGTGTTACCAACAATGATATCCTCACTGCATTTCAAAGAAAAGCAAAGGATTTTGAGGACTGTCTCATGGCTACCTGCGCCAAATCCATCCGCTGTGACTACATTATCACCCGCAACAAAAAGGATTTTGAAGAATTTGATATTCCATCCCTTACCCCTGTGGAGCTTCTTCAACAACTTTTATAATACAGCCACCGAATCGCTTTCACCCATCCCCCGTATCCTCTGCCGCAGCGGCAAGATCAGAGCGGGCGGCACCGACAGCTCGTCAACTCCCATCCCGACAAAATCCTCGGTCAGTGACAAATCCGCCGCAAGCTCCCCGCAGATGCCGACCCTGCAGCCGTGTCTGTGGCCGTTCTCCACGGTCATTTGTATCATCCGCAGCACCGCCGGATGGTGCGCGTCATAAAAGGCCTCCAGCCTCGGATTCTGCCTGTCGATTGCGAGCGCATACTGCGTCAGATCATTTGTCCCGATACTGAGAAAGTCCGCCTCCTCAGCCAACAGGTCGCTGATCATAACAGCGGCGGGCGTCTCAATCATAAGACCCTGTTCAACCTCCCCGACAGGAATCCCCTGCTCCGCAAGCTCCTGTCTGACGGACGCCGCGATTTCCTTAGCGCGGCGCACCTCCTCCACGGAGATAATCATCGGATACAGAACCGCGATATTCCCATACGCGCTCGCCCGCAGCAGGGCCCGAAGCTGCGTCCTGAAAATATCAACGCGGTCGAGGCAGATGCGGATGGCGCGGTATCCCATCGCGGGATTCTCCTCGTGCCCCAGATGAAAATAGCCAATCTGTTTGTCCGCACCGATATCCAGCGTCCGCACGACAACCCGTTTCCCCGCCATGCGCTCCGCCACTGCCTTATACGCCTGAAACTGGCTCTCCTCGCTCGGATAGTCCTCGGCTTCCAGATACAGGAACTCACTGCGGAACAGCCCGATTCCCGCCGCGTCGTTGGCGAGCACACGCTCCACATCCCGCACGCCGCTGATGTTCGCGTACAGCCGTATCTCCCTCCCGTCCAAGGTCACGTCCGCCCTGCCCTTTAGCTGCCCAAGCTGTCGGCGGGCGCTCTCCGCCTCCTGCTGCCGCTGCTCCATCTGTATCAGCGTTTCCTCCTCCGGCTCGATGTACAGCGTTCCCGAATCGCCGTCCGCCACCGCAGACCTTCCATCCCATTCCGCTTTGATATCGACGCCGACAATCGCGGGAATATTCATGGTTCGCGCCAGAATGGCAGTATGGGAATTGGCCGAGCCGCAGCGGGTCACCAGCGCGAGCAGCTTTCCCTTGTCCAGCCGTATCGTCTCGCTCGGCGTCAGCTCCTCCGCGACCACGATCACCGGCTCCTCCCCGATATCCAAGCGGCACTCCGCGCCGCGCAGGACATTGACGATTCGCTCGGAAACATCCTTCACGTCCGCAGCTCGGGCCCTCAGATACTCGTCATCCATCTCGGCAAACAGTCTCGAGAACTGCTCTCCCGCCGCGGCGACGGCATACTCCGCATTCGCCTGTCGGGTCTCAATAATGCTTCGGACCGCCTCCGCAAGCTCACTGTCCTGCGCCATGACCGCATGTGCCGCAAACATCTCCGCTGCGTCCTGCCCCGCCGCTTCCGCCGCCCTTTCATACAATACGTTCAACTGTCGGACTGCCTCCTCCCGCGCAGCCTCATAACGCCTGACCTCGGCGGCGGTATCCGCCGCATGGATCCGCTCTATCCGCTGTCCCTCTTTCCGATAAAACCATATTTTCCCGATTGCGATTCCCGCTCCGACCGCCTTGCCCGTCACCTTTTCCATCCGAATCCCCTCTGTCTCCCACAACTGTCCGTTTCCGCTACTCCCTTGAACCGTTCCCTTGAGCTATCCTCTCAACGCCTGCATAATCCTGTCATAATTTTGCGGCTGATGCGGGAAGGTACAGCCGGAGCAGTCCTTTATCCGCCGCCCTTCCCGCTCGATATAGCGGGGACTCCCTAAGCAATGCTCCCGCGGATACAGCGGGCAATAGCAAAACAGACAGTTGAAATCCCCTTCCCGCTTGTGGCAGGGAAAATACTGACACGCCCTGTTCTCAAAAAAGCGATATGAATTTTCCATATTTACCTCCATGTCAGAGCCTCAAAATTGCAGTCTGAACTTGTTCAGACTTTGAAAAATAAGCTATCGAGCTTATTTTTCAATCTTCACCTCATTTCCACGCCGCCTCCCGTCCCGATAGCGCGCCGCCTTCTCCACAAAGACCCTTGCAAACGCGGGATTGGACGGATAGTACAAGTGCGCAAACCCCATACAATGCGTCTCATCCTCTATCATACAGGAATATTCCTTTCCTGTCACGGGTTTTATCGCCACCGCGTCCGTTCCGTTCTGCGTGCTGTCATAATAATGAAATTCATGCCCCTTTATCCGCTCCCCCTCGGGCAGAAAGCAGCTTCGCCGCTCCTGAAGCTCGATATATCCGAACCGCACCAACCGGCCGGTGTCAAAGCATGCCGCAGGAAGAACGCCCGCCATCTCGTGACAGGCCCCGTCCCTGTCCGTTATGGCGGTATGTAAATACAGAAAGCCGCCGCACTCCGCCACCACAGGCATCCCTCGCGCCACGGCCTCCCTGACTGCCGCGCGCATCCGCCGATTTTCGCTGAGCTGCCGCGCGTACAGCTCGGGATACCCGCCGCCGAGCAGCAGGGCGCAGCTCCCCTCCGGCAGCGCCGCCTCCCGCATGGGCGAGAAGTATTTAATCTCGGCGCCGTTCTCCTCCAACAGACGGATATTGTCGGCATAATAAAAGCAAAAGGCCTCGTCCCGCGCCACGGCAATCACGGGCCTTTGGGCTATATCTCCCTTGGCAGTCCCCATCCCGCCATGTCCCGGATCACCCTGCCCCGACGCCGCATCGCTCTCTATCTCCTCCGCGCCCTGGGCGATTTCCAAGATGCGCTCCACGGAGACGGTTTCCGCAAAGCGCTTCGCGGCTGTCCGCAGTCTCTCCCGAATATCCTGCAGCTCCTCCGGCAGGACAAGCCCCAGATGCCTGCTCTCGATGCGCAGCTCCTCCTGCTCCGGCAGAAAGCCCGCCACGGGAATCCCCTGCTCCTCTTCTATCAGCGGCTTTATCGTCCTATAACTGCTCTCTGAAATGCGATTCAGGATAACCCCTCGTATCAGATGCTCCTTATCATAGTCGAGAAAGCCCGCAATCAGCGAAACGGCCGAGCGTCCCATCCCTTTCGCGTCAACGACCAGCACAATCGGCGTCCCCGTCACCTTTGCCAAATGATAGGAGGAGCCCTCCTCGCGGACTCCCCCCAACCCGTCATACAGCCCCATCACTCCCTCCAAAACCGCGAAATCCTTTCCCGCCGCGGATTTTGCAAAGAGCGCCCTTGTCTGCGCTTCCCCCGTAAAAAAGGTGTCCAGATTCCTCGCAGGGACGCCCAAAACCTTCTCGTGGAACATCGGGTCGATGTAATCCGGCCCGCACTTACAGGAGCACACCCGCAGTCCGCTGTCCTTCAAGGCCTGAAGCAGGGCGCAGGTAACCGCTGTCTTGCCGCTTCCGCTCTTGGGCGCGGCAAGCAGAATCCGTCTGATTCTCATTCGGACGCGCCCTCCTCTCCCGCAAATTCAAAGGCGCAGACCCAGATCGGATTCTCCGCCTGCATCAGGTGATGGCTTCCCGCCCTTTTCCCCCTGTTGACCTGCAATTGCACCACTTCCGCCTCCCTTATCCAATCCTCCATTGACAGGAGTTCCCTTATCTCGGCAATCGTCTCCATGCTGACCGCGTTGAGGACAACGCGCATTCTCGGATTTATCTGTCGAAGCGCCGCCAGAATCTCCCTGAGTCTGCCGCCGCTGCCCCCGATAAACGCGTGGGTCGCCGGCGGCAGACCCGACAGCCCCTCCGGCGCCGCTGCCGCAACCACGGTTATGTTTTCCAGCCCCGCCTTCTCCTGATTGCGCGCGGTCAGCAAAGCCGCCTCCCGCTTCTGCTCCACCGCATACACCTGTATATCGTCGGAAAGCCCCGCGATCTCCACCGCGACAGATCCCGTGCCGCTGCCGATGTCATAGACCACCGCGCCCTCCCGAAGCCTGAGCTTGCAGATGCTGACCTCCCTGGCCTCCTCCTTCGTCATGGGCGTCTTGTCCCTGATAAATTCCCCGTCCGACAGCCCGTGCGTCAGACGCCGCTGCTGTGCGTGCGGATTTTTCACAAGGCAGGTGTACAGGCCCTCCTTTGTGAGCGCACGGCACGCCGACGGCGTATACCGCTCCACCCGCTGTTCCGCGTAGGACAGTTGACAGCCCGCGATAACCTCGCACTCCGTCAGCCCCGCCTCCACAAGCGCCTCTCCCAGACGCCGCACATCCGCCGCGCCGGAGGTGAGCAGAAAGGTCTTGGGGCTTGTCCGTATCCTGCGCGCAAGGTTGCGCACCGCTTTCCCGTGCATACTGTAGACGGCAGCGTCCTGCCAACTCTCCCCGACACAGGCCGCCAGATAGGCCACCGAGGAGATTCCCGGCAAGATCTGTACAGAGGCATTCAGGCGCCCCTCCCGTATCTCCTTTCCCAAGGCCTCATATACGGAACGGCAGCCGCTGTAAAAGCCGCTGTCCCCCGAGAAGAGGACGACCGCCCGCTTACCCCGCGAAAGCGGATCTTTCTCCGCGAGTTCCCGCAGGCAGGAAATAATCTGCTCTGCCCGATAGCAGGCGCACTTCTCTCCCTTGACGCACAGATGCGCCAGCAGGCGCTCCGCCCCCATCACGACATCCGCCTCGTCAATCGCGCGGCGGACCTCCCTTGTCATGCAGTCCGTATGCCCCATTCCGGCCCCTGCTAAAATGACTTCCAGCCGCCCGCTTGTCCGAAGCGTTTTCCCGCAAAGCGCGCTCAGCCTGTCACAGACCTCCGAAAAGGAGCATCCCTCCTCCTCGGGGCGGCCGATCACAAACAGCCGCGCTCCCGTCCTTTTCGCCGCCGCTGCCTTCTCCGGATAGCCGCCCGCACCGCCGCTTTCCTTGGTCACCAGACAGGAAATCGCATATTGGCGCAGAACCGCCTCATTCATCTCCGCGGTAAAGGGGCCCTGCATGGCGATAATATGTTTTCCGCAGATGCCCTGCTCCATGCAGAGGGAGAGGCTCTCCACGCTCGGAAGCACCCTGACGTACAGCCGCTGCCGCAGCGCCTCCGTCCTACAGTATGCCGATAATTCCTTACTGCCAATCGTCAGCAGGATATTTCCCTCCGTATGCGTCAGGGCCTCCGCACAGGCCTCATTCGTCTCAAAGCAGTCAATTCCCGTCTCCTCTGGCGAAGCGCCGCCCCTTTTCAGCCGCAGATACGGCAGCGTTTCCCCAAACGCCGCCAACGCCGCCTGAATATTCTCGGTGACCGCCCGCGCAAACGGATGCGTCGCATCCACCACCGCGCAGAACCGCTTCTCCATCAAGAGCGCTTGGATTTCCTCCCGATTCAGTCTCCCCCGACGCACGGTGGCAAGCGGGTGCGGGGTCAGGACGATTTCACCGTACTCCGTTGCCACGCAGACCGTGTGCGCCAGCCCTGCCTCCGCAAGCAGCTCCGACAACCGCCGCCCCTCCGTCGTCCCCGCAAATATCAGTATTTCCTTCATGTACCACCCCTCTCCGCGCGATAGCCGCGCCTCGTTATCAGCCTTCCGTCTATGATCTCCGAGCCCGAGCTTCCGATAAATACCGTGGTGAACATATTGACCTCCCTGTCCCGCAGCGCCCGCAGCGTACAAAGCTCCGCCCGCGTCCCCGCTCTCCCGATATTTTCCACATAGCCGCAGACGCGCTCCCCCTCGATATCACAAAGCAGAATATCACAGGCGCGCGCCAGATAGTCCTTCCTCTTCCTGCTCGAGGGATTGTACAGCACAATGACGAAATCTCCCTGCGCGGCCGCGCGCAGCCGCCGCTCAATGGTCTCCCAAGGCGTGAGCAGATCGCTCAGACTGATTATACAGAAGTCATGGTTCAGCGGCGCTCCCAGAACGGCCGCCCCGCTGCTCGCCGCGGTGATTCCCGCCACAACACAGAGCTCCGTCTCCGGATACGCCCGTCCAAGCTCATACATCAGGGACGCCAGCCCGTATATGCCCGCGTCCCCGCTGCAGACCAGCGCCACCCGCTTCCCCCTTTGCGCCTCCTCAAAACAAAGCCTGCACCGCTCCTCCTCCTGCCGCATGGGCGTGGAGCGCAGCTCCTTTCCCTGAAAGCGTTCCCCGAGCAGCGCCAGATACAGGGGATACCCGACAATCACCTCCGACTGCTCCAGCGCCCACAGCGCCTCCCCTGTCATCAGCTCCTCCTTCCCGGGGCCCATTCCCACAATATAAATCCTGTTTTTCTCCATCGCTTCCCTGTCCTCCCGCTTTCCTGTATTTCTGTTTCCCGTGCTGCCGCTCCTTTGTCAGGCTCCGCCGCGCCTTGCCACCGCAATCGTCATGCCGTCCCTCGCGTATTTGGGGGCAATCAGCGTTCCGTCTGCTCCACAGGCCTTTAACGCCGCCCGCTCGCACACGTTTCCCACACCCACCTGTGCCGCCACAAACGCGGATTCCGCAAAATTCCCCTGCACCGCCCGAAGCTCCTCAGCCGTATAGGTCAGGAACGGGACGCCCGCCCGCCTGCACCATTCCGCCAGCCCCGCCTCCTCGCGCTTCTGCTCAATGGAGGCGAGCGCGGCAAGCTGCGCGACGGAAATCCCGAGCGTCTCCAGCCGCCCCGCGATAAAGTCCGCAAGCGCGTCGGCAGTCTTCCCCTTTTTACAACCGACGCCGATAATATAGTCCTTGGGGCACAGCACAATTGCCGCGTCCACAACGGACGCAATGTGTGTTCCGACCACAGTGTTCACAGCGTCCGTGGCCGGAACGGACGCTGTAATCAGCACGTCAACAAAGCCCGCGGGAGGATACGGCGCCACCCTGACGCCGGCGGGGATGGCGGCCGCTTCTATCCTATGCTGATATTCCGGCGCTATCGACAGGGTAAGCTCCTCCCCCGCCAACGCCTTTGCGGACACCTTCGCAATCCCCTCCTTATTGACAATATGGAGATGGTTTTCCTTGGCGAACAAATCTACCGCAAACCGCCCCCGAATATCGGTCGCCGTCGTAATCACGGGCTCCGCGCCTGTCTGCTGCGCGAGATACAATGCAAGCGCGTTGGCGCCGCCCATATGTCCTGACAGAATCGGGATGACATACCGCCCCGTCTCGTCCATGACAAGCACCGGCGCATCCCGCAGCTTGTCGGTAAGAAAGGGCGCTATCGCCCTGACCGCAATGCCGCAGGCGCCGATGAACAGCAGGGCATTCCGCTCCCGCAGTTGCGCGCCCGCCCATGTGCCGACGGGCTCCGATATATATGTGACATTCATGTCATTTTTGCAGGCGCCGCATTTCGTAAACAGGGCGGTTCTTACTTCCATGTCCGCCGCCCGCTCCAACACGCCCGCAATCCTCTCCGAAAGCCGTTTCCCACTCTCCGTAAAGCTGATAATACTCAGTCTCATCTCTGTACATCCCCTGTTCCCTGCCGATACGCCGTCGAGAAGTCCGGCGCGTACAGCCTTGACTTCCCATACTGCCGATGGGCGACCGCGTCCCCGACCAATATCAGAGCGGTTTTCGTGATGCCATATGCCGCTGCCGTGTCACACAGCGTTTCGATTGTACAGACACAGGCCTTCTCCTCCGGCCAAGTCGCCTTGTAGACAATCGCCGCAGGCGTCGTGCGCTCGTAGCCGCCCGCTATCAGCCGCCTGCTCAGCTCCTGCAGCATCCCCGCGCTCAGATAAATCGCCATGGACGTCCGATGCGCCGCAAAGCTCTCGATGCTCTCCCGCTCAGGCACCCCCGTTCTCCCCGCCATCCTCGTGATAATCAGGGACTGGGAAACCTCCGGCAGCGTGTACTCGATATTCAGGGACGCCGCCGCACC
Organism: Roseburia sp.; assembly: GCA_023664265.1. Lineage (GTDB taxonomy): Bacteria > Bacillota > Clostridia > Lachnospirales > Lachnospiraceae > COE1. The sequence continues at coordinate 19,307 of JAMPFV010000026.1, forward strand.
AAAGCACGCGCTCACTCCCGGACAGCTCTCATAGGAAATCCCCCGCCTGTCCAGCTCGTCCATCTGCTCCCTGACTGCCCCGTAAATGCTCGGGTCCCCTGTATGGAGACGGACGGTAGTCTTTCCCGCCGCCTCCGCCTCACACATCAGCGCTGTCACCTCTGCCAGCGTCAGCACCGCGCTGTTGTGTATCTCACAGTCCTTCCCCGCATAGTCAAGCAGCTCGGGGTTGATGAGCGAGCCCGCATAGATAAGGACATCCGCCCGCTCCAACAGCCGCATTCCTCTGACAGTTATCAAATCTGCCGCTCCTGTTCCCGCGCCAACAAAATAAACCATTCCTTTGCCCCCTCGCTCTTTGCCAATTCCCCATACGCGTTCGCGTACAAAATACAATCCGTTTTCAGCCTTCCGCCCGCGCGGTTCTCCATATAATAGCAGATGCGCCGCGCCGCCCTGTCCATGACCTGACGCAGCCTGCCGCTCTCCGCCAGAATCGGAATCGCCTCCTCCGTGGTCGCGCATGACAGGATTTCGCGGACTTGCGCAGGCTCCACCTGCTCCTGCACGGAAAGCGCCGCAAGCAGCTCCATCCTGCAATCGGCCTCCTTGGAATGGGTATTCATAATCCCGCCCGCTACCTTAATCAGCTTGCCGATATGCCCTGTCAGAAGCAGTCTGCGAAAGCCAAGCTCCGCCGCCATATCGATTGTCGCCCCGATGAAATTGCTGCACTTCACGCTTCTGTCCAGATCATAGCCGTAAGTCCGCCGCATAAAGTCCAGCCCGTAATTGCCTGGGGCGACTGCCACATAGTCAAAGCCCATCGCCCTTCTCTGGCGCAACTCCACCCGAATCGTGTCCAGAAGCGCCTGACTGCTCATCGGCTCCACAACGCCGGTGGTCCCCAATATGGAGATACCGCCCACGATTCCGAGCCGCGGGTTAAAGGTGCGCGCGCTCAGCGCTTCCCCCTCCGGCACGGAAATCTCAATGAAAAGGCTTCCCCTGTAGTCCACCATCCTGCAGACCTCCAGCACCTCCTTTTTAATCATCTCCCTCGGGACATGATTAATCGCAGCGCTGCCCACAGGCTGGTCAAGCCCCGGTCTCGTCACCCGCCCTACACCAATTCCGCCCTCAATGACAATCTCCTGCTCGTCAGCCCCGTCATGTGTATGTATATAGGAAACGCTTGCGTATATCCATGCGCCGGCCGTGACATCCGGATCCTCCCCTCCGTCCTTCTCCACCGCGCAGCTTACCAGAGCCTCCTCACGGTGAATGTCAAGAAGCGACGCCTTATAGGGAATCCCCTTGGGCGTCTCGACGGTGATGTCCGTCTTTTCCCGCCCCGTCAACAGCATATACGCGGCGGCCTTGGCCGCTGCCGCCGCACAGCTTCCGGTCGTAAATCCATACCGCATTTTCTCTCCCCTCACAGTTGATACAGCGCCGCGTTGCAGACAGCCGCGGCAATACTGCTGCCGCCCTTCCTGCCCCTGTTAATGATATAGGGAATATCCGTCTCCAATATCAGCTCCTTTGCCGCCTCCACATTGACAAAGCCCACCGGAACACCGATGACAAAAGCCGGCCGCCATGTCCCTTCCCTGAACAGCTCATACAATCGGATTAAGGCCGTCGGTGCATTGCCGATTGCGAAGATGACGGGCTTCTCCATTACTGCCGCCCGCTCCATGCTCACAGCCGCCCGCGTCATTCCCCGCTCCGCTGCCTCCCGCGCAACCGATTCATCCGCCATAAAGCAGTGCGCCGTGCCGCCGAATTTCGCAAGCGTTTTTTTGTTGATGCCCGCAAGCGCCATATTAGTGTCTGTCACAATATCCGCGCCGTCTCTTATCAACGCCTTCAACCGCTCAACCGCTCCCGCCGAGAAGCAGAGCGTCTCGGCATAATCGAAGTCCGCGGAGGTATGTATCACCCGCTTTGTAATCGGCGCCTCCTCCTGCGGAAGGCGGATTCCCCGCTTGGAAAGCTCCTCCTCAATAAGCTCAAAGCTGCGCCGCTCGATTTCCTCCAGCCGCAGATATTCCAATTTCATATGCTCCATCTCCACACGCTCCCTTTCCCTGCCTCACAGGCTCTCTAACAGGCGCTCGTTCTCCTCTCTGCTTCGCACCGCAATCCGATAAAAGCCCCTGCCTAAGCCCCTGAAATTCCTGCAATCCCTGATTAAGATCCCCCTCTCCAGCAGACGCTCATACAAGGGCATCTCCGTATACAGCAGGATAAAATTCGCCCTCGAAGGAAATACCTGAAAGCCCTTCTGCCGCAGTCCCGTCTCCAAGAGCTGTCGCTGCGTCTCGACATAGCGCTCCGTCTCCTGAATAAAGTCCGCCTGTCCCGCGCAGGCGCATCCTGCCTCCTGCGCAAAGCAGGAGAGATTCCACTCGGGAAGCTGCCGCGCTATCCCCGCAAGCAGCGCGCGGTTCGCGCACACCAGATACCCCAGACGGACCCCGGGAATCGCAAAGAGCTTCGTAAAGGCCCTGACAAGTATCAGATGATCGAATGCCGCCAACTCGGAAAGCATCGAAAATCCGCCACCGCAAAACTCAATAAAGCACTCGTCCAGCACTACATAAATCCCCCGCTCCGCGCAATATCGCAGGAGCGCCGCAAGCGCCTCCTTGGAAATCAGCGTCCCTGTCGGGTTGTTGGGATTGGCAAGGAAGAGCAGCTCTGTCTCCTCCGTCAGCGCCGCACGGATATCCGCTGCCATGCGAAACCCGTTTTCCTGCCGCAGCGCATAATAGATTACCTCTGCCTCCGCTGCCCCCGCCGCATACTCATACCCGTAAAAGGAGGGCGCCGGTATCACAATCCTCTTCGGCCTGACCGCGCGGACAATCGCGGGAAAAAGCTCCGACGCGCCGTTTCCAAAGAGCAGATATTCCTCCGATACCGACAGCAGACCGCCAACCGCCCTTTTGAGCCGCTCCGCCCGTATGTCCGGATATCTGCCGCACATTGCAACCGCCGCGTGCAGCGCCGCTTCCACAGCCCTCGGCATCCCGAGCGGATTCACATTCACCGAGAAATCAAGCAAAACCCGATTCCTGTAGACATCGCCTCCGTGAAGCGCCATCCTGACCTCCTCCTTCCGCCTGCACTCCGTCTGTGCTATAAAACCGACATAACCGCCATTTGCAGCAGTACGCACACCCCTCGCACAGCCAGGCGGTGACATACATCAGACGGTTTGCGCGCCTGATATCCTCGTATTCCACCGCGCGCAGCGCATCCCCGATATAGGGCTTGTGAACCACTCTGCCAAAGTAGGACGCATCCCCCGCAAGCCGTATCCCGAGCGCGCCCGCGCACACCGACTCCGTCTGCGCCGAGTTCGGGCTTGCGTGATTCCTTCGGTCCCGCTTATAAATCCTGTATGCATTTCTTCCCGAAAAGCAGGGCCCCGACACGAAGGCGGCGGCGAGCATAAAAGCCGCACTGATTCTCGCGGGAAGGAAGTTCACGAAATCGTCCAGCTTCGCCGCGGCTCTGCCGAAATATAAATACTTCTCATTTTTATAGCCGACCATCGAATCCATGGTATTCACCGCCTTGTAGAAAAAGCCGAGCATCGGCCCGCCAACCGCCAGATACAGCATCGGCGCAATCACACCGTCAGAGGTATTCTCCGCCATCGTCTCTATCGCCGCCCGGGCGATGCCCTGCTCGTCCAGACACGCCGTATCCCTGCCCACAATCATGGAGACCGCCGCTCGGGCCTGCTGCAGATTACCGCGCTTCAGGCATCGGTACACCTTCATGCTCTCGACCTTTAAGCACTTCGCCGCAAGCGCCTGATACGTCATCACACACTCCACCGCCATCCCCGCATAGGGATGCAGACGATACGCCGCAAGCAATAAAACTGACACCACTGTCACAACGCATACAGGCACCGACAGCGCCAATACGCGTCCCTGCCAAAGCTCCGCTCTGTCCTTATCGCACGCTTTTCCCTGCCCGCCTTTCTTGCGCAGGAGCATCTCCATTTTGCTTATCAGCCTCCCTATCAGACGGACAGGGTGCGGGAGGCCATACGGGTCTCCCAGAAGCAAATCCAGCAAAAAACCGCCAACAAAAGCAATCATATGATATTTCATAGCTTTGCCACAACCTTTATCCCCTCGTTCTCCAAGCGGCACAGATACCCTCTGCCGTTGGGAACCTGATAGTCAAAATACCGCTCCCCGTCCGGCGCGCTCAGCAGCGCCATGATCGTGCCTCCGTGGACAATCGCCCCCGCCCGAACGGGCGCATCGGCGTGCGCCTGCGTCCTCCCGCGCAGCTCCCCGCGCATTCGTTCCAAGCCCGCCGCGCACCGCAGCATAAAGGCTCTCCTGCTCTCTCCCTCAGGGAAGTCCAGCGTCCCGCCGCTGTCAACCCACGCCTGATACGCGGGCTCCGACTTGAGTTCCTCATAATTTCCATACTCAAACCGCCCGAAATCGATCTCCCGCCACTCGGGAATCACCGTCGGGACAAGCCGCGGATAAAGAAGCCGCGCCGTCTCCATACACCGCCTCATGGGGCTGACAAACAGGCAGTCCGCCTCCGGATAATACCGCCGCGCCTTATAAGCCAGCAGCGCCTCCCTGCCCTCCTCCGACAGCGCCTCGTCCGTGCGCCCCAGATACCGTCCTTCCCTGTTTGCGGGCGTCGCGCCATGGCGAATCAGCGCAAGCGTCACTTGATTTTCTGAACAATCCCGCATATCACCCGTTCAACCTCCTCCGCCCGCGCGGCAAGCCATACCAGCAGCCGCCCCACGCGCTCCCGATACTCCCGCTCAAACGCCTCCACGGGAACAATCCCGTTCCCGACCTCATCACTGATGAGAATGCAGTCCCCGTGCCTGTCCAGAAAAGACGCCATTTCCTCCTCCGGACAGCCGCCCGCCAACAGGCGCGAACGAACCCACTGATGTACGTGATTTACCACCACCGTCCCCCTCTGCGCTTCCGCGTCCGCGGGCAGCGCCTCGTCCCACACCCTGTCCGCCGCTATCGAATACCTTGACTGCACATACGCCAGCTTCCCCTGCGCGCAGCCGCCTATCACCAATCTCAATTCCCATTCTCCTCTCTCATCCTGCTCCACGCCTGCCGCAGCCGACAGCCGCAATCTCTTACACAAGCCGCCTGCCGAAAAGCATACCTCTCCCCTACAAAAACAGAACCTCCGCCACCGCCACCGCGACAACAATCCCTCCTTCGCAGAGAAGGATAAAGTACCCCGACGTATCTCCGGTAACCCCGCCAAAGGCCTTCCTGCTGCAATCAAAATAATATCCGAACGCCGCAAATGCCGCGAGCGTCGCGGCCGCCCCCGCAGGCAGCGACCAATAGAGCATCAGCGCAATGCACGCCGCCCCCTGGAGATACAACGCCCCCTTCACGGCTTTTTTCTGCGCGCTGTCCGCAAAGAGCGCGAGCGTCCCCTCCTTCCTCGCAAGCGGAAATGAGAGCGCGCTGATACCGCAAAGACAGCGCGACAGGAAGAATCCACCGCACACGACCCGCAGCGCAGCGCCTTCCCTGATCTCCGAGAACGCCCCCACATAGAGCAGACCGTACACCGCGAGCATGATGACCGCAAAGGCCCCGATATGGGAATCCCTCAAAATCTCCAGCCGACGCTCCCTGGGGCGGTACGAGTGTATCGCATCCATCGTGTCCATAAACCCGTCCGCATGAAAGCCTCCCGTGATCAGGAGCGGGATCGCCGCCCCCACCGCGGCGCGGCACAGCACCCCTATCCGAAAAACATCGCACAGATACGCCCAGAGAGAAACGCCGCCGCCAATCACCGCCCCTATCCACGGAAGAAAACAGAAGGTATAGCGCATGTCCTCCTCCCTCCATGCAAAGTGGGGCGCGGGAAGCCTGGAATACAGCGCAACCGCGATAAAAAAGGACCTGATTACCTGCATCCTGCCGCCTCCTTCAATACAATCGGAAGTCCCACAACGACCTCCACCACCCTGTCCGCCAGAAGCGCAAGCTCCTGATTGATGCGTCCCATCGCGCGGATATAGGCCATGGTGGTCTCATCATAAGTCTTTCCGTCCTCAAACACATTGTTGCTGACCACGACAAGGTGCGTTGTCCGCGCCCTCAACCGCTCAATATCCCTGACAACCTTCTCCGCGGTCAAGCGCTCCGGCTCAGGCTCCGCGCCCGAAAACATCTCATTCGCCGCCAGATTGGAAACGCATTCCAGCAACACGGTCCGCGCTCCCCGCTCCGAGCAGGCAAACGCCCTGTGAACGGCCCTCGGCTGCTCAATCGTGACAAAGCCCTTGCCGCTCCTGAGCCTTCTGTGCCGCTCCACCCGCTGCCGCCCCTCCGCATCGGAGACAGCCATTGTCGCCAGATAATACAGCCCTCCGTTTTCGGTTCCGCCGCCCTCACAGACCCGCGACAGCAAGAGCGCCTCCTCCTCCGCATAGGCGGATTTCCCGCTCCCGCTTCCCCCGATAATCAACTCCATCATAGTCCCTCGTACCTCTTATACTGCTCCACCCGAATATCCGAGAAGGTGGTTTTTCCGCGGTAGACGCACAGCGCCGTCTCCAACAGAGACAGCATCAGAACCGCCCCCGTCCCTTCCCCCAAGGCCAGATTCGCATCAATCACAGGCTCCAGCTTCAATTCATCCGCCAGCCGCTGCACTGCCGGCTCCCTTCCCTTGTGCGAGGGCAGCAGATACGCCCGCGTCCCCGCCACAAGCCTTTCCGCGACAAGCGCGGCCGTCATGCTGATCACGCCGTCCAGCACCACGGGAAGCCCGTACATCCCGCCGCCGATGCAGACCCCGGCAAGCCCCGCAATATCCAGCCCGCCGACCGTCTCCAACACCGTAAGCGGCTCCGCCGCATAGAGCTTGTAGCGCTCGAGTGCCTCCGCGATAAGCCGCCTTTTATGGCGCAGCCTCTCGTCGCAAAGCCCCGCGCCCCGTCCGGTCACCGCGTCCGCTCCGCACCTCAGCAGCGCCGCCGCCACCGCACTGCTCGTCGTCGTATTCCCGATTCCCATCTCGCCCGTCGCAAGGATTTGGTATCCCCTCCGCTTACAGTCCGCCACAAGCTCTATGCCCGTGAAAACCGCCCTGACAGCCTCCACGCGCGTCATCGCGGGCTCCCTGCTGAAATTGCGGGTGCCGCGGCGGATTTTCCTGTTCAGCACGCCCACAATCGGCTCCCCGCTGTTTATCCCGATGTCAACGGGAATCGTGTCCGCTCCGACAGCCGCCGCCATCCGTCCCACCGAGGAAGCGCCCTTTGCCATCTGCCGCGCCACCGCCGCCGTAACCTCCTGCCCCGACTGGCTGACGCCCTCCGCCACAATGCCGTTGTCGGCGCACAGAATCAGGACTGCCTTCTTGGAAATATCAATCTCCTCCGTCCCCGCAATCGCGCCAAGCTGCGCAGTCAGCGTCTCAAAGCGCCCCATCCCGTCGAGCGGCTTGGCAATCCTGTCCCAATTTGCAAGCACGCTCTTGTACACCGCCTCGTCCGGCGTCCCCACCGACAGCGCCTCCAAAGCCTCTTTTGTATATTTATCCGAGCTGCGCCTCTCTGAGCATTCCATAAATCTCCTCCATATTCAGATACTCCGATAAGACATCCGCAAGCTTATCATACTGCCGCTCCTTGAAATCCCTGTAGTCCATGCACGGCTCCTTTCCCAGCGCAAGCCCCTTTCGCTCCGCCAGAGCCGCAGCCAGCGCGCGGGCAGCCGCCCCCTTGTCGAAGATTCCGTGAATATACGTCCCGCAGACATTCCTGTTCTCTCCGATATGCAGGGGCGCATCCGCCAAGTTCTCCGCACGGTCGGCGCTCACCCCCATATGAAGCTCATAGCCCTCATACGAAAGCCCCGCAAGCGCGGAAAAAATCCCTTCCGTCCTATTGATGCGCCCGCACACCTGACGGCGCACCTTTTCCCGCCGCAGACAGGTCGTCACAGGCAGCAGTCCCATCCCTTGAACAGCGCCGCCCGATTCCAGTCCCTCCGAATCGTCAATCCGCTCTCCCAGCATCTGATAGCCGCCGCAGATCCCGCAGACCGGCGTGTGCTGCGCCCGCTCCTTCACGGTCGCCTCCAATCCGTTCTGCCGCATCCAGCTCATGTCCCGTATGGTGTTCTTGCTCCCGGGAAGAAATATCATATCCGGACAGTCCAGCTCCGCCGCAGACGTGACATAGCGCACGGACACCTCGGGTATCTGCTCAAACACATTGAAATCCGTAAAGTTGGAAATCCCAGGGTATCGGATTACCGCGATGTCTATCAGCCCCCTGCGCCTGTTGCCAAAGCGCCCTGTCAGGCTGTCCTCATCCTCCAGCGACACCTCCATATAGGGAATAATCCCCGCCACCGGAATCCCCCCCTTTTCCTCCAGAAGCGCAATGCCTGAATCCAGCAGCGTGCGATCCCCCCGAAATTTGTTGATGATAAGCCCCTTCACCCGCGCCCGCTCCTCCTGCGTGAGCAGCATCAGGGTTCCCAGAAGCTGTGCGAACACGCCGCCCCTGTCGATATCGCCCACCAGCAGCACCGGCGCGTCGAGCAGCTCCGCCAGCCCCATATTGACAATATCGTTCTCGCGCAGATTGATTTCCGCAGGGCTTCCCGCGCCCTCCACCACGATAATGTCCGCCAGCTCCTCCAATCTCCGAAACGCCCGCCTGATATCGGGAATCAGCTCCCGCTTATAGGCAAAATACTCCCGCGCACTCATGTTTCCGAGAACCTGCCCGTTCACGATTACCTGAGAGCCCGTATGATCTGTCGGCTTTAGCAGAATCGGGTTCATGCAGACCAGCGGCTTTATCCCTGCCGCCTCGGCCTGCATCACCTGTGCCCTTCCCATCTCAAGACCCTCCTCGGTGACAAACGAATTTAACGCCATATTCTGGGACTTAAAGGGCGCCACCCTGTGGCCGTCCCGCCGCATCAGCCTGCACAGCCCCGCCGTCAAAAGGCTCTTTCCCGCGCCGGACATTGTTCCCTGTATCATAATCACCCTTGCCATCGTTTCCTCCTTGGAATCCTCCTCTCCGAACTTTCATTTCACAGCACAAACGTCTGCCTGATATAGGAGAGGAGCTTCTCATTTCCCGCAAAGCTGCTCTCCTGAATGTCAAAAAGCCGCGCCACAAAGTCCCCCTCAAAAATCTCCTTCGGCGTGCCGTACCGCTCCGCGTATGCCCCCTTGAGACAGAGTATCCTGTCGGAGACCAGCTTCGCAAGCTCCAGCTCGTGCAGGGACATGATGACCGTAAGCCCCCTTTGCGCCCTCATCTCCTGCAATACGGACAGAAATTCAAGCTTGTGCCTGATGTCCAGATACGAGGTCGGCTCGTCCAGAATCACCAGCTCCGGCTCCTGACAGATGGCCCGCGCAAGCATCACCCGCTGCCGCTGCCCGTCGCTGATCTTGTCGTAATCCTGCCCGCCAATATCCGTTATGTGCGTAAGCGCCATCACCTCGTCAACAATCCGCTCGTCCTCCCCCGACAGCACGCCAAACCACCCTGTATAGGGATAGCGCCCCGTCGCAACCACATCCCGACAGGTTTTCAATTCCCCTCTCAGCCGCTCCGTGAACACCACCGACAGCTTCCTTGCCAGCGCGTCCGCCCGCAGCTTCGACAGATCGTCCCCGCCGAGATACACCATCCCGCCAAGCAAGCGAAGCTGACCCGCAATGCTTTTTAAGACCGTGGACTTTCCCGCGCCGTTTGGCCCGATAATGCTCAGGATTTCCCCCTTGGGCAGCGCGATTTCCAGCTCCCTTATCAGCGGCCTGCCATCGTATCCCACGCACATCTTTTCCGCGGTAAAATAATACTTCTCCATATCGGTATCCTGCCTCCCACACGCGCCGTCACCCGCGGCTTCGCTTCCCCGCCATAATCCAGAGCACCACCGGCGCCCCGAACACAGCCGTCACCGTGCTGATACTCAGCTCCGTCGGCGCAAGCAGCGTCCTTGCAAGCAAATCGCAGAACAGGCAAAAGACGCTTCCCCCGAGGAAGCAGGCCGGAATCATCCAAATCGGCTCCACCGTCCCCAGCAGACGCTTCACCAGATGCGGCGCCGCGACCCCGACAAAGGAAACCGGCCCCGCAAACGCCACGATACACGCGGACAAAACGCTTGACAGCACCACAATGCATCCCCGCAGCAGACGCAGGTTCACTCCCGCGTTGCGCGCATAGACCTCCCCCAACTGATACGCCCCCAAGGGCTTTGCCAGCAGGAAAACCGCCGCAAAGGCCGCCGCAACCACCGCCGCCATCACCCGCACGTTTTCCCACGTCATTCCCGAAAAGCTCCCGCGCGACCAGTTGTGAAGATTGACGATATCCGCGTCCTCCGCGAAAGTCACGACAAGCTCCGTAACCGCCGAGCAGACATACCCGATCATCACGCCGCCGACCACCAGCATGGACATACCGCTGATTCTGCGCGACAGCAGCAGCACAAAGCCCATGGACAGCATCGCGCCCGCAAACGCCCCGCAGATCATGGCCGCGGACGTCACCCGAACTGAGCGCCCCAGAAGAAAGACCATCATCAGCGCAACCGCCATCTTGGCCCCCGACGAGATTCCCAGAACAAACGGCCCCGCAATCGGGTTGTTGAAAAACGTCTGCAACAGATACCCCGCAAGCGAGAGCGCCCCGCCGAGAATCAGAACCGCCGCCGCCCGCGGCAGTCTGATATCCCACAGAATCCTTGCCGCTGTCTCGCTGCCCGTCCGCCCCGCAAGCGCCCCCGCAATATCCGACGGTGCAATCCGAACACTCCCGATACAGACATTCATCAGAAGGAATACCAGCGCGCCGACTCCCAACAGAAGAAAAACCGCAATATATCTGCATTTTCTGTTCCTATGTATGTGAACCATCCTGTTTACTCCTCCAATCGGAAGAGATAGTGCATCTCCCCTTCCTCCCCCTGAAGCATCGCATGAATATCCGCTATCAAATAGCCGATGGAAAGCGACTGCTGGTACATGTCATTCGTCGTACACCAGACATTTCCCTCCCGAACCGCCTTAAAATCCGCCAGAACCCCGCATTTGTCCAGAAGCTCCCCCAGATTGGCGACCCCGCCGTCAATGGAGCTGTTGTAAATCAGAAAATCCGCGTCCTTTGCGCCGTCGTAGAACGCCTCCACCTGCATATTCAGCGTCGAGCGCTTTGTCTCCGAATCCCCGATATCGTCAAAAATATAGCGCCCGCCGGCCAGCTCTATCATTTTCGGGATATAATCCGACGACTGGCGCACCTGAACCAGCCCGTTTGAGGTGATAAAGAAAAACGCCACCGTCTTGTCCGTCCGCTCCTTTGCGCTCACGCTCTCCAGAATCGCCGTCTGCTCCTCAAAGATCCGCTGTGCTTCGGCCTCCTTCCCCAGCAGCGCCCCGTAGAACTTCACCCATTCCACCCGCCCGAGCGGATGCGGCTCATAGCTCGAATATTCTATCAGAACCGGAATGCCAAAGTCCTCCAGCTTCTCTTGCACCTCGGGCGAATGGGAAATCATGCTGTTCTCTATGGCAAGCATACAGTTTCCCGAGACAATCCGCTCATAGTCCGGCTTGTTATACTTGCCCGCATACACGATATCGCCCCACGCCATGGCCTCCCGCGCGGCTTCGATATACCAGCTCTCCTCCTTTTGACCGGAAAAACGGATTGCATCCAATCCGTTCAATGCACTGAAACTATCCATTGCCGAGGAAGCCACCAGATAAATATCCCGAATCGGGCGCTGCAGCACGACCACTTCATTCCCCTGCGCCGCCTCCACGCCAAGCGCCTGTTCCAAGTCCTCCGGCGCCGTCTGCCCCTCAGGCACGATAAAAAAACGCGCGCCGTCCATTGTCGTCAGCAGGACACAGCCTCCCTCGTAATAATCAACCGCGAAGTTCTCGGCGTATTGCAGCTCCATGCCGCGCTCATAAGCCAATGCCTGTGTTCCCGCCAAGGAATCTTCCGCCTCCGCCGCGACGGCTGTATCCGCGTGAAAGATGATCGTGTACTCTATCTCATGGGGCGTGCTCATCGCAACCGTATCCCCGATAATGTCCATCGGCTCGTCAAAGGCCGGGACGGGAATCTCAAATACCGAATCCCCCTCCATGTTGACGGGCAGATATTTCTCTCCGTCCACTATCATATAGTCGTAGTTGGGACTGCTCCACTGCACCGCCGCCGTCACCGCGCCATCGGCTATCGTAACCCTTGCGGGGGACAGAATCCGCGCCTTCCCGCTTCCCCCCGCAAAGGTAATCTCCATCTCATAAACGCCGTCCGCAGGCACACCCACAGGCACGCCCGTGGGTGCGCCCGTATCGTCCTCCCGCGCCTCCTCCAAGGGCACGGGATTGGAGACGCTGACCTTGTGGTCATACCATTTTCCTTTGGTTCCAATCAGCGCCAGATCAAACTCTTCCCCCAGCGCGGGAACGGGCACGTCAAAGCCGTAGACCTCCTCCGTCATGCCGTCCGTATAGGTCACGGTATCCTCCGTCGGCAGAAGCAGCGCCGCCCCCTCCTGCTGCGCCTCCTCGGCAAGGCCCGGATAGAGATTCACGATTTTCTTGGAGCCGAGGGAAATGTGAATGGTCATTTCCCCGTCCTGCACAGTCAGCGTTCCCTTGCCCTCACAGGCCTCGTTGACCCGAAACATGCTGCTGTCGGTTGTAAACTCCGCCAGATAGACGCCGTCCGCAAGCTCCGCGGCAGCCTTCGTATTCTCCTCAACCGCAGCCGCCTCCCGCGCGCTGCCGTTATCCCCACAGCCGCCAAGCAACGCCGCAAGGAGCAGCATTGTCACGATTACAGGCTTTCTGATTACAGGCTTTTTGATTACAGGCTTTTTGATTACAAGCCTTTTGATTACAAGCTTTCTTTTCATCACAGGCCTCCCCGTCCGTCACTTCGCCGCCATCGCGGTCGCAGTATGCTCCACATAGAGCTTCTGAATGGCGTCGATGGAGCCAAGACCCGCAATCTGCGTCTCCACGCTGTCAAAGCTTCCCGAAGCCTCAAACATGCTGAGCCATGAATCCTCGTCCGCACCCGCCATATCATTGTTTGCGTGGTCGCCTGCCACCACCATCAGCGGACGCAGGATCACTTTCCTGTAGCCTGCCTGCTCTATCGCGTCAATCACAGCCTCACAGGCCGTCTCCTCAGGCTCTCCCTCCACGGTTCCGATAAACGCGTTGACACAGCCGATATCCGTCATCTGTGTCTGCATCTGGCTGTAGCTCACCTTCGCCGTGTGGGAGGTGCCGTGTCCCAGAAAGACAAACGCCACACCGTCCTCCTGCGCCTCCGCAAGACTTCCGTAACCCGCGTCCGCAACCGCCGCCGCAAGAATCGCGTTCGCAACCGCTTCCTTATCCGCATTGACCGCCGACGCGTCCGCGCCGACCGCACCAAGCAGCGGCTCCGCAACCATCACAGCGTCAAATTTGCCGCGATAAGCCTCAACGGCCTCCATCAGCTCGTCATACTCCGCGCCGTGCATCAGATGGGTCGGCTGTACCACCAGATTTTTCACGCCGTTTGTCACCGCGCGCTCCAAGGCCTGCTCCATATTGTCGATAACCTCGCCGTCGCGCGCCTGCACGTGGTTAATGATGATCTGCGCCGTAAACGCCCGTCTCACCGACCAGTCGGGATACGCCGCCTGTATCGCGTCCTCGATTCCCTTGATGTCGTCCACGCGGCTGCCATTGAAGGAGGTGCCGAAGCTGACCACTAGGATCTCATTCTCACCGATATTGTCCTGATTGCGCGCGTCATCCTTCGATGCGTCGCCGGTATCCCGCCCGAAATAATCAGGGTCGGCATTTTCTCCCTCCACCAGCTCCTTCTGCGCGTCCGTCAGCGCGTCCCACGCGGCCTTTGCCTCCGCGCACTGCGCGTCGGTGTCCGCCGTCCTCTCCTGCACATAGATCGCGTCAATCAGCGCGGCAGCCTTGTCCGCGGCCGCCTGATCCGCATCCGCCTCATTGTCTGCGGCCACAGCGTCCTTGTCTAAGGCCGCAGCGTCCTCGTTCAAGGCCACAGCGTCCTCATTCAAGGCCACAGCGTCCTCATTCGATGCCGCTGAATCCGCATTGGAGCAGCCCGTCAGCGCCAGCGCGCAGGCCACCGCCCCCGTCAATAATACCGTAACAAATTTCTTTTTCATTTTCTTCTCCTCTTTTCTCCCCTGCCTTCACAACCGCGCAGGGGGATTGATTATGTATCCATACAAAAATCCCTTACCATAACGAAACGCCGCTACGATAAGGGATTTATTTGTACACAAAATAAGCCTGCAAGGAACGCACTGCTGCCAAAACCGCTCACAATGCCCTTGCAAGTCCAACCGTACAACCAATTACTCGTGGCCTGAAACAAACGTTTCTGTACAACATGCAGGCAGGTCTCCCGACTCATAGATCCTCACATCCGCCATCTTCCCGGGAAAGGATTTGTTTCCCAGTGATATATCGGCCTCTACTCCCTAATTACGGTGACGAGTTCGCACAGGATTTGCACCTGTTTCCCTTTTCACCAAAACCAACGCGTATCGTCCCGCGTTGTCCTGACACCTGTATGTTATCTGTTCAATTGCTCAAAGTATATCACATTTTTCTCCAATGTCAATATGCAATGCTCGCATATATACAATGCTCACACAATTCCCATCAGCTTCCCGACCCAGTATACCACGCCGAGCAGCCAACTTGTGAAGATTCCGTACAAGATTACCGGCCCCGCAATCGTGAAAATCTTGCAGCCGATTCCGAACACCTGCCCCTCCGTCTTGTACTCAATCGCCGAGGCCACGACCGAGTTCGCAAAGCCCGTAATCGGCACCAGCGCGCCCGCGCCGCCCCACTTTACCAGCCCGCCGTAGAGGTTAAAGCCCGTCAGCAGCGCGCTCAGCAAAATCAACAGCATCGAGCACCAGCTTGCCGCCGTCTCCTTGTCAATGCCGAACTGCCCCTGCGCCGTCGCCACGATAAACTGTCCGATACAGCAGATTACGCCGCCCATGACAAAGGCCTTCGCCATCTGCACGGGCAGATTGGTCTTCGGTGAATTTTTCTCCACATAGTCCTGATATTCCTTGATTTTCTGTTGTGATGCCATTGTTTCCCTGCTCCTTTCCCATGCCGTTTTGTCTACTCCATCAGTTCAAAGAATCCCATCATAAAATATATCAGCGAGCCCGCGATTTTTCCCAGCGCGATTGCGAGCACCGCAATGCTCAGCCCCTTCTTCAATCGGATGCGCCGCGCGAAAATCGGGAGGCCGTCCAGCACCTCCGCAAGCGCTATCGACAGGCAGCCGACAAAGATACCCGCAAAGACGCCGATCAGTATCAGCAGCGTGATGAGAACGGCTCCCTTTACTGACACGCCTGTCAGGAATTGCCCGATGGAACCCTGTATCGGAAACACGCTCAACACCCCCGCCAAAACGGAACCCGCGACAATGCACTCCTCATATAACAGCTCGTACTTCGCCGTGTTGGTGCGCCCCGCAAAGCGCGGCACCAGCCCCACCACGAAGAGCACCGTGAACACGCCCGCCGACACCATCAGCCCGAAGCTTACGCCCATCAATCCGATAAACAGCGTTTTTCCTATCATTTCGACACATCCTCTTCCAGCTTCTGCCTGTCCGCCATCTCCACAATCGCCTGATTCACATCCCGCTCATAGTTGCGCATCTCGACCTCCAGCGGCGTCGGGTCGGATGTCAGCCTCCTGCCGCCTACGTGGTTGTAGAAGATGATAATTCCCGCCGCCAGACCCACACTGTAGGAGATCTCCAACGACGTGCAGCCGTCCGACGCCGTCCCCGTAACCAGCTCGTAAATCCGCCCCAGCACATCCGAGATGCCGATGTCATTGTGAAAGGCCATGATCGTAAATCCCGATCCGAAAAAGCAAATCAGCGCCACAAACACAATCTTTGCGATTTCCCCAATCCCCTTTTTCTGACGGGGCTTATCCTTCTCCAGCGAGGCCTTCTCGATAATGATGTCCGTCTCCCCGATGCTCTCCACCGTTATCCCCGAACACAGCTCGGTCAGCAGCTCAATAATCCGGAGCATACTGATGACCACGCGCTCCGGCTGCCCCTTCCGGAAGCGGTGTATCCTGAGGGCATCGGCCTTGGCCCGAAGCGCCGCATCCTCACAGTAGACGCTCGCCACGTCGCTCAGCTCCACATCCTCCCCGGCTACCGCCACATTCTGTTTTGCCATAATGTACAACGTTGTATTTGCCACAAAAAAACCATGCCTTTCCGCCCTTATCGCGCTGAAATATACATGGTTATTTTTTGCAGTTCTGCCCATATTATTCAAAAAATGATTCTTTTATCACTCGGATTCGCGCGGACGCGCCGCCGGCAAGTCCATGGATATGCCGCTTCTCCCTGCGAAAGCCCTCCAGATACGCCCAAATTTCCTCCGTGATCCGCTCCCCCGGGCAGATTACCGGAATCCCGGGCGGATACGGCACCAGCGCCTGCGCGGCTATCCGTCCCGCCGCGTCGCGCCACGCAAGCTCCTGCGTCTTGGCAAAATACGCGCGGCGCGGCGTCATTGCCTGCTCCGGCAGTGCGGGAAACCGCTGTCTCAGGCCCTGCGCCCGCGTCTGTGTCCGAGCGCCCGCCACGCTGATTTGTCTGCACGCCTCCACCAGCCGCTCCATATCCTCCATGGTATTCGCATACGTCACGACTGCCAACACGTTCTCGCTGTCCGCAAGCTCCACATTGACCGCGTACCGCTCAAACAGCTCCGCCTCCAACGCATAGCCCGCAAGCCCCATTTCACGCGCCGAGATGACAAGGCGCGTGCCGTCCGTATCCGCGATTTCCGACACACCTGTCACTTCTCTCCCCATACAGTCAAAGCCCGAAACCGCCCGTATCGCTGCACGCGCCTCGTCCGCCATGCGCAGCGCCCGCGCCATCATGCCCGCCCCGTCTGCGGCAAGCTCATACCGCGCGCAGTCCAGCGAGGTCATCAGCAGATAGCTCGGGCTGGTGCTCTGTACCAGCCGCAGGTTGTCCGCCACACGCGCAAGAATATCCTCCCCGATACCATGCGATTTGATATGTAGCACGGAGCTTTGGGTCAGCGCACCCGTCACCTTGTGCATACTCTGGACGCACAGGTCCGCGCCCGCCGCCAGCGCGCCCATTGGCAACGCCTCATGGAAATACAGATGGCCCCCGTGCGCCTCGTCCACCAGCAGCAGCGCACCGTGCGCATGGCAGATTTCCGCAATCCGCGCCAAGTCCGACGCGACGCCGTAGTAGCTCGGGCTTACCAGAAACAGCGCCTTGCAGTCCGGATGTTCCGCAAAGGCGCGGCGCACCGCCTCCGGCGCGATTCCGCCCTGTATGCTCCAGGCCTCCAAAATCTCCGGCATCACATACACCGGCTCCGCGCCCGACAAGATCAACCCCATCATCGCCGACTTGTGCGCGTTGCGGGCAATCAGGATTTTCTCCCCCTCCAAGGCCGCACTCAGTATCATCGCCTCATTCCCGCAGGTCGTCCCGTTCACCAGAAAAAAGCTCCTGTCCGCGCCGTAGAGCGCCGCCAGCAGCGTCTCCGCCTCCAAGATCGCGCCCTCGGGGCTGTGCAGATCGTCCGTGTAGGGCGTCTCCGTCACGTCATACGCGAAAATCTCCGTCCCCACCCGCCGCGTCCATCGGGGGCTGACGCCCCTGTCCAGCCGATGCCCGGGAATCCTGAAATACGCGGGATTGGTGTCTATCAGGCTGCTTACCGCGTCAAGCAGCGGCGTTTTGTTCTGATTCATAGGGTTCCTCCCTCCCCGCTTCTGTCGGACAGTTGATTCGGAAACCGGAAGTTATTCCGTCAACGACTGTATGTTTCCAATACGTCTAACAGTTTATCCATCATTTCAACCCCAGGAAAATGTCCCGTATTTTTTACAACAATACACTTGAGATTGGGATTTGAACATTCAGCGGCTAACTTCTTCACAGTAGTTACAGATGCCACAATATCGGTATCCCCCTGCAAAATGATGTATGGTACTCTTACGTTTGTCAACTGATCTGACAAGTCCAAATTCAATATTTCTTTCCACAGCGAATTGTTCTTCCGATAACCATTAACAACAATTGCCATAAAATCTTTGAATTTGTAATCAGGGCTGTTTAACAGACCCCTTATCATTTTACCCATTGGGGCTTTCTCCCCGGCTTTATTTTCATATGCATTTGTATATTTTTTAAGGAACTGAAAATAAGCTGCAAATCTTTTCCGGTATGGTTTTCAACTGTCACTGCTTTAATATGTTCAAGCTTTTTTCTTGATATCCTGCTATCCTTCAGTGTCTGAAACACTTCATCGCAAAAACAAACATTTTTTATAATTTGTCCGCAGGCAACAACGCTGTCAACCGCATACGGGTTTTTATCCAAAAGCATTGCACTCAATACAGAGCCCCAAGAGGTTGAAAAAATCAAAAATTTATTATCAGGGAACATTTTCTTCAATTCAATTACCAGTTCCTCTGTCATTTGCACAAAATTATCCATTGTGAAAGTATCCGTTATGATATGGTTGTTGATTCCACACCCGTATTGATCCCAATAAACCATAATAAATTTGTCGGTAAATTCCGGAAATAATCCTCTGCAGCCGACGGAAAACGGTATCGGAGTCCCCGGTCCGCCATGTAAAGTCAGCACCACGGGAAGCTCTTTCCTTTTACCCTCAATCAATATCTTTTGCTCATATCCGCCAAGTGTTACATTTAGCAATTCCGATATTTCATTGTCATGCTGATAATTTTTCTTTCCCATCTTAATCCCCCCGCCGCTGCATCAAATCAACCTTCAATCAACCGAACCGCTTTGTAAAACCCGATTGTGATTTGATGATTTTTAAGGGAAATATTAACTGTTATAAAATGTTATTAAAATCTCCGCTAATCCTTGAAAACACTACAGGTGAACTTTCCCTTATTGTTTCCCAAAGCCATTTTTAAATGGCTTTGTTATAGTCTTCCCATAGGGCGTTACAAGTCCTGATAAGGGCAAAAATGAGGGAAACAAAA
>JAMPFV010000027.1 GCA_023664265.1 Roseburia sp.
GCGATGGAATTGGTGGAGGTCTCCTCTCCCTTCAGATGCTTGTAATAATGGCGCTGTACCGTGCCGTGCGCCGCCTCATACTCGTAAACGCCGCTCGGTGATACCAGCACGGAGGTCATCATGGAGAGATCGCCGTAAGCCGTCGCCACCATATCGGACATGACATCCCCGTCATAATTCTTGCAGGCCCAGATAAATCCGCCCTCCGAACGGATTACACGGGCTACCGCGTCGTCAATCAGCGTATAGAAGTACTCGATGCCCAGCGCCTCGAACTTCGCCTTGTACTCCCTGTCATAAATCTCCTGAAAAATATCCTTGAAGGTATGGTCATACTTCTTGGAGATGGTGTCTTTCGTGGAAAACCACAAATCCTGTTTTGTGTCCACCGCGTAGCCAAAGCAGGCCCGCGCAAAGCTCGAGATGGATTTCTCCGTATTATGGATGCCCTGAAGGATACCCGCACCGTCAAAATCGTGAATCAGCTCCCTTGTCTGTGTGCCGTCCGCCGCGGTAAATACCAGCTCCGCCTTTCCCGCCCCGGGAACCTTGATTTCCGTGTTCTTGTAGACGTCGCCGTAAGCGTGGCGGGCGATGGTAATCGGCTTCGTCCAGTTCTTTACATAGGGAACAATGCCCTTTACGATAATCGGTGCGCGGAATACCGTCCCGTCAAGGATTGCGCGGATCGTTCCGTTCGGGCTTTTCCACATCTCTTTCAGATTGTATTCCGTCATCCGCGCCGCGTTCGGCGTGATTGTCGCGCACTTTACCGCCACGCCGTATTTCTTTGTCGCCTCCGCGGAATCAACGGTCACCCGGTCATTCGTCTCATTCCTGTATTCCAGCCCCAAATCGTAATACTCCGTCTTCAAATCAATGAACGGCAGGAGCAGCTCATCCTTAATCATCTTCCAGAGGATGCGGGTCATCTCGTCTCCATCCATCTCCACCAACGGGGTCGTCATCTTAATCTTCTCCATATTCATACCTCCTGTTAAGCTTTATTTAGAATTGGTCAGTCCACATTTTACCATATTTTTGTACGCATTACAAATATGCTCGTCCGCCAGTCGCTCCGCAAGCTCCGCGTTTCCGTCGCGGACAGCCTCCATAATACTCTTGTGCTCCGCTACCGCCTCCCTGCTGCGCTCCGCATCCGAGAGAGTCTTCTGCCGTTGCTTCTGGACATAGCGGTGGAAATCTTTCAGCAGATGAATCAAAATCTTGCTGCCGCACGCCTCGTACAGCGCCATGTGGAACCGGTTGTCCAGCTCCGTAATCTGGTCATAATGGCCCTTCTCCAGATGAAATTCGCTGAGAAGTATAATCTCCTCCATCTCCTCTATCTGCTGCTTCGTCATTCTCGTGGTCGCCCACTTCGCGCAAAGCCCCTCAAGCAGTGAGCGAATCTCATAGATATCCGCGACATCCGACGCGGATATCCCCGTCACATACGCCCCCTTATTGGGCACGATTCGAATCAGGCCCTCCAGCTCCAGCTGTCGGAACGCCTCTCTCACCGGCGTTCTGCTGACGCCAAGCTCCTCCCCGATGGCCGCCTCACGAAGCTCGTCGTTTTCCCGGTAACGCCCGTTCAGAATATCCTCACGAAGCTTCCCGAATACCCGCCCCCTGAGAGAATACTTGTCCGCGTCCTCGCTCTTTACATCAAATCCGCTCATCTTCCCGTTCCTACCTCCGTTGGAGACGTCTGCGCCGGCATCAGCTCCACGCCAAGCAGCTTACAGCCCTCGTCAATAACCGCAAGCAGCTCATCATCCGTCAGCACCGTGACACGCCCGCTCTCGTACTCCTTATCGACCCACGCCTTCACATAGGCAACCAGCTCCGAGGTCTTCTGAATCCTATGCGCGTCATCCAACTTAAAATAAGTGTTGATCCAGTGCGCGATTCCGGCAAGTCCGGAGGTATTGGATATCGCGCAGAGCACCGGCCTGTTGAGAAATTTCTCCGTGTCAAAAATATTGTAAATCTCCTCATTTTTCAGCAGGCCGTCCGCATGAATGCCGGCTCTCGTCACATTGAAATTCCTGCCGACAAACGGCGTTCTCGACGGAATATGATAACCGATTTCCTTCTCATAGTATTCCGCAAGCTCCGTGATCACCGTGGTGTCCATGCCGTCCAACGTTCCCCTAAGCTGTGCATACTCAAATACCATCGCCTCAAGCGGTGTGTTGCCGGTGCGCTCCCCGATTCCGAACAAAGAGGTATTGACGCCCGAACAGCCGTACAGCCATGCCGTGGTTGAGTTCGTCACTGCCTTGTAAAAATCATTGTGCCCATGCCACTCTATCCATTCATGCGGCACACCGGCATGGGTATGTATCGCATAAATAATCCCCTGCACGCTCCTCGGGATAACCGCGCCCGGGTAATTCACGCCGTATCCCATCGTATCGCATGCGCGGACTACAATCGGAAGATTATACTGTTCCGACAGCCGCATCAGCTCTTGGCAGAACGGCACCACATATCCGTAAATATCCGCCCTTGTGATGTCCTCCAAATGGCATCTGACGCTGATGCCCTCCTCAAGGCAGTCGCGGACAACGGACAGATAATGCTCCATTGCCTGACGTCTCGTCATCTTTAATTTCAGGAAAATATGATAATCCGAACAGCTCACCAGAATACCGGTCTGCTTCATGCCGATTTCCTTTACCAGCTTAAAGTCCTCCTTGCTGGCCCGGATCCATGACGTGACCTCGGGAAAGGCATATCCGCGCTCCATGCACTTGTACACCGCGTCTCTGTCCTTCTTGCTGTACAGGAAAAACTCGCTCTGGCGTATAATGCCGTTCGGCCCTCCGAGCCGGTGCAGATAATCATAGATGGCGACAATCTGCTCCGTGCTGTACGGCGCCCTCGACTGCTGACCGTCCCGAAAGGTGGTGTCCGTAATCCAGATTTCCTTGGGCATATTGTGGGGAACTACCCTGTCGTTAAAGGGAATCTTGGGAATCTCGTCATAGGGAAACATATTCCGAAAAGCATTGGGCTTCTCAACATCCTGAAGCTGATACATATGCTCCTCTATCTGCAAAAGATTATTGTGCTCATTCATCGTCACCGGACGATTTTCAAAATATTCATTCTTCTGTTCCATCGTGCACGCTCCTCAACATTTTGTATTTGTGTATCATTGTATACAATAATACTATTACTGTCAAGTAGGCAGCGCCTTATTTTTCACACCGGTCTCCCCGTGAGCAATCGATCAATTTGCAGTAATCCCGCACCCTGCACACTCCAGCCCTGTCCCATGTCCTTTGCCGTCCCGAGCAGAAGTCTCCGAAGCTCTGAATTGGACAGCCACGGATATTTGTGCAGACACAACGCGCAGGCCCCGCTGACAATCGGCGCGGACATGGAGGTGCCGCTCTTGGCAATGTAGGACTTTTGGCGAAATCGATAGTTGCAGGAGACAATATCGGTTCCGGGCGCTACGATATCCGGCTTCTTCAGGGGATTCGCATGGGCCCTCCTGTCGCTTCGCTTCCCCGGGCCGCGCCCGGAATAATCGCTGCACGCTTTCCCGTCCGCTCCCTTATAATCTCCGTCATTACAGCCGACGCAAATACAGTTTCCGCTCTCCCCGATTGGCGACAGGGTCATCGGACTCGGCCCCTTATTCCCCGCGGCCGCCACAATAATGATTTCCTGTTGCCACATCTCTTCAAAATATTCCCGCAAAAGCTCCAGCTCATCTTTATTCAGCTTCTCCTCATTATCCATTTCTATTGAGATGTTTACAATTCGAATCGGGTAGCGTTTCCGCACTTCCATAATCCACTCGATTCCCTGCAGCAATCCCTTTAAGCTCCCGGAACCCTTTCTGTCAAGCACCTTTCCGCATATCAACAGACATTCCGGCGCCACCCCCTTGTACTTTCCCCCGGACGCCGCACCGCTTCCGCCTAAAATCCCACTCACATGCGTTCCATGACCATTGTCGTCGTAACACGAATAGGCGCTCCATGATCCCTTTTCTCCGGTAAAGTCGCGAAACGCAACTATCCGCCCCTTAAAATCAGGATGTAATGCTATTCCGCTGTCCAAAACCGCAACATACACATTTTTTCCGGTATACGGCAAAGCCTCCGGAGAATCGCAGCCAAGCATCCTTCGCACTCTATCCATCTTTTCCCCCATATATTTACAAAAAAACTGATACATTAATATATGGAGGGCGTGCTTAAATGTGCAAAAACGCAAGCTCGGCAGCTTGCGTTCAAAGAATTTGCCGCGCTTCGCGTTGCTTCGCGGGGCTAATTCTTTCCTGACTATCACTACGATTGGCGCATTTTCTTGCAACATGCAAAAACGCAAGCTCAGCAGCTTGCGTTTAACTTTCACTACGATTGGCGCATTTTCTTGCAACATGCAAAAACGCAAGCTCGGCAGCTTGCGTTTAACTTTCACTACGTTTGGCGCAGCTTCTTGCATCATCCAAAAACGCAAGCTCAGCAGCTTGCGTTTTATAACGATATTATTCAATTATTCCTTGATTAAATCAATATCTATCATATTGACACCAATGACATTGAGCAATGCCTTTAAAGAAAGATATTCTTCTTTTAATATGGCATAGGTTTCCTTGGCATTTTCTTTTCTGGCGGCTGCCATATACCGTTAAATCTTCTTGAATTGCTCAATCGTATCCTTTGCAATCTCCGCGTTACCTGGCATTTTCTCACCTCCCAATTACAAAACAGTTGTTTGGTTATTTATAGTATAACATAATCAGAACGCAAAGTCTTTTCCAATTTCAAACGCCTTATTCATTTCGGATTGCGGCCAGCGGGCTAAGACGCATTGCGCGGAGTGATGGGAAGAAGCCTGCGAGCATACCAATAAATATTGCGAACAAAATCGCCACCGGTACAAGCCACAGCGGTATACGACACACGCTCGTCAGTCCCATGTCGCTGGAAGCGATCATGGTGTTGATTACAATCCCCAGCCCATAGCTGAGCCCCACGCCAATCACACCGCCGATAAAGCCAATGAAGCCGGCCTCCGTCAGAAACAGCACCTGAATGTTGCGGATATCGCACCCAAGCACCTTCATAACGCCGATTTCCTTGGTGCGCTCATAGATGGACATCATCATGGTGTTCGTGATACTGATTGCCGCGACCAGCATCGCCACCGCGCCGATTGCGCCGAGAACGGCCTGCACGGTATTCATCTGCTCCATATTGGACTGAATCCATTCCGCGTCGTCATACGCACGGTATCCCATATCATTGATGGCCTCGGTTATCGCCGTGACATTTTCCATCTCGTCCACCTGCACCACCATTTCCGAATAAAACAGCTCATTGTAGGGCTTTCCGTTCTTCTGCGTCGGCTGCCCGGGGATTACGCCCTTCTTGAATACCTTCTTGAGCTGTGCCCGCAGTGCATCCATATCGCAGAATACGCTCTGGCTCTCATTTTTCCATTCTCCCAGCTCACCCTCCATAATGCCGCAGGCCTCTATCAAATACTTCTTGGGCGGCGTCACCGGCGTCCCGTCAGAACCACCGCCTGACCCCCAGTAAGAGTCCGTATCAAAGATGATGAACATCGGATCATTCATCAGGTCAATATTCGGCGCCTCATTGTTCTCCCAATAGGGATGAACGCCTGTCTTTTCTATATAGAAATTCACCAGTACATTATTTCCGTAAAAGAGCTTCAATTCCCCGTCCGGCTGCGGAAGCGTGCCCTCTTCAACCGGCAAATCCAAGCTTTTCAGCGTCTCCTGCGTCACACCGCAAAGATCCATATATGACATATATTTGCCGCTCTTGGCAATCACGGACACATTCAGCCTTGGCTCCACGGACACGACATGCTCCATCTGCATAATCTGTTCTATCAGATCATCACTCAGATATTTATCCTCGGTCTGCGTCTGACCGCCGCCGCTCGAGGATACCGCATAGTACCCGCCGCTGTTTGAGTAGACCTGTATCTGCGTCATGGAGCTGTAGCTGGAATAACTCTCCAGCATAGACTCTTTCAGCCCGTTGCCAAGCGCCACCATGACGACAATCGAGGTGACGCCAATCACTACTCCCAGCACAGTAAGGACGGTACGCAGCTTTCTCTTCCACAGGTTCGAGGCGCTCATCAGCAATAAATCAAAAATCCTCATTCTTTATCATCCTCATCCAGCAGGTCGATATCTTCCTTATGTTTTTTGGCCTTTTTCACCTTGACGATAACCACGATTACTACAATGACCAAGACGACAGCGCCGGCCGCAATCCCGATAATGGCAGGCATCGAAAGCCCTTTCTTCTCCGGCTCCATCGGCTCTATCGGGAAATCCTCCATCGGAATGTCCTCCATAACCATCTCGTAGACAGACAGATTCAGTTCCTTCTCGTATCTGCTCTCATTGCCGGACTCATCCTCGTAGGTGACAACCGCCTTGACGCTTCCAGCCCCAGTATCCGGCGCGATGCCCTTGACCATCGAATCCACGTTCTGGGTCGCTCCTGGCGCAATATTTCCCAGATATGTAATGCCGCTCTCTACGGTCTCCCCCTCATAAGTAACCTTGACATTATACAAGGTCGTCTTGCCTGTATTGAATACACTGAACATGACGTTTGACTCCTCGCCAACCGCAATCATTTCCGGCATCATCTCCGCACTGCTGGTATCCAGCTTCGCCTCCTGTTTGATCGGCACGGACACATGCGCGCTGTCCGACAGATTAATCTGATCATCTGTATCATATTTCATATTTACGGTAAGCACATACGGCTTCTGCGCAAGGTCGGACTTCGCTTCCATTTCAATGCTCATCTCATAGGTCTGCCCCGGAGAAATCCGCTCCGTATACACAGAGCTTGAACCCGAGGTCGGCAGAAACGCCGCATAGCTGGCCTGTGCATCGCTTCCCTCTACCGTCGCCTCAAGATTGAACAACACGTTCTCCACCGCAGTCTCCCTAGAGGTGTTTTTCACGCTTACCGTGAGGCTGAAGGTGGAACCCGCATAGACGGTTTCCGGATCGGTTCTGTATCCGGTCACGATGATACGGGGATTCGTCTGTTTCTCCTCCTCTTCTTCCTCCTCTTCCTTAATCAGCTTCTTATTCGGATCCTGTCCCTTTACATTTACATAAGTGGTAATATCCGTCTCGACAACCACTCCGCCCTGATAATAGGTCGCATGGAAGGTCAGCGGATAGCAGCCTGTCAGGACATCCTCCCTTGCGGTAAAATACCAGCCGATATCCATTCGCCTGCTGTTGGCCTCCTCAACGCTGTTTGCGGCCTGAATAATCGGTATGGTCTTCGCGTCATAGGCCTGCTCAATGACAAACGGCCATTTTGTCCTGTCATTGGAAACCGTCGGCGTCAGCACAATGTCCGTAATGTCATTCTTTCCGAGATTGATCAGAGAAAGCACCACCATCGTCTGCTCGCTGTAATTCACGCTCAGAATGGGCGCCTCGTTGGAAAGCATCAGAAACTTCTCCGTGCTTGTCGTATTTTCCTTTGCGATTTCGGAAAGATACCCTTCTATACTCGCCTCATAGCTTGACAGCTCACTCAGAGTCAGCGTCATGTGCTCCATATAGGACATCGCGCTGTTATAAATCTTATCCATGCGCTTCAGGTTCTGCTCCGGTATCTTATAAATCATTTTCAAATCACTGTAATATTGATTCAGCTGCGCCCTTATGTGATCCTTCTCCTCGTCCGTCGCATAGAGAATGGACGGTTGGTCACTGCTGTTATCGCTACCGTTATCGCTGTCCTCATTGCTGCTTTCCGTCGCATAGACAACGCAGGCGTTTCCACACAGCATTGCCGCAGTCATAACCAATATTATCAGTCGCTTCAGTTTTTTCATCTTAATCCTCCATTTCTGCGATTCCCTTCTTCAATCGGTTGCTTTATTCGTATTGTCCGTATTACTTGTATTATCCACCATATCGACGATTTTCCCGTCAACAATGCGTATGATCCTGTCCGCAAAGCTCGCCAACTGATTATCATGCGTAACCATAATCAGCGTCTGTTTCTGCTCCCGCACCACCTTCTGCATCAGATTCATAATCTCTCTGGAAGTATTGGAATCCAGATTTCCCGTAGGCTCATCCGCAAAAATAATCTCCGGGTTCACCACCAGCGCGCGCGCAACGCCCACCCGCTGCTGTTGTCCTCCGGACATCTGATTCGGTCGATGATCCCAATATTTGTTGAGTCCCACCATGTTTACCATCTTCTTCGCGCGCTTAATGCGCTGCCTCTTGGAAACTCCTTGAAAGGTAAGCGGAAGCGCCACATTTTCAACTGCATTCATGGTTCCCATCAGATTGAAGGATTGAAAGATAAAACCGATGTGCTCTCTTCTGAACCGGACAAGCTGATTTTCGCTCTTGGTCTCCATGTGCTCACCGACAATAACGATCTCTCCCTTGGTCGGCTTCTCCAACCCGGCCAGCATATTCAACAGCGTTGACTTTCCTGAGCCCGAGGTTCCCACTATCGCGCAAAACTCTCCTCTGTTGATTGTAAAGCTGACGCCGTTCAGGGCTCTCACCCTGTTCTCTCCGATACGGTATATCTTATATAAATCCTTTACCTCAATAACCGGTCCGGCTTTTTTCACTGCCATTATTCGCCTCCCTGTTTCTTTATCGTAAAAATTCTTTTGAAATTCTCTTAAAGGACAACTGTATTATTTGAATTAATACAGTTGGTACACTTCTAAAACGATAATAGCACAAGTTATGTAAAGTTGCAATCCCTATAATGTGAAAACACCGTGTAAACAATATCCAAATCCTACTGCCTGTGAAGCTGCGCCTTCAACGCCGCAATTTCCGCATTCTTCTCAGCGATGGTTCTTTGATAGTATTTCATCTGGTTGTCATACTCCTTCCGCCGGATACACTGCTCGCGGATAACCCGATCCGAATTAATCTCATATATCGTATGGGCGGCTTCCCGCAAATATTCATTCTCTACAGCCATGGCTTTCATCTCCTCCCATGTTCTCGCCTTAAAGAGGGCAGCCCAATAGTCAATGCCATACCGTCTGTCCTCCTCCGTTGCCAACGATACCCGATTTAATTCTACCACACTGAGGCGGAGCTTGTCACTGTAGATATGATAATTCCTTATGTTTTGCAGCATATAAGTCGCATAAAATTCCGGAGATTCCGTAAAAAGCGGAAAATCAATAAAGCTGATATGAATGGCAGACGGTATTTCGGCATACTCGTCGCCCTTGGACAATGCTTCTGAAAAGGTTCTGCACAGATAGCTCAAGGAGCGCTCCGTCCAGTTATCTTCATTGGCCACCTGCATTTCGAGGTTGAGGCGTGTACGACGGTTAAGCACAACATCCACATCCAAGAGAAAATCCTTGTTTGCAATGGTGCTCCCAAGCTTGATGGGATTGGTGATTTCAACCTGTATTTCGTCAGGATTAAGATGCAGAAGGGCTGCGACAAGACCGCGCAACACCTTTTCATTCTTTTGCAAGACCGCTCGAAACATATAGTCATTTGTCATGTTATAGGGAATCTCTCCGGTTGCCTCCAGATATGATTTGTGATTCGGTTCTTTTGTTCTTTTCGACATTTTATTTTCCTTTCTCAGATGTTCTGTGACGGGCTATCCCCGAAGATGTGTATGCGCTTCCTGCGTTGAAAACAGTTCTCCACAGCAGAAAGCAGTCTTACCATAACATATTTGATTGGGCTTGTCGAATCGAAATGTAAAAAAACGAATAAATATTTTAGAAATAAGTATTGTCAAAAAACGCAGGCCTCACAGCCTGCGCTTAAAATCCTTTAATAATCGTAATCAACGTACTCCGTGTCCTTCCGCAGTCTGCCGTTAATGCTGTCGCGGTACTCCTTCTCGTCGTAGCTCTGGTACTTGATTCCCTTCCTGAGATTGGCCATCTTCTCCCGCTGCTTATCCGTCAGGCTGTTCGGAATCTCATATTCTATAATCCGCATATCGCTCACCTGCGTAACCGGAGCATAGGCAAATTCGCTGAACTCCGTATAGTAGGTGTTCATATACACCGGCGTATAGGTATCCTTCAAATCGTTAATCTCGATATCCACGGCCTTGTCGTAGCCCTCTCTGAACTGGAAAATCGCGATCTGCCCGAAAAGCTCCGTGTCCTCAACAAAATCAAAGAATACAACACGATCCCCCATTCCGCCGGTCGTCACGGTCTTTATGCAGCTCAGGTTAATGTCCTTCTTAACCTTATCATTGTAGAGCATCTTAAAGGATACGCCCAGCTCGTCGTCAATCTTCGCATATAAAATCACTTTTTGGCCGATATAGCTGTTAAAGACATCCTTCTTGATAATCTTCTCTTTGTTCAGCGTAAGGCACACAAACTCATAACCCAGCTCATCCGCCGTCTTCTTTGCATCCGCCACCTGCGCGTCCGCCTTGTTGGGAAGGCCTATCGCTCCGGCGGTAGTCAGCGAATCCATCTTCACATAGCAGATCACGCCGATATTGATGCGATACCATCCGTTGGAATACATGCCGATAACCGAAATCGGTACATTCGCGTCGATTACCGTAAGCACGGTTGAGGTATAGTCAGGCTCCGCATACACCACACAATTGTCCTTCGTATAATAGATGTCCTGCATCGCCGTATAGGTCGGCCCCTGCGCCGCCGCCGTGATTGAGGGCACTGCCGCCCCCGCGAGCATCAGCAGGCAAAGCGCCCATAAAAGTAATTTTTTCCGCATTTCCGCCACCTCCATATATCCGTGCAGCCTTACTTAATAGTTCTCAATCGTTATCCCGCTCGGGAACGAGCTTTCCTGATAGGAGCAGACCTTGTTGATTGTCACCGTCGTAAATACGCACCCCGAAAAAGCGCCTGCCTTAATGCTCAACGTATTCTTAGGTATTGAAACCGTCGCAAGCGCCGTACACCCCGAAAAGGCATTCTCCCCGATGCTGACAAGCGTCTTGGGGAATGTGACCTCCGTAATGCCCGTACAGCCCGAAAAGGCTTCATCCGCAATCACCGTCGTGCCGCTCTTAAAGGTCAGCTCCGTAATGCCGACACATCCCGAAAAAGCAAGGTTTTCCACGGTCTCAATACCCGCGGGAAGCTTTGCCGACGGAAGCGCGACACAATCCTCAAAGGCGCTGACACCGATTTTGGTGAGCGTTGTCGGAAGCTTGGTCACCGCAAGCTTCGTGCACCCGTAAAAGGCCTCGTCGTCAATCACCGTCAGGCTCGTCGGAAGCTTGGTCAGCTCCAGCTTGGCGCATTCATAAAACGCCTGCTTGCCAATCCGCGTAATATCGTTGGTCAGCGTCAGCTTGGTCAGCTCTCCGCAGCCGTTAAAGGTCTTATCCTTTATCTCCGTCACTCCATCCGGAATTGAGACCTGCACCAAAGCCTCGCAGCTGTCAAAGGCTCCCGCTCCCAAAGAGGTAAGCTGCTCCGGCATCGTCACCTCAACCAGAAGCGTACTGCTCTTGAAAGCATTGTCGCCCATTGCGGTCACGGTATTCGGCAGTTGTGCGCGCACCAGATATTTCGAGCTCGCAAAGGCCGACGGACCAATCTCCGTGACGGGCTTTCCCTCTATCGTGTCGGGAACAATAATATCCGACTTGGTTCCCAGATATTTTGTAATCACCACATGGTCAGGATACAGCGTATACTGGTAATCGCTGTTGGACTTGGACTCCGGCTTCTCCTCCTGCGTCGCCGCCTCGCGGCTCTCTTCCTCATCCAAAATCGCGTTCGGATCGTCCTTAAAATATCCGTTCGCCCCGTTTCTGTCCGGGTCAACGGCATCATTCGTCTTTATTCCGCCCTGATTGCTGCTTGTGCTGTTATTTGTGCCGCCCTGCGGTGTATCCGGATTCTGTACGTCGCGCTCTGCCTCCTCGGAAGCCTCCTCAAAAACCTTCATCGCGTCCGCGTATTGATTCTGAGAGGAAGCCACAAGCGCATCAATCTCCGCCGCCCGCTCCTCGTCGTTCAACGGAGACTCCTCCACGACCGTCGTCTCCTCCACCACCGTGGCAGGCTCCTCCGCGGAAGCCTCCGGCGACAAATCAATGACGCCAATCTTATTCAGATACAAGGCCAGCAGAATGGCAAACGCCGCCGTGCAGCCGCCAACCATTCCCCAAAATAATTTCTCCATCAGGTCATCTCCAATAGTTCGTTGTTAAAAATCGCTCTCCGAAATCTGCGTTCCATAGAAAGCTCCGCGAATAACCGTTTTCAAGCCCTCGCATCCGGTCAGTCCGGTAAGCGAGCTGCAATTCCGAAAAGCCTCCGCGCATATCTTCGTAACGGATTCCGGTATATCGACATCCACAATCTCCGTGTGTCCCTTAAAGGCCTCCGGGCCGATTTGCTTCACGCCGGCCGGAATCGCGACATGCTCGTCATTCCCCGTGTAGGCCAGCAAAATACCGTCGCCGACAATCAGGAACTCCTCATCTCCGCTCATCAGGTTCTCCAGCCAGGGAGTTCCCTCA
Organism: Roseburia sp.; assembly: GCA_023664265.1. Lineage (GTDB taxonomy): Bacteria > Bacillota > Clostridia > Lachnospirales > Lachnospiraceae > COE1. The sequence continues at coordinate 12,537 of JAMPFV010000027.1, forward strand.
AACGCCTTGGTGCCGATATTGCTCACGGTCGCCGGAATCGTCACATTCTCAAGCGAGGCGCATCCCATAAAAGCGCCGTACTCGATCGACGTCACATTCCCCGGAATCTCAATTGCCTTGAGACCGCTCTCCGCAAACGCCAGACGTCCGATTGTGTTGATGGTGTCCTCAATCTCATAGGAGGTCAGACTCTTCTGCCTGTAGTATTTTCTCTGCGGAATCGCGCTGTTATCCTTTGGCGTTTCCGCCTCGATTGTCACGCTGATCTTGTCTCTTGTACCGCTTGCGGCGGTCATATCGCTCCCCTGCGGTGTATCCGTCTCCGAATCGGCTGCTTCCTCCTCCCGGCTCTCCTGTGCCGCCGCTTCCTCCTCCGTCATTACATCAGCGGAAGCGTCCTTGGGAATGCCATACACCTGTCCGTCGTGGTTGTTCATCAGGAACACGGCCCTGCCGCCGACAATCACCGTCTTGCCGATTACCTCATCACTCTCCGGCACATCCAGCGGATGCGCATATCCGGAGCTTGACGGAAATCCGCTCTCGTCCTTCTGTCCTGTTCCCGTATCGCCGTTGTCGCCTGTTGTCGCGTCAGTCTGATTCCCGCTTGCAGCCGCCTGCTCCGTTCCCGCCGCCGGGTTCTGCTGCGTGTTCCCACCGGACGGATTCTGCCCCGCGGTTCCGACATTCGGCTTCTCGTCAAGGTTCACGTTGCTGTCCATGAAATCCTTGGGATATTCCGGCTCGTAAATCACCTCAACGCCCAGAATTTTCCCAAACAAATCTGCCTCCGTGTCCGGCTCCGTACAGATTGCCATATTGGGAGAATACGCAAACGCTTTCCTGTGAATGTCTGTCACACTCGCCGGCACAATCACCTGCGCAAGCTTTTCATTGTTTGCAAACGCGCGCTCCTCAATCGCCGCTGTCGGGGACTGTATCACCACATTCTCCACCGAGCCCATATTGCTGAAAGCATAGCTCGGAATCGTGTCCACCTTGTTCGACACCTTCACATTCTTTGTGTTCTTCATGTTCCACAGGGCATAAGCGTCAATCGTCTCCACCGTATCCGGCATCACATAATTGTCGCCCTCCCTGCCCGGCAGCACCTGATAAAGCATCGTCATATTGCCATTATAAAGCGCGCCGTTATAATAAGTAAGATATTCGTTATTCTCGTCAAGAATCAGCTTGGAAAGGCTCTCACAGTCCGTAAAAACCCCCGTTCCCCATGAGCTGACATTCTTACCAATCTCAACCGTTTCCAACGCGGTACAGCCCTCGAAAGCGCCGGGACCCACCTTGGTAATACTGTCAGACAGGGTAATGTTTGTCAGTCCCGTGCAGCCCTTAAACGCATTGTACGAGATAACGGAAACACTGTCCGGTATTTCCACGCTGACCAGTGTCTCCCTTCCCTCAAAGGCGCCCTCCGCGATAACAGTTACCGTATCTGGGATTGACACAAAGGTGTCCTCTCCCAGGTACGCCGTTAAGGTCGTGCCGCTAATTCTAAATCTGTCATCCTCCGCCGCCGCAACCCCGTGTCCCGCGCCGACTCCCACGCCGACCAACGCGATACAGCCTAAGGACAGGGCAACGGCAAGAGCCATCAGTTTCTTCTTCATATAAGTCCCCTTTGCTTTCCGTTCCTGCGCTTACGCAGCCTTATAATCTCTGCGCTTACGCCCGTTGCTCGTCGCGAACAGTATCACGGATACGCAGGCCATACCGATTGCAAGGAACCACTTGGGATGAATCGGGTCTCCCGTTGACGGTGTGGAATCCAAGGTCTGACCGGCAACAAGGTTGCTTGTGTCTACATAAATGACATACGGTGAAAAATGAGGCGGTACAAATGAAATACATGCAATACCGTCAATTGTCGTAAACCGCGGTGTCAGCTGTTGCAGAATGCCGTCGTCGGCAGCGGCCACACGATTGTTTCCGCCATACTGTATCAGAACATCCGGTATCGGCATTGTCACCGTAATATTCAAGCCATAGGTGTCCGTAATCTTGTTTTGACCCGTTGAGTCATACAAGGAAATATCCATCGGGAAGTATACCAGGCCGTCCAAGGAACCATACTGATTCCGAAGCGCCTCCTCCACTGCCGCCGTTGCCTCCGGGGACTCCGTAATTCTCACGATAAAGTTATCCGTGGAGCCCTCCACACTGATGGAAGCCACATCCTTGTTGGACACACCGTTCTTTGTAATATAAATCTTATTTCCATCGTCCGGGTTCGACACGGTATTGGTATTCGTCGCAGTCGTACCCGTGCTGTTGTTCGGTGTATTCGTCACCGTCGTCGTGGTCGTGTTGGTTCCCGGCCTTCTGGACGGTCTGTCGCTGTCCTCATCCTCCTCGTCGTCATCACTCGACCGCGTCTTGTAGTTCGCCGTTACCGTCGCCTCCGACGCAGGCATAACCAACGTCGTCGTCGCCGCCGTCGCATTGGCGAAGCCGAGACCCGTGTTGGCTGTCGTCCATCTCGCAAACACTCTGCTTGCGGACTCCGGCGCATAGGCCGTAATGGTAACCGTCTCGCCGGCTGCATACTCGCCGCTTCCCGAGCCGTAATTTACCGTGAGCTTATACTTTGTCGTGGAGTCGCTCGGGTTGTTCGGGTTATTTGGATTATTCGGGTTATTCGGGTTATTCGGGTTATTCGGGTTATTTGGGTCATTCGGATCACTTGAACCGCTGCTCGTTACATTCGCCGTTACCGTCACATCCGCATTCGGCATCGTAAACGAGGTTGCCGCACTCGACGCATTCAACAGCAGAGATATATAAGTCCCCGGCTCTATCGTCCATACCTTAAAGTTCGTTGAATCATCCGCCATAACCGTCACGGAGGTGCCGCCCTTGACCGTCACGGGGAAAGTGGATACCATGGTTCCGCCAATCGTTGCCTTTCCGTTTACAACCGTCAGGCTGTAATCCTGTCCGTCCGGCACAATCGTCGAGGGATCTTCCACATAGGTCGCAACAATCGTTCTGTTCTCCGTTACATTTGAATATGTAGCCTCTCCCCGAAGCGGATTTCCCTCCGAATCGGTAGCGTCCATACACAGCCATCCGTTAAACTTCTGCCCCGTCACAGTCGGCGCCGTCGGCGGATTGCGAAGCGTATCTCCGCTTGTAATCTCAACTGATTCGATCAGCTTTGCATCCTTATCCAGGAAGCGCAATGTATAAGTGCTTCCCAGCTCTACCCACTCTACCTTGTCACCATAGGTTTTATCCAATTCGAGATAGGAGTCATAAGTAACACTCGGATCCTTCGTCGCCTCATCCTCATACATAACACCCTTTATTGTTACATGTCCGGTAACATCAAAGTCAAAGGCCTTCTGAGAAATCTGACAGTCCTTATTCGGAATCGTAAGTGTAAACTTATGTCCCTCGTTTACGCCCGAGAATGCAAAGTCACCAATAGCACGCGTTCTCTCCGGCAGAACAACCGACTCCAATATATCACAATCAGAGAAAGCGCCCTCCGGAATATTTCTTATATTCGACGCACTCAGATCCACTTCGTAGATTTCTTTATTGTTTGCGAACGCATACGGCGCAACATCCGTAACCTGTGCAAGCAACGGATTCGTGGTAGCGTTGATTGTTCTCGTACCATAATTGCCATCCGTAACATCCGCCCGGCCGCGTCCCTCTAAGCCCTGTACAATCTTATAGCCGCCGGTACCGTCCACGGGGGTCTTATCATACAGTATCATGTTCTCATACTGATACTTTGTACTGTCACCGGTGTTGATCTGGCACAGGCTCTTGCAGTCTCTGAACGGCTGCTGACCCATCCCATTCATCGAACTGCTGAGGCTGACACTCTTGAGGTTCTCCGCGCTGTCAAAGGCAAAGTCCGGAAGCTCCTCGATCGACTCCAGATCGATGCCGGTCAGATAATCGTTTCCTCTCTCATTATTCTCTACATAATAATGCTTATTATAAGTGCTCCACATGAAGCCGTCTTTTTTACCATTCGGGTTACTCGGCGCGTTCACATCCTCATTTTTATCCGGCTTGGTCAAAATATTTTCCTTGAAATATCCGCTGAACAATCCTGCAACCGTATCCGTATCAGGATTATCCCCCTTAACCAGCTCACCTGCATAAGTCGCATACAACTCATATACCGGACTTCCTATTGTTCCCGTGCCGCCATCAGGCTGACTGAACAACGGGTGCAGAGAATTAATATTGACATCCCTCGTCTGCGGTTTTCCCGGTGCACCGTCAACATTGTAGTTTGTCCCGTCCTTCACATAGGTTCTGTTAAAATACACAAAATCGTCGGAATTCTCCGTGCGGTCAAAATATGCAGCCGAATCAATACTTTGTATACCACTCGGCAGATACATATTGAGCGTCTGCTTTACAATCGCATCATCCATCGCCGGCATGGTATCGGAATTACTGTTTTTCTTTCCCGCAATCTCATTGACTGTCTCGAATCTGTCCGTAATCTGGTAATCCTTCCACATATCATTATTATCAGGATCACTGTCATTTGCAACCTCCTCCTGACGTGCCTTGATGAGTTCCGCATTCACCGTGTCAATCTCTTCATAGTGCGGATAGTCAATCAGGGTCGCTTTCCCGGTTACACGGTCACGCATAACCGTCAGGTTGAGCGGCGCGTCCGTCTTATAGCAGATCTGGCATTTTGACCTGTTGCTTGTCATATTTGCACTGTCCGCCGACATGGCCAGCTTAAACGGCGCATAATTCTCATTGATGGCTCCATGGAAAGTCAGGAATGGCGCGTTCGTTTTAAATGCATTCGACTCAATCACCAACTCTTTCCAATATGTCTCATCATCCGAAGCCCACTCGCTTGTACGGTTCTGGCTGAATACCACATTCTCCAGCTTCGGGCAGTTAGAAAAGGCTTCCTCTCCGATAAACTCCACGGCATCGCCAATCTCAACCCACTGAAGCTCGCTCATATCCTTAAAAGCGCCCGCATTAATTCTCTGAACCGAACCGTCCTGAATAAATACTTCATATACGCAGTTCTGAATCTTGTTATCCTCACCGCTGAAGCAGCCCTCTCCGATTTCAACTACCGTATAGTCACTTACCTTATCCGGTATTGTGATGGAAATTCTGTCAGCCGGATTCGGTCGGCCAATGGAATCGTAATTTGAAAGTATCGCATCCTTCGTCGTTCCGATAACATCTATCGTCGCCACATACTTGGGCGTCCCCACCGGGAACTTCTGTAAATCCTCCTCCGTTCTTACACCCAGTTCAAAATGAACAGTTCCTTCTGAATCCGTAAACTTATAAGGCACCGACGAAAGCGCATATGTCCAGTAGTCCTTTCCCGCCGTGTCTTTAAGCGGTTCCAAGCTCTTACCGGCAACGGCCTCCCATGTGGTCGTCCTTGTTCTGGCTCTGGTTGACGAATCACCGCCATACTGCGGTCCTTCAACGTAGAAATCCGTATTATAAACATCCCTGAAAAGTTCGTCCGTATCATAGGATGCGTTATATGCGCCATCCGGAAACAGCAAATGCTTCAATCCCGAGCAACCTGCAAAAATACGGTCGGGGATTGTATCTCCCAGTCTGCCCGGCAATGTGACATCCTCAAGCGTGGTTCTGTTGGTAAAGAGATAATCACAACCGTCCAAATTTGTTGCCTTATATACACTGCTTGTATTATTCTCAGGGAACTCAAACTTTTTCAGACTGCCCCCCATCTTCTCAAGAGCAAATGCCGCGTGCCCGATCTCATATTCTTTATCGCTTTTCGGGAAGCTGACACCCGATAATCCCGTACAATTATAAAAAGCAAACGCTTCTATCGCAAGGTCCCTGGTTCTTGTCGTATCAGAAAAAGTGATATTTCTCACCGGAGTCTCCGAAAAAGCCCCCACGCCTATTACAACAACATTCCCCGGAACGGTCAGGTCGGAAATACCCGTGTTACGAAAAGCTTCCTTGTCAATCGTCACTGCGGTATTGGATTCCTTCAATGTTAAAGTCTGCAATGAAAGAGACTCCGTAAACGCGCCTTCCCCGATGATTCGCAACGCATTGGTATCAATCTCCACCGTTGTCAGATTGGAACCTGCAAACGCATTCACACCAATAAACTCCAGTGACGACGGGAGCTTGAGTGATGATATTCTGGGGATTTTTGAGTCATATTCTATTCTTGTTTCACCATTCTCTGTTACTGTCCTCTTAGTTGCAAAGGCCTCCGTCGCAATGCCCTTAACATTCACCTCACCGGTTGCCAGATAATTATTTCCGTCGAGCTGAAATCCGCTGGGACCCGCGCCATTGTTAAAACGCGGAATATAATATACCTGGCTGGTATTCGTATCCGATATCTTATCCAGCGTACATTCGGTAAGGTTTCCGGGGCGACTTGGGTCGCTCGACTTGCAGGTATTCTGAATAACATAATCCACAACGCTGTTCAAGCCGTTCTGCGCCGACGGGAAATCCGCACTTGCAATCTGTAATGTCTTTGCCTTGTTATAATCGGTCTGCAATGTACTCGTAAGCTTTGCAACCTCAGCATTCCATGCGTTGACATCATCAACTGTTAATGTATTCTCAGCCTTTGTAGCTAAGTTGGATAGTATTCCATCCGAAGCGGATACCGCCGCATTATAAGCAGCGATTCTGTTTAACTGGCTTTGATATTCACTGCTGTAACACCTGCTGTAGATGTCTGCCACCCTGATCGTACCCTCAAGAGCATTATATTTCTGATGCATACCGTCGTTGGAGGCCGATACCGTATAGTTGAAGGTTACTGTCTCCGTCGGCGTAGTTGTTGACAGCCATTTAAGCGTAACCCCATTCATATCATAATACGTTGTGACAGGATTTCCACCCGCATCATTGGAGGTTATGGAAACCCTTTTAGCTGTATATGGCTTAGTAGTTTCATCCTTGTATTCCAAGACCAAATCGTCATTTATATCGGTTCTCAGATATTCTGCCACCGCATCCGTAAAATCCTTGTCAAAGCGCACATAATCATAATACTCTGTCGCACCGATTTCCAACGAAGAAAGACTGCTGGTTCCGGATATGGAACTCTCTGCTATCATTACGTCATTACCCGTTTTATTTGCAACGCCAATCTCCGTGAATGTATTGTTCTTTATCTGCTGCAACTTCACGGTAGTCGTTGCCGGATAAGCGCCCTCATAAGTGCTCGTGCCATGTGCGGCATAAGCGCCGCCCCCACTCGCAGATGTTCCATTCGGTTTACTGTCATATACCACATCCTTGATATCCAAGTCATACGGCGTAATCCCATCCTCCGCCGCGCGCATGGTACCAAAGTTCTCAACCGGTATTGCCGCTACAACGATTGCGGTTATCATTGTGACTGCCGCAACTGTACGCTGCACTCTCCTTCTCAGCTTGTAATTCTTCTTTTTTTTGATTTTTGTCATGGTGTATCTCCCCATCTGTTAATTTGTTCAAAGCCTTTCCTGCTATGAAATCTTCTTCGCAACTACGACAAATCTTCCCGCTTTCTCCTGATAATCACAGGTTGACAGGGTGAGCAGCCGGTCTCCATAGCTTGCCGTAACGCCCGTTTCATATAATGACAATGCAGCCATCTCATTAATATAGGAATTAAATTCCTTCTCTGAGCTTGCATTGATAAACTGATAATATTTAAAGTTGACATCCTCTTCCGAATATACCTTGGAGCGGAATACATACATGACCTGATACTCCCCTTTTTCATAAATGGTATCAAACTGTATGATGGGATGTTCCTCATAATAGGACTTCTGACCGTATTTGTTCAGCGAGCCGAACATCTGCCCGGATTTCATGTGATGCCCGTACAATATCATGTTATCGCACCCTTTTACCACATCGCACTGATAATCCATAAAAATACAGCCGTTTTTGTCCTCCTCCTGATTAAAGTTATGATCCAGATAATATTCATTGTTGACTGTCTGCATGACAGGATAGTCAATCTTTGTATCGGCAATTGTTATCCATCCGATTAGTCTCTGGTTCTTACTATGTAACAATTCATACTCCGGAAGGATGTCCGGCGCCTCCGTGCCGTCCTCCGTATAGTGTATCTTATAGGTCGAGGTCGCGGGTTGCGCCGCGCCGGTCTTTTTCAGCTCGGCCAGCTCCTCGAACTCCTTGCTGCTCTTCGCGGATACCCGATAGTACGCGCCGACATAACCAAAGGAAACCATGCATAAAATTGCGCACGTTATCATAATAATCCTTCGCTTGCGCTCCTTCTGTCTCAGCACGCGGAGTATCTGCTGCTGCATATCCTTGTCAAAGCTTTCCAGCCTGATCTTCTCCTTCTTCCCCGTGCCGTTCTTCCTCCCGACGACCCGGGCGAGCTTCTCGCGGCGTTCCTCCTTCTTGCGCTGCCGCGCTTCCTCCTGCTCAGCCTCTTCTCTCTTTATCCGGTTATACAGCTCATATATATTGTCATCAAACTGCCGGCCGACGACAGACTCGAACTCATACTTGCCTTCCTTCAGCTTCATATACAGCGTCTCGATATCCTTGGGATCATCAAGCCTGAGATTGCCGGTAATGGTATCGATAAGCTCCTTGTCCCGCAGCGCCGCCATATACTCCTCTTGGCTTCGGAAGCGCCTGCCCTCGACGGTCCATTGTACCTCCGTCATTCTAATAATCACGCCCTTCTAACCCGTAATTACGCATACTCCCCTACTATTCGGTTTACATACATACTAATATTGTACTATATTTTCTGCTAATTTCAAGAGTTTTTGAGATTTTTACAATATAAAGCATCCTGAATCTGCTCAAACTCCCTTGCATATTCAGGAAAACGCCTCTCCCATTTTTCATAATTTAATTCTTTTTCCAACACCTCTGCCGGAGACAATCCCGCACTATCGGGATACAGCGTCACGCCCTCCCGATTAATTACCGAAACACCATCAAAGCATGCGGCGGCGCATATCTGTTCAAGGTTTTTCACAATGTTCTTCACAATATCGTTATATATCTCTATCGACACAAGCCTTGGATACCCACCGCGTTTCACCATCAATTCCGCTCTCTCCAGAGTAGATTCCCACGCAGTTTCCGCATCGCACGCCATCACCACTAAATATGTATGGTATCCCTTCTTTTTAAGCTGCCCGCATGTCGTTATCGGTGTTTGTGGGGTTCTGAGGGTTCCTTCTATTACCATATTGTACCCTTCATCCCCTAAGTCACTGATTAAGTGTTCTACAACCGCATTACAAAACCTTTGCGTCATTTGAGGCATATCGTATATATCCTTTTGGACAATTTCTTCATAATTCGGATGATATACTCTGTAATCGTCACCGTTTATTGCAATATAATCCTCTGTCTCCGGATTCTCCCTGAAAAAGCTTGTTTTCCCCGCTCCCGGCTGTCCGCCCAGAATATATGTGCACCGTTGCTTTGCCGGAGCCTGTCCTTCTGTCAGATTAGCGTAGATATCCTTATAAATTTCCGAAAATTCCCGTGGAGTAAACGCCTCTATCGAATCACCCATACATCGTTCCGCCTATCTTCTCCAGTCCTGCTTTCGCATCCGCAATCAACTTATTGCACTTTATTATATCCTGCCTTGTCCTGTAAAATCTTGCTTTCTTGTTCTCAGTCACAATTTGGCAATAAAGTCTTGAAAAATCTGTTTTCCCGTCTCTGAGGTCTATTCCCCTGGCCCGGCCGTAGCGTACATACCCGGCAACCAGATCATTCAATATATCCTTACATACATCCGACTCTGTAACTATGTCTTTATTCACCATCGTTTTCTCCACCCTCCAAGCTTCCTCTAATTCCCTGACCGAATGTGCGTCTGTTCCAATGATAACACCCGTATTTTCAGGTACTGATTTCCAAAATTCCCTCCGATAATATCCTGCTTCCTTCATGGAAGCAATATTTTGCTCTAACAGTACATGATACTGCCCTGCCGTCTCAATAATCCGCCCTGACATCTCTTCCATCGCACCGTTCCATGCGCCATATCCCCGAAACATCCTGTCAGGATGTGCCACCACTTGAAAATATCCGGTTTTTATCCCTTCTATAACAGTTCTCCATATTCCCTTTGTTTCCCTTTTCCATCGTTCTGCCTTCTCCAAGCTAAAGCTGTATCCGCCATCCGCACACTCGCAAAAGTGCTGCCCCAGCATAAGGACATCAAATGCGCCGGATTGAACAAGAGATTCATAATATTTTCCGAATCCGGGAAAGTATTCTATCTCCAAGCCTATTTTTATATCAAGCTTCCCCTTGTACTGTTCCCGAAAACATCTGAGAGAATGCACATATTCTTCCAACTGTTCCATTCTCATACGATTCGGAAAGGGATTATCCGGAAACGGGGCGTGATCAGTGAATGTAATACACGACGCCCCCAACTTCACGGCTTCTTTTATATAAAGCTCATCCGACTCATCACCGGCATGCCCGCATCTGTATGTGTGCACATGGAATAAATCTCCATATGCCATATTTTTCAAATCCATTTTTCTCTCCACTTCCGTGTCTCTGTGTCAGCTTCTTTTTCTATAATTATACAAAAAACGTTCTCTGTTTACAATAAAATTTACATGAAATTTCCGTATTCATAATTACATCCCCATTATCATCCAATCCGGCTTTCCCAAAAAGCAGGAACACATTTCCGAACCGCACATATAGTATAGAAAAAAGCTTTTTTGGAGGTATCTTACATGAGCGATTTAACAGCCAGCAATTGCGGGTGCAACAACACAAACAGTCTTTCTGATAACGGGTGCAGTTGGATTTGGATTTTAATCCTTCTGTCCTGCTGCGGCGGATGCGGCAACGGTCTCTTCGGCAACAGCGGATGCGGCTGCAATGACAACAACGGATGCAGCAACTGGATTTGGCTCTTAATCCTTCTGTCCTTCTGTGGCGGATGGGGCAACGGCAACTGCGGATGCTGATGCGCTTCTAAGGCCCGTTTGAGCGGAGGGTTCGTCACAGGCGAACCCTCTGTAAATTTTAAGGAATATATATACCTGTTATTTCATATAGATATGTAACTTTATTATTTCGCAGTATCGGAACGGATTGGGGGCGCAGATTATGGAGGACAATGACTATGTACTGGCATTTGACCATTTTTACACCACCAATCACATTCAAATTATGAAATCGCTGCTTCCGTTCATACCGGCCGAAAGCCTGCCGATGCTTCCCGCAATCATTAAATATATGGAACTGAAATACACGCTCTCTCTTATCGGTTCCGGAAAGCAACCCATTCCCAAGGATGGGATTTCCGCATGCAGTGAAGTTTCCACGGATGCATCCGCCGACGCGGCCGGCGATACGCTGGAGCAGATTTACAATGCAGTGCACCGATATCTTGCCCCGGATGAGGAAAAGAGCTTTCATCAGATTTTGTCCGCCATGCGCACGATGAAAAACATGCGTGAGATGCAGCAGATGATGGAGCTGCTGCAAAGTCTGAATCCCGACATGGATTTCAGCGCAGGTCCGGAGGGGCTGACGGGATTGGGCGGCTTGGGCAATCCGTCGGGCATGAATTTTAACGGGACAGACATCAGCGAAATGATGCAGCTTCTTAATTCCATGAAATAACTTGTGATATTTTATCAACATTCAGAAAGGCAGGAGGATTACGGATGGGAATTAACACGGATTGGATGAATGACCCTGCGCTCGCAGGAGTAGACAGAGCCAAACTTGATTTTCTCGGGAAGCTGTTGGTGGAGAGCGCTTCCATTGACAAGTCAAACAAAAAGGAGCTGATGACTTTCCTGATGTCGCTGTCGAAGCTGACCAAGGAAAACAACATCTCCTTTACAAAGGACGAATTCAATTTAATATACAGTGTTATTCAAAAGCACGCGACACCCGAGGAGCTTGCCAAGATGCGGCAGCTTTCCTCTCTTTACCAGCCGAAATAAGCGGGAAAATATCGGTACAGAACGGGAAGCACGCACAGAAGCAGCGTTATCACGAGCAGGGCAATGGCAAGCCGTCTGTTGAGGCGCAGCAGCCGCGAGAGGTTCCTTGCGCGGCGCCGTTTGCCCGCAATCATCCGGTCGATGCTCTGCACCTGCGCCACTGTCATATTTTGCGACAGCGTGTCCGCAAACTCAGCCCCCTTTTCGCTCTGAAACCGCACGTTTTCCCGTCTCAATTTGTAATATGTTTCCTGCGCAAGCTGCATTGTCATGCGTTTCTTCCCGCGCATGAGCTGTCCGATAATCGTCAGATCATGTTCAATCGCTTTAGGGTCATAGCCGTAATCATGCCCCTCGCCGCGCGCCACCATAAGCTTGCTTCGCACCATTTCCTTTGTGTTTCCTGCCATATATCACCTATTCTCTTTCTCCCCGTCATTCAGGGCTTTCCACAAAACCTTGGACAAATTCGGTGCAAAGGGCGCCATCATACAGATAAACGCCTTGCAGATCTCCGCAATCCGCGCGTCAACCGCCAAAGCTTTGCTGCCGCCGTCCGCGACGGTCCGCACTCCGGAGACAATCTCATTGATCCGCAGCTCCTTTTGCAGGAGCTTTTGTAAGCTCATCAAAGCGGCTGTTATTGAATGTCGGTCAGACAGGGTATTTCCACGCGCAATACTCCTCTCTATTCTCCGCCGCGCATCCGCCAGCGCCCCGCGCATTCTCTCGATGTCCTGCGCGGACATCGCGTCGGAATACCCGCCGCTTCTGTTCCAGGCGTCCGCCGCCAGTATCATTCTCCTGTAGCGGCTCAGGAATTTGTACAGCCCCTCCAGCGCGCCCTCCTGCCAGCTCTCATAATATGGCGCGTCCTGCGGTCTGGGCGTGCGCTCAAACATCAGATACAGGCGAAGGCAGTCCGTCCCGTAATCCATCACCAGCGCCTCGTCAAAGACGCGCTGTCCGGTTTCCTCCAGCCACTGCAAAAGCGCAGCGCACGAAAAAGCGTCGGGGATGTCACACCCCGACAGCTTTGCGGCAGTATACTCGATTTCTCTGTGGTTCATCGGCTCCAAAGCATTGTACAGCATCCGTTCAGCAGCCATGGCTCAACCACACCTTTCCAACAAGCGCATATTCGATAACAAAAGTTATTTAAACAGAAGCTATTTCGCAACTATATTCAAAATCCTTCCCTTTACATAGATTTCCTTCACAATGTTCTTGCCGGAAATCAAGTCCGCAATCACGGGAAGCGCATGCGCCTTCTCCTTTACAGCGTCCTCCGCCTCGTCCAGCGCGACTGCCATCGTGGCCTTTACCTTGCCGTTTATCTGCACCGCGATTTCCACCGTGGACTCCACAGTCTTGGCCTCGTCGTACTCCGGCCATTTCTGCTGATATATCCTGCCATTCGCATAATGCATCTCCCAAAGCTCCTCCGTCATGTGCGGCGCGACCGGATTCAGCAGGAGCAGCAGGGTCGCATACTCGCCCTTGGTGATGCTGTTGGCCTTGTAGAACTCATTGACAAGCGCCATCATTGCGGCGATGGCCGTGTTGAATTTCAGGCTCTCAAAATCGTTTGACACCTTCTTGATCGTCTGGTGTATCTTCGTCTCCAGCTCCGCGCGGTAACCGTCCCCCTCAATCAGCATGTCCTGAAGCTTCCAGACACGCTCGAGGAAGCGGCGGCACCCCTTCACGCCCTCTTGGCTCCATGCGGCGCTCAAATCAAACGCGCCGATAAACATCTCATAGGTCCGCAGCGTATCCGCGCCGAACTCGTCAACCACGTCATCCGGATTGACGACGTTTCCTCTGGACTTTGACATTTTCTCGCCGTTTTCTCCCAGAATCATCCCGTGGGAAGTACGCCTCCTATACGGCTCGCTGCACGGCACCAATCCTTGGTCATACAGGAACCTGTGCCAAAATCTCGAGTACAACAGATGGAGGGTCGTATGCTCCATCCCGCCGTTATACCAGTCAACAGGCATCCAATAGTCCAGCGCTTCCTTTCCCGCAAACGCATTCTCATTGTCGGGGTCGATATAGCGCAGGAAATACCATGAGGAGCCGGCCCACTGTGGCATGGTATCCGTCTCGCGTTCCGCCTTTCCACCGCACTTAGGACAGGTCGTCTCCACCCAGTCGCGCATTGCGGCAAGCGGCGATTCTCCGGTATCCGTGGGCATGTAGCTCTCCACCTCCGGCAGGCGCAGCGGAAGCTCGCTCTCGTCTAGCGGAACATATCCGCAGCAAGGGCACTTTACAATGGGGATAGGCTCGCCCCAATAGCGCTGGCGGGAGAATACCCAGTCGCGCAGCTTGTAATTGATCTTTCTGTGACCGATTCCCTGCTCCTCCAGCCAGTCGATCATCTTCGCCTTGGCTTCCTTGACCTCCAAGCCGTTTAGGAAGCCGGAATTGCAGAGGATTCCCGTCGCCACGTCCGTAAACGCTTCATTCTGGACATCGCCGCCTGCAACGACCTCAATGATCGGCAGACCGAACTTCTTCGCGAAATCCCAGTCGCGGGTATCATGCGCCGGCACCGCCATAATCGCGCCGGTTCCGTAGGACATCAGTACATAGTCGGATACCCACACCGGAATCTCCGTCTCATTGACGGGGTTGACTGCAGACAGGCCCTTGATGCACACGCCCGTCTTGTCCTTTGCAAGCTCGGTGCGCTCGAAATCGGATTTCTTCGCCGCCTGCTCGCGGTAGTCCATGATTTCATCATAATTCGCGATCATTTCCTTATATTTGTCAATCAGCGGATGCTCCGGCGAGATAACCATATAGGTCGCGCCAAAGAGCGTATCCGGTCTGGTAGTGTAAATCGTGAGGATTTCATCCTGCTCCTTGAGCCGGAAGTTGACCTCCGCGCCCTCGGAACGCCCTATCCAGTTCCGCTGCGATACCTTGACCTTCTCGATATAGTCCACATGGTCAAGCCCCTCGAGAAGCTTCTCCGCATAGTCCGTGATCCTGAGCATCCACTGAGACTGCATCTTGCGGATGACCTCGGAGCCGCAGCGCTCGCACACGCCGTTTACGACCTCCTCATTCGCAAGGCCGACCTTGCAGGAGGTACAGAAGTTAATCGGCATCTCGCTCTTGTATGCCAGCCCCTTCTTGAATAACTGAAGGAATATCCACTGTGTCCACTTATAGTATCGCTCATCCGTCGTGTTGACCTCCTTGGACCAGTCAAAGGAATAGCCCAAGGCTTTTAACTGCTCCTTAAAGCGCGCCACGTTATTTTTGGTGACAATCTTGGGGTGGATTTTGTTCTTAATCGCGTAATTCTCTGTCGGAAGCCCGAATGCGTCCCACCCCATCGGGAACAGCACATTGTAGCCCTGCATCCTTCTCTTGCGCGACACAATATCCATCGCCGTGTAGGGTCTGGGATGCCCTACATGAAGCCCCTGCCCTGAGGGATAGGGGAACTCTACCAGCGCGTAATACTTGGGCTTGGACTTATCCACGCCGACCTTGAAGGCCTCCTCCTTCTCCCAGATATCCTGCCATTTTTTCTCGATTTCCTTTGGTGCGTATTCTCTGCTCATACTGCAATCCGTTCCTTTCCTTATAAAATAAGACAAGAAAAGCCCCTCCGTCTCCGGCTTCTGCCAGAGACGAAAAGGCTGTTAAAGCTCTCCGCGGTACCACTCTGCTTCAGATGACAACATCTGCTCTCGGCTTCTGTAACGGGAAGTCCCGTCCACGGCTACTCCTCCACTGGTATACAATAACCAGTGTTATTCACTCGGTATTGTCCACCCGGTGTTATTCACTCAGTGTTGTTCACTGTGGAAACTCAAAGGCGAGTTCAAGGCTTCACGCTGCTGTCTCACACCACCCGACAGCTCTCTGAAAGGGCTTCACCTTTACTACTCCTTCTCACTGCTGCTTCTTATTCTGATATGAATATAGCACAGGAGCGCGGAAAATGCAACTAAATATTTTTAAAGTGTGCAACCTCCGTCTGTAATTCGTCAGATACCTTCTTATTACTCTCCGCGTCGTCGCGAATCTCCTTGAGCAGATCAACGAGCTGTGAGGTATTGTCCGCAACCACGGTCACGCCCTGCGCGCTCTCCTCCACCGCAATGTTGATGCCGTTGATTCCGTCTGTCATTTCCGACATGGTTTCCTCAAGGTTCTGTGTCTTCTCATTGAAGTCGCAGAACATTCCGTTCATGTTGTCCGCGTCGTCATGGTAGCGGTTCGCGACATTGACAAATTTGTCATAATCCTCCAACACGGTGGTATCGATAAAGGTCAGCATCTCGTTCGCATTCTGCGCAAGCTCGCCAACCGCCTCGGTCACGGCCGCGCTGATATGCTGGATGTTGTTCGCCGTGTCGCGGCTGGTATCCGCAAGCACGCGGATCTCGTCCGCAACCACGGAAAATCCTCGGCCTGCCTCGCCCGCGCGTGCGGCCTCTATGGACGCGTTGAGCGCCAAGAGGTTCGTCTGGCTTGAGATATTTAAAATCTCGGTGGTGAGCTCGTTAATCTTCTCCACGCTGCGGCTGTTCTCAATCGCGGTCTCCAAAAGCTTCCTGTTATTATCCATCATATTGACAGTGCTGTTCTTGCCCTCAAGCACCTCGCCGCGAATCCGCTGTGCCCTGCGCTTGATCTTGCCTGCGAACTCGGTGCCCTCCTCCGCCTTGCCGCGCATATCCTGTGCAAGACCGAGCACGTTCTTGGAGCCAATCGTCACCTGATCAAGCGTTGCAGAGATTTCCTCCATGCTGGCGGACATTTCCTCCATCGTCGCGGAGATGTCTGCCGCACCGGATTCAGACTTTTGAATGCTGGAATGAATGGCGCTTATCTGCTCATCCATATTGGTGGAGCCACTCTGGATCTTGCGCATGGTCGCCTGAAGCTGGTCGATAAAGCTATTGATGCCCGCTACCAGTTGTCCGACCTCGTTCTGCGTCTTAACGGCTATCCGCTGTGTCAAATCCCCCTTGTTCTCCTGAATGTCCTGAATGATTCTGTCCAAGTGCGCCGTCGCGCTTCTGGCCGGCCTTACGACTGACACGGCAATCATCAGGCCGGTGAGAACACCTACAAGAATAAAGATAATGCCTACCACTGTTGTTATCGTCTGTAAAAGGGTCGTCGCCTCTATCCGCTCTGAGACAAGCGCATGCATCGCTTCATTCATTGTGTCCGCAAAGGCGGTCTGCTTCTCCTGCATCGCGGAGACAATGCCGTAGAGCTGCTCGCTTTCCGCCGTCGCCCCCGCCTTGTCGCCCGCAAGATAGAGGCTCGCAATCTTTGATACGTTCTCCTCCAGCGGCGCAAAGGCGGTCTGATATTCCTGAAGCGCCTGTGTCACCTGCGCATTGCCCAGCTCATCGCACAGCTTATCCATCTCGCCAAAGGCGTCATTGATCGCGCTGATTGTCGAAGGGACGGTGCCCGCAACCCCCTGCGAGGTTCCCTCATCCGCGGACAATACAATCAGATTCCCGTACAGCTTACAGTCACCGACATTCTTCGTAACCAACTCATTCTGTACCTGCAATTGCATGTAGATGTCAGAGATCTGAATAATCGCATTCTTCGCGTTTGTCGTTCCTTTTGCGGAGAAGCCACTGTTTACCAAAAAGATAATCAGCAAAACTACGAGCATCGTATATACTTTTGTTCCAATGTGCTTTCTCACTTCCGTACCATCCCTTCATTTCAATCTAATCCTTCATGCCGAAGCGCTTTTGCGCAGACACCGCCTTTCTTATCTCCTTTCAAAGGCGTTCTGATTTATTCCTCGCTGTTCTCTGCGACCTTGCTTGCCCTTGCCTTTACCTCGGCCTCCTGAATATCGCTCGGCGTCTGCTCATATCTGACAAATTCGTACTCGAAATTCCCGCGTCCGCCTGTCATGGAGCGCAGCACGGTACAGTAGCCGTTCAGCTCCATTACCGGTATGTCAGCCTCGATCACCTGCTTGCCATTTCCAATCGGATTCATGCCGAGCACCCTGCCGCGGCGCTTGTTCAAGTCGCCCATGACATCGCCGGTATACCTGTCGGGAACTGTCACCTTGAGGTTCGCTATCGGC
The DNA here is from genome assembly GCA_023664265.1 of Roseburia sp. Classification (GTDB taxonomy): domain Bacteria; phylum Bacillota; class Clostridia; order Lachnospirales; family Lachnospiraceae; genus COE1. The sequence continues at coordinate 30,606 of JAMPFV010000027.1, forward strand.
TCGAGGAGTATCGGCGCCGCTTCCATAATGCCCTTCTTGAAGGCCTGAATGGTTGCCATCTTAAACGCCATCTCGGAGGAGTCCACCGGATGGTAGGATCCGTCATACAGAATACCCTTTACGCCGACTACCGGATATGCCGCCAAGGGTCCCTTCAGAACAGACTCCTGCAGCCCCTTCTCCACTGCGGGGAAGTAATTCTTGGGAACCGCGCCGCCCACAACCTCCTGCGCAAACACATAGGACTGCTCCAAGTCCCCCGACGGCTCAAAGCGCATCTTCACATGGCCGTACTGCCCGTGTCCGCCGGACTGCTTCTTATATTTATATTCCACATCAGACTTTTTCTTGATGGTCTCGCGGAACGCCACCTTGGGCTTGCTCAGCTCAATCTCGCACTTGTACTCATTCACGAGGCGGCTCTGGATAATCTCAAGCTGCTGCTCGCCGATTCCGTACAGAAGGCTCTGCCGATTCTCCACATCATTGACCACCTTGAGCGTCTGGTCCTCATGCGCCAGCTTCTGCAGCGCTTGGGATACCTTGTCGATATCGCCCTTGTTCGGCACCTTGTAGCGCATCGCGGTATAGGGCTTGGAAAGCTCGAACTTGCCGTATTCAATAACAGTTGCTTTTGTTGAGAGCGTGTTACCCGTGCGCGCCGCGGTAAGCTTTGCAATCGCGCCGATATCGCCGGCGTGAAGCTCGCGGATTTCAATAGGCTTGCTGCCCTGAAGCACATAGAGCTTGCTGACTTTCTCCTCAACATCCTTATCCTTATTATAAATAACGTCGTCGGCCTTGAATACGCCGGAGCATACCTTGATCAGCGAATACTTGCCGATGAAAGGATCCACAATCGTCTTGAACACATAAGCGGACTTGGGCTTTGAGAAATCGTAATTCGCCTCAAATACCTCATTCGTCTTCATATTGAAGCCCGCGATCTGCTTATTCTCGGGGCTCGGCATATATTTCACGATGTCGTCAAGCAGTGCGTATGTACCCTGGCATAACAGGTTGGAACCCATACTGATCGGGACGATAGAGCCGTCCATTACGTTTGTCCGCAGCGCCGCGCGGATTTCGTTCTCCGAAAAGGTCTCCCCGCCGAAATACCGCTCCATAAACTCCTCGCTGGTCTCCGCGACCGCCTCCATCAGCGTATCCCTGTACAGTGAGAGGTTCTCTTTGCTGTAATCGGGTATCTCGCACTCCTCTATCTCCTTTCCCTTCCAACGGTTGCCGGTCTCACTGACTACGTTCACATAGCCGACGAACTTCTCATTCTCCCGTATCGGGAAATGGAACGGCGCAATCTTCTTGCCGTACATCTCGGTCAGCTTCTCCACAACGTTCTTGAAGGAGGCGTTGTCCGCATCCATGCCCGTGACATATATCATTCTGGAAAGCTTATATTTCTCACACAGCTCCCACGCACGCTCCGTTCCCGCCTCAACGCCGGATTTGCCGGAGACAACGATGATCGCGGCGTCCGCAGCGCTGATAGCCTCCTCGACCTCGCCGATAAAGTCAAAATACCCCGGCGTGTCGAGCACGTTAATCTTTACACCCTCCCACTCGATCGGTATCACCGATGTGCTGATGGAAATCTTTCTCTTCTGCTCCTCCTTGCCAAAGTCGCTGACGGTATTGCCGTCCTCAACCTTGCCCATACGCGAAGTAACGCCTGCCAAATAAGCCATGGACTCCGCAAGGCTCGTCTTTCCGGTCCCGCCATGGCCTAACAATACCACATTCCTAATCTTGTCTGTCGTGTAAACATTCATTGCAGCTACCTCCTGTTTCCGTCCTATAATGGTTTCGTTCTTTGCTGTAGCACGTTCTTGTACGCATCACATGTTATAATTTTACTATATATTGTCTGAAAATTCAATCTATTTTGTGCAAACTGCACACTGTCTTTTTTCATAAAATATCACACACTTTTTCGTGACAATTGCCTAGTGCGCGCGTTTTTGTTTCCCGCTTTTTGCAGCCCCGCACCGGATTTGCGTTGCGAAGCAATATTAAACTCGTGTGCATCTGCCGGAGACTCTAAGGAAGCAGTGATTTAATCAGCGTCCAAATTCCGAAAAACAGCCGGATTCGGATTTTAAATGACAAAGCGCGCGGGATGATGTATAATGAAAGACGGTGAAGTAAGCTTCGGGAAACACAAAAACGGTACGGAAAGGCATGATTGGTAAGATGAAAAAATTTGGTTTTCTGAGTCTGGGGCTGATTGGCGGCTCGATTGCCCTGGCAATAAAAAAAGTATATCCTGACGCAAAAATCCTTGCGTACGCAAGGAGGCGGGAAACGCTCGACGAAGCGTTGGCGGCAGGCGCGATTGACGAAGGGACGACGGCTATCGACGATACCTTTTCGGACTGCGACATGATTTTCCTGTGCGCGCCGGTTGCCGTAAACAACCGGTTTTTAGAGCAGATAAAGCCGTTTCTGTCCGCACGGACAATCCTTACCGACGTCGGAAGCGTGAAGGGCTCCATCCACGAGGCGGCAGACCGGCTTGGGCTGAACGCTCAATTTATCGGCGGACACCCGATGGCGGGAAGCGAAAAGACCGGCTTTGCAAACGCGACCGCAAGGCTGCTTGAAAACGCCTACTATATTCTGACGCCGACGCGGGAGGTTCCCAAGGAAGCCGTCGATGCGTACTACTCCCTTGTATCCGAAATGGGCGCAATCCCGCTGGTACTGCCCTATACGGAGCACGACTATGTGACGGCGGCCGTCAGCCATGTGCCGCATCTGATAGCAGCCGCACTGGCAAACCTGGTCCACGACCACGATACCGAGGCCTGCACCATGAAGCTGATTGCAGCGGGCGGCTTCAAGGATATTACGCGCATTGCCTCCTCCTCCCCTGATGTGTGGGAGCCTATTTGTCTCGCGAATGCAGGAAATATTGCAAATCTGTTGGATGCTTATATTGCATCTCTGCAGGATATCAGCCGCGCCGTGCGCGCAAAACAGGCGGGCTATACCTATGATTTGTTCAAAGCCTCCAAGGAATACAGGGATTCGTTCTCCGACCAGCCGCGAGGGCCCATCAAGACGGTGTTCGGCTGTTATGTGGACATTCCTGACGAGGCCGGCGCCATCGCCACGCTGGCGCGCATTCTTGCAGACAGGGAAATCTCCATCAAAAATATCGGCATTGTCCATAACAGGGATTTCGAGGAGGGTGTCCTTCAAATTGAATTTTACGAGCAGACTGCCCTGCGCAGCGCGGTTGCGCTCCTGCGGGAGCTGCACTATACCGTGCACGAGCGGAAGTAAGCGTGCGGAACGCCGTTGCCGCCAACCGCTATGAGAGTATCCCCGTTTCTTCCATATGCCGCAGCAATGCCTCGCACCCCTCCACGACATCCCGATAGGCGGCCTCAAAATCCCCGCTGTACCACGGGTCCGTAATGCTGTCCGCCCTCCCCGCATACTCCAAGAGCAGGAGGATTTTGTCGGGATGCTCTCCGCGCTTATGTCTTGTCATCCGCTCCATGTTACGAATGTTCATGGTATCCATGCCGATCAGGTAATCATAGTAGTCGTAATCAGACTTTTTTAATTGAACCGCGCGCTTGCCGTCACAGCGGATGCCGTGCCGCGCGAGCTCCTCCCGCGCGGGGGGATAGACCGGATTGCCAACGCCGTTCCAAATTTCCTCAGTGCTGGTGGCCGCGGAGGCAATCTCGAAGCGGGCGGCGAGGCCGCGGCGGGCGACCATGTCTTTTAGGATGAATTCCGCCATGGGGGAACGACAGATGTTGCCGTGGCAGATGAAAAGTATCTTAATCATCTATTTTAAACTCCTTGCATAAGTTGGTTTATCGTGGTTTTTCTTGACTTTTGGGGCGTTTCAGGGCTTTCAGGAATTTTCCCGGCTCATCCGGTTTTTCGGCATATCCTGGCTTATCCCGGCATATCTTGGCGCTGAAAAGTAGTAAAAAAAGTAGTAAATTGAAAATTTGTACTACTCGACTTTTTCAGGCGTTGCTTACCTTTTTCATTTCCCTGCTCGCATCCTCATAGCCGATATGCGTGTACGTGTTCAACGTAACACCAATGTCTGAGTGACCCATAATGTACTGCAGTGTTTTGGGATTCATGCCGCTGTTTGCCATATTGGAGCAGAATGTATGCCTGCACACATGGGGCGTCACATCAGGCATCTGTACTTTATAGATCTTGTTGTACTTCTCCCTGATATGCTGCATATACTTTTCCCAGTGCTGGGCAACCATAGGTCTCCCGTTCTTATCCATGAACAGGAAACCATGATACAAATTCCCCTTCATGTCACTGACAACCGGCTCCGTCTTCGGCTTATCGCGGTTTTCAAGAATATGCCTGAAACAATCCATAACTTCCTTAGTCATAGGAACAAACCTCACGCCGCTGGGCGTTTTCGTATCTTCTATGATGTACTGCATATCCCGCGTCCTTTGTAACTGACGCTCCACCCGGAGTCTGCCTTCCTTAAGGTCAATATCCTCTTTGGTCAAGCCGCAGAATTCAGAAATACGGAGCCCCGTATGGAACAGTATATAGATTGCATCATAATACTTTGAAAAATGCTTGTCATTTTTGACAAATTCCAGATACTGCCTTTCCTGTTTCCTTGTGATTGCCTCTCTTGTAACGCTGTCATTCACGACCACAGTACTCAGATAAAAACTGAATGGATTCTTGCGTATCAGGTCATCATCCACCGCCATCTGGAAAGCGGGCCTGACCACACCCCGGATCGTCTGGATGGAACTGTAACCTTTGCCGCCTGCCTGGAGCTGGATCAGCCACTCCTTCGCATCAGACAGCCGTACATCCTTGATCTGTTTCCTGCCAAAATCCTCTTTAGCAAGGATATTAAGGACTGTCTTGTATCCGGCCTTCGTAGAATGACGCACTCCCCGTTTCTGCGAAATATATTTCTCCACCAGCGCCAGGACTGTTATATCGCCGCCTGAAGTGGAGATCATATCTTCCAGATCTTTTTGGATCTGCTTTTCCTTTTCCCTTAAAGACATGTCATCACGCTTGCCCTTGGGCAGCTTGTCGGTCTTTTCCAGTTTCCAACTGTAGACAAATTGCTGTTTCCCATCGGTGTCTATGTACTTGTACACATATCTTCCATCCGATCGCTGGCTCTCTCCATTGCGTAATACACGGTTTTTGTTATCTCGTCTTTTTTCGCTCATGATTTTCTGCTCCTTTCTAATGAAAAAGAGCCCCGATACGATATCTATATCATACCATGTCCGGGGCTCAAATTCCATTCGTTTTTCAAAGTTGTTTGTGCTGTTTGATGCTGTCAGCATCAGGGTACTGCTTTTGCCTTAAAATTCATACGGATGCCGCTTCATCTAAGTATTTTTCAAATAACTTTCGCTTTATCATTGCACGATTGCCATTCATAATGATAAAGTCTGCATCCTCCTGCTCTTCCACAAGTCTCCGCAGTTTCTTTTCACCAATATGAAAATACTCTGCTGCCTCCTGTATTGTAAGGATGTACTTTTCCCAGAGGGGCACTTTACTCTCTGAATTTCCCATAGTGACAGGATCACCTTCTTCCTATTTGTAATATTTTGAATCATTTATCAGAAAACATAAAGAAGATATATTTATCTACGGCCCGTACCGTATGCTGGAGATCCTGATGCTTGCCACCCTGCTGTCTGCGGCGGCTGCCCTGGCAGTCGGCTGCAGGCGCAAGGATAAACCCCTTTCCCTGCCGTTTGTCCCATTTATGGCGGCGGGCAGCCTGGCCACACTGATAGCCACAATCCTATAAAAAATCAAAATGAAAAAGGAGAATGAACCACTATGAAACTAAATAACCGTTTCCTGTTTGGCATGCTAAGCCTCCTGCTGGCAGCCATCATTGCCTTTGTCGCCCTGCCCACCATTGCCAGGCAGACCAACGGCAAGACCGAAATCGTCCGGATCACCCAGCCGGTGCTGAAGGGCGAACAGATCACCGCCGCCAACACCGAGGTCGTGGAGGTGGGGAGCTTCAACCTGCCCGCCAATATCGCCCGTTCCCTGGAAGATGTAAACGGGCTTTACGCCACCGCTGACCTTGCACAGGGGGATTACATCCTCACCACCAAGATCAGCCTGGTACCCATCTCTTCCGATACGGCCTTAAACAACATCCCTGCCGGCATGACAGCCATCTCCCTGACGGTCAAATCCCTGGCATCCGGACTTTCCGACAAGCTGCAGCCCGGCGACATCATCCGTATCTACCACTTCCTTGACACAGCCGAGGAGGTGCCGGAGCTGCGCTATGTCCGTGTGCTCTCCGTAACAGACTCAGGCGGCGTCAACGTGGATAACACCAGGGAGCTGGCGGAGGACGAGGAAAAACAGCAGTCCGCCACAATCACTGTCCTGGCAAGCCCCGAACAGGCGCGCGTCATCACGGAGCTGGAGAATGACGGCGTTGCCCATGTGGCCCTGGTCTCCAGGGGCAATGATGCCCTGGCGGAGGAACTGCTGGCGCAGCAGGCCCAGACCCTGCTGGAAATCTATTACCCTGATGCGCTGGCGGAAACAGAACCTGCAGATGACGGGAACAGGGAGGCTGACGGGGAGCCGGCAGAAATTTCCCCCGAAGAAAACGGTGCGGCAACGGACGGCGGCAATGCTGATGCCGGTCCGGACGCCGCAGGGCACTGACTGAAAGGAGACAGATTATGGGAAAAGTTATCACGGTCTGGGGCAGCCCCGGCAGCGGCAAGTCCATGTTCTGCTGCATCCTCGCCAAGGCGCTGACCCGGGACAAAAGAAAAGCGATCATCATAAACGGGGAGGCGGGCACCCCCATGCTCCCCATCTGGCTGCCCGAACAGCTCATTGAAACGGGAGTCTCCATCGGGCAGGTATTGAGCAGCGTGGAGATCTCCCCCTCCGATACCTTGATTGGGGAAAGCTGCTTTACCCAGCTGCTGAGAGT
>JAMPFV010000028.1 GCA_023664265.1 Roseburia sp.
CTGATAGCTTACATAAATCACACAAAAAAGTAACCGCCCTTTGGTCGAGGTTCGCAGTTACTTTTTTGTAGTAATCTAAACTTGGGCTGACCGTCTATCGGCAGTATTCCCTTTTATGCTTTTATTGTAGCAGATTTTCCTGCGCCTGTCAAACGCTGTGAAAATCATTATATTTTATTCCGAAATCCGCAGGAGCTGTGTTATAATAAGAACGTAAGCTTGACAGCTTGCGTTCAAAGAATTTATTGTCGGGAACAACGGGAGGACTGAATATCTATGATAAGAAACAAGGACATTTTAGAGTTAAAGCGGCGTTTTAAGAAGGAAGCCTGCACGTTTACCAGAATGTGCGGCTGCTATGTCGATTCCAACAAGAACAAGGTGGTAGAGCTCAACGAAAGCTTCCTCAACCTTGAGGACGAGGAGTTTTATAAGTATCTCGATATTGCCAAGAAAGCGCTCTCGGGAACCATCGGGAACAATTTATTGGAGCTGCGGTTCGCAAAGGAGGAGGAGGAATCGGGCGGCAGGCAGCAGTATCTTCTGGGGCTGCGCGAGAGCGGGCTGCGCAATCCCGAGCTGTTGGAGCATCTGTATGATATGATTATTGACAATTATGATTATGTCGGCAATTATCTTATCCTGATATTCCACGACGCATATGACGTGATTACCAAGACGAATGACGATCTGAAGCTGGACGAGTCCGAGGAGGTCTTTCAATATCTGCTCTGCGCTATCTGTCCGGTGAATCTCTCGAAGCCGGGGCTTGGCTATCGCGAGGACGAGAACCGCATCGGCGTGCGCATTCAGGACAGGGTGGTCGGGATGCCGGACGTCGGCTTTCTGTTCCCGAGCTTTTCAGAGCGCTCGGCGGACGTTCACGCTCTTACATATTATGTGCGCGACGCAAAGGATTCACATCGGGCCTTTGTGGAGGCCGCGCTCGGCTGCGGCTCGAAGCGCACGGCGACGGAGGAGCAGAACGCCTTCCACAGTATTGTGAAAACCGCGCTTGCACCGATTGTCGAGCAGAGCGACGACGTTCTGATTCAGATTCAGGAAAATCTGAACGACTTGGCGCAGGAGCACGAGGCGGAGATGGAGGATTTGGTCGTCGTGGAGCCGGAGGAATTTACTCTGACCACGCAGATCATCAAGGACGTTCTCTCCAAGAGCGATATTCCCGACGCCGCAGCCGCCATGATTGAGCAGCAGTTCTCCGAGGAATTTTCCGACGCGCTTCCCGCAGTCAAAAATCTTGTTGACGAGAAGGCGCTTGAGAAGAACAGCAAGGAGAAGAAGGAGATCAGGCTGCTTGAGGAGGTCTCAACGCTCAAGCAGGAGCTGGCGGAGACCAAGCAGGAGAATCGGGAGAAAACGGAACAGATTGAGACGCTTGTCAGCATGGAAGCGCCCGTGAATCCCGCCGACGCGGAGCATTGGGCGGAGGTCTTTCTGCGCATGAAGCCGGATAAGGCCGAGCGCGTGAAGGCGCAGACGATTGACGGGCAGAAGTATCTGATGATCCCGATTGAAGCGGAGGAGTCGATTAATCTGAACGGGGTGGAGACAACCGTGTAGGGTGGAGGAATCCGTTTCAAAAAACAGGGTGGACTTTTTCCGCAAAAAGATTTATGATATACGCAGTGAGATACAGAGGACTGTAACAAGGGGTACGGAAAGTGAAAAGGAAACACCGATTATTTTATCTGCTGGTCATTGTTTCTGCATCAGTGATCGTCGGCCTGGCAGTGTTTTTCTACGTCAGGCAGATGGATAAAAGAATTTCAGAAAATATCATCAATTCTATCAGTGAAATCGCGGAGCACGATAAGGCGACGATTCAGACATATATTGAAATCTGTTGGCAGGATCTTTATGAAATCAGGGAACGTTTTACCAGCTTTGAATGTAAGACCATCGAGGATGTTGAGACGCGGATGAGTCTGGAGTGCGCCTCCAGTGACTTTGCCCACATTTATCTGGTGGCTGAGGACGGCACCGTCTACACGGACAAGCATGTCGTCTATACGCCGGACAGTGATGTTATGAAACGAAGCCTCGACTTTGTGCCGTATTTTGATCATGGCGAGGACAAAATTGTTGTCCGCTTCGACGACAAAATAGAGGGCGGATGGCTGTCAAAGGAAAGTATTTTATACGGCGTGCGGCTGAAGGATTACAGCATCGAGGGCGTAAAAATGTTTGCGCTGATCGGCATCAGCGACATCTCCTCCATTCAGGACAAGATGGTGATCGACAGCTTTGTCAAGGACGGGGAAAGCCGCGGCCACAGCGCCCTGATAGACATGCACGGAAATTATATCGTCAATGTCAACAAGGAAATTTACCTGAACAAGCAGAACAATCTGTATGACCATCTGTCAGACTCCAAGACCGCCGATCTGGAAAACGAAGAGGTTTGGCAAAGGCTTCAAAATCAGGAAACCTTTGGGTTTTACCATTCCCATGCCGGCGAGAAGGGCAGGGAGCTTTTTTACTTCATCCCGTTTGACGACAACTTTGACCTGTATTTCATCATGTCCGTCAATGAGGAGGTCTTTTCGGAGCAGAGGAGGACGTTTGTCTCTCTCAGCATGACCATGGCGATTGTCACCGTCTGCGCGGTTGCCATTATGCTGCTCATCATTATGCGGCTGCGGGTGAAAACCATACGGACGACGGAATCGGCCCGCTCACAGAGGGAATTTCTCTCCAACATGAGCCACGAGATCCGAACGCCGCTAAACGGCCTCATCGGGATGAACCATCTGATCATGGTGAATATTGATGACGAGAGCCGCAGGCCGCAGATTAAGGAATGGCTGCAAAAGTCCCACAGCACGGCGAACTATCTGCTGTCGCTGGTGAATGATATTCTGGATATGTCAAAGCTCCAAGCCGGAAAGGTGGACATCGTGCAGGAGCCCATGCTGATTCCCGCGCTGATTGATGAGATTGCGGCGATGCAGGCCGATAATATCAGGAATCGGGGCGTAGAGTTTATCGTGGAAAAGGACATCAAGGTTCCCTGCGTTGAGGGCGATGTCACCCGCACGAAGCAGATTTTGATGAACATTGTCGGCAACGCGGCAAAGTTCACGCCGGAGGGCAATTGGATTCGGCTGTCTGTCACGCAGGAGCAGACGAGCGATACGCATGTCACCACGATCTACCGCTGTGAGGATACCGGAATCGGAATATCGGAGGAATATATCGACAAGATTTTCGATTCCTTTAGTCAGGAGCGGAACAGAAACAGCAACGGCGTCAAGGGAACCGGGCTTGGCATGGCCATCAGCAAACTTCTTGCGAATGCGATGGGCGGCGATATCACGGTGGAGAGTACGCTCAACGCCGGAAGCACCTTTACCGTCACCATCCCCTCCAAAATCGCGCAGGACGTACCGGAGGAGGCGCCGCAGCAGGAGACCGCAGAGGAAGCGGACGGCGCCGCCCTGCCCATGTGCCGCGCTGATGGCAAGCCGTTCAAGATTCTTGTGGCGGAGGATGTGGAGCTCAACGCGGAAATCCTGCTGGAAATCCTCGAAATGGACGGCTTTGAGACCGTGCTCGCGCAGAACGGGCAGGAGGCTCTGGATTTCTTCCGCCAATCCGAGATTGGGGAGTTTGACATTATCCTGATGGATATGCAGATGCCCGTCATGGACGGATGCACTGCGGCTAAGAACATTCGGAGGCTGGACAGGGCGGACGCGGCGTCCGTTATGATTTATGCCTGCACCGCCAATATGTTCCAGGAGGATAAGGAGCAGGCCATCGCCAGCGGAATGAACGACTTCCTGACGAAGCCGATCGATGTGGACGTCCTGCTGAAAAAATTGAGAAAAAGCCTGAAACAAGGCACTATATAAAGAGGAGTAAAGCCATGAAAAGAAAGTTATCTGCTATTTTATCTGTTTTTGCAGTATGCTGCGCTGTCCTGACAGGCTGCGGCGGCAAGGCCAAGGAGGAAATCACCCTCATCATCAAGGTCCCGAGCCTGGCGCTGAATTCCGTCAGCAATCCCGAAATTATAGATTCGGGGGAGTTTTTACAGCAGGCGGGAGAGGCGTTTGCGGCACAGTACGAGGACGCCGATGTCTCGATTCGGGTGGAAAATTTTGCCTATGTGGATGAGGTGGCGGCCATTACGGACAGCTTTGACACGGAGGACTCCGCGGATATCCTCTATGAGGGTTATTTTAATATGGCGTCCTATCTGCATACCGGAAGAGTTGTCCCGCTGGACGACATCATCACGGACGAATTGAGAAGCGATATTGACGACGCGTCGTGGGCGATGAGCATGTCGAACGGGAAAACCTATATGATGCCCTTTTTGAGTATGCAGAACATTCTGATCTATAACAAAACGCTTTTCCGCGACTGCGGTCTTGAGAACTATATCGCGGATGCGGTCACGATACAGAATTGGACGGTGGAGGAATGGACCGATATTCTGGACACGCTTGCCGCGAAGCTTCCCGAGCACGCTTACCCGATAATGATGTACGGCAAGAACAATCAGGGTGACACCCACATTATGTCCTTTATCCGCGCCTACGGGAGCACGATTTTTGGCTCCGACGGACATTTTGACTTTGAGAACGAGGCGGCCGTCAGGGCATTAGAGTGGCTGCAGGCGGGCGTCGATAAGGGATGGTATCCGCCTCACCCTGAAAACCTTGAGATTTCAGACTGTAATGAATTGTTCAGCAACGGACAGCTTGCAATCCATATATTCAACAATGCGAATTTTACTCTCTACGACAATATAGAGGATTACGGGTATGTGAACTTCCCCGGCAATGTGGCAACCTCCTTTGTGACGGGCTTTGAGGTGTTCGATAACGGCAACGCGGTGAAGGTGCAGGCTGCAAAGGATTTTATCCGCTTTATCTACGAGAATGACGAATGGCTGGAGATGTCCGCCGGAAATATTCCCGCGAGCAAAAAGGTCTCGGAAAAATATCAGGACCAGATTACGATGCTGGATGAATTTACCGCAAATGCGGTGAATGTGGTGGATTTTATGAATAACAGCCCGAACTGGCAGGGAAATGACACCTCGGTGCGCAGCGTGTTCTGGCCCAATATCCACGAGCTGCTTTCCATGAGCATTACCCCACAGGAATGTGCAAAAATGCTGGATGAAACCTGCAACGCGGCATTGGATACGGGATGGGCGAACAGCGTGCTGCATGAGTAGGGCTTTTCCCATCTCGTGATTGAACAATCATAACTGAATTGTCGTGATTGAAAATCATATTCTCCCCCCCCCCGCCTCATAGAATGGATTAAGGCCATTCAAGATTCGGGTGGAATTATGAATACCAAAAGCAAAAGCTCTCTTACTATCGCCGTTCTCATACCAATTGCAGTCGGCACGCTCTCCGCGCTTTTCAGCGGTAATATGATGCTGTACGAGCGGATCAACAAGCCTGCGCTTGCGCCTCCGGGCTTCCTGTTTCCGCTCGTATGGATACTGCTCTATATTCTTATGGGGATATCCTCCTACATTGTCAGCGTATCCGACAGCCCAAGCAGACACGGGGCCTTAAAACGCTATGCCCTCCAGTTGTTTTTCAATTTCTTCTGGAGCATTCTTTTCTTCCGATTCAATTGGTATTTCATCGCCTTTCTGTGGCTGCTTGCGATGCTTGTCCTCATTGCAGCAATGATAAACGCTTTCCGCAAGATCAAGCCGCTCGCCGCATATTTGCAGATACCGTACCTGCTGTGGTGCCTCTTCGCGGCGTATCTGAACTTTATGATTTATCGGATGAATTGACGAATTCAAGCCTTGAGCTGTCCTATAACGGGCGGCTCCTTTTTTTCAGAGACGCAAGTATTTCATTCACATTGGACTGTGTAGCGGCTCCCGGATACTGTTCCCCAAACCGAATCAGCATATCTTTTGAATTCTTTTCTTCCTCCCTAACCGCCGCATAAACGGCTTCATAACTTCCCCTCGCCAACGCATCATTGATAAAAGAAACGGAATCCTCCGAGAATCCGTCCCAGCTTCCGTAAAGGTTACATACCGCCATGTCAATTTTATCTTTGGAAATCGGGTTCCCTCTACTCTCATGCTCCGCCAGAATCCCAATAATATCTGAAAGGTCATTCTTATATTTTCTTCCGGAGCGCAGCTTCATAGCTATGAGATATTCCGCTGACACTGTGCGAACCTGGAGAACATTTGAAAAAGTCCTGTAATAAACAGAAAACTGCTCCAACTTCGGTGAATAGGAAGCCGTGCGCATAAAATCGGAATTCAGCCATCCATGAGGAAGGTTGTATTTGTCGCCAACGCTGCCTGCGGCCTCCTTCATGGCTGAGGAAGCATGGAGCACCACATCCACATCCGTTGTCATTTCACGAAATCCATAGCCCGCAAGAACGGCGGCCCCGCCAATCAGGATAATCTCCGCCGGAACTGCCGTGCCACTGCGTCTCTTAAATTCCTTTGCCAACTCTTTCAGCATGGTATCAAGGTTCTCTAATGAGGGTCCGAAGGGCACCTCATTGTAAATACACCTGTTCCTTCAGATGACATTACGCACCTCGCTCTCCACAATATTAAACCTCAAAAACTCAGGAATCGCCTCCTGCAACGCTTTTGTTTTCGGTGCATCACTGCCGGAGACTATGGACGCCGCCAATATGCCGGAAGGATAAAGCGGTTCCTTTAATTTGCAACAACGCAAATCATCATAGCTTGTACAGACAGGGACACTGTTCATCCGGCTGATATAGTCCAACATTGCCAACAGATACAGACATTCCCTGTACCACCCCCGCCGGTAGTACATCCTGATATTGTCCTGCTCCAACGTATCTATAATAAAATCAATGTCGCCCATTTCCTTTACACGATGGCACACACTGCTCTTATAAAGTTCAAAGCTGTCCCGCTCTTCAAATGTAAAATCCAACAGGGATTCCATGGGCACCCCAAGTGCTTCCGCAATTTTATAAACTGTCTTTACGGAACAGTTTTCAATCTTCGTCTTTCCATTGCATATATCGCAAACTGTGGTATATGGTACGCCGCTGTTTTGGGAAAGCCGATATTTCGTCATAGCCTTCTGCTCCATCAGTTCATTCACATTCATGCCGCCCACTTTCTTCAATAAAGAATTGACCTAAAAAGGTCTGATTAATCCTTAGTATAACGGTCTGTCGTGATAAAGTCAACCGGAAGATTCCTGAAAGCTCCGCGCGCATCCCGCCAAAATATCTGCCGCGTTGCAAGAAATCTCTCCTGCAACGCGGCATCCTTTTCACCCTATACCCGCTCCACGCCGAGCGTCACCGTCTCTCCATTGACATTCCATTCCTTGGCGCTTCCGCCCTGTCCGTATTGGAAGGCGTCTGCGAGCACCTTCTCACCGATGGCGTCCGCATTCTTCCGAATCAGCTCCGCAAGCTTCTCATTGCCGCTCACATACACCGTGATATGGTCTGTCACCTCAAAGTCGGAATCCTTGCGCATGGTCTGGATTTTGCTGATAACCTCGTACACAAAACCCTCCTCGATCAGCTCCTGTGTCAGGTTCGTGTCGAGCACCACCGTCACGGTATTATCCGCCTCCGTGACATAGCCCTCCTTCTGAGAAATGTCGATCAGCAAATCCTCCTCCGCCAGACAAACTTCCGTGCCGTTCACGTCAAAGCGCAGGACGCCGTTGGCCTTCAGCTCATCCATCGCGGCATTGCCGTCAACGGAGGCGAGCACCTTCTGAATGCCGCCAAGCTGCTTCCCGTATTTCGGCCCTACCGTCCGAAGCTGCGGCTTGAAGGTATAGGTCGTGAAGGCCCGCACGTCCTCCGTAAAGACCACCTTCTTCACGTTCAGCTCCTCCTCGATGATTTCCTGATAGAAGGCGCTCAGCGTAAACGGCGCCTTGACAAACATCGTACTGACAGGCTGGCGGTTCTTGATGTTCGCGGTATTCCTGCACGCGCGTCCCATCACGACGGTCTTTAAGACCGCCTCCATATCCGCCTCCAACTGCTTATCGATAAGCGCCTCGTCCACAGACGGGAAGTCACACAGATGAATGCTCTCCGGCGCGGACGAATCGATGCTGCATACAAGGTTGCGGTAGATGTCCTCCGTCATAAACGGTATCATCGGCGCCGCCGCCTTCGCAATCGTGACAAGCGCTGTGTAGAGCGTCATGTACGCGTTAATCTTATCCTGCTCCATGCCCTTCGCCCAGAACCGCTCACGGCTGCGCCGCACATACCAGTTGCTCATCTCATCCACAAACTCCTGAAGCGCGCGCGCCGCCTCGGGGATCCGATAGTTCTCAAGGTTATGGTCAACCTCCTTCACAACGGAATTGAGCTTCGACAAAAGCCATTTATCCATAACCGGCAGTCCGTCGTATTCCAGCGTATATTTTGTCGCGTCAAAGCTGTCGATATTCGCGTACAGCACAAAGAACGCATAGGTGTTCCAGAGCGTCCCCATGAACTTGCGCTGTCCCTCCTGCACCGCCCTTCCGTGGAAGCGGTTCGGGAGCCACGGCGCCGAATTGATATAGAAATACCAGCGAATCGCGTCCGCGCCATAGGTCTCCAGCGCCTCGAACGGGTCTATGGCATTTCCCTTGGATTTGCTCATCTTCTGACCATTCTCATCCTGCACATGCCCAAGGACAATGACGTTCTCATACGGCGCCTTGTTGAACAGCAGCGTGGATTCCGCCATCAGGGAGTAGAACCAGCCTCTCGTCTGGTCCACGGCCTCCGAGATGAACTGCGCGGGGAACTGCTGCTCGAACAGCTCCTTATTCTCAAACGGATAATGGTGCTGCGCAAACGGCATTGCGCCGGAGTCAAACCAGCAGTCAATGACCTCGGGAACCCTGTGCATCTCCTTCCCGCACTCCGGACAGGGCAGCGCCACCTCGTCAATATACGGCCTGTGAAGCTCGACCTTGGCCGCCTCGGGCTTTCCGCTGCGCTGTGCAAGCTCCTCGCGGCTGCCGATGCATTCCTGCCGGCCGCATGCGCACTCCCATACCGGAAGCGGCGTTCCCCAATAGCGGTTTCTCGAGATGCCCCAGTCCTGAATATTCTCAAGCCAGTCGCCAAAGCGCCCCTTTCCAATGGATTCCGGTATCCAGTTGACGGTGTTGTTGTTGCGCACCAAGTCCTCCTTTACCGCCGTCATTTTGATAAACCAAGACTCCCGCGCGTAGTAGATGAGCGGGGTATCGCAGCGCCAGCAGTGTGGATAATCATGCTCAAACTTCGGCGCGTCAAACAGCAGTCCCTTCGCCTCCAAATCCTTCAAGATCATCGGGTCTGCCTTCTTGACAAAGATGCCCGCATAGGACGTCTCCTCCGTCAGCTCGCCCTTCCCGTTTACAAGCTGTACAAACGGAAGGTCATACTTTCTGCCGACCGCCGCGTCATCCTCACCAAACGCGGGCGCGATATGGACGATTCCGGTACCATCCGTCATTGTGACATAGGTGTCACATGTGATAAAATGCGCTTTTTTGTGCTGCTTCGCTATAATGTCCGCCGCGAAATCAAACAGCGGCTCATACGCCTTGTGCTCCAGGTCCGTTCCCT
This sequence comes from Roseburia sp., assembly GCA_023664265.1. Taxonomy (GTDB): domain Bacteria; phylum Bacillota; class Clostridia; order Lachnospirales; family Lachnospiraceae; genus COE1. Next base: position 9,601 of record JAMPFV010000028.1, read on the forward strand.
TATAGGTCTCAAGCACCTCATACGCCGCGGCGCCCTCCTCCTGCGAAAGCTTGCCGAGCACCTTATCCAGAAGCGCCTGCGCCATATAGTAGGTATAGCCGTCCGCGGCCTTTACCTTACAGTAAGTCTCCTCCGGATTCACACAGAGCGCCACGTTCGACGGCAGCGTCCACGGGGTTGTCGTCCATGCGAGGAAGTACGCGTCCTCACCGACAACGCGGAAGCGGACGACCGCAGAACGCTCCTTCACGGTCTTATAGCCCTGCGCAACCTCCTGTGAGGAGAGCGGTGTCCCACAGCGGGGGCAGTACGGAACAATCTTAAAGCCCTTGTACAGCAGCTTCTTATCCCAAATCTGCTTGAGCGCCCACCACTCGGACTCGATAAAGTTATCGTCATAGGTGACATAGGGGTCATCCATATCAGCCCAGAATCCCACGGTGCCGGAGAAATCTTCCCACATGCCTTTATATTTCCAGACGGATTCCTTGCACTTTTTGATAAACGGCTCCATACCGTAAGCCTCTATCTGATCCTTCCCGTTCAGCCCGAGCAGTTTCTCCACCTCAAGCTCCACCGGAAGCCCGTGGGTGTCCCAGCCCGCCTTGCGCGGAACCATATAGCCCTTCATCGTCCGATACCGCGGTATCATGTCCTTGATCACGCGCGTGAGCACATGGCCGATATGCGGTTTTCCGTTCGCTGTCGGCGGCCCGTCATAAAAGGTATAGGTCTCCCCCTCCCTGCGGCTCTCCATGCTCTTGCGGAAGATATCGTTCTCCCGCCAGAACTTCTCAACGGCTTTCTCCCTGTCAACAAAATTCATGTCTGTCGATACCTTTTGATACATCGTCGTCCTCCCTCTTGATTTGACCCTCGCGGCATTCGCCAAATGCTCGTGCAAGCACGCACTTGGCTCATTGCTCGCGGGAATAAATAAGGCCCTCAATCCTGTAAGTAGGACGAGGGCCTTGTATCGCTATACCACCTAATTACAATGTACTCCTTCGGGACTTCTCCCGCAATTCATACCTGTTTCCTGTAACGTGGAAAAAACGTCAGTCCCTACTACGCACCGCACGACACGGGCCTTTCAGTCTGCAACTCAGGAGTGATATTCCATTATCCGCTACTCGTATCGGCTCCCACCAGCCCCGACTCTCTGCGACTTTCCCTGATAATGTACTGTCTCCGTCATAGTCTTTCCTGCTATATATAAGGTATTATAACCACACGAATATTCTCTTGTCAAGAACCATATTTCCGGTACCGCTCAAGCCTTTAACGACCGCCACTGATTAATTGCAGCCCAGCTCTGCCCAGCTTGATGCGCCCAGAATCGGAAGCAGGTAATCCGTATTGCCCACATCCATTATGCGGAAAGCCTCGTAAGCCGGCTTCGGCGCTCCCGTAACGGACATAATGCCAACCGCCATGCCGTCACCCGCTACCTCTGCAGCATGGTCAATCTGACGATGGATGATAACGCCCTCTATGCAGGGATTCTGCGCCGCGAGCTTATATGCGTATACCATCGCCGCCGCCTGTATCTGCTCGTTGGTCGCTATCTGCGCGTTCGCGGAGGTGAAGCCCATCTCCGAAATAATGATATGACGAATGTTTCCGGTCGGTGAAAGCATCGCCGGCTGCATCATATGATTCGTAACCACGTCCAGATTGGAAGGATTCACCATCTTTGAATTGTCCGTATGGTCAATCAGCTTCAGTCCCGCGTAAGCAGGAGGCAGATTCCAGAAAGTCGCGTTGAACAGCGGAACCGGATGCGGGTGGAAAGAAAGTCCCCAGTCAATGTTGCCGGTAGCGGTAATCTCCGCCGCAAACTTGTCAAGAACGTCTCTTCCTCTGTAAGCCAGCGTATTGCTGTCCGTATGCGTCCATCTCTGGTCAATGTTCAAAAATACGCGCGCGCCCGCATTCTGGCTCTTGATCGCGTTGTAGCATACACGGAACTCCTTCGCGTACTGCACGGAGAACTGGTCAACGTCCATGTTACCCGCATAATGCCACGGTGAATTGTTGTTGATCTCATTTCCGATAATCCAATTGTGGATGGTTCCCTTGTCGCCGCCGGAATAGCGGTTTGCAAGGAAGGACATCAGCGCCTCAATCTTCTCTGTACCGCCCTGCTCCGCCACATTGAGCGCATAGCAGTTCATTCCCGGCACACGCGCCGCCGGAAGAAGCAGATCCGCCGTCGCGGGATTAAAGCTGTTCTTGACAACCATTACCACGTTACAGCCCGAATTGCTGAGCAGTCTCACAACCGCGTCATACTCCGCCACAACGCCGGCGTTAAAGCTGTAGGTCTTTCCGTTGTACTGATAATTGGTGCCGCCGCCCACGAAAAATCTGCTGACATCAAGCTCATAGGACGCATAGCCCGTGCCAAGCGCCGTAAGCTCCTTCGTATACTGCCAATCGGCCGTAAGCCCCTTCTTGGAGCGAAGCGGATAGCCGGTCGCCTTCGTCGCAACCGCCTCCGGATTGGTGATATACATCTCGTTGCTGACCGGCACAAACGCGCCGTTCTGAATCGTAGCTACCACAAATCTCGAGTACAGCTTTGAATTTGCCGTATTGAGATTCAACGGTGTCACAAAGGTCGCAATCTCCCCTGCAGGCGCTGTCGCGCAGTAGTCCATCCGCACGCCGATTCCGGCCTCGTACGGCTTCAGCTCAAATAAGTAATACATTCCGTCGCCTGTGGGAACATTCCCTACGGATATTACCACGATGTCCTGCCCCGCTATGGTGCAGTTGTTAATCGTCGCCTTCTCTCCCGCGGCGAACACGCTGACCTGCATCATCAGGGTCAGAAGCATCGTGAGGATAAATCCCAAGCCCCATCTTTTTTTCATCTTGTCTTCTCCCTTCCTCTTTGGATACTCTTCTTGGTTCAGTCTGTCCCGTCCCTTGGTTTACGGCAGAGTCCTCCCTGCCCGGTTCCCCCGCTGCGTCTCCTTAATTACAGCCCAATGCCGCCCAGCTTGACGCGCCGATGATCGGCAGTGCAAACTGCGTGTATGCAGCGGACTGCGGCGTATCAATATACTTAAACACGTCATAAATCTGCTTGGGCGTCGTAACCCAGCCGTTGGCGTCACAGTTATAGAGGCCGCAGGCAATACCGTCCGCATTCTTCTCGTAGACATTATCCACGGTTCTGTGTACGATAAAAGCCTTGATATACGGATTCGTCTCCGCAAGCTTATATGCATATGCAAACGAAGCCGCCTGTGTTGCCTCGTTGGAGGTCTGTGAATTAAACAATATCTCGGATATGCAGATGTACCGCACCTGTCCGTTCGGAGCAAGGTAAGCAGGCTGCGCCATATAGTTCGTAAATACTTCCATATTCTGAGGATTGATCATCTTGGTGTTTGCCGTATGGTCAATCAGCTTGAGCGCTTTGTATTCCCTGGGCATATCCCAGAACCGCGCCGCCGTCAGCGGAACCGGATGCGGATGCCATGCAACGCCCCAGTCCACATTGCCGTGGGAAGCCACATCCACCGTGAAAGCGTCGATGAACTTCTTCGCGGCATACTGATTCGCCGTACCGTCCTCCCAGTTCCATCTCTGGTCGATGCAGGTCAGAACCCGCGCGTTCGCATTCTCGCTCTTGATGGCGTTGTAGCACATGCGAAACGCTTTCTCATATTCCAATGTAAAGTTCGTCACGTTATAGTTGCCCGAAAAATACCACGGGTTATTGTTATTTACCTCATTTCCGATAATCCAGTTGGAGATCAGTCCCGTCACCGGATTGCTGTAACGCGAAGCCAGGAAGGACATCAGCGCCTCAATCGACTCCGCACCCTGCTGCTCATCCGTGTTAAACGCATAATGCCGATACCCCTTCACGCGCGCGGCCGGCTTTATCGTCATAAGCGTCGTGTCATTGTAGAAGTTGACAATGTTCATCGTAACCTCTACCTGCTGCATCGCAAACAGCGACATGACCATATCATACTCAGCCACCACCGACTGATTGAAGCTGTAGGTTTTTCCATTATATGTATAGGGAAGACCCGCACCCGGCTGAAAAAATCTGTCGATTGCCAGCTCATAGCTCGCGTGCTGCACACCCAAATCGGTGAGGGCCAGAATGCCCGCATTGTCAGCCGTAATGCCCTTGATGGAGGTCGTCACCGGATTCAACGCCGTATGGGTTGCAATCGCCTCCGGATTGGTGATGTAAAACTCCTGGCTCACCGGCACGAATACGTTTCCGTTCTTCACGGCTACAATGAACTTGGAATAGAGCTTCGAGACCGCCGTTCCCTGATCCAATGTGGTAACAAACGTGACCGTACCCGCCTTCACGGCCGTAGCGCAGAAGTCCTGCCTGCTGCCGATTTCGTTCTGATAAGGCTTCAGCTCAAATAAATAATAGTTGTTATCCTCGCTCGGCACTGCCTCGGGCGCCGATGCGACAACCGTGATCTGGTTGGCGCCGCTGATAATACATTGATTGATGGTTACGCTTCCTGCGGCGAAGGCCGTCATCTGCATCAGACATACAAACGTCAGGCACAGCACCGCCCATAGTGTCAGTTTCTTCTTCATTTGTTACCTCCATTGGAATATTTGACATTTAAAGTGACCGTCTTTATTATACAATCCCCCGGCAAAATTTTCAATAAGATTATGGCTAAGAGGGCAGTATGAAAATTTTACCATTTTCCCCGCCGCTTTGCAAGCGTTTTTCAGCCGTTATTTGCATACCGGTTGTTATTTATGTATCGGCTTCGCATGCCCCTCCCCTACGAGCCTGCAGGCCCGGGGAATCCGCCGCAACAGCTCCACGACGGCAGCCGACACCGCCAGCACAATCGCCGTCTCCGCCAGATTCACGCCGTATCGCGGCTCCCAATTCCTGCTGACCGGAGAGAGGACATACGGTATCAGAATGCCGGAGATCATGTAAACGCCAAAGCCTCTTCGCCCCAGATACGCCACCGCCCGCACGCCGCGAGACTGCTCTCCGCACAGCCGCAACAGCGCCCTCCACACGAAAAACCAGAAGACAATGCCGCAAAGCCCCACCAGAAATCTGTAGCCGTCGATTCTCAGCTGCACGATATAGTCCTTCCCGATCAGCTTATAGCCTGTCAGATAGATAAAAGAGTCCGCCGTAAAAAGAGAGACCAGCGAAAAAAACACAAGCCCGCTCGCAAGAATTGTCAAAGCGCACCGTCCCCGGTCCTCCCGAAGGATTTCCCGGAAGAGCTTTTTTGATAACAATCGTTCTTTATTCTTGTTCACATAAAACCCGATCAGATAATAGGGCAGCATATATTTATACGCATTCAGGCCCAGCCCGTCCGGCGTGATAAACATCGCCGCAAAAATCAACGCGTAAAGCCACACCGAATCCCGAAGCCGGTAATGCATCAGACAGACCAGCAGAAAGGAGTACAATATCGCCCACAGAAACCAGAAATTCGTCAATATCCCAAGCACGGCATCCTTCAGCAGAACGCCCGGCCCCCGATAGAGATACGCCCCCGCCGCAAGCAGATACGCAAATTCAATCAGCTTCCACGCGACAATCGGCACCAGCAGATACACGCACTTCCTCCCGATCATCCGGATTCGCTCCTCAGGGGTTTCCGCATCCCGGACGCCGGGCCACGCATACCAGCCGCTGATTATCATAAACAGTGGCATGTGAAAGCTGTAGATAAAGCGGTACAGGCTGTCATTAAAATAACATTCGTTTTCTAAATATGCCTGCCCGCTGCCCGACTGAATGCAATGCCCCAGCACTACCAGAACGGCCCCAAAGCCCTTTAAGACATCCGGCAGAACATCTCTCCGGCGTTCCCCCATTCGCGTTTACCCCTTTCAAGCCGCCTAATCTCCATTCAAAATCCCCCGTTATTTCAAATAGGTGAGAAATGCGTTTTCATTATCCTGAAACAGCTTCGTCGCGTCATTCATGCCGATTTTGTATATCGTGCCCGTCTGCGGATTCATAATCACGACGTTCAGCTCATTAAAACCGATGAGCAGCACCGCCCGCTCGCCCTCAAGCGACGCAAGCACGGGAATGTCCCGGTTCACATAATACAGCACCGCGTCCAGACTCACGCCCCGCAGCTCCAACAGCCTCGCGCCCTCCAGGCTCTCCTGCAAAATCTGTTTCGCCGTCTCGCCCTTGTCGAGCATGGGCTGCACGTTCTTGGTTATTCCCTCATACTCGAGAATCGTCTCCAGACACACTGCCAAATCCGTGCTCTGCTCATCGGACGCCCGTCCGCTGATCGCCATAATCTGATTGCGCACGCTCCTCGACGAGCGCTTCCAGATATATGCGCCCTTCTCGTCCGCCACAACGCCGCGCATGTCATAGGCCATGTTCACCGCGTCCGCCTCGTGGGTAAAGGTCCCCATAATGCCGGACTTGCCGTAGACGTAAAAGCGGCTGACCGGATTCTCAATGGTAATCGGCAGCTCCCGCGAGCCCTCATACAGGACCTCCAAAGGCCGCGTGTGCTTGAGCTGCCTGACCTCTATGGAATTCTTGAGCACCAGCTGTACAATCTTTTCGTAGGTCTGCGTGACCACAACCTCAGAGGAATTGTACCCCTGCTCCTCAATAACGCGGTTGACAATCTGATCCCGTGCAATATCCGTATAGCCGTCCGTCTCGCTCTTCTCCAACCGTGACAGCGTGATCAGATTGTCCGCGACCTCCGCGCCGGTCACATAAATGCCCTCGCGCCGGTAGCTGTGCAGCACCTCCCCGCGCTCATTCTGTATGTAAACGACATACATCGGGAAGGTGACAGAGCCGGTAAAGTCCATATAGATATCCTCGTAATGCGCCACCCCGTAAATCAAATCCTCATTGATAAAGCCCAGCGGGAGCAGGCGGTCCTCCGGCTCCGACTTGATTTCCTCCGTCTCTCCGGTATTCAGGTTCATCAAAATCAGCTTCGTACAGTCGTACGAATCGGCGGAATTCTGCCACACAAGCATCTTGTCGCTGTTGGAGACCTGAAAGCTTCCCTGTTGAAGATTGTCGGCAATCTCGGCGCTCATTTTCTCCATCAGATTGATTGCCAGAATGGAGCCGTCCAGATACAGATACAGGATACCGCTCCGATTAATGTAGGAAAGCTGCTCCACATCCGCCTTCAGCGCGGCAAAGGATTTGTCATACGGAATGAAAATCAGCTCCTCAACCGTATTGAGCATTCCATTGTACTCATATACCTGTATACCGATGTTGCCCTCGTGCTTCCCGCGGTTCATATAGCCGTAGACGATGAAGCGGACATTTCCGGTCTCATCCACGCTCAGCACCTTAATCGCATGCTCGTTGTAGCTTGTCCGCAGATCCGACTCGTCATAAAAGCTGAACAGATACGCCAGCTTTTTATCCGCCGCATGATAGCAGAACAGCTGATTCGCGTTCACGAACGCAAGGTTGGAGCCGCCGTCGCTCTCCATCATCTGAACCTCGTGATCCCGGATGCCAAGCATGATCTTGTTGCTCGCATACACATCCGCCTCCGGGTCAAATATCTGATTCATCGTGCGCTCGTAATCCAACAGATACATCCGCTCCGTCCCGTAGCGGACGCGGAAAAACTCGCTGACAATATATTGATATACAGTCTTCCCCTCCGTCGTCTGCACCCTGTAATCCATGCGGATGGAGGCCGTCTGCGACTCAATCTCCCGCACGGAAATCTGCGGCTCCGTAACCTCCTCGACATTCAGACTGTCCCACGAAACCTGATTCAGACTGCTGTGAATGTCCACATAGCTCAGCGTGGTGTTATCGCCTCTGGCATTCGGCTCCAGATACGTTGCAAGCTGTCTGGCCTGCTCCTTGTCGAAGGTCTTCGCGTGAAAATCGCGGACATAGGAGAGCTTCTCGTAGAGAAAAAAGCCCGGATCCTCAATGATGCGGGTATAGTATCGAATCGTCTCGCCTCCTATTTCCAGTAACAATATCCAGTTGTACTCCATGTCCTCCTCAATCAAATCCTTGATGGTGACGGTCGCGTAAATTCTGTCGCCGCTCTCCCGATAATCGGTGACGCGCGTGTTCTCCACAAGGCGGGAATCGTCAACGCTGCGCACCTCAAAGGATATTCCCGAAATGTCGTTCCCGTATTTGTCAATGACAAAGCTGAGCGTCCTGCCCTCCCCGAGCGGCGTGATTGTGTCACGCAAAAAACTGCCTTGGACAGTCTGGCGAAGTCCATGCAGATAATTATAGGAAATTCCCCCCGTGTTGATATGCACCAACGGCAGAGACGCCTCCGCCATGCTTGCGGTCATCTCCTCATTTCCGTTATTGAAAACGCCGCTGCTCACAAACAGCGCGGCAACAAACACAACCACACACACGATAATCTTGCTGATGATTCTCTTCATAAATTCCCTCTAATCAAAATCCCCCTGCTCCTCCAACAGCCGCCGCAGGGTCGGCGTCACATGCAGAAAATCCTCCGTCTGTCTCCGTCCATAAGCATTTCCCTGTGCATGCGGGCGGTACCGCATCCGCTCCTGTCCGCACGCCCGCTTTACCGCGCGTATCAGAATATTCTTCGGCGTGTGCTCCATATCAATAAACTCGAGAAGCTGCGTCTCGTAGCCCTGTTCCTCCAACAGATTCGCGCGGAGGGCATCCGTTATCAGCGCCGCCATCCGCTCCCGGACAATGCCGTATTTTAAGAGCGGCTCCAGCTCCCCACACGCTATCTGGCGGTTCAGCTCGTGCTGACAGCAGGGCACTGATAAAATAACACTTGCATTCCATTGGACCGCCTTGGCGAGCGCATAATCGGTAGCCGTGTCACAGGCATGGAGCGTCACCACCATGTCCGCCTGCTCTACCCCCTCGTAGGAACCAATATCCCCCACAAGGAATTTTAACCCGGTATAGCCAAATTTATCCGCCAGCGCCTGGCAGTTTTCTATGACATCCCGCTTCAAATCCAGCCCTATGACACGAATGTCATATCCATTCATCACCTTTAAATAATAGTACAGCGCAAAGGTCAGATAGGACTTCCCGCATCCAAAATCTATGACTGTGAGCGGCTCGCCCTCCCTTTGAGGCAGGCAGGGAAGAATATCCCGCACAAATTCCAGATACCGGTTAATCTGACGAAACTTATCGTACCGCGCCCTGACGATTCTGCCCTCAGCCGTCTGCACGCCAAGCTCCACGAGAAAGGGAATCGGCTCGTCCTGCGGCAGGATATACTGTTTTGTCCTGTTATGAGACAATTTCTTGTCCGCCGGCGCCTGCGCCGCGTTCTGCTTCTCCTTGATGGTAACGGATCCCTTTCTGCCAATCAGCGCCGTCATTCGGTGCTGCTGCGTCTCCAGCTCTATCTGTCGAAACTCCTCCTCGGCCGTGCGCACCAGATAGTCGGGCAACTCCTCCGGACGCAGATTCGTGTGGAATACCTTCGTGCCCACAAAGCGCTCCGCCTGATAGAGAAGTCCCTCCTTTCCGCGTATCGGACGGACGCGGAGCTTTGATGCCTTCTCCCTGTCGCGCGGATTGCTCGCAACGGCTTTCAGAATAAGCTCGTCGTTCTCTATATAATTCCGTAATGTTCTTCGCAAATTTTCCATAAGCTTTATTATAGCATGATTCTGCGGTGAAACAATATTAAATCTTTCTTATCTTTTCTTATATGTAACAGTTCAGCCATGCCATTCATAATTTGCCGGATTCCCAACGCGAAAAAATCCACGGCCAGCCCGCCATGATATAAAATCCCAGTGCAAATACGGCAAGGAATCCCGCGTACCTCTCCGGCAGGAGTAATGACAGGACAGGGCGCAGTCCAAACAGTATCAGAGCCATAAGACCCGCGCCCACGCAAAAGCGCAGGCCTTTGCGCGCCGCACTGCCCTCCGTCCTGAATTGAACCCACCGGCGTTCCACAAACCAGCCAATCAAAAGTCCCATCCCTGCTCCGGCGTTGGACAGCCACCCTGCCCGAAGCATCGGAATAAAGCAAAAGGCGCACCCTGCCGCGCACGCCGCCGCATCCCGCCCGGGCGCCCTATCGACCCAGGCCAAAAGCCGGTCTGTCACAGCCATAATCACAAGGCCGGACCCGAGTGCAGCGATGACGTCCTGCGGCGTGTGCACCCCGAGATAATTTCTGGAAAACATAATCAATATCACGAGTAGCCACCCCAATGCGCCAAGCCGCTTCAACTCCACCGCATCCTTGGAGCGCCCTTTTTTCCGCGCGTACTGCCCTGCGGCGCCCCACGCTGCAACTGCCCGCGCGGTATGACCGCTGGGAAAGGAATATCCCGAAGCCGCCGCAATCGCCGCCTCCACCGGATGAATCCGCGCATCCCGCACCCAAGGGCGCGCCACCTTGAACACAGCCTTCAAAAACTGATTCCATGTGCAGGCCAGCGAGATATTCCATCCCATATACTGACCCGCCCGCTTATCAGCGCACCAATAAACGGCGGCAAACAGCAAATAGGTAGGCGCTGCCTCCGCCATAGAGGTTATCTCAAGCATAAGCCCGTCAAAAACGCCGCCAAGCAGTTCCCTTATCCTTTGCAGTATCAGCAGATATGTGATGTCCATCTCTTCCCCCATTTCCACGCTGCTTTCGCTTTTCAGCAAAGTTGAGATTCTCACTCAAAAGGGGAAGCCCGCGGCCTCCCCTTTCGCAATTTTTTATCCTAAGCGCTCTCTTAAAATTTCGCGATAAATTCCTTCACCTGCTCGTAAACGCCCTTTGCGTCAAGCTTATACTTCTCGATGAGCGCCGCCGCAGAGCCGGACTCCCCGAACACATCCTGCATGCCAATCTTGTAAACAGGCGTCGGACAGGACTTGCACAGCGCATCGCATACCGCGCTTCCCAGTCCGCCGATAACGGAGTGCTCCTCCGCCGTCACAACCTTTCCGGTCTTTCTCGCGGACTTCACGATAATCTCCTCGTCAAGCGGCTTGATGGTGCAGATATTGATAACCTCTGCGCTGACGCCCTCCGCCTCGAGCAGCTTCGCCGCGCCGAGCGCAGAATCCACGCAGATGCCCGTCGCGACAATCGTCACGTCCGTGCCTTCCTTCACCACGGTTCCCTTGCCGATTTCAAACTTATAATCCGGTCTGTCGTTGATCACAGGCACCGCCGCGCGTCCGAAGCGGATATAAACGGGGCCCTCGTACGCAACTGCCGCGCGCACCGCCGCCTTCGCCTCGACGTCATCCGCCGGACACATGACGACCATCCCCGGGATGGTGCGCATCAGCGCAATATCCTCATTGCACTGGTGGGACGCGCCATCCTCGCCCACCGTAATGCCCGCGTGCGTCGCGCCGATTTTTACGTTCAAATGCGGATAGCCGATGGAATTTCTCACCTGCTCAAATGCGCGCCCCGCCGCGAACATCGCAAACGAGCTCATAAACGGAATCTTGCCCGAGAGGGATAAGCCTGCCGCGATGCCCGTCATATTGCACTCCGCGATACCGCAGTCGATATGCCGCTCGGGAAACGCCTTTCTGAATACGCCCGTCTTGGTCGCCGCCGCAAGGTCCGCGTCGAGCACGACCAAATTCGGATTTTCCTTGCCGATTTCCACAAGCGCGTTTCCATAGCTCTCTCTGGTTGCTATCTTTTTTACTTCTGACATAACGCTTCACCTACCTTCTCTAAATCTGCCATTGCAACCGCGTACTCCTCGTCATTCGGCGCCTTGCCGTGCCAATCCACGCTGCCCTCCATAAAGGAAACACCCTTTCCCTTGAGGGAGTGCGCGATGATCGCTGTCGGCATTCCCTTGGTCTCCCTTGCCTCCTTGAAAGCCGCACGGATCCGGTCAAAATCGTGCGCATCCGCAAGGTTGATCACATGGAAATTAAATGCCTCGAACTTCTTGTCAATCGGATACGGCGAGCAGACATCCTCAATCTTACCATCAATCTGCAGACCGTTATTGTCCACGATAACACAGAGGTTATCGAGCTTGCGGTGTCCCGCGAACATGGAAGCCTCCCATACCTGCCCTTCCTCAAGCTCGCCGTCGCCAAGCAGTGTATACACTCTGTAGGCCGCGTTGGACAGCTTCGCGCCGAGCGCCATGCCGCAGGCTACCGAAATGCCCTGCCCGAGCGAGCCGGAGGACATATCTACCCCGGGAACGTGCTGCATGCAGGGATGCCCCTGAAGATAGGAACCGAGCTTTCTGAGTGTCGTCAAATCCTCAACCGGAAAATAGCCGCGGTTTGCCAGCGCGGAATAAAGCCCCGGCGCGGTATGTCCCTTGGACAATACGAAACGGTCCCTGTCCTCCTTCTTCGGATTTTTCGGGTCGATATTCATCTCCTCAAAATAAAGATAGGTAAAGATATCCGCCGCCGATAACGAGCCGCCCGGGTGCCCTGCCTTCGCCGCGTGCACACCGGTTACGATACCCTTACGCACTTCATTTGCCGCTTTTTGAAGCTCCAAATTTGTCATTGCATCTTCCTCCATTTCTTTCTAATCTTTCCTATCAAAGTCTTTTGCGCAAACGCCCTGCTCACGCCTTAAAATTACACTGCCTCCGCGGAACGCCGCGCAAGCTCCAGGCATCCCATAATTCCCTGATTGTCCTCCAAACTTGCGGGCACGATATAGCGCTCAGGGTGCGCCAGCTCCCTGGTCCGGATATAGCCGTTGAGCAGCTCCTTCACATACCCCCGTATCAGCGGGAAAAGCTGCTCCTGATGCATCACACCGCCGCCGAGGATAATCATGTCCGGAGAGAGTGTCAGGATATAATTGGCAAGCGCCTGCGCGATATAGTACGCCTCCAAATCCCACACCCGCGCATCGTCCTGCAGCAGCGCCGCCCTTTTGCCCCACCGCGCCTCGATCGCCGGCCCTGCGGCCAGCCCTTCAAAGCAGTTCCTGTGATACGGACATTTTCCCTCAAAGGAGTCCGTGCTGCGCTTTTGTATCAGCACATGGCCCGCCTCGGGATGAAGCATCCCGTGCAGCAGTCTGCCGTCAATACAGATGCCTGCGCCGACGCCGGTTCCGATGGTAATGTAAATCACACACTTTTTCCCTTTGGCCTGTCCGAAGGTCACCTCGCCGAGCACCGAGCCGTTGACGTCCGTATCAAAGCCAATCGGGCATCCGAGCGCGTCCGCAAAGGCCCCGACAATATTGTAATCCGCCCAATCAGACTTGGGCGTGCTGGTGATAAAGCCGTAGGTCTCCGACGCCTTGTCCAGATCAATCGGACCGAAGCAGCCGATCCCCAGCGCCTCGACCTTATTTTTCGCGAAATAATCCGTCAGCGCAGGAATCGTCTGTGCCGGCGTCTTTGTGGGAATGGATACCCTGTCAAACAGCTCTCCCTCCTCATTGCCGATGGCACAGACCATCTTTGTCCCGCCCGCCTCCAATGCTCCTAATCTCATAAGCGGCTCCCTCGCTACTGCTCTATTTTGTTGCCATAATAAGCGTTTGCCCCATGCTTCCTGTAGTAATGCTTATCCTGAATGCGCTGCGGCGCCGGCTCCACATCCGCCTTGAGCTGCTCCGTAAAGAGCGCCATCTTGGCAACCTCCTCCAGCACTACGGCGTTGTGCACCGCCTCCTTCGCATCCTTGCCCCACGCAAAGGGACCGTGATTCTTGCAGAGCACCGCAGGTACAGCCATCGGATCCTTTCCCGCAAAGGTCTCTATAATGACGGTTCCCGTATTCTTCTCGTAGCCCTCGTCCATCTCCTGCTGACTCAGGACGCGCGCACACGGTATCTCGCCGTACATATAGTCGGCGTGCGTCGTGCCATAGCACGGTATCGCCCGTCCGGACTGCGCCCAGCTTGTGGCGTAGGTGGAATGCGTATGTACGATGCCGCCGACCTCCGGAAACGCCTTGTACAGCTCAAGATGCGTCGCTGTGTCGGAGGAGGGATTGTACTTCCCCTCCACTTTATTGCCCGCCAAATCCATCACAACCATATCCTCCGGCTTGAGGAGGTCGTAGTCCACGCCGCTCGGCTTGATCACAAACAGACCGCTTTCTCTGTCGATTGCGCTGACGTTGCCCCATGTAAAGGTGACAAGCCCGTATCCGGGCAAATCCATATTTGCCTCATAAACCTTTTTCTTCAATTCCTCTAACATATCCGTTTCCTTTCCGCATCTCTTGGCAGATTCCATCCGCCGTCAGCGCAGGGCCTCCACCGCCGCGCGCTCGATCGCAAGTCCTTTTTTGTAGCGCTCGATAAAGGTCTCAAAGCCCGCGACATCCTTCGCGTCTGGCTCCACCCGCACGGACTCCTCGCCCGCAAAGACCTTGTTGTTGAGGTAATCGCTCAGGGACTCGCCGTCCGCCTTTTGCTTCATATAGTTTGCGAGCACCGCAATGCCCCACGCACCGCCCTCACCTGCTGTCTTCATAACGGAGACGGGCACGTTGACTGCCGCCGCTACCACTCTCTGTCCCACGCCCTCGGTCTTGAACAGGCCGCCGTGCCCGAGAAGCTCATCGAGCGTCACATGCTCCTGCTTGGACAGAATATCCATGCCGATTTTGATTGCGCCAAGCGCGGTGAAGAGATTGACCCGCATAAAGTTCGCCAGCGTGAACTTCGCGTCCGGTGTGCGCACAAACAGGGGGCGGCCCTCCGCAAAGCCGGTCACATGCTCGCCGGAGAAGTAGCCGTATGCCAGAAGTCCGCCGCAGTCCGCGTCGCCCTCAAGCGCCTTGCGGTAGAGGGTGCCGTACAGCTCGTTCATATCAACCTTCTGCCCTGTGGCCTCCTGAAATTCCTTAAACAGATTCACCCACGCGTTCAAGTCGGAGGTACAGTTGTTGCAGTGCACCATTGCCACCAGACTGCCGTCCGGCGTCGTGACAAGATCCAGCTCGTCATACGCCTTTGACAGATCCTTCTCCAAGACTGCCATCGCAAAGACGGAGGTACCGGCAGAGATGTTTCCGGTACGCTTCGCCACGCTGTTTGTCGCCACCATGCCGGTGCCCGCGTCCCCCTCGGGCGGACACATCGGAATGCCGGCCTGCAGCGTCCCCGTCACGTCGAGAAGCTTCGCGCCCTCCGCTGTGAGCGTGCCCGCGTCCTCTCCCGAGACCAGCACCTTCGGCATAATATCGGCAAGCTTCCAGCCCAGATTCCTGTCCGCCGTCAGCGCGTCGAACTGCGCAATCATTTTCTTATTAAAATCCTTTGTATCAATGTCAATCGGGAACATGCCGGACGCCTCACCGACGCCAAGCGCCTTTTGTCCGCTGAGCTGCCAGTGGATGTAGCCCGCAAGCGTTGTGAAGAATGCTATCTTATCCACATGCTCCTCCCCGTTCAGAATCGCCTGATAGAGATGCGCGATGCTCCACCGCTGCGGTATATGATAGTTGAAAACCTCCGTCAGCTTCTCGCTGGCCTCCTGCGTGATGGTGTTCCTCCATGTCCGGAAGGGCACCAACAGCGTCCCGTCCTTGTCAAAGGCCATGTAGCCATGCATCATCGCGCTGAAGCCGATGGAGCCGATGGTCCTGATTTCCACACCGTACTGCTCCCTCACATTCTTTGCAAGGTCCTGATAGCAGTCCTGAAGTCCCTTCCAAATCGCATCCAGACTGTAGGTCCAGATGTTGTTCACAAGCTGATTCTCCCAGTCATGGTTCCCGCTCGCGAGGACCTCGTGCCTGTCGTCGATGAGCACCGCCTTGATTCGGGTAGAGCCGAACTCTATCCCGAGTGCGGTATCGCCGCCTTCAATCGCGGCCTTGATTGCGTTTCCGTCACGTCCCATTCAATGTACCTCCTATTATTTTTTTCTGCTAATATATCCCATATCCCATTATATCGTAATTATAGCAATATGGAGAAGGTTGCGCAACTGTTTCTTCTGTATTTTGTTTACTCATTTTTAAAATAGTTTAATTTTTTATTCAAGACATTGTTTTATCACAGCGGCTTTTTGCGCCATGGGATTGCTTTTTCCCCCGAAAAAAGTTATAATAGCAACGATACTTACATAACAACACATCTAAGGAGGAGAACCCTATGGGAATTATTGAACGTTTCAAGGATATCATGTCGGCAAACATCAACGCTCTGCTTGACAAGGCGGAGGACCCCGAGAAAATGATAGATCAATATCTGAGAAATCTGGAGAGCGATTTGGGAAAGGTAAAGGCTGAAACCGCATCCGTCATCGCGGAGGAGAGCAAGGCGAAGCGCGCGCTCGACGAGTGCAATCAGAACATCGCGAAGATGCAGTCCTACGCGGAGAAGGCCGTTGCCGCCGGAAACGACGCGGACGCAAGACAGTTCCTCACGCAGAAGAAGGTCTACACGGATCAGCTGGCCTCCCTTCAGAGCACTTATCAGATGGCTTCCGACAACGCGGCCAAGATGCGCGGAATGCACGACAAGCTTGTCAAAGATATCGACGAGCTGAATGCGCGCCGTGACGCCATCAAGGCGAAAATGGCGGCGGCGAAGACCCAGCAGCACATCAACGAAATCGGCTCTTCCGTGGCAGGCGTTTCCAACGACATGTCCGCCTTTGAACGCATGGAGGAGAAGGCGAACAAGATGTTTGACGAGGCCAACGCGATGGCGGAGCTGAACAAGAGCGCCGGAGAGACCTCCATCGACAATCTCACGAGCAAGTATGATGCTCCCGGCGGTGACGCTTCCGTTGACGACGAGCTGGCGGCCCTGAAAGCCAAGTTAGGAAAGTAATCGCATGGAACAGGAAGTCTACCGCTGCGAAGCCTGCGACGGCATCATGGAATACGACGTCATAAGCAGGCAGTTGAAATGCCCCAACTGCGGGAACACGGTCGCCATCTTAAACAATCCTGAGGCCATCGTGGAACACTCGCTCACCTTGGACGCCAAGAGAACGCTGCGCCCGTCCGAAAAGACCTCCACCACCATGGAATGTACCGGCTGCGGCGCGACGATAGAGCTTGCCGGAGGTGACACCACCTCCGCATGTCCTTACTGCGGCTCCACCTACGTGCTGGCGCAGAAGCAGCTTGACAGCATTATCCCCGACGGCATTATTCCGTTTGCGCTTGACCGCAACGGCGCACAGGAGGTATTCCGCCGCTGGATCGGCAAACGTCTGCTCGCACCCGCGAAGCTGCGCACGCTTTATCAGCGCGATACCATGCAGCGTCTCTACCTCCCTTACTGGACCTTTGACGCGCGCACGGACGCAGACTATACGGCGATGGGCGGCCGCT
The DNA here is from genome assembly GCA_023664265.1 of Roseburia sp. GTDB lineage: Bacteria > Bacillota > Clostridia > Lachnospirales > Lachnospiraceae > COE1. Next base: position 26,861 of record JAMPFV010000028.1, read on the forward strand.
ACCGGACAGAACGCTGCCGCGACAGAAACGGCAACACACAGACCCGGACCGTAACGGACTGGTATCACACAAGCGGACACATTCGATACAATTTTGACGACATGCTTGTCAAGGCCGTTGGCGGCGAACGCTCGGCCTTTCTCAAGAGCGTCGAGCCTTACGACATGGGACGTATGGTCTCCTACGCGCCGCAGTATCTGCAGGGGTGTGTCTCTCAGTGCTATGAGATCGGACTTGACGCCGCGCATACGGAGGCGAGAGGGATTATGGACGCGGCCCTCCGCGCAGACGCTGAGAGCGACGTCCTAAGCCGCTATGACACTGTCAGGAATGTCAATATCTCCCCGACGTACAGGGACGAGACCTACAAGCATATTTTGGTTCCGGTATACTCCGCCCCCTACCACTATGAGGGGAAAAATTATCAGGTTGCCATCAACGGACAGACCGGCAGCATTCACGGCAGCTATCCAAAGAGCCCCGTCAAAATTGCCGCTATCGTTATCGCGGCGCTCCTGTTGATTATCGCGATTTTATGCGGGCAGTATGAGGCTGACCGGCGCTACTCCCTCGAGGACGGCGCCCCGCCGGCAGCGGCGCTGTGCAGCAACGCCCCGGTCGAAGAAACTATTGGCGCGGACAGCGCGGAAATGAGGTAAACATGGGATTTTTCAGCAATCAATTTGCAAATGTAATTGAATGGAAGGAATATCGGGACGACGTCATATTCTGGAAATGGTCAAACAACGAGATCAAAAAGGACAGCCGCCTGATCATTCATCAGGGACAGGACGCCATCTTTTTATACAACGGCAAAGTGGAAGGTATTTTCAAGGATGAGGGAAGCTTTGAGGTCGAGTCCGACATCATCCCCTTCCTCTCCACTCTCAAGGGCTTCAAGTTCGGCTTTAACAGCGGTATCCGCGCCGAGGTGCTCTTTATCAACACCAAGCTCTTCAATATTAAATGGGGGACAAAGAACGTGATCAGCATCCCCGCTCCCGGGCTTCCGGGCGGTATGCCGATTCGCGCCTACGGCACCTTCGACGCAAAGGTCAACGATTATCTGCAGCTCATTGAGGCGCTGGCCGGCGTCAAACAGATTTACACCATCGAGGACATCCGCGAGCGCGTGCTCTCCATCCTTGACCCGCTTCTGATGAAGTGGATTTCCAAGGAGGGAAAGGATATGTTCAATCTGCAGGCGAACGCCATGGAGATCGGCAACGGCATCAAGACCGACCTCGATATGGAGCTGATCAAGCTGGGGCTCACCGTAACCGCGTTCCACTGCTCCAACTTCTCCTACCCGCAGGAGGTACAGCAGATGCAGACGAAGGCCGCGTCACAGGCCATGGTCGGCGATATGAACCGCTACCAGCAGTTCGCCATGACGGACGCCCTCGCCAAAGGAAACAATCACGGCTCCAACACGGCGATGGATATGGCGAGTATGCAGATGGGTATGATGATGGGACAGCAGATGGTGAACGCCATGGCCGGCAATATGCAGCAGACAGCGGCCGCTCCACAGGCCTCGCCGATTCCCGAGGGCGCCGTTCCGCCCAAGTTCTGCCCGAACTGCGGAACTCCCACGGACGGCTCGAAGTTCTGTAAGGAATGCGGTCAAAAGCTTATCGGATAATGAAACAGGAGTGCAAACGGCAAATGAAAAAACAAAGAAATGAATTATTGGAACTTTTAGGTGGACTCGCAATGCTCGCCGTCGGTCTGTTCTGGTTTTCCACCAGCGTCACCGTGAGCAACAGCTTTTTTACACGCGGCCTGCACATCGGCTTCGCCAACGTCCCCTCCGGTCTGGTGATCGTTCCCTTCATCATCGCGGTGATTCTGGTCTTTATCCGTCCGGAGTCCTTCGGCAGAAAGCTCTTCCTCGCGCTGTCGGTGCTTCTGATCATCGCCTCGGTCATCGCCTCCACCCGGCTGTATGTCAGCTCCATGACTCTGTTTGAGTGGATTGCCATCATGGTACTGATATTCGGAGGCCTTGCGCTGGTCTGCAGGGTGCTTTTCAAGCCGGTCAAAAAATCGGGGGAGGATTGATTCCTCCCCCTTATGTACTCTCAGCTTCCCCGGACTTCCCTATGAAATCCTCTTAAACTGCCAGCGCCCTCTATGGTAACGCACGATACTCACAAGGCCTGTCAGCGCCCATGTAAGCCCCGTCGTGAGAAATATGCCCCACATCCCGATAAACGGTATCATCGTCAGCGGCATCGCAAAGCCGACGCGCCCGATGACCTCCATCAGTCCGTTGAGCATCGCAAAGGCCGCATCTCCCGCGCCGTTGAGCACACTTCTCGCCACATATATCATTCCCAGAAAGAAGTAAAAGCAGCTCGTGATGGAAAGTCCTCTCGCCCCAATCGCGATAACCTCCGGCTCCGTCACGAAAATACTCATAATCGGCTTCCCGAAAAACTGTCCCGGAATCAGCATCAGCAGACTGAATATCAGCACGCACCGCACGCCGACTCTGTAGCCCTGCTTTACCCGGTCAATCCTGCCGGCGCCGATATTCTGCCCCGTGTATGTCGTGATCGCCGCGCCGAGCGAGCTGTAGGGCTGTTGTACAAGCTGCTCGATCCTGCCGAGTGCGGTATTGGCCGCCACAACGCTCTCGCCGAAGCCGTTTACCACCCGCTGCAGGAAAATGCAGGAAAACGCGATCAGCGCGTTCTGCATCGCAATCGGGATCCCCAGTGAAAAGCAGCGCGTGATAATGTCCATGCGGACACTGCGGTTCTCCCTCCTGATTCTGAAATACGGTATTTTATAAAGCGCGTACGCGAAGGAGCCTGCCGCCGCCACAAGCTGCGCGAGCACCGTCGCAAACGCAACGCCGAACACAGACCAGTGAAAGACAACGACAAACAACAGATCCAATCCGATATTGATAAAGCAGGCCAGCACCATAAAATAGAGCGGCGTCTTGGAATCGCCCAGCGCGCGGAGCACGGAGGCCACGCCGTTATAGGCGGCTATCGCGAGAATCCCCGCGCAGGAGACGCGCATATAGGTCACCGCATCCTCAAGAATCACCTCCGGCGTGTCGAGCACCACGAGAATCCACCGCGCGGAGAGGATGCCGATAACGCCCATAACCGCGGACACCAACGCCAACAGGTACATTCCGTTGATAATGCCCCGCTCCACCATATCCGTCCTGCCCGCTCCGAAATACTGCGACACGACCACGCCCACGCCGGCCGCGATGCCGAAGCTCATGGCAAAAAACAAAAAATTCAGGGAGCCGGTCGCGCCGACCGACGCGAGCGCGTTCGCGCCGACAAAGCGCCCCACCACAATCGAATCCACCATATTGTAAAACTGCTGAAAAATATTTCCTATCAACATCGGCAGCGTAAATTTTAACAGTAGCCTTGCGGGGCTTCCCTCCGTCATGTTATTCGCGAATTGCTTTTCCATCTCTTCTCATTTTCGCGCCGCTTTTCCATCGCGGACGCTTTCCTCCGAATCGCTATCATAGCACTTTTATACATACAGGTCAATCTCCACATTTAATTTTCCCTTTTTTGTCTCGCGGGTGACGCCCACATATTGAAATCTGCCGTATCCGCGCACCGAAACCATATCCCCGTTCCTGAGCAGGCCGCTGTTGTTCTCATTCAGCCGCCCGTTGACAAACACCCTTTTCGCGCGGAAAAGCTCCACACACTCGCTGCGCGAAAGCTTATACACCTTCGCGATAATGCCGTCCGCCCGCTCCGCGCTCACCTGGACCGCCGTCCGCTCGAGCCGTGTGACCGTGCTCTCCGGAACCTCCTTGGCAAGGGCGCAGCGGACATTGGTATGGCGCACCTTGTCCATATTCTCCACGATATATGCCGCCATTTTCTCCGTACAGAACAGAAACGCCCGCTTCCCCTGAATGATTATATCGCCGAGTGTGCCGCGCTCAATCCCGAGATTCATCAAAGCCCCCAGATAATCCCTGTGGGAAAGCTCCTCGCCAAACTTCTCTACCACCGGCGATATCTCGATACAGGCAATCGGAAACGGCTCCTCATACCCGCACAGCGCCTCGTCCCCGAAGCGCAGCATCACGCGCTCGCAGTCGCGCGTGCCGCCAAACACGGTGACAGGCACATACGAAAGCTCCCGCTCCATACCGTAATACAGACTCAGCTCCGCGGCGGACAGAAATCCCGTAAACAGATACTGCCCGTTCGTGTAGGCCTTATTCGCCAGCTCCTCCAGCCGCTTCTTAAAGAATGTGTCCTCCGCGTCCATCCTACTCCTCCTCCATGCTCTCCAGATAATCCCTGTCCCACAGCAGTATCTTCAGCCTTGCGGCCGCCTCCACCGCCGGCTGCGTAAAATATTGGTTCGTCAGGACGCAGCCGACCATCCTGTCATAAAAATCGCGCCCCGCGTACGCCTCCTGAACCGCCTTCACGCCTACGGGGGAATTATAGCGCTTGCATTGAATGGCGTAGGTAACGCCCTCCTTCTCCGCAAGAATATCAATCCCGTAATCGCCGCTGCCCCGCGTCACCTCCACGTCGATAAACCCGCGCGCAGCCAGCAAATCCGCGCAATAGTATTCAAAGTCAAGCCCCTCCATCCCGTCAAGGCGCCGCAGTCTGCCGTGCCGCCGATAACGCCTGCACAGCGCGATTCCCGCCGCCGTTATCAATATCAGGCCCAAAATCAGAGCCGCCACAAGCTCCCACTGTATCCCGTCCACGTTTCCCGCCCCTTCCGAACATATGTTATGGACTTATTCTATCACCAAAACATTTGTTCTGCAAGAAAATTTTTTATCCCCTTTACTTTTCTCTCATATTCGTGTATAGTTGCTATGAATATACGAAATCGCAAATCCGCAGAGCAGAAGCACGCGCGCCAGGCGCCCTGTGAACAGGGCGTTGTTATCTGCATAAGGGAGGCTCTTTTTATGCAAAGAATCAGAAAGCTCTATGCCGATTCCCTCAAGGAAATCAAGGCAACGCAAAATCTTGTCCTATGCGGCATGATGGCCGCTCTGGCTGTGGTGCTCAATTACACGACCTCGATTTACATCACCCCGACCATCCGCATCGGCTTCTCCGGGCTTCCGAACCGCATCGTCGAGTTCCTGTTCGGCCCCGCGGTCGGCGCCCTCTTCGGCGGAATGCTCGATATTTTAAAATATCTCCTGAAGCCCGAGGGCGGCGCGTACTTCTTCGGCTACACGTTCAACGTTATGATAGCGGGGATTATCTACGGCTCCATCCTATACAGACGGCCGTTGAAGCTGTGGCGCGTTTTCACGGCGGAACTGCTCACAAAGGCGATCGTGAACTGCGGACTGAACACGTTATGGCTCTCCGTTCTGAACGGGAATGCATTCTTGGCGATTTTGCCGGCGAGGGTGATCAAAAATTGTATCATGCTCCCAATTGACACATGCATCATATTTTTCACACTGACATTTATCCGGCAGATTACAAAGAGAACGGAATTTCGGACTTATGGAAAACACTAAAACCGGGCGGCTTCAAGCCAACCCGGTTTTTATTTTTATCGTCTTCCGCTTCCTCAGACTTAGAATGAGGAAGCCGCCTCTGTGTCAAAGAAAATCGTCTCAAGATTTGTAACATCTCTCTGGTTCGGCGTATATACATTGTCTATCAGCTCAATGCGAACGGTCGTCGTAGCAGACTCTCCATACTCTACGTTCGGAAGCGCCTCCTTCATGCAGTCTCTCAGAATCACGAGCATAGCCTCCATCATCTCATCCTCTGTAGTCGGCATGGAATCCGGATTGGAGGTCCACTCCTCGGTCAGCGCCGTAATCTCATCCATATACTGTGTCATTACCGGCTCGAAAATCTTCATCTTCTGATATGTAACCGTTACCACATAGTCATCATCCTGCTTCTCAGCCTCGCCTACGGTGTACTTAACGCTGCCAAGCATCTGCTTGAAGATGTCGCGAAACTCGCCCTCAAGCTCATCCGATACCGACATCCCTGAAAGGAACGCATTCATCTCAGCGTCGATACCCTGCTCATAAAGATCTGCCGCCTCTTCCTCCGTACCAAGCTTCATATCAACAAACGCCTTGTAATCGCCCTTATAAGAAGCGTCAAGCAACGCGTTCAGATAACCCGGTGCGTCAAACTTGGAGCCACATCCGCTGAGTGCTCCCACAAGCATCACACATACAAGTGCAAGTGCAATTCTCTTTACTCTCTTCATTTTCTCTTCTCCCTTAATTAAATAAAATGAAACCATGTCAATAAAGTATCCATTAGAGAATTTATCACTTACCCTTTTACATGTCAATATCACTTTTCAACAAAAAACATTTGAAAAATCCACATAAACTTCACATATTTTTCAAAATCAGATGAGCTGAAAGGACTTTAACATATACAGCCACAGCGTAATAAACACCGCGCTTAAAAACGTAGTCGATACCACACAGCTCGACGAGAGCACGCCCTCATGTCCCATGTTCTGCGACATAATGTAACAGCTCACCGTCGTCGGCGCGCCCAGCATAATCAAGATCGCCACCATCTTCTCGTCGCGGAAGCCCAACTGCGCCGCCAACGGCAGAAACAGCGCCGGCATCACGAACAGCTTTATCAGCGTGCTGATGATTGTCGGCTTCATCTTCGACAGCGCCTTGCGCCCCTCAAAGCCCGCACCCAGACCGATCAGCGCAAGGGGCGTCGCAAGCTGCGCGAGGTTGTGCAGGGTCTTACTGACAATCGCCGGCAGTCTCAGGCGCAGCACGGAAATCACCATTCCGATAAAAATACCGATGATAATCGGATTCGTGAAAATCCCGTGGACAGACTTTTTCAATCCCGCCCTGTCAAAGCCGTTGCTGCCCGGAGCAGTGAAGGAAAGCACCGTCACGGCCGCCACATTGTACAGCGGCACTGTCGCCAGAATCATCAGCGGCGCGATAACGCTCGAACCGTAGATGTTCTGTATAAAGGCTACCCCCAGCACGGCCGCGCTCCCCCGGTAGGAGGCCTGTATAAACTCCCCCCGGATGCTCTTATCCCTTACCAGCAGCGGGCTGAGCGCCGATATCGCCAGAATACAGAACAGCGTGACGCCAAAGCAGAACAGCACAAAGCCCGTGTCCCACACCGCGTAAAAATCCGCCTCCGCGATATCCACCACCAAAAGCACCGGAAGCGTGACCTTGTAGTTAAAGGAATTCAGCGTTTTTACGAATCCGTCGTCCATCATTTTCATCCGTCTGAACACATATCCCGCCACCATCACCAGAAATATTGGTATCGTCGCGTTCAGGCTGAAAATAAGATTGTCCATTGTACACCCGTCCTTCTATCATAAAAGTCGTTTATTTCCACTCTTCATGGTCGATTTCCCTGTCCCTGAAATAATATTTCCGATCATGCTCACCCACTTCACGCATAACCCTGCAGGGATTTCCCACGGCAACCACATTGGACGGAATATCCTTGGTCACAATACTTCCCGCGCCGATCACCGCATTATCGCCGATGGTTACGCCCGGCATAATAATGGCGCCCGCCCCAATCCAGCAGTTTTGACCGATATGTACCAGCATGTTATACTGAAGTCCCTTTCGGCGCAGCTCCGGTAAAATCGGATGGCCGGCCGTCGCGATTGTCACATTCGGCCCCAGCATGGTATAATCCCCGATATAAATATGAGTGTCGTCCACGCAGGTCAGACCGTAGTTCGCATACACCTGCTTCCCGAAATGGCAGTGATGCCCGCCGAAATTGGAATAAAACGGCGCTTCAATATATACGCCCTCACCGCAGTCACCCAGCATCCCTTTCAGCATCTTTGCCCTTTTCTCTCCCTCTGACGGCTTGGTCAGATTATACTCGCACAGCATATCCTGATACGCCATCTGTTCCTTCGCGATTTCTTCGTCCCCCGGAAAATAAAGCTCTCCCGTGTGCAGTCTCTCTTTCATCTCGCTCATTTTCAAACCCTCCATCCGTTATATTTTTCCCGGCCGCATTTTCACGGCCCCGAATGTCTGAATCGCCGGTTTCCCGCTCACCGGATATCCTGCATACGCTCCAATCTCTGATGCAGCTGCGCGATCCGTCTGAGCCCCTCCGCATCGGTGATCTCCCTTCCGGAGTAAAAATATCTGACGCTTGTGTCAGCTTTGCCCTCCGTCTCTCCCGATGAAGGCTCCAGCTCCCCGCGCTCCTCGAGAACTCTCGCAAGCTGCCGAATCGTCCCCTCACTGCCGTCAATCAGACGGACCTGCGGCGGCAGAAGCCTCCGGAAGCTGTCCTTGAAATAATTAAAATGCGTGCAGCCCAGCACCAGCTCCCCGTAGCTGTCCAAGTCATACGGAGAAAACGCCTCCTCCAGATACGCAAGCTCCGCGTTCGATTCGAACTCCCCGTTCTCCGCAAACTCCACCAGACGCGGAAGCGGCAGCATATCCACCAGATGCGCATCGTCCACGCGCGCCACCAGACGCCGGAAGCGCTCATCCCGGATGGTGAGCGGCGTCGCTACCACCAGCACCCGCCTGCCCCTGCTCTCCCCGACGGCGGGCTTCACTGCCGGCTCTATCCCGATTATCGGTATCCGGTACCTCCGGCGCATTGTCTCCGCGGCGGCGGCCGTCGCGGTATTGCACGCAATCACCACAGCCTTACAGTCATGATCAGACATAAAGCGCATCACCTCATCCACATACCCTATGACCTCTTCTTTGCTCTTCGTCCCATACGGCACATGATCCGTATCCGCGTAAAATATATAGCTTTCCCTCGGAAGCAGCGCAATCGCCTGATGCAGAAGCGTTATCCCACCGATTCCCGAGTCAAAAATCCCGATATTCATAAGCAATCCATACCTTTCCGGTCGTTTGTACAGAAAAATACCCACAGACTCAAGTAATCTCAAACCTGCAGGCATCTCCAGAGCGATAGACGGGGCTCGAACCCGCGGTCTCGACCTTGGCAAGGTCGCGCGTTAC
>JAMPFV010000029.1 GCA_023664265.1 Roseburia sp.
TCCATACAACAATATTGAAGATGATTTACCCGAAAATCGGCCTTATACCATTGGCTGAAACATTCTTTTCCGATGCTTTTGCCCTTATTCCGATGTCCCCAAAAACATATGATAGGTTTTTCTAATCCCGTTTTTCTTTCTTCAATAAGCGTATCTGCACTGTAGCCTCTTATTTTCTTCCACTTTCTTATATGATAGTTGTTATAGGTACAGGTTTCATACATCATTATGTTCCACAAAATCGGCTTGGGAAATTTTTCCTCAAATTCTTTCTTTTTTTCTTTTGACAGCGCATAAAACCAGTCGTAAAATTCTTCCGCATAGGCCTCTCCATATCCCATACGCCAACCTATGCTGGATTCAGATATTTCAGGATATTTAATCCATAAAGGCGCCATATATTTTTTATCTGTCATTATAATCAATCCTCCGTAACGCGGCATTTGGAAGGCCGTCATTATTCATTATGCTTTCCGGGAGTGTCATTGTCGGGAGTATCATTGTCGGTATCGCTTTTGGCGTGCTGCTCCTTAAAGAAATTGTGCCCCTTCACCAGTATCTTTGTGATCTGTCCAAAGGGCTTTTTGACGTCCTCCGGGAACTCGACAATCTCCTTTCCGTCAGGATTGATGTACAACAGCCTCAGGTATTTGCCGGTCTCAGGCGGCAGATCACGGCCGGACAGCCTGGACTCGATCAGTGACTTGAAAAACGCGAAAATTACGGCCAGGATCGGCACGCCGAGTATCATACCCATTATGCCGAATATTCCGCCAAATAAGGTAATCGCAAAGATAACCCAGAAGCTCGATAAGCCGGTAGAGCTTCCAAGGATTTTGGGGCCGATAATATTTCCGTCAATCTGCTGCAATATGATAATGAAAACAAGAAAGTAAAACGCCTGCATCGGGTCAATAAACAAAATCAGCAGAACAGACGGAATGGCGCCCAAAAAGGGCCCGAAAAACGGTATAATGTTCGTTAAACCGATGATAACGCTTATCAACAGACAAAACGGCGTTCCGATAATGTTCGTGACAATAAAGCAGATGATACCGATAATAATGGAATCCAAAATCTTCCCGACAAAGAAGCCGCCAAAGGTCTTATTCGCAAATCGGACATTGCTGATAAAACGGTTTGAGGTCTCCACCGACAGAAACGCGTAGGTAATCTTCTTGGCCTGCGCGGCCAGAACCTCCTTGCCCGCAATCAAATAGATGGAAATTATGAAACCGATGATGAGGTTCCAGAACTCCTTCAACACGGAAAATACGCTCATGGAAACGGTCATAATCACGTTGTTGAGTTGAGGGATAATCTTGGTATTGATGTAGGCCTCAAAATCCACGGAATATTTATTGATTATTCCTGTTGCGTTTCTGGCAAACGTCGGATTGTCCTCCAGAATCTGATACAGCCATTTGGTGAGCGTATCCACATAGCTCGGGAACTGCTCTGCGATGGTCTTGATGCTGTTGAAAATCTGCGGCGTTGCAATGGCAAAAAATGCGTAAATCACGACCATCACCAAAACATCCGTTATCAGGATGGAAAATATGCGGCGGTGCGCTCTCTTTACATGGAGCCTTATCAGCTTTAAAAAGGGCTTTATGATACGCCGCTCGACCACGTTTACCAAGGGGGTAAGCAGATAAGCCAAGATAAGTCCGTCAAGCACAGGCATCAGTATCGTAAAAAGACTTCTGATGCGTGCGGACAGGCTGTCCAAATGAAAGATAATGTAATAACTGATTAATCCACCCAGTACAACAAGAAAAGCCGTGATTCCCCATTTAATATGATTTCTGTCATTTTTCATATTTTAAAACTATCTCTCCTATCATCTTGGAATATTGTAAAAATTGTTATACAATAAATAAGGGATTTTGCATTGCCTTATTTATCCTCTTGTATCAATTATATCATATTTGTATGTCGAAACAATAACAGAAAGGAAAATATCTTGGAGAAAAAAAATATTTCAAACTACCATGATGCCATAAACAAACAAAATATTGTGCATTTGAGGGAGCTGCTGGAGACGCTTCCCCCCTTCTGCGGGCAGTATTTCCGTGGAATGCAGGAATACATATCTTCTCGAACCAGGGTTGCCTATGCCTATGACATCCGCGTGTTCTTTGAATATATGCACGACAGCAATCCGATTTTCAAAAAAATGCCGATAAGGGAATATCCGATAGAAATTCTTGACCAAATTACAAGGCTTGACATTGAAGAATATCTGGAATACTGCCGCTACTATGTCAAGGACGGCAAGGAATACATGAATGACGAACGCGGGAGGGCGCGGAAGCTGGCGTCCCTGAGAAGCTTTTACAATTACTTTTTCCGAAACGAGATGATTGAAAAAAATCCTGCCGCGCTTGTTCCAATGCCCAAGCTCCATGAGAAAGAGATTGTCCGTCTGGATGCGGATGAGGTTGCAATCCTGCTGGACACGGTGGAGACAGGCGACAAGCTTACCAAAAAGCAGCTTCAATACCACGAAAAGACAAAGGTGCGCGATATCGCGCTTCTGACGCTGTTGTTGGGCACGGGCCTGCGTGTATCCGAATGTGTCGGTATTGATATCTCGGATATTGATTTTAACAATAACGGTGTTAAAATCCGCCGCAAGGGCGGCTATGAGACGGTTGTATACTTCGGCGAGGAGGTGGAGACGGCGCTTCTGGACTATCTGGAGCAGCGCGAGCACATTATCCCCTTGGACGGGCATGAAAACGCACTGTTTCTATCCATACAGAATAAGCGCATAACCGTGAGAGCCGTGGAAAATCTGGTTAAAAAATATGCTTCTCTGATTACAAGCCTGAAAAAAATAACGCCCCACAAGCTCAGAAGCACATACGGTACCTCTCTTTACCGCGAGACCGGCGATATCTACCTTGTGGCGGACGTATTGGGACACAAGGACGTAAATACCACCAAAAAGCATTACGCGGCCATTGAGGAGGACAGGCGGCGCAAGGCCGCAAAGGCTGTCACGCTCAGAGAGCAGAGGTGATTCAATGCTTCGCATACACATACTCCGTTGAATAATACGGAACAATCAGGTAATTCCCCGCGATAATCCTGTCGGAGGTCAGTGAATTCATGGCTTTAATCTCGTTGACGTACTCCGAGGCATTCCTGTAATGTTCGGAATCCATATACTCATTCGCGATAGACCACAGGGTATCTCCCTGCTCTATCCGGATACTGGTATAATATTTATGGGAAACCGAACGATCCCTGTCGCTGGCCTCCGAAGAAAAGGAAATGACAAATACGGATACAAGGATGATCAGCACCATGGTCAGCGTTAAGAACAGGATATTTCTCCGAACCTCTAACTGGCGCTGACGTCTCTTGGCATTTCTTATTTGGTCTCTCATAGGTATTCCTCCCTTTAAAAAATATCGGCCTTTCGAACGATTAATATCGCGAACATATTTTCCGAACGACCGTTTGTATTGATTAGTATACAGAACGACCGTTCGGATGTCAATAGTTTTTTGAGAAAAATACGAACAAATTTTTGGAATATATGTTTGCATATTTGCGATGGATGTGTTATGATAATGAAAAAGGAGGAATGACACTATGGCATATGGTAAGATTACGGCAAAGCAGAAAGAGATTTTGGAATATATCAAAGAAGAGATTTTGAAGAAAGGTTATCCCCCTGCGGTTCGGGAAATCTGCGAGGCGGTTCATTTGAAGTCCACCTCGTCCGTGCACTCTCATCTGGAGACGTTGGAGAAGAACGGATATATCCGCAGAGACCCGACCAAGCCGCGCGCCATCGAGATTATGGACGACAGCTTCCAGATGGTGCGGCATGAGATGGCCAGCATTCCCATTATCGGGACGGTGGCCGCGGGGCTTCCCATTTTGGCGAAGCAGAATATCGAGGGCTACTTCCCCATTCCTACGGAGATGGTTCCGAGCGGCGAGTCCTTTGTGTTGAAGGTTAAGGGCGACAGTATGGTAAATGTCGGGATTTTTGACGGGGACAGCATTTTTGTAAACGCGTGCAACACCGCTCAGAACGGAGATACGGTGGTCGCGCTGGTTGACGACTCCGCTACGGTTAAGACCTTTTATAAGGAAGACGGTCATTTCCGCCTGCAGCCGGAGAATGATACAATGGATCCGATTATTGTGGATAATGTGGATATTCTCGGGAAGGTATACGGCGTTTTCAGATTATATCGCCATTGAGAATTGAGAACTTCACTCCCCCACTGCCCTGTGCAACGGGGGAGTGCTTTGCCAAAAGACTTTAAGAAAACGCCGGTTAAAGCTCTACCGGTTTTCCGTCCCGCCACAGGCGCTCCAAATCATAGAAGCCGCGGCTCTCCTTGTCAAATATATGGATGAGGATGTCTCTGTAGTCCAGCAGTATCCAATTCGCGCTGCCATAGCCTTCGATATGCTTGGGATAGATTTCCGCCGCAGCAAGCTTCTCCTCAACGTTGTCGGCAAGCGCCTGTATCTGGCTTCTGTTGGCGCCGTTGGCAATGATGAAATAGTCCGCGATTGTGGAGATTTCGCTGATGTCAATTATCTGTATGTTTTCCGCCTTTTTGTCGGTAAGGGCGTCCACCGTTATGCGGACCGTGTCCTTTATATTCTCTGCACTGTTCAAATCTTTTCCTCCATTCTTGAAACGTTTCTGACATAGCTGTCATATGTTTTTTGTGTCATTGTGTCGATAGGGCTTCCCTTTTCCTCCAAAAAGCGGAGTGTGTTCAGCAGGATTTTCTCCATGGCCCTGTCAATATCCTCAAAGGCCAGTTTGCGAATCACATTCAGCTCCGGAAGCGGTCTGCGCGAAGGCTCGATATAATCCGCAATAAAGATAATCTTCTCAAGCAGGGACATATCGGGACGTCCCGTAGTATGCCATGTGATGGCCTGCAGAATATCCTTATCGGAAATATAAAACTTTTCCTTCGCGATATGCGCGCCGATTTTCCCGTGAAGCAGATACGGGTGCTCCCGCTCAAAGTCACTGCAGGGGATGTTGTGCTTCTCACAAATCCGAAGCTTTTTGTCATTGTCCATGCACTTCGCGCAATCGTGGAGCATCCCTGCCAGCTCCGCGCGCTTAATGAAGTTTGCGTTCGTCGTATCGGGGTTATACCGCATGGCCATTGCGATTGCGGTGTGCGCGACATTGACGGTATGCTGATACCGGTCCTTTGTAAGATGCTTCTTTAAGTATTTCTTAATTTTCTTCATAATACAAATGCTCCTGTGTAATGTATTCAGCCACCCGCTCAGGCACAAGCTCTGATATCGAAAGTCCGCCGCGCACGCGCGCTCTTATTTGCGTGGAGGATATCGGGATTTTCGGAGTGTTCAAATAAACAATTTCCGCGCCGCGCCGCGCAAGCTCCTCCCCTTTACGGCGAAGACGCTCTAAGCCATAGTCCTCCCGCACCGCACAGACAAGCGCCGCCATGGAGAAAATCCGCTCCGGCTCCCGCCACTCCTCAATATGGAAGAGGGAATCCGCCCCCATAATAAAATAATACGAGACCTCCGGATTTTCCCGTGTCAGCTGCTGCAGCGTCTCGCAGGTGTAGGTATTGCCCTCCCGCTCAGCCTCGACCAGCGAGAGCTCAAACCACGGATACTCCCGTATTGCCAGGCGCACCATGTCCAGACGCTTTGAGAGTGCCAGAACGTGCTTTTTCATATAGGAGTTCCCGCTTGGCATGAACAGAACCTTATCCAGGCCGACAGTCTCATATGCGCTTTGGGCAATCGCGAGGTGTCCGTTGTGGATGGGATTGAAGGTGCCGCCCATGATGCCCGTTTTTATGCGTTTTGTGTCGTTTTTTACAGAAAAAGCTTCCATGGAAATCCCCCGTAATCAGTGAATTATTCGCGTGGCAGAATGATTTTGGGATTTTCCTTAAAGGGCTTGTACAGGATAAACTTTTTGCCGATAACCTGAACCACCTGCGAATGGGTGCGCTCCGCTACCGTTTGCGCAAGCTCCTTCGGATCGTCCACACAGTTTTTAAGGACTGCGACCTTGACCAATTCATGGGTATTGAATACCTCGGAAATCGCCTCCACATTCTCCGGGGTTACCGAGGACTTGCCGATTTGGAACAGCGGGTCAATATTCATGGCCAGTCCCTTTAAATAAGCGCGTTGTTTACTTGTCATTTCTTCCTCCATTTATATAGTGTTATTCTTTGTAATAATCAAAGGCAAGTCCATACATGCGTACCGTGTCTCCGTCCTGAATGCCAAGCGCCTCCAGCTCGTCAAGAATGCCGTTATTCTTCAGGAAGCCTTGGAAAAAGACAAATCCGCGTTCCGAATCAAGGTTTGTATAGCCAAGCATCTTCTCAATGCGCGGGCCTTCGATTACATATTCTTTCTTCGCTTCATCATAGGTAACGGTATACGGTTCATTCTCCGTCACAATATCCGTATCCGGATTAAATTCCGGCTCAAACACAATCGGCGGCTCATCAATCTGCTCCAGTAGGGAGCTTACATAATACAAAAGCTCCTTCACTCCCTGCCCCGAAACCGCGGAAATGGGGAAAATCCGAATACCCTGCGGCTCAAATTCCTCCCGTATGCGCCGGATGGGGTCACTGTCGTCCAAGGAAGGAAGGACATCCGTTTTGTTGGCCGCGATAACCTGCGGCTTGTGCGCAATATCCGCATTGTAGGCCTCCAGCTCCCTGTTGATGGCATAAATATCCTCAACCGGGTCGCGTCCCTCCGTCGAGGCCGCGTCCACCAGATGAATCAGCACCCTCGTGCGCTCAATATGGCGCAGAAATTCATGGCCAAGCCCGACACCCTCCGAAGCGCCCTCAATCAGCCCGGGAATATCTGCGATGACAAAGCCCTTACTTCCATCCAAGTCCACAACGCCAAGGTTCGGATTCAGGGTCGTAAAATGATAGTTTGCGATCTTGGGGCGCGCATTCGTCACGCGCGACAACAGTGTGGATTTCCCGACATTGGGGAACCCGACAAGCCCGACGTCCGCAATCACCTTCAATTCAAGGAACAGCCAAAGCTCCTTGGACTGCTGTCCGGGCTGCGCGTACTTGGGCGCCTGCATGGTGGAGGTCGCGTAATGCTGGTTGCCGTTGCCGCCCTTGCCTCCCCGCAGAATAACCAGGCGGCTGTTATCGCCGGACATATCGGCAATAATCCTGCCGGAGTCAAATTCCCTGATAACCGTCCCCTCGGGAACCTTTAATACGATATCCTCGCCGTTCTTCCCACGGCAATTGCGTTTGCTGCCCGCTTCACCATCCTGCGCGCAGTACTTCTGAATATGGCGGTAATCGGTCAGTGTGTTTAACCCCTTGTCCACCTCAAAGATAACGCTTCCGCCGTCACCGCCGTCACCGCCGTCGGGACCGCCGTTGGGGACATACTTCTCCCTGCGGAAGGATACATGACCGTCGCCGCCCTTGCCGCTTCTGATATATATTTTAGCTCTGTCTGCGAACATTGATTGTTTACCAGCCTTTCGATTATTTTGATACGAAAAGGCTTCAGGCGGAGCCTGAAGCCTTCATGCATTCTCGCGTATGGTCTTATTTCTCCTCTACAGGATAAACGGAAGCCTGCTTTCTGTCTCTTCCCTTTCTCTCGAATCTGAGTACGCCATCCACCAATGCAAATAATGTATCATCTCCGCCTCTTCCGACATTGATGCCCGGATGAATTTTCGTACCGCGCTGTCTGTATAAAATGTTGCCTGCCTTTACAAACTGACCGTCTGCTCTCTTCGCACCTAATCTCTTGGACTCGGAATCTCTGCCGTTCTTGGTAGAGCCGACACCCTTCTTATGAGCAAAAAACTGAAGGTTTAAGTTCATCATGGTTTACACCTCCCTGAATTTAAGTTTTAAGTATTTTCCGCCCCATTGCTCCGCAATGGTCTCCAAACCCAATATCATGGCATTCATCAGAAGCGTTGCGTCCTCGCTCGTCTCCGATTGGAAACGGCAATCAATACGACCGCCCTCCTCATCCTGAAGAACCTCCGGCGTGTCCCCGGTAAAGGTCTCCAAGGCGTTGATTGTATTAATCACTAACACGGATATGGCGGCGCATACAATATCCTTTCCGGATGCCGCAAAGCCGGAATGCCCCTCGCACGTAAAGCGCGTATACCGGTCGTTATTGGATTTGTAAACAGTAATCCTAGTCATATCAATCGAACGAACAGCATCCGTCAAGCGTTGATCTTGTCAATCTTAACCTGTGTGTATGCTTGTCTATGACCGTTTTTCTTGTGATAGCCTGTCTTTCTCTTGTACTTGTAGACGATAATCTTCTTCGCGCGCCCCTGCTTCATAACGGTAGCCGTGACGGATGCGCCCGCTACGTCCGCGCCTGCTTTGAGAGAATCATTGCTGACAGCGATAACCTTGTCAAAAGTTACAGTGCTTCCGTCCTCGGCATCGAGCTTCTCAACTCTGATAACGTCTCCCTCGGAAACCTTGTACTGCTTTCCACCTGTTGCAATAATCGCGTACATATTGCACCTCCTAAATCATTACTCGCTAACTTTGGTGATGCAGCAAGATACTGCATACTTTAACCACGTTATGCGGCATACTTGTATATCATAGCATTCCGTTTCCCAAAAGTCAAGATATTTGAAAAAATTTTACGGATTGTCAGGCCGGGACTGCCGAAGCTGCTCCGCCAGCGCTTTCATTTTCTTGCTCCGCGTAATCTCGACAAGTCCCAGCGGCGTCATGTCAACAACGGTGGTCTGTATCCGCTCCCGTCCCGCCAGGGCGCGCAGCTCCCGCAAAAGCTCCTCATTCAGCTTATCGTCCTCCATATTGATAAAATCAATCAGAATAATGCCGGAGAGATTCCGCAGGCGAATCTGTCGCATACACTCGGCGGCCGCCTCCAAGTTGATGTCGCGAAAATACCGGGCGGCGTTCTTCTTGGAAATATTTTTCCCGGAGTTTACGTCAATCACATACAGCGCTTCCGTTTTCTCAATCACGAGATACGCACCGGATTTCAGCCATACCCGCGGGGACGTCAGCTCCTGCAGTCTTGTCTGCACGCTGTACAGCTTCTGCAGGGGATAGGAAGCGTCCGTATACAGGGAAATGCAGTCGGACAGCTCCGGTATATGGTCGGCGGAGAAGTCAAGAAGCTCCCGATACAGCGCCTCGTCATCCGTAACAATCCGTTGGTACTGTGTAGTGTCCGTATCCCGCAGATAGGTCAGATAAGACGGCGCCGCCTTGTAAATCCGGCTGTAACAGGTTTTGTGGATTCCCTCTCGCAGCAGCCTCTCCATCATGGCGATCAGGCGGGCGCATTCGTCCAGAAACGGCCGCAGCGGCTCATCCTCCTGCGGCGACTCCAAAAGGGATGCGGCGTTTGTGCGGACAACAATCCCATAAGCGGTATCCTTGGGAATCGCGTCAGCCAGCAGCGCCCGCGTTTCCCTGTCACATTTCTTTGAAACGCTTTTATGAGTATTCCCGCTTGTGACGACGCAATATTTTCCCGCAAGCGACAGATTGGCGGTAAAAACCGGCTCCTTGGTGCGCACGGCCTCCTTCTCAAGCTGTACGAGAAGTTCGTCTCCCGCTCTCAGACTGCCGTCATAACGGCGGTTGAGCAACACGGGAGGACAGGACGGACGAAACGGCAGATACCCCTTCGCCCCCTGTCTGTAATCAATAAAAACGGCATTCATGTGCACCGCGACCGTGATGACCTTTGCCACAAAGATATCGCCGATGGCCGCGCTGTCC
The DNA here is from genome assembly GCA_023664265.1 of Roseburia sp. Classification (GTDB taxonomy): domain Bacteria; phylum Bacillota; class Clostridia; order Lachnospirales; family Lachnospiraceae; genus COE1. The sequence goes on from JAMPFV010000029.1 coordinate 9,795, forward strand.
TGCTGCGCGGGCGTAAACGTCACGGATTCAAAACGATTCGTTTCCATACCCGACGAAAACGACAGAATACCGCCCTGATATTTCGTCAGGACATATTGCAGCGCGCTCATCCGTAGTCACTCCCGATAAAGCCAAGCGGCTCTAACCTTCGGTCGGTATCATTTCCAACATTTATATAGGTCTCCTCCCTTGTGATCAGAAGTCCAAATTCGTCCAGCACACAGCCATTCTGCTCATAATATGCGCGCATGACAAGACTGGGCTTGATATTTCCGCTGCTGCTTGCATCTACGGTGAGCAGGAGTCCCCCCTCCTCTGCAAGGGCAAATTCAAAGATATAGGGCTTCATATCAAAGGTCGTCTCACTGCGCTTTGTCTTTTTGGTCACAATAATTTCCGGCTGGCTGTAAAAACGATCCAGCGTCGCCTGATTCAGGAACATCGGCCGGAATCCGTCCCGAAACCGTATTGTATACTTCGCCGCGCAGACACTTGCCATCGCATTTCCGGCATTCTCAGGGAGCAGCTTCGCCTCCAGAACGCGAATCCCCTCAACCATCTGCGCGTTGAGGTCGTCGATGAGCTGTTGAGAACAGGTGAGGGAATTGACCTCGATGTCCATGTATTCGCCGTTGCTCTCCAGCCCGATACCCAAGGGAGATGCAAAGGACATCACCTGATGCGGGCTGAACCCTGTCGAGTATGCAATATCAATGCCCGCGCGCCGGACGGCCTTCTGGAAATACCGCATCACGTCGAGATGCCCGATAAATTTAAGTGCGCCATGCTTGGAAAATTTAATCCGCAGCTTCATAGGGAATCAACCTCCGTTCCTGCGTGGGGCTCCGTGCAGACGCCGCAATTGAATCCGGAAGCGCCACAGGCGTTACACTGCTCGCGGCAGTTGGGCGTAACCTTACCCGCGCATGCATTCTGCCACTCCCGTTTGAGAAACGCCTTGCTCACGCCGCAGTCGATGAAATCCCACGGGAAAATCTCGTCCGGTCCGCGCTCCCTCGTGGTATAGAATGCGATATCAACGCCGTGCTCAGCAAAGGTATCCATCCAGACATCATGCCTGTAATATTCGCCCCATGCGTCGAAAATGCAGCCCTTCCGATAGGCAGCCAGAATCGGCTTGCAAAGCCGTCTGTCCCCGCGCGCGAGAATGCCCTCCATAACGCTCGCATCCGCCTCGTGCCAGTTGTATTTGATGCTCTTCTGATTCAACTGCTCCGCCACGGCCCGCTTGGTCGTATAAGCCTTTTCAAGAAACTCCTCCTTCGTACACTGAGAAGCCCATTGAAAGGGCGTGAACGGCTTGGGAACAAAGAAGGACGTGCTTGCGACAATCTGTACTCTTCCGTTTCTTTTTTCCTTGGGAAGCACTTCATAGTAGACGGCGGCAATTTTGTTGGAAAGCTCCGCAATCCCGCGGATATCCTCGTCCGTCTCGGTTGGAAGCCCCAGCATGAAATACAGCTTCACCCGATTCCAGCCGCCCTTGAACGCAAGCGCGGCGCCTTTTAGGATGACCTCTTCAGTCAATCCCTTGTTGATGACATCCCGGAGACGCTGGCTTCCCGCCTCGGGCGCAAAGGTCAGGCTGCTCTTTCTGATATCCTGCACCTTCTCCATAACCTCCAGCGAGAATGCATCGATTCGGAGAGATGGAAGGGAAATATTGACCTTTTTCTCATGGCAGTTGTCAATCAGGAAATTCACCAGCTCCTCAAGCTGTGAATAGTCGCTCGAGCTGAGCGAGCTGAGGGAAATCTCCTCATGTCCGGTATTCTCAAGCATTTTGACAGCCGTTTCCTTGAGCATCTGCACGTCGCGCTCCCGCACCGGACGGTAAAGCTGTCCTGCCTGACAGAAGCGGCAGCCGCGGATGCAGCCTCTCTGAATCTCCAGCACTACCCTGTCCTGCGTGCATTTGATAAACGGCACGACCGGTTTTAACGGATAGTACGTCTGAGATAAATCGGTGACAAGCTCCTTTGTGACGGTGGCAGGGATACCCGCAAGCTTGGGCGTAAAGGACTTGATCGTGCCGTCCTCATGGTAAGCGACCTCATAGAGCTGCGGGACATAGATCCCCGAAAGCTGCGCCGCCCGCTCAAGGAACTCCGCTCTCGTGGCGTTTTCCCGCCGGCAGGTCTTATATAAATCAAGCAGGGGACGATACTGTGTCTCCCCCTCCCCAATGTAAAATATATCAAAGAAATCTGCAATCGGCTCCGGATTATAGGTACAAGGGCCGCCGCCAATCACAATCGGATGCTCCCATGTGCGCTCCGCCGCCGGCAATGGAATGCCGGACAGATCGAGCACCTGTAAAATGTTCGTGTAGCACAGCTCATACTGAATCGTGATCCCGAGAAAGTCAAAGTCCTTGATAGGCTCCTGTGATTCCAGCGCGAAAAGGGGAATCCCCTTCTCGCGCATAATGGAATCCAAGTCAGGCCAAGGAGAATACACCCGTTCACACCATGTATCCTCAAAATGATTCAGCATATCGTAAATAATCTGTATGCCAAGGTGCGACATACCAATCTCATAGACATCCGGAAAGCACATGGCAAACCGTACTTCCACCGCACCGGCGTCCTTCATCACACTGTTTACTTCATTTCCGATATAGCGCGCAGGCTTCTCTACCCGCAACAAAATCTCATCGCTTAAAGCCAAATCTCTCATAAACACCCTGCCGTATTCTGTCTATTGCAACAATAATCTTCCGTCCGCGTCAAAGAGCAGCGGCGTTCCGCCAACATCCACAAGTCCGGTCTGCATATTTCCGTATGCGTCAAAGTAGTACACGCCGTCACCGATGGTCACAAGACCGATAGCCATATGCCCGTCCGCCTCGTAATATTTCACCGTCAGCCCGTCGTTGAACCAGCCCGTGTACATGGAGCCGTCTGCCGCGAACAGATAAGAAAGTCCGTTCATCTGATACGGTCCGGTCACCATATGCCCGTCCGCCTCAAACAGATAGAGCTTTCCGCCGATGGTCTGTAAACCAGTCTGCATTACGCCCGCTGCGTCAAACAGATATGTTTTTCCGTCGATAATCTGTAGTCCCGTCTGCATCACGCCTGCCGCATCAAAATAATACCGCTGTCCGCCAAGCGTCTGCCAGCCGATTTGCATCACGCCATTGCCGTCAAAATAGTGATAATTCTCTCCTACAAGGCTGAGTCCCGTCAGCATATGACCATCCGCCGCAAAGAACCGCATACCGTCCGGGAATGCAAAGAAGCCCGTATACATCGCGCCGTCCGGAGCGAAGAAAAAGCTCAATCCCGCGATATTCTGTAAGCCCGTCTGCATCACGCCGTCCGCGTCAAAGTAATACATGCCAAGCCCGATGGGCGTGAAGCCTACAGACATAACTCCCGTGGTCGGCTGCATGAAATAAACGCCCGTGTCGAGCAGCAGCCATCCCGTGGTCATGCGTCCCGCCGCGTCCAGATAGTACCTGTCCGTGCCTAAGTTCAGCCAGCCGCGCTGCATCTTGTAATCAATATAATAGTGGAGAAATCCCTTTCGCGCAACCCATCCGGTCTGAACAATGCTTGTGGAAAAATCCTTCAGTGCAATGTTCATGTCGGCGCTTCCGCTGATACCAGGCACCACGCCGGTGCTGGAATACTGCCACACAGCCGCATCGGGAATATCGCATCTGTCGGCCCACTGTGCAACCCACTTGTCAAAGAAAACAGGCCCGATTCTCGTCGTGAACCATGTTTTGTTCGCATAGACCATCGGGTAATAGCCCTCCGCCTCGATCATAGCGCAGAAAGTGTTTGCCATCAGGGAGAGCATCTCCGGTGAGAGCTGTTTCTGGACATTATCCTCCACATCCCACACAACCGGATAGGAAACCTGTACATTCTGAATCGCATTTAAAACAAACTGCGCTTCGACTGCCGCCTCCTCAACGTTGGTCGCGTAGGAATAGATATACACGCCTGTCTTGATACCCGCCGCCTGTGCGGCAGCCATATTATAGTAAAAGTATTCGTCGATGCCGCTCTTTAGGGAGCCCACCTTGATGAAAGCAAAGGACACACCGCTCTGTGCCACGGCAGCCCAGTTGACAGGCCCTTGCCATTTGGAAACATCAACACCCTTCTCGCCTACCGCCGCCTCCGAACGCACCGCGGGGATCCCCGCGAGCATACAGATTGCAAGCAGCATACTAAGTACTCTCGTTATAAACCTTTTCATCCTAACCTCCCATGATTCCGCTCTGCGGAATCACAAATCCAGATGAAGAAAGTCTGCAAAGCAGACTTAGAAGTTCTTTGCGAAGCAGCCTCTGCTGTGAGCATTAGAACTTCTCTTCACACTCTCCATAAATATTCACCTAAACTTCCTTTTGTCGATAATACATCCTTTATCCTGTCATCCATGGCAACCGCCTCGTCGAGCGCCTTCGCAAAGGCTTTGAAAACCGCCTCTATCATGTGGTGGCTGTTCTCACCGCTCAGCAGCCTGATATGAATGTTCATTGCCGCGCTGTAAGAGACTGCGTAGAAAAATTCCCGCACAAGGGAAGTGTCAAAATCTCCAACCATCGCATTGGGAAATACCCCGTCAAAGCCCAGATATGGCCGACCGCACAAGTCAACCGCACAGAGCGCCAGAGCGTCGTCCATCGGAAGGACAAAATAGCCGTAACGCTTGATTCCCTTCTTATCCCCGAGTGCCTCTCGGATAGCCGTCCCAAGCACAATGCCGGTGTCCTCCACCGTATGGTGGCCGTCCACCTCCAAGTCTCCTTTGACTTTTAGAGTCAAGTCAAAGAAGCCGTGCTTAGAAAATCCCTCCAGCATATGATTAAAAAATCCAATTTCCGTGTCAATGTCGGACTTTCCCTCGCCGTCAAGCACAAGCTTTAGCTCGATATCGGTTTCTTTTGTATTTCTGTGTACTGCCGCATTTCTGACGACAGTATCTTTTTTGACAATATCCTTTCCCATGTCCGCTCCTCTCTCCGCCATTACTTCTCAAAGCGCACGCGAATTGAGTTCGCATGTGCGGTGAGCCCTTCCCTCTGCGCGAAAAGCTCAATATCCTCATGCACCCGCTCCAGTGCTTCCCGCGAATAGGAAATGACGCTGGATTTCTTCATGTAATCGTCCACATTCAGCGGCGAGAAGAACTTCGCGGTGCCGTTTGTGGGAAGCACATGATTTGGACCCGCATAATAATCACCGAGTGGCTCCGAGGAGTATTCCCCGAGGAAAATTGCCCCCGCGTTCCGGATTCGGGTCATGGTGTCAAAGGGATTTTGGGTCAGGATTTCTAAGTGCTCTGACGCAATCTCATTGGCCGCCTCTATCGCCGTCTCCATATCGGGCGCAACCAGAATATATCCGTAGTTATCCAGAGATTTCCGGATAATCTTCCTGCGCTCAAGTGTCCTGACAAAGCTGTCAATCTCCACGGACACCTTGTCCGCAAGCTCCCTGCTCGTCGTGATCAGAATCGCAGACGCAAGCTCGTCATGCTCTGCCTGTGAGAGCAGGTCCGCCGCAACATACCGCGGCGTTGCGCTCTCGTCCGCAAGCACGAGGATTTCCGAGGGGCCGGCAATGGAGTCAATGCTGACATGCCCGTAAACGGCCCGCTTGGCCAGCGCGACAAAAATGTTCCCCGGGCCGACAATCTTATCGACCTTGGGGATCTGCTGCGTCCCATACGCCATCGCCGCGATGGCCTGTGCGCCTCCGGTCTTGAAGATGGCATCAACGCCCGCAATGTCCGCCGCGGCCAAGGTCGCAGGATTCACCTTCCCGTCCGCCCCTGCCGGGGTCGTCATTATGATATTCGGGACACCCGCAACCTCCGCAGGCACGACATTCATAAGAACTGTCGAGGGATATGCCGCCTTTCCGCCCGGGACATAGACGCCGACAGTCTGCATCGGCGTAAGCTTCTGCCCGAGGATGGTGCCATCCGCCTTCGCGTCAAACCAGCTATTGCGCTTCTGCTTCTCGTGGTAGGCGCGGATGTTGGCGGCGGAATCCCGCATCACCTGTATAAAATGCGCGTCAAGCTCTTGATATGCCGCGCCGATCTCTTCTTTTGTCACCTGAAAGGTATCCTTTGTAAGGCTGCACTTGTCAAATTGAAGTGCATACTCAAAGATGGCCTCCTCCTTTCGTCGCTTTACGTTCTCAATAATGCCGGCCACAACCGACTCATATTCACCGTAATTGTTGGTGCTTCTCTTTAGCAGGCTCTCCAACAGATTTTCTTTTGTCTCGTCATTTAAAGTTACTATCCGCATTTTAATCCCCTTTCCCGATTAAGCCGTCTGCATGGGCAGGCTGTCCTTCAGCCTCTGCAGCAGCTCCCTGATTCTGTCCGCCTCCATCTTGAGGCTCACCTGATTGACAATCATGCGCGCGGAAAGCGGGCAAATCTCCTCCAGAACCTCCAGACCGTTCTCTCGCAGCGTGGAACCGGTCTCCACAATATCTACAATCACATCGCTGAGCCCGACAATCGGCCCCAACTCAACGGAGCCGTTCAGCTTGATAATATCGACCGTCTGATGCTTCTGATTGTAGAAATAGTCCTTGGCGATTTTGGGATATTTGCTGGCAACGCGTATCATGTTGTGGTGTTGAAGAAGCTCCCTCGCAGACGCGGGGCCGCACACGCACATGCGGCATCTCCCGAAGCCGAGGTCCAATACCTCGTACACTCTCCGGTTTTCCTCCATGATTGTGTCTTTTCCCACAACACCGATGTCGGCGGCGCCGTACTCCACATATGTAGGGACGTCCGGTCCCTTGGACAGAAAGAACCTGAGCTTCAGCGCTTCATTGACGAAGATGAGCTTTCGGGAGCTTTTATCCTTAATCTCCTCACAGGTTATGCCGACCTTTTCCAGTAACTCTAAAGTTTGTGTCGCAAGCCTTCCCTTACCAAGGGCGAAGGTAAGGTATCTCGCATCACGCGCGGCGTTATTCATAGCTTGTGTTTACCTCCATCATCTTTTATATAAAAAGAACCTTTGAGAAATTGTTTGCAGTTGCAAACGCCCGATAGGCCTCCTCGTCCGCTTCCTTCTTCATCAGAACCGTGTGACAGCCATCCCCGCGATGACGCTTCGCCTCCTGTATCGCCTGTGCGGTGCCGCACGCGTATACCAGAAGCAAATTCCTATTCTCCGGCTCGGGGCAGGCGTTCTGCCGTGTGAGCGCGGATACAAGGTCATCAATAATAACGACAAAGCCTGTGGCCGGCGCTGGCTTTCCGAACTTCTCCAGAAGCCTGTCGTAACGGCCGCCCTTGGCGATGGCGCTTCCTGTCTGATATGTGTACGCATTAAAAATAACGCCGGTATAATAATTATACTTGCTAACCATCGCTAAATCAAAGGAAATATATGGTTCCACCCCGTAGAGCTTCAACAGCGCATACACCTGTCTGAGACGCTCCACCGCCTTCACGGAGCGCTCGTTGTCCGCGATGGACAGCGCCGCATCCAGAATATCGCAGGAGCCGAAAAGCCCGCTGACGCGCAGCAGCGCCGCAATACTGTCCGCAGGGACATTGCTGCTCTCCAGCAGCTCCTGTGCGCCGAAATCATTCCGGCAGGAGATAAACTCGCGCAGGGCAAGCTCTGTCTCCTCGTCCAGCCCTGCCTGTGCGCATAATCCCTTGAAAAAGTCAATCTGCCCGACGGAGACCTGAAATTCCTTCAGCCCCGCGTTGCGCAGGGCCTCGACCAGCATGGCAATCATTTCCGCGTCCGCCTCAGGGGAAGCGTCTCCGATCAGCTCCGCGCCCATCTGGGTCGTCTCCTTTAATTTTCCTTGCAAATTATCCGTATTGATAAAGGTGTTTCCCTCATAGCAAAAACGCAGGGGAATCGTCGCATCCATAAAATATTTCGCGGCACAGCGCGCGATTGAGGGCGTAAAGTCGGGCCGCAGAACCAGCGTATTCCCCTCCTTGTCAAAGAACTTGTACAGCTCCTTGGAGGGGGTTGTCCCGATTTCCCTGCTGAAAACGTCAAAAAATTCAAAGGTCGGCGTCTGTATATCCTGATAGCCGTAGGAATGCAGCTTCTCCCCGAACAATCTCCGGATATTCTGCTTGTTCGCGTACTCCGCGCCATATATGTCCCGCACGCCCTCCGGTGTATGTACCAATCGTTTGCCGGTAAAATCCATGATGTAAATCTCCTTCATTCTATTCCCCTATGCCGCTTTCAGCGGCATAAATAGTAATGAAAAACGCTGTCTTTGCGTTTTTCCGGATTGAAATATAATGATTGTTAGACAGCGTTTTTTGCTGTCTTATAATCATTTTTCAATCTATTCCCCTATGCCGCTTTCAGCGGCACAAATTAACGATAACGTACCAGTTTAAAAGTATACAGTTCTTTCCGGCAGGTGTCAACCACTATTCTTTTCCGAATCCCTGTCGTTTAAGTCTGCCTGTATCATATCCAGATACGGCACCGGCTGTCCGCCTCCGGACTTCAAAAAGTATTGACTGTTCAGCTCCTCAAAGCGGAAGCTCTTCCTGCCGCCCTGCTCCATCCTGTCCCAAAAGACGTTCAATTCCCGCAGCCGCAGGTAGTACATAATATCCTTGCCGGTATAATATATGAGGAAAAAGGCAATGCCCTCCTGCCGCTCAAAATCCCGCATAAACTGTACCTGATGCGGATGGATGTTTTGCAGCGCGAAGGTGTCCACCGCGCACTCCTTCGCGTCAAAGCACACCGGAATCCCCTGCACGGCGCCGATATAATCCACGGTGCTCTTCTGTTCAAAGTAGGCCAGCGTGATATGGTGCGTCTCTTTATCGATGGTAATCGGCGTAATCGGCGTTGGCACCTTCTGAATCAGGGCAAGCCCGTTTTCCCGATACTTTTCATTTGAGAGATTGATCATTTCCTCCAGAAGCGAGCCGCGAAGCCCTCTCGAATTCCATGTAGGCATATCCTTACTCCTCTCCCATCGCTCTCCGAAAAATCTCCGGCGGTTCACAGCACAGTACCATTTTGGAAGTCTCCGCAAAGCGATCCTCTGAGGTCTCAGGGAACACCAGCTTATGCGCGTGGAGAAGCTGATACCTGACGCCAATGTCATAAAATAACGCCGGTATTGTCCTGCTTCCGTACTTGGTATCCCCGATAATCGGGTGCCCCAACGCCGCCAGTTGTGCCCGAATCTGGTGCGGCTTCCCGGTGAAGAGCCGGGCCTCCAGCAGTGTGACCCGGCCGTTGCTTCTCAGCGTGGAAAAGGCCGTGTCGATAGCGTCCGTGTCCTCCCGCGCCGCGGTCTCCTGCAAATCGCGATATATCCGAACCTTATTGTGCGCGCCGTCCTTATGCAGCCGGCCCGTTATGCGTTCATTCAGCGTGACCGCACCGTCAACCAGACAATAATAATATTTCTCGAGCGCTTTATCCCTGATCAGCGCGCTCATATATTGACTTCCCGCAAGCGTCTTGCCGCAGACGACCATCCCCGAGGTATTCCTGTCCAAGCGGTTGCAGACGGAAGGCCTGAAGGTTGCAAGCTCCCGGGCGGTGATCTGTCCGCTCTCAAGCAGGTATCCGATGAGCCACTCATTCAGGCTCCTGTCGGTGGGCGCGGCCTTCTGTGACAGCACGCCGGCAGGCTTGTCCACCACCAAGATGTCTCGGTTCTCAAATACGATATGCAGGCTGCCAAGTGCGTCATACGCCTGTTTATATGGGACAGTGTCCGCCGTATCCGCGGCCTGTGCATTTCCCGAGAACTTCCCGAAGGTCTCGTCCGAGAGGAAAAGCCGCACGGTATCGCCAACGGCAAGCGGCTCCCGCCCGTCCGCCTTTTCGCCGTTCAGGGTAATGTTTTTCTTGCGCAGCATTTTGTACAAAAAGCTGTCAGGCGCGTTTTTGAGAAGCTTCTTCAAATATTTGTCAAACCGCTGCCCCGCCTCGTTTGCGCTTATCTGAAATAAAATCATGTCGTTGACCTCGCTATATCAGAGGGAAATGTCGCATAGAAGCGCCGCGATATCCGCTTCTCTTGCGCCGTGCTCCGCGTCTCCGAGCTGCGCCAGCCGTTCCTCGAACTTCCTTTGATCCCGGAATATCTTTACGGTGACGTTCTTGAGACGGTTTTGCTTTAACAGCTCCTTTATATGCTCCTCGCAGGCCGCGACGTCACAGTCTGCAAATTCCGTATAGCCTACCAGACAATTTCCGCGCACGCCAAAGCAGTTTATCGGGAAATTCTTCTTGTAGGAGGTCAGATACAGGCTGTACAAAACCGTCATGTCCCCGGTCTTGGACGATATTGCCCGATACGTCTCCGCGCTGAACGCCGGTATTCTGAGATACATAATGACGGAGACAAGGCTCTTGCAGGCCGGCAGCAGGCCGCAGACCGCGACCACCGTCAGCAGGTTCTCCTTTGTCCCGGTTGAAAAATATCCGAGCAAAAATACCGCCATCGCGAGCAGGAAATACAGGACGGTTCGCAGAATCACCAGCTTTGTCTGATAGGGAGGATACCCGAAGGTTCCCTTTGCCTGTTTTTGCATTTTCATGGTATCTGACAGCTCCTTTTCCTGTGTCGAAATTATGATTTCTTTTGGATGCAGCCGAGCGCCGTCAGCAGTACCCTGTGGGGAACCAGCTTCGTCATAACATGGAACATCCTGATAAGGCAGCTGTATACGGAAACCTCCCGCTTGTGGTAGGAATCCGCGAGCGCCTGCGCGACAACCCTGTCGGCACGCGTCATGGTGAGCTTCTTGACGGCGAGTATCTTGCCGTCTTTCTCCGCAATATCAAAAAACGGCGTGTCCACAGGCCCCGGACAGACCGACGTGACATAAATCCTTCTCGGGCGAAGCTCCCGGTTAAGCGCCCTTGAGAAGCTGTGCACATAGGCCTTGGTCGCGGCGTAAACTGCAAACTCCGGCTGCGGCATAAACGCGGCGCTGGAAGCGAGTTGGATAATGCGGCTGTTCTTCTTCATATAAGGCAGACACAGATAGGTCATCCGCGTCAGAGCCCTGCAGTTGACGTCTATCATGCCAAGCTGTTCTTTCGGGGACAGACGGGCGAACTTCCCCATCACACCGTAGCCCGCACAGTTGACGAGCATACGAATTGTCGGCTTTTCCTCCGCCAGAAGGTTCTCAAGCCGCTTAAAATGCTCTTCATTTGTGACATCCATGTCAAGAATCCTTGTCGTATGATTCAGATGCTGCGCGACCTCCAGCATGGCCTCCTTGCGGCGCGCAATCATCCATATCTCGTCCACCCTGTCAAAGATACTGTCTGTCTGTAGTGCAAATTCAACGCCCATTCCCGAGGACGCGCCTGTGATAAGAATAATGTTCATGTTTTCCTCCATTCGTCCGCGAAGCCTGACGCTTCAGCGGCGTGATTTTTTATTTTTTGCAGTTGATTTTTTTCCCTTTGATTTCTTCTCGCTTGAGAGCCTTCGCGGGCGAATCAGGCATTCTCTGCCAAAGCCGATCAAATCCTCCCGTCCCGCGGCCTTCAGCGCCTCCGATACCAAATCGTAATTCTTGGGGTTGCGGTATTGAATCAATGCCCGCTGCATGGCCTTCTCATGCGGATTCCTGCACACATATACCTGCTTCATGGTCCGTGGGTCAACGCCGGTATAGTACATTACGGTGGAGACGGTGGAGGGCGTCGGATAAAAATCCTGCACCTGCTCCAGCATATAGCCGGTATCCCGCAGATATTCCGCCAACCGCACGGCATCCTTTAAGGTGGAGCCGGGATGGGAGGACATCAGGTACGGTACCAGGAACTGGTTCTTGCCCAGCTTTTGGTTCAGCCTCCGGTATTTTTCGGTAAAGGCCTCATACACGGCGTTTGCGGGCTTTCCCATCTTCATCAGGACGGAATCGCATATGTGCTCGGGCGCAACCTTGAGCTGACCGCTGATGTGGTGCTCAACCAGTTCCCGGAAGAAGGTGTCGTCCTTGTCCAGCAAAAGATAATCAAAGCGGATGCCCGACCGCACAAAGACCTTCTTCACCCCGGGGAGTGCCCGCAGCTTCCGCAAAAGCGCCAGATAATCGGAGTGATCCGCCTCCAGATTGGGACACGGCTTCGGGCACAGACATTGACGGTGCTTACAGACGCCGCTCTTTAATTGCTTTTTGCAGGAGGGCTGTCGGAAGTTCGCGGTGGGGCCGCCCACATCATGGATATAGCCCTTGAAATCCTTATCCTGTGTGATAAGCTTGGCCTCCTCAAGGATGGATTCGTGGCTTCGCACCTGTATGATGCGCCCCTGATGAAAGGTCAGCGCGCAGAAGCTGCAGCCGCCGAAGCAGCCGCGGTTGCTTATCAGGGAAAATTTAATCTCCGAGATTGCGGGAACGCCGCCGTCCTTCTCGTAGGAGGGATGATAGGTCCGCGTGTATGGAAGCGAATAGATATCGTCCATCTCCTGCATGGTGAGCGGCGGCTGTGGGACGTTCTGCACGACAAAGACGCCGTTCGGGTAAGGCTCGATCAGGGACTTCCCGTTAAAAGGGTCCGTATTTTCATTCTGTATCCGGAAGCTCTCCGCATAGATCCGCCTGTCCGCACTCATCGCGTCGTAGGATGGCAAAAGCTCATAATCATAGATTCCCGAAATATCCTTTGTCTTATATACCGTTCCGGGAATAAAAGACAAATCCTTGACGGAAATCTGACTGTTCAGGGCGTCCGCTATCGCGACAATGGACTTCTCTCCCATCCCATAGGAGAGAATATCCGCCTGACTGTCCAACAGAATGGAGCGCTTAAAGGAATCCGACCAGTAATCATAATGTGCCATGCGGCGCAGACTGGCCTCGATTCCGCCGATGATGATAGGGACATCCCTGTAGGTTCTTCGAATCAGATTCCCGTACACGACCGTCGCGTGGTCGGGACGTTTCCCCGCCGCACCACCGGGGGTATATGCGTCCGTCTCCCGGCGCTTTTTTGAGACATAGTAATGATTCACCATGGAATCCATATTCCCTGAGGAGACGAGGAAGCCGAGGCGCGGCTTTCCGAGAGCGGTTACGCTGTCGTCGTTCTTCCAGTCCGGCTGCGCGATAACGCCGACACTGTAGCCGTTGGCCTGCAGAACCCGCGTAATGATGGCGGCTCCGAACGATGGATGATCCACATAGGCATCCCCGGTAATATATATAAAATCAAGCTGCTCCAAGCCAAGCTCTCTTACCTCTTCCGGTGTAGTTGGAAGAAATCCATTCGCTAACGACAACCCCGTGTCCTCCTATTCTGCCGCCTTCAACGGCATCAAAAGCGCTTCCTCCCGCGCGGTGAGCTCCCGATATCCGCCCTTGGCAAGCGTCTCGTCCAGGAGCACCCCGCCCATCGCAATCCGCTTCAGGTACGTCACCGTTCCGCCAACAGCCGCAATCATCCGCTTAATCTGGTGAAACCGCCCCTCCGTGACGGTGATTTCCAACCGGTATTGTTCCTGTGTCCGTGAGAGCAGTCGAAGCGTCGCGGGCTGCGTGGGCGTATCGTCGCCGATGTCAACGCCGCGCGAAAGCCTTTCAATATCCTCCTGCGAAATCGTTCCGCTGCACTCGGCATAGTAGGTCTTATCCACATGCTTCTTCGGTGCGAGCAGACAATGTGCCAGTTCCCCGTCGTTTGTGAGAAGCAAAAGCCCCTCGGTGTCCTTATCCAACCGTCCCACGGGAAATAAATCCGTTCGCAGCGCGTCGGGCAGCAGATCCAAAACCGTTTTGTCATAATAATCCCGGGTAGCGGTCACGACGCCGGCGGGCTTATACATCATGTAATAGCGATATTTGCGGTAAGTCAGCACGGCGCCCGCATAGGCGACGGTATCCCGGCTCTCGTCAAGCCGGTAATCCGGCTGCGTCACGACCGTCCCGTTGACACTCACGCGCCCCTTTCGGATATCCGTCTTCACCTGACTGCGCGTGCCAAGCTGCAAGTCGGCGAGATATTTGTCAAGTCGCATGTCTCCATTCCCTTCAGGTTCCGTAACAGTTCTTTCCGATAATGAATAAATTGCATGGGCGGACAATAAGCTGTAATGTAAAGCATGTATTCGGGCAGGTGTCGGCGTTGCGATTAAAAACCATAGCGTATCTGATATTGATTATCATTGTCCTGAACAATCCCGCCTCCACGTTCCAATATGCCTATCAGGGATTGTATCAGTGGGCGGTCAGAATGGTACCCACCCTGTTTCCGTTTATGATGCTCAGCTCCATCATGATATACAGCGGCGCGGATATAGAGCTGGGAAAGCTGTTGAATATTGTACTCAAACGCGTCTATTCCTACAGCCGCTATGGACTGTACGCGGTTTTTATGGGCTTTCTGTGCGGCTTCCCGATGGGAGCGAAAGTAATCAGCGAGCTGTATGAAAACAAGAAAATCAACCGCTCGGAGGCCTTGTCCCTGCTGAGCTTCTGCAACAATATCGGGCCGGCGTATTTTCTCGGAATCGTTCTCCCGATGCTCAAGACCTGCGGCTGTCACAACAGTCTTCCGTTTCTGTTCGGGATGTATGGAATACCGGCGGTCTACGGAATCGTTCTGAGCCACGTCCGTCCGCCGGCAGACCACGGAAATCACACACCGTCCTTGCCCGCGCAAGGATTGACAGCGTCCATGCCCTCGATTTTGAAAAGAGCCTGTCTGGAGAACACACAGTCACTGATACTGCTTGGCGGGTATATTACCTTTACAAACTCGTTCCGAATCCTTCTGGACTTTGTCCCGATTTCATCGGATATAAGCGCCGTGGCCTCGAGCTTTGTCGAAATCATAGGCGGGATTCAGGCAATCTACACGACTTCCCTCGGGAATCCGGCAAAGGTGTTTTGGATCATGACATCCCTGTGCTTTGGCGGTATCTCCTGCTTCCTGCAAACGAGTTGCTTTCTGGAAAAATCAAAGCTGCCGCTGCTGTATTACTTTAAGCATAAGCTGTTTATGACGCTTCTCTCCGCACTCTATTACGGTGTGGTTCTCTGCTGCGTGTATTGACCAAACGGTTCAACCAAGGTTCAATAAAAGCTCAAGGGGTTGGACATGGTTTCTCTGTCATAGATATTGGAAACCTTGAATATCAGGCCGGATTTATTTCCATAGCCCATGTTGACTGTTATGGTCATAGTCTCTCTCGTCCTGTCCCAAGGCTGAAAGGCCGACCAGGTCAGACCGCCGTCCGTGGAATACGCATAATATTGCAGCAGGGAATCCGAATCCGCGGCGCTCAGCTGAACCGTGGCGTATTTCCCCGTCCTGTCGCAATCAATCAGCATGGCTGTCACATAGTCGGGCGGCGTCGTGTCGTTGTATACCCGTCCTGCCGGCACGGGTATCGCCAAGGGCGCATAATCGCTGTAGCTGACCGTTCCGTCCTTTGAGGTCAGCCCGAAGTATCTCGCGACGGCCTCCGCGTCGCGCACGCCAAGCTCCTTTAGAAGATCCGCGGACCAGATATATCCGATGTCATTTATATTGTCAACATGGCAGTGCTCCACAATAATCGCGGGAATGTCCCGCGCGGTGCATTCACGGATAATGCCGTAATAATCTCCTTTATTGCCGATGCGGGTCTTGATGCCTCTGTTGAACAGCCCCATCTGTGCAAACTGCGCCAGGAACTCATATCCGGCGCTGTAGCCCTGCGTGTACAATGTCCCCGTAGAGGGAATCCAAATCTCGCTTCCGTACAGGGTATGGGGAAGCGACATGTTAAAATGCAGGGAGAACAGGAAATCGGCGTTCACCTGACGCGCAAATTCTGCCCGCGCCTCCAGCGACATGCTGACATCCTCCGCGTGCGTCAGATAAACCTCTACATTCCGGTATTTCTCCAGCTGCTCTTTCATATACTGCGCCACGAGCAGGGTGTAGTCTTTCTCCGGTATCGGAAGATAATCCGTCCCCAGATTGTTGCCGCCATGCCCCGGGTCAATCACAACCACAATCGGCTCCGCCGCCGACACCTCGGGCATATCGCCGGGATACGGGAACCCAAACAGCACCGCTACACATAGCAGAAAACTGACAGCTTTACGAAAACATTTTCTCATAGGATCCTTTCCTTTCAAAGCTTTAAGTCAATATAACCCACAGAAGTCTGTGGGTTATCGTAAATCTCAGATCGTCTCTAAATGATTGACGGCCGTGTCCGCCCCGGTATCTTCCATTACCTCCGGCGGCACAAGCTCCGCCCTGTTTGCGGTTACCACGTTATCAATCTCTCTTAAATTGTTGACCAAGGTATTGTAGTCCTTTGTCGAAATCTCAATAGACTGTTTAATCACGTTCTCGAGATTTGCCAAAATATTGTCGGTGTACGCCATCGCGGACGTCTTCACCGTGTTGGCCTGTATCGTTGCGTTATCGAGGATTTCCTGCGCCTGCTTGGTTGCAAGCTCCACAATCTCGTTGGCCTGCGCATAGGCCTGCTGCATAATCTGGTGCTCGCTGATCAGCTCGTTCGTCTGTACCGCCGCGTCATTTAACAGCTCCTGCGCCTTCTGCTTGGCGTCATTGAGAATGGCCTCCTTGTTGGAGATAATCTTCTGGTATCTCTTGATTTCCTCCGGGGTCTTCAATCGCAATTCGCGGAGCAAATCGTCAATCTCCACCTTGTTCACCATAATGACGTCCGTGGAAAACGCTTTGTATTTGCAGTTATCTATGTATGTCTCAATCTCGTCAATCAACTGCTCAATTCTGCTGCTCATTCATTAACCTCCATTTACTTCTCGTTTCGTACTGCCTTTATTCCGAAAGTATTACTGCAGCTGTCTGAATTTCTCATAGACAAGCTCCGCCACAAAGTCCGGCACACATTGAGAGATGTCCCCCTGAAACGCGGCAATCTCCTTTACGCTGGAGGAACTCAGATATGCGTATTCCAAGCTTGTCGTCAAGAATACGGTATCAAGCTTTCCCTTGGACAGCTTACGGTTCGTCTGCGCAATCTGCAATTCATACTCAAAATCCGTGATAGCCCGCAGGCCGCGCACGGAGATGTGGATGTTTTTCCGATTCGTGTAGTCAATCAGAAGCCCGTTAAAGGAATCCACCGTCACATTTGCCAAATCGCGTGTAGCCTCTTTTAATATATTAACACGTTCCTCAACAGAAAACAACGCATTCTTCGCCTTATTATCCAAAACACTTACGGTTAAGTGATCAAACATTTGAGCAGCCCGCCTGATAACGTCCAAATGTCCTAAGGTCATCGGGTCAAAGCTCCCCGGATATACTGCATTATTCATTCTTTTCTCCATTTCCGCGCTGTTTTTACCGCTCTGCTTTGCTGCGACGATATGCATTCTCGATTCATCCAGGCCTTACGCCTTTCTGAGAAATACATGCTTATTGGTCTTATAGCGCTTCTCTTTCTCAATGAAAAAGCCAAGTCCGTCCGCATAATCAAAATCCGTATCCAACAAGCTTTCAACAACAATCAGCGTATCTTCCGTGACAAGACCGGAAGTGCGCAGAAGCTCCAACACGCGCCGTTCATATTGCTGACGGTACGGCGGGTCCATAAAGAGAATATCCGCCGTGTCCTGAATACTGCCGCCAAGCGCTGCGAAAACATCCTGCTTTAAGATTACGGCCTTGTCCTGAAAATGCGTGTGTGCCACGTTGTCCGTGATACATGCAGCCGCCTTCTGGCTGTTCTCCACAAAATAGGCTTTGGCCGCCCCGCGGCTCAACGCTTCAATGCCGATTCCGCCGCTGCCCGCGAACAAGTCCACAAACACAGCGCCGGACAAGTACGGCATCAGCATGTTGAACAGTGTTTCCTTTATCCTGTCGGTGGTCGGGCGCGTGTCCGCCCCCTCCGGTGTTTTTAACAGAAGCCTTCTGGCCGTGCCGGCGATTACTCTCATTAAACTCCCACGCCTTTCTCAAAGATTTTCACACTTATCTGCATTATATCTTAATCTTCGTCCCTTTTGAATCCCTTTTATTGATTTTTATGCGATTTAATTCGATTTTTTTGTCCCTGTAGTCGATTGGCTCCGCGGAACCCACCTGCCGATAGTATACATTCTCAATATAATCACCGCTTCCAAGCTTCATGCCGCGGACACCGATTGCGGTCTTTTTGAACTCCGACACCTCGTTGACGTCAAAGCGCAGGAAATAACCGTCCCTGCTCTGCAAGATCACATGCATCTGCTCGTTGATAACCTCAATGCTGACAACCTCGTCATTTTCGCCAAGCTTCGTTGACGCCACTGTCCTCTTGGCAACGTCAAATTCCCCGCCGCTCACAATCTTGCACATGGATTGCCTGGTGACAAACAGCAGGCGGTACAGATTCAGCTCGGACTGACTGGTGATAGCGACGATATTCTCACTGCTTGAATCATAATTGCTGATATTGTCCGCCGGAAGCCCCTTATCCCGAAATTTTCCAAAGGGAATGTCCGTAACCTTTATTGTATGCAATTGTCCGGTATTTGTAAATAGGCATATTCTTCCTGTATTGCGGCATTTCACCACATATTTGAACTCCGCGTGGACGCTCTCCTTATTGCGCTCATACGCCGCCATGTCAATCGTCTTGCAGTATCCGAAGCGGTCCATGAGGAACATGACATCCATGTCCTCGATTTTCTTCTCCTCGTAGACAGCCTCCTGCGCGTTCTCAATCACGGTCCTGCGCTTGACGGCATACTCCTTTTTCAGAGCGTCCAAATCCTGCATAATGACCTGCGCCATCGCGTCGCGCCGGTCAAGGATATCCTCATACTTGTAAATATTGGCGTTCGTCTCCTTATTCTCCTTCAAAAGCGCCTCTATCTCCAAGCCGATCAGTTTGTACAGCCGCATATCAAGGATGGCGTTGGCCTGCCGCTCCGTGAAGTTGAGCTGTGCCGCCATCACGGAGGATTCCTTGGAGCGGAATTTGATACCATCCGTAACACCGTCCGTCAGACAGTTCTTCACCATATTTCTGTCCTTGGAGCCGCGCAGGATTTCGATAATCAGGTCGATGATATTGCAGGCCCTGATCAGGCCCTCCTGAATCTCCCGCTTCTCCTTTTCCTTGTTGAGCAGCGTGGTATATTTGCGGGTCGCGACCTCGTACTGAAACGCCACGTTCCGCGCGATAATGTCCTTGAGCCCCATCGTCTCCGGACGTCCGTCCGCGATGGCGAGCATATTGACGCCGAAAGTATCCTCGAGCCGTGTCTTCTTATATAAAAGGTTCTTGAAATTCTCCACATCCGTGTCGCGCTTGAGCTCTATGACAATGCGGATTCCCTCCTTGGAGGACTGATTGGAGATATCGACGATTTCAGGCGCCTTCTTCTGCTCGTAAAGCTGCGCCACATCCTGAAGGAATTTGCCGATATTCGCGCCAATCATAGTGTATGGTATCTCGCTGATGACCAGATTCAGTCTGCCGCCCTTGGCGTGCTCGACCTCCACCTTGCCGCGCAGCTTTATCTTGCCGATGCCGGTCTCATAGATGGACAGCAACTCGTCCTTGTTGCAGACGATACCGCCCGTCGGGAAATCGGGCCCCTTGAGATACCGCATAAGCTCCTTGGTCGTAATGCTTTCATTCATCATATACGCCTTCGTGGCGTCGATCACCTCACCGAGATTGTGCGGCGGGATGCTGGTCGCCATGCCGACGGCAATCCCCTCGGAGCCGTTTACAAGCAGATTCGGGAAGCGGCACGGAAGGACGCTCGGCTCCTTCTCGGTCTCGTCGAAGTTCGGGATAAAGTCCACCACGTCCTTGTCCAAATCGGCGAGCATCGCCTCCTGTGAAATCTTCTGCAGGCGGGCCTCAGTATATCGCATGGCCGCGGCGCCGTCCCCCTCGATATTTCCGAAGTTGCCGTGTCCGTCGATCAGGGGAATGCCCTTCTTGAAGTCCTGTGTCAGCACGACCAGCGCCTCGTAGATGGAGCTGTCGCCGTGGGGATGGTATTTACCCATGGTATCGCCCACGATACGCGCGCTCTTTCTGTAGGGTCTGTCGTAGCGGATTCCCAGCTCATGCATGTCATATAAGGTGCGCCGCTGCACCGGCTTCAAGCCGTCGCGGACATCCGGCAGCGCTCTGGCGATAATGACACTCATGGCGTAATTGATAAAGGACTTCTGCATGGTGTCGGAATATTCGGTTTTTATGATCTTCTCTTCCATTGCCTGTACCCCTCGTTAAATATCCAGCTCCGCGTCAGCGGCATTCGCGTATATAAACGCCCTGCGCGGCGAAACGTCCGTGCCCATAAGCATTTCCGTGACCTCGGAGGCCATTCTGGCGTCCTCGATCTCAATCTGCCTCAGAATCCGCGTCTCCGGATTCAGCGTTGTCTCCCAGAGCTGCTGCGCGTCCATCTCGCCCAGTCCTTTGTACCGCTGCAGGGTGAACGGTCCTTTGTGCTTTTTACGGTACCGCTCAAGCGCCTTGTCGTCGTAGAGATACTCCTCATTGCCCTTTGCGGGCATCGCTTTATAGAGGGGCGGCATTGCAAGGTAAACGTGCCCCTCATAGATAAGCTCCGGCATAAAACGGTAAAACAGCGTCAAAAGCAGCGTGCTGATATGCTCGCCGTCAACGTCGGCATCCGTCATAATGACAATCTTATTGTACCGCAGCTTGGAGATGTCAAAGTCGTTGCCGTACCCCTCCGAGAATCCGCATCCGAAGGCGTTGATCATCGTCTTAATCTCGGCATTTGCAAGCACCTTGTCGATGCTGGCCTTCTCCACATTCAATATCTTGCCGCGGATGGGCAGAATGGCCTGATAGCTGCGGTCGCGGGCGCTCTTGGCGCTGCCGCCCGCGGAATCGCCCTCCACGATAAAAATCTCGCATTTGCCGGAATCCTTCGACTCACAGTTTGCAAGCTTTCCGTTGGAATCAAAGGAAAACTTCTGCTTGGTGAGCATGTTGGTCTTGGCCTTCTCCTCGGTCTTTCTGATCTTGGCGGCCTTCTCCGCGCAGGAGATAATGTTCTTGAGCACCTCGACATTTCGGTCGAAATACCGCGGGATCTCGTCGCCCGCAACCTTGCTGACGGCCTTTGCGGCGTCCTGATTGTCGAGCTTCGTCTTGGTCTGTCCCTCAAATCTCGGGTCGGGATGCTTGATGGAAACCACCGCGGTCATGCCGTTGCGGACGTCCGCTCCCGTAAAGTTGACGTCCTTTTCCTTTAAAATATTCAGCTCGCGGGCGTAGCTGTTGATGATGGTCGTAAATATCGTCTTGAAGCCGGTCAGGTGCGTACCACCCTCCGCATTGTAGATGTTGTTGCAGAAGCCGAGCACATTCTCGTGAAATTCATTGATATATTGGAACGCGCACTCGACCGTGACACCCTCGCTCTCCCCCGAAAAATAGATAATATCGTGGATAAGCTCCTTATTTTTGTTCAAATCCCTGACATAGCCGATAATGCCCTCCGGCTCAATATAGGTGATTTTCTCCGGTGTCTCACCGCGCTTATCCTCAAAGATGATCGTGAGCTTGGGATTCAGGTACGCGGTCTCATGCAGACGGCTTTTTACCTCCTCCGCCTTGAACCACGTCTTGTCAAAAATCTCCGGATCGGGCGTGAAATTAATTGTGGTTCCGGTCTCGCGGGTCTTCCCGATAACGGGCAAAAGCCCGTCCACCAGCTCCACGACGGGATGCCCGCACTCATAGCGGTCCTGATGAATCAGTCCGTCGCTCTTAATGGTCACCGTAAGCTGTGTGGACAGGGCATTGACAACGGAGGAGCCTACGCCGTGGAGGCCGCCGCTGGTCTTGTAGGCGGAATTGTCGAATTTCCCTCCGGCGTGAAGCGTCGTGAACACGACGCGCTCCGCGCTGACGCCCTTCTCATGCATTCCGACGGGAATCCCGCGCCCGTTGTCCGATATGGTGGCCGAGCCGTCCGCCTCCAGCGTCACGTGGATCTCGCTGCACACGCCCGCAAGGTGCTCGTCAACGGAATTGTCCACAATCTCATATATTAAATGATTCAGACCCTTGGTGGAAACGCTGCCGATGTACATCCCGGGTCTTTTTCTGACAGCCTCCAAGCCCTCAAGGACGGTAATGCTCGAGGCGTCGTATACAGTTTCTGATTTTGCCATGTTTATCCTCATTTCTGACGATGTATTTGTTTATATAGGATTCGCGCGCCAAATGGGCGAAAAGGTGTCTGCCTGAGCACGCTCAGCAGACACCCTTTTGCCCGCTTGAATTTGCCCTTTTCGGACATTATAACATAACTTTTGGGGATTGCAAACAAAAAATGGGGAAAAATCAAACATATGTTTTAGGTTCTATTGAATCACCTGCATTCTACTGTGATTCAGGCATTTGTATAAATTCAACTTTCTCTCCGGCTGAAACGCCAACATACATTTCAGAGGTAAATCTGCCTTTTTTACAGTAATGCTCCATGACATATTTTGCTGTATACGGCATTTCAAGATGACATATTTCATCCGTCTGAAACCACTTACAGATACCTTCGTTTGACATCAACGGGTCAGTAGATTTTAAAACGGCAAAAAAATAATAGTTCTGCCTTATTTCTCCTTTTATTCTTCTTAATGTTATATATCGTAAGGATAATCCCTCTATATCTGCTTTGTCTATTCCAAGTTCCTCCTTCATTTCTCTCAATACACAGGACTGTGCATCATTCAATTCATGTTCTTCAAAGTGCCCTCCGGCCGAGCCTGTCCAAACATTATTTACAACACTTCCGCCCTGCCTGTATAGAAGTAAAATCTTATCGTCCTTTAACAAATATATAGAAGTCATATTTCGCAATTTACCACTCATATTCATCACCATGCGCCTTCCATAACGTGCGAATTTGTTTACTATATGCTTTTCATGTATAAAACATATTCAGCGACACAAAAGAAGCCAAGATCCAGTGCGGCGGACTGACTTTCCTCGTCATTAAAAAATATCATATGCTTATACCCTGCCGCCTGTAAATCTCTCAATATAACTGTTACTAAAGCCTTATAAGCAGATTTATCAAATATATCATCACGATAGCCTAAGCTGAAAATCTCACCGCTTCTTGCACAGATGTATCCTACAACGGTATCTTCTCGATATAGCAGATATATCAACCACTCATTTAGCGTTGAAAAAATACGTTCCGAACTCCAATATGTCTCGGGTTCGGTCTGATGTATTTTCCTAAATTCAGAAAAATTGCTTTCAGTAACCCTTACAATTCCATCCGTTTCGGCTTGTATGGCAGAGCCGTCAAAAACAAAAATATCGTGATAGGATTCCGCGATCAATCTGCAGCTTCTTTTTTGCAAGAAAGAGATTGCGCTGGTATTTCTTTTCGGAAATCCTAAATACAGGTCATATCCTGCAAAATGCGCACTGGCATACGCCAAAAACTCCATGAAGGCCTGTTCTGTATTCCTGTTAATAAGAAAGCCGTTTGTTTGAAGATACCGATCTTGTTCAATATAGAAAAACTGAATCCATCCTTCAACTGTTCCATCTATAACAAAAAGAAGAAGATCCCGATCATCGTTATGGTAACTTTTCCAAACATAATCCACAAATTCCTCTTTTGCAGAAATACCGTCTGACCAAAGAGGATAGCCGGATTTCGTCTGATCCAATGCCAATGAGTATGCAAAATCCATATATTGCTCTATATCTTCTTTTGCGGCCTTTACTAACATTTCCCTGCACCCCCTAAATTCAGATTGAGATTTGACACTTTTAAGGGAAACAAAATAAATTACAGGAATTAAAAAAATGATGCATTCCGCAAGATATTGGAGGTTATTCCTTTATCGCTATATACTCTGCTATCTTCTGAACAAAATATTTTGCATTTTTAAACTGTTCTTCCGCCTCTGCCTTCCCTGCAATATAAAAATCATCATAATCGGATTTCTCCCTGCAAAGCGAACTGTCTTTAATAATAACTGCCAGATTTCTATCTAAAATTTCTGTCTTTAAATACTCTTTCATAAAAAAGGCTATCACGCCTGAATGTTTAGAAGAATCAAATCCTTTTAAAACATTGGCTGAACGCATAGCATGAAAAACTGCATAATATGAACGATTTAGAGAAGTCTTATATTGTCCAATCTGCAAATTGCTTTCTGAAGCCGATAACATTTCCCTAGCCCGTTCTATACGATATCCGGCTAATTCTTTTAAGCTGCCTTCCATAGAACAACCCCTTCCTTTTGAACATTTTGATAAAAAGGCAAAATATTCCCCCACTTTTCCATATTGTCTTCCTGTATATCCACAATCGAAAAAACTTTCTCATAACGAATATCCATATCTGCAACCCATCTGACAAAACTTTTTTTCGTTTCAGTATCGATTGGATTTTTCATAATAATTGCAATATCAATATCACTATCCTCGGCGGCCTCTCTTCTTGCTGTTGAGCCATATAAAATAATCATAGATATATTCTGTCTGAAAATATCGGTTAATCCCTGCACCAAAGCGTTTCTTACATCATCTGACAACATCCTTTTTCCTCCTACAACATTCGGCTATACCAAAATAACTTTTAATTTGTTATAACCTCAATTTAGTTATTTCACAACAATAACTACCGAAAAAACATAGTCTTTCAGTAATTTTCCATTCAGGGAATTAACCCTGTCCCTTTCATCTGTCCATAACGGGCAACCGCATCTTCTTTGCTGTCACCTTCTTTGCCAACCTCTGTTGGTTAGTTGGAATAGGTGACTTAGAAAATATCCATTATTCAAG
>JAMPFV010000002.1 GCA_023664265.1 Roseburia sp.
AAAAATTTCTCGTCGCCTCTTCGCGACAAGTCGCTCAGAAATGGGGATTAAAATGAAGAAGATTAGTGTCTTGATTCCCTGCTTTAATGAGGTCGAGAATGTCGGACCAATCAGTGAAGCGGTGGTCAATATATTGGAAAAAGAATTGAGCAGTTACGATTATGAGTTGGTATTTATTGACAACTGTTCCACGGACGGGACAAGAGACAAGCTGGAGGAAATCTGTGCGCGGAATAAGAAGATTAAGGCGATTTTCAACGTGACGAATTTCGGGCAGTTTAATTCGCCATTTTACGGGATGTGTCAGACGACAGGGGACTGTACCATCTCCATGTGCTGCGACTTTCAGGATCCCGTGGAGCTGTTGCCGCGGTTTGTGGAGGAATGGGAAAAGGGCCATAAGATAGTCTCCGCGATTAAGACGAGCAGCAGGGAGAACCCGATTTTGTATTGCCTTCGCTCCATTTATTACAGAATGATTAAGAGTATGTCGGCGACGCAGATGATAGAGCACTTTACGGGCTTTGGATTATATGATAAGACGTTTATTGATATTTTAAAGGAATTGGACGACCCGATTCCGTTTCTGAGGGGAATTGTGGCGGAGTATGGGCACGGGTTTAATCGGAAGGAGATAGCGTATGAGCAGGCTCAGAGAAGGGCCGGGAAGACACATAATAACTTCTACAGTCTGTATGATGCAGCGATGCTGAGTATCACCTCATACACGAAGGTCGGACTGCGTCTGGCAACGCTTTTGGGCTTTCTCTCATCCGGAATCAGCCTGTTGGTGGCGCTGATTTATCTGATTATGAAGATTGTTAATTGGAATAATTTTCAGGCCGGGAACGCGCCGATGATTATCGGTATCTATGTGATTGGCTCTCTGCAGCTGTTTTTTATCGGACTGCTCGGGGAGTATATCTTGAATATCAACACGCGTGTGATCAAGCGGCCGCTTGTGGTGGAAGAGAAAAGGATTAATTTTGATGAGGAGGATACTTGAGCGTGGGTAGGGGAACCACAAACTTGTGGACTTTACATTTGGCATGTGATATACTCTTTCTAAGGAGGGAGTGTGGATGGACAATAATGAGAAGTTGGACTTAATTATCGAAAAATTAGAAAAATTAGATAAAATGGAAGAACGGTTCGACAGGCTGGAATTTGCTGTCAGGGATATCAGGCTTACTTTGGAAAATGAGACGAATAAGAACATTATGCGTGTGGCGGAGGGACATCTTGACTTGAGCCGTAAACTTGATGAGGCGTTAAAGACAGAGAATGAAAAAGAGATGATAGCGATTCGCGTAAATATTCTGGAGAACGAGTTAAGGCGATTGAAAGAGCGATTGGATCAAATTGCATAATGGAAACAGAGTGTAAAGCTTATTGCAGTGCAGATTGCTTTACACTTTTTTGATATGCTCAGGGGATTTATCTATACAGAATGGGGATATTATATCAGTAAGGCGGAGTATAAAATAAAATGAAGAATGTTAAGACATTTTTTTCCATGTTTGGAAAGCTGGTACGGATATTAAACGGGAAGCAGAAGAGAGACGGGATGATACTGTTTTTTTTGCTTATGGTCGTTTCCTTGTTGGAGATGCTGGGAGTGGGCGTTATCGTTCCGTTCATTATCACCATGCTGGAGCCGGACAAGATTATGAGTAATCAATATATTGCGCCGATTGTGGATTGGTTTGAGATTACGGACTACAAACATTTTATGTATGTGATATCCGGCGGTATTATTGTAATTTATGCGCTGAAAAATGCTTTTATTCTATATGTGAATTATTTCCAGAGTCGTTACAGGAATCGGCTGGAGAAGGATTTGAATGTGAAGATGCTGTCCTCGTATATGAAGCGGCCTTATACCTTTTTCCTGAGGGTGAACAGTGCGGAAATCATTCGCGGCGTGAGCAGCGATATCACGAATGTGGCGTCTGTTGTGGACGGGTATTCGGGGATTCTTGCGGAAGGGCTGACTTGTCTGGTTATTGGGATATTTCTGATTTGCATGAGTCCGTTTATGGCGTTATCGCTGTTGGCAATCGCGGGAATAACGGCGCTTGTGATTATTATGGGTTTTAAAGGGATAACGGGGCGGTGTGGTGTACAAACCAGAGAGGCCTTTGCGGAGAAGTTTAAGCATATGAATCAGGCGGTGAATGGCATTAAGGAGATAGCCGTGGCACAGAGAAAGCAGTATTTTGTACAACAGTTTGCGGCCTCTGCGCAGAAGGCCGCGGACAGCAATACGAAATATCTGTGGATCAGCAAGGCGCCGAGCCGTCTGATAGAAACGGTGTTTATCGGCAGTCTGCTGATTGTCGTGACAATCAGCTACGGCGCGGCAGGAAACAACCTGGAGTTTGTCACGGCATTGGGGGCAATCGGAATAGCGGCAGTGCGTATCCTGCCTTCCGTGTCCAACCTGACAAATGCGATGAATGGGCTGGTATATATGCGACCGTCCTTAGAGGCCGCTTATGATAATCTGATGGAGGCGGACAGATATCAACAGACAGTGGAGCGCATGGAAACGGAGGCTCCTGAGAAAACAGGATTTAACTCTAAAATACGGGTGAGCAGGATAGCGTGGCGGTATCAGGAGAACCTGCCGTTGGTGTTGGAGGAGCTGGATTTGGAGATTTGTAAGGGGGAGGCGGTTGCCCTGATTGGCGAGTCGGGGGCAGGGAAGTCCACCTTGGCAGACATTTTATTGGGGCTGTTAAAGCCGGAGAGCGGAAGCGTGACGGTTGACGGGACGGATATTTTTTCCATACAGTCATGTTGGTCGAGAATGATAGGCTATGTGCCGCAGATGGTATTTCTGATTGACGATACCGTTCGAAGGAACATTGCATTCGGGATTCCCGAGCAGGAGATTGAGGATGAAAAGGTTTGGCATGCGTTGGAGCAGGCGCAAATGAAGACGGTGGTCGAGGGCATGGACGGCGGGCTTGACGCCATTGTCGGAGAGCGCGGCATCAAGTTGTCGGGAGGACAGCGGCAGCGAATAGCAATCGCGAGAGCGCTGTACCATGATCCGGATATATTGATATTGGATGAGGCGACCTCGGCGCTTGATTCGGATACGGAGAGCGCTGTGATGGAGGCCATTGATGCGCTGCAGGGGAGAAAGACGTTGATTATTATCGCGCACAGACTTTCGACGATACAAAATTGTGACAGGGTGTATGAGATTAGGGATAAGAAGGCTTGTTTGCATGAGTGACGGATTGTTCTGTGAAAAGGTTGTCAAGGTGAGATGATGAAAGTGTTATTTATTACGAACTTCGGTTTGATGTATGGCGCAAATCAATCATTATTTTATATGATGAAATATTTGAAGAAATCGCATAATGTGGAACCGTACCTCTTGGTACCGGGTGGCGGTGGGATTGAAGCGCATTGTAAGGAGGAAAACATCAACTGTATTTGTGCGGATTTTAGGATAAGCTATATTGACGGAGATACAAAATGGTTGCCGATACGGAAACAGACCAGAAAAATAATGAGATTTACCGATTATATACGGATTTATAAGGAAATTAATATGGCAGGGATAAAATTTGATTTGATTCATTCAAACTCAAGTGTCTTTGATATCGGTTATTTTCTGGCGAGGTGGTGGCATATCCCGCATGTGTGGCATATAAGGGAATTTGCGATGGAGGATTATAATCTGCACAATGTAATTTCCAAGACAAGCGAGTTAAGACAGTATCAAAAAAGTAACGCTATAATAGCCATATCGGAATCAATCAGGCAATATGTGAAAAATAAGGGAAAGGGTATTCCTCTTTACAGGATATATAATGGGATTGAAATTACGGAGGAATACGACAAGCAATATTGCAAGAAAGGTATTGTTAAATTTTGTATTGTAGGAGCCCTGAACAAAAAGAAAAATCATCCGGATGTTGTTAAAGCGTGCTTAGAGTTGTTAAACAAAGACATAAGCAGCTTTGAGTTG
The DNA here is from genome assembly GCA_023664265.1 of Roseburia sp. Lineage (GTDB taxonomy): Bacteria > Bacillota > Clostridia > Lachnospirales > Lachnospiraceae > COE1. Next base: position 3,989 of record JAMPFV010000002.1, read on the forward strand.
TATATTATCGGCGACTATGTGGGTGAGACGGCTGAAGAAATAAATCGTTTGTGCAGTGGGCATCCTGAACTGGATAAGCGGATAGTTCGTATGGGGTATCGCAGGGATGTAAATTCATTGCTGAAGGACATGGATGTGGGGATTATGGCATCCGATAAGGAAGCCTTTGGCAGAGTTACAATTGAATATATGGCAAATTATATGTCTGTAATTGGAACGAACACCGGAGGGACACCGGAGCTGATTAAGGGTGTAGGGGATTTATTTGAGCCGCATGATGTGGTTCATTTGGCGGAATTAATGGAGAAATATATTTGCCATCCACGGCTGTTGTATGATAAGCGTAAACAGAATCGTTTGCAGGCTGAAAGGTTTACGGCTCAAAATAATGCAGATGATATATATGCAATATATGAAAAAATTGGTTGTTTTGATTAGAAAGCAGGAGGAAGCGAACGATGTATGCCCCCATAATTATTCCGACTTTAAATCGATATGATCACTTGGTCAGATGTATTGAATCACTTAGAAGGAATCCGATAGCGCGTGAAACGGAGCTGTATATTTCTCTTGATTATCCGCCTGCTGAGAAATATATAGAGGGATATGAGCGGGTAAAGGAGTATCTCGAAAATGAGTTGGTGGATGGATTTAAAAATATTCATAAATATTATCAACAAGAAAATTTGGGACCGAATGGAAACAGTAGTTTTTTGATGGAGCAGGTCTGCAAGGTATATGACAGATATATTTTCACAGAAGATGATAATGAATTTTCGCCAAATTTTCTTGATTATTTGAACAAGGGACTGGACTTGTTTGAGGCTGACGATAACGTGTTTGCAATATGCGGATATAGAAATGAGAAGCCGTGGAAATTTGCAGGAGGGAATGTCGCGAAAATATGTTTATTTCACGCATGGGGATATGCGACATGGAGAAAGAAGGACGAAAAGTGCCGTGAATGGATATGCCGCGACAATTTTATGCGATTGTTGCACGATAAAAAAGCCTGTGATTTGCTGTATCATACAAGATACAAAGCTTATTATACGTTTATAGAATCGTTGTTGGTTAATCCGACAGATTATGGCAGTGTGTACATTAATAGGGATGGAGAAATAGCTTGTATTGACTATACGATTGCAATTTATATGTTACTTTATTCGAAATGCTGTGTGTTACCGGAAATCTCCATGGTTCGAAATTGGGGATATGATGGAACAGGTGTAAATTGCGGAAAGGTAGCATTGTTTGAACCGATGAGGGAGGTCATTGATAATAAGCTGTTTTTTGAATATTGCATTCCGGAAAGGTTTGAAGAGGATGATGCAAATAAGAGGTTGAATAAGGATGCAGATTATGAAAAGCAGGCAAGAAGAGCAAAGTGCTTTAGGATGCTTATGTGCACTATGGGAATTCCGGCGGCGAGAAAGCTTAATAATGCCATGTATATCATTAATTCACACATAAGACAAATTCGCGAGGATATAAAGGAGGGTAAAGGTTGCTGACAGAATATTTAAAACGTTTTATTAGGAACCCTTTAAAATATCTGAAGAACCCCAAGGAAACCTTTTATGCGGCATGCAGCATAGTAAAAGGCAGCAGGAAATATCAGGAGTATTTATATAAAGAGCACAAGCGTGTTTATGGATTCCGCAACAGAGATAAAGTATTTTATGTAATCTGTCCCAGTGCATCAACGCAGGGATTATTCTCAATTCACAATTATGTTTTATGGAAGATAAGATATGCGATTGATAAAGGATATATTCCGGTGGTAGATTATCAGAACTATGCCAATATGTATTTGGAACCCGAATTGGTTGGAAAAGTAAACGCATGGGAGTATTATTTTAATCAGCCTACACAATATGGGTTGGAGGATGTCAGGCATAGCAGGCATGTAATTATCTGCGATAAATATGAGCCTGCCGGATACAGAGGAATTAATGATGATAAAGAAGTGCGGTGCTTCCATGGAATAATTAATGCATATTGTACATTGAATTACAGATTATCGGATAGAGTAGAGAAAGCGAAGGGTGAATACCTAGGGGGGGTATTAAAACACTGGGAGTTCTGGGTAGAGGGACGGACTATACAAGCCTGAGGCCTTCCAGGCATTCGATAGTTCCCGATATAAACTTATTAATATCGACGATTGAAGAAAAGCGGATATTGTGGGGGTATGATTACATTTATTTGGCAACGGAAGATATTGCAATTTATGAAAGGCTGAAAAGCGTATATGGAGATAAATTGATTGCCTATGAGGCGCTGAGATTTGCATCTGATACGGGAGACAGAAAATTATCGGAGTTGGGATTTGAAAGAGAAAATGACAAATATTTAAAAGGTGAAGAATATCTGATTACCATTTATCTGTTGGCGGAATGTGACAGTATAATTACGCCTGTAGTCGGAGGCGGATTGGCTGCGATTAGGATTAATGGTGGAAAGTACAGGCATAAATATATTTTCGACTTGGGAGAATATGATTAAAGTATGTGCTTGCCGCGAATGGGAAGATTTATGATGGAGGGATGAGAACAGTGACAGATAAGTTGATATTTTCTTTGTATGAATTGAAAAATAAGTATAAAGTTAAATACCGCCATGAGATGAACCGGGTGACATATACTTTTTTAAAAAAAGAGTATCGCCCGACTTACAAGAAATATTGTGGAAAACCGATGATGGGGGCGGAAGAGGCGAATTTACACATCTCATCTCTGATTGAGCGCGGAGAACCCTTCTGGGTGGGGAGATTCGGGCACACGGAATTAGGGTTCATTTATTCCTATTTACAGGGGAAGTGGCGGAAAAATACTGATTTAGAAAAGCGATTTGCTGAATTGTGTAATAATTCCGGCTTTTTTCCGAATGATATATCAATATCTGAAAGATATGTTAATATGATTTTACACTGCTGTGGAGAAATGGATGTACATGGTATATGGCCTTTGTTTATGGAAGACTATTTTATCTCCCGATATGAGAAAGATGCAAAATTAATGCACTATATTTATTTAGAGCCTTGGGCAGTGGGAGTGGGAGAGAATGTTTCGACAGTCCTGCCTTGGTCTCATTCGCTGAAGGGCAGAAAGGTTCTGGTCATTCATCCGTTTGAAGAGACGATTAAAATGCAGTATGAAAAAAACAGAGAGCGTATATTTGAAAAACGTTACCCTTCTGCTGATGATATCCTTCCTGAATTTGAATTGAAGACGTTGAAGGCGGTACAGACAATTGCAGGTAATCGTGATGAACGATTTGATACATGGTATGATGCCTTGGATTGGATGGTGGGAGAATGTAAAAAAACAGATTTTGATGTGGCAATAGTAGGCTGTGGGGCATATGGGATGCCGCTTGCCGCGGAAATTAAAAGAATGGGAAAAGGAGCTATTCAGATTTGCGGGGCAACACAGCTGATGTTTGGAATATTGGGCGGCAGATGGGAGAATAACGAAGATATGAAGGCGGCTTTGTTTAATGATGCATGGGTGCATCCGAGTGAAGAGGAGCGGATGGACAATATGAAAGCAGTTGAGGATGCGTGCTATTGGTAAGGCATTGCATGCTTTGATAGCGACAGGAAAGGGAGTGTTAATTTGTAGAGCCGGCATAAAGATGCGATGTATTTCGATAAAGGAGAATTATTCAGGGAGCAGCCATAAGATATATCTGGCAATAATGGTTTGTCAGATAAAACCAAAAGCGCTGATTAGATCTTTTTGTGTGTTAAAGAATATTTGACAACGAAGCATGGTCAAAATATAATAAAAGCGAGCATTAGAGGGGATTCGGGTATACTATTTTGAAATCATCGGAAAATATATTGACAAAGAATAAGAGAATTAAAAATCGGAGGAAAAATGAGTAAAATATTTGTGACAAGATCTTCCATGCCGCCATTGGAGGAATATGTCAGTGAGATATCAGACATCTGGTCGAGTCATTGGCTTACCAATATGGGAAAGAAACATAAAGAACTCCAAGAGAAGCTTAGTGATTATTTGCAGGTGGAAAATGTTGACTTGTTGGTGAATGGGCATATGGCCTTAGAGCTTACGATGCAGGCGATGGGGTTGCAGGGGGAAGTCATTACAACCCCATATACATTTGCGTCTACGACTCATGCGATTGTAAGAAATGGTCTAGAGCCTGTTTTTTGTGATATTAATTCAAGAAATTATACGATAGATACCGAAAAAATAGAAAGGTTGATAACGGATAATACCTGCGCAATAGTACCGGTGCATGTCTATGGGAATGTTTGTAATATTGAGGAAATTGACAGAATTGCGCGGAAGTATGGGTTGAAGGTAATTTATGATGCGGCGCATGCATTTGGCGTAACATATAAAGACAAGGGAATTGGAACATTTGGGGATGCCTCTTGCTTCAGTTTTCATGCCACAAAGCTTTTCCATACAATAGAGGGAGGGGCTGTTTGCTTTAAGGACAGAGAATTCGGAACGGAATTGTATAGATTGAAAAATTTCGGAATTAAAAATGAAGAAGTCGTTGATGGCGTCGGTGCGAATGCGAAGATGAATGAATTTTGTGCCGCAATGGGCTTATGCAATCTGAAACATATGGATAGGGAGTTAGATAGAAGAAAAGTTCTTGTAGAAAAATACAGAAACCGACTTAGTGATGTAAAGGGTATTATTTTGAACAGTGAACAAAAAGGTGTGAAGCCGAATCATGCGTATTTCCCCATTATAATTGAGGAGAAAGACTTTGGCTCCGGTCGAAATGAGGTATATGATAAATTATTGGAGAATGACATTTGTGCGAGAAAATATTTCTATCCGCTTACGAATTCATTTAAATGCTTTTATGGAAAATATGATGTAAATGAAACACCGATAGCGTTGCATATTAGTAAACGAGTATTAACATTGCCACTGTATGCTGATTTGGATGTGGAGTGTGTTGATAAAATATGCGATATTATTTTAACCTGTAAAAAAAGTAATGTTTGGAGAAATGCCGAATGATTAGGGATGAAGTATATCAGAGCCGGAACGTAACTGCTGTTTGCGGTTATGCTGTAACCTGTTGTACAAATCGCTAAAACAGGGAGGTGTGGGAAGAAAATAATGAATAGTTTTTTATCTGACGACGAATTGAAAAAACTGGGTTTTAAAAAAGTTGGAAGCAATGTTCTTATCAGCTCCAAATGTAGTATATATGGTGCCGAGAATATAGAAATAGGGAATAATGTCCGTGTGGATGACTTTTCGCTTCTCAGTGGGAATATTGTTTTGCATGATTATATACACATTGCTGCCTATACTGCATTGTTTGGTGGTAATGCAGGGATTGAAATAAACAGTTTTTCAACCGTTTCTTCACGGGGCGGTGTGTATGCTGTTAGTGATGACTACTCCGGTGAAACCATGACTAATCCCATGCTTCCTGATGAATACAGGGGAGTTGTTGAAAAAAAGGTGATAATCGGGCGGCATGTTATAATAGGGACGAACACGACGGTGCTGCCCGGCGTGAAAATAGGAACGGGGGTTGCGGTAGGTGCAATGAGCCTGGTCTTGAAAGATTTGCCTGAATGGGGGATTTATGCGGGCATTCCCTGTAAACGAATTAGAGACAGAAAAAAAGATTTGTTATTGTTGGCAGAAAAAGCAGGATTAGGATAAGATGAAAATAAGTATGGGGAATAAACAATGAAAAATGCGCTAATATTGATTGTTACATTGAATAGACATAGGAATCTGAAAAGGTGTATTGAATCTTTGAGAAAAAGCAACTTGAAGCAGCAGATAAATAAAGATGTATTTGGAATAATGTGAAGCGATGCCTGAGAGAAATGAATTTGTGAAACTCAATTTTAGGATAGAGGATATTTGCTATGGATACAAAGATATTGTGCTTTTATTTACCTCAATTTCATGCAACGGAAGATAATAATAAGTGGTGGGGAGAGGGGTATACGGACTGGAACGCCTCAAGGGACGCAAGGGCTTTTTTTAAAGGACACAAGCAGCCGAGGACTCCGCTGGGTGGAAGATATTATGATTTGGCGGATGAGACGGCCGAGGCCTTGAACTGGCAGGCACAATTGGCAAAGCGGTACGGCATATACGGCTTTTGTATTTATCATTATTGGTTTGCGGGAAAAAGAGAGCTGGAGAAGCCGGTGGAAATCCTGAGAAACCATAAGGAGATTGACATTCACTATTCGCTTTGCTGGGACAGCGCAACATGGAGGAGGACTTGGTATGCGCAGAAATTCGAACAGGAGGTGCTGATACAACAGGAGTACGGGGATCGTGAAATGTGGACAAAACATTTCAATGATCTGCTTCCCGATTTCCTGGATGAACGATATATTAAAATTGACAATAAGCCGGTGTTTCATATTTATAATACATCGAGTATTCCGTGCATAGAAGAGATGAGGAATTGTTGGGACGAATTGGCAAAGCAACAGGGCTTTGACGGAATTTATCTTGTGGCGGGAGATATTGAAAACCGCAGGGATAAAAGAGTTTGGAATGCGGCAGATGCATTCTATAACTTTGAGCCCAGACACGCTTTTTATACGGCAAGAAATAAATGGTATGGGATATATACGGTATCAAGAGCCGGAATAATAAAAAGAATCAATGCGTGGTTTCACAAAGAAATGCTGCCTGACAGAAGACAGGCCAAGGGTATTTATGATATAATAGAAAAGATAACTGCAGAGACTGGGAAAAGGACGTATTTGGGTGTGTTTACTGATTATGACGATACACCAAGGCGTCAGCTGAGTGGGGCAGTGTATGTCAATAACAATATAGCGTATTTCAGAAAATGTCTGAAGACGGTGATGAGGAAATCCATGGCTTATGGAAATGAGTTTTTGTATGTTAATGCGTGGAACGAATGGGGAGAGTCTGCATATTTGGAGCCGGATGAGGAAAACGGATATTTATATCTGGAGACGTTGCGGCAGGTAGTTGATGAGGAAAGCTGATAGACATCTTGGTAAAGGGAGGTTCTTGGATGAAAAAATTATTTAATCAATATCAAAAGTTGTTGTTCTGCATGTGTGCGGCAGGTTTTGTTATTGCGGGTGGATTATATTATTTTGGAATCCAGCGGGCATTTGTGCCAAACTCAGAAGATTTATCGACCGTACGAAGATGGTATGTGATATTGAATATGGATCAACCTTATGTCCATGATAATATTATCTTTGACTTAATCTCCTGTTTGTCAGTGATGATTGGCGAAATGTCGTATTTTTCCATCAGATTGGATTTTACGCTGCTATATATGTTGGTGTTGTGTTTCAGTCTGTATCTTTCCATACCTGATGGGCGGAAAACAAAAAGATGGTACATATTGCCGATATGGGCTTTTTTTATGATATTGGTGCATACTGTGAGGAGCGGTTCGGATTTTGCAAAGGTATATGATGATACGAATTTGATATGGCAGCTCCCGTATAACTATCATATGGCTCCTTTAATATTTGCGTTACTCAGCATGATTATATTACAGTGCTATTTGAATGCCGGGATGGGAAAACGGAAGAACTGCATAGGAGGTATCGGGATAATTATAATACTGTATGCACTTTTGCATACGGATTTGGTATATTATGTTATATTTGCCGTACCGTTGTTAATTGTGTTGGTAATAAGGGCATTATATAATAATAAAATAAGAAAATATATATTGCCGGTACTGGCGGCAGGGGTCGGAATTATATTGCTGACGCGTGTATTACCGGGAACTTTTTTTGAAAAACTATGGAGTAAAGAAACCATAGACAGCCCTTATGGAGCCATTTATGGGAATACTGCTTGGTTGAACCCCGGGAATATCCTTACACACTTTGAAAATTATGTCAGAGTGATTATGCTGCTTTTTAATATTGACATTTCCAATAGACCGATTATAAGTTTTTATTCCATTTTATATGTGGTACGAATTGCATTTGTGATTGCCGGTTATGGTATTATTATAAGAATTGTTATATGCAGTATAAAGGGAAAAGCACAGAAGAATGGATATACTGTGACAGATGAGGTTTTGGCATGGGGATTCGTGATGTTGTCATGTGCATTTATTTTTACAAGGAATGCATGGTATTATAGAGACAGTATAAGATATTATGCAGGACTTGTCCCGCTTTTAACGGTATTGCTATGCAGACATATTGATGATTGGATGAAGGGATTTCTTCCGATTTTTGATGATACGGTCAGGCACAAGAGGGCTTATTTTGCGGGCATTATGCTGGCGATGTGTGTGTGCTATGCTGAGCCGGTTTGGTTATATGAGGTGGAGGATAGCTATCAGAAAGATTGTGAGACAGCAATTGAGTGGCTCAAACAGTGGGGGGCAGATTCGAATGGATATGCGCTTGCGCCCTATTGGTTGAGCGCAAGGTTATCTGCCATGACAGGAGGAGAAATTATATTCCACTATGATGAGCAGTGGTTGAAGAATATCTATGGGGAAGATGCGGATATGCGTTATATGGTGGTCGGATGGGATGATAGGGGACTCTTGACATTTGGATTGAATAAAATTGCATATAACAGTTATGATGAAATGTGTGAAAAATTTAAAGCTCCTGTCAGGGCAGTTGATTTGGAATATATGTATGTATGTGAGTTTGGTAAATAGCTGATTTGTCAGTTGATATAAAGAACACAAATTACTTAATGTTGTAGGTAGTACATGGGGGAAATGATGAAGACGGCAATTGTAACAGGTGGAACCAAAAAGGACATGAATGCGATGGCGGTATTGGCGTTAAACCTGCGGGATGTATCGCCAAATCTTGCGGATGAGATGATTATCTTCCATGATGGGATACCAGAGGACAAGCAAAGGCTGATTCGACAAATCATGCCGACAAGATTTATTCGGTACAGATGTCCGATTAATTGGTTTCGATTGATGAGTAACAGATCAATACGATATTTTTCGCCGATGGTGTTTTGCAAATATGAGTGTTTCAAACTTTTGGACGAGTTTGATACCGTAATATGGACAGATTATGATGTTGTTATCAAAGCAGGCATTGATGAACTGAAGGGCAGAAAAGCGAATTTAAGTATTATAATAAACCATGATACGCCATTAAAGAAGATGTTTTATTCTGCTATTGAGAAAAAGAATATGGAAGGATATGACTTGGAGGGTGTCAGTATAACAACACCTATGTTTGTAATGAGAAAGACCATAAATCGTTATATGGAATATTATGATTGGTGTTATGATATGACGCGGAAATATATGAAATATCTGTATCTTCCGGAACAGTGCATTTTTACGATGTTAGTGCAAAAATTTGGAATTGAATATGAAGAACTGGATATGGAGACTTATTATTATCATCCTCGAAATGCCACACAGAAAACAAAAATTTTACATGCATATGGACAACCCAAATATTGGAACGGATTGTATAATGAACAGTGGGAAGCCTATTTTGAACAGTGGAAAAAGATGAAAGGACAGATGTGATAATGCTATATCATATAATGAATATGCTTTCGTGGCGGACTTGGCGAAAGAAATGGAGAAGGAAGAACAGTCATAACTTTTGCGAGATACAATTTAAGTTTAATATGGATAATGTCCATATTGGGCGGAATACCTATGGTATGATAAATGCGCACATTTATAATAATGAAAGAGAACGCTTGTATATTGGTTCTTTTTGCTCCATTGCTGAAAATGTGCATTTTGTCTTTTCGGAACATGACTATACGAGATTTTGTACTTTCCCGTTTGACGAATTTATCCTGAAAAAGAAGGAAGCGAATCCGACGAAAGGTGAAATTATTATTGAAGATGATGTGTGGATAGGAATGAACTGTACGATTTTGTCGGGAGTAACTATTCACAGAGGAGCAGTGATTGGTGCGGGGAGCGTGGTTAGTCGCGATATCCCTCCATATGCAATTTATGCAGGGGGACGTGTTATTAAATATCGTTTTCCGGAAAACGTAATCGATAAGCTGATGGAGATTGATTATAATCTTTTGTCGGATGAGCTTATTAAGAATTATCGAGAAGATTTGTATAAAAGTGTAGAGGATGAATTTTTTGAAACTGATTTTTATAAGGCTATTAGAAAAAAGGGGATTGGATTATCGGAATAACTTTTGACAGATAACTGAGTGAGCAGTAAATTTGAATAATGTAGCACTGTAATTCGCTTTACTGTAGGAAATAGAGTTGAAATAATGTGAAAATGCGAAGGAGAATGAATGAATGCCGGATTTTAAATTAACAGTGCCTGTAATCTTTTGCGTTTTTAAGCGCTTGGATACAACACAAAAAGTTTTTGAAAAGATAAGAGAAGCGCAGCCGCAGAAGCTATATATTGTTGCGGATAGCGCGAGAGAGCATGTGGCAGGAGAAAAGGAGAAGGTAGAAGCCGTAAGAGATTATGTTGAACGGCATATTGATTGGGACTGTGAGGTTCACAAAAACTATGCCCCTGCCAATATGGGATGCGGAAGACGGATTTGCAGCGGAATCGGTTGGGTTTTTGAAACGGAGGAGGAGGCGATTATTTTGGAAGATGATTGTGTGCCTGATTCCTCTTTTTTTCGATATTGCCAGGAAATGTTGGCGTATTACAGGGACGATGAACGGATAATGATGGTAAGCGGAAGCAATCCGTTTTTGGGACGTTATCACAGCGAGGAGGCGTATCTGTTTTCAAAGGCTCCCTTTATATGGGGGTGGGCCACTTGGAAACGCGCATGGAAGCTGTATGATTATGACTTGAAAACATTGCCGGAAAACAGGGGAAACCCTGTTTTTAAGGAGGTATTCCCGACAAAAGCATACTGGGTTTACATGGCGGAGTTTGAGGCTTTGTATCGGCATGCTTTTGATACATGGGATTATCAGTTCATGTATGCGGGAATTCTGCATAATAAATTAAATATTATTCCGACGGAGAACCATATTTATAATATAGGATTTCAAGAGGAATCAACGCATACAAATAAGGTACCCGAATGGCTGAATCAGGAGGTGCGTCCGGTTCGTTTCCCGATTCGATATAGGGCGGATGTTGTATGGGACAGAGATTTTGACAGAGAATATTTTGCCAAGGCTAATAAACATGGACATATTGTAAAAATAAAACAGCTTTTGGGAATGGATATAAATAAATCTTTTTTTGAAAAGAAGAAAGGATAGGGCGCAAAAAGAGAATGATGGAGAGAAACAGGGTTTTGGTAACCGGGGGGGCGGGATTTTTAGGCTCACATTTATGCGACCGTCTGATTGAACAGGGGAATGATGTCATTTGCCTAGACAATCTTTTTACGGGCAGAAAGGAAAATATCCGTCATCTGATGGGGAATCCGTATTTTGAGTTTATCAGGCATGATATTACGGAACCAATCTATATAGAGGTGGATCAGATATACAATCTGGCATGTCCGGCAAGTCCGGTTCATTATCAGTATGACCCGATAAAGACGGGAAAGACAAGCATTATGGGGGCCCTGAACACATTGGGACTTGCAAAACGGGTAAAGGCAAGGATTTTGCAGGCGAGCACCAGCGAAGTATATGGGGATCCCGAGGTGCATCCGCAGCCGGAATCTTATAGAGGTTGTGTGAATCCGATAGGACCGCGTTCCTGCTATGATGAGGGAAAACGAATGGCTGAAACGCTTTTCTTTGACTACCACAGGCAGCATGGCGTTGATATTAAGGTGATCCGTATTTTTAATACATACGGACCGAGGATGAGCGCTAACGATGGCCGGGTGGTGTCGAACTTTATTGTTCAGGCGCTTGCGGGAGAGGATATCACGATTTATGGGGACGGTATGCAGACCCGGAGCTTTTGTTATGTAGATGATTTGATTGATGGAATGATGCGGATGATGAACAGCAGGGACGGCTTTACCGGACCGGTCAATCTGGGAAACCCGGGGGAATTTACGATGTTGCAGCTTGCGGAGACGGTCATCAGACTTACCGGCTCAAAGTCAAAGATCGTATACAAGCCATTGCCGCAGGATGACCCGATGCAGCGCAAGCCGATTATTGATTTGGCAAGGGAAGAGTTGGATTGGGAACCGACAGTGCAGCTGGAGGATGGGCTGCGCAAGACAATAGAGTATTTTAAAAACAGAATAGAGGTGTGAGTGCGACACAAAAGTCTAATACCGTGAAATGAAAGGAACTGGGAAATAAATATGCCGGAAAAGGTATCGGTTATAACGGTTTGCTATAACAGTGCTGCTACAATTAGAAGAACAATTGAAAGCGTCCTGAATCAAAGCTATCCGAATATAGAATACATTATAATTGATGGGGCATCAAGCGATGGAACGATGTCAATAATAGAGGAGTATAAGCCGCTGTTTGGAAAACGACTTAATGTGCTTTCGGAAAAGGACAGGGGCATTTATGATGCAATGAATAAGGGGATTCATATGGCGACTGGCACGCTAATCGGAATCTTGAACAGTGATGACTTTTATGAGCCTATGGCGGTTGAACATATGGTAAAGGCCATGACCGGTGACCGGTATCAGATACTGTATGGATTTGTCCGCACTTTAAAAGATGGAAAAGAATATTCTATTGACAGACATTCACATAAGTTTCTGTGGGAAGGAATGATTGAGCATCCGGCCTGTTTTGTGACAAAGACGGTATACGATGATTTTGGCTGCTTTGATTTGCAGTATATCAGCGTGGCGGATTATGATTTTATGTTGCGGATGAGTGGGATTGAAGCGGTTAAATTTTATCCGGTTGATCATTTGATTGCTAACTTTGCACTTGGAGGAATGAGCGCTTCTGCGGCGGCATGGTTGGATTTGCTGAAACTCAGGAAGAATCGGGGGATGATTTCGGAGAAGGAGTATAAGAAGGAGATATTTAAGGATAAGATTTACGCTATATATAAGAAATTGGAGATAAAACAGCATCAATAACAGATTGGAGACAATAAATTTTTATAAAGCAATCAGAGGAAAAATATATGAAATGTACTGATAAAGTGAAATACAGATCACACGTGATGCAGAGGGGGGGTATAAAGAAAAAAGGAATTCAATCTATTTGTTTTACGGCAGCAGCTGTGTTTATATTTTCCAGCGCATGTTTTTTTGACCTTATTATTACAACCAGACATGGAATCAATTTTTGGAATGCATTATATGAAGGAGAAATACTAAAATATTACACATATAATTTGGATGCACATTGCAAATATGAGGGCATTAGTTATGCAATGTATAATATTATTGAATACATTATTTTTGCAATTTGGGATTTTCCACTGTGGATAATAGAAAAGACAGCTCATATAGATGTATTGGAAACGTCGGCGGGGTTAATGTATGCTAAATCAATTGTTGTTTTTTTCTTTTGCAAAACATTGAGAAAAATGAAACAGATTTGCAGGGAAATAGAAATGTCCGAAACAAGAATAAAGAGGGTTTTAGGATTGTTTCTCACCTCGGCGATTTGTTATGTGACGGTTTACTCTATGGGACAGTATGATATTATTATGCTGTTTTTTGTTGTTCAGGGAGTTTTGGCTTATTTACGAAGGGATAGGAAGGCTTTTTATGTTAATTTTATGATTGCAATTCCTTTGAAGCTTTTTGCCCTATTGGTTTTTGTGCCACTGCTGTTATTAAACACAAAGAAATTAATAAGAATCTTATTGAGTACAGTGATAGTTATGTTTCCTTACATTGTTACTACATGCTTATATTTGTTGACGGATCCTGACGGGATTGCAGTGGCGGGCACAGGACAAAGTGCATTACTTCGTTTAATGATTGCAAATAATATTGACTTGACGTTGGAACCGGTGTCCTTTTTTATAATGGGGATGGTGTTTATATGTATGGTGTGTTATATATTTCGTCTGCCCAAAAAGCAGGAAAAGGAATGGACAATTTATATTGTTTGTATGATTTTCATGGTGTTGAGTATTGCGATGCTGGTGCATCCGCAATGGTTGATGTATATGGTTCCGTTTATGTGTATTATGATAGGGATGCAGGAAAATTTTGAGATTTTTTTGATTATAGATACTGTTGGAACATTTTGTATAATGTTGGCATCATATATATATAACAGTGCAATTTGTTCTGCGAACATTATTGATGCTATGTGGCTCGCTGATATATTTGGCGGGGTGAAAAATATATCAGGGAATCTCTCATTATTCAGTATACTTGCTGAAACCGGCGCAATGGAGCCGATAAACCTTATATATAAGTGTGCGTTGGCCGTCTTTGTAGTCTGTTTCATTGCGCTTGGTGTTTTGTTGTGTCCATGGAGTACTAAGATTAAGGCGCATTTGTATCAATTGAGCGATGGATCGGAAAAGTGTTGGATGAGAATCCGATTGGCGTTGAGCGTTGGATTGTGTTTTATTCCTATTGTCAGCTATTGGATTGTTTTAATAATGGAAAAAGATTAAAGGATACTTGTGTCGGTTTCGGATTACTGTCTGTCATGAGCGGCATGGTGGAAAAGCGGCTCAAACATGAATGAAGGAAATTATATGAGATGAAATATGATAAAATAATAATCGGCGCAGGATTGTACGGCTTGTATTCCGCACTATTTTGTGCGCAGCGGGGGCAGCATATACTGGTGCTGGAGTGTGATCCGGCCCCCTTTCGGCGCGCGACCTATATCAATCAGGCGAGGGTGCATCAGGGGTACCATTATCCGCGCTCCCTCTCCACGGCGATGAAGTCCGCGGGCTACTTTGAGCGCTTCCACAAGGACTACAGTTTTTGTATCAATCGGGAATTTCAGAAGATCTATGCGACATCGAGGGAGTATTCATGGTCAGACGGGGAGCAGTTTCGGAAATTCTGCCAGGCGGCGGGAATCCCCTGTGAGGAGGTAAGGCCGGAGAAGTTCTTTCAGGAGGGCATGTGCGACGGCGCCTTCCTGACGCGCGAATACACCTACGACGCGATGCTCCTGCGGGATTATTTCCTTGAGAAGCTGGGCGGGCTGGCGGACCGCGTGGAGATTCACTGTGGGGCGCGGCTTGAGCGGATTGACAAGGCCTCGGGCGCGTATGTGCTTACTGTGCGGGAGAAGGATATGGAGAAGCAGTATGAGACGGGGTATCTGCTGAATGCGACTTACGCCTCCACCAATCAGATTCTGGACATGCTTGGCTTTGAGAAGTTCCGCATCAAATACGAGCTGTGTGAGATTATTCTCTGCGATGTCAATGACAAGCTCAAGGAATACGGGTTTACGGTGATGGATGGGCCATTCTTCTCGATCATGCCTTTTGGCAAGACGGGGGTGCATTCCCTCACATCCGTGACGTTTACGCCGCATAAGACCAGCTACGACCCGACCCCATCGTTTGCCTGCCAGGAGCGGAGCCAGGGCGGCTGTGACCCGCGCCGTCTGGGGAACTGCAATGACTGTCCGGCGAAACCGGAGAGCGCATTTCCGTATATGGCAGGTTTGGCGCGGAAGTATCTGCGGGAGGAGTATGAATTTCGGTATCAGCGTTCACTGTTTTCAATGAAGCCTATTTTGATGAGCTCAGAGATTGATGATTCTAGGCCCACAGTGGTCAGGACGTACTCGGTTCAGCCGACCTGCGTGGGCGTGCTGTCAGGGAAGATTAATACCGTTTACGATTTGGACGAGGTGTTGCTAGGCGATGAGTGAGAGAATCAGAGAAAAGAACTTTATATCTGCGGTGATCTATGTCCACAATGCCCAGGCGCGCATTGCGTCATTCCTGCAGATGATAATGGATGTGATGGAGGAGTGCTTCGAGCGCTCAGAGATTATCTGCGTCAATGACGCCTCGCAGGACGACAGCGTGGCGGTTCTTCGCAGACTTGGCGCGAAGGCGCAGGACACGACGGTTACCATCCTGAATATGAGCTATTTCCACGGCGTGGAGGCGGCGATGAACGCGGGCGTGGACTTGGCGATCGGGGATTTTGTGTTGGAATTTGACTCGGTGGTGGAGGACTTTGGGAAGGAACAGATTATGGCGGTCTACCGCAAGGCGCTGGAGGGTTATGATATTGTGAGCGCCTCGCCGGAGGGCAGGCAGCGATTTTCTTCCAGCTTGTTTTACCGCGTATTTAACAAATATACGGATTTTTCCTACAAGGTATACAGCGAGCGGTTTCGGATACTCAGCAGGCGGGTTATCAATCGCATCAGCAGCATGAACAAGACGGTGCCGTACCGCAAGGCAGTCTACGCCAACTGCGGGCTGAAAACCTTCAATATCCGGTATTCGGCGGCAGGCGGCATCCGCGTTGAGGAGGACAGGGCGGAGCGGAAGTACCGCAAGGGGCTTGCGATTGACAGTATTATTCTATTTACGGAGCTGGGCTATCATTTCTCGATAACCATGACCGTCCTGATGATGCTGGCGGCAATCGCGGTCGTGATATATTCGGTGGTAATTTACATTTTTGGCACGCCGGTAGCGGGCTGGACGACGACGATATTCTTCATGTCCTTTGCGTTCTTTGGGCTGTTCGGGATTTTGACGATCATCATAAAATACCTGCAGATTCTGGTCAATCTGGTCTTTCGCAGGAAGCGGTACAGCTTTGAGAGCATTGAGAAACTGTAAAATAACAGAGATGAGTTTGAGGGAGAAGGAGGAGCTATGATTGCATTAGTAGGGTACACAGGATTTGTAGGCAGTAATATTTATGCGCGGGCGAGGAACCGCATTGAGGGTGTGTTCGATTCCAAAAATATTGAGAAGGCGTATGGGTTGGAGCCGGAGCTTTTGATCTACGCGGGGCTTCGGGCAGAAAAGTATCTTGCAAACAGCGAGCCGGAAAAGGATTTGAGCAGGATGCTTCAGGCCTGCGAAAATATCCGGCAGATCAACCCTAAAAAGCCGGTGCTGATATCCACGATTGACGTGTACAAGAACCCTGTATGCGTTGACGAGGAAAGCTCGCCGCTTTTCGACGGCGTGGGGGATACAGGAGCTGGGGTACAGCCGTATGGGCTGAACCGCTATTACTTTGAGGCGTGGCTGAAGAAGGAGTATCCGGATGCGCTGATTATCCGGCTTCCGGCGCTCTACGGGTTGCACATCAAGAAAAACTTTATCTATGATCTGATCAATGTGATCCCGACGATGCTCAAGGAGGAGAAAATGCGGGAGCTTTCCGAGAAGGATGCCTCCCTCAAGGGCTATTATGAGCTGCAGGAGAACGGGTATTACAGGTGCAGGAAGCTCTCCGAGGAGGAGCGGGAAGCGCTAAAGGGGAAATTTGAGAAGGCAGGCTTCACGGCGCTGCATTTTACGGACAGCAGGAGCGTGTACCAGTTCTACCCGCTCAGCCGCCTGTGGGAGGACATCCAGACGGCGATCGATCAGGATATCCGGATCCTGAATCTGGCGACAGAGCCCGTTTCCGCAGGGGAGCTCTACAGATACCTCACAGGGGAGAGCCTTCAGAACGAGCTGAAGGGAACTCCTGTCCGATATGATTTCAGAACGATCCACGCGGAGAAATTCGGCGGCAGGAACGGATACATTTGTACGAAGGAAGAGATACTAAAGGATATCAAGTATTTTGTCGAGACCTATGGGCAGAACTAGGGGGCGGGAAAATGAAGCTGTCAATCTCAAATATTGCGTGGGCGGCGCAGGCGGATGACGAGGTATACCGTTTGATGAAGGAAAAGGGCTACCGTGGGCTGGAGATCGCGCCGACGAGGATATTTCCCGATAAGCCTTATACCCTGCTGAGGGAGGCGGCTGCATGGGCGGAGGCGTTAAAGCAGGAGCACGGGTTTACCATCCCTTCGATGCAGTCGATTTGGTTTGGCAGGCGCGAGCGGCTGTTTGGTAGTGTGCAGGAGCGGGCAGCGCTCGCGGAGTACACGCGGTTTGCGGTTGATTTTGCCGCGGCGGCAGGGTGTGGCAATTTAGTGTTTGGAAGCCCGAAGAACAGGGCGCTTCCGGAGTCTGCGGACGCGCAATTGCGGCGGCAGGGAATCGAATTTTTCCGAGAGATAGGGGATTATGCCGCCGAGAACGGGACGGTAATCGGCATGGAGGCGAATCCGGCGATATACAACACGAACTATATCAATACAACGGCGGAGGCGCTGGCGCTCATCCGAGAGACGGGATCGGCGGGACTGCTGCTGAATCTGGATAGCGGTGCGATGATACAGAATGCGGAGGCTGTCGAGACGCTGGAAGGGGCCGCGGGATATATTCACCATGTACATATCAGCGAGCCGTACCTTGCGCCAATTGTGACGTCGGCACAGCGGCGCAGCTTCCACAGGGAGCTGGCCTGCTTCCTTCGGGAGAACGGCTACAACGGATATGTGTCAATCGAGATGGGAAGGGTGGAGGAGCTGTCCGTCCTCGAGGAAACGCTCGGTTACGTAAAGGAGATTTTTGGATGACAATAGAGAGGAATCACGCTGGCGTGCCAGACTTTGAGTGTACGGAATACGCGCCCAGGACAAGCCGTTATGTGGTGCTGATACCGATTATCAATGAGGGGGAGCGCATTTTAAAGGAGCTGTACCGCGCGTACAGGCACCGTATCTTTGACGATGCAGATATCGTTCTCTGTGACGGCGGGTCAACGGACGGCTGCACGGAGGAGAGAAAGCTCAGGAAGCTGAAGGTCAACACGCTGCTGGTGAAGCGCGGCGCCGGAAAGCAGGGCGCGCAGCTGCGCATGGGCATGTGGTGGGCGCTGGCAAGGGGGTATCAGGGCATTATCACAATAGACGGCAATAACAAGGACAGCATTGAGGATGTTCCGGCTTTTATCCGCAAGCTGGAGGAAGGGTACGCCTTTATCCAAGGCTCCCGCTTTGTCAAGGGCGGCAGGGGGATCAACACGCCGCTGATACGGAATATCTCAGTGCGGTTGATCCATGCGCCGCTGATCTCACTTACCGCAGGGCAGCGGTTTACGGACACGACAAACGCCTACCGCGCCTACTCCGCGGAATATCTGCAAGACAGCAGAGTCGCGCCGTTTCGGGATATTTTTATGACCTATGAGCTCTTGGCGTATTTGTCTGTCAGGGCGACACAGCTTGGCTACCGCGCCTGTGAGATTCCTGTCACACGCGCCTATCCTAGGAAGGGGAAAACGCCCACGAAGATCAGCTTTTTTAAGGGAAACAGCGAGCTGATGTGGATTCTAATCAGAAACCTGTTCGGCGCGTATAAGCCCCGATAGACGGCAGGACAGGCAGTAGAGAATCATAGCAAAATAACCGGGCAGTGCAAAATTCGTTGAAGGAGACAGGCGATGGTGTTCAAAAACAAAATTATAGAGTTTACAAAAGAAGCAGATAAAAAAATATTGAGTATGGCTTTTATTACTATGCTTATGACAGCCTATTACATAAATCCCCTTGATAATATAGACTTAACTGACTGGAACAGAACATTTTGCCCGGCAGTTGAATCAGGCATTTCAATTAATAAGAGAATAAACAATTTTTATGTTCTGTTTTTACTGTATATGCCACTGTTATTTGCAGGAATTACTGTTGTTTACAATTGGATTTGCAATATAAGACCAACTTACAAAGAATCATTTTTTAGATTTAATGCCATGATGATTTTTGCGATTGCAGCATCCTATATTTCACGATATACGAGTGGAAATGGTACTATCAGTGAAAGTCCTATGCTTCATGCAATTTTGGGATTTTACATTGCTTTTCTTCTTGTTGCGATAATTGACAGGCAACAAAAACTCAATTTTACCAATCATGTAAATATGTTTTTAAGATATACAATTGCTGTTTTATCAATCAATATGCTGTTTCATTTTGGATATACAACATCAGTTGTTGTCTCTGCTGCTGCTATTTTCCTTTATGAAGCGATTACACTTTATTGTATAAAGTCAGAAGGCTTGAAAAATATTTGTGAGAAGTGGTTCTGCTTTTTTTCATGGACTCCGGCATTTATCAGAGGCTTGCTTGAAATAATCTATATTCGGACAGAAAATGGTGGAACTATTCAGGCGTATTTTACATATATTACAGGTTTCACCATTTTAGCACTTGTAACTGCAACATTACCGGCGATTATTGCTGTGAAAAAAAACTTAAATTTAAATACCTTTGCACATATTGGAGAAATATTCAGTATGGGGGCAGTAAGCTGGTTTAATAACATGTATCAATCAACATGGTCATATCAAAGTGCCGCAAATATATATGAACTCGGAAATTCTGCGGTTGCACTTGATACGATTGGTAAGGGCAAACTACCAATTATAGATTATTTTTCAGCTCATGCTTTGAGCGATGTATTGACCAAAATCTTGTATGGATTTATTCATAGAGATATAAACGGGATTGTTGTCGGAGCCTATGATGGTCTGACAACAATACTGGGAATTGTTTGTCTATATCTTATTATCAAAAGGATTCTCAATGGTGACGTTGCCATTCTGTTTGTATGTTTATTTCCCACCGCAATAAATGGGGTAAAATTGACAGACATCTGCTTTTTCTCCATGGCAATACTTTTATATATCATAAAAAAACCTGGGTTTAAGGCGTATGTTTTATATTGGACAATACTTTTATTTTGTGCATTCTATAAATATGACGAAGGCGTCTTATTAGGTGTTGGCAGTATTGCTGCGTATGGTTTGATTTGTCTGATACAGAAAGAATGGAAAAACATCAGAGATTTTATTGTTTCCGGGGGGATAATTGGAGTTATCGCGCTTCTTTTTTATGTAATCTATGCTTTAGTTACCGGAGTTCCGGTTATTTCGAGGGTACGGGAATGGGTGGCAGTTTCCGTAAATTCAAATTCGACTTGGGCTACATCAAGCTTTGGCGATACATCATCATTTGCATTTCTGTTATCGTATTTCGCTGCTCCAACAATTGCGGTGATGATTATTGTTCTGACAACTGCTCGTTTTTATAGATACAAAAAGTCACCGGAGTTAGCAGCGCTTACATTAGGTTTTGCATTTTCAGAGATTCTTTTTATTCCAAGAACCATCGTTTTTCATAATCTTGCCGTAAGCTCCGGAGTGACAGGAGTGCTTTTGAATTTTATTCATTGGTCTCTTTCGTTGTATGTTTTGTATTCAATGACGGAGAAGAATGAAGAAAGGAAATTGTTGGCGTGGGTGGTGACACTGGGATTAACGATTATACTTGAAGGCTCGTTGGTGACAGGGCAATTGCCTGCTTCTGAAGCCGTTTTATATGCGAGCTCCATTTCAGCATCACAAAATTGGGATTTGAGAGATGACGTTACCGAAAATATCGGGGAAAAGAGAATTGTTTTTGATGACGAGACAGAAGCATATGTGGGGCGGTTTAAATATATTTTTGATACTTTGCTCACGGAGGAGCAAACCTTTGTGGATTTTGCCAATATTACTTCCCTGTATGCTTTGACGGGGCGCGAAAGACCATCGTATGTAGGACAAACACCAAGCCAGCTTACCGACTTATATTCTCAGGAATGTTATTTGAAGGAAATTTCGGAATATGATTGCCCGCTTGCAGTTGTAGGTACTACGGAAACTTCGTATTTACAACAGATGGAAGGTATTCCGCATAATATCAGATACTATAAGATTGCTGAATACATATATAACAGATACAGACCGTTGGTAAGTTTTGATGAATATTCTATCTGGTGCCAAAAAGATAAATATTATGAATATAATACGGTTTTATTAAATACGTTAAGTACAAATATTGAATTTGAGCTTGTGGATTATGGATATGATGCAACAACGGAATATACAGACGAAGCAGGGACTGTACAGATGGTATTTATGCCATATCATAATTATGATTTAGGCATGCTTCCATATATCTGGGGAAACTATGATGAATATGGAGCAATAAATAACAAAAACTTGGCTCAACTTGATGAAACGCAAACGAATGTATTTGTATTTGCCGGTTCACAGTCTGTTGTTACACCTGAGGGAAACTATGTTGTTCTTGAATGTGAAAATAGTACGGATCACAATGTTAAGGTAACTGCCGTGTTCCAAGATTTAAGTAATAGTGGTGCAACGCATCAGTATGGCTTTATTGTTGTTCCGGGAACAAATACATATAGTATTAGGGCGAGTCAGGATTACTTTTGGGATATATACAATATAGACAGAATCTCTGTCATTAGTGCTTCCGGTGTAGAGATTCATAATATAAATATATTGGAAGGAGATTAATCAGATAAGATATATGTTTGTATCTTTATTTCTTACATACAAAGCAGGGCGGATAAAGTGGTTTAATCTTATGAATTTTTAGAAATAGACTCTACAAGATTTATAAAAAACGGTAGTATGGGAAAAAATGAGTTTATACGAGACAAGCCTAGCGGATTGTGTTATAATTAATCGTACTTGGAAATAAGTCCCATTAAAATAAGACTTAATAGCGTTTAGAATGGATGAAGAATAATGAAGGTATTACATGTCACGACAATTGATGTGGGCGGAGCATACAAGGCGGCGCTGCGGCTGCATGAAGGGCTGACGCGGCTTGGCGTGCAGTCCGAAATTCTGTTGCGAATCAAGACCGATTACAAGGGACGTGTTTGGAACCGATATCTTACGAAATGTGCAAGGTGCAGAAAGTGGATGCGATTATTCTGCATTGGATTAATTCCTTTCTGACGGTTCGAGAGTTTGAAAGATTTGCGGCATTGCACAAACTGATGATATGTAGCTTTTTACAGGGGATGCCATTATGGTGGGTACTGTGGCAGATATGAGCATGGCCGTGGGAATTGTTCGCTTGTATCCAAGCGTGGGGATAAGGACATATCATGGCGCAACTTTTCGGATAAGGAGACAGTGTAATGGGGTATATTCCTGCGGTGATTACGGGTCTCGGCCAATGGATGGTGAATTGTGCCAAGAGTAGTGGTATTTTGTCAGGGAAGAAGATTGTGTATTTGCCGAATATGGTAGATGCAGAGGTGCTTTGTCCGATGGAAGATAGGGCATATTTGCGGCGCAAATATGGGATTAGTGATACCAAGAGGGTTATTCTTTTCGGAGTGGCGGATGCAGAAACGGGAAATAGGACGAAAGGCTTTTCCTTCTTGGCGGAGGCGCTGTCTGAGTTGCCACGGGAAGCCTATCAATTGGCAGTGTTCGGAAGAGCGGGAAATGACATGAAGCTGTCTGCGGAATTTGATGCAACTCTGTTGGGGTTTATATCGGAAGAGCGGAAATTGGCCGAGATTTATATCCTTGCTGACGTTTTGGTAAATCCGTCGAATTAGTAGGCGTTTGGTTATACGGCCTGTGGAATGCCGGTGGTCGCTTTCGAGGCAGGCGGCCGCAAGGAACAGATAACCCGTTTGAAAGATGGATATTTTGCGGAATTTCACAATGCAAAGGATATTGCGGAGGGAAATGCAAAGGATATTGCGGAGGGAATTGTATATTGCGCGGAAACCAGGGCGCGTTTGTGGCTTCGGGCAAGGAGCAGCGCATTACGGTATTCGTATGAGAACGTTGCAAAAGAATATTTGGCGCTGATGAAGGCAGCAATTTTAGCAAATGGATTAGAAATATGTTGATATAAAGTGTGAAAAGGCAAATTGAACGAATTATGGAATGATGGAGACTGTTTCGTGACAGTACAGCAGGATATTAGAACTTCGAAGAAATTATAATATTATTTCGGGAAAGGGAGAGACATCATAAGCATGCAAAAGAGGCGCATAATCGGATTAGATATGTTGAGAATATTTGCGACGGTAGGAGTAATTTGCATTCATGCGGGGATTGGAAATTTCTTTACATGGGCTAATGCGGTATTTGTAATGATAAGTGGAGCTTTGTGGTTGGAAAAAGAGGAGATAAATTTGAAAATTCTTTATACAAAGAATATATTGCGTATCGTAACGGCGTTTGTCTTCTGGTCTGCTTTTTATGCCTTTTTTCATTCGGTTGTTTTGCCTAAGATGACAGGAGAATATCCGACAGGCAAAGAGATGCTTGTCATGCTGATACAAGGAAGATACCATCTGTGGTTCTGCTATCTTATTGTTGGGATTTACATAGGGCTTCCATTCTGGAAAAAAATTGCGGAAAATGAGATGTTGCTAAGATATTTCCTAATAGTTGCTTTTGTATTTTCCTTTTTGATTCCATGTATTCAAAATATTTCCAAATTAGAATGGACTACGGCGATAACGCAGATTATTCATTGGGACTGGGCGGAGTATGTGTTTTATTTTATGTCGGGGTATTTTCTGCAAAAACACCATGAGATGAGGAAGAACGGATATGCATTATTTATATATATATTGGGGATAGTATCGGTGATATGCATAGTATATGCATGGGGAAATTCAACCAGAGCATTAAAGGAATTGAGCGGCGCATGTTTGGTTTTTGTTTTCTTCATTAACTTGGGAGATTATGTAAGTGATTTTAGGGTGAGGCGATTGGTCGAAAAGGGATCAAGCCTTTGCTTTGGAGTCTATTTAATACATGATTTCTTTTTGACGATAATCCGGATGACCATAACTTTCGACGGAGTGGGAGGGGCTGTTTGTCAAGTAATCGGTACGTTCATTGCCAGTTTGGCAACGGTGTGGCTAATACGTAAAGTGCCTCATATAGGAAGACATATTACATGAAACGTATGGACGAGTGCAAGATAAGTCCTATGAAATATGATGTAATTCAAATACTGTGATAAAATACAGATAAAGTATAGAATGATATTCCCATGGGAGTATTGCAAAAGAGTATCCGGAGCTGGTGGAAGAGGAAATGCAGCATGCTGCACATTGATTGGATTGGAGAAGAGATATGAAGGTAGTAATTTTAGCAGGCGGACTGGGAACACGAATCAGTGAGGAAAGCCATTTAAAGCCCAAGCCGATGATCGAGATTGGGCAGAAGCCGATTCTCTGGCATATTATGAAGGAGTATTCGTATTACGGATTTAATGAATTTGTGATTTGCTGTGGTTATAAGCAGCAGGTAATTAAGGAGTGGTTTGCGAATTATTATCTGCATAACAGTGACGTGACCTTCGACTTTACGAAGCAGAATGCGATGGAGGTACACACAAATGTAGCGGAGCCGTGGAAAGTTACGTTGGTAGACACGGGATTAAACACCATGACAGGCGGCCGTATCAAAAGAATCCAATCGTATGTTGAGAATGATACGTTTATGCTCACCTATGGAGACGCGGTTGCGGACGTCAATATTAGGGAGCTGTTGGAATTTCATCGGGCGCACGGGAAGATTGCGACCATGACCGCGGTGACGATAGGACAGCGGTTTGGCGTGCTTGAGATTGAGCAGGATGGGCGAATCAGCCAGTTCCGTGAGAAGAATAATTCCGACGGCGGTGTGATTAATGCCGGGTATATGGTTATGGAGCCGGCGATTTTTGATTATATTAAAGGGGATGAGACGGTATTTGAGAAGGAGCCTATTGAGCATGTGGCGTCGGACGGGCAGCTTATGGCATACCGGCACAAGGGCTTCTGGAAGTGTATGGATACACAGCGTGACAAGATTAAATTGGAAGAAATGATTGCATCCGGCAATGTGCCTTGGATGCTGTGGGAGAGATAGGAGAGAAGAAATATGTTTGAGAACAAGACGGAAGCGCAGGCCAAGGAAGAAATACTGGGTATGGTAAAGGAATACTGCGAGACCTTTCATAAAAAGAAGGAGTACGCGGAGGGAGACCGTATTCCCTATGCGTCGCGAGTGTATGACAGCGCGGAAATGTGTAATCTGGTGGACAGCGCGTTGGAATTTTGGCTGACATCGGGAAGATATACGGAGGAGTTTGAGAAAAAGCTCGCAAAGTATTTGGGTGTGAAGTTCTGTTCTCTGGTCAATTCCGGTTCGTCGGCGAATCTGAATGCTTTTATGGCGCTGACGTCCCCATTGTTGGGAGAGCGCAGGATAAAGCGCGGCGATGAGGTTATAACGGTAGCGGCGGGCTTCCCGACGACAGTGACTCCGGCCATACAGTACGGCGCGGTGCCGGTGTTTGTGGATGTGACGATTCCGCAGTATAATATTGATGTGACAAAGCTGGAGGACGCCGTGTCCGACAAGACCAAGGCGGTTATGATAGCGCACACGCTGGGGAACCCCTTTGACTTGTCGGCGGTAAAGGCCTTCTGTGAGAGGCATCAGCTCTGGCTGGTGGAGGATAATTGTGACGCACTTGGATCAACCTATACGATTGACGGACAGGTGCGGCTTACCGGGACAATCGGGGATATCGGGACGTCCAGCTTTTATCCGCCGCACCACATGACAATGGGAGAGGGCGGTGCGGTCTATACGAACAATCCCATTTTGAATCGGGCGATTCGCTCTTTCAGGGATTGGGGACGGGATTGCGTGTGTCCGTCGGGGCGCGACAATCTCTGCGGACATCGCTTTGACCGTCAGTATGGGGAGCTGCCGTTAGGCTATGACCATAAATATGTGTATTCTCATTTCGGCTATAATCTGAAGGCGACGGATTTACAGGCGGCAATCGGCTGCGCACAGCTTGACAAGTTTCCTTCGTTTGTAGAGCGCAGAAAGCACAATTTTGCAAGACTGCATGCAGCGTTGTCCGGGCTGGAGGACAAGCTGATTCTTCCGGTGGCCTGTGAGCATTCGGACCCGAGTTGGTTTGGCTTTATGATTACCTGCAGGGAGGGCGTGGATCGTGCCAAGGTGGTTCCGTATATTGAGTCCAAGGGCGTTCAGACGCGTATGCTGTTTGCGGGAAATATTGTAAAGCATCCGTGCTTTGATGAGATGCGCGCAGCCGGAGAGGGCTTCCGGGTTGTCGGCTCGCTTGAGAATACGGACAGAATTATGCGGGATACGTTCTGGGTGGGGGTATATCCCGGAATGACGGATGAGATGATTGATTATATGGCGAAGACGATTAAAGAAGCTGTGCAGGGAAACGGGAGAGAGAACGGATGACGAATATGTCTTTTTATAAGGATAAAAGGGTGCTTATTACCGGTCATACCGGCTTTAAGGGGACTTGGATGTGTGAGGCGCTGCTGATGGCCGGCGCGGAGGTTACGGGCTATGCCTTGGAGCCGCCGACGCGCCCGAGCCTGTTTGCGCTGTGCAAAATGGCGGACCGGATGCGTTCCATTGCGGGAGATGTCCGCGACTTGGAGCATCTGAAACAGGTTTTCCAAGAGGTGCGGCCGGAACTTGTGATTCATATGGCGGCGCAGCCGATCGTGCGGGAGTCGTATAAGAATCCGGTTTACACATATGAGACGAATGTTATGGGAACGGTGAATGTATTGGAGTGCATCCGCCTGACGGATTCGGTGAGGTCGTTTGTGAATGTGACCACCGATAAAGTGTATAAGAACAGAGAGTGGGCGTGGGGCTATCGAGAGAATGAGGAGCTGAACGGATACGATCCTTATTCCAACAGCAAGTCCTGTTCCGAGCTGGTGACCGACAGCTATAAGAACGCGTTCTTTGCGGACAGAGCCGTTGCGATTTCGACCTGCAGGGCCGGCAATGTGATTGGCGGCGGGGATTTTGCGGTTGACAGGATCATACCGGACTGCATTCGGGCGGTTGAGCAGGGAAGGGATATTGTCGTCCGGAATCCGTACTCGACGAGACCGTATCAGCATGTGCTGGAGCCGGTGATGGCGTATCTGATGCTGGCGCAGCGGCAATATGAGGAGGGCGCGCTTGCGGGGAGCTACAATATCGGTCCGGACGAATGTGACTGCGTGACGACGGGCAAGATTGTGACGCTGTTCTGCGAGAAGTGGCGGCAGCTGACCCGGCAGGAGCTTGGGTGGCAGAACTGCCATGACGGCGGGCCGCATGAGGCGAATTTCCTGAAGCTGGACTGCTCCAGAATCAAGTTGGTATTGGGTTGGAGACCGGTATGGCATATTGACACGGCGATTGAGAAGATTGTGACATGGACGGATGCGTATTTTCAAGGGCAGGATGTGGAGGCGAAAATGCGGCAGCAGATTGAGGAATACCGGGTGCAGGCGGGAGAATGAAGCCCATGGGACGCATAGGGAAGAGGCTTGGAAGCCGTGCGACGGATAAATGGAGGATGAAATGAAGGGGTTTAAGATGGCGGATGTCAGGGAAGCGTTGCGAAAATGCAGGGAAGCGGTAAAGGGCTGTGAGAATCCGATGGAATGGGGAGCGGTAATCATAATAACCGCTTTTGCCATGTTTACCATGTTTTATTCCGACTTTCAGGGAACGATGGACTTTGCGTTTCAGGTGACAAGGCAGATTTTTCATGGGGATTTTGGAGGTGTGCAGTATATAGCGGCGCATTCGTATGGGATGACAATGGCAGTTCTTCTGATTGTGTGGATGATTCCGTTCTATCCCTTTGCTGCAATTGCGGGAGAGGATTTCTGGTATTTTGGCAGTCTGGCGGGGGCTGTATGGAGTAAGCTGTTCTTGTCGTTGATGACCGTGTTTTTTGTAAAAGCTGTTTGCAGCATTGCGAAGCATTTTGAGGTACGCCGGGAAATCCGGAAATGGCTTCCTCTCTTTTTACTGACATCGGCATTTTATTTTTTCCCGGTGGTCGAGATTGGTCAGTGCGATATTATTGAACTGACATTTGTGACATGGGGACTGTATTATTATTTGAAGGAGGATACCAAGAGATTTCTTCTGTTCTTTGCGATTGCGATTCCGATGAAGTGGCTGGCGTTAATGATATTCGTCCCGTTGGTTTTGCTGCATCAAAAGAATCCGGTTAAGATTATTGCGGAGGGGGCTTTGGGGGGAAGCCTTTTTGGAGTGAATCTGATAATCCGGAAAGTGGTTTACGGCAGCTTTCTTGGCGAGTTTACGTCCACGGCCATATCGGGACTGACCTCAACCGCATCAGGTGGCAGTGAGAGTATTGCAGACGGAATGGTGATTGAGATAAATTCGATAGAGAATTTTTTTGGCCCGGTTATAGCGGACAGCTCTGTTTTCATCGTTGTATACCTGTTAATCTGTATCTTGGCTTATGCAATAAAAAAGGATTGGGAGTTATGGGCAATTTATATTCCCCTGTTGGTATTTTCGTGTTTTCTGGTGCTGACTCCGACCAATTTCTATTGGACGGTTTTGCTGCTTCCCTTTATGACGATAATGATGTTTTGCAATGGGTATCAATTGCGGCTCTCCATGCTTTTGGAGACGATTGCGGGATGGGCCGCGGTATTTGTCTCTGTTTTTAGCGCTTCGTGGGTTATCGGCGGTGAGAAGACCTTTGAGTATCTGTTCCTGAGAGGAATTGCGAGAGGGGCAGACGTCAAAACCTTTCTGGGGAATGAGCATGAATTTGGTGAATTACTCCCATACGCCAATTCCGCGTATGTGGCCTGCATTATCGGACTGTTAATCATTAATCTGCCGGGGCTTGTCAGGAAGCATGAAGGTGAGGAGCAGACGGCGTTTGACCGTTGGATAATTTGGGGGCGGGTGGCGCTGTTGTTTTTGTGGGTAGTGTTTTTGGTATATTTGCTGCTGATTCGATAAGAGTCCGGGGTTAGGCGGCAGAAGGAAGGACACGGCTATGAATCGGATAGATACTATGGTTAAAGTATTGAGCAGGAGAATTTCAAAGGAATTTAAGGCGGCTTTTATCGCAACGCTTGTGATAGGAATGATAGCACATATATATATGTTTACAAACAAGCTTCCGAACTATGATGATTTGAGAACTTTGGACGGATTTGGCGCAACCTTTAAGCTGGGCCGATGGTTTTTATGGTTTGTGGGAGCGATAGCATGGCATTTTGATTTCGTATTCAGCCTTCCATGGATGAACGGACTGATAACGCTGGTGTTTGTTGCGTTGTCCGCGGGGGTTATGGCAGAGCTGCTGAGGATTAAGAGCAATACAGGCAATGTATTGTTGGGAGCGGCGTTGATTGTGTTTCCGAGTTGGACGAGTTCCTTTTTCTTCATGTTTACGGCTCCGTATTATGCGGTTGCGGTATTTATGGCGGTCTTGGGCGTGTATTTGTGCGTAAATTACAAATGGGGAGGAATCTGCTTCATTGTGCTGATGGCGTGCTCCATGGGGATTTATCAGGCATATCTTCCGTTTGCGGCCACGCTCTGTGTTGTGATTTTGCTGATGAAGCTGTTTGACGGAGAGAAAGCCGTGCAGGTTATAAAAAGCGCGGTATGGTATTTGATAAATATTATATTGAGCGTGGTTTTGTATTTGATAATAACAAAGCTGTCCCTGCTGATTACCGGTCAGGAGTTGACCCAAACAAAAGGGATTAACACCATGGGGCAGTTTGACGTGGCGCGTATTTCGGAGATTGTGCAAACGATTTTCGGGAACATAACGGGGGTGTTTCTTGGCAATACGCTGGAAATCAGCTACAATTACGCAACCAGGCTGATGTATCTGCTGCTTTTCCTTTGCGGCGTTTACTGCATCATCAGGCTGCTAATCCGGCAATATAAAAATCGGGAATATCTCAGCTGCGCGGCGACGCTTGTCCTGCTGCTCGCGTTTGAGACAGCGATAAACGGTATCTGGATTATGTGCGCGGACGGCGTCTATTCACTGATGTATTATTCCTATGTGTTCCTGATGCTGCTTCCGCTCTGTATGCTGGAGCATTCCGCCCGATGGGAGCAGAGTAAGCCGGCCCGCGGAGTGGAATTTATGACGGCCTTCGGGTTGGTAATCGGCATTGTAAGCTATTGCCACTTTGCCAATGCGGAATATTTGAGCATGGAGCTTTCCTATGAGCAGGCCAAGAGCTACTGCACAACGCTGATAACGCAGATTAAAAGTGCGGAAGGCTATTCCGACGAGCTTCCGGTGCTGTTTGTGGGACAGGATATTGAGGATGAGGCGTTGTATAAGAATGACGTGATGGACGCGTTTCTCCTCAGCGGAAGGGACGTCACCTTAGTGGAGGCCTACAGCAGGGAATGGCTGCTTCGGTATTATTGCGGCTTTGATCCGGAATATGCTTCCAAGGAAGCAATCGATGCGGACAAAATCGCCAAGCTTCCGGTGTATCCGGATGCAGGGGCAATTCAGGTGATTGACGGAGTTGTGGTGATACGGTTGGAGTAAGTCGATTGTGCGGGCAGGTGATAACCTTGATTATAGCAATAAATTATGCAGACAAAAGCTTCCAAAAAGCGCAGAAGCTGAATTTGGAGACGGCAAGGCAGTGGGGGGCGCAGCGCACCGTTGCCTATAAGCCGGAGGACATAGACGAGGCTTTTCGCGAAAAGAATAAAGAGATACTGCGCATCAAAAAGGGCAACGGGCTGTATCTCTGGAAGCCGTATTTCTTAAATAAGGCTTATCAGGAGCTTTGTGACGGGGATTATCTGATATACACGGATGCCGGCTCCGTCTATGTAAACAAGATACAATATTTGATTGACTGTATGGAGCGGGAAGGCTTGGATATCATGGCATTCTCCCTGCAAAGGGAGATGCTTGAGAAGAAGTACACCAAGAGAGATGCGTTTGTTATCTTGGACTGCGACAGGCCAGAATACACGGATACGCCGCAGTCTGTCGGCGGTTATGTGGTTTTGAGAAAGTCGGATTTTGTGGAGCGGTTTCTCGCGGAGGACTTGGCGTATGCGCAGGATGCGCGCGTGATTACGGAGCGGGAGAACACGCAGGGAAAGCCGAATTATCCGGAGTTTGTCGCGCACAGGCATGATCAGTCCGTTTGGTCATTGATGTCCAAAAAATATGCGTTGAAGCGGTTTCGCGACCCGTCGCAGTTTGGCATGATAAACCGATATGAGCCGGAGGTTGAGGCCCGAAGCACATTCCCGCAGATATTGGACTCACACCGGATGAATGTCGGCTCCCTTGCCGAATTGCGTTGGAGAAGAAGTAAGACGGGAAGATTTATCGGTAAAGCAAGGAATAAAATAATAAAATTATATAAGAGGATGTTGGTTCATGCAGGAAATGAAAACCCGTAAAATGGGAAATATATTGCAGGGTATAAAGGATGATTATCTGTTTGCAATTGTTTTAATATCAGAGTTGTTGGTACTGGGGTCGCTTGTGTTTTCTCTATTTTCTTCGCCCAAGACGCTTGAATTAACTCCGGCAGATTTCGGCGTTGAGAATGCCGGACTTGTTTTTGAACCTGATTCGCCGGAGGCCTCCATGGTATCGCGGGAGCTGGAGCTGACCTCCGGCGCCTATGAGGTGTCGGTTTGTTATTCCCTGCAAGGGGATATACCTGAAAATGTTACGGATATAGTGGGGCGCATAGAGCTGGATTCCGCGGGAAGCGCTGCCGCTCTGAAGGCGGGAACAATAACTCTGAATGCCGGTAAGGAATGCCGGACAAGCACCATATGGATTGGTTATGGAGCCAAGCCGGAGGACTTAAAGGTATATGTTCAATATGCCGGAAAGGGGCGCCTGGAAATCCGGAGCATGGTATTTAGAGAGATACCGTTATACCGGTTTACAAGGCTGACAGGCTTTTTATTGCTGTTTTTGCTGGCAGATGGTCTTTATATTGTATTTTTCACGAGAATCACAAATATTTCCTCCGATAAGAAAGCAAAGCTGTTGTTTTTTGCGGGTATGCTGACGGCATCAAGCCTTCCGATTTTTTGCAATAACATTTATTATGGGCATGATATTGACTTTCATATGAATCGCATTGTTTCAATCGCAAAAGAACTCTCATACGGCCATTTTCCGGTTCGGATTCATTCGGATATGCTGAACGGCTATGGGTATGCAACCTCCCTGTTCTACGGAGACACGATGCTGTATATACCGGCACTGTTATATATGGCCAAGGTTCCGCTGGGACAGTGCTGGCAGCTGTATATTCTGATAAACAATGCATTGACGATTATTTTTTCATATGCCTGCTTTAAAGAGATGGTAAAAAAAGAAAAATATGCGTTGGTGGGTGTCTTTTTGTATGTACTTGCGCCATATCGGTTGATTAACATATATACAAGAGCTGCAGTAGGGGAATTTACGGCGATGACTTTTTTCCCTCTGGTTGCCTTGGGTTTTTGGAATATTTATACCAAGGAGGCTGCGAAGCTGAGGGATTATTTGCCGGCAGCCATTGGATTGTCCGGAGTTGTGCAAAGTCATGTGATATCGACGGAAATGGCGGCAATATTTATCGGGATGGCTTGCATCGTCAATCTGCGCCGAACGATAAAGCCGGGAATTCTTTGGTGCTTGACCAAGACCGCAGTTTTGACAGCGCTGTTGAGCGCTTGGTTTTTGGTGCCGATGTTGGATTCCATGAGTATGGATATTAATGTAACAGGGAGGATGGGAAGAATACAGGAGCAGGGATTGTATCCCGTTCAGCTTGCAAGTCTGTTCTTTTCAGGAGTCGGTAAATCGTTAAAAAACACGACACAGGAAGAAATGGGGTTTTCATTGGGGCCGGCGCTATGTATCGGCATAGTATTGGCACTGTGCGTATATGCAGACTATAAAATGAAAAGGATACATAATGTACTTGAAAAGGGTGTGGCGATATGTTTGGGAATGGGAATAATTGCGTTACTGTTTGCAAGCAGAATTTTCCCATGGGATACGTTGGCGTGCAGAAGTAATGCAGTTGCGAAATATTTATGTATGATACAGTACCCTTGGCGGTATCTTGCAATTGCAACGCTGATGATTTCAATAGCTTCGGCGGGGGCCTTATCAATTTTACGGGAAAGCTTGGGGACAACCAAGGTGAAAGCGATAGTATGTGCAATGGTTCTGCTTTGTATGATAAGCACGGGATATTATTATTATCATTTTACATATGAGAGCAATATGCTTACGGTAGTATCGGAGACGGATTGTAACCAATTTTATATCGGAGATGAGGAGTATTTATTAAAAGGAACCGAGACAGAATTGTTACAAATAAGAAATGTAAAGCATGCTGCCAATGTGGAGGTGGCGGAATTAAAGCGGACAGAGGGGAATTACACATATATTTGTCAAAATAAAAGCGAGATGGAACAAGAGATTCTATTGCCGATTCTGAACTATGAGCATTATGTGGTGAAGGACATTGAAAAGGGGGTTATATTTGACATTGAAAACGGTGAAAATAACTGTATGGCTGTTTTGCTCCCACCTCAATATGAAGGCGAGATAACGGTGTTATATCAGGAAAGAATGATATGGAGATTATGTGAGGCGATATCCCTTATGACTGTGGCGGCTTTGGCGATTATGGGGATGCGAAAATTTAAGCGTATTCGATTGAAGGGGAGGCATTTGCATGAAAAAGCGTGAAAAAGCGTGTTTAAGCATAATCCTTTTCATAATTTTATGTGTGAATATCCGCTTTTTGGAAATGAAAAGCGGATATTATGTTGACGAGGGCATGACGCTGTTTCTGGCGAATGGGCACTATAACGGTGCAGTTACCTCAAGATCGGAATATGGAATTGACGCTTTTATCAGAACTTATATAGTGAAGGAAGGAAGCAATCCGATTCAGGCAGTGCAGAATGTTTGGGGAATGCTGAATGAATTGCTTCATGCAGGAAACTATAGTGTGGAGGGAACCGTTAAATGGTATGACGATGCCAGACGTATGCTTCAGGGGAATACGGAATGGGTATCGGGGGATGCGCTGCTTCGGGAAATGGTGGCGGATAAGGGAGAGCGCTTTCAATATACACAGGTTTATTTGAATCAGGCCATGGATGTTCATCCCTGCTTTTACTATATTCTGGTGCATACGGTGTTTTCCGTGTTTGCGGGAATTTATTCTGACGCCTTCCTGTTTGGCATTAATATGATATTTCTGCTGATGACCTGTCTTGTCATATATTGTATGGTGAAGGAATGTATGGAGGACGAGATTGCGGCCTTTCTTGCAGTGGTTTTGTTTGGTTTCAGTCAGGGCTTTGCGTCCTGCGCCGTATATTTCCGGATGTATGCGGTATTGACATTCTTTGTCGTGATGACGCTGTATCTCCATTTAAAGCTTTGGGGGACAGAACGGGAGTCGATTGGCAGAGGACGGAAGATTGCAATGGGAGCCACGGTGTTATTGGGCTTTAACACACATTACTATTATATCTTATTCCTGTTTCCGCTTTTCCTGCTGACCTGTATACGACTGAAGAAAAAAAGAGCCTTGTGCAGGAGCTATATTAAGTGTATGATAGCAACAGGGCTTATCAGTCTGATAATATGGCCCTTTTCGGTATATCATATTTTCTTTGGATATCGAGGGACAGAGGCGGTGTCAAATGTTTTTGCGGATGGTCTGCTAAAGCATCTGTATGCTTATGCGGAAGAATTTGGGAAAGCGTTTTTTTCGGGGAACGCAGGGATAGGAATTATTCTGCTGTCCGCCGCTGTAATATTTTGCCTGATGGTATGGCGCAAGAGACGGTCGGACAAAGGACTTATAATGGGAATGCTTGTACCGGGCGTTGTTTATTTTGTGTTTATCGCACAGATAGCGCCGGTGGTATCGGATCGATATATTATGTGCCTGTTTCCATATGTGGCGGTTCTTATGGCAATAACGATATCCGGCATTATCGGCAGACTGTGTAAGGCGCGCGGGCGGATAATTGTTGCGTTGGTTTTGGGAGTGGTTTATGCAGCGATTGGTTTTTCCTTGAATGTACCGAATTATTTATATTTGGAGCAGAGGGGAAAGGAGTTGGCGCTTTATGAGGACAAAAAGGCCTATAATTGTGTGATGCTTGGATTTGACCACGGGCAGGGATTTCCCGTAGCACGTAAGCTTTCTGAATTTGGACAGGTCATAGTGGCAGGGCAACAGGAAATTGACAATATAACGTCCCCCGGGCATACGGATGCGGGAACGGTGGTTTATGTGTATGAGGGATTGGAGCTTTCGAAGTGCTTGGAAGAATTGGAGAAGAATATAGGCTTGGGTACGGATTATGCAGAGTTGGAGAGCGATATAGAGAGCTTCAGAGCCTTTTTGTATAAATAATACTGGTATGTCAGGCCTGAATGATAAAATAGAGAATGAGGATGAATGCTTAAATGGATAAGGACTTACGGAAAAGATGGCAGACCTATGAGAAGAGATGGCGGTTTCGTGATTTCTATTTCAACAAATGCCTGCGGCGGCATGGGATATTAAAGTATTTCCACAGGGAGCCGGTAATGCTGTATTATGCCCGCAAATGGATTCTGTCGAAGCAGAAAACAAACGACTATATTTATAATTTAATTATGTCCGGTAAGCCTTTTCTGGTGTGCCGTTTTGGCAATACGGAGCTCCAGACGGTCGTGGGGAATTTAAGGATTAAGATTATGGGCCATTCGGAGGCGGCAGATGCATATCTGGATAAGTGGTTTACGAGGTTGGGAGACGGAGCCGGATTTTTCCCCGTGGATTATGCATATCTGGATCAATTTACCGAATGCATATTGGATGCTTACAAACAGGCGGATTTGCTTGCCATGTGGCATTTGAATATGGAGGACTTCGTCATAAACGAATATCACCCGGATGTGGACTTGACCTATCTGTTTCGTCTGGAGCCGTGGCTTGCAAACGGCAGGCCGTGGTCTGCCGCATTGAAGGGGAAGAAGGTGCTGGTCATTCATCCCTTTGAGGATACGATACAATCGCAGTATAGGAAGCGTGAAAGGCTGTTCCCGGGCACGGAGGTGCTTCCGGAATTTGAGCTGAAAACGCTGAAGGCGGTACAGACCATATGCGGCGAGCGTGATGAACGGTTTGAGAATTGGTTTGAGGCGCTTGAGTATATGTATCAGGAGGCCTTAAAAATAAACTTTGATGTTGCGATCGTAGGCTGCGGGGCTTACGGAATGCCGTTGGCCGCGAGGCTGAAGCAGGCGGGGAAGCAGGCCATACATCTTGGCGGTGCGACGCAGCTTTTGTTCGGCATCAAAGGCAGGCGGTGGGAAGAGAATTATCCGTCCAAGATAGCGACCTGCTTTAATGATGCTTGGACATATCCTTTGGACTCGGAAAGGCCCCGGAGAGCCGGCACGGTGGAGAATGGATGCTATTGGAAATAAATCTGTTGAGATTGCGTGCCTTAAAACCGTTCTCCGAGCCGGGATGCCGGCAAAAACCATTGGCAAAATGAACAGAATGAAATATAATAAAAGCATTAGGGGAATTTCAGCAGTTTCTGAGGAGAGGACATGCGACTGATCATAGACTGTTTTAAATTGGTGAAGGGCGCCGGCAAAAGCATCGGCATTTACAATCTGGCCGTAAACCTTGTGCGCGAGCTTGCAGCGGACGGCGGCACACAGGAGCTTATCGTGCTGGGCAACGCGTACAACCGCGCGGATTTTGACAGGGAGGGCATCCGCTTTGTGGAGATTAAGCGGAATCCGCTGAATAAGCTCGGCTGCATTTTTTGGGAGCTCTTTGCCGTGTCCGTGACCGCAAGGAAGCTGAAGGCGGACAAGGTACTCTTTCCGCGGGGCTACGCGTCGATATTTCATTTGACGAAGGAATGTGTTATCATACACGATATGATACCGTTTTATTATCACGAGCATTTTCCCGGATACTTTAACCGGCTCGAGAATTTTTATATTATGTGGCGGCTCAAGGCCTCCGCGAGAAGAGCGGATCAGGTCATCACGATATCGGAGGCCTCCAAAAGAGATATTTTAAAATATTCGCATACGGCCGCGGACAGAATAACAGTGATTTATAACGGTTACAATGCAATTGAAAGCCCGCAGTGCGGGGAGGCGGAGGAGCCCTATATTCTGGCAATGACCTCCGGACTGCCGCACAAGAATGCAATCGGCATCGTCAAAAGCTACGCGGCCTACTGCCGGCTGACAGAGAAGCCCGTTCCGCTCAGGATAATCGGGATAAAGGACGTTTCGCGGTTTGGCTTGGAGCAGGATGTCTTGGCGAACATTACCTGCACCGGATATGTGGAGGAGGACGCGCAGCTGCACCGGATGATATACGCGGCGAAGGCGTTTCTGTTCCTCTCGCTTGCGGAGGGCTTCGGCTTCCCGCCGATAGAGGCCATGCAGCTTGGCACGCCCGTGATATGCTCCGACAGAAGCTCTCTGCCCGAGGTGGTGGCGGAGGCCGCGGTCTGTGTGGATCCCGAGGATTATGACCGGGTGGCGGAGGCGATTCAGGGTGTGGTCGATAACGTTATTGACACAGACGAGCTGTGCCGCAGGGGGAAGGCCAATGCGGCGCGGTTTGATTGGGAAAAGACGGGAAGGAGATACAGAGAGGTATTGTTTGAATGGAATTAGATATATTCGCCCTGTTGAACAAAAGAATAGCAAGGCATACCAAGATCTGCTTTGTAACGGGGATGCTTGTCGGCTGGCTGACGCATTTTTACATGCTGACGCATAAGCTGGTCAACTGGGACGACATCAACAATCTCAGCGCGTGGGGCAGTGGAGATTACCTTGGCAGATGGTTTTTGAAATATATCCATGGAATCGGGAGCGGACACAGTATCCCGGCGGTCAACGGCGTTCTCTTCATCGTCTGTCTGTCCCTGTCCGCCTGCATTATCCTTGAAATCGTGCAGATACGGAGCACGGTGGGGGCGGTTCTGACGCCGATGGTTCTGCTGACGTTTCCGAGCGTTGTCAGCACGATGACGTTTATGTTTATGGCGCATACGTCGGGAATCGGCATTTTGATGGTCTGCGCGGCGGTGTATCTGCTGCGGCGGTACCGTTTCGGGTGGCTGCCGTGCGGCGTGCTGCTCATATTTGCGTTGGGAACGTATCAGAGCTACATCAGCTTTGCGATCACCCTGATGCTGATGGGCATGATTGCGGATGTTTTTCATGGGAAAGGGTTCGCCGAGGTGTTGAGGCGCGGGATCCTGTGTGTGCTGGTGCTGGCGGTGAGCGTGCTGATCTACATCAGGCTTTCCCATATCATCTGGCCCAACATTGACAATGAGACCTATGGCGGGGTCGGGAACATGGGAAAGATTGCAGTCAGTGAGATGCCGAGGCTGATTGGAAGATGCTATAAGCGTTTTCTGGAATATTTCCTGTGGAAGCCGTTTGCGTTTGTGAGCGCGGCTGCGCGGCGCGCGAATGTGCTCACCTGTGCGCTGGCAATCGTGCTGTTTGGCATTCTGACGGTACAGCGCAGGCTTTATAAGGACGTTCTGACGTTTCTGTTGCTGCTTGTCGTCTGCTTTTTTATGCCGCTGGCGGCCGCTTTTATCTATTTTATGGCGCCGGAGGCGGATTACTCCATGCTGATGCTCTACGCCTACGCGTTGATTTACGTCGAGGTGCTGGCGCTGTTGGAATACTGTATGCAGGACTGGGGGAGGCTGACAGCCCCCGAGCCATGGCGGAGAGCGGCTGCTTATGGGATGGTGGCGGTGACGGCTCTGACGATATTTGTGAGCTGCTACACGGATTATCTGTTGACCAACCGCGCGTACCTGCGGACCGATTTGGCGACGGAGCGGGTGAAGGCGTATTTTACGCGCGTGATCTCGCTGGCGGAATCAACGGAGGGCTTTCAGAGCGACGACAAAATCGCCATTCTCGGGGAATTTTACTACAGGGATAACCCGAGCAGTGTGGAGCTTGACGTCTTGGATTCGGAGGATTTGCGGGAGCTGTCAGGGGTTGCGTTGGAGAACGGGCTGATCACCTCCGGGGTGCGGGATAACTTTATCAGAACCTTTGTCGGCTATGAGCCGGCTGCGCTGGACGGGGAACAAAAGAATGCGCTGATGGATACGGAGATTTATCGGGATATGCCGGTTTATCCAGCGGACGGATGTGTTGAGAAGATTAATGATATATGGGTTGTAAAAATGTGCGAATGAGGAACGCACGGAGCCCGCGGATAGGTGATTTGCGGCGTTCAGGGAAGGACGTGATACGATGGGTTGTGACAGAACGGGCGGGACGCTCTACATCATAGTGCCGTGCTACAATGAGGAGGAGGCCTTGGAGACCTCCGCAAAGGCGTTGTCGGACAAGCTGCGGCAGCTGAAGGAGGATCGGCTTGTCTCGGACAAAAGCCGCCTTGTCTTTGTGGACGACGGATCCCGGGATGGGACATGGGAAATTATCCGGAGACTGCATGAAGAAAATGAGACCGTCATAGGCCTGCGGTTTGCCAACAACAGGGGACATCAGAACGCGATTCTTGCGGGGATGATGTACGCGAAGGACTATTGTGACTTCACGATTACAATCGACGCGGATTTACAGCAGGATATTCACGCGATGGAGGCGTTTATCGCGGAGTACGGGAAGGGCAGTGAGATTGTCTACGGTGTTCGCAGGTCGAGAAGTACGGACGGTCTTTTCAAGAAGCTGTCCGCCACGGCGTTTTATAAGCTGATGCGCTTTATGGGTTGTAATATTTATGAAAATTCGGCAGACTACAGACTGATGGGACGGGAGGCGCTTGAGGCTCTCTCCGAGTATGGGGAGGTCAATCTGTTCCTGCGGGGCATTATTCCGGATATCGGTCTGCAATCCTCGGTGGTGTATTTTGACGTTTTCCCGCGGATGCAGGGGAAATCAAAATATCCTCTGTCCAAAATGCTCACGCTTGCGGCGGACGGCATTACGTCGTTCAGCATCAGGCCGATACGGCTGGTGCTGACAATGGGCGTGTTGGCGCTTCTTGTCGGTCTTGGTATGATCATACACATTGTTTATGAGCACTATTTCGGCTATACCGTGAGCGGCTGGTCGTCCATACTGATGTCCATATGGATACTGGGCGGGGCCATACTGATTTCGCTCGGCATTATTGGGGAGTATGTCGGACGCAGTTATATGGAGATAAAGCGCCGTCCCCGATATTACTTCAGAGAGGTGCTGTCCGGGGAGGATACGGAGCAGCCTTGAGACAGATTCCAAAGAGAAGGTGCGATATGAAGGACTTGTTGAAGAAGCTTCGCGACAGCGGCGGAAAGCTTTTCGGAGTGCTGTACGCGTTTGCCGTTATCTGCTGCCTGCCGGCATTTTTTAAGCGAAGCGGCACAATCGGATTTACCTACAGCGAATTTTCGGTGGTTTTGTTTGCGCTTATATTGTGGTCGGTTCTGCGCTTTTGGAAGACGTTTCGGATGAGGAGCCGGGCGGAACAGCTGTTGACAGGGGCGCTTGCGTTTGCTTTTCTGGTGTGCATGGCGTGGGGCAGCATGTTGGACGGACAGGGCTGGCTGGAGCTGCACGATGCCGGCATTTGGGCGGCGCCTGTCATCGTGGCGCCGTATGTCGCGATGCTGATCGACAAAGCGTATGGTGAGATGGAGGCGCTTATCCGCAGGAGAGGCCGGACGAGGCAGCCGGATTGTTCTCAAGCCACGCGCAGGGAGCTTGCGGGATACCTTGTCTTTCTCATGGTCTGTTGGGGAATCGTGCTGTTGGGTGTGTTCCCGGGATTTTTTGTGTATGATGCGGGAGACGAGCTTCTGGAGGTTATCACGCGGCAGTTTACGACCCATCATCCGCTGTTTCATGTGCTTTATATGGGCGGCGTGGTCCAAGCGGGATATAAGCTGTTCGGAAGCTACAATGCCGGCATCCTTTTGTTCTCGATGGTGCAGATGGCGCTGTTTGCGGCCGGGCTTGTCTATGCGGCGGCCAAGATGCGCGCCTTCGGCTTTGGAAAGCGCTTTTGCCGCATTGTGATCGCCTTTATGGGACTTTTCCCGGTGATTCCGATGTGCGTGCTGTGCTCCGCGAAGGATAGTATTTTTGCCTTGGTGGTGTTTTTGTGGGTGCTGGAGACGTGGGAATGGCGCAGGCTCTCCGCAAGGCGGATTTCCGTCAAATGGATTATATGGTCCGTGCTCCTGTGTCTTTTGCGATATAATGCGATTTATGCGCTGGCGGCTGCGGGAGTCTGCATGGTCATTTGG
The DNA here is from genome assembly GCA_023664265.1 of Roseburia sp. GTDB lineage: Bacteria > Bacillota > Clostridia > Lachnospirales > Lachnospiraceae > COE1. The sequence continues at coordinate 45,889 of JAMPFV010000002.1, forward strand.
GGGAGGAAGCAGCGAAGAGCGCTTTTGATTTCGCTGGCGGTAAGCGTTATCGCGGCGGGAGGGATTTCGGCCTGCCTGACAGGGGTATGCAATGCCGCGCCGCCGGAGCATCAGGAGCTGTTGACGGTGCCCATCCAACAGCTTGCGAGAACCTGCAGGCTGGAGCCGGAAACGTTCTCCGAGGAGGAGCTGCGGCAGCTTTACGGCTATCTGCCGGAGGCGTATCTGGCGCGCTACAGAAATAAGCTGTCCGACGGGGTGAAAATAGGGTTTGTCAATGAAGCCTATGAGCGGGACGCGGCGGGATTTTGGCGGATATGGCTTGCGGGGCTGAAAAGGGCGCCGGTGTCCTATCTGAACGCGTGGCTTCTGACCTCCTACGGGTACTGGTATCCGGACACTGTCATAGACGTGTATGCGGGCAATGAGGTGTGCACGTTCACATACGGCGATAACGCATACTTCGGCTATGAGACGGAGCAGCCGGGGGAGAGAGCGTCGCTCATTCCGCCGATAGACGATTTCTATCGGAAGCTGTCCCTCGAGATATATAAAGAAAAGCTGCCGGCGGTTTCCATGCTCTTTTCACCGGGCTTTCTGTTTTGGGCGCTGCTGTTTTGCATGGGGTATCTGATAAGGACAAGGGGAATCGAAGCGATTTTACCGTACATAATCTTGGTTCTGATGGTGGGGACACTGCTCTTGGGCCCTACCTTTCTGCCGAGATATGTGTTTTTTCTTTGGTTTTGCATTCCCTTTCTTTTGGGCGATATGATTTACACGGACACGATTGAGAAAAAGGAGGAGCTATGATTGCATTAGTAGGTTACACGGGATTTGTGGGAAGCAACATTTACGCGCGGGCGCGAAACCGCATCGAGGGAGTGTTCGACTCTAAGAACATCGAGAAGGCATACGGATTGGAGCCGGAGGTGCTGATTTATGCGGGACTCCGGGCGGAAAAGCAGCTTGCGAACAGCGCGCCGGAGAAGGACTTGAGCATGATGCTTCAGGCCTGCGAAAATATACGATTGATCAACCCCAGGAAGCCGATCCTGATCTCCACGATTGATGTGTACAAAAATCCCGCAGGGGTCGATGAGAACAGCGCGGCGCTCTCGGCGGGCGTTTCCGACGGGGACTATGGCGTACAGCCGTATGGGCTGAACCGATATTACTTCGAGGCATGGCTGCAAAGGGAATACCCGGAGTCTCTGATTATCCGGCTCCCGGCGCTCTACGGGCTGCATATCCGGAAGAGCTTTATCTATGATTACATCAATGTCATCCCGTCCGTGCTGAGCAGGGAAAAGCTGGAGGAGCTTGTGGAGAAGGACGCGTCGCTGCAGGCGTATTATGAGCTGCAGGAGGACGGCTTCTATCAATGCAGGAAGCTGTCGAAGGAGGAGAAGGAGCCGCTGAAGGACAAATTCAGGGCAATCGGCTTCACGGCGCTTGATTTCACGGACAGCAGAAGCGTTTATCAGTTTTATCCGCTCAGCCGTCTGTGGGAGGATATACAGACCGCCATGGACGCGGATATCCGCGTCCTGAATCTGGTGACTGAGCCCGTCTCCGTGGGAGAGCTTTACCGGTATCTCACGGGAAAAGGCTTTAAAAACGAGCTGAGCGGAACGCCGGCAAGGTATGACTGCAGGACGCTTCATGCCGGCAAATTCGGCGGCGGAAACGGATATATCTGTTCAAAAGAAGAGATACTAAAGGATATCAAGGGCTTTGTCGAGACCCACGGTCAAGGCTGAGCGCGGACGGAAAGGAACAGCCGGTTCATGGAGAATGTCAGAAGAAAGAATAAGATGATAGAGACCTACAGCGTTCTGCTGATAGACCTTGTCAGCGTGATGGTGTCCTATGCGTTGTCATTGTATATTCGATTTCGCATCATACACTATGAGGATTATCCCAGACAGTTTCATTTGATGGTGGGAGCTTACCTTGTCGTGCTCTGTCTGCTCTACAGTCTGTTTTTGGACGCGAACCGCAATTTCTTTTACCGGGGATGGTATCAGGAATTTTATTATACGGTGCGCTATACCTTTATTCTGACGGTCGGGCTGGTGCTGGTGCTTTATCTGACACAGCAGTCCTATGCGTTTTCGCGCTTGATTTACGGGATATTCGGCATCTTGAATGTCCTGTTTACCTATGCGGTTCACATGCTGTTTAAGAAGGTTATGTGGCGGTACTACCGGACGAGCAGCAACAGTGAGAAGCTGTTGGTGATCACACGGGCGGAGTCCGCGCAGGAGGTTGTCCGGAACCTGATAAAGGGGAAGGAATGGTATTATGACATAACCGCCGTGGCAATCTATGACGCGGACCGGACGGGGCTTGAGGTGCAGGGGGTGCCTGTCGTGGCTTCCCGGGAGAACCTGTATGAGGTGGTCGTGCAGATGACGGTGGACGAGGTGTTTATCTGTCTGCCCGAAACGCCTGTCGCGGAAATACGGGTCATGGTGGAGAAGTTTGAGGAAATGGGACTCGTGTGCCATTACAATGCGGATTTGTTCAGCAGAGTAAACCCCAATACATATGTGCAGAAGATGGCGGGATACAGCGTGATTTCTTTTGCGCTGCGGACGATGGATTCGAGGCGGCTTCTGGTCAAGCGCATGATTGACATTCTGGGAGCGCTGGTCGGGCTTCTGCTCACGGCCGTCATCACGCCGTTTGTGGCGCTTGCGATTAAGCTGGATTCTCCGGGACCAGTTTTCTTTTCACAGGTGCGAATCGGGAAAAACGGGCGGCGCTTTAAGATATGGAAATTCCGCTCCATGTATACGGACGCGGAGGCGCGCAAGAAGGAGCTGGAGGCGCGCAATGAGATTAAGGGACTGATGTTCAAGATGGAGGAGGATCCGCGCATCACGAGGGTAGGGCGGTTTCTGCGCAAGACAAGCATTGACGAGACGCCGCAGTTCTTTAATATCCTTATGGGCGACATGAGTCTGGTGGGCACGCGTCCGCCGACGGAGGATGAGTTTGAGCAGTACAACGGATATTACAGGCGCCGGATGAGCATTACGCCCGGACTTACGGGCATGTGGCAGGTCAGCGGCCGGAGCGATATTCAGGATTTTGAGGAGATTGTGAAGCTGGACTTGGCCTATATCGACAACTGGTCGCTGGGACTCGATTTCAAAATCCTTTTTATGACGGTTTTCGCGGTGCTTGGCAGGAAGGGCTCGAGATAGCGGTATTCGGAATATTGACGGTTTCGGCGCGGCGGTGTATAATCGTAACAGTTCAGGAGGACGGGATGGCAGAGCTGCAATATTGTGAAATATTAAAGACAAGAATCAATGTCACCGACATGGAGGATACGCTGGCGTATCTTCATGCGCATATCGATGAGCTGCGGGGCAGATATATCTGCGTCTCCAATGTCCACACGACGATTATGTCCTACGAGAACGAGCAATACCGCGCGATACAAAACGGCGCGGCGATGGCGCTGCCCGACGGGGCGCCGCTGTCGTGGTACAGCAGGAGGCGGGGATTTCCCGAGGCCCGGCGGGTCACGGGACCGGATTTGATGCTGGAGCTGTTCCGGCAGGCTCCGCAGAACGGATACCGCCATTTCTTCTACGGCTCCACGCAGGAGACGCTGGAGGGGATGCGCGCGGCTTTGGAGCGGGAGTATCCCGCAGTGGAGCTTGCGGGGATGTATTCGCCGCCCTTTCGGCCGCTCACGGCGGCGGAGGAGGACGCGGCGGTAAAAAGGATAAACGCTTCCCGGCCGGATTTTGTCTGGGTCGGACTTGGCGCACCCAAGCAGGAGGAATGGATGTACGCGCATCAGAACCGGGTGAACGCGGTGATGATCGGCGTGGGCGCGGGCTTTGACTATCTTGCGGGCAATATCAGGCGGGCGCCGCAGTGGATGCAGCGTCTGTATCTGGAGTGGCTTTACCGGCTGCTGCAGGACCCGCGGCGTTTGTGGAAGAGATATGTGACGACGAATTTTAAATTTTTGAGATATATTTATAAGGAAGAGCGTCTTTTGAGAGCGGAAAATAAAAGCGATGGAAAATAAAGTGTGGTATCATGCGGACGACTATGGTGTCACCGTGGAGCAGTCGAAGAGAATATTGGAGTGTTACAGGGAGGGCGCGTTAAACAGCATCAGTGTGCTTCCCAATTCCGATGCGCTCGGGGAGGCGTTGACGCTGCTGGACGAGGCGGATCCGGACGCGCGGATACGACGGGTGCTGCACCTGAACTTTGTGGAGGGGAAGCCCTTGGCCGGGGCGGAGCAAGTGCCGCTTCTGGCGGATAAGGACGGATATTTTGACAAGTCGTTCCCATGGTTTTTCGTCCGGAACGCCCTGAAGCACGGCACGGCGCGCAGGCGGCTGATGGAACAGATCAAGTCGGAAATCGCGGCGCAGCTTCGGGCGGTCACGCGGGAGTGCGATTACCGCATCACGGCGATTGACTCCCATCAGCACTATCACATGCTCCCGATTGTCATGGACAGCCTGATGGAGGTATTGGCGGAAGCGGAGTTTGGCGATCTGGACATTCGCGCGATTCGGGTTCCGGTGGATCCGACGGCGCCGCTGCTGCACAATGCCGCCTGGCGCAGACGGGTGCCCTTGATGAATTGGGTGAAGTGGCTGATTCTGAGGATATATACGCGGCGGGGCAGAAAGCGGATACAGGCCTGCGGGATGGCGGCTCCCGTGTTTTTCGGTATTTTCTTTACCTGCGAGATGCGTTGGGAGGTTGTGAAGGCGCTGCTTCCCGCATATCGGGACTATGCCGATAAAAGGGGCGCACAGCTGGAGCTGATGTTCCATCCGGGGAATCTGACTGCGGCGTATGAGCTCTTGGACGCGCGAAATAAGGAATTGGAGAATTTTTATATGTCCGACAACCGCTATCTGGAGGCGCAGTGCCTCAAGCAGCTTGGGCGCGGGGCCGGTGAGAGCGCCGTGTGAAGACGCAGAAATGGAGAATATGAATAATATGAGAAGAAAGAAAATGCTGCTGATGATGGCGGCGCTGCTCGCGGCGGCCTGTACGGCCTGTGGGGGGAAAGCGGAGCCGGATTCCGTGATTATATGGGAGACGGAAACGGAGGAGCCGGACAGCGATTCTTCGATGTTTCCGGAGACTGCGCCGACAGCGGAGATCGAGTCGGAGACTTCGCAGCCGGAGAGTACGGAAACCGAGCCGGAGACGGAAGCGCAGACCACGCAGCCGGAGACCGAGACGGCACAGACGCAGGAAACGGAGGCGGCGGAGACGCTTGACCAACTGACGGAGGGAGAGAAGGCGGCCAGAAGAGAGCAGCAGAGGAATTTTGACGAGGCCAGGCAGCTGCTCTATCAGTTGGACGATTCCAAGGATAAGACAATGCGGATCAATCAGATGGACAGGCAGATACTGACGAACAACACCTATGATTTTTCCGGGAAGAGGGTCGTGTTTATCGGGGACAGTATTACGGAGGGCATTACGTCTGCCGTGGATCAGAACGGCAACTTTGTCAGCTATGTTACATATGTCAACTCGTATCTGCATTTCCAACATCTGCTGAATCACGGAGTCGGCGGGCGGATGTTTTCTTATTATGGCGGGGATGAGCTCTCCCTTGCCGCGAACTTTTATAATGTCGTGAACATGGATTCGGACATTATCGTGGTGTTTGCGGGGGTAAACGACTATCTGACCAGACCGGAGGGGAAGCGGTTCGGCAATGTGGACGACAAGATGAGCACCTCGGGATACTGCGGGGCGCTGCGCAGCTTTATGAACAAGCTCAAGGATAACTGCGGAGACAGGGAAATTTTTTTCGTGACAATGTACAATGTATCAAAAACGGCGGAATGCACATACTCAGATTATAACGGTCAGCCGACCTTGGGCGATTATATGGAGGCAGAGCGTCAGCTCGTCAAGGAGTATGGATTTCATTTGATAGAGCTTTATGACACGGGATTTATGGACTGTTCCACCCGGGAGGCGTCGGATTATTTCCTGAGTGACGGGCTCCACCCGAAGGACAACGGAAACATTGTGCTGGGGGAGCATATCGCGGCGGAGCTGTCCCTGTACTTTAGTCAAAGAGAGCAATAATACACAGCAAGTCCGGCCGGCTGGCGGATAAACGAGGAGAAATACATCGCGTGGAAATTTTAAACGGGGGCATACTGGCGATTCTGGTGCTGCCCATGCCTTTCCTTTTGGGACTGATACCGGTCAAATACATGAACAGCTTGCAAAGAACACCCGCAATGGCCTATGTCTGTGGGTGGTTTGTGAGCTTTTCCGTGTTTGAGGCGGCGGCGGTCCCGTTTATTTTGCTTGAGAAGCGATTCTCGGCGCTTGTTGCGGTGTATACGGCGCTGATTGTGCTCCTGACGCTGTATTCCGCTTGGAGCGGGAGGGGCGTTCTGCGGGAATTTGCGGGGCGTGTGAAGAACATCCGCCGGATGCCGCTTTATGTCACGGCGGGATGGCTTTTGGTCTTTCTGCTGATCGGCGGACAGCTGCTGTACGCGGCGCTGTATGAATACTATGACGGGGATGACGCTTATTATATTGCGACGGCCGTGCTGACGGACACCTTTGACACCATGTACCTGCGGGACGCCTATACCGGATATATCTATGATTTGGACGTGCGCCATGCGTTTTCTCCGACGCCGATTTATCAGGCGTGGCTTTCGCGGCTGAGCGGAATCGCGCCGGCGGCGGTGGCGCATACGGCTCTGGCGGCGGTGTGGCTGCTGTTGATGTACTGTGTGTACGGACAGATCGGCAACCGGCTCTTTCCGTCCTCAAGGGATCCGCAGCGGGACAAAAGCCGCTACAGACCCGTGTTTATGCTGTTGATTGTCCTGTGGTTTGCGTTTGGCAATATTTCGCTTTATACCGCCGAGACCTTCGCGATGACGAGAACCTGGCAGGGAAAGGGACTGATGGCGGGAACGGTGCTCCCCGCGCTGTTTCTGTGTCTGATATATCTGGCGGGAGACCGGGTCAGTAAAGGCCTGTGGATGCTGTTTGTCTGTGTGATTATCTCCGCGGTGTTCGCCACGAGCATCGCCTTTATGCTGATACCGACGATTGTCGGTGTGGCGGCGGCGCTGACGGCCGTCCGGCAGAGGAGCCTGAAAAGAGGCGTCCTCATGTGTCTGTGCTGCATTCCTTGTCTGCTGCTCGGCGGCTGCTATCTGCTGATGCGCTAACGCAAAGGGGTCTGTTCCATGAGAGAAATGATCGAAACGGTTTTTGAGGATATAACTGCATATAACAACAGGAGCTTTCTGATACCGCTTTTCCTCGCGGCGGTGTTGTTTCTGTGGAGAACGGAGAAGGACAGGCGCATCCGGACGGCGCTGGTCTATGTGGTCGTGGTCATCTTTGCGGTATTTATCTGTCCGCTCTATGTTTGGGTCGGGATGAAGATTGACGCGGACATCTATTACCGGGTGCTGTGGTCCTTCCCGATAGGCGTGCTGGTGTGCGGCAGTACGGTGAAGCTGATGATGCGTTTTCGCTCCGCGGCCGCAAAGGGGCTGGTACTGCTGCTGGCGGTTCTGGCCGTCTGCATCAACGGCGACCTGGTCTATACAAAGACGCTTCATTTCAGGGCGACGAACGCATACCACATACCGCAGAACGTGATTGATGTCGTGGAGGCGCTCCGGCTTGACAATTACAGGCCGATAGCGGCTCTTCCTGCGGAGCTTCTTCCGTTCTTCAGACAGTATTCGGCGGATATTTTTACGCCGTATGGAAGAAATATTCTGGAGACGCAGTGGGGCTTTTCCAATGCGCTGTATGACGCGATGGAGGGGGACGACAACGCTTATGACGCCGCGGAGGTGGCGCGCCGCGCGCGGGAGGAGCACTGTACCTATGTCGTGCTTTCCTGCGCCAAGCGGATTGAGGGAAGCATGGAGGAACAGAACTATTTTCTTTTGAATTTTGTGCAGGGGTATTATATCTATATGGATTACGGCTATTATGAGGTTCTGAAGGAGCAAGGCCTGTTGGATGCGGATGTGATTGCGGTCGGCGGGTGACGGAAGGAGATGAAGCGGGAATGCGTCACAGATTGGGATCGGGGATATGGGGAAGGCTGAAAAATATCCTGATGCTGCAGGGGGTTGTGGTGATCTATACCATTTCGGGAATCCTGTCGAAGAGCGCCTCCGCGAGCGAGGGCAAGCCGGTGCGGTTTCTTTTCTTTTTCGGCATGGAATTTGTGATTCTGGGGATTTATGCGCTGCTGTGGCAGCAGATCATAAAACGGTTTGAGCTTTCCGTCGCGTACGCGAACCGCTCCATGTCCGTTTTATGGTCGATGCTCTGGGCGGTTGTCTTTTTCCATGACACGATAACGCCGCGCAATATCACAGGCGTTTTGCTGGTGGTGGCGGGAACGGTCATCATCAATACCGACACAAAGGAGGCCCCCGATGCTTAACCGCTTTATGCTGTGTATGCTGCTCTCGGTGACGATAGCTGCCGTCTCGCAGATCTTATTAAAAAAAAGCGCGCTGCGCCGGTATTCCTCCGCCCTGCGTGAATATCTGAATCCTTATGTGATTGGCGGTTACGGGCTTCTTTTTCTCTCCATGCTTCTGACGGTATATGCTTATAGCGGGATGGATTACAAGAACGGGCCGGTGATAGAGTCGCTGGGAAATGTGCTGGTGCTTCTTCTGAGCTTTGTCTTTTTCCGGGAGCGGATAAGCGCGAGAAAGCTGCTCGGAATCGCGTTCATTATGGCGGGAACGCTGGTATTTTATGCATAGCGTTCCATATATTGTATGCAATCTGAGGGTTGAGATAATGCATAAAGTCCGGTATGATTGATACTGTCGAACCGAGCGGCTGTCCCGGGGCGTCAATGGCACTGATATATAGATTGAAAAATAAGCCTGACAGCTCATTTTTTAATCTGATGGCAGCCTCTTTGCGACAAGTTGCTCAGAAATGGAGATTAATATGGAAGAGGAGGAAGTCGGAAGGACAGAAATCATATGAAAAAAAGAAAAGCATTTGGATTGTACGGCACGAATAAGAGAAAAACAGCCAAGAGAGCTGATAAGTATACAGAGGAATTTTACGAGACCTATGAGGAAGCCGATTACGCGGAGGAAGAGTTTGCCGAGGAGTATGCGGACGGGGAATACGGCTGCGAGGAAACCGTCTATACAGAATCGGGCTATGCGGAGGAGTTTACGGATGAGTACGCGGACGGGGAATACGAGGGCGTAACGTTTGCGGATGACGACTGTGAGGAGGAATATGAAGGCGCCGTCGATACGGACTCTGATTATTATACGGAATCGGGCTATGCGGAGGAGTTTGCCGATGAGTACGCGGACGGAGAGTACGAGGGCGTAACGTTTGCGGACGACGACTGTGAGGAGGAATATGAAGGCGCCGTCGATACAGAACCGTATACGGACGCATTATATGAAAATGCTGATGATACAGGCTCTGATTATTATACGGAAACCGGCGGCGCGGAGGAGTATGCCGAAGGGTATACGGACGGAGCATATGAGGACACGGGAGATACCCAAGAACTCTCGGGGGAATACGCATCCGAGGAATGCATACCCGAGGAATACGCATCTGAGGAATACATACCCGAGGAATACGCATCTGAGGAATACATACCCGAGGAATATGCATCTGAGGAATACATACCCGAGGAATATGCATCTGAGGAATACATACCCGAGGAATATGCATCTGAAGAATACGTATCTGAGGAATATGAATCCGGAGAGTACACACAGAATGCTTATGCGGAGGAGGTTTCCGGGACCGGTGGAGCGTATACGGACGACTATGAGGACGGATATGACGGTATGGACGATGAGACCGGTTATGAAAATGAGACCGGTTATGGAAATGAGACCGGCTATGAGAATGCGTATGAGGACGCTGAGAATTCCTTTGAGACGGCTTACGGGGATTCGGACGCGCCGGATATGTATGACATGTACGAGGAGGATGAGGTGGCGTTCGGCCCGGAGCTGCGTGGCGGCTTTGGCGAGCGGCTGAGGGAGTGGTTTTCCAATATGACCGCGTTTGACGTTATCCTTGCGTCCACGGGGGTTCTGCTTCTTGTGGCGGTTGCGGTGGCCGGCAGCATGTATTTGGAGACAAAGCGGGTGAATGAACGGATTGAGGCGCTTGTGCCGATGGGAGAGGAGCTTGCGGAAATCGGCATCGTCGGGGAGGATGGTCTGGTGGCCATGACGAACTCGGCGTTGTCCGGACAGTTCGCGGCGGAGCTTGAGAGCGAGACGGTTTCCTCCATCGTTGACGCGGGGGAAGAGAGCAATGCGCCTGAGGCCGTAAGCGATAAGGTGAATGTGAATTTTACCTCCGTGGAGAAAGATTTGAAAATCCGTTTCACGGATGCGAACACCGGCGAGCTGATTACGGGCACAGCGTTCGAGGTGGTGCTGACCAACGCAAAGGGAAAGAAGCTGGTGCTTACGGATGATGATATGGACGGCATCATCTATGCGCAGAATGTGAACCCGGGGAAGTTTGACGTGGTAATCACATCCACCGACAAATATAAGTTCCCCACGCTTGCGCAGCAGGTTACCGTAAAGGATAAGGTCGAGTACGTCGTTATCCGCGACGTGCAGGATGAGGTTAAGAAGGAATCTCAGGTGAATGTGGCGGCTGAGGATACGCAGAAGCAGGATGCGCAGAAGGAGGAGGAGCAGATTACGGATACCGTGGAGTGGGTGGAGTCCACTCAGACGCTGCTCAGCGGCACGGAGTCGTATCTGGCCGTCGATAAGAACACCATAGAGGATCCCTCCAAGACGGCGCGGGCGGCGGCGCGTATGCTGTTTGACACCCTGAACGTGACGCTTGACAAGACGGAGCTGTCCCTCACGGTCGGAAGCAGCGCGGATTTGGCCGGGACGAAATTTACCGATTCGACAGAGGGCGATATCACGTATAAATATAAGACGGAGTGGAAATCCTCTAATGAGAGCGTTGCGACGGTAAGCGATGGGAAGGTTACCGCGAAATCGGCGGGAACCGCGGAGATCACATACACCGTGACGAGAACGACAATCACGACCGTGACGGAGGAGGGGACACCCAAAACAAGCACGGAAACGGAAGAGAAGACCATGTCCGAGGCCGAATTTGAGACATACAAAAAGGAGATAGAGGGTAAATCGGACGCGGAGTATCAGGTTACGGTGGAGAGCAAGGAGGCCGTGTCCGGTGAAGGAAGCGGGGAAACCGCTGACAGCGGCGCTGAAACAGCTTCCGGAGAGACAAGGTACAAATACAGGATAACCATCACGAAGACGGAAAAGGGCGAGAGCACGACCTCCACGAAGGAAACCACCGATACCGGAAGCGCAAAATGCAAGGTTACGGTGGAGGCGGCGAAGATCACCTCCGCCGCTCTGGAGCTTTCCAAGAGCGCGGAAAGCTGCAGTGTGGGCGGCACCCTTACGGTAAAGCCGTCAAAGCTTGTATATACCAAGGAGAATGGCACCAAGGAGGAGGCCGCAAGTTTCCCGACCGTGACATGGAGCAGCTCGGATAAGGCGGTTGCGACCGTGGACGCGAACGGTGTGGTTACGGGCGTGAAGGAAGGAAAGGTGACGATTACCGCGACGATTTCCGGCGTCAAGGGCGCGGGGGGCAAGGAAATCCCCATCAGCGCCACGACCACGGTGACCGTCAGCGCGGCGCCCGCCCTTACCCTCAAGCTTGACCGGACGGAGGACGTTTCTCTCAACGTGGGCGGACAGACAACTCTGGTCGCTACGGTGACCAATTATAAGAGCGATGCCGGAGTCGTCTGGGAGACCTCGGACAAGAAGATTGCAACCGTGAGCGAGGCGGGCGTTGTGACGGGCGTTGCCCCGGGAAAGGCGACGATTACCGCCACCACCAAGGAGAAGGGCGCGGACGGGAATCCGTTAAAGGCAACCTGTGTCGTCACGGTAAATTCCAACGCGGCTTCGGACACGACGACAAAGCTCAAGGATAAGAACGGCAACCAGATTTATGTCAGGGACGGCGGCAACGGCTATAAGGAGGCTGTCTATGCGGACTACTTTACCGCGTCGGAGTTCTTTATCCGGACGGAGGGGCAGTACGCCTACACAGGATGGCAGACAATCGGCGGAAAGCGGTATTATTATGACAAGAACGGCAACGCCGTGACCGGTACGCAGGTTATTCAGGGTGTCACCTACAACTTTGATTCCACAGGCGCGATTGCGACCTCGGTAAACGGAACGACGTTCGGCATTGACATTTCAAGGCATAACGGAAATATCGACTGGAACGCGGTAAAGGCCTCCGGCGTGGACTATGTGATTATCCGCTGCGGCTACCGCGGCTCTGCGACCGGCGTGCTGATTGAGGACGAGAGCTTCAAGAAGAATATCAAGGGCGCTACCGCGGCAGGCTTAAAGGTGGGAATCTATGTATTCTCGCAGGCGGTGGACGAGGTGGAGGCCGTGAAGGAGGCTTCCCTTGCGGTGAGCCTTGCCAAGGGCTATAACCTCACCTATCCGATTTTCATTGACACTGAGTCCAGCGGCGGAAGAGCTGACAAGATTGACACCGCGACCAGAACGGCAGTTGTCAACGCTTTCTGTCAGACGGTTGCGAGCGCCGGATATCAGCCGGGAATCTATGCGTCGAAGACATGGTTTGAGACGAAGCTCAACATGGGCGCAATCGGCAATTACCGGATATGGCTGGCACAGTACGCCGCCGCGCCGAGCTACAAGGGCAGATACGATATGTGGCAGTATTCCAGCAAGGGAACCATCAGCGGGATCAGCGGAAAGGTGGACTTAAATTTGAGCTATCTCGGATATTAACTTGCAATATTTCCCATTTCGGGATAGAATAAATAGGGGAAACGCTGATGGAGCGTTTCCCCGGACAATTGCACACTGACGGAGGTAAATTTCGATGAGGACCTATTTGGTAACGGGAGGCGCCGGCTTCATTGGCTCGAACTATATTCACTATATGTTTCGGAAATATGGCGATGCGATCAAAATCATCAACGTGGACGCTCTGACCTATGCCGGAAATCTTGAGAACCTCAAGGACATTGAGGATAGAGACAACTATGTGTTCGTGAAGGCGGACATTACGGATAAGGCGGCGATTGCGGCGGTTTTCGCTGAGAATGACATCGACAGGGTGGTTCATTTCGCGGCGGAGAGCCATGTGGACAGGAGCATTAAGAATCCGGAGGTCTTCGTGCAGACCAATGTGCTCGGAACGGCGGTGATGCTCAACTGCGCCAAGGCGGCGTGGGAGCTTCCCGACGGCAGCTTTCAGGAGGGGAAGAAGTTCCTCCATGTATCGACGGATGAGGTGTACGGTTCCCTCGAGAACGAGGGGGAGTATTTCTATGAGACGACGCCCTACGACCCGCACAGCCCCTATTCGGCGAGCAAGGCCTCCTCGGATATGTTGGTGAAGGCGTATATGGACACCTATAAGTTCCCTGCGAATATCACGAACTGTTCAAACAATTACGGGCCGTATCAGTTCCCGGAGAAGCTGATACCGCTGATTATCAACAACGCCCTGCAGGGCAGGAGCCTTCCGGTCTACGGGGACGGGAAGAATGTCCGCGACTGGCTGTATGTGGAGGATCACGCCAAGGCGATTGACATGGTGCAGGAGCAGGGGCGGCTGTTTGAGACCTATAACATCGGCGGGCACAACGAGAAGCAGAACATTGAAATCATCGAGATTATCATTGAGACGCTGCAGGAGCAGCTCTCAGAGGAGGACCCGAGAAAGGCGCTGGTATCAAAGGATTTGATCACTTATGTCGCTGACAGGAAGGGACATGACAGGCGCTACGCCATCGCGCCGGACAAGATTAAGGCGGAGATTGGCTGGGAGCCGGAGACCATGTTCAAGGAGGGCATCAGGAAAACCATCCAATGGTACTTTGAGCATGAGGATTGGATGAAGAACGTCACAAGCGGCGACTATCAGAACTACTATGCGGAGATGTACCAATAGCCATAGGACAGACTTACAGGGAACGTCAGACATGACGTTCCCGATTTGGCATTCTTCCTGAATGTTTTTTTGGGAAGATTGCGATAATCGTAGTGGCGGTTAGAAAGTAAAGAAGGAGTTTATGACATGAAAGGTATTATTTTAGCGGGAGGGTCGGGCACCCGTCTCTATCCGCTGACAAAGGCGATTTCCAAACAGATTATGCCGGTCTATGACAAGCCGATGATATATTATCCGCTCTCGACGCTGATGCTTGCGGGAATCCGGGATATTCTGATCATCTCGACCCCGAGGGACCTCCCGATATTCAGGGAGCTTTTCGGGACGGGGGAGCAGTTGGGGCTTCATATGGAGTACGCGGTTCAGGAGCAGCCCAGAGGGCTTGCGGACGCGTTTATCATCGGCGCGGAGTTTATCGGCGGCGATTCGGCGGCGCTGGTGCTCGGGGACAATATCTTCTACGGGCAGAGCTTTTCCAAGCTGCTGCAGCGGGTGGCGCAGAAGGAGAGCGGCGCGACGATTTTCGGATACTATGTCAGAGACCCCAGAGAGTACGGCGTGGTGGAGTTTGATGAGAACGGGAAGGCCATTTCCATCGAGGAGAAGCCGGAGCATCCCAAGAGCAACTACGCGGTGCCGGGACTTTATTTCTACGACAATGATGTGGTGGAGATTGCGAGGAATGTGAAGCCGTCCGCGCGGGGCGAGATTGAGATTACGAGCATCAACAACGAGTATCTCTGTCGGGGGACGCTCACCGTCGAGACGATGGGGCGCGGCTTTGCGTGGCTGGATACGGGGAATCACGATTCCCTTTTGGACGCGGCGGATTTCGTGTGCGCGTTCCAGAAGCGGCAGGGGCTGTACATCTCCTGCATTGAGGAGATTGCGTATAAGAGAGGCTTTATCACAAGGGAGCAGCTTCTGAAGCTGGCGGAGCCCTTGATGAAGACGGAGTACGGAAAATATTTGGTAGAGGTTGCGAATGGACTCTAAGGGAAAGAGAATAGGCATTCTGCTTGTATTGCTGGCGGTGATGCTCGTGATGGCGGCATTGGTGGTTGTGAATTTCAGCCGGCTGAAGGGTCGTCCGCGGCAGCCTGTTCAGGAACAGAATACACAGGATTATACAGGGCGCACGATCGAGGCTGACGGCAGAGTCAGGGGCGCGGATTTGTCGGCGTTTCTGCGGGATGAGGAGTTCTTCGACGAGGTCACCGACGGCGGCGACGGTCTGCTTCAGGCTGCATATGATGAGGTGGATGAGAATGGGGAGCTTGTCCGGACGCTGACCTTGCTGGTAAGCTCCGTGGAGCGGGATATCCGCGTGAAGATTGTGGACGATAAGGGTGAGGTGGTGTCCGGTCAGGCGTTCGCGGTTCAGGTTGCGGACACGGGGGCTTACATCGACGAGGACAGGGACGGAATCATTCATATCTCCGGTATCAAGCCGGGGCAGTATCAGGTATCCCTCTCCGCGATTGAGGGCTTTGCGGTTCCCGAGGAGCCGGCCAATGTCCGGGTGAAGTCCATTGTATCCTACACGGTGATTGACGATATCGAATACTTTGTCCATTCCGAATCCGAGGTGGATATCCTGAAGGAGGATGCGGAGCGCGGTCACGGCGAGCTGGACGAGGAGGACGAGGACGACACGCAGTACACGGCGCTTCTGGATATGGAGGGGCGGGATAACGCGGTTGCGCTCGGCATTGACGTCTCCAAGTGGAACGGGGAGATTGACTGGGACATCGTGAAAGCTGAGGGCGTTGACTTTGCGATTATCCGCTGCGGCTACCGCGGTTCTTCCTCCGGATGGCTGGTGGAGGATCCGTATTTCTACAAAAACATTGAGGGCGCAAGGTCGGCCGGCATCAAGGTCGGCATCTACTTCTTTACGCAGGCGGTCAGCCAAGTGGAGGCGGTGGAGGAGGCCAGTATGGTCATCTCGCTGTTGGGGGATGTCGAGCCGGATTATCCGATTTTTATTGACACGGAGGGCGCGGGCGGCAGCGGGCGCGCTGATACGCTGGATGTCGCGACAAGGACGGCGGTTGTCAACGCTTTCTGTCAGACCATTCAGAACGCGGGACTGGAGGCCGGCGTCTATGCGAGCAGGAATTGGTATTACAATAATCTGGCGCTGGATGAGACCTACAGCCATAAGATCTGGCTTGCGGAATATCGTCAGACGCCCGAGTATACGGGAAGATATGACATGTGGCAGTACACCTCCGGAGGCTCGGTGGCCGGCATTGAGGGGCGCGTTGATCTGAATGTCAGCTATTTGGGCTATTAGGGGAACGGCGCACGGAATCACGATAAAACAGGAAAGGATTTAGCGGAAATGGGAAAGATTACGGTAGAGACATGTGGGATAGAAGGACTGAAGATTATCACGCCGACGGTCTTCGGAGATAACAGAGGTTATTTTATGGAGACCTACAGCTACAGAGACTTTAAGGAGGCAGGGATTGACCATGTGTTTGTGCAGGACAATCAATCCGCGTCCAAGAAAGGCGTTCTGAGAGGATTGCATTTTCAGAAGGAGTTCCCGCAGGACAAGCTGGTGCGCGTGATCAAGGGAGAGGTGTACGACGTGGCGGTGGATCTCAGAGAGGGCTCCAAGACCTTTGGCCGGTGGTACGGGGTACTGCTCTCGGAGGAGAACAAGAAGCAGTTCTTTGTCCCGAAGAATTTTGCGCACGGCTTTCTCGTGCTTTCCGATTACGCGGAGTTCTGCTATAAATGTACGGAATTTTATCATCCGAATGACGAGGGCGGACTGCGCTGGAACGACCCGGATATCGGCGTCAAATGGCCGCTCCCCGACGGAATGGAGCCGATTCTGGCGGAGCGCGACCAAAAGTGGGGCGGTATAAAGGACTTCAAGAGGTAGCATCGAATGAGAAAGGGTTTATCCAAGACGACAATCAAGCTGTTGGTGACGGTTGCGGCGGTGATTCTGGCGGCAGTCATCGTGATCCATCACAATCCGCTCGCGGATCAGCATGAGGAAACCATAAAAAAGATCATCGCATGCCTGATGATTGTGGGGGCGATGGGGATTTTTTACCGTTTTTACGATAAGCTGGTGACGCTGCCCGTGGAGCTGTGGCAGTCGCGGCATCTGCTCTGGAAGCTTGCGAAGAACGATTTCAAGAACCGTTACGCGGGTTCCTATCTCGGGCGCGTCTGGGCGTTTACGCAGCCGGTTGTCACGGTGCTTCTGTACTGGTTTGTCTTCGGCCATGTGATGGGGCAGGACAAGCTGGAGACGCTGGCCATCGGCGTGGAGGCCCCCTATGTGCTGTGGCTGACGGCGGGACTGGTGCCGTGGTTTTATTTCAGCGAGGCCATCAACAACGGGACGACGTCGCTTCTGGAATACAGCTATCTGGTGAAGAAGGTCGTCTTTAAAATCAGCATCATTCCGATTGTGAAGCTGATTGCGGCCTCGTTTATACACATTTTCTTCGTGTGCTTTATGCTGGTCGTATATTTTGCCTACGGGTATCGCCCGGATATTTATCTGCTGCAGTTGATTTACTATAGCTTTTGCATGTTTATGTTTGTTTTGGCGCTGAGCTACTCCACCTGCGCGATTGTCATATTCTTTCGGGATTTGACGCAGATTATCGCGATTTTCCTGCAGGTGGGGATGTGGGCGACGCCGATTCTCTGGAATATCTCCATGTTGGACGGGAATCCGGTTTTGCAGAAGATATTGAAGATTAATCCGGTATTCTACATCGTGAACGGATACAGGGACGCGATGTTTACAAAGACCTGGTTCTGGCAGGACTTCTATTCGACCTCCTACTTTTGGATTGTCACGGTCGTGTTCTTCGGAATCGGTGCGCTGATATTCCGGCGCCTCAAGACGCATTTTGCGGACATGCTATGATAAGAGTGCGGGGCAGAGATTTATTAACAGGGAGAAAGGCTTGATTGGCGGAGATGGAACGGGAAGAAATCGCGATTGCGGTAGAAAATGTATGCAAGGTATATAAGCTGTATGACAGACCGATGGACAGGATGAAGGAGGCCTTGGGGCTGACGAGAAAGAAGAAATACCGCGAGCACTTCGCGCTCTCCGACGTGAGCTTTGACATCCGGCAGGGGGAATGCGTGGGCATTATCGGTACGAACGGCTCAGGCAAGTCCACGATTCTCAAGATAATAACGGGCGTTCTCAATCAGACCTCCGGGACGGTGCGCGTCAACGGCAGGATTTCCGCACTGCTCGAGCTTGGCGCGGGCTTTAACATGGAATATTCCGGCATGGAGAATATCTATCTGAACGGCACGATGAACGGTTTCTCGGAAAATGAGATTAACGGGCGGCTGCAGGACATTCTCGATTTTGCGGATATCGGGGACTATGTGCACCAGCCGGTGAAGACCTACTCGAGTGGTATGTTCGTGCGTCTGGCGTTCTCGGTGGCGATTAACATCGACCCTGAGATTTTGATCGTGGATGAGGCGCTGTCGGTGGGCGACGTGTTTTTCCAGGCAAAGTGCTATCACAAGTTTGAGGAATTTAAGAAGATGGGCAAGACGATCATTATCGTGAGCCATGACTTGAGCAGTATCGCGAAATACTGCGACAGGGTCATCCTGCTGAATCAGGGCGTGAAGCTCGGCGAGGGGCTTCCCAAGGATATGATCGACGATTTCAAGCGCGTGCTGGTCGGGCAGTATGAGCTGCCGGAGGAGAAGTCGAAGCAGAGTCTCCTAAATGATGAGGCGGTTCAGGAGGCAGTGCTGGCCAAGAGTGCGGCACAGCAGAAGAAAAAGAACGCGGGGCAGGCGGACACAAGGACATTGGAATACGGCACGAGGGATGCCGTGATCGAGGAATTTTATGTGACGGACGACAGAGGTGTGCGCACCAACGCTGTTATGAAGGGCGCGGAGTTTGCGATACACATGCGCGTGCGGTTTGAGAATGCGCTGCCCGCGCCGATATTCGCCTTTTCCTTTAAGACGGCGAAGGGGACGGAGATTACCGGCACGAACACCATGTTTGAGAAGGCGTTTCTGGATTCTGTCGAGGCCGGTGCGGTGAAGGAGGTCAGCTTCACGCAGAAGATGTCCCTTCAGGGCGGGGAATATCTGCTCTCATTTGGCGTCACGGGGTATGACGGGAATGATTTTCAGGTGTACCACAGGCTGTATGACGCGCTGGACGTGACGGTGATTTCCGACAAGAACACCGTCGGATATTATGATATGGACTCCGCGGTTGTGGTGCGGGACGTACAGCCCTGAGGCTTTGCGGCGTGGAGGCGGTGGGAATCAGGAGGAGAGGAATGGCAGACAAGCAGGAAAAAATAGGGAAGGTGGTACTGGATCTGACCTGTTATCCGGGGGAGGATATCTATACGGACGGGGCGATTGAGGATGAGATGTTGGAAATCGTAAAGAACAATGCGCCGGAGGCCTTTCCGGAGATTATTGAGCAGAAAAAGAGCTGGCCGATATTCTATCATCTGTCCGAATTTCGTCCGAATATCATCAACTGGCTGCCCTTTAAGAGGACGGACAGGGTTCTGGAAATCGGCGCGGGCTGCGGCGCAATAACGGGCGCTTTGGCAGAGCGCGCGGGCCGTGTGACCTGCATTGATCTGTCCAAGAAGAGAAGCCTTATCAATGCCTACAGGAATCGGGAGCGGGAAAACATCACGATCATGGTGGGCAATTTCAAGGATATTGAGCCGCTGCTTCCGGAGGATTTCGACTATGTGCTCCTGATCGGCGTGTTTGAGTACGGGCAGGCTTATATCGGCGGGGATACACCGTACGAGGACTTTATGCGCATCTGCAACCGTCACCGGAGCGATTCGGGGCGCATGGTCATCGCGATCGAGAACAAATTCGGCCTCAAGTATTGGGCGGGCTGCAGAGAGGATCATCTGGGCACCTACTTTTCGGGGCTTGAGGGGTATCGGGAGGGCGGAAGCGCCCGCACCTTTACGCGGCATGGCTTGGAAAACATTCTGCGCCGGGCGGGGATTGCGGAATACGCCTTCTATTATCCGTATCCGGATTATAAGTTTATGACGACGATTTACTCTGACCGGTATCTGCCCCGCAAGGGCGAGCTTTGCAATAATCTCAGGAATTTCGATAGAGAACGAGTGTTATTATTTGACGAGAAGCAGGTGTTTGACCAGATTATAGAGGAGGAGGAGTTCCCGCTGTTCTCCAATTCCTATCTGCTGTTGGTTGGCGGTGCGCCCGAGGTGGTGTACGCGAAGTTTTCCAATGACCGGAGCCGTGATAAGGCGATCCGGACCGCCATCGTGCAGGAGCCGGGGGGCGGACTGCATGTGGAGAAGCTGCCGGACACGACCGCGGCGCGCGGGCATATCGAGGATACCTATCGGGCTTATGAGCTGCTCTCGAAACGGTATGAGGGCACGAAGGTCACCATCAACCGCTGTCGCCGGATGGGCGGGGATGCCGACGCGGGGCTGGCTTTTGCGTTCTGTAACGGCACGACGCTGGAGGGGATGCTCGACGCATGTCTGACCAAGGGGGACATGGAGGGCTTTGAGCGGCTGATCGCGGAGTACATGGAATGGCTGCGCTATAACGAGGAGACGGCCGGCGTCAGCAATGTGGATTTTATTTTCCCGAATATCCTGATAGAGGGCGACCGCTGGCATGTGATCGACTATGAGTGGACCTTTGAGAAGCATATCCCCGCGGAGGCTATCGCGTTCCGGGCGTTTTATACCTACATGCTGGGGAGCGAGAGCCGGAGAGCCTGTGGGGAGCTGCTGATGGGCCGGACGCTTGGCTTTACGCAGGAGCGGATACAGGCGGGAATTGCGGCGGAGCAGGAGTTCCAGCGCTATGTGGGCGGCGCGGGCGCGTCGGTCAGCGCGATGCGGGAGCTGATAGGGAATCGGGCCTATGAGCTTGCGGGAATGCTGGAATACTGCGTTTACGCGGACAGTAAATTTTCGGCGAAAATATATATTGATTACGGGGAGGGCGGCTTCAGTGAGGAGCGTTCCGTCACCTTTAAGGACTGCTATGTGGAGGAGCGCAGGCTGAGCCTCGCGTTCGATATTCCGGAGGGGGCGGTTCGGCTTCGCATTGACCCGTGCTCCTATGTGTGCGCGGTGGAGCTTGTCCGAATCGCGGTGGATGAGACGCCGTATACATGGGACATGATAGAGACGAACGGCGTCCTGCAGGCCTGCGGCTGGCTCGTGTTTGACAACGCGGATCCGAATCTGACTGTTTCCGTTGCGGGCGGCGGGCATCTGACCGTGGAGCTGGAGGTCTTAGAGCTGCCCGAGGCGCTGGCGAAGCAGCTGACGGCTTCCGCGGCGCGGGAGAACGTCTTTTCCAAGGCAAAGCGGTTTTTGAATTTATAGGATTTGGGGCTTGGTGCGAATTATGATAAGTAGGATAAAAACAGCGATTCAGGACAAGTTATATGAGAACTGCATTACGGAGTACCAGAGGGAGCTGCGCTGCCAGACGGATCCTTATTTGGTGTGGATCAAGGAGAATGAGCGGACGGACGACGGGAGCACGGAGGAGTCCTATCCGTCGCTGGGCGTTGTGTATATGGAGCAGTGCACGGCGGACTTCTCGCTGGAGTCCATCGGGAAGGAATATATTGTCTTTGTGTCGGGGAACGGGAAGATTTCGGTCAATGCCTTTCGGGAGATTATGAAGTATTTTGACAGCCATGAGGCGGTTGACGTGCTTTATGCCGACGAGGATGTGTGGATGCTGCCCGAGGAGGGCACCGACGATATGGAGGGGCGCGTGCTGTCCAAGGAGGCGGACGACGAGCTGGTGCACCGCACCTATCCGTGGACAAAGCCGATGTGGTCGCCGGACACGCTGTTTTCGTTCTTTTATTTTGGCAATATTTTTGCGGTCAGGAGAAAGGCTCTCGCGTCCATCCAATGGCTGGGAAATGAGGACTACCGCAAGAATATCTATGATTTTGCCCTGAAGGCGACAGAGTCCGGAAAGCGCGTGGGGCATATTGAGAAAATTTTGTTCCATGCGTTTGAGCAGGGGAGGAACCGGGAGGAAATCGAGGAGCGCCTGATGCACAAGACGGACTATATCGGTGTGGGGCCGTCCTATGACTTTATCCGCAAGGCCGCCATGGACCGGCGCGGACAGCAGGGACGGATGTTTCTCGACAGCATGACGGGAATCACCTATCCCGTCTATGACGCGCCCGAAAATCCCTGCGTCAGCATCATCATTCCGTCGAAGGACAACTCCGCCGTGCTGAAGCAGTGCATCGCATCGATTTACGCGCACACGGCGTACAAGAATTTTGAGGTGATCGTGGTAGATAACGGCAGTACGGCACAGACGCGCATTCGGACGGAGAATTTTCGGGAGAGCTATGCCTTTACTTATATTTACAAGCCGATGGAGTTCAATTTCTCCGTGATGTGCAACCTCGGCGTTGAGCGCGCCAAGGGTGAATTTATCCTGCTCTTGAATGACGATATGGAGGTCGTTGAGGACTCCTGGCTGACGAGGATGCTCGGACAGGCGGCGCTTCCGCATGTGGGAGCGGTCGGCGCGAAGCTGCTGTACCCGCAGTCGGCGCTGATACAGCATGTGGGCGTGACGAACACCGTTTCCGGTCCGGGGCATAAGCTGAAAAAGATGGATGACACGGTTTCCTACTATTACGGCAGGAACCGGTTTGTGTATGACATGATCGGCGTGACGGGGGCCTGTCTTCTGATGCGCAAGAGCTATTATGTCGCGATGGGCGGCCTCTATAAGGATCTCCGTGTGGCGTATAACGACGTGGATCTGTGCTTCCGGCTCTGCATGAAGGGGCTGTATAACGTACAGCGCAATGACGTGGTGCTGTATCACCATGAGTCCCTGAGCCGCGGTGACGACATGCAGGACAAGGAGAAGCTGAAGCGTCTGGGCAATGAGAAGGATATACTCTACCGCCGGCACAGGAGGTTCTATCAACAGGATCCCTTTATCGGGACGCTGATGAACAGCGGGGATCCGGAATATCGCTGTCGCTGGCTGGAGGGCTATGAGTTCGCCGGCATGAGAGGCTATGACGAGGGGCTGCAGGAGGGCAGGCCGCTTCCGAATGAGCGGAAGATGAACCAGGCGATTATGGTTGTGGTGGAGGATTGCCGCAAGGAGAAATACACCCAGAAATCCTACTATCTGATAAAGGGCTGGGCCTATGTGCCGGGAGCCGATAACGCCCGTTATAAATTCAAGGTGCTGTTTCAGAATATGTTGGGGGACGTCTGGGAGATGCCGGTGCAGAGGCGTTACCGCAAGGATGTTGCGGCCATTCTGCCGGGGGAGACAAATGTGGAGATGACGGGCTTTTGCAGTTGGATTTTTGACGGCGTTCTGCCGCCGGGAACCTATGAGCTTTGGATGACGGCCAAGGATAGCTGTTCGAGACAGCGCCTCTATCGGAAGATGAACAAGCGGTTGGTGATAGATTAAAGATGAGGGGGCTGGCGATGAATTATCAGGAAGCGCTGTTTGCGCAATATACGCCTTATCTGCAATGGCTCTCGGAGCAGAGACAACAGGAGGACGGTACGGAGACGGGGGAGCGTGTCCGCATACTTCCCTTTTCCTCGTGCATGGAGCCGGCCGGGACGCTTGCGGACGGCAGCCGGGCGGAGGCGGATGATATATATATATTCATAAACAGGGACGGCAGAATGGAGGCGCACGCGCCGGCGGAAATCGCGCGGGCCTTTGCGCGTCATCCGGAGGCGGCGCTGGTCTACGCGGACGAGGATTATTTCGGTACGCTGCGGGAGCTGTATGGAATTGAGGAGGAGCGGTTTGACGCGTCGATTTTGGAACGCTATCAGGACGCCGGGACGGGACTTTACAGGGGAGCGCCATGGTTTAAGCCGGACTTTTCACCGGATACGCTGCGCTCCTTTTTCTATATCGGGGGGATATTCGCAATCAGAGGAGCTGTCCTGCGGCGCGTATGGCAGCCGGAAAAGAGCCTGTATGAGCTGGTGACGGCGATAGCGGAGCTTGCGGGATTTGGCCGCCGAATGGAAATCATACATCTGCCGCAGGTGCTTTACACCAATCTGCGGCTGTCGGACAGCGGGACACTGGCAGGCGCCGGCGCACTGTCCGAGAAAACGGAGCTGTCCGCGGCAAAGGATACGGTATCCGTCATCATACCGAGCAGGAATCACAGCGGCGTTCTGGAGCGGTGTCTGCGGACGCTCACGGCCGGCACGGAGGCGGTTTCCTATGAGCTGATCATTGTGGATAACGGCAGTGACGCTCCGGAGAGGGCGCGGCTGGAGCGGCTTTTTGATGAGCTCAGGGAGAGCCGTGCGGGACTGTGCCTGACATATCTGTATGAGGAAAGTCCCTTTAATTTTTCGAGGATGTGCAATCAGGGCGCCCGCAGGGCGGCCGGGGATTATCTGCTGTTTTTGAATGACGATATCGAGGTCATCCGGCCCGACTGGCTGACAAACATGCTGCAATCGGCGCGGCAGAGGCATGTCGGGGCAGTGGGCGCAAAGCTTCTGTATCCGGACAGGGAGGGCGGAGCGGCCCGATACCACACGATACAGCATGTGGGGATTACCAATATGGCCATCGGTCCGGCGCACAAGCTGGGAGGGATGGAGGACAAGGGGTGTCTGTATCACGGACATAATCTTGTCACTTATGACATGCTCGCGGTGACGGCGGCCTGTCTGCTGATTGCGCGGGACAAATTCGAGCTTGCGGGCGGCTTTGACGAGGAGCTTGCAATTGCGTACAATGACGTGTCCCTCTGCTTCCGGCTGTACGAGAACGGCCTCTTTAACGTTCTTCGGAATGACGCGGCGCTGTACCACCATGAATCCCTGAGCCGCGGGCAGGATACTTCTCCGGAAAAGCAGGAGCGCCTGAAACGGGAGTTGGAACGCCTGTATAAAAAACATCCGCAATTAAAAGGAAAGGATCCCTTCTACAGCCCGCATCTGGTACAGTGGAAAAAGGATGTGCGGTATTGCACCGGCTATCTGTATGACTGTGACAGGCCGGTCACGCCGAAAAGGCTGAGCGGAAGAGCCGTGAGGGCGCTGCCGAGGGAGCACACGCAGCCCTATGTGAGGAAGCTCACGGGAGAGAGTCTTGTGATGCTCTCGATTGACGATATTGTGTCGGATACGCAGGTCGTGATAACCGGCTGGTATGCGCTGAGAAGGCACGACAATGCCCTTGTCGATGGGAGGCTCCTGCTGCGCGATATAAATAACAATAGTAATGTTTATGTACTGCCGATTCATCCGCAGCTGCGGGAGGATGTTCCGGAGCTGTTCCGGCAGGAGACAGGGCGAAGACGGACGATTCATATGGAGCTTTCCGGAATACAGGTGATATTTAACCGGACGGATTTGCCGGAGGGATGTTATGAGGTCGGTATTCTGATAAAGAAAAGCAGATGTTATATAAAGTGGAGCGGGCAGCCTGTGGAATGCCGGCGGCAATAGGAGAGGAATACGGTTATGGAGAACGAAAAGCAAAATCAGAATCAGAACTTGTCTGAGGCGGAATTTTACAGGCAGGCCTACGAGCAGGAGAAGGCGCGCGCCGCATCTCTGGCGGGAAGGCTTGCCGATGCCAGAAATGAGGCGGACAATCTGCAGTCTCAGCTGGACCGCATCAAGAAGAATCCCATCTGGAAGGCGAGTAAGCCGCTCCGCGCAGGAATGCACTGGGGGATTCGCAATTACAGGAGAGTTCGCAATCTGGGCGGCCCCAAGGGAATCGCAAGGAAGCTGCGCCAGAAGAAAATCGAGGCACAGGCGAAGAAGCTCCACGGCACGGCGAGCTTCCCGACGCCGGAGGAGGCGCAGCGTCAGCGCACGGCGGTGTTTGAGCGGATGGTGAAGATCAGCATTCTGGTCCCGCTGTGGAACACACCGCTCCCGTTTCTGGAGGAGATGATCGGCTCTGTGCAGGCGCAGACGTACCGGAACTGGGAGCTGTGTCTGGCCGATGGATCCGACAGCGCGCACAATGAGGTGGAGGAGCGCTGCCGCGCCTATGCGGAGAAGGACGCGCGGATTGTCTACAAAAGATTGGAGAAGAATGAGGGGATTTCAGGGAACACAAACAGGTGTTATGAGATGGCGACGGGCGAGTATATCGGTCTGTTCGACCATGACGACGTGCTGCATCCGGCGGCGCTGTATGAGTATGTGAAGGTGATCAACGAGCAGGGCGCGGATTACATCTATTGTGATGAGACGACTTTCAAGGGGGACAGCATCAACAACATGATCACGCTGCATTTTAAGCCGGACTATGCGATTGACAATCTGCGCGCCAACAATTATATCTGCCATTTCAGCGTGTTCGCGCGGACGCTGTTGGAGGGGACGGAGCTGTTTCGGAGCGGCTTCGACGGCAGTCAGGACCACGATATGATTCTGCGCCTCACAAGCAATGCGAAGAAGGTGGTGCATGTGCCCAAGCTTTTGTATTATTGGCGTTCCCACAAGGGCAGCACGGCGAGCGATATCAGCGCGAAGCCCTACGCCATAGCGGCGGCGAAAGGCGCGGTGGCGGATCACCTGACGAAGAGCGGTTTCAAGAACTTCGAGCTCAAGAGCACGCGCGCGTTTGACACCATATTTGAGATTAAATATGAAATTCTCAGGGAGGATAAGATCTCGATTCTGATACCGAACAAGGATCATATCGACGATTTGCGGCGCTGCATCGATTCCATTAAGAGCCGGTCAACGTATGAGAACTATGAGATTATCATTATCGAGAACAACAGTGAGGAGAAGGCGACCTTCGATTACTATCAGACGTTGGAGGACGACGATAAAATAACGGTAATTACTTATAAGGGGCCGTTCAATTATTCCCGAATCAACAACTTCGGCGCGCGCGCCGCCACGGGAGAATATCTACTGTTATTAAATAATGACACGCAGGTCATCACGATGAACTGGCTGGAGAACCTGCTGATGTACGCGCAGCGGCCGGACGTCGGCGCGGTGGGGGCAAAGCTCTATTATGGGAACCGCACGATACAGCACGCGGGGGTGGTGATCGGCCTTGGCGCGCACCGGACGGCGGGGCACACGCATTATAAGATTAACTATGACAATCTCGGCTATATGGGGCGGCTCTGCTATGCGCAGGACGTGTCGGCAGTGACGGGGGCGTGCCTGATGGTGAAGAAACGCCTCTTTGACGCGCTCGGCGGTCTGGACGAGACCTTTGAGATTGCGCTGAATGATGTGGACTTCTGTCTGCGTCTGCGGGAGCAGGGGTATCTGAATGTGTTTACGCCGTTTGCGGAGCTGTATCACTTTGAGTCCGCCTCCCGCGGGAGTGACGTGGTGGACGAGGAGAAGGCGAAGCGCTATGAGGAGGAGTCGGAGCGGTTTCGGACGAAGTGGCGCCGGGCGCTTGAGAAGGGCGACCCGTACTATAATCCGAACTTCTCGCTGGATTACAGCGATTATTCGCTGCGGGTGTGAGCGTGGACGGTAAATGGATGATCGGCTTTCTGAAGCTGGGGACGGCGTTGAAAATATCGGATAAGAGAGTACTGGCGCATTATGACGCGAATATAGCGCTGTTGACAGAGGCTGCTGCCGCCGGCGGCTTTTACAAATCCGGTCAGCCCGTTGAGAACCAGGAGGATTGGGGAGGTATTGCGTTCGGAGCCGTTTCCATGAAGCAGGCAGGGTGCGGGATGATCGCCACATACAATGCGAGGGTGTCCCTCGGGGAAAACCTGACAGAAAAGGATATGGCGGCGCTGATTAGCATGTATGAAAGGAAGTGGGCGGTCTGTGGCGGAAAATTTGGTGTTGTGCCGACAGCGCCATATGCTTATTTTAAAGGGCTGGGGTATGATACCGATATGATCACAGGCGCGGAGCCGGAGGACATTAATGCGATGGGACGAAGCCATGATACGATTATTATGTGTTATTTTAACAATCAGGACAGCGTTACGGCCGGAATGCACATCGTAAATATATCAAAGGATACGGACGGGTACAGATGCCATAACGGATATTATAAGAACCGAAAGACAAATTCATGGAGCGTGGGGGAAGCAAAAGCCGGTCTGTGGGAAACGGTGCGGTCGCTGGCGGGTGGAAAAGCAAAGCCTGTATGCACAATCGGGATTAACCGGAAGGACATCCGTTGGCCAGTGAAGAACTGTTACATATAATTTGATTAAATTTATACATATTCTTGAAAAATATCCATATTTTTGCTTTAATAAGATTATGGTAATCTATCATAATTATATAATATGGAGGTAGCAGTATGAGTTTTATGGACGAATTTAATTTCTGGCTCAAGGATGACTATTTTGACCAGGCAACAAAAGACGAGCTCTTGAAGATCAAGGACAACGAGAGCGAAATTGAGGAGCGGTTTTATAAAGAGCTGGAGTTCGGTACAGGCGGCCTGAGAGGCGTTATCGGCGCAGGTACGAACCGGATGAACATCTATACTGTCAGAAAGGCTTCGCAGGGACTGGCCAACTATATCATCAAGGCCGGCGGGCAGAAGAAGGGCATCGCGATTGCGTATGACTCCCGCTTTATGTCGCCGGAGTTTGCGGACGAGGCGGCTCTGTGTATGGCGGCAAACGGCATCAAGGCGTATGTATTTGAGTCCCTGAGACCGACTCCCGAGCTTTCCTTTGCGCTCAGGACGCTCGGCTGCGTTTCCGGTATTGTTATCACCGCAAGCCACAACCCGCCCGAGTACAACGGCTACAAGGTATATTGGGAGGATGGCGCGCAGGTTGCTGCCCCCAGAGATAAAGAGATTATCGGTGAGGTCAACGCCGTTACCGATTACCATACGGTAAAGACCATGGACAAGCAGGAGGCCATCAACGCCGGCCTGTATGAGGTGATCGGCAAGGAGATTGACGACGCTTACATGGCGGAGCTCAAGAAGCAGATTATCCATCCCGACGTTATCAGGGAGGTTGCGGATGATATCAAGATTGTCTACACCCCGCTGTGCGGCACGGGCAACAAGCCGGTGAGAAGAATCCTCTCCGAGCTTGGCTTCAAGAATGTGTATGTGGTGCCCGAGCAGGAGAATCCCGACCCCAAGTTTACGACGCTGGAGTATCCGAACCCCGAGGACCCGAAGGCATTTACATATGCCTTGAAGCTTGCCGCACAGAAGAAGGCGGACATCGTCCTCGCGACCGATCCGGACGCAGACAGACTCGGTATTTACGCATATGACACCAAGAGCGGCGAGTACAAGTCCTTCACAGGCAATATGTCCGGAATGCTCATCGCGGAGTACATCCTGAGAGAGCGCACCGCTACCGGAACCATGCCGGAGAATCCGGCGCTTGTCACCACCATCGTCACGACCAACATGACCGCGCCCATCACCAAGGCTTACAATGTAAAGCTGATCGAGGTGCTGACCGGATTCAAGTTTATCGGCGAGCAGATTAAGCTCTTCGAGCAGAGCGGCTCCAACAACTATGTATTCGGTCTTGAGGAGAGCTACGGCTGCCTTGCGGGAACTCACGCGAGGGACAAGGATGCTGTCGTGGCTGTCATGTGCCTGTGCGAGGTTGCGGCATGGTGCAAGAAGCAGGGCAAGACCCTGTACGACATGATGCTGGAAATTTACGAGAAGTACGGCTATTATAAGGAGACGCAGTATGCGATCACCCTCAAGGGAATCGACGGCTCCAAGCAGATTGCGGCGCTGATGGATAAGCTCAGGAGCAATCCGCCCAAGAAGTTTGGCGAGCTTGAGGTCGTGCGCCTGAGAGATTATGAGAACGATAAGATTACGGAGCTTGCATCCGGCAAGGAGTACCCGACGGGCTTACCCAAGTCCAACGTGCTGTACTTTGATCTGACCAACGATTCGTGGTGCTGTGCAAGACCCTCCGGAACCGAGCCCAAGATTAAGTTCTACATGGGTGTGAAGGGCACCAGCCTTGAGGACGCGCAGAAGAAGGTGGAGGACCTGACCAACGAGGTGAAGGCGGTAATCGAATAACGCAAGCAAAAGATACCGGCAGATGGCTGAAACTATTTTCAGCCATCTGTTATTGCAAAATGACAAGAAGAGTGAGGAACGGTCGGCAGCTATGAAAAAATTAATGGAACAGCTTATTAAATTCGGATTTGTGGGCGTACTGTGCTTTTTGATAGATTTTGTGATCGGCTACGCGCTGGTCGCGCTGCTGGAGGATGCGATATCCAAGAGCCTGGCGGCGGCAATCGGAGGATTTTTCGGATTTACGGTCTCGGTGATCGTCAACTATATACTCAGCATGAAGTTTGTCTTTAAGCGGAAGGACGACATGGACAGAAAAAAGGAATTTGTCATCTTCATAGTGCTGAGCGTAATCGGTCTGGGAATCAATGAGATTATTCTGCTGGCCTGCACGAAGGTGTATGAGACAAACCTGTTCTTGGAGGAGGCCTTGCGGTTCACGACATGGTACACGATAGCCAAAGTGATTGCGACCGCAGTCGTAATGGTTTATAATTTTATCACCAGAAAGATTTTTTTGGAGACGAAGGGATAACGAAAACAGAGGGAAAACAATGTCGATAGCACAGAACATCAAAAAAACCATCAATTACAGCAGGAAAAACGGTTACGGAGAGGCCTTGTGCGCCGCGTGGGAACGCGTGACGGCGAAGTATTATGCCGACTACAATTATATCCCCCCCTCGCAGGAGACACTGGCCGCACAGGCCGCGGACAGGAGCCGTTCCGATATTAAATTTTCGATTCTGGTACCGGCGTTTGAGACGCAGGAGGTGTATCTGCGGGCACTGATTGACAGCTGCATTGCGCAGAGCTACGCGAACTGGGAGCTGATCATCGCGGACGGGAGCGCCACGGACGTCGTGGAGCGGACGGTCGGCGGGTATGACGACGGGCGGATAAAGTATATCCGGCTGGGAGACAACGGCGGCATCGCCGACAATACCAACCGCGCGATAGATCACGCGACAGGAGATTACTGCGGACTTCTCGACCATGACGACATGCTGACCGCGGACGCGCTGTATGAGATGGCGCGGGTCATCAGGGACAGGAGACCTACTCTCGTCTACTCGGACGAGGACAAATGCGATTCGGAGGGACAGCGGTTCTACGAGCCGCATTTTAAGCAGGACTTTAATCTGGATCTGATACTCACCAACAATTATATCTGTCACTTTTTGGTGGTGGACACGGAGACGCTGAGGAAGCTGCGCATCAGGAAGGAATACGACGGCTCGCAGGATTTTGACCTGATACTGCGCGTGGTGAGCGGACTTCTGCTCAAGGAGCGCGAGGGGCAGCAGGCAGACGGCGGACGGATGGAGGACGCGATTCTTCATGTGCCCAAGGTGCTGTATCATTGGCGGTGTCATCAAAATTCCACGGCGGACAACCCACAGAGCAAGATGTACGCCTACGAGGCAGGCAAGAAGGCGCTGATTGATTTCACCAGCCGCATGGGCTGGAAAGCGGATGTGCGCCACAACAAGCACTTGGGCTTTTACCGGATTGTGTACCGCAACGATGTGCTCACACACCGGCCGGATCTGGCGGCGGTGGGCGGTTATATTGTGAGGCATGGGAAAATCGCAAGCGGAATCTATCGCGGACAGCCGATTGTCTACGCGGGCTATATGAACCGCATGGATCTGTATCAGAATGTGACAATGCTGGACATCCGCAATATGGCGTTGGGGAAGGCCTTTCGGGAGCTCTATGAGAGGGTGACGGAGCACCCCTATGAGAGCACGCTGGCGCCCTCCGATTACAATCGCTCCGGCGCCCCCTCCGGGCGGGAGCTTCCGCAGTGGATAAAGGAGCTGGAGAAGACCGCTGAGGGCAGAAAACGGCTGGAGAAACTGAGCGTGCAGCTGAGCCGACAGCTTCTGGCGGCGGGCGGCAGACTTCTGCTGGATCCCGAATGCATCAGAAAATTATAAGGGCAGGAGATTATGGCGGATTGCAAATCGACGGTGGTAATACCGAATTATAATGGAATAAATTATATAGAAGCCTGTCTGGAAAGCCTTTACGCGGGGACGTCCAAGCGCTTTGAGGTGATTGTGGCGGACAACGCGTCAACGGACGGCAGCAGAGAGCTTGTCGGGCGGAGGTTTCCGCAGGTCAAGGTGATAGAGAACGCGGAGAATACCGGTTTTGCCAAGGCCGTCAATCAGGGAATCGCGGCGAGCACAACGCCGTATGTGATTCTGCTCAACAACGACACGCGGGCGGGGCTTGGTTTCATCCATGAGCTGGAAAAAGCGATGGACGGGGATAAGGGATTGTTTTCGGCCTCCGCCAAGATGATATCGATGTATGACAGGGATAAAACGGACGACGCGGGGGACTTCTACTGTGCATTGGGCTGGGCGTTTGCGAGGGGGAAGGGCAAGAACCCCGATTTATATGACAGGGACTGTGATATTTTTGCGGCCTGCGGCGGCGCGGCCATCTATCGCAGGGAGCTTCTGATGGCGGAAGCCGTAGGGCCTTTTGACGAAAATCATTTCGCTTATCTTGAAGATATTGACATTGGCTACCGGGCAAAATTACATGGATATAGAAACCGTTTTGTGGCAAACTCTATAGTATACCATGCCGGCAGTGCGACAAGCGGTTCGCGCCACAATGCGTTCAAGGTACGGCTTGCGTCCCAAAACAGCGTTTATCTTGTATATAAGAACATGCCGCTCCTGCAGATTTTGTTGAATCTGCCGTTTTTGACCGCCGGCTTTCTGATAAAAGCGCTGTTCTTTCTCAGGAAAGGGCTCGGAAAAGCGTATGTCGAGGGACTGCTGAACGGAGTGCGGCTGTGTGTGAGCGGCGAGGGACGGGCGCACAAGCTGCGTTTTGAGGTGAAAAGAATGCGATATTACATCGCGGTACAGCTTTCTCTGTGGCGGAATCTGCTGCGTTTGGCGCGATAGTCAGAACCCCGCCGCAAGCAGCGGGGCATTTGACCCTGCGCGGTCCACATGCCGCAAAGCAGCAAAATTCCTTATGCGGACCTGTGCATCATAAAAATTTGTTGTACTTTTAGCGCAAATATTGTAGAATGGTAGAAGTTAGATGGAAAATTTTGTAAAATAAATTTATAATTGCGTGAAAAGACGGATATCCGTTTGTTGGGTGATATAGATTGATAAGGGATAATCAGAAATATTTTAACAGGCTGCTGGTACTGCTGGATGCGCTTGTCACGGGCGGTTCCTACTCGCTTGCATGGTTCTTGTGGCTGAGCGGTTCTGTTAAGGAGACGCAGCCCGGGATTGGCATTTTATCTGCGGAGTTTTATTTTTCGGCGCTGATTGTCATCCTTCCGGCCTACTTGATTTTGTACAATGCGTGCGACTTGTATTCGTCGAAGCGCACCGCCAAGACGACGTATGAGGTTTTCAACATCATAAAAGCGAATACCATGGGCCTTCTGGCGATTATGGTTGTCCTGTTCGCAGTGAATATACCGGACTTTTCCCGCGGTATGGTGGGCGTATTTTATATCATTAATATTATCGCTGAGACCGCGATGCGCAAATCCGTCCGGCGGGGGCTGCGCTATTTCAGAAAGAAGGGCTACAACATCAAGCATATCCTTCTTGTCGGCTATTCGCGCGCGGCTGAGGAGTATATCGGCAAGATTATCGCGAACCCCGAATGGGGCTATGTGGTGTGCGGCGTTTTGGACGACAGAGTCCCGATAGGAGCAGTATATAAGGGCGTTGAGGTCGTCGGGGAGATTGACAGCCTGCAGGCGGTTCTGGCGGACAATGAGCTGGACGAGATTGGGATCACGCTTGCGCTGGAGGATTACGACCGCCTGGAGGCGATTGTAAATACCTGTGAGAAATCCGGCGTCCACACCAAATTTATACCAGATTATAACAGCGTCATTCCGAGCCGTCCGTATCTGGAGGACTGGGGAGGCTTGGCGGTTGTCAATATCAGGCGTGTGCCGCTGTCCAACACGACGAATATGCTGATGAAGCGGATTGTTGACATCTTTGGCGCGGTGGTGGCGATTGTCCTGTTTTCGCCGGTGATGCTGATAGCGGCTGCCGGCGTGAAGCTGACGAGCAAAGGCCCGCTGATTTTCAAGCAGGAGCGGGTGGGACTGCATAACAAGCCTTTCCAAATGTACAAATTCCGCAGTATGGAGGTACAGGAGGAGGCGGACGAGAAAAAGGGATGGACAAAGAAAAACGACCCCCGTGTTACCAAAATCGGGAGGATATTGAGAAAGACAAGCATTGACGAGCTTCCGCAGTTCTTCAATGTCTTGAAGGGCGACATGAGTCTGATAGGGCCGCGTCCGGAAAGGCCTCTCTTTGTTGAGAAATTCAAAGAAGAAATACCAAGATATATGATAAAGCATCAGGTGCGCCCGGGCATTACGGGGTGGGCGCAGGTCAGCGGATACAGAGGAGACACCTCCATCCGGAAACGAATAGAGTATGATTTATACTACATTGAAAACTGGTCGATGGCCTTTGATTTCAAAATTCTGTTTCTGACCTTTTTTAAGGGCTTTATCAACAGGAATGCCTATTGATGATGGGAGAATAAGGAAATGAAGGATAATAATCAGGAAAACTCAAATGTCAGAAGAAATTCTGCGAATCGGGAGCCTGTGAGACGCGATGGGAGAAGAACAGCGGGAAACGCAAGTGGGCAGACCCCACGGCCAAGGCAGGGGACACAACAGGCACGACAGTCGAGACAGTCGCAGCCGTCGCGCCAGGGAGCAGCGGCGCAGGGCAGACCACGCACGGCCGCGGGCGCACAGGCGTATCAGACCCGTCCGGAGGGGCTGGCAAGACAGCCGCGTCAGGCGGGAGAACCGCAACGCAGGAGACCGCAGACGGCAGGCAGCGGGACGGGGAAGAGAACCGCTCCGCCCAAGAGAGGAAAAAATAAAAGCAAGAATACAAGAAATCTTACACCGAAGCAGGCCGCGCGAAAGAAGCGGAACAAGATTTTACTGTTTATCTCGGAAATATTCCTGCTTCTGATACTGGTGGTCGTCTTCTGGGGCTTTCAGAAAGCGAGCAAGATTAAGGTCATTACCATTGATGATGCGGATGTACAGATCAGTGAGGAGGTAAAAGTGCAGGAGGAGACCGGAGCCATGAAGGGCTACCGCAATATTGCCCTCTTTGGCGTCGATTCTCGGGATAAGCAGCTCGACAAGGCGACCCGGACGGATGTCATTATGATTGCCTCCATCAATCTTGATACCAAGGAGGTCCGGCTGGTGTCCGTCTATCGTGACACATGGCTGAATCTGGGCACTGACACCTATAACAAGGCCAATGCAGCCTACTCCAAGGGCGGACCGCAGCAGGCGCTCAGTATGCTGAACATGAATCTGGATATGAATATCACGGATTTTGTGACCGTGGGCTTTGAGGGACTGGTAGACGTCATCAACGCGGTCGGCGGGATTGAGATTGACGTGAAAGAGAACGAGATAGCCCATCTCAACAGCTATCAGGTCAGCATGTGCGGGAAACCGGACGGAACTCTGAACTCGAATGGCGAGCCGAATTATGTGCCGGACCCGAACAATTCTTTATATAAGCATTACAAGCCGGTGGAGCATGCGGGTCTTCAGACGCTCAACGGCCTTCAGGCGACAGCGTACTGCCGCATCCGCTATGTCGGGGATGACTTCCAGCGTACCGTGCGGCAGAGAACGGTATTGGAGAAGACGGCCAGAAAGGCGATGACGCTCAATCCCGCAACCCTGAATGAGATTGCGAACGCGGTCTTCCCGGAGATTGCGACCTCCCTTGACTTTGCGGAGATTGTATCGCTGCTCGCAGATATCGGCAGCTATGATATCGGCCCTACTGCAGGCTTCCCGTTTGAGGACAGTGTACAGACAGGACGTGTCGGCAAGGCCAGCGTTGTCATACCGGTTGATTTGGAGAAGAATGTCATCGCGCTGCACAAATTCCTCTTTGACGAGGATTGGACGCCGTCGGAGACCGTCAAAAAGTGCAGCCGGAAGATTGTATCGGATACCGGTGTCAGCGCAGCAAGTCAATAACGCAGTACACAAGGAACCAACAGGGTCGTGTCATAACGGCCCTTTTTGCCTAATTTACGATACCGGAGGGTTGGCATGGAGCAGAGCGTAGACGTTATCCTATTTACCTACAAGCCTCAGAAGCAGGTGTTCCGGCTGATTGAGCTGCTTGAGAAGCAGACCTGTTCCGTGAACAGGCTGATTATTATGAATACGGAGGAGAAATATTTCAACGCGCTTTTTTACGGCACGGGCTTTCTGGAGCGATACAGGAATATTGAGGTGCATCATGTCTCGGAGCGGGAGTTTGACCATGCCGGAACGCGGAGAAAGGCAGTCGGCTACTCCAAGGCGGACGTCTTTGTCTGCATGACGCAGGATGCTCTGCCGGTCGATGAGACGCTGCTTGAACGGCTTCTCGAGGCGCTCGGACAGGAGGAGCGGGTGGCGGCCGCCTATGCAAGGCAGCTCCCGTATCCGGACTGCAGGGAGATAGAGCGGTTTACGAGGAGCTTCAACTATCCGGCCGAGCCGTGCCTGAAATCGTCGGCGGACATGGAGCGGCTGGGCATTAAGACCTATATGTGCTCGAACGTGTGCGCCGCCTATGACAGGGAGATATTTGACGCGCTGGGCGGCTTTGTAAAGCGGGCGATTTTCAACGAAGATATGCTCTATGCCGCAAAGGCGATAAAGGCGGAGTACAAAATTGCCTACGCGGCCCGGGCCGAGGTATTTCATTCGCACAATTACACCTGTATGCAGCAGTTTCGGCGCAATTTTGACTTAGGCGTGTCGCAGGCGGAGCATCCGGAGGTCTTTGCGGGTATCTCCTCAGAGAACGAGGGGGTGCGCCTGGTCAGGGATACCGCGCGGCATCTGCGCGAGACGGGAAATACGAAGCTGATACCCTATCTGATTGTCTCGAGCGGCTGTAAATATATGGGATATTTGCTTGGAACGCACTATAAACGGCTTCCGTATGGTATAATAAAATGGTGCAGCTCAGGGAAACGATATTGGACACAAAATTAAGGTGAGAAAGGAGCCGGTTTAACGATGTGTGGAATAGTGGGCTACATTGGAACGCATGCCGCAGCCCCCGTGATTTTGGAGGGACTTGCGAAGTTGGAATACAGAGGATATGATTCGGCGGGGATGGCGGTT
Organism: Roseburia sp.; assembly: GCA_023664265.1. Taxonomy (GTDB): domain Bacteria; phylum Bacillota; class Clostridia; order Lachnospirales; family Lachnospiraceae; genus COE1. The sequence goes on from JAMPFV010000002.1 coordinate 83,198, forward strand.
TTCGACGGAGAGAAGATACAGATTGCCAAGTCGGTCGGCAGGCTGAAGGTGTTGGAGGAGCTGACGCACGACGGGGCGACCATGCCCGGGGTGGCCGGGATCGGACATACGCGGTGGGCGACGCACGGCGCGCCGAGCAATGAGAATGCGCACCCACATTACAACACGGACGAGACGATTGCCGTTGTCCACAACGGGATTATCGAGAATTATCTGCCGCTCAAGGAGAAGCTGATTTCAAGAGGGTATGATTTTGTGTCCGATACAGACACGGAGGTGCTGGCGCATCTGATAGACTACTATTACAAGGGGAATCCGTTGGAGGCCATCACCAAGGTCATGCACCGCGTTCAGGGCTCCTATGCGCTGGGGATCATCTTCGCGGAGCATCCGGATGAAATCTTTGCGGTGCGCAAGGACAGCCCGCTGATTGTCGGACAGAATGAGAGCGGCTGCTTTATCGCCTCGGATGTTCCGGCGATACTCAAGTACACGAGAAAGGTCTATTTTATAGAGAATCAGGAGGTTGTGCGCCTGCGCGCGGATCACATGCATTTCTATACGGTGGATGAGGAGGAGCTGACCAAGGAGCCTGTGACCATCGAGTGGGATTCGGACGCGGCGGAGAAGGGCGGATACGAACATTTCATGCTCAAGGAGATGTATGAGCAGCCCAAGACCGTGACCGACACGCTGATGCCGCGCCTGAAGGACGGCGACATTGTCATCGAGGAGCTTGGCATGAGCGACGAGGAGATTCGGAGCATCCGCAAGATCTATATCGTGGCCTGCGGTTCCGCGTACCACACTGGCGTGACCGCAAAGTATGTGATTGAGGGCATTGCGAGAATCCCCGTGGAGGTGGACGTTGCGAGCGAGTTCCGCTACCGTGACCCGATACTGGAGGAGGGGACGATGGTTATCGTCATCAGCCAGTCCGGTGAGACGGCCGACACACTAGCGGCGCTCAGGGAATCGCAGAAGCGCGGACATAAGGTGCTTGGCATTGTGAATGTGGTGGGCAGCTCTATCGCGCGGGAGGCGGACAATGTCATGTATACGTGGGCGGGGCCGGAGATTGCCGTGGCGACGACGAAGGCCTACAGTGCGCAGTTGATCGCGCTCTATCTGCTGGCGATGAAGTTCGGCAGGGTGCGCGGGAAGCTGGAAGACGAGGCGTTCCGCCATATGCTGGAGGATTTGAAGCGGCTTCCGGAGCAGATCGAGATGTTGCTGTCCAATAAGAAGAAGATACAGAAGTTTGCGAACCGCTACGTCGCGGCGAAGGATGTGTTCTTTATCGGAAGGGGCATCGACTACGCGATATCCATGGAGGGTTCCTTGAAGCTCAAGGAGATTTCCTACATCCACTCGGAGGCTTACGCGGCGGGCGAGCTCAAGCACGGCACGATTTCCCTGATTGAGAAGGGGACGCTGGTTGCCGCCGTGGCCACACAGGATAAGCTCTTCCAGAAGACGCTCAGCAATATGGTGGAGGTCAAGGCGAGGGGCGCGTTCGTGCTCGCGGTGACGAACGAGGGCAATACGGATATCGAGAAGGCCGCGGATTATGTGATCTACATTCCGGGCACGAACCCGTATTTCGCAAATTCACTGGCGATCATCCCGCTGCAGTTGTTTGGGTACTATGTGGCGGTCGGAAAGGGCTGCGACGTGGATAAGCCGAGAAACCTCGCGAAGTCCGTTACGGTGGAATAGCGCGGTGCGCTTGGGTTGGAGAAGTAAGGAGAAAAACGGATGAATAACGATATAAAAAAGACGGTGGCGGCAATTGCGGGCTGTGTCCTTCTGTCGTCCGGATACGCGGCTGTGGGCGCGTTTGCTTATCAATATGTTCAGGAGAATAAGGCGGAGTTCACGGAGGCTTTTGCCTTCCTGCCCGACGCTTCATGGGAGGCCGCGGACGAGACATACAGGGAGTCGGCGCAGTCGCGCGCGGCAAGGCGTCAGGAGGAGAGCGAAAGAGAGGCGAGAGAGAACGCGGAGCCGGAGGCGGCTGAGGAAGCGCCGGAGACCGTGCCGCAGCAGGTACAGAGACCTGCGCCCGATGTGGGAAACGTGCAGATTGTACCGCAGACGGATATGGTGACGGCGGTGGTCTGCGACGTGACGGAGGTCGTCAAGGCGGCCATGCCCTGCGTGGTTGCCATCACTAACGAATACAGCGCCTATGATTACTGGTATGACAGGATGGTGGAGGAGGAGGCGAACGGCTCCGGCATTATCGTCGGACAGAACGAGGAGGAGCTTTGGATTGTCACGAACTATCATGTCGTGGAGGACTGCAACAATTTGTATGTCCGGTTTATCGACGACAGCGAGGTGGAGGCCTTTGTGAAGGGCACCGCGCCGGATAACGATTTGGCGATTGTCAGCGTCTTTCTGGAGGATATGGACAGCGATACGCTGAATGCCGTCGCGATAGCCGTCCTAGGGGATTCGGACGCGCTTCAGGTGGGCGAGCCGGCGATAGCCATCGGCAATTCTCTTGGCTATGGGCAGTCGGTGACGACGGGCGTTATCAGTGCGCTGAACCGGGACGTTTTCGCGGATGATCCGGATATCAATCAGGGCTATCTGATACAGACGGACGCGGCCATCAACCCGGGCAATTCCGGCGGCGCGCTGCTGAATATCCGCGGCGAGGTCATCGGAATCAATTCCAGCAAGATTGCGGACTATGTGATTGAGGGAATGGGGTACGCGATACCGGTCGCCACCGCGAAGCCGATTATCGAGGAGCTGATCGAGCAGGAGACCCGAAGGAAGGTCTCCGCCGACAAACGCGCGTTTCTGGGAATCTCCGGCAGTGATGTCTCGGGCGATGCCATCGACAGCTATAATATGCCGGAGGGCGTATATGTCGTGCGGGTGGTTAAGGGCAGCGCGGCGGAGAAGGCAGGCATTTTGAAGGGAGACATCATTATCGAAATCGACGGGGAGGAGATTACCTCGATGACGCAGCTGCAGGGCGTTCTGGAATATTATACCGCGGGGACGCAGGCGGAGGTCGTTGTTATGCGGCAGGAGCAGGGAGAGTACATAGAGCGGACGATGAACGTGGTATTGCAGCACAATGACAATTGACCGCATCGGCGTGGTTAGAAAGGCATGGTTGGGAATATGATGGACAACAATGAAGATTTTGAAATGATAGACATTGCTGACGAGGAGGACAACGACGGGGAGAGCGCGTCGGAGACAAAGCAGCCGGGAGCGCCGTCCGCGGATGAGGAGACGGACAAGGAGAAGGAGAGCGATTACGAGGATGTGTGCTTTATCTGCCGGCGGCCCGAGAGCAAGGCGGGGAAAATGTTCAAGCTGCCCAATCACATCTCCGTCTGCTCGGACTGTATGCACAAGACGATGGATACCGTCAGCCAGTTTGATTATCAGGGAATGCTGAACCATACCATCAATCCGGACGACGAGACCGGAAAGGATGGGAAGCGGCGATTCCCCAATATCAGCTTTGTGAATATTGCGGATCTGCAGGGGGACGGCGGCATTCCGAACCGCCAGAAGCTCAAGCGCAAGAAGCCCAAGGAGAAGAGCCGGGAGGCGGTATTTAACATCAACAATCTGCCCGCGCCGCACAGGATTAAGGGACAGTTGGACGATTTTGTGGTGGGGCAGGAGCACGCGAAGAAGGTCATCTCGGTGGCGGTGTACAACCACTATAAGCGGGTGACGACCGGAACGATGGACGATATCGAGATCGAGAAGTCGAATATTTTATTGCTGGGGCCGACGGGCTGCGGCAAGACCTACATGGTAAAGACACTGGCAAGGCTGCTGGATGTGCCGCTTGCCATCGCGGACGCGACCTCGCTGACGGAGGCGGGCTATATCGGGGACGATATCGAATCCGTCATCTCCAAGCTGCTGGCCGCGGCGGACAACGACGTGGAGAAGGCGGAGCGCGGGATCGTCTTTATCGATGAGATTGACAAGATTGCGAAGAAGAAGAACACGACCTCGCGGGACGTCAGCGGGGAATCCGTGCAGCAGGGAATGCTCAAGCTCCTTGAGGGCGCGGATGTGGAGGTTCCTGTGGGGGCCAACAGCAAGAACGCGATGGTGCCGCTGACCACGGTGAACACGCGGAACATATTGTTCATCTGCGGCGGCGCGTTTCCGGATCTGGACGAGATTATCAAGCAGCGGCTGACGAAGCAGTCCTCCATCGGCTTTAACGCGGAGCTCAAGGACAGATTTGACAAGGAGCCGAATATCCTGAGCAGGGTGACGGTCGAGGATATCAAGAAGTTTGGCATGATACCGGAGTTTATCGGGCGGCTTCCGATCATATGCCCGATGGACGGCCTGACCAAGGAGAGCTATGTCAAGATACTGCGGGAGCCCAAGAACGCGATTTTGAAGCAGTACCAGAAGCTTCTGGAGCTGGACGAGGTAAAGCTCATATTTGACGACAGCGCGCTGGAAGCGATTGCGGAAAAGGCGTTGGAGCGCGAGACGGGCGCCCGCGCGCTGCGCGCCATTATCGAGGAGTTTATGCTGGATATCATGTATGAGATCCCCAAGGATGACAATATCGGAGAGGTGACGATCACCGGCGATTACATCAACGGAACCGGAGGCCCCGTGATTGAGATACGCACAGAGAAGGTACATGCCAAGGCGCCTGCGGCTATCGAGGAGAAGCGGGAGCCTGTGGCTGAGAGACCGAAGGTGGAGGAGCATAATTTTTATGAATTTTAGAGAAAAGAAATTGACGTGGTTCGCCCGTCCGCCGAAATTCCAAAAGCGCATGGTGATGATGATCTGCGGCGTGATCGCGCAGGGCCTGGGGCTTTCCCTGCTGCGGGCGATCAACCTCGGCACGGATCCCTGCTCCTGCCTGACGCAGGGGGTGACGAACTATGTACATCTGAGCTTTGGGACCTGCCAGTTTTTGTGCCATCTGGTGACGTTTGTGTTTGTGGTGCGCTTTGACTTGAGCAAGATTGGCTTTGGCACTATCGGGAATATGTGCTTTTTGGGATACATATCGGATTTTTTCCGGTGGATTTGGACGCTGATTCTTCCGGCGGACTTTTTCTCACTGACGGCGAGCCGTTACCTGCTGCTGATTCCCTCCCTCGCGGTGTTTCTGGTGGGAGCGGCGGCCTATATGTGCGCGGGGCTTGGTTCCTCCCCCTATGACGCGCTGCCGTTTATCCTGTCAAAGCATGTAAAGCGCTTCTCGTTCAAGGTGGTGCGCATGATGTGGGATATCGCGTTTATGGCCGGCGGCTTCCTGCTTGGCGGGGACGTCGGCATCGTGACGGTTCTGGTGGCGTTTTTCTTAGGGCCCGTGATCACGCTGGTGCAGAGGAAGATGGAAGCGCTGTTGAAGTAAGGAAAGATTCGGATGACGGAGCTGGAGGCGTATTACAATAAATTTAACGAGGAGAAGCGGCTGGATTCGCGCCACGGGCAGGTGGAGTACCGCGTCTCGATGGCGTACATCCACCGGTATCTGGCACAGTGTGAGGCCGCCGGCGCCGCAAGGCAGGAGATACGGGTGCTGGATATCGGCGCGGGGACAGGGCGCTACAGCGTGGCGCTCTCCGAGGAGGGCTATGACGTGACGGCGGTGGAGCTGGTGCGCTATAATCTGGGCATCCTGAGAAAAAAGGCGAGCGCGGTGCGGGCGATGCAGGGAAACGCGCTGAATTTGAGGAAGCTTGCGCAGGAGCAGTTTGACGTGACGCTGCTGTTCGGGCCGATGTACCATCTGCTGACCTTCGAGGAGAAGCGGCAGGCGCTTGCGGAGGCGAAGCGGGTCACGAGGACGGGCGGCGTGATATTTGCGGCTTACTGCATGAATGAGTACGCAGTGATCAGCTATGCGTTTAAGGAGCGCAATGTGCTTGCGTGCATGGAGGAGCGGCGGCTGACGGCGGATTTCCACACGGTTTCCGACAGGGAGGCGCTCTATGACTATGTGCGCGTGGAGGATATCGACGCTTTGAACGCGGCGGCGGGCCTTGAGCGGTTGATGCTGATATCGCCTGACGGGCCGGCAAACTACATGCGGCCGTTTCTGAATCGGCTGACGGATGAGGAATTTGAGCTTTTTGTGCAGTATCAGCTTGCAATCTGTGAGCGGCAGGATTTGATAGGCGCCGGCGCGCATACCGTGGACATTCTGCGGAAAATCTGATAGTGGGAGGAAGAGCAATGGAGATAAATCAGATATTGGATGAGCTGGATGCTCTTTTTGCGGAGGAGAAAACCGATGAGATAGAAGACTTTTTGTCACGCCATATCGCGCAGGCGCAGCTCGAGGGGAATCGGGAGGCGGAGCTGGTGCTTTACAGTGAGCAGATTGGGTTTTACCGGGAGACCGGACAGTATGAGGCGTCTGTCAATTGCTGCAACAAGGCGATTGCGCTGATGGAGGAGATGGACATCGCGGGGACGATCCCGTATGCGACGGTGCTGCTGAATATCGCGAACGCGCACCGCGCCGCGGGACTGCTTCAGGAGTCATTGGCGTATTATAACCGTGTGCTGCCGGTCTATGACGAGCTGCTGGCGCCGGACGATATGTACTATGCGTCGCTCTACAACAATCTCAGCCTGCTGTATCAGGAGATGGGCGATTTCCGGTCTGCGAAGGAGCAGTTGGAGAAGGCGCTTGCCATTGTGCAGAGCAAGCCGGACCAACAGTTCGAGATTGCGGTGACGTATGCGAACCTTGCCAATACCTGCATTGAGCTTGGCGAGGACGACGCGGCGAAGGCGGACGCGGAGGAGGCCATTCGGATTTTTGAGGCGCTCGGCGTTGACGACGCGCACTACAGCGCGGCGCTTTCCGCGCTGGGAAGCCTTTATTATATGGAGAAGAACTACGAGGAGGCCTGCGCTGTCATGGAGAAAAGCCGCGACTGCGTGGCAAAGTATCTCGGAACGGACAATGTGCAGTATGAGCGGTTGAGCGAGAATATTGCGATTATCCGTCTCAAGCTGGAGAAGAATGTAAAGGCCGCTTCGCCGGAGGGCTTTGAGACGGATTTCCCGTCGGAGGAGGCGGAGAGCCTTGAGACGGATTTCCCGTCGGAGGAGCCGGAGAGTCTTGAGACGGACTTCCCGTCGGAGGAGGCGGAGAGCCTTGAGACGGACTTTTCGGCGGTCTCCTATGTGGAGCCGGTGATGCTGCCCTGTATGCGGGAAGCCGCAGCGGAAGAGCCGGAGGACTTTACGCCGGAGCTTACCGGGCTGGAGCTTTGCCGTGCCTACTACGAGGAATACGGCAGGCCGATGATTGCGGAGAGATTCCCTGAATATGAGAGCGTTATCGCGGTCGGTCTGGTCGGGAAGGGCTCGGACTGCTTTGGGTTTGATGACACGCTGTCCGCAGACCATGATTTCGGGCCGCGCTTTGTGATGTGGGTGACAAAGGAGGTTTATGGCAGAATCGGGGAGGCGCTTCAGGCGGCTTATGAGGATCTGCCGGACTGTTATCGCGGAGTAAAGCGCAACGAGACCTTTCACGGCAGGGACAGAGCGGGCGTGATGATCATCGAGGAGTTCTACAAGGGTCTGCTGGGGTATGATCTGCTTGGAGAAATCAACGCGTGCGGGGGGCAGGAGAGCCTCGGCACGATAAAATATTGGCTGGCAGTTCAGGATTACGCGCTTGCGGCGGCTGTCAACGGCGCGGTATTTCGGGATGATGCGGGGATATTTACGCGGTATCGTGAGCGCCTTGCGGCCTATTATCCCAAGGCGGCGTGGTATCGGAAAATTGCACAGGCGTGTGCCCTGTTCTCACAGAGCGGGCAGTACAACCTGCCGCGGATGCGCAGGCGCGGGCAGCTTGCGGCGGCGGAGCTGGCGAAGGCGGAGTGTATGAAGCAGGCGATGAAGCTCAATTATCTCTTAAACCGGCAGTATGCGCCACATGACAAATGGCTGTTTAAGGGAATGCCGCGCAATCCGGAGATGGTGACGGAGGGCGAGGATGGCGCGCTGTGGGATGTCGCGGGGCTGGTGGAGAGAATCAGCCTTACGCCGGTGACGCGGCAGTACGAGCGGGAGCTTGGCGTCGCCATAGAGCTGCTTGCAGTGATCTTTGCCAACGCGCTTGAAAAGCAGGAGATTATAGGAAGGAGCGAGCTCTATCTGGACGCGGACACGAGGGAGCTGACGGCCAAGAGCGACGCGCTGCTGACAGCAATTGTGGCGAATGCGCCGGTGGTGACCACGCTGTCTTTGACGATCGCCAAGGCGGAGTTTGAGGCTTTTGACAAGGTGCAGAACGAGGGTGGCAGAGCGAGCTGTCAGAACAACTGGCCGACCTTCAAGGTCATGCGCATGAGCCAGTATATGACATGGCCCGAGGAGATGCTGCTGCAATATTTATATGAGTTTAAGACAAATTTTGCCGCCGGCAGGAATATGATAGAAGAAAAGTACGCGCGGATGATGGCGTCCACGAATCCCGAGGAGTACGCGCAGTTTGCGGATCAGCTGCCGCCGCTCTCCGAGGAGAAGAGGTCGGTGATCGAGGGGATTGTGGGCGTACAGGTCGCGTGGATGGAGGCGTTTGCCCAGCAGTATCCGGCGCTTGCGGGGAATGCGAGAAGCATCCACACTGCACAGGATCTGCCGGAGGACACCTCGTATGAGACTTATCTGCGCGGGGAGCTTGGCACCTATTCGGACCGGCTGCTGGAGATGTACGGCCAGTATATCGTAGCGCACGCGCAGGAGAACAGGAATGTTGCGAGCGAAATCATGGAGAATACCGTTCATTTTTATGGATATAAGGACTTGGAGACGGCAAACAGAAAGGGATTGCACGGAGGGAGAGGAAATGAGTAAGATAATATTGACAGGGGACAGACCGACAGGGAGGCTTCACATCGGCCATTATGTAGGCTCCCTGCGGCGGCGCGTGGAGCTGCAGAATTCAGGGGAATATGACAAGACCTATATTATGATCGCGGACGCGCAGGCGCTGACGGACAATGCAGATGACCCCGATAAGGTCCGGCAGAACATTATCGAGGTGGCGCTGGATTATCTTGCGTGCGGACTGGACCCTGCGAAATCGACGCTTTTTATCCAGTCGCAGATATCGGAGCTGTGCGAGCTGACTTTCTACTATCTGAATCTGGTGACGGTGTCGCGGTTACAGCGCAACCCGACGGTCAAGGCGGAGATTCAGATGCGCAACTTTGAGGCGAGCATTCCGGTGGGCTTTTTCTGCTATCCCATCAGTCAGGCGGCGGACATTACCTTCTGCAAGGCGACAACGGTTCCGGTGGGGGAGGACCAGCTCCCGATGATAGAGCAGACAAAGGAGATTGTGCACAAGTTCAATTCCGTATATGCGTCCGACCGGCCGGTGCTCGTGGACCCGCAGGCGCTGATTCCGGAGGGGGAGGCGTGCAAGCGGCTCCCGGGGACGGATGGAAAGGCGAAGATGAGTAAGTCGTTGGGGAACTGCATTTACCTCTCAGACAGCGCGGACGAGATTCGCACCAAGGTGATGGGCATGTACACCGACCCGCTGCATTTGCAGGTGAGCGACCCGGGGCACCTGGAGGGCAACACGGTGTTTACGTACTTGGACGCGTTTGCGCGCGATGAGCATTTCGAGCGGTATCTGCCGGAGTATGCGAACCTTGACGAGCTCAAGGCACATTACACCAAGGGCGGGCTCGGGGATGTGAAGGTCAAAAAGTTCCTGAACAGCGTCATACAGGAGGAGCTGGAGCCGATTCGCAGCCGCCGCGCGGAGTTTGCAAAGGACATACCGGAAATCTACAACATACTGAAAAAGGGCTCGGACACCGCGCGCGAGGCAGCGGCCCAAACCCTGTCAGAGGTAAAGCAGGCGATGAAGATTGATTACTTTGCCGATTCGGCCCTGATTAAGGCCCAGAGCGAGCGGTACGCGCGGTAGCGTGCCGCCCGTCTGCCGTTTCGTGTCAGAAGAAGGACAGGTAGCTGAGGCTGCCGGGCGCGACGTCCGTGCCCTTTTCAAGCAGGGAGATGAGCCCCTTGAGGGTATCCTCAAGCTCCTCGGGCGTGGAGGTGACAAGCGAATTGTCCAGCTTGACCGCAATCACGATCAATACGATTTCTGCCAATGCAGCAGGGTAGTCGAAGTGGATGTCCCCACATGCGATACCCTGCTTTATAATTTCCGTCAATTCGGGCTTTAGCTCCGAGATAACATGGTTCAAATACTTCTGGTGCAGAAAGGCCAAATCCTGAACGCTGGTATTCGGCGTGCTGCCATTCTGGCTCAGGAACGCGGCGGAGGAGTTCCTGCATGCTTGGAAAAGCATGGCCATGCGGGTGAAAGGGGCGATGTCTGTCTGCATTGCCAGCGCCTTTGCCGTCTGAATCGGTTTCTCGTAGCTTCTTCGGACTAAGGCGTCTAATATCGCTTCCTTGGAGGGAAAGTAGTAGTAGATGCTGCCCTTGCCGATTCCGGCCTTCTGCGCAATCTCACTCACGGAAATGTTCTGGATCTTGCGTTCCTCCAAAAGCTGCTGTAATGCGTCCAATATCAGGTCATACTTTTTCATGTCCGGCATAAATAAAAAAATCCCCTTTCCAGAATAATAATGTTATAAGAATCCAAGTGCTTTATTATAGCACACCTTCCGACCTGCTTACAATGGGGAATAATGCCACAAAAAATCCCTGGGATTTTGTGGTAAATTTGTGGAGAATGTCATTGACTTGCGGTCGAAAAGTGTGTTATAGTTAGTGAAAACAAAATCGACCAACGGTCGAAAAATGGAGGGATATATGACATACGCTGATTTTTTTTATGAGATTAAGGGGAAATTCATGGGGGCTGATGTGAGCGATATCCACGAGCATCTGGCGTACCAGTTCAACATCGAGGACGAGGAGGCCGGCGGCGCCTTCTATGTGGAGGTGAAGGACGGTGTGCTCTATGTGGAGCCGTATGAATACTATGACAGGGATGCGATGTTCACCTGCAAGCCGGAGGTTCTGGTAAAGATCGCCAACGGGGAGCTGGATCCGATCGCGGCGTTTACCCTGAAGAAGCTCAAGGTGGAGGGCAATATCGACAAGGCGCTCCGATTGAAGGAAATTATTGAGACAAAGGCCAAGGATCGGAAGAAGGGGAAAAAGAAATAGAAAAAGAGCAGAACCGGAGGGATGACAATGGGCTTATTGAAGAAAACGGCGGCCTGCGCGGGGCTGCTTGCGGCGGCGGGCGCGGGTGAGACCGCCTACTTTTACAGAAGAACCATGATGCGCAATAACGCGAAGAAGGAGCGCACTATGAAGATGTCGGGGACGGACTGGTCCCAATACACGCCGATGCTGCAGGAGCGGAAGGCGTTTTTGCACGCGCAGCCGCATCGGACGGTGATCCGGCAGTCCTTTGACGGATTGAAGCTCCACGCGACGTATTTTCCGCCGATCAATGAGCAGGCGGGTGGAAAGCGGGTTGTGATCTGCTTTCACGGCTATACCAGCGAGGGGATGTCGGATTGCATCGGAATTTCAAATTATTATCTCAAGCGGGGCTATGCGATGCTGCTTCCCGACGCGAGGGCGCACGGTCAGAGCGAGGGCACCTATATCGGCTTTGGCTGTCTCGACAGGAAGGATGCGCTGGTGTGGATCAAGTGGGTCATCGGAGAGTGCGGGGAGGATGTGGAGATTGTTCTGCATGGGACTTCCATGGGTGGCGCTACGGTGCTGATGGCAAGCGGGCTGGAGCTGCCCTCGCAGGTGAAGGGGATTGTGTCCGACTGCGGATTTACCTCGCCCAAGGAGGTGTTTACGCATGTGCTGAGCACGATGTACCATCTGCCTGCGTTTCCGGTGATTCCGGCGGCGGACATGCTGAATAAGAAGCTTGCGGGCTACGGGATGGACGAGTGCAATGCCAAGCGGGAGGTGCGCAAGGCCAAAGTGCCGATTCTGTTTATCCATGGGGAGAAGGACACCTTTGTTCCCTGCCGCATGTGCCATGAGCTGTATGATTACTGCGGCGGCCCGAAGAGGAAGCTGATTGTGAAGGGCGCCGCGCACGCGGAGAGTTATTATAAGAATCCGGAAAAATATGAGGAGGCGCTGACGGCGTTTCTGGGCGAGCTTTAAGAGAGCGGAAGGGAAAGGTATTGGATGAAAACAAGAAACGGATACACAACATACCCCATCACAGTGGCGCAGAAGTTCCATTTGTACTATATGGAATTTTGCCCGATGAAGGAGGTCGTCAATATCGGGACGAGCCTGACGATAGAGTACGAGCTGGACATTGACGAGCTCAGAAGAGCGATTTACAAGGCGTATGAGCGCTGTGAGTCCATGCGTGTGCGCTTTGCCTTTGACAAGAAGGAAAAACAGTGGTATCAGTACATGGTTGACAAGGAGGAGCGGGAAATCGAGTATGTGGATTTCACCGGAAAGACCATGGAGGAGGCCGAGGAGACGATGCGCTCATGGACGACGGTTCCGTTTGAGCGGGAGGATTCTCCGATGAATCGGGTCGTGATCATCAAGACGCCCGACGGAAATCAGGGTATGTACCTGCTGGGCGACCATATGCTGATGGACGCGCAGTCGCTGATCTGCTTTATGCGCGATGTGATTGAGCTGTACTGTAACGCGAAGTTCGAGGATATTCCGTATCCGGCGGATATGCGCTCCTATATCGAGCAGCTTGAGAAGGACTTGGCATACGAGGCGGGAAGCAGGGCGCAGGCCAAGGACAGGGAGTATTTTTATAAGCTGATAGAGGAGTCGGAGCCGATTTTTAATGGGATTGAAGGGCCGGCGGCGCTGGAGGAGGCTCGGAAGAAGAACCCCAAGGCGAGGGCGGCGCACAGCAGAACGGAGAAAATGGAGTCGGCGCTCGACATCTTCCATCTCGAGGAGGAGCCGACGCAGCGGCTGATGAGCTTCTGCGAGGAGCAGCATATATCCCTGCAGTGCCTGTTGATCATGGGCATCCGCACCTATCTGCAGAAGATGAATGGAAATGACGATGTGTCGATCAATGTGGCCTATGCGCGGCGCGCGACGCTGCTTGAGAAGAAGTCCGGCGGCACTCGAATACATTCCTTACCGTTTCGGACGATCATCTCCGAGGATAAGACCTTTATGGAGGGGATCTTGGAAATCCGCGACAGGCAGAATGAGACCTTCCGCCATACGAATTTCGACCCTGTGGAGTATTTTGCGCACCGAAGCAAGGTATATGCGCTGGAGCCCGGGACGACCTATGAGCCGATGTCCCTGACCTATCAGCCGCTCACGCTTCGCGAGAAGGGGCTGACAAGGCTTGGCGATATCAAATACAAGACGAAGTGGTACCCGAACGGCGCGACGACGCAGGCGATGTACCTGACGGTGATGCACCGTCCGGACGACAACGGGCTGGACTTTAACTTCGAGCACCAGATAGCGGCGATCACGCGGGAGAAGCTGGAATATTTTTACTACTATATCTGCAAGATTATGTTCAAGGGCATTGAGAACCCGAATCTGAAAATCGGCGCTATCATTAAACTGATATAAAAACAAACCGCGCAAAAGCAGCGCAGAAATGGAGAATAAAAATGTTTGAGAAGTTAGCGGAAATCATCACAAACTATGTGGAAGTGAAGAAGGAGGACATCCATCCGGAGTCAAGGTTTATGGAGGACTTGGGCTTCAGCTCCTTTGATTTTATGAGTATGCTCGGCGAGATTGAGGAGGAGCTTGACGTGGAGATCAATCAGGAGGAGGCGGCGGACATCCGCACCGTGCAGGAGGCGGCGGACTATCTGGAGAAGCTTCAAAATTCTTAATTCAATCGCGAGTTTGTGTCTGCGCGCCACAAACTTGTCGAATACATTGTGAATATGTTCACGAAAGCGGCGCAGAAATGGAGCAGAATATGAATAAATTGAGCAGTACGATTCGCGGTATTTTAGTTGACGCACAGGCGCAGTACGGCGCGCAGGATGCGTTTCGGTATAAGGTAAAGCAAGATAACGGAAGCGGGAAAAAGGAGACGGCGGTGGAGGCCAAGACCTACACGCAGCTCAAGGCGGACAGCGAGCGTTTCTCGGCGGCGATCGCCGCTCTGGGGGAGCAGGGGAAGCATATCGCGGTTGTCGGGGCGACCTCGTATTCGTGGGTGGTGGCTTACTTTGGCACCGTCAACAGCGGCAGCGTCGCGGTGCCGCTCGATGCACAGCTTCCGACGGAGGATTTGTGCGAGCTGATTGACCGCGCGGACGTCACCACGCTCGTGTACGACGAGGGTAAAAGGGAGCTGGCCGCCGCGGCAGCGGCGCAGTGCAAGGGCTTGAAGCGCTTGATCTGCATGGGCAGCGATGAGAACGCGGACGCGCTCTCCCTGTGGACGCTGCTGGAACAGCAGGAGGCGGGCTTTGACTATGAGCCGCAGCCGGAGCAGCTTGCGACGATTATGTTCACCTCCGGCACGACCGGAAAGAGCAAGGGCGTTATGCTCACGCACAGGAATCTCGCGGAGAACGCGACCTGCCTCGATATGGGCTATGAGTCGGGAATGGTGATTATGACGGTGCTGCCGATACATCACGCGTACTGCCTGAGCATGGATATTCTCAAGGGGATTTCCATCGGCTGTGTAATCTGTATCAATGACTCGCTGCTGCGCGTCGCGAAGAATATCAAGCTGTTCGAGCCGAACATGATTCTGATGGTGCCGCTGATGATAGAGACGCTTGCAAAGAAGCTGGAGGAGGCGGCATGGATTCCGGCGCCGCTGGTAAAGGCGAAGGTATTTGGCAAGCAGTTTCACACGGTATGCAGCGGCGGCGCGTATCTGAATCCGGCTTATCCGGACATGTTTAAAAAATATGGGATCACGATTTTGCAGGGCTATGGGATGACGGAATGTGCGCCTGTCATCAGCACGAATCTGGACTGGGATTCCAAGCAGGGCTCTGTCGGAAAGCTGATGCCCAACTGCGAGGCTAAGATTGTCGAGGAGGAGCTGTGGGTGAAGGGCTCGAGTGTGATGCAGGGGTATTACAAGATGCCCGAGGAGACCGCGCAGACCTTGGAGGACGGCTGGCTCAAGACCGGAGACCTCGGATATGTGGATGAGGACGGCTTTGTGTTCCTCACCGGACGCAAGAAGAACCTGATCATCACGCCAAACGGCGAGAACGTATCGCCGGAGGAAATCGAGAACCGTCTGGGCGAGAACCGTCTGGTACAGGAGGTGCTGGTGCGCGAGGGCGAGGGGAACACGATTGAGGCGGAGATTTTCCCCGATTATGAGTATGCGGGGAAGAAGAAGATAAAGGATATTCAGGGCGAGCTGCAAAAGCTTATCGACGATTACAACAAGACCGCGCCGCTCTACAAGCGCGTGTTTGGCCTCAAGGTGCGCGAGACGGAGTTTGAGAAGAACACGACAAAGAAGATCAAGCGCTTTTAGGGCGCCGCAGCAAAAACAGAACAGGTATAACCTCTCCCTATTGTGGAAAAACTAAGAAAAATTTAGGATTTCACTGTAGAGGGAGGTTTTTGATTTGGAGAATAAAGCATTGGGAACGTCCAGCATCTGCTATGCAAAGCCGGTGCTGATCATGGGAAGCGGATCCATCGTGGGACAGATGGAGGAGGAGGGGCCGCTCGGCGGCTGCTTTGACAAGGTGAGCAGCGACAAGAATGACATGTTCGGCGCGGATTCGTGGGAGAAGGCGGAGAGCGCGCTGCAAAAGGAGGCGATTGCGATCACGCTGCAAAAGACCGGCATGGAACCTGCGGATGTGCGGTATCTGTTCGCGGGGGACTTGCTGGGGCAGACCATCGCAAGCTCCTTTGGCGTGTTGGACTACAATATTCCGTTCGTGGGGCTTTACGGCGCGTGCTCTACCTGCGGCGAGGCGCTGTGCATGGGCTCCATGGCGGTGGCGGCGGGCTATGCGGACACGGTGCTGAGCCTGACGTCCAGCCACTTTGCCAGCGCACAGAAGGAGTTCCGCTTTCCGCTGGAGTACGGCGGACAAAGGCCGCTGTACGCGTCGTGGACGGTGACGGGAAGCGCGGGCTTCCTGCTGCAGCACGCGGATATCGACAGCAGGAAGGGCAAGGCGGCGGACAACAATTATCGGCGCAAAATCGGCATCACGGGCGTTACCATCGGAAAGATTGAGGATTACGGCATCAAGGATTCCTTTAATATGGGGTGCGCGATGGCGCCGGCTGCCGCATGGACGATTGCGACGAATTTCAAGGATTTTGGCAGGTCGGCGGGCGATTACGACGCGATTTTCACGGGCGATTTGGGCAATGTGGGGCAGGAGGCGCTTTTTACTCTGCTGGAAAAGGAGAACATTGATATCCGCGGCCGTCATTATGACTGTGGGATGCTGATTTACGATTTGGAGAAGCAGGACGTCCACGCGGGCGGGAGCGGCTGCGGCTGCTCGGCGGTCGTGCTGTCCGCATATATCCTGCACAAAATCGAGGAGGGGCAGTGGAACCGCGTGCTGTTTGTGCCGACGGGGGCGCTGCTGAACAAGACCTCCTTCAACGAAGGACAGAATGTGCCGGGAATTGCGCACGGCGTGGTGATCGAGGCAGTATAGAATGCGGCACAGAACGTATATTCGATATTCCTTGACGGATGCGGGGGAAGTATGTTAGAATAAGCTGTAGGAAATATTGCGTTTGGAGGAAGCAGACGACAGGAGCGTACACAGAAAGAGGATAAGAATGACAGAGACGAATTTGGCACAGGCCGTTGAGGCGGCAGACGCTTTCAGCGCGTATGACACCAATGTGAAGTATCTGCTTGCGGATAAGCAGATTTTGGCACGGATTTTGAAGTACGCGGTCAGTGAGTTTGCGGAGATGTCCATCGACGAGATTATGGGGAGCATCGGTGAGGATATAGAGATTGGGGAGCGTCCCGTGGATGCGGGGCTGTCGAACCTTGGGCGTGTGCAGGGATTGAATACGGAGGACAATGTCCCGGGAGAAGGGAAGCTCTTTTACGATATACGCTTTAACGCATATCATAAGAAAACGGAAATGAAAATCCTGATCAATGTGGAGGCGCAAAAGTCGTCCGATTTTAGGAAGCTGGGGTATCATCTTGAGAATCGGATGATATTCTATATGGCGAGGATGATTTCTGCGCAGAAGCAGACGGAATTTTATCAGAGCGATTATGACAGCCTGAAAAAGGTTCGGAGTATTTGGATATGCATGGACAACAAGGAGAACGGCGACTCTATAGAGGAGCTGAATCTGGACAGAAGGACGGTTTTCGGAAATAGAAGCAATTCGTATCCCGTGGATTTGATGCGGGGAATTATTATCAACATCAGGGATGGGAAGAATCGGAGTGAGTCGGGGAATATACTGATTTCCATGCTGGAGCGGCTGCTCTCGCAGATGGATGTGGATGAGAAAAAGCGGATACTGTCGGAGGAATACGGAATGATAATGACGACGGAGTTGGAAGGGAGGATGCGGGTTATGTGTAATCTGTCTGAAAACATAGCGGCTGTGGCGGCAGAGCGGGGGATAAAACAAGGGATAGAGCAGGGGATAAAATCCCTGATAGAGGTCTGTAGGGAGTTGGGTGTGGATAAAGAAGACACCTCTCTCAAGGTCGCGGAGAAATTTGAGCTTGATGAGGAGAAGCTCCTGCTTTTCATGGACAAATATTGGATATGACAACAGGGAAACGCTGGTGAAAGCGTTTCCCTTGCAAATCCATGTGCATCTGCCGCCTGTCAAGGGGTGCCTTAAAAGATATATGCTTTTAACAGCCATACAAAGAACACGCAGATGGCAAAGGATATCAGGCCGCAGCCAAGCGCCAGCAGGAGCTTTTGATACGGGCGTTTCCCATATTCCTGCGCCTTTTCGATTTCGTCTAGGCGTCTGCCCTCGCAGAAGGACACGATTTCCTTGAAGGTCTGGATATCCTTCGTCTTTTTGTAGTTTTCAAGTCTGACGGCAAAGTACAGTGCGACGGCGAACAGGACTGCCGTGATAATCAGGCCATACCAGCCTAAGAATACGCTCAGCGGGACTGCGGATACGACGCTCGCGAACAGCAGGATTGAATAGACAGCGCCGTCACGGTTGAAGCGCTGCAGCTCACTTTTGTTGATTTCTTCTCTCATAATGGAAACATCTCCTTTGATTAATTGGTCAAGTGATACATGGAACACGGAACTTAGCAGCAGAAGACTGTGAATGTCGGGATAATTTTTGTTGTTCTCCCAATTGGAAACGGTCTGCCGCGTGACATAAACCCGTTCGGCCAGTTCCTCCTGTGATAAGTTCATTTTGGTGCGGTATGCTTTTATCTGATGATGCAGCTCCAAGTCAAGCCCTCCTTTCACGGCAATTCTATCGCATAGATGGAAAACGCGCTGTCAAAAGTATTTTACATCAGGGAAAATCAGGATGTAAAAGGTATTTTGTATTGCAATTCATCCCAAAATAAAGTATGATAAATACAAAAAGTATGATAAATACAAAAAGTATGACAAATCATACTAAATCATATTTATTAGAGGAGAGACGGTTATGGACGCACTGAAGGGAAAAAACGCATGGACAGTGAAAATCGGGGAAAAGGGGCAGTTTGTAATCCCCAAGGAGGCGCGGGAGATGTTTGACATCCACCCGGGGGACACGATTCTGGTGCTGGGGGATGCGGAGCGGGGGATTGCAATTCCGCCCAAGGCGATGATGGACAGGTACATCTCCATGATTTTCGGGGAAATGAATATGGGAGGGCAGGAAGATGACGGACAGCGCATGTAAGATTGTATTTTTCTGTATTCCCGCGCACGGGCACACGAATCCGACCTTGGGCGTGGTGCGGGAATTGGTGGAGCGGGGACACCAGGTGTGGTACTATTCGTATGAGCCGTTTCGGGAAAAGATTGAGGCGGCGGGAGCGACATTCATTGCCTGTGACGGCTATGATATGGAGCAGCGCCTGACGCCGAAGGATGCGGCCCGCGTCGGCAGGGATTTGGCATTTTCCACGAAAATATTAGTGGATACGACGCTGGCGCTGGACGAGATGGTCTGCAGGGATATGGAGCGTCTCAAGCCCGACTGTATTGTGGCGGATTCGATGGCGGTGTGGGGAAAGGCGGCGGCGCTCAAGGCGGGGATTCCCTTTGTCTCCTCGACAACCACCTTTGCGTTCAACCGCTATTCGGCGAAGATTATGAAGCAGAGCCTTCGGGAAGCAATCGGAATGATTGTCTCAATGCCGAAGATACAGAAAAATATCAGGCGGCTGCAGGCACAGGGGTATCCCGTAAAAAATGTCTTGGACATTTTACGGAATGACGAGTATACGGACACGATTGTATATACGTCGCCGCAGTTTCAGCCGTGTGCGGAGACTTTCTCGGAGAAATACGCCTTTGTGGGACCTTCGGTGAGGCCTGCCGCCTCGGAAATAGAGAAGGAAAAGGAGAAGCTGGTCTATGTGTCCATGGGGACGGTGAACAACGATATGCTTGCCTTCTACAAAAGCTGTATCGCCGCGTTGGCGGATACGGAATATCAGGTTATTCTGTCCGTGGGAGACTTGGTGGACATTGCGGCGCTGGGCGAGCTGCCTGAGAATGTCTCCGTCCACAGACAGGTGGACCAGATTGCCGTGCTCATGCAGGCGGATGCATTTCTGACTCATTGCGGGATGAACAGCGTCAACGAGGGCTTGTATTACAGCGTCCCGCTGGTGATGTATCCGCAGACGTCCGAGCAGGGCGGTGTTGCGTCGCGGGTCGCGCAGCTCGGCGCGGGAATCCTGTTGGGGAAGGCGGACACGGCACAGATACGCCGTGCCGTCGATTGCGTGGTGGAGGACGCCGCCTACCGCGAACAGGCCGCGGTGATCTCGGAGGGTTTCCGAGCGTGCGGCGGGGCGAGGGCGGCCGCGGATAAGATTTTGGCGGTCGCACGGCAAATAAAAGCGTAGAGAAATCGTCGCTGCCAAGCGGCGATTTTTTTGTTCACTTAAAAATATTTTGGCAGGTTGTCTTTTTCGCCGGTTCATTCGTTATACAGGATAGAGGGGGTGATTTTGTGCTTGAGAAAATCATACGGAAGTATTACGACGAGATTTTCCGCTACTGCTGTCACCATGTGGAGAGCCGCGCCGCGGCGGAGGATTTGTGTCAGGATACGTTCGTGAGTTTTATTGAGCACTGGCCCGAGTACGGCGGCGGGAGGACAAAGCCCTGTCTCTATACGATTGCGCGGAACAAATGCACGGATTATTACAGGAAAAGGACGCCGATCCCGATGGAGACGGTTCCCGAGACGGTGGCGGGAGAGCTGCCTGAGGAGGCGGTGGTGGTGCGGCAGATGGTTGCGGCGCTGCCTGAGGAGCTTCGGGAGGCGGTTATCCTGCGGTATTTTCAGGGTCTGAAATACACAGAGCTTGCGGCGGTCATGGGAATCAGCTCCTCGCTGGCAAAATATCGTGTCAGGAAGGGATTGGAGATATTGTCCGAAATGGAAGGAGGCGCTTATGGGACGAAGAGAGACTGAAAGGAGATTGCGGCAGTACGCGGCGGACTGCGAACGGCTTGTGCCGCGGGGGCGGGAGCGGAAAATCACGGAGCTGTCGGCGCGAGCCGTGCTCCGCACGCGAGGAAGCCTGTGGAGCTTTGTGCTGGAGCAGACGGGGTATCTCGGGAGATACTGCCTGATCTGGCAGGCGTTGTGGCTGGCGCTGTTTCGTCTGCTGCTGCGGTATTTCATACCGCAGCTTGGCGGGGATGAGAGCGAAAAGCGGCTTCTGATAATGGTTTCCCTGCTGCCGCCGCTGCTGGTACTGCTCACGGTGGAGGAGATTACGAAGATTTATCAGAAAAGCATGTTGGAGATTGAATATGCCACAAAATATTCCCTGCGGAGCGTCGTGCTGGTGCGGATGTCGGCTCTGTGCGCGTTTCATGCCGCGCTCCTTGCGGGCAGTATCCTCCTGCTGCACACCCGCTTGGATTCGGGGACGGCGCAGCTTCTGGTCTACGGCTTCACGCCGATGATCGGGATGACGGGAGCATTGCTCAAGCTGATGCAGCACTATAAGGGGGAGCTGCTGCGCGGCGCGGCGGCCGGCGTCTACGGACTGGTGCTGGTTCTGGCGCTTGTCGGCGGGACGGAGCGGTTTGGCTGGTATCGGCCGATGTATTTCAGAGGCTGGTGCATGGTGGGGCTTGCGGGACTTGTCTTTGCGGGGTGGCAGTTTGTCCGCCTGAGCGCGAAGCTGTCCGATTTTGAACAGTGTGAAGATTGAAAATTAAAATTTTCAATCACGAGATTTGTGTCTGCGCGGTAAAACAGCGCAGAAATGAGGTGGAAAAAATGGAATTGGTATTGGACAGAGTGACGAAGCAATATAAGAATAAGATTGCGGTTGACAGGCTGAGCGCGACATTGAAGGAGGGCGTGTACGGCCTGCTCGGTGCCAACGGCGCGGGGAAAACCACCCTGATGCGGATGATTTGCGGCATCGCGCAGATCAGCAGCGGGGAGATACGGCTTGACGGTGAGGAAATCGGAGCGATGGGGGCGCGGTATCGGGATTTGCTGGGGTATCTCCCGCAGGATTTCGGGTATTATCCGAATTTTACCGCGATGGAGTTTATGCTGTATATCGCCTCCCTCAAGGGCTTGGACAGGGGCTATGCGAGGACGCAGAGCAAACGGCTGCTGCACCAGGTGGGGCTTGCAAATGAAATGCGCCATAAAATCAAGACGTTCTCGGGCGGTATGCGCCAGCGGCTGGGGATTGCGCAGGCGCTGTTAAACGACCCGAAGATTCTTGTTCTGGACGAGCCGACGGCGGGGCTGGACCCCAAGGAGCGGGTGCGCTTCCGCAATATGATTGCCGCATTGGGAAAGGAGCGGATTGTCCTTCTTTCCACGCATATCGTGTCGGATGTGGAGGAGATTGCGGATTGGATTTTCCTGATGAAGCAGGGGCAGCTGATCGCGCAGGGGACGTTGGAGGCGCTGAAGGCGCATTATCTGGAGGTGGCGGGCGGTGAGGCGTCCGCGGTGTTTAATCTGGAAAAGCTGTATTTATTTTATTTTGCGGGGGAGGAAGAGGGCTATGGCGATGATGATGCGGTTTGAGTGGAAGAAAATCTTTGAGCGCAGGCTGAATGTGGCCGCGATGCTGCTGGGATATATTTTGATTGCCGTGTGCGTGTTCGCGTATATTTCACAGGCGGATTTCTATGACGGAGAGACGGACAGCTATGTGAAGGGAATTGAGGGGATCCGCAGGGCGCAGGAGCGGGACAACGCGCAGACGGACGAGATTACGGATGCGTACATTACGGAGCTGATTCGGCAGATTCAGAGCTACGGCTTGGATTTGGAGAGCGACGAGGCCTATATGAAGATCACGCGTCACATGGGGGACATCTTTTATTTTACGGCGAGGAATTATACGGATATGCGGGAGAGCATCGCGGACAGGAACGCGCTGATGGAGCCGGCGCTTGCGGACGGCGCGCATTTTTATGAGCAGCGGATGAAGAAAATCACGGATTATCTGAACTGCGATTTCTCCTACGGCAACTACACGGAGGCGGAAAAGGAATATTGGATTCGCAAGGCGCAGAATACGACAGTGCCGTTTCGGTGGGGCGGATATAACATTATGAGCATTGTCGAGGATACGGTGGAAATCGGATTTTATCTGCTGTTTGTCATTGTGATATGCGTCAGTCCCCTGTTTTCCGCGGAGTATGAATCGGGGGCCGCGACACTGCTTCTGACGACGCGGCACGGAAAGAAACGACTCGTTCAGTCAAAAATTCTTGTGGCGCTGCTCTTTACGATAGGCTATCCCGCCGTCGGGCTTCTGGCGGCGGTGGGGATCATCGGACTGCTTCTGGGCTTTGACGGCGCGGGTCTGCCCGTTCAATTGTGGAATTCCGTGATACCCTACAATATGACTATGGTGCAGGCCTGCGTGGCGACCTTCGCGGTCATCGCGCTGATCAGCGTTGCGGTTGCGCTTGTCCTGTTGTGCTGCTCGGCGCGGCTGCGCTCCTCGCTTGCGACGCTGGTGATCGGAATCGCGATTATCATTGCGCCTGCCTTTTTCCCGATGAGCAGGGAGAGCGGGCTGTGGAATCATATCAACTACCTGTTTCCCGCGCGGGCCATGAATCTGAAGGACGTGCTGCGCACCTATGTGAGCTATGGCGCGGGGAATTTGGTGATTCCCTATGTGGGGATGATCGTGCTGGTGTATGCGGTCGTCGGCGCTGTGGCGCTGCCGCTGATTCGGAGAGGATTTGTGAAGCTGCGGTAAGGAGGGGTGACAAAAAGAGGGGGAGGTGGTATAATCAAGTCATTATTCGGAAATTGCAAAAGAGGAGGGCACGGATATGGACGAAGAGCGGAAAAAGGGGAAAAGATTTGTGATCATCTTATTTCTCGCCTGTATATGCATTGCGCTGGTATGCTTTGGGATTTTTGCATGGATTTTGCTGATGAGCAGGAGCGGAGAGCCTGTGAGTGAGAGAACGGTCACCGGCTCGAAAATCATTGTTATGATAGGGATATTTTTTCTGGTGCTGGCTTTCGGGTATCTGCTCCCGATTCTGATTTCCGCCGGGAAACGGAAGTCAGAAAACGCAAGTGCAGGAGGACATAACAGGCCTGATATTTTTGATGAGGCCAATATGAGGCGGACCATGGGGAAATACATACCTGAGGGAGAGACGCTGCTGGCAGGCGTACACGCGGTATCAAACGAGACGAAGATCACAGGGCTTTACGGGAAATGCACCCGAATGGAGAGCAGGCTGATTCCCAATGAAAGCGGAGGCGTCATCTCGCTGAACAAGAAAAAATATTCGTCATATGATGTCTATCTTGGCATTACGCAGTCCTTTCTGATAATCGCCGAGTGCGGGCCAAACAGCTACCTCTATCAGGTTGAGGAGGTGTCGGGCGCGGACGCGGCGCAGGTGCAGGAGGTTTCCTCGGAGATCCTTTTGACGGATATCGGAACCTGCTTTCCGCTGACGGACATTCAGAGCTGCACGGTAAAAAATGCTTGGATGGGTTCGGTCAAGTGCAATATTGAGATGAGGAACGGGAGCAGCTTCAAGCTTATGATTCCCAAGCTCGGCGGATTGGGCGGCGGGATGCCGCATCACGGGGAATACCGCGAGGCGATTCTCGCGCGGCTGAGCGCGTGAACTTCCGTCAACTGATTTTTAGCCGAAAAATCGCCTGCCGAAGGCGGTATAGGTGACCTTTGAAAAGGGAATTTATCTGCTGGGCGGACAGTCCATACTCTTCCCGAGTGACGCGCTTGACAAAAAGGAGGATTTGCGGGATGTCTGCGGCTACCTCAATCATTGGGCGGATGGGATTGTCGTAAGGCATAAGGATATTGGTAAGTCGGAGCGGCTTGCCGCGTATGCGTCCGTCCCCGTTATCAATGCGATGACGGACTGCAATCATCCCTGCGAGATTTTGTCCGACCTGTACGCGCTCTCCAAGATCAGGAGTGACTTTACCCTTGACGGCAGTCTTCCGTGGAAGGTGCTGTTCTGCGGAAAATCAGGAAATATCGGACTGGCCTGGCGGGAGGCCGCCGAGGCGCTGGGCTTTGAGCTGTCCCAATGCTGCGGCAGAGGCCATGAAATGGAGGGCGTGAGGGCGTACCATATGATTGCGGAGGCGGTCAAGGGAAAGGATATTGTGTGCACGGATTCGCTGCCCGCCGAGCTGTTGTCGGAGTTCAGGGAATGCCAAGTCACGACGGAGATGATGGAGATGGCCAATCCGGGCGCCATGCTCAACCCGTGCCCGCCGTTTTACCGCGGCGAGGAGGTCTCGGAGGATGTAATTGAATCAAAATATTTTGTCGGGTATGAGTTCAAGAAACATCTGCTCACCGTCCAGCAGGCGGTTATCCTGTACTGTATGCGCGTTATGGAAGGAGCAGGGTGATTGGAAATCAAAACTTTTCCGTTTTCCGGCAGTCTGTTCAGGATTCTTCATTATTGTCAAGCCCTCCATTATTTTCCTTCTTCATTATAACAGAATTATAACAGACGAGACCGGGTTTGTACCCCGCGATGATATGATTATTAGATGATATGATTATTAATAGAAAGGACGCAAAAAAATCTTCCGAAAGGGTGGAAAAATCCGATTCAGTGTGTTAAAATAATAACAATTGATGCTTTTAAGCTTGCGCTCGAACAATAAAACGGTTGAATGGAGGGGTTAGAATGTACGGAGATCAGACGGGACTGGTATTTACGAATGAGAACTGCATCGGTTGTAACAAGTGCATTTCAGTCTGTCCGGTGCTGACGGCCAACATGGCTGTCGAGGAGGGCGACCGGCAGCGTATTCTGGTGAACGGAGATAAATGTGTTGCCTGTGGCGCGTGCTTTGACGCCTGTGAGCATCATGCCAGGGAGTTCAGGGACGATACGGAGCGGTTTTTTGAGGATCTCAAGCGCGGCGAGCGGATATCCGTGCTGTGGGCGCCGGCCTTTGCGGCGAATTATCCGAATGAATATCAGCAGATTTTGGGCGGGCTGAAAAGGCTTGGCGTAAACAGGATTGTCAGCGTCAGCTTCGGCGCGGATATCACGACATGGGGATATATCAATTATATCACGCGGAATCATTTTAGCGGCGGGATTTCCCAGCCGTGTCCGGCAATCGTCAACTATATAGAGCACTACATACCGGAACTGATACCGAGCCTTGTGCCGATACAAAGCCCGATGATGTGTGCGGCGATTTACGCGAAGAAATACATGGGAATCAGTGACAAGCTGGCGTTTATCAGTCCGTGCATCGCGAAGAAGGCGGAGATTGACGACCCCAAGAATCAGGGCTATGTCAGCTATAACGTGACCTTTGACCATCTGATGGCGTACGCGCGCAGGAACAACATTCGCGCGGAGGCGGCGAGGAATGAGATAGAGTACGGCTTAGGCTCTATCTATCCAATGCCGGGCGGCCTGAAAGAAAATGTATACTGGTTCTGTGGCGAGGATGTCTTTATCCGGCAGATTGAGGGTGAGCGGCACGCCTATGAATTTCTTGAGAATTACAAGGAGAGAGTCAAGGCGAAGAAGCCCTTGCCGTTTATGGTGGACGCGCTCAACTGCGGTTCCGGCTGTCTGTACGGCACGGGTATCGAGCCGGAGAAGGCGAAGAACGAGGACATCCTGTATGAGATTCAGAAAATAAAGGAGGCGAGCAAGCAGCGCAGAAAGACCAGCGCGTGGGACCGCAATGCGGCACCGGGGCAGCGCCTGAAAAATCTGAACCGTCAGTTTGCGAAGCTGAATATTCGGGATTTCATGCGGGAGTACACGGACAAGTCCAAGGGCTGTGTCATTGACAGACCTTCGCAGGCGGAGCTTTTAAGCATTTTCGAGGATATGGAGAAGCGGACGCGGGAGAAGCAGATCATCAACTGCAGCGCCTGCGGCTATACCTCCTGCTCCGGGATGGCGACGGCCATCTACAACGGCTGCAATAACAAGAACAACTGCGTGCACTACATAAAGGATGTTGTCGAGGCGGAGAAGGAGCAGTTGGAGGCGGTATCGCGCGAGAACGAGGAGAAGAATGCCGAGATTCACCGCCGCAGCGAGACCATCGCGGAGATGGTGTCACAGGCCAATGACGAGTTCAATACGTTGAACACATCGATCGAGGGGATGATCAGCGGGAACAACAGCAATGCGGAGGAGAGCACCAGCATCAGTGCGTCCATGCTGCATGTCGTCGAGTTCTGCGACAGCCTGAAGGAATCCTTTGAGGTTATCAATGAGCTTCTGGTACAGCTTGGCGGCAACAATGAGAATATCACCAAGGTAGCGCAGAAGACCAGCCTTCTGTCGCTGAACGCGTCCATAGAGGCGGCCAGAGCGGGTGAGGTCGGCAAAGGCTTTGCAGTCGTGGCGCAGGAGATCAAGAACCTGAGCGAGGTCAGCGGCGGCGCGGCGGACGACAGCAACCGCAACAAGGAGCAGATCAGCGCGGCCATGGATAAGCTCACGGACAATTCGCGGAAGCTGATGGCAGTGGTTGACGACGTGAACAGCAGAATCAACAATCTCGCGGCAAGCACAGAGCAGATTGCGGCCTCCGCCACGGTTGTCGGGCAGATTGCAAGCGAGCTGCGGAGCAAATTTGAGCGCATCAACGCGCTGTAGCGTATGTGCGCATAAAGCGGATTCGGAGAGGGAAGTGATGCGGCCATGCGTCAGATGGAATTTAAGATGGAGCGCCCGGGGCAGGTCAGCGAGGGAGATGTCGTGACCGTCACGGAGAGCGTTTTACCGAGTAACTATTATTATACCATTAATCCGGCAGTTGCAATGTCGGGGAACATCCCGTTTCGCGACCGTCTCCTTGCCAGAGAGGGCAGGGTAGTCTCCGTCACGGAGAATGCACGGGGGTACTATGTGACGGTGGCGTTTGAGGGAGAAGAGGAGGTTTCACAGTGATGAAGAAAATCAGTACAGACAAAGCGCCCGCGGCAATCGGGCCGTATTCGCAGGCAATTATGGCAGGAGATTTCCTGTATGCGTCAGGGCAGATACCGATCAACCCTGCGACGGGGGCTGTGGAGGCGCAGGATATTGCCGGACAGGCGGAGCAGTCCATGAAGAACGTGGGCGAGATCTTGAAGGCGGCGGGCGCGACCTACGACAATGTTGTCAAGACCACCTGCTTTCTTGCGGAGATAGCGGACTTTGCCGCGTTCAATGAGGTCTACGCGAAATACTTCACGCAGAATCCGGCCAGAAGCTGCGTCGCAGTCAAGGATCTGCCCAAGGGCGTTCTCTGCGAGGTGGAGGTCATCGCCTACATGGGCCGATAGCGGCTGGCGGGGCAGCGGGCGATGCGGACAAGGAACATCACATTAATCGGTATGCCGGGCGCCGGCAAGAGCACCATTGGCGTGGTGCTGGCCAAGAACAGGGGGCTGTCCTTTATCGATTCCGATTTGGTCATACAGGAGCAGGAGGGCAAGCGGCTGCATGAGCTGATTGAGGCGCAGGGAATCGACGGCTTTCTTGCGATAGAGGAGCGCGTAAACTGCTCCCTGAATCCCAAGGCGGCGGTGATTGCGACCGGCGGCAGCGCCGTGTACAGCGACGCGGCGATGCGGCATCTTCGGGCGCTTTCCGCCGTGTATTATCTCAGGCTTTCCTACGAGGGGATTGCAGAGCGGCTCGGCGATTTGGAGCAGCGCGGCGTGGTGCTGCGCGAGGGACAGAGCCTGCGGGATTTATATGACGAGCGGGCGCTCCTGTATGAGAAGTACGCAAACAGAATCGTTGACTGCGAGCGCAAAAACATCCGCGAGATTGTGACGGAAATCGCGAAATACATGGAGTGCTCCTGACGGACAATGAATTTCCGGATGAATAAAAAGTAAAAATTTCCACATACTTTTCCTGAGAGAAATCAAAAAATCCGTGCCTGTGCGAGCGGAGAAAGCGCGGATTTTGGAAAGGTATGTGGATTTTTATGATGGATTATGTGAATGCGTTCTGGGTGGGCGGCCTGATTTGCGCGCTGGCGCAGATTTTTCTGGACAGGACGAAAATGCTCCCGGGCAGAGTGATGGTGCTGCTGGTATGCCTCGGCGCGGTGATCAGCTTTTTCGGATGGTATGAGCCGTTTGCCGAATACGCGGGCGCAGGCGCGAACGTCCCGCTTCTGGGATATGGGAATATCCTGATGAAGGGCATCAAGGAGGCCGTGGACAAGGACGGCTTTATCGGGCTTTTCAAGGGCGGCTTTACCAACGGCGCGGTCGGGTGCAGCGCGGCGCTGATTTTCGGCTATCTGGCAAGCCTCGTCTTCCACTCGAAGGTCAAAAAGGCCTGAGCGTGACGGCAGATTATGCCTCCTCGAAGTCCAGTGGGAGCGCGGAGAAGAACCGGCGGATGTAGGCGTCCCAGACCCTGTCAACGCTCTTGTCCGGAATAAAGGTCGTGAGCGAGCTGCCGGTGACGCAGGATACCCGCCCGTTCTCATAGCGGATATTCAGGACAAGCGAGCGGATCAGATGGGCATCGACCTCGCACGCCTCGTCCGCGGCAATTTTTTCCAGAAGGGCGGGCGGCGCCTGCAGGACGATGCGCATCGACACCGGAGCGCGCCGGCCCTTGATCAACTGCAGGCAGATCGGGCGGATATCCTTCCAGGCGGAGAGCGGCGCGAGCGCGGAGCGTTCGTCGCTGTCAAAGAACTCGCCGACGATATGGCCGTCGATGTGGAAGGCGTTGAAGGTCGTAACCGCGGCCTCCTCGACGAGGAAGGAATCGAACTGCTCCGAGAGCAGCAGCGTGTTCATAAAATTTTTGGTCACTTTTATCTGTAAGGCAGTCATGCGCGTCTCCTTTTCCTGCGGGCGATGTGCCGTCCCGCTTGTCATATAGGGTTAAGTATACCCGCCCTTTCACAAAGTTTCAACACAAAAAACTTCAACAAAAAAGGTTTTTTCCCTTTTCAAATGAGACATCATATGATAACATGATATGTGGTTATCAAAACTATGTCAAATGGTAAACAAAAATGGAGGGTGCGTTATTATGAGCTATAAAATCGTTGTAGACAGTTGTTGTGAGTTGCCGGAGGCTCTGAAGAGCGACCCCCGTTTTGAAATTATCCCGTTGACGCTGATTGTCGGAGACGTCTACGAGAAGGAGGACGACGAAAATTTCAATCAGAGGGAATTTCTGGATGCGGTGGCGTCCTGCCCGACCTGCCCCAAGTCCGCGTGCCCGTCGCCCGAGCGGTATATGCAGGCGTTTGAGACGGAGGCGGAGCATGTGTACGCGGTGACGCTCTCCTCGCGGCTCAGCGGCAGCTATAACAGCGCGGAGCTTGGAAAGAAGCTGTACCACGAGAAGCACGGGGAGAAGGACCTTTATATCGTGGATTCCAAATCGGCCTCCTGCGGCGAGACGCAGCTTGTGATGAAGCTGATGGAGTGGGAGGAGGCGGGACTTCCCTTCGCGGAGATTACAGGGAAGGCCGAGGACTATGTGAAGCGCCTGAACACCTATTTCGTGCTGGAGAATCTGGATACGCTGCGAAAGAACGGGCGGCTTACCGGCGTGAAGGCGCTGGTCGCGTCCACGCTCAATATCAAGCCCGTTATGGGCGCGGACGATGGCAATATTATACAGCTCGGGCAGTGCATCGGCATGAAAAAGGCGCTTGCCAGGATGGCGGAATTTGTGTTGAAGGATGCCGTACATCCGGAGGAAAAGACGCTGATGATCACGCACTGCAACAACCTCAAGGGCGCGGAATGTGTGCGCTCGCAGCTGGAGGCGGGAGCGCGGTTTCGGGAGGTGCTGGTCATGGACACCGCGGGTATCAGCAGTATGTACGCAAACGACGGCGGGGTGATTGTGACGCTGTAAAAAAATATTGACAGCCTATTGGGTGTTGTGGTAAAATAGAATACGTTAGAGTACACATACATCAGCAATTTGCATACTTTAGCGGAGTTATTCATAAAGGAGTGGATAGATTTGCTATTCGTTCCTTTTTTTATAGGAGAATTGCGCTAATTGCAGTGTAACAATGCACCGTGGCAAAGCGTTGAAGTGTGTGCAAGATTTTTCAATAGGAGGTTTATTATGAAGAAGAAAAGATTCTTGGCGCTGGCGCTCGCCCTTTCCATGGGCCTCAGCCTGTGCGCATGCGGCGGCAATAGCAGCAATAATGCGGACACAAGCAGCACCGGCGACCAGAGCAGCAATAGTGCTGCGGCAGACACCGGCGAGGTGCAGGAGTCAACGACAGCCGTTGACGACACGGAGGAGGAGCTTTCCTACGATGACCAGTCCGCGAAGCTTTACGACGAGGTTTTCGGAGAGTTCTATGAGTATTATCAGAAAGCTGAGGATGCAGGCAGCGTTTCCGAGCGGTATGCCCTGATGGCAATCGCGGAGGCGAAGATGCTGGAGTCTGCTGTGATGCTTCCTTTGACGACAAGAGGCGGCAACTATGCGATCAGCAGAGTGGCGCCCGGCACGCTGACACCCGTTCTTTGGGGCAATGACGAATACCGCTTCCATCAGTTATTGATCACCACGGAGCTGATCACCGCGGAGCACAGAGCGGAGATGAAGGACAAGTGGAGTGAACTGAGAGGAACCGGCGAGTACGAGGCGTGGGCGAAGAGCTACCTCGAGGAGAAGGGCTATACAATAAAGGACAGCTACAATTACGCTTATACGACAGACCCGAACACATGGGATGTTCTGGCGACTTCCTTACAGGCGGACACCGAGCCGGTTGTAAACACCTATGACTGCCTGATGGAGTACGACATGGAGGGCACCCTGCAGCCGCGTCTTGCAGAGAGCTATGAGGTCTCTGCCGATGGCCTGACCTACACCTTCCACATCCGTGAGGGCGCTACGTGGGTAGACTCTCAGGGAAGAAAGGTGGCTGACGTTACGGCGGACGATTTCGTTGCCGGTATGCAGCACATGATGGACGCGATGGGCGGCTTGGAGTTCCTTGTTGACGGCATCATCAAGAATTCCACGCAGTACATCAATCAGGAGATTACGGACTTTAACGAGGTCGGTGTGAAGGCAGTGGACGAGCGCACGCTGGAGTACACGCTGGAGGCGCCGTGCACATACTTTATTTCCATGTTCAACTACAATGTATTTGCTCCGCTGTGCAGAACCTACTACGAGTCACAGGGCGGTAAGTTCGGTACAGAGTACGACAGCAGCGCGGCGGATTACACCTACGGCAAGGATCCGGATTCCATCGTTTACTGCGGGCCGTATGTCATCACGAACGCGACGGCGAAGAACACGATTGTATACAAGGCGAACGAGTCCTATTGGGACAAGGACAACATCAACATCAAGGAGATGACATGGCTGTACAATGACGGTTCCGATGCGACCAAGTCCTACAATGACGCCATCGCGGGAACGCTTGACGGCGCGGGGCTGAACCCGTCCTCGCTTGAGCTTGCGCGCGCGGAGGGCAATTTTGACGACTACGCATATGTTTCCGCTACGGTAGGAACCTCATATATGGCGTTCTACAACATCAACCGTGCGGCGTTTGCGAACTTCAACGACGAGACCAAGATGGTATCTCCTCAGACAGAGGACGAGGCGGCGAGAACCAACGCGGCCATCAACAACGTACATTTCCGCAGGGCGATTTCTTTCGCGCTTGACAAGGCGGCTTGGAACGCGCTGTACAGCGGTGAGGAGCTGAAGCTCAATTCCCTCAGGAACTCTTACACGCCCGGTACGTTTGTAACGCTGGAGGAGGATGTGACGGTTGACATCAACGGCACGGCGACGACATTCCCCGCAGGGACCTTCTACGGTACGATCATGCAGGCGCAGATTGACGCGGACGGCGTTGCCATTCTGGCCTTCGACAAGAACGCGGACGACGGCATCGGATCCAGCGACGGCTATGACGGATGGTATCATCCGGAGGAAGCGGTTGAGGAGCTGAATACGGCGATCGAGGAGCTTGCGGCGCAGGGCGTTGTGATCGACGAGCAGAACCCGATTCAGCTTGACCTTCCGTATCCGATCAGCGTGGAGAGCTTTACGAACAGGGCAAACGCTTACAAGCAGTCACTGGAGAAGGTTCTCGGCGGCAAGGTTGTCGTAAACCTGATTGGCGGCGAGAGCACGGACGACTGGTACTATGCAGGCTACTATCCTACCTACGGCTATGAGGGCAATTACGATGTAAACGACTCCTCAGGCTGGGGTCCTGACTATGGTGATCCCTCTACTTATCTGAACACATTGCTTCCTGATTATGCAGGATACATGATGAAGACGATAGGTATCTACTAATACGGTGGGATGAAACAAACAGGTAACAATTACAATGAATGATAGGATTGCAAGAGAATGGCGTTTTTCCATTCTCTTGTAATCTATAGTGAGTGGGCGATTATGGCAAAATATTTATTAAAACGTTTGTTGCACAGCCTGTTTTCCGTGGTGGTTGTTGTGGCACTGGTTATGATTATGATTTACACGATGCTCAACCGCGATCTTGTATTCGCGAGCGACCCCGTGTTCACCAAGCAGAACAACAATAACAAAATAACCTATCAGTATGCAAAGTGGGAGGAGTATGGCTATCTGGACTATGTGCCCTATTCAGAGTATCTGCTCGAGCTTACGAGAAGCGGGGAGATTGACGAGGACACCCGCGCGGCTGCGGTCGGCATCAGCAGGACGGCGGCGCAGGATTCGGAGCTGGTGCAGGAATATGTGGCAAAGTTTACACAGTATTATGAGGCGCAGGGATATTCCATCAGGAGACTGGACGCCGTGACCTCCGGAAGAAGGGTTGCGGACGGCGGTCAGGCGCAGCTTTTTGCGTACAAGGACGTTCCGCTGACAAAGCGGCTGTGGAACTATTTCTCCGGCCTGATAACCATTGACAGCATTGATTATGTACAGGAGGATATAGCGGACAGGGGACTTACCTTTACATTGCACGACCCTGTGTATGGCGGCGATAAGTTCTCTCCGGCCATTATGGGAAACGGCACCAAGCATAAATATCTGCTGTACTTTGATTCGCAGTTCCCGTTTATTCACCAGAACATTCTGACGATTAATCTCGGAACCTCCTACACTGTCAATAACGGCATTGATGTGTTCACGACGATGAGCAGCACACAGGGCTCTTATGTTAAGTCCGTCATTACATACCCCACGGGCTTGTCGGAGGCGAGCGCGGACGATCTGCACTCGGCGACCTATGTGCCCAATTCGCTGTCTGCGAGCGTTGTGTATGAGACCCGTTTTATTGACGATTACACGAATGTGGAGACGGTAAAATCCGGCATGTCGAAGGTCGGCTATTCCTTCAGCATCGGCATTATTGCGGTTCTGCTGGCGTATCTGCTGGGCGTTCCCATCGGTCTTTTGATGGCGAAACAGAAGGATCGGTTTATCGACCATATCGGAACCGTCTATATCATATTTATCACGGCGGTTCCGTCGCTGGCCTATATCTTTCTGTTTAAGGCCATCGGTGGAAAGCTCGGCTTCCCGACGACCTTTGACATGGAGTCGGTGAGCAAGATGATGTATGTCCTTCCGGTAATATCTTTAGCGCTTCCTTCCGCCGCGAACCTGATGAAATGGATGCGCCGCTATATGATTGACCAGATGAATTCAGACTATGTAAAGTTTGCAAAGTCCGGCGGTCTTACGGAGGGCGAGATTTTCAGCAAGCATATTTTGAAAAACGCGGCGATTCCGATTATCCACGGGATTCCGGCAGGCGTTCTCGGCGCGCTGACCGGCGCGATCATCACGGAGCGCGTCTATGTCGTTCCGGGCGCAGGTAATCTGCTGACGGAGGCAATCGGGAAGTACGATAACGGCGTGATTGTCGGTGTGACCCTGTTCTATGCGGTATTGTCGGTTGCATCCCTTATTTTGGGAGACATCCTGATGGCGATGGTTGACCCCAGAATCTCATTTTCAACGAAGGACAGATAGAAAGGCATGGGTAATGAATATGCAGAATGATTTGGAGAGCTTTGGTCTGTCGGACGAGGAGCTGTTTGCCCGGGTAGACCACAATGACACGGACTCTGAGAGGATTGCCGCGCCGCGCTATTCTTACTGGCGGTCGGTGTTTCGCGTGTTTTTTAAGAAGAAAATAAATATCGTCATACTGGCGCTGCTGGGGATCTTGGTCGCGTTTGCCTATATCTATCCCATGCTCACCGAGTATGACCGCTTTGCGAACCTGTTAAATTCCACGGCAAAGCACCTGTCGCCCTCAGCGGCGATTGAGCAGTTCGGGCTCAGCATCCACTGGATACTGGGAACGGGAGCGTCGGGGCAGTCCACCTTCGACTCGATTTGGACAGGGTCAAGGATTTCGATATCCCTTGCGTTTATGTGCGGCCTGATCAATATGACGGCGGGCGTGCTGATCGGCGCGGTCTGGGGATTTTCCAAGAAGGTCGATCTCTTTATGACGGAGGTCTACAATATCTTGGGAAATATTCCGTATATCCTGTTTATCGCCGTTATGGTCATGCTGTTCTCAGCGAGCTTCTGGACGATGGTGCTGGCGTTTACGGTGACAGGGTGGCTGGGAATCGCTTACTTTATCCGTACACAGGTGGTTATCATACGCGACAGGGAGTACAATCTGGCCTCAAAGTGTCTGGGAACCTCTACGGTCAAGATTGCCATGAAGAATATCCTGCCGTTTATGACATCCGTTATTGTCACGCTTCTGGCTACGGAGATTCCCTCCTATATTTCCTACGAGGTTTTCCTGGCCTACATCGGCGTGGGACTTACGGATATGTCTCTGGGCCGAATGATCTACGAGGCGGAGGTAGCCATGGTTACGCCGGGCTGGGAGCTTGAGTTCTGGAGCCCCGTGGCGGTCGCTTCGATTATCACCATTGTGCTGTACGTAGTCGGTCAGAACCTTGGAGACGCGTCTGACCCGAGAACACATATGTAAGGGGAATCCGGTATGGAAGATAAGAAAAAGGTACTATTATCAATCAAGGATTTGGAGGTGAAGTTCCGCGTCCGCGGCAGGATATTGACTGCAATCCGCGGGATTTCGCTGGATATATATGAGAATGAGTCCATTGCGATTGTGGGCGAGTCCGGCTCGGGAAAATCCGTTTTTACCAAGACCTTCGCGGGAATGCTGGAGGCGAACGGATTTATAGATAAGGGGCATATTATCTTTAACGACGAGGAGCTGGCGGATACAATGGTAGCCAACAATGCGGTGGCGAAGAAGTGCGTTGATTACGCGTTGAAAAAGCTCAACGAGTATTCCGCGCTGGAGTTTGGCGCGGCCACTTATCGGGAAATCCTTGCCATGGAGTCCGAGAAGCGCGATAAGACCGGCTTGAGCAGCGAGGAGCAGGAAGCGATTGACAGTGAGTTAAAAGAGCTTGCAGTCAAGCGGGCGGAGGCCTTCAACCTGAGGCAGACTTACGACCCTTCCAAGGAGAAGGATAAGATAAAGGAGGCGGCCCGCGGCATCGCGGCGCTGGACGCGCAGATTAAGGCGGTGGAGAAGCGCGGGAAGCAGATGGCAGAGGACAAGAAGAAGGCCGCCCACGCCGATACGAAGTATCTGCAGCAGTATGACGAGAAGATGTCAGCGCTGCGCGCGCAGTATGAGAAGGAAATCCACGCGGAAATCGCGCCGGAGACGGTGAAGCGCAACGAGGTTCTTGCCAAGGAGTTCTATCTCTCTGTCGGCCGATATGGCATCAGCAGGCGGATCCGGATGATTTTAGGGCTTTTGAAGGCGTTCAAAAAGGCGATGCAGCTCGGTGTGGACATTATGGACGAGGCGCAGAGAAACGCGATATTTGACAATGTTGCATTCCGTGTGCGCTATCTGGACGAGACGGCAGAAAGGCTGCACGGCACCTGTATTCTGAACCTTGCGAATGTAAAGTACGCGAAGGACTGGAGCCAGATTCGCGGCGGCAAGATTGCGACCGTTTTCCAAGATCCGATGACGTCTCTGAACCCGATCGTGACGATTGGAAAGCAGATCAGCTCTATTATCATAAAGCATCAGAAGTGCTCGGAGCTGGAGGCGAGGGCGCGCGCGCTGGAGCTGATGACCAAGGTGGGGATCCCCAATGCGGCGGCGCGCTATGACGATTATCCCTTTCAGTATTCCGGCGGTATGCGGCAGCGGATTGTCATCGCGATCGCCCTGTCCTGCCAGCCCAAGATACTGATCTGCGACGAGCCGACAACGGCGCTGGACGTTACGATACAGGCACAGATTTTACAGTTGATCAAGGATTTGCAGAAGGAATTTAACTATACCACGGTCTTTATCACGCATGACTTGGGCGTGGTTGCCAATATTGCCGACCGCGTGGCGGTGCTGTACGCGGGGCAGATTGTGGAGGTCGGCACGGTGGAGGAGGTATTCTATGACCCGCGCCATCCGTACACATGGGCGCTGCTCTCGTCCCTGCCGCAGCTTGCGGAGCGGAATACGAAGCTGTACTCGATTACCGGCACGCCGCCATCTCTGTACAATACGATTGTGGGAGACCCTTTTGCACCCAGAAATCCATACTGTCTCAAGGTTGACACGCTGGCGGAGCCGCCGATGTTCCAAGTGAGCGATACCCATTATGCCAAGACTTGGCTGTTAGACCCGCGCGCTCCTAAGATTGAGAAGCCGGAGGGGATTCAGGATATTCACGAGAAGCTGTTAAAATCATTTAATATATAGGAGTATGAGACTGTGGCTAAGCAAAAGAAAGAAAACGAACGCCGTGTTTCACATTTTCCGGAGCATGGTCCTGTTGACGAGAATGGCAGGGAAATATTACTATCAATCAAGAATATAGATATTACGTTTGGAAAAGGCGATGACGCCGTGAAGGCCGTGCGGAATGCTTCCTTTGACATTTACAAGGGAGAGACCTTCTCGCTCGTGGGGGAGTCGGGGTCCGGCAAGACGACAATCGGAAGAGCGGTCATCCGTGTCAATCCCTTGTCCAACGGCGAGATTTTGTACAAGGGCGTTCCGATTTCGGGGAAGATTCCCCACTCGCTGGACAGGGAGGTTATCCGCAATATCCAGATGGTATTTCAGGATCCGGCCGCGTCCCTGAACGAGCGCGCGACCGTGGACTATATTATCTCCGAGGGCCTGTACAATTTTCACCTCTTTGAGAATGAGGCGGACCGTGTGCGCAAGGTCGAGGAGATGATCGCGGAGGTCGGACTTTTGCCGGAGCATCTGACGCGATACCCGCATGAGTTCTCGGGCGGCCAGCGTCAGCGAATCGGCTTGGCGCGCGCGATGGTTATGGAGCCGGAGCTGGTTGTCGCGGATGAGCCTATTTCCGCGCTGGATGTGTCCATCCGTGCGCAGGTGCTGAATCTGCTCAAGAAGTTCCAGCGGGAAAAGAACCTCACCTATTTGTTTATCGCGCATGATTTGTCCATCGTGCGGTTTATATCGGATCGGATCGGTGTTATCTACAAGGGCAATATCGTGGAGGTCGCGGACGCGGAGGAGCTGTTTGATTTCCCGCTGCACCCGTACACGCATTCCCTGATTTCGGCGATTCCGATTCCGGACCCGAGATTGGAGAAGAACAAGGTGCTCTATACCTATGACCCGTCCATCCACGATTACAGTGAGGATAAGCCGGAGTTCGTATGCATCGGGCACGACCATTATGTCTATGGCAATAAAAAGGAAATCGAGGAGTACAAGGCGATTCGTGAAAAGGGTGAGCGGTTGAAGTCGATTACCATCGTGACGCCGGAGGAGAAGGAGGCGCTGGTCAAGGCGGCTCTGGCCAGAGCGGAGGAGGAATCGGCTTCAGAGGAGACCTCCGAGGCGGCAGACGAGCTCTTAAAGACGCCGCTTCACGATACCGGAAGCGCGTGGTACGCGGTGGCGTCCTTCTTCCTGCCGATATTGGGAATCATCGCGGCCCTTGTATTTAAGCATTTTCATCATTACCATAACTATAAGGCCTGCAGGAAGGGAGCGATTATCGGCTTTATCGTGATTGGCGTGATTCTGGCGCTGTTCCTGCTTCTGCTTCTGATGGTGGTGATCTAGTTGAGGCGTTTTGTGGACAACAGAAATCTGCCGCACCCAAAGCCGGTGGAGAGAATTGTGCTTTCCAAGGAGCACACAA
This sequence comes from Roseburia sp., assembly GCA_023664265.1. Taxonomy (GTDB): domain Bacteria; phylum Bacillota; class Clostridia; order Lachnospirales; family Lachnospiraceae; genus COE1. Next base: position 121,962 of record JAMPFV010000002.1, read on the forward strand.
AACAAAAGATACTTGTGACGGCGCTGCTGCTGGTAATCGGGCTGGCAGCGCTTAGCTATGCCCTGTACTCGTACTTCGCGGTTCCGGCGGGCTGGCAGGAGCTTTCCGCGGACAGCGCCGCGGGGGTAATCGGCAGCGACGAGCTGGTATTTCTGTATGAGTTGGGCAGCGGGGAGACCTCGGCGGCGGAGGAGAAGAAGGCGCTGACGGCACTGTATACGGAGTCGCTGCAGACGGCCTATCAGCTCTTCAATAACGACATGGAGTTTGACGGGGTACACAATGTGCGGTATCTCAACCGTCACCCGAATGAGACGGTCGAGATTGACGGGCTTTTGTATCAGGCGTTTGCGCTGGCACAGCGCTATGACAGCCGTTATCTGTATCTCGCGCCCGTTTACGCGGTTTACGACAATATCTTTTACTGCGGGGACGACTCGGAGCTTGTGAACTTCGACCCGAACCTGAACGCGGAAATCAGCGCGGAATTTGCCGTCCTTACGGCCTTTGCGGGGAATCCCGAGGAGGTCTCCCTGCGGCTGCTCGGGGACAATCAGGTGTGCCTGGCGGTGTCGGAGGAGTATCTGCGCTATGCCGCGGAGAACGGGATTGAGGATTTCGTGGACTTCTATTGGATGAAGAATGCGTTTATCGTCGATTATCTGGCGGAGCGGATGCTTGCCAACGGGTATTGCGCGGGCTGTATTTCCAGCTATGACGGCTTTATCCGCAATTTTGACACGCGCGGCACGCAGTATTCGTTTGAGCTGTACAACCGCGCGGACGGGACGGTCTATCAGGTGGACACAATGGAATATCAGGGGCCGCGAAGTATCGTATATCTGCGGGACTATCCGATGAACGGCTTGGACGGCAGACATTATTATGAGCTGGCAGACGGCGGGCAGCGGATGGTGTATCTGGACTGGCGGGATGGGCGCTGCAAGAGCGCGCTCAGCAATCTGGTATCCTATTCCGAGACGCTTGGGTGCGCCGAGATTTTGCTCCAGACAGCGCCGATTTATATCGCGGAGGACTTTCAAGAGGAAGCGCTTGAGGCGCTGGCGGAGGAGGGAATCCAATCGGTTTATTTTCAGGATGGAGATGTGGCATATACGCAATAAAGCGTTGGTGATATAATGGGTATCATCAACGCTTTTACTGTATTTTTAGTATTGGTCCAGAATATCATGGTGCTCTACGTCAATGAGGATAATCAGTTTATCTCCTTCATAATACCAGATAATGCGGATATCCATATTGACGCTGCATTCAAACAGGTCTTTTGTTCCCTGAATACGTTTGGTGCGCAGGGAAGGATGCATAGGATTTTCCGCAAGAAGCTGCAGCTTAGTTTGGAGCAGCTTTCTTTCCTGAGTGTTTAGGGACTTAAAGTGCTTTTCAAAACGTTTCGTAAAGGTGATTTGATAAGCCATTAGTCAGCCTCCAGTTTCTCGAACAGTGCGTCTACACTGTCAAAAACAGGCTGTTCACCGGAGGCGATTTTTGCCTTTGCCTCATTAATTTCCTTTCGGAGTTCGCTGAGGTACTTCTTGGGATAAACGACAACCGGCAGCATACAGATGGTTCCGTCCTGCTCGAAAATATCCAGCTTGTCGCCCTCGGAAAGTCCTAACTTAACAATAATTTCTTTTGGTATGGTAATTTGTGATTTCTGACGCAATTCAGCCAGCATACAATCATCCCTCCTTTATCTTGAATTAGGGAAACGCTGATGAAAGCGCTTCCCGCACTGGATTTGCCAGAGGTTCTAAGGAAGCGGTGATTTAATCAGTGCCTCCTTAGAGGGTGTGAATTTCCAACTTTCCTACATATAGTATATCCTGTTGACAGAGATTATGCAAGGAGCTGTACAAAATATATTTGTATGGGTGTTGTCAGGAGAGCAGCAGCTCCTCCTTCAGCCACTTGAATTTCTGATAATGGAGCGGCGAAATGCTCAGCTTGCGGGTATCCCGCAAGAGAAGATTCATAGCTTTCTTTCGTAGCAAATCTCCTGTGTTTCAAAGCAGGGCCTGACCTTTCCGCAGGTTACGAAACCACAGGCTTCATAGAATTTCCTTGCTCTGTCATTGTCCGTAAAAACCCAGAGAAAGACCTTGCCATATCCCGCACTTTTTATGTCGCTCAATACTTTATCCATCATTTTTGTCCCATAGCCTTCCCTCCACTTGTCCCGTAGGCTATGGATACAAATAAGCTCTGCATAGTCCGGCATATCCTTATCCCTCGCTGTATCCCACCATGCAATACAATGGGGGTGGCCGTTTACTTCCAAAATATAGCCGTGGCCAATACATTTGTCAAGCAATCGCTTATACATTTCTGCAGCGCGATTTCTGTCCGTATTTTTTTGCAGGATTTCAGCAGAGAGAATCCCCTTAAATGCTGCTTTCCAGCTTTCCGTCTGTATATACGCCAAGGAAACCTCATCCCCTTGACGCACGTTCCGTATCAAATAGTCCATATTGCCGATACCTCACGCTGTCAGGAGAGCAGCAGCTCTTCCTTCAGCCACTTGAATTTCTGATAATGGAGCGGCGAGATGCTCAGCTTGCGGGTATCCCGCATGACAACAGAGACGGGCGTTACTGTCGATACATATCGGAAGTTTGCAAAGCAGGTCTTGTTGACCAGTTTCATCTCGTCATACGGCTCAAAGGCCTGTCGAAGCTCACTGACGGTCTCGTCGATTTCAATGACAGTGCCATTGCTCAGGGAGAAGCAATAGCGCTCGTCCTGCGGCATGGCGTACATAATCTCGTTCTTGGGAACATGCTGCAGCACGCCGTTTTGGTGCACCTGTATCGTGATGACGTTTGCGAGCACATTGCGGTCGCCCAGCCGCAGCAATTCGGGCAGCGGGTCAGGCAGATAGGGCTTCTTGGCGTGCACCACGTAGTCGGGCAGATTCGGAATCGCGGTGTAATCGACAGTCGAGGAGTACAGCACAAGCGGGGCGTGGTAGCCCTGCTCCTCCAAGCCCGCCAGAATCTCCTCGACAAGGCCCTCGCGGGCGGTCATATCCATAAATACGATATTGTATTTCAGGGGCGCCCTGAGAAAATGGTCCTTGTCCCCGTAGGAGTCGATATACAGGATATTCGGCGTGCCCGCTCTCTTGTCCGATTCCCTCGACAGAAGGCGCTCGAGGTGGCGTCGGTCGGCTACGTTATCATCACAAATTGCAACATGCATGTCTTGTTCCCTCCAATCATACGGCTATATAAAAAGAATAGCACAGGAAACTCTTCCTGTGCAACAGATGTTTGGGATTTTATAGGGTTAAGACGGAATATTAAGAAAATCTCATTCGCCTACGCTGTAAATTCTTTGAACGCAAGTTGTTGAGCTTGCGTTTTCTATAATAGAAATCTTGTAAAAACAGGGATGACAGCATATAATGATAAAAGAGAAAGGGGGAGTATTATGCAGTCTATGGCTTTAAAAATAAATCATCTGCCGGAAGATTTGGAAGAGGAGGATTATGACAAGGCGGTTTCATATATAGAGTTTTTAATCAGCGCCAGAAAGAAAAAAGAGAAACAAATGTTGATAAAAAGCAAAGAGGATGTGGCGTCAATTGTGAAATCCCTGACAGGTATTATCCCTGATACAGGAAAGACACCGGAAGAGTACAGGGAAGAAAGGTTGAAAAAATATGAAATATCTGATTGATACCAAACGCTTCAAAATATTTGAATGATATGTCGATTCAAGACAGCAAAGTAATTCTCCCTTTTTGGAATTGTGTGCCCACTGAAACCGAACTTATAAAGATACATTCCCGATGTATAAAAACACATTTAAACCAGATAAATAAGGATTTGTGAGGACGAGGTCATGGACATAAACAAAGAATTATACGATATGATTTTTAAAAGGAAATCATTTCATTTGTTTAGAAATATTGAAAACAGCAACATATCTGCAAATGATATTGAAAAAATCGTAGCAACGTATGAAGCATTGATTCCGCTATATCCTAATATTAAAACAGCAATTCGGATTGTTCCTGCAAATGAAACTACTTGCAAACGGGGACAGCAGTTCTGCATATTACTATATAGCGAAAAGAAAGACAATTATTTGCAGAATATTGGATATTTAGGTGAGCAGTTAGATTTGTATCTTGTTTCACAAAATATCGGGACGCTTTGGTTTGGAATTGGAAAAACGGATGAACCGTCTTTCAGAGGACTCGATTTTGTAATTATGATTGCAATGTCAAAGATAAATGATGAGAAAAAATTTCGCAAAGATATGTTTAAGAGTAAATGAAAACCGACGAGTGAAATTTGGTTTGGAGAACCTATTATGGGAATAACTGATATTGTTAAATACGCTCCAAGTGCTTGTAATACACAGCCTTGGATAGTAGAATATACTGATACCATCTTAAAGGTTTATAGATATAAAAAAACAGGTAAAAGAGGTATCAT
>JAMPFV010000030.1 GCA_023664265.1 Roseburia sp.
TGTGGCTCGCAAAAAAATGAAATTTTTTTTATTCCTTACTTGACACAAGCAGACTTGTATATTTACCATATGTGGGATTACCATACCCCGATGGAGGAGATCATGGAAGGGCTTAACAATGTCGTGAAGGCAGGAAAAGCCCGTTATATCGGAATATCCAACTGCTTCGCGTGGCAGCTTGCCAAAGCGAACTGTTACGCAAGGTCACAGGGATTCGCGGAGTTTGTATCCATCCAAGGGCATTATAACCTGATCGCCCGCGAGGAAGAACGGGAAATGGCCTCTTTCTGTTATTCGGAAAATATCGCCATGACGCCGTACAGCGCGTTGGCAAGCGGACGGCTGTCCCGCCATCCCGGTGAGACATCAAAGCGGTTGGAGCAGGATACCTATGCGAAGTTCAAATATGACGCGACGGCGGAGGCTGACGGGAAGATCATTGCGCGTGTGGAAGAAATTGCGGAGAAACGCAGTGTTTCCATGACGGAAGTTTCCCTTGCATGGCTCCTTACGAAAGTGACGGCTCCGGTAGTGGGGGCAACAAAATTCTCCCATGTGGACGGGGCGGTAAAAGCGGTGGATTTGGAATTGACGGAAGATGAAATCCGTTATCTGGAGGAACCGTATGTTCCCCATGCCCTTGCGGGTGTTATGGCACAGAACGGTAAGCAGAAAGCGGGGAATGTGGTATAAGGGCAATTCTATCATAATATTTCTATTGGACAATAAAAGGAGGATTATCACAATGGAGAAAATTGTACAGACAGCAGGAAAGGTGCAGCTTGGCGATTTTGCGCCGGATTTTGCGCATTATAACGACGACATTTTATTTGGGGAGAACTGGAATAATCAGGATATTGACCTGAAAACCCGTTGTATTATAACGATGGTTGCGCTTATGGCATCCGGCATTACGGATTCGTCGTTGACCTATCATCTGGAAAATGCCAAGGCACATGGCGTAACGAAAAAGGAGGCAGCGGCGATCATCACCCATGCCGCTTTCTATGCGGGATGGCCCAAGGGCTGGGCGGTGTTCCGTCTGGCAAAGGATGTGTGGAAAGAGGAAGAAGTGGGAGAAGATGCGAAGGCCGCCCATGCGGCGGAGATGGTGTTTCCGATTGGTGCGCCCAATGACAGATTTGCACAGTATTTTACCGGGCAGAGTTACCTTGCGCCGCTTTCCGCGTCGCAGGTTGGGATTTTCAATGTGACTTTTGAGCCGGGATGCCGCAATAACTGGCATATCCACCGTGCTGACAAGGGCGGCGGTCAGATTCTGGTTTGTGTGGCAGGGCGTGGGTACTATCAGGAGGAAGGAAAAGACGCGCAGGAGCTTCATCCGGGGGATGTGATCAATATCCCGGTCGGCGTAAAGCACTGGCATGGCGCGGCGAAGGACAGCTGGTTCTCCCATCTGGCGGTTGAGGTTCCCGGAGAGAACGGTTCCAATGAATGGCTGGAGCCTGTTACGGATGAAGTGTATTCTTTATTGAAATAATGGAGGACGCAATGAAAAAATGGATTTCTGTTTTTCTTTCGGTACTTTTGCTGTCTGCTATGGTGGGCTGCGGACAAAGCGCAGGCAGAACAGATGAGCAGGAGAGCAGCCTTGATTCAGGGAATGCCGCTTCTTCAGACCGGGCGGAAAGACTGCAGTGAACCTTTCCATGGGAGAAAACGGGAGCAATTATCTGCGCCCGGAACTGATTGGGGATCTGGTGTAGACACTTTCTGCGACCATCGTGGAGTGTAATACTGAGCATGGGAAGCGCAGCAGCGTTTATGATTACCGGCTCGGCAACAAAAATCACCAATCTTGGCGCAGTAAAGATTGTTCTCGGCATGAAGCATTTTATCTTTTATATCGCTTTTGTCATGCTTTTTTTCGCTGCTTGCTGGGATGTCGGTAAATTTGGTTATATGAAAAACGTAAAATTTCAGGAGGTTTGAAACAGAAAGCATTGCTCAAAAGAACCACAGACGCGGCAATGCTTCTTTTACCGCCGGTGCTTATGGCGGAACTTTTGACGGGACAACATTCGATTTTTTGGCTTTGGCGCTCAGCGGTATTATGCTGAGCGGTTTTGTCTTTGACAGGCCCTTTTTTCGGGAGGGATGATAGCTGCCTGTAGCTAAGCTTGATGGTATTGATTTAATATTTTATAGATGCAAAATGGTAGGCATGAGCATCAGCAATGTGAAAGAAATAGGATGTTTTAATATATTGTCCCAAAATAGTTGACATATGTCCCACAACCGCTTATAATAAAAATACGAAGAAAGAATATGGAGGGATTGTGCCATGAAGAAACAAAACATTATCAACCTTGTGAAATATCACACTGAACAGAATAATGCAGCTTTTGTTTCAGAGGTGTCTGAAATAGCCAGAGAGTTTGATGCCAACGGTGATTATGAGGTGGCACAGTACTTGATGGATTTAGTTTCAAATGCGAATGTTTATATACCGCAGGCTAATTATCGTAATCTTCAGTTCTTGGAGAAACTTGAGTACTCATCTAATCCCCTTATGCTTCCCAATATCATTGAGGAAGATGTTATCGGGATTGCACGGACAATTAAGAATAAGAGCGGTATGTCTAAATTCCTTTTCCATGGGGCACCGGGTACGGGAAAAACGGAGTCTGCTTTTCAAATAGCTCGTTTACTTGAAAGAGATATTCTTTCGGTGCATTTGGAGCAGTTGATTGATAGCAGGTTAGGAGAAACTTCAAAGAATGTAACCAGACTATTTGATGAGATAAATCATTTAATGTATGGCAAGGCTATTGTTATATTTGATGAATTGGATGCCTTGGTTTTAAACAGGAGCAGTGCAAATGATCTTCGAGAGATGAGCAGAGTGACATCAACATTTTTAAGAGAATTGGATGCCTTAAATGATCAGATTGTCGTGATTGCTACGACAAACTTATTTGAAAGCTTTGATAAGGCATTATTACGAAGGTTTGATGCTATTATTTCGTTTGATAGATATTCAAAACAAGACCTTATTGAAATTGCAGATGCCATGTTGACATCTAACATAAAGAAAGCAGTTAATTCGAGTCAGGATATGAGATTATTCCATAAAATATTAAATAAGCTGCCTGAGATTCCATATCCCGGAGATATGAAGCAGATTATAAAAACTTCTATTGCTTTTAGTGATGAAACGAGCAAATACGATTACCTGAGAAAAATCTATCTTGCTTTAAATAATAATCCACAAACTGTAGATATTCAAAATCTTTCAAAACAGGGATTTACTACAAGAGAGATAGAGATTCTGGCCAGAGTTCCTAAAAGCAGTGTGTCACGCAAACTCAAAGGAGGGACTGTCTGATGAATAATTTGCTTGAGGTAAAGATTCAGTACAATCATAGGAAACGAGATGGTGGTCCTATTTTGGTAAACCTCCGAAAAAATGGGGAAACGGATGTTAGAAAAATTGAACAATTGCAAGAAAATTTAAAAGCAATCGTCAGATATTACGAATCGACTCCTAAATATTTGAAGGGTTATTTGATTGATGTTAATTATAATGACATTATTGCGAAATCTAAGAGGATAAGCGAAGTGCTTAGACCCAGCGGAAAACAGACGAATGACATTGTGGTAGGGGCTCGCTTCTCAGATGCTTCTGAAGGATGGGAAAATCATATTATTACATATTATGTGGATGAGAAAACCATCAAAAAAACGCTTGAGAAGTTGGAGGAAGCAAAGAGATTTTTAGTAGAGGAATTGGGCGGCAAGGCAATGCCGGAGAACTTTAATGAAACAAAAGAAAAAAAGCCTGATTTTGATTATGAAAGATACGTTTTAAAAAGACGTATTCGTAATGTGATTGTTGATTGTTCTGTAGTAGAATCCCTGTCAGTTCCCAATGTGACTGCAGATGCACAAAAGGAATCCTTTTTGCTGACATTTTTTCAGACAGAATACTCATTGTCGGAAATGTTGGAACAACTTAAAATAGACCGATATCGGTATCCTTATGCATTTTATGGAAGGGATACTATCTCAGTGAGCTGGGAACTGTATCAGATTCTGCAAGACAAGGTTCCATACATGATTTCGATGATTTCTTCGGATTTATCACAAGTAACCCTTGAGGCTGTTGATCAATCGAAACAAAAGTATGAAAAAGATATTCCCAAACCATCAAATGAGCCTACAATAGGTGTGATTGATAATTTATTTGATGAAGAGGTTTATTTTTCTGAGTGGGTTGAGAATACAGATTATCTTGATGAGTTTGAAACCATTAACGGAAGAGATGTTTCGCGTGATCATGGGACGGAGGTAACATCTGTTATTGTAGATGGACCCAGTTTAAATCCATGGCTTGATGATGGTTGCGGCAGATTTAAGGTGCGGCACTTTGGTGTGTGTGTTGATAGGATTTCGGTACCGCGGTTAGTAAATAAAATCAGAAACATAGTAAATGATAATCCTGATATCCATGTATGGAATTTATCGCTTGGGACAGATGATGAAGTATCGAAAAACTTTATCTCATATGATGGTTCCGCATTGGATGAACTGCAGGCAAGTAAAAATATTATCTTTGTTGTATCAGGAACAAATGATAATCGCAGTCAAAAAGAAGGTATGCTGCGCGTTGGCTCTCCGGCAGACTCCCTAAATGCAGTCGTTGTTAATTCCGTGAAACGCAATGGACTGCCTGCTTCCTATACCAGAAAAGGAACCATTTTATCCTTTTTTAACAAACCGGATGTATCTTACTATGGAGGAGATTATGGAGATGGTGAACGTATAAGAGTATGCTCATCCAAAGATATAGAGGAAGTATATGGGACATCATTCGCAGCTCCTTGGATTGCAAGAAAACTTTCATTTTTAATTGATATTATGGGATTTCCCAGAGAAGTAGCAAAAGCATTGATTGTAGATTCAGCAGCCGGGTGGGAGTTTAAGACATCTACGTATAAAATTCAGAATCAGATTGGCTATGGTATTGTTCCAATCAAAATATCAGATATTCTGGAATCGGATAATCAAGAAATAAAATTTGTTTTGTATGGTACGGCAAGTTCATACATTACTTCAAACTATTCCATACCCGTTCCGCGGGATTCTGATAATAAGTATCCTTTTATTGCACGGGCAGCATTGTGTTATTTTCCGCAGTGTTCCAGAGTGCAAGGTGTAGATTATACATCCAGAGAATTATCTTTGAGGTTTGGACGTGTGAATAGAAAAGGTGAAATTGATGATATTAACGAAAATATTCAGGATGAAGCGGGACATGCTGTTGACGAACGTAAATCGCGCAAGGATTTTAGAAAATGGGAAAATACGAAGTTTATATCTAAAATTCTGAAAAAGAATAGGGCATTAAATTCTTATGATGAGCGTTTATGGGGGATATCTATTGTATCGAAGGAACGGTTGACGAATGCCATGACTTCCAATTTAAATTTTGGGGTAGTTATCACACTGCGGGAAATTAATGGCGTGAATAGAATACAGGATTTTATTACGGCGTGTACTCTGAGAGGCTGGATCGTAAACGAAATCAAGCTTGAAAACAGATTGGCACTTTATAATAAGAACCAGGAGGAAATAACATTTGATGAGGCCTAGTAGATGAAATTCAATAATATACGGAACCGGCTTTGGATGTTGCAGCATATTTAGTGAATAAATAAAAATGGTACAAATATTTTGTGAAGCTATGTTAAAATATTAAAAACGACAAATAAAAGTGTTGCATGAGGAGGCATTATAATGCGCGATATATATATCATGGGGTATAAGGTTCATAGGGATATACAATATTTTGCACCCAATACGGTTTTGTTTAGTAATGGAACAAACAATATTACGGTAGCAATGGCAAATGATGTTTTGGATCAGGCCTTGAGTATGATTGCACGAAAAAATCCTTTGACTGATGCTTATAATAAGGCGAGAAAGGTTTTGGCTTCATTAAAGAAAATATTAGCAAATAAACAACCGTTGCGATGCACGAAACAAGAACTGAAAACAACTGTTGAGGTTCTGGAAGAGGTTATGAATGAAAATGCAAAGTCGGAAGCGGAAAAAGAAAATAATGCAAGAGGGGCACTAATTTGTAAGTTGCTGATAGATGGGTTTGGAGGGGACTGATAAGTTATCAATTTTTGATATATTGATTAGAGTTAGGAGATTATACATATATGAAGACTGCATTTGAGAAAGAAATTAGAAGTTTGCAAAGTTGGATTGACAGGGCTGATAGCGAATTAGTATCTGTTGGAATGGTAACGACAAATTTCCATTCAGTGAATAATATTTGTTATCAAATTAATGTAATAGCAGATGGGGTAGCAGAGGAATATCTTTTTTATGCAATGGAACTTAGGCGAATTACAGGAATCCTTTTTATGAATGCTGCATACGGAGTAGCTACATTAAATAATGTTGCATTTGGTGAGTTGTTTATCATTATACGGCATATTATAAATGAACCAATAAATATGGCTATGTGGCAGGAAATTCATCCGCGCATTGCAGCAATCTCACAAGGATTATTTTGTGATGGATATCCCGATTCTGCCGCAGAAAAAGCGATTAAAGAGGTAGAAAGCAGATTGCGGGAGCTTTTTCAAGAATTAAAGCCGAATGTTGCGGTGCCAGCCAAAGTTGGTGATATTATAGGCGCATTGCTTACGGAAAATGGAGCATATCATTTTGCCGATTTATCTACAGTAAGTGGGAAAGATTATCGTAGAGGAATCCAAGCTTTATTTGAGGGGATTTTTGCTGCATATAGGAACCCATCTTCACATAAAAATATTCCCTGTACGAAGCGGGAGGCTATGGAACAGATTGTGCTGGCAAGCCAATTGATGTATGTGCTGGACAAGTAATAAATATGACAAGTATAATAACAGAGAAGTTTAGTTCTGCTTTTGTTTATTTTTGAATTAGATAACAGAGAAGAGACTAGAAGGCCATTGATAAGTCTTAACTGTTTTATTCCTAAAATAATTGTTAAGGAAATATTGAAGAAAGCCGGAAAAAAGTATGCAAATTAAAATGGTTGATTTTTTGATGTTAGTATTGAGGATAAAGAAAAAATAGCATCCTATTACAATGTAATGATGTTGAGTTTGAAAGTTAAGAGGATAAGATGAAAGTTAATATGAATGATATAATAATAGAGATAATATCTATTTTGGCAGGATTTTTTGCCATATGGATTAATGAATTCTTAACACATAGTAGAGATAAAAAGCATAAAAAAGAAGAATTAATGCTTTCTCATTTACAAGGAATGTTAGAATGGTTAAATATGATGCAACAAGATATGTTTAAAATATCTGGAATGCTTAGTGCTTTGATTGGTATTCGTAGAGATTTGGATAGGAAAGAGAAATTACAACGTGATTTTCAAACTGAGTTGAATGAAGTGGTCGAAAAGAGTATTGTATTTTGTAATTCTTATGCGGAGATAAATAGTAGTATAGGAATTGATTTAAACCTAAAGGAATTGAATAGAGCAGTTGGACAGTATGCAGATGAACTTCGCAATGTTTTAAAAGCCAATCTTTTCCCGGATGCAGATAATAAAGATTTGGATATTGTAAATGAAAGGACATTAATAATTCAAGAAGAATTTAAAAAGCGTATTTCTGTTATCTCAAAAGAAATTGGTGGTTTATTAGTTAAATAAAAAATTCTTTGATTTCCGCTTACGTTAAGCTATAATACAACAGACGGAGAATATTGTACGGATAATACCGCTGAATTATTAATTTGTTAGAGAGGATGAAGACGTAATTATGAAAAGTTTTGAGCAATTAAAGTTAATTTTTGATGATAAAAACCAAAATATTACTGAGTTCGAGTGCAGTCTGCCGGTTCATCTGGATAACAAAAAAAGAGAAAACAACTTATTTAAGAAGGATGGTACTCATAATGAGCAATTTTATAAATGGGAATTTTTGGAGGCTTTTGTTGGATCTGGCTTGTGCTCAAAAGATTATATAGGTGTTGAAGTTCAGTTTCCGAAAGGAAATAAAAGTTCTGCTATGATAAAAATGGATGCGGCTATTTTTGACGATAAATCATGGTTTGAACACTATGTTTTATTGCACTCTAAAAAAGACAATTCAAGGTGGGATGAATTAAATTGGTTAAAAGACCATTTGCTTTGTGCGATTGAGTTTAAAAAAGAAGGTAGCAAGGATGTAAAAGGAGTTTTTTCAAGTCAGCTAAAAACGTATATGAATGAATCATCTAAGAACTATGTTTTTGGAATTTTATACGATCAAGGAAGATTATACCTTTTTAAAGCTATTGGTAAAAGTTACTATAGGCTCAGTGATGAATTTAATATAGAAAATAAAGGAAGATTTGAGCCAACTTTTGATATTCCTGACGCTTATGAAAACTTGCTGAGTTTTGATGAGATGAGAGAATATGGCATAGTAAAAAAATCCCGGACAGATTATTCTGGACGTAGCTTAAAAGAATTGGGGATTATTTCAAAAACTGATTCAAGGCGATTAAATGATGCTTTATATCAAATTTTACATACAATGGATAAATGCGGTCTTGTCAACCAAAGAGGATATAACATTCTTATCCAACTGTTAGCGTTGAAAATTTATGATGAAAAAAAGAATGATGGTAATCTCCAATATTATGTTAATCCTGATGAAAGTGAGTATAAAAAAATAACAGATGATGGTGTTCAGGATTTTTTGGAAAGAATTGAAAATATAAGATTGGCAGCAAAAACATCTTATCAGAAAATATTACACGAAAATTATTTTGATAGTAAAAGCGAGAATCAAGTAAAAGTTGTGATACAAATAGTAAAGCAGTTTCAAAACTATAGCTTTATAAAATCCAAACGAAGTAATTTATATCAATTGGTATTTTATAGATTTGCTTCACAGTTTAGCAAAGCTGACAATGCACAATTTGTAACACCTTTACAAATTATTGATTTTATAGTGGATATAGTAAATCCAAAACATAATGAGAGCATAGTTGATCCTACAATTGGCATTGCAGACTTTTTATCTGTATCTTATGTAAAATCTGATGGGAAATTAGATGACAATAACTTTTATGGATTAGATATAGATGAGGATATGGTTAAACTGGCAACACTTAACATGCTTCTTAATGGTGATGGTAATGCAACGATAGAAGTTCAAAGTGGTAATCTGGGTTCTATAAATACTAAATTTGATGAAAAGGGAAAGCTTATTCAACTTATACCTAAGACCGATAAGAAAGACCATAATTATAATGGTAATTGGGATAATAGGGTTGATGGAAAAATCCTTAAAAAGTTTGATATTGTACTTACAAATCCCCCTTTTGGTGAAGCCAGATCATGGATTCCTGTAGGAAAGGAAGAAGACATTGCAGAGTGTTATGAGCTATGGAATAGATATGCTCAAAAGAAAATAGATTTAGGTGTTATATTTTTGGAGAATGCAGTACGAGTTTTAAAGACTAATGGAAGAATGGCAATTGTGTTATCCAATTCAATAGCATCTATTGATTCGCATAAAGAGGCACGTAAGTGGCTTTGTGAAAATATGAGAATTGTTGCTATTATAGATTTGCCTGCAAATATTTTTGCAGAGGCTGGAGTGTCACCTACAATAATTGTTGCATATAAACCAGAGAAGAAATATTTACAAAAACTTATAGCTGATAACTCAAACTTCCCACATGAATTCAGGGTACAACGCCTGAATAAATACGGGCTGAGACACAAACCAATTGATAAGTTGCACTTTTATTTCATTTGTGATAGTAATGGCACGGCTCTTGATGCCATCACATAGGATTTTAAGCAGCTGGTTCAAAGCTGTGCTTAATTCGATATCCTGTATATCGTCACAACAGACATAGAACAACTCGCAAATGGTTTTCTGGTCATTGTTCTTGCGGCGCAGCCATTCCAGAATGATGTATCTGGTAAACACGATTGCTGTACTGCTGGCTGTCATGTCATAGCTGAGGCCTTGGAATTCATCCCCAAGATCCAGCAGGGATTTGGCGGCACGAAAAAATACTTCGATCGACCAACGTCCGCCATATATACGGACCACTTCACTATCGGGCAGGCTGCAGTCGGTTGTCAGGATGATGATGTACTCGTTTTTCTTGTTACGGTTCCTGACAAAGACAAGTTTTACCGGTATTCCATGCTTTCCGGTTTTTACGCATACGGAGCCGAATATATTCCGTGGCGTGTTAAAATTTACAAGCGTCGCGAGCTGCTTCAAATTATACAGCCGCCCTTTATAGGAATAACGCTGCTTGTTATCCTTAAGCATGCCAATAACATCTATGCCCTCTGCGGCTATATCTTTGATAAATGGCTCATTGGTAAACCATGTATCCATCAAGATATACTCTGCCTGTATTCCTGCTGCAAGCGCATCATGGATCATTTTGATGGCGGCCTGCGGTTTATGGAGGACAGCTTCCTGGCGGATTTTATAGCCAGCACAACGCTTGTCAACCGCTCCGGATGCATCAGCAAGCCGTTTTGTAGCATCAGCAGAAGCCATCATATTAAAGGCAACGGGAACAAAACTATAACCATCTGTCCAGCCAAGCGTGAGCATATTGAAACCCTTCACTGTTTTATGGATCACATGATCATAGACATGGGACAGCAATTCCACCTTTTTGCTCCGCTCACGGGGAATGACGGAATCATCCAGCACAAGGGATATCACACGCTCGGGCTTTGTAAGGCTGTTAAAATAGTTTGTGACCCTGACAGCAAGCAGGGTAAGGAAGCGTTTCCAGTTATATCTGGATTCGTTCAAAAAACGGTAATAGGTATTTTTTGAAAATGCAGTGTCCTGTTTTTTGGAATTCAGGAAATGGTATAAATTGCAGTTTTGGAACACGAGCAGGAGAAGAAACTGGAAGACGTCAAACACGCTGCCGCCTTTCTTTTTCCGAATGTTGGATGTCCTTAAAAGGCTGCTGATCTTCAGTTCCTTTATAGCATCACCAAACTGACATTCTGCTGTATTTTCGGTATTCACTTTTGGGTTTGTATCTGTTATCATGTGGATAGCACCTCTTTCTTGGTATTTTGTTGGATTCGCTATCTATATGATACCAGATTCAGGTGCTATTTTGTTGTCAATGCATCAAATAAATGCCACTTTTCGCTTGGTTTTGCATGTGTTTAGGCACATTTTTGATGTGGGAAGTTTGAGCTGATAATTATCAAATTTTTTCTAAAGAAATTAAAAAAGTTGGTTATGAGGTTAAGACGAAAAACAAGGTTAAATTTTTTGAAACACAATATAAACTTAATCCCATTACTTTTGAAAAAGAAATAAATGAGGATGGAACAGCAAAGCTTGATGAAGAATTTACTGAAACAGTAGATGCTTTTAAACAATGGTGTAATAATCAAGAAGATGCCTTAAAAAAACTGTTTTTGTAGGTTACCAAGGAGGGTATAATGGATAATATATATGTCGATATACCGCAGTTTACCACATTTAACGATGTAGTCACAAGAAATTACACATTATCAGCAACACAATATAAAACATTTTGTATAAAAAATATTAATGTACAGCCGGTTTCAGCTTTGTTAGATAGAAAATTAGTCCGTTTTGATTTAGGCAATGAAGTTGGGAGTGAAAGTTATGTAGAAAACTCGAAATATTTGTTCATTAAAACAAAAGCTTTACAGGCAGAGTCATTTTTAATTAGTGAGGAAAGAGATGCTACTGAAAAAATATCTCCTCAATCTTTTACAAATATGCATCTAAAAAAGGGAGATATTCTCATATCAAAAGATGGCAATGTAGGGGAGATAGCAATTCTTGATAAAGATTATCCTAATGCTACTCTTTGTGGAGGTATTTATCGTTTGCCTATTTCAAAGAATAAATATTATCTCTTGGCGTTTATTAAAAGTGCACTTTTTCGTCAACAAATTGACTTTCTTGTACCACGTGGTTCCACTATTAAACATGGAAAAACTAAATTTTTAGATTGTCTTATTCCATTGCCAAATACAAATGTAGAAGCAACAATTTTATTTATAGAAATTTTAACAAAGGCAATTATTAATAAAGAAATTATAATAAGACAAAGGTATGAAGCTGCAATGAAAATGATACAAGATGAGTTAAATGCGAATCAAAAAGAAACTCAGTTTAGATTTTTGCTGCCTACCATAGAAGAGATATGTAGTGTTGACAGAATGGATTCTAGTTTGTACTCAGAGGATTTTAAGAAGAAGGAATTTCTTATTACAAATTATAAGTATGGTACTTCCACAATAGAAGAACTTGGATTTCAAGCAAGTAGAGGGCAAAATTTGCAAGTATCTAATATTGGAAAATCTATACAGACTTCAGAATATAGAAAAGGATATTATACGCTTATTTTGCCTAAATTTTTATCTAAGTATGGAACTGTAACAATTAAAGAATATTTAGGAAATCCCAATATATTAAAAACATTAAAAAAGGGAGAAATTATTTTTGGGGCAGAGGGTAATGAAAAAGGACGGTCCTTAGTGATTATTGAAGAGCAAGACAATATGATAACAAACATCCATGGAATAACCCTAACTCAATCAAAACATAATATTAAAAAGGGGATTTTTGTAAAACTGTTTTTAGATTATTACCGTAGTAAGGGGATGATAGATTCATATGCAGTTGGGGGTAATGGCGGTAGTTTAGCTATTAAATATTGGGATTATCTCAAGTTCCCTAATTTTCCTATTGTGAAAGAGGAAAAACTTATATCATATTATTATAGTGGAACTGTATTCGATTATTCAAATGCAAACATAAATAATTTTGAAAACTTTGACAATAATTTTAACCAAAATGCAGGCATATATGAGTTAGATAAATCAATGAAATATCTTCAACAAAAGCTTGAAAAAGCAATTAATAACATTGCCAATGACATAGAAGTTGAAATTATTTTTTAAGTTTTACATTGGTAATTTGCAAGTTTTTATATTTGGCAGATTTTAAGCGTTCTCATCAATGATTGCAGAAATTGAGCAACAATTGAGAGATTAAGAGGGCCATAGCCTGTCAATGATAGTTTTGACTGTTACAATAAATCCTGCAATTTACTTTTGGATTCTGATGTGCTATACTGGCATAAGTGTAAAAGCTCTTTTTAAAAGGAGCTTTTACTATGAGTAAAGACCGTAAGAAAAAGGAGATATAAATAAAATGAAACTAGGAATCGTAGGACTTCCCAATGTGGGAAAAAGTACATTATTCAATTCCCTCACAAAGGCGGGCGCAGAATCGGCGAACTACCCGTTCTGCACGATTGACCCGAATGTGGGTGTGGTGGCCGTGCCGGACGAGCGCATCCGACTGCTCGGGGAGCTGTACCACACGAAAAAGGTCACGCCGGCGGTCATTGAGTTTGTTGACATTGCAGGGCTGGTGAAGGGGGCCTCCAAGGGAGAGGGTCTGGGGAACCAGTTCCTTGCCAATATCCGCGAGGTGGACGCGATAGTGCATGTGGTGAGATGCTTTGAGGACACAAACATTGTGCATGTGGACGGGAGTATCAATCCGCTTAGGGATATTGAGACAATCAATCTCGAGCTTGTTTTCTCTGATATTGAGATACTCGAGCGGCGCATTGCCAAGGTGTCGCGCGGGGCAAAGAACGACAAGGCGCAGGCGAAGGAGCTTGCGCTTGCGGAGCGGCTGAAGGCGCATCTTGAGGAGGGTAAGCTTGCGAAGAGCTTTGTCACCGAGGATGAGGAGGAGCTTGTCTGGCGCAGCGGCTACAATCTATTGACTGACAAGCCTGTCATATTTGCGGCGAATGTGTCGGAGGAGGAGCTTGCGGAGGATGCGGCCGCCAATGCCGGTGTTCAGGCGGTTCGGGAATATGCGGCGGGCGAGGGCGCGGAGGTATTTGTCATCTGCGCGCAGATTGAGCAGGAGATTGCGGAGCTGGACGAGGAGGAGAAGGCAATGTTCCTCGAGGATTTGGGCCTGAAGGAGTCCGGATTGGATAAGCTGATTGCGGCAAGCTACCGTCTGCTGGGCCTTATCAGCTTCCTCACGGCAGGTGAGGACGAGTGCCGCGCATGGACGATCAAGGTCGGGACAAAGGCGCCGCAGGCCGCGGGGAAAATCCACACCGATTTTGAGCGCGGCTTTATCCGCGCCGAGGTGGTAAATTATAAGGATTTGCTCGAAAACGGCTCTCTCACGGCGGCGCGGGACAAGGGGCTTGTCGGCTTGGAGGGCAAGGAATATGTGGTTCAGGACGGGGATGTCATTCTCTTCCGATTTAACGTATAATGAGATGGAGCTGTGAAGATTGAAAATTAAAATTTTCAATCACGAGATTTGTGTCTGCGCTACGCAAAACCATAAGTGGTTTGGCACAAACTCGTTATGCGCATAGTCTCAGCAAAGCTGAGCCATTAAAACAGCGTAGAAATGAGGTGAAATATGTCTGATACAATGGGGGCGAAGGACATCGCTTTTCCGCATTTGGGGATTTATCTTGAGAATGTCCCCAAGTCCTTTTCCGTATTCGGTTTTGAAATCGCCTTGTATGGCGTGGTGATCAGCATCGGCGTCGTGCTCGGGATACTGATGGCGGTGCACATGTCCAAGAAGGAGAAGATGGATCCCGATATTATATGGGATTTCGCGATTTACGCGATTATTTTTTCGATAATCGGCGCGCGGTTGTATTATGTCGCCTTTTCGTGGGATTTGTACAAGGACAATCTCCTGAGTATTTTCAACACCCGCATGGGTGGTATGGCAATCTATGGCGCGGTTATCGGAGCGTTTGCGACCTTATTTGTCTATTGCGGGATAAAGAAGCTCTCGCCGTATCAGATTGGCGACTGCGGCGTTTACGGGCTTGTTCTGGGACAGATTATAGGAAGATGGGGGAACTTTTTTAACCGCGAGGTTTTTGGCGGCTACACGGATTCGCTGTTTGCGATGCGGCTGCCGGTGGACGCGGTGAGACCGTGGGATATCGCGGCCTCCCATTATGAGGGGATGGCGGCGATGGGGAACGTGAATTTTATTCAGGTACACCCGACCTTTCTGTATGAGGGCGTGTGGAATCTGGCGCTTCTGGCGGGGATGCTCTGCTATTGGAAGCGGAAGAAATACCACGGGCAGATGTGCCTGATATATCTTGGTGGATATGGGATTGGAAGATTTATCATAGAAGGGATTCGCACCGACAGGCTGCTGATACCAGGGACGCAGATTGCGGTCTCACAGCTTTTGGGGATGGTGATGTTTGTCTTTGCGATAGTCCTGAATCTGGTGATACGGCTGCGGCTTCAGCGAAAGACGGCCTCGGCGGAGAGGACAGGGAAGTAGCGGCGCTCTGAGAGGCAGAGAGAAAGACAGGAGAGAAGCGGAAGGATAGGGGGATTGGCATGACGAATGAGAGAATTGAGGAGTTGATTGGGGAGCTGACCTTGCAGGAAAAGGTCGATATGATACACGGCAATGAGCTTTTTGCGACAAAGGGGGTAGAACGCCTTGGGATACCGCCCTTTAGAACTTCGGACGGGCCGATGGGCGTGCGCAAGGATTTCAAGAAGGATACATGGTCCGATATCGGGCTGTCGTATGATACCGTCTCGTATCTGCCGAGCAATACCGCGCTTGCCGCGACTTGGAATCGGAAGCTGGCCTATGAGACCGGAAGAATACTCGGGAAAGAGACGAGAGGACGTGGGAAGGATATGATTCTCGCGCCAGGGATCAACATCATGCGGACGCCCCTGTGCGGCAGAAGCTTTGAGTATATGGGCGAGGATCCTTATCTTGCGGCGGAGATGGTCGTCCCGCTGATAAAGGGCATTGAGGAGAACGACGTCTCCTCCTGCGTGAAGCATTTCGCGCTGAACAATCAGGAGACCAGACGTCTTGATGTGAATGTGGAGGTCAGTGAGCGGGCGCTGCGGGAGATTTATCTGCCCGCATTTGAGGCGGCGGTGAAGCGGGGGAAGGCCAAGGGCATTATGGGCGCGTACAATAAGCTTCGCGGACAGCACTGTTGCCACAATGAGTATCTGCTGAACAAAATCCTGCGCGAGGAGTGGGGCTTTGAGGGGATCACCGTCTCGGATTGGGGCGGCGTCCACGACACGCGGGAGGCGCTGGCAAACGGATTGGATATGGAGATGTCCGTCACGAATAATTTCAATGAGTATTTCCTTGCGGACCCGCTGATAAGGCTGATTGAGGAGGGGAAGGTTGACAGGGAGACGGCGCTTGCTGCGGTTAATGAAAAGGTGCGCCACATTCTTCATGTGATGAACGAGCTGCATATGCTCGATGGGGAGCGGTGCGCGGGCGCCTATAACGATATTCGCGACAAGGAGGCCATCCGTCAGACCGCGCGCGAATCCGTAGTGCTGCTCAAGAACGATAAGGGCATTCTTCCGTTGGACGCGCGGAAGATAAGGAAGCTGCTGGTAGTGGGGGACAATGCGAACAGAATGCAGGCTTCGGGCGGCGGCAGCGCGGAGATAAAGGCATTGTATGAGCTGACGCCGCTGATGGGCTTCCATATGGTGCTCGGTGGGAACACGGAGATTATATACAAGAGGGGCTATTACAATGACGATATCGGAAATATATGGGCGGATACGTCCGACAGCGGGAACGGACAGGCGGACAGTCTGAATCAGGATAAGCCGGAGCACGCGAAGGCGGAGGCTGACAAAAGGGCGGTGGAGGAGCAAAAGCGCGCATATCGGAGAGTGAAGAACGAGCAATGCATGAAGGAGGCGCTGGAGGCGGCCAAGGACGCGGACGCGGTCATCTATGTCGGCGGTCTCACACACGACTATGATACCGAGGGACAGGACAGGGCGGATATGAAGCTTCCGTATGAGCAGGACAGGCTGATTTCTGAGCTGCTCGCGGTCAGACCTGACACAGTTGTCATAATTCAGGCGGGTTCTCCGGTGGATATGAGCGCGTGGTCAGACAGGGCGGATACGCTCTGCTACGGCTGGTACGCCGGCATGGAGGGCGGCTATGCGCTCGCGGAGGTGGTATTCGGCCTTGTCAATCCGTCGGGACGGCTGCCGGAGACATTCCCTGTCGCGGCGGGCGATTGTCCCGCGGCGGTACTGGGCGAGTTCCCGGGCGGTGACAGCGTGCATTACGGCGAGGATATTTTCGTGGGCTATCGGTACTATGATACCTATGATGTGAAGACGGCGTTCCCCTTCGGCTACGGCCTCTCGTACACGGACTTTATCCTGTCGGGACTTTCCGCGAGAGTGCTTGAGGACACGGCGGAGCGCAAACGTGTGGAGGTGCGCTTCGGCATCTCCAATATCGGCGACAGGGCAGGTGCGGAGGTCGCGCAGATTTATATTGCGGATAAATTCCCCAAGGTGAAGAAGGCGGCCAAGGAGCTGCGCGCCTTTGAGAAGATCTGTCTGGAGGCGGGCGAGACGAAGCAGCTTACGCTGGAGCTGGGCGCGGAGGCCTTCTCCTACTATGACGAGACGGAGCGGCGCTTCAAGGTGGAGGCGGGCGACTATATGATACTGCTGGCAAAATCCGCGGAGGAGGTCGTTGACGTGACCGACGTGCGGCTGTCCGCGGGCTGAACGGCGTCAGGCGATGCACTTCCCCTGCACAGAGACATATAATAGAGTAAGTGTCTCTGAGCGGGGGGATTTTTTTGCTCTATACGGATTTTAAGAAGAAAGAGGTTATCAGCATCAAGGACTGCAAGCGGCTGGGGCATGTCTGCAATATGGAGTTTGACGAGTGCAAGGGCTGTATCTGCAAAATCATGGTGCCCGGCTGTAAGGGAATCTGGGGAATGCTGACGGATGATTCGGTAATCGTTATCCCGTTCCAATGCATACGGCAAATCGGTCCGGATATTATTTTGGTGGATATATGACGGTTGACAGCGGCAGAAACTTCCATTATACTGAAATAGTAAGACAATTAAGACAATTGAGGCAATTGTCAGATATTGGAGGGAGAAGATGAAATGTCCTTTTTGCGGCCATGAAAGTACCAGAGTAATCGATTCGAGACCCGCCGAGGAGAACAATTCGATTCGCAGAAGGCGGGTGTGCGATGAATGCGCCAAGCGTTTTACGACCTACGAGAAGATTGAGACGATACCCCTTATCGTGATTAAGAAGGATAATAATCGGGAGGCGTACGACCGCTCCAAGATAGAGGGCGGTGTTTTCCGCGCCTGCCATAAGCGGCCGGTGAGCGCCGACGACATCAATCGGTTGGTGGATTCCGTGGAGACGGAGATATTCAACAAAGAGGATAAGGAGATTCCCAGCGATGTGATCGGCGAGCTTGTTATGAGCAAGCTCAAGGAGCTGGACGCGGTTGCCTATGTGCGGTTCGCGTCGGTTTATCGGGAATTTAAGGATATCAATACCTTTATGGATGAGCTGAAGAAGATATTGGACAAATAAGGGAAACGCTGATGAAAGCAATTAAGAGGGCCGCATTTCTTGTACGGGATTTTATACAAGAGAGTTGCTGAAACGGCTTGCTTTTTTGCTGATTTTTGTATACAATTATCACGGCTGCGAGGGTGGTACTTTGAGAAAGACCACACCTTGGCCGCCATGATATACCGCAGCGTTGGGGAATGACAAAACGGTATATCGGGAAAAACTGAATAGAGTAAGAAGAAAAGGAGTAAAACATGACTAAGAGAAGACACAAATTCAGCAAGGTTCTTTTCGTAAGCATGTTGCTTACACTGACTATTGCACTGGGCGGATGCGCAGGTGATAAGGAGGATGGAGACTCTTCGCAGATTGCGATTGGTATTCCGCAGGATTTAAGCAGCCTTGACCCGAATATAGCGGAGGGCTCAGGCACGCAGGAAATTCTGTTCAATATCTATGAGGGCTTGTATAAGCCGGATAGCGATGGCAATCTGATTCCTGCGGTAGCAAGCGGTTATACCATGTCAGATGGCGGAGCAACCTATACGTTTACGTTGAGAGACGGTATTCAATTCCACAATGGGAACCCTGTTACGGTAGCGGATGTAAAGTATTCGATTGAAAAATGCGCCGGTTTGAATGGGGGAGACCCGTTGATATCGGCGTTTTCCAATATTGAGAGCGTGGAGACGCCGGACGACAAGACCATTGCCATCCGCTTGAAGGAGCCGAGCACGGTATTTCTGGCAATCTGCGCGACGATTGAGGCGGCGATTGTGCCCGCCGACGTGACAGATCTGGAGACGAATCCGGTCGGCACAGGCCCGTATAAGTTCGTGTCCCGCTCCCTGCAGGAGAATGTGGTGCTCGAGCGCTTTGACGGGTACTGGGGCGAAAAGGCCCATATCAGGAATGTGACCTTGAAGGTCATCGCGGATTCCGACGCGATTGTGATGAACCTTGAGGGCGGTGCGGTTGACATGATGGCGAGAGTGACGACCGCGCAGGCTGCGGCGCTCAGCGATAAGTTTGAGCTGCTGGAGGGGACGATGAACCTTGTGCAGGGAATGTACCTGAACAACGCGGTGGCGCCCTTTGACAACGAGCTTGTGCGTCAGGCGCTGAGCTATGCGGTGGATAAGCAGGAGATACTGGACTTTGTATCGGAGGGAAAGGGAACGCCTGTCGGGAGCAGCATGTTCCCCGCGTTTGGCAAGTATTATATGGAGGAGCTGAACGACCTGTATCCCACGGATGCGGAGAAGGCCAAGGCGCTGCTGGCTGAAGCCGGATATCCGAACGGCTTTGCCTTTACCATGAAGGTGCCCTCGAACTATCAGCAGCATATCGACACGGCGCAGGTGCTTGCAGAGCAGTACAAGGAAATCGGCGTGACTGCCAACATTGAGCTGATCGAGTGGGAGAGCTGGCTGAGCGACGTATATCAGAACCGGGACTTTGAGGCGACAGTAGTCGGCGTGGACGCTTCCACCCTGACGGCGGGCGCGATGCTCAGCAGATTCCGTTCCGATGCGCACAATAATTTTACCAATTACAGCAATGCCGAGTATGACGCCGCGTACGCGAACGCGCTGGCGGCAGAGGCAGTCGGAGACGACGACGCGGCTACGGAGCGCTACAAGGAGTGCGAGACCATTCTGGCGCAGACGGCGGCGAACGTGTACATTCAGGATATGTGCGAGCTGGTAGCCATCAATAAGAAATACGCGGGCTATGAATTTTATCCGCTGTATATTCAGGACTTGGCGAAGCTTTATATTGTAGAATAGAGTCCGCAGAACGCGGATATATAAGGGAGACGGGAATATGAAATATGTGGGGAAAAAGCTCGTGACGATGTTGATAACGCTTCTGTGTATTTCATTTCTCGTCTACTTTGCTTTTGACATTATCCCGGGGGATGCCGCGCTTGCGGCGCTGGGGACGGATACCACGCCGGAGCGGCTGGCGGCGCTGCGGGAGGAGCTTGGACTGAACCGTCCTTTTTTGGAGCGGTACTTCGAGTGGCTGTTCAACTTTGTGCGGGGGGATTTCGGCGTCTCCTACAAGTATAGGATGCCGGTGGCGGACATGATTTCCTCGAAGCTGCCGATTACGGTGATGATGGCGCTGATTTCCTTTGCGATGATGGTCGCGGTGTCCCTGCCAATCGGCGTCTATACCGCGATGAACAGCGGGCGGCGCGTGGACAGGCTGATTACGGTCATCAATCAGGTGATGATGTCGGTGCCGCATTTTTTTATGGGAATCGTCATAACGTATGTGTTTGGACTGGTGCTGCATCTGTTCACGCCCGGGGGCTTTGTCTCCTATGAGACGGACTTCGGGAAATTTATCGCGTATCTTATTTTCCCCTGTATCGCGATTGCACTGCCCAAGATTGCGATGTCCGTGAAGCTGCTGCGCGGCTCGTGCATCGAGGAGGCAGGGAAGGATTATGTGCGGACGGCGTACAGCAAGGGGAACAATACCCGAATGGTTCTGTACAGGCATGTGCTGCGCAACGCGATGATACCGGTGATCACTCTGTGGGGGATGACGCTTGCGGATATGCTTGTGGGGAGCATTGTGATAGAGCAGGTCTTTAATATCCCGGGGATCGGGCGCATTCTGCTGACCTCGATTTCCTATCGGGATTATCCGGTCGTGGAGGCGGTTATCGTGCTGATTGCGGCAGTGGTGATTGTGACAAATTTCTTTGTGGATATTATCTATCAGCTTGCCGACCCGCGAATCAGCGTCGGGGAGAGCTGAGCGGCTGATTGTATGTGCGCGGGAGGGATGGAAATGAAAAGATGGAAATCATATCCGGCCAATTTCAGAATAGGCGCGGTGTTGACGGGCCTTATGCTGCTGCTGATTGTCGTCGGCCTCTTCTATACGCCGTATAACCCGACGAGCATGGACGCCGGCGCGAAGCTTGCGGCGCCAAGCCTGAGCCATATCATGGGCTGTGACAACTTCGGACGGGATATTTTCTCAAGGGTGCTCAAGGGGATGGGAAACACGTTTCTGATCGCGCTCGCGACCGTTGTGATCGGTGTTGTCTGCGGTGTTATCGCGGGCGCCCTTACGGGCTATTACGGCGGCTGGCCGGACGAGGTGCTGATGCGCGTCAACGACATTGTTTTCGCCTTCCCGAGTATCCTGCTCGCGCTGGTGTTCGTGAGCATTTTCGGCACCGGAAAGTACAATGTCGTGCTTGCGCTGGGGATAGCCTTTGTCCCGAGCTTTGCGCGCATCGTGCGGGGGGAGTTTATCAAGTACCGCGACATGGACTATGTAAAAAGCGCGCGGCTTGCGGGCGTCTCCAATCTCAGGATTATCTTTGTCCATATCCTGCCAAACACGGCGACAGTGCTGCTCTCCTCGATTATGATTGGCTTTAACAACGCGGTGCTTGCGGAGGCTGGCATGAGCTATCTGGGAATCGGCGTGCAGCCGCCGGACGCGAGCCTTGGCAGTATGCTCTCGGAGGCGCAGACCTATCTGTTCTCCGCGCCGAATTATGCGGTTTTCCCGGGGCTTATGATTATTCTGATGGTATTGGGCTTCTCGCTTCTGGCGGATGGGATAAAGGAAAGGTAAACGGCGCTTATGGAGGATTTATTGCTGGAAATCAAAAATCTGAATATAGAGTTCCATGACCATGACGCGCCGGAGCGTGTCGTGAAGGATTTGAATATGACGCTGGGGCGCGGTGAGATACTGGGGATTGTGGGGGAATCCGGCTCGGGAAAGTCCATGACGGCGATGGCGGTTGCAGGGCTTTTGCGGCGGCATGACATGGAGACGGGCGGGGAGATCAACTTTGAGGGGACGGAGATTTTGCACGCGAGCCGCTCCGCGCTCAGACGCCTTCAGGGGGATGACATCGGGATTATCTTTCAGGAGCCGATGACGTCGCTGAACCCCGTCAAGCGAATCGGTTGGCAGGTGGAGGAAAGCCTGCGCATCCATCGTCCGGAGCTGAGCAGGGAGCGGCGGTATGCGCTGGCGATTGAGCGTCTTAAAAGCGTCGAGCTTGACGAGCCTGAAAAAATATACAGGAAGTATCCGCATGAGCTTTCCGGCGGAATGCGTCAGCGTGTGATGATTGCGTCGGCGATGATCTGCGAGCCCAAGCTCCTGATAGCAGACGAGCCGACGACGGCGCTGGATGTCACGATACAGCTCCAAATCGTGAAGCTTCTGCGGCGGCTGAATCGGGAGAAGAACACGTCGATTCTGTTTATTTCCCATGATCTGAGCCTTGTAAAGCAGTTGTGCGGCAGGATTCTTGTCATGCATGACGGCAGGGTCGTCGAGGAGGGGGATACGCTTGAGATCTTCAACCACCCGAGGGAAGCCTATACAAGGGAGCTTATCGGCGCGATACCGAGGATTGAGAAAATCAGACAACTTTAACGTGGGAGCTTTTACAAGAGGGGCTTTATGGAAAATATACTGGAAGTTGACGGCTTAAACGTGTATTATACAAATAAGGGAAGCGTGCTGAACAAAATGGCCGCCAAGCGTGAGCGCAGACAGCATGTCCTCAAGGATGTATCCTTTTCCATGAAAAGGGGAGAGGTATTGGGCCTTGTGGGCGAGAGCGGCTGCGGCAAGACGACGCTTGCCAAGGCGATTCTGGGAATACAGAGGCAGTTTGACGGGGAAATCCGCCTGCGCTGTGAGAATCCGCAGATGGTGTTCCAAGATCCGTACAGCTCGCTCAATCCCGCCAAGAAAATCGGCTGGATTTTGGAGGAGCCGCTTCGTGTGAGGAAGAGCGGTGAGCGCCTGTCCCGCGAGGAGCGCGTCCGTCGGGTGGATGAGATGCTTGTGCGGGTGGGCCTTGAGGGGAAGATCAGGGAGCACTATCCGCGGGAGCTGTCGGGCGGGCAGCGGCAGCGCGTCGCAATCGCGGCGGCGCTTCTGTGCGATACGGAATTTCTCATTGCGGACGAGCCGGTTTCGGCGCTGGATGTCACAATACAGGCACAGATTATCCGACTGCTCTTGAAGCTCCACGAGGAGATGGGAATTTCCATTCTGTTTATTTCCCATGATCTGCGCGTGGTCTATCAGATGTGCGACAGGGTGATGATTATGCAGGACGGCGTCCTTCTGGAGCAGGGGGAGGTGGACGCGGTCTACCGCAGTCCGCAGACGGACTACACGAAGCTCCTGCTGGAGGCCGCGAATATCGAGTGACGGGTCTTTAAAGGGCAGTCTTTAAAAAGGAGGCTTTTGGGATGCTGCAGGGTTTTTATCCCAAGGAATACGTGGATTCCACTTATGAGATTGATTTTGAGGGACTGTATGATAAAGGCTACAGAGGAATCATCTTCGATATCGACAATACGCTGGTGCCGCACGGCGCGCCTGCGGATGAACGGGCTGTCGCGCTCTTTGCGCGGCTGGACGAAGTCGGGTATCGGGTGATAATGATTTCAAACAACAAGGAGCCGCGCGTCAAGATGTTCTGCGACGCGGTGAACGCGCCCTATATTTATAAGGCCGGCAAGCCGAATCCGCGAAATTACAGAGAGGCGATGCGCAGGATGGGGACGGACACGGCAAGCACGCTGTTTGTCGGGGACCAGATTTTCACGGATGTCTGGGGCGCCAATCGGGCGGGCATTTACTCGATTCTGGTCAGGCCGATACATCCCAAGGAGGAAATCCAGATTGTATTGAAGCGGTATCTGGAGAGGATCGTACTGTTTTTTTACCAAAGGAATGCTTCCAAAAAAATCGCTTCAGAGAAGAGAGAGAAGGAGAGGGCGAAATGACAGAGATAGACGGGAAGACCCGCACCTGCGGCTTAATCGGCAATCCGGTGGAGCACACGCTGTCCCCGCTGATCCATAACACGCTGGCGGAGGAATTGGGCTGCGATATGGTCTATGTGCCGTTTCGGGTTGAGCAGGGGCAGCTTGAGAATGCCGTGCGGGGGGCCTACGGGCTGAATCTGCTCGGGCTGAATGTGACGGTGCCGTACAAACAGGAGGTGATGCCGTATCTGGCGGATATCGACGCGCTGGCGCAGAAAATCGGCGCGGTGAACACACTGGTGCGCACGGCGGGCGGTTATAAGGGCTACAACACGGATATGAGCGGACTGCTGCGCGCCATGAAAAGTGACGGGATTGTCATTCAGGGGGAGGAAATCATCCTGCTGGGGGCGGGCGGCGCGGGGCGCATGGCGGCGTTTCTGTGCGCGGCCAACGGCGCAAAGCGCGTGTACCTGCTCAACCGCAGCGAGGAGAAGGCCGTGCGCGTCGCGGGCGAGGTAAACACAGGGCTTTCGACGGACTGTGTTGTCCCGATGGGCTTGGACGGGTATCGCTCCCTGTCAGGTGCGGACGGAAAATATCTCATCATACAGGGAACCAGCATCGGACTGTCTCCGAATGTGGAGGATACCGCCATTGAGGACGAGCGCTTTTACCGATGCGCGAAGGCAGGGTATGACTTGATCTATAACCCGTGGGAGACGAAGTTTATGCGGCTGGTGCGCGCGGCGGGCGCGGAGGCGTATAACGGGCTGAAAATGCTACTGTATCAGGCGGTTGACGCGTTTGAGCTCTGGAATGACTGCAAGGTGCCGGAGGAGCGTGCGCTTTCTATATATGAAGCGCTGCGTGAGCGGATGCGGAAATAGGCCCTTGGGACCGGAAGAGATGGGGATAAGCGTGAAGAATATAATTTTGATAGGGTATATGGGCTGTGGAAAGACGACTGTGGGGAAGGGTGTGGCGAAGCTTACGGGCTATACCTTCACGGACACGGACGAGATGATTGAGAAGCGAGAGCATAAGACCATCAGCAGCATTTTTGAACAGCTTGGTGAGCCTGCGTTTCGGGATATGGAAACAGCGCTTTTAAGAAGGCTTATCAGGGAAAAGAAGGAGCGGCTTGTGATCTCCACCGGCGGCGGCATGGCGGTGCGGGAGGAGAACAGGGAGTTGCTGGGGCAGCTTGGAACGGTGATTTACCTCAAGGCGGAGCCGGAGACAATCTATTATAGGGTAAAGGGGGACACCAAGCGGCCGCTTTTGCAGTGTGCAGACCCGCTGGCGCGCATTCGTGAGATGCTTGCCAAGCGGGGGCCTGCCTATGAAGCGGCGGCGCAGGAGGTGGTTGTGGTCGATGGGGTGCACCAGACAGAAGTTGCGCAGATGATCTGCGAGTGTGTGCAAATCGGGGAAAAGGAAAGCGGCAGGGAGAACTGCGCGGAAGAGAGGACAATAATGAAATTATTGGTGATAAACGGACCGAATCTGAATTTTTTGGGAATCAGGGAAAAGGGAATCTATGGGACGCAGGACTATCAATATCTTGTGGATATGATACAGAAAAAGGCCGAAGAGACGGGCTGCGAGATTGAATGCTTTCAGTCGAATCACGAGGGCGCGATCATCGACCGGATACAGGAGGCTTATTTTGACGGGACGGAGGGCCTCATCATCAATCCGGGGGCGTACACGCATTATTCCTACGCCATTCGGGACGCGCTGGCGAGCATTGCGGTGCCCAAGGTGGAGATCCATATCTCGGATATCACGCAGCGGGAGGAGTTCCGAAAGGTTTCAGTGACCAAGGCGGCGTGCGATTATCAGATTTACGGACATGGCTTGGAAGGATACCTGATGGCAATTGATTACGTTTTGGCAAAATGAGAAGAAAACAGGGTTGTTTATGCACGTTGTCGGTGCAGATTTTATGAAACATTAACAAAATTTACAATTTTTTTATAAAATTGTGGAAAAATTTATGAAAGCTTGCTATAATGTAAATGGATAAGCATTTGCATGACTTTCAATGATTTACATATACGATGAATATATATAAAATGTCGTTCGTAAACCGTTTTATTTCGCGCATTTTATGTATATTCATTTTTTAATGCAGGGGCAGGGGTTTTGTATTTCTTATTCAGGATTAAGTTTATTTTTGTATGAATGCACTTTCGGGCGTCTCATCCGAATCTGTATTTGCGGTGATTTTTCGTCGGATGTACCTAAATTTAACCAACGTACAGACTTTGTACGCCTGCGGATTTACGTGTATCTGAAAAGATTGCCTCCAAAACAGATGCGAAGGAATTCCCGCGAGTACATGGTAGAGAAATGGAGGGTAACTATGCAGGAAAAAAACAATAATCAGTTTGTCAGTATTGAGAAAAAGATTTCAAGACGCTTTGGACAGGTTATCATGCTCTGCTGTATTGTTCTGGGAGTGATTACTTCGATCCTAAGCTACATCTCTTCCATCAGCGCGGTATCAGAAACCATCAACAACACGTCGGATGTGGCGGCCTCCTACGTTTCTGCGGCATTGGAGGAGTATATTGCGATTGCCTATGAGACCGGCAGTATTGCGCGGCTCGCAGACCCCGAGCGGTCGGTGGAGGACAAGGCGGCTATTTTGCAGCAGAAGATTGACGCTCATGGCTTCAGCGGCGGCTTCCTTCTGGACAGCAACGGGATAGACGTGATTTCCGGTGAGGATCTCTCTGACAGGGGCTATTTCCGTGAAGGCATGAAGGGGAATACCTGTGTCTCCACACCCGCTTACAGCGATGTCCTTCATACAGTATCGTTTGCGGTGGCGGCGCCATTGTGGGAGGGGGGCAACCCCGGAACAACGCCTGTCGGTGTGGTCGTCTATATTCCGGATGGAGAGTGTTTGAATGATATTATGCGCTCGATAAAGGTCGGCAAGGGCGGCACGGCTTTTATGCTCGACAAAAACGGTATCACAATAGCAGACCTTGACTCGTCGCTTGTCGGCGTGGAGGACAGCGTCGCGCTCGGCGATACGAACCCTAAGCTCAAGAAGTACAGCACTATCTGTAAGGAGATGATTACGGGGGCAAACGGCACCGGCACATATACTTATAACGGCGTTACCAAGGTAGTGGCTTACTCGCCGGTTCCGGAAACGGATGGCTGGAGCATTGGCGTGGCGGCTGTCAGAAATGAGTTTTTAGGGAAATTTTATCTGGCATTAGGCCTTACGGTTGTATTTGTCATTATATTCACAGCGATTGGCGCTTGGAACGGAATTCAATTAGGAAAGGCGGTTGTAAAGCCGATTGCCGTCTGTGTGGAGCGGTTAAAGCTCTTGGCGCAGGGGGATCTTCACTCCGCCACGCCCGCACCGGAGACCAATGACGAGACGGCGATACTGATGGGAAGCCTCTCCGACACGATTCAGGAGCTGAATGAGGTTATCGCGGATATCAGCAGCCATCTGGCGGATATGTCGGCAGGGAATTTTATGATTACGATCGAAGAGAACCATGTGGGCGACTTCTCACAGATCAGCGATTCCTTCCGCGGCATTATCGATTCTATGAGCAAGGCGATGAAGGATATCGACCGCAACGCGGAGAGCGTTCAGATGGGCGCTGTGGATCTGTCCGGCGCGGCACAGCTCTTGGCGGAGGGCGCTACCGACCAAGCCAGCGCGATTGAGGAGCTGACGGCGACAATGACCGATATTTCTGAGAAGATTCACATCAACGCGGAGAATGCGGAGAAGGTTCGCGTGACGGTAGAGGGCATGAACAACCAGATCCTTGAGAGCAACGAGCAGATGAAGCAGAATACGAATGCCATGTCCAAGATCAGGGAGGCGTCTGACAAGATTGCTGAGATTATCAGCAGCATCGAGGAGATTGCGGATCAGACAAACCTCCTTGCGCTGAATGCGTCTATTGAGGCCGCAAGGGCAGGCGAGGCAGGAAAGGGCTTTGCGGTTGTCGCGACACAGGTGGGCACGTTGGCAGAGCAAAGCTCAGAGGCGGCAAAGAACACGAAGGATCTGATACAGAACGCGATTGCGGCTGTCGATGAGGGCACCAAGCTGGCGGAGTCTACGGCGGCGTCCTTGATCGCGGTTGTGGATAATGCGAGGGTTGTCAGCGAGTCGATCACGGAGATTGCGGAGGCCTCCGACAATCAGGCTGAGGCGGCGGCACAGATCACGGAGGGCATCAACCAGATTGCGGGCGTTGTCGAGTCCAACTCCGCGACTTCGCAGGAGAGTGCGGCGGCCTCCGAGGAATTGTCCAAGCAGGCGAGCATGCTCAAGGAACTTGTCGGAAGATTTCAATATCATGCCTGAGTAACGGGACTATTCACTTTTCGGGATAGAATGCAAAGAATTTCAGCTTTTCCTGAAATGTAAAAAATAGTAGTTGAAATGTGGCTGATTTTGTTATAAAATGGTCAATGGATTGTAAACGTGAAAAGTGAATATTAGGAGGAATAGTTTATGATATCAGCAGGAGATTTCAGGAATGGTATTACAATCGAGTTCGAGAACAATATCTATCAGATTATTGAGTTTCAGCATGTAAAGCCGGGAAAGGGCGCTGCCTTTGTCCGGACAAAGCTCAAGAATATCATCAACGGCGGCGTTGTGGAGAAGACCTTCAGACCGACGGAGAAGTGCCCGCAGGCGCGTATCGACAGAAAAGATATGCAGTACCTGTATGAGGACGGCGATTTATATTATTTCATGGACACGGAGAACTATGAGCAGATCGGCCTCAACGCGGACAGCGTGGGTGACGCTCTGAAGTTTGTCAAGGAAAATGAGATGGTTAAGGTATGCTCACATAACGGCAATGTATTTGCGATTGAGCCGCCTCTGTTTGTCGAGCTGGAGATTACCGATACGGAGCCCGGATTTAAGGGGGATACCGCGACAGGCGCTACGAAGCCTGCGACGGTTGAGACCGGTGCGGTGGTATATGTTCCGTTGTTTGTGGATCAGGGGGACAAGATTAAAATCGACACGAGAACCGGAGAATATCTGTCCAGAGTTTAAGGCTGTGAGCGCGCTTCTGAAATTCTGTAGTTTCATATGAATAAAAGACAACGAGAAGAGATTTGACAGGAATCCTTTATCGTTGTCTTTTTTGATATGGGCGCGGAAAAGGATCAGAAGAGGAGGAGTATTATAATTGATGGAATTTACCAGCTTTACGGGCTTAATTAAGGATGAGGTAGAGAGAAGAGTCGGCGGGGAGTATCGGATAAGCATCCGCGACGTGATGAAAAATAACGGGGTGGTGCTGTGCGGTCTGACGCTGAGACAGGACGACAGCAATATTTCCCCGACAATCTATCTGAATGCGTACTATGATGCCTATCAAAACGGGCAGACGACGCTCGGTGGGATTGTGGACGAGGTTCTGGAGCTTTATGAGCGGAATCGGGTGAACCGCAGCATTGACATGCGGAAATTTTTGGATTATGAGGCGGTCAGGCATCGAATCGTGTATAAGCTGATCAACACGGAGCAGAACAGGGAGCTGTTACAGGACATCCCGCACATTGCCTTTCACGACCTGTCGATTGTCTTTCAATTCCTGATAACGGAGGAATGCTTCGGCAGCGCGACTATACTGATACACAATGCACATCTGAAAATATGGAATGTCTCCGTGACGGAGCTTTACAAGAGGGCCCGTCAGAATACCCCCATATTAAATAAATATGAAATCAAGAGCATGAGCGAGGTGCTGTGTGAGCTGTCGCACGGCGGCGGTGCGGCGGGAGGCGATGAGAAGGCGCAGATTCCGCTCTATGTGCTGAGCAACCGAAGCAGGGTGCACGGCGCGGCCTGTATGCTTTATCCGGATTTGCTCAAGGACTTTGCGGAGGCCATGGGGCAGGATATTTATATCATTCCTTCGTCGGTGCATGAGGTTCTGCTGCTGCCAGCGGACAGCAGAGAGGAGGTGGCATATATTAAGGAAATGATTCAGGAGGTGAACGATACACAGGTGAATGCGGAGGAGGTGCTCTCCTATTCCGTGTACTTCTATGCGCGCGGGGAGGGAAAGGTGCGTATGCTGTAGAAAGTACTTTTTTAAAACCGTTTTTTGAAATAATTTTTTAAAATCATTGATAAATTCTTGACAATTATCCATATTATGTTTATCATTTATACGTATGGGCGCCAATGGAATTTTTATGCAGATTTTCAGCGGGACAGCGGCGCCGATGTAAAGTAATCTATATGAGTAAAGGAGAAAGACGATGAGTAAAAAGTGGGTATATTCATTTAAAGAAGGCGACATGAGCATGCGCAATCTTCTCGGCGGCAAGGGCGCGAATCTTGCAGAGATGACAAGCATCGGACTGCCTGTGCCACAGGGCTTCACAATCACAACAGAGGCTTGTACGCAGTATTATGAAGACGGGCGCAAGATCAACGACGAGATTATGGCGCAGGCTATGGACGGCGTTGCGGAGATGGAGAAGGTAAACGGAAAGAAATTCGGAGATTTGAAGAATCCTTTGCTGGTATCGGTACGTTCAGGCGCTCGTGCATCTATGCCTGGTATGATGGATACTATCTTAAATCTTGGTTTAAATGATGAGGTTGTCGATGCGATGATCAAGGGCAATCCGGATCCCGCGTTTGAGCGCTTTGTATATGACTCCTACAGACGTTTCATCCAGATGTTCTCGGATGTCGTTATGGAGGTTGGCAAGAAGTATTTTGAGCAGTTGATTGATAAGATGAAGGAGGAGAAGGGGGTTCAGTACGACGTAGACCTTACGGCGGCGGATCTCAAGACGCTTGCGGAGCAGTTTAAGGAGGAGTACAAGAAGCAGCTTGGCAAGGATTTCCCTTCCGACCCTGTAGAGCAGTTAAAGCTTGCAATCGAGGCGGTATTCCGCTCATGGGACAACCCTCGTGCGAATGTGTACCGTCGTGACAACGATATTCCGTATTCATGGGGTACGGCGGTCAACGTAATGCCGATGGTATTCGGGAACCTGAATAACGAGTCCGGTACGGGCGTTGCGTTTACGCGCGATCCGGCGACCGGAGAGAAGAAGCTGATGGGCGAGTTCCTCAAGAACGCACAGGGCGAGGATGTCGTTGCAGGTGTCCGCACACCGATGCCGATTGCGCAGATGGAGCAGGAGTTCCCTGAGGCGTATGCGGAGTTTATCAAGGTTTGCGAGACGCTTGAGAATCACTACCATGATATGCAGGATATGGAGTTTACCGTTGAGAATAAGAAGCTGTACATGCTGCAGTGCCGCAACGGTAAGAGAACGGCGCAGGCGGCTTTGAAGATTGCCTGTGATTTGGTGGACGAGGGACACAAGACCGAGCAAGAGGCGGTTGCAATGATTGACCCTCGTAACCTTGATACGCTGCTGCATCCGCAGTTCGACGCGCAGGCATTGAAGGCGGCGACCCCTGTAGGCAAGGGCCTTGGCGCGTCCCCGGGCGCTGCATGTGGTAAGATTGTATTTACGGCGGAGGACGCGGAGGCTTGGAATGCCAGAGGCGAGAAGGTGGTCCTTGTACGTCTGGAGACATCCCCTGAGGATATTACGGGTATGAAGGCTTCACAGGGTATTCTGACTGTCCGCGGCGGTATGACTTCCCACGCGGCGGTTGTTGCGCGCGGTATGGGTACCTGCTGTGTATCCGGCTGCGGCGATATCGCGATGGATGAGGCAAATAAGAGATTTACATTGGCCGGCAAGGAGTTCCACGAGGGGGATTATATCTCCATCGACGGTACGACAGGCAATATCTATGACGGGCGGATTGCGACTGTTGACGCTACAATCGCCGGTGAGTTCGGAAGAGTTATGGCGTGGGCGGATAAATTCAGAACATTGAAGGTAAGGACAAACGCGGATACGCCGGCGGATGCGAAGAAGGCGAGGGAGCTTGGCGCGGAGGGTATCGGCCTTTGCCGCACGGAGCATATGTTCTTCGAGGAGGACAGAATCGCGGCATTCCGTGAGATGATTTGTTCCGATACCGCGGAGGAGAGAGAAGCGGCGTTGGAGAAAATCCTTCCGTATCAGCAGGGTGACTTCAAGGCGTTGTATGAGGCGCTTGAGGGCAATCCTGTCACCATTCGTTTCTTGGATCCGCCTCTTCACGAGTTTGTTCCGACAGAAGAGGAAGACATTAAGAAGCTTGCGGACGCACAGGGAAAGTCCGTGGAGGCCATCAAGAATATTATCACGTCTCTGCATGAGTTCAACCCGATGATGGGTCACAGAGGCTGCCGTCTTGCCGTAACGTATCCGGAGATTGCGAAGATGCAGACGAAGGCAGTTATCCGCGCGGCTATCGAGGTGCAGAAGGCGCATCCGGACTGGAACGTAAAGCCGGAGATTATGATTCCGCTTGTATGCGAGGTGAAGGAGCTGAAGTTTGTCAAGAAGGTGGTTGTCGAGACGGCGGACGCTGAAATCGCGGCGGCAGGCGTAAAGCTGGAGTACGAGGTAGGCACGATGATCGAGATTCCGAGAGCTGCGCTGACAGCGGACGAGATTGCGGCGGAGGCGGACTTCTTCTGCTTCGGTACAAATGATTTGACGCAGATGACCTTTGGCTTCTCCCGTGATGACGCGGGCAAGTTCCTGGAGGCATATTATGATACCAAGATTTTCGAGAACGATCCGTTCGCAAAGCTTGACCAGACAGGCGTCGGCAAGCTGATGGAGACCTCTATCAAGCTTGGCAAGCCGGTCAATCCGAAGCTTCATGTTGGTATCTGCGGCGAGCACGGCGGAGATCCTTCTTCCGTAGAGTTCTGCCATAAGATTGGCTTGGATTATGTGTCCTGCTCACCGTTCAGAGTGCCTATTGCAAGACTGGCGGCGGCACAGGCGGCTATCAATAATTGATGCCATGGCAATGAGCCATGCGCAGACAGAAGGATAAAGGCGGCGGGGAGCTTGCTCACCGGAGCATTTGTCCTGATGGATGCATAGGGCGAAGCCCGCACCCGACATGAAGGAAACTGTCGAAGACAGTTTGCGGAATGGAGGGAGGCATGGCGGTGTGGCGGCACGATTTGGTGAAAGTATAGAGAAATGGCTTGAAAAAGCTGAAAGCAGGGGCTTTCATTCAGGGATTTCGGGCGTGGAGGGGTTCACCGGGATAACTGGTGGGCTCCTCTTTTTTGCGTTTTGGGATAGGGTTGTGAATATGGCGATTGGGAAATTACGGATACAATCTGGCGAAACCTCGGACTTTTGCCCAAAAGTATGGTTTTGCCAAATTGTATAGGGTTTTGCCAAAAGGTATAGAAGTTTCGCCAAATTGTCTGAAAATGCTGATGAAATATGGCGATATTGGCAAAAAGTATGTGAGTAAAAATGGCAAGTAAAGTGCTGACCACCGCTATGAGGAATTGCCCTATATGCGGCGGCCTGTCATTTTCCCTTGCACTGGATTATTGACTTGGCAGTTGGGAAACTTAGAGGTAATATACGAGAGCGGAAAACAGCAGACTATTTGTATCACAAAAGAAAAAATCTGCGATTCACGTCACCAGATTAA
>JAMPFV010000031.1 GCA_023664265.1 Roseburia sp.
TATGAACTGCTGACGGTTGTTCTGATGATTCTTGGAATCATTGTGTCAATTCTGACAGCGTACATAAACCACACAAAAAAGTAACCGCCCCGGCCAAAGGATACGGTTACTTTTTGCAACTAAATTCTAAGGGCTGACCGTCTATCGGCAGTATCCCCTTTGTGCTTTTATTGTAGCAGATTTCCCCGCTCCTGTCAAACGCTGCGGAATGTTCTGCTGAAATCATTCTATACGGGATTCGACACAAAGGCAAGAAGTTTTTGTGGTAACGCGGAAGAAGGTATGCTATGCTTGGTAAAAGAACAATTGAGCGGGTTCTTTTGCGGAGGAAACAACATTTTCAATCTAAGGAATGTGCATGT
Source organism: Roseburia sp. (assembly GCA_023664265.1). Lineage (GTDB taxonomy): Bacteria > Bacillota > Clostridia > Lachnospirales > Lachnospiraceae > COE1. The sequence goes on from JAMPFV010000031.1 coordinate 363, forward strand.
TTTCTCATCTTTTGGGATACATTTTAAGCTCTGGCAGGAAATGATTTGGGATGAAAGGAAGCGCTATGAAAAAGACGGAAGCATTAAAGCAATTGATTGTTGCTTTTGAGCCATAAATTTTGTTGACTTGTATATATTGTATATAATAGAAGCATATAATATAAGTACAATAAATAGTACGGTTTTTGGTACAGAAAGAGGTGCGTTATGATTGCGACAAAGCAGATGGATGTTAGAGCGAATATCAAGAAATATTTTGATATGGCATTTGATGGAGAACCTGTGATTGTATCACGCAAGGAAAATAAAAATGTAGTTATTATTTCTGAAGCTGAGTATAACGAACTGGCGAAGGCGAAACGAAACGCAGAATATCTTGCAAAATTAGATCAAAGCTTCAAACAGTTTGAAGAGGGGAAGACAATCTCTTTTAGTATGGAAGAATTGCGAGAAATGGAATCTGATAACTGGAAACCGACTCAAAAAGTTTTAGATTGGATAAAGCGAATGGAGCAAGAGAATGAATGATTTGACTTTTACAGATAAAGGTTTTGCGGATTATGTATATTGGCAATTTCAAGATAAGAAAACAATTAAGAAGATAAATAATTTGTTAGATGATATTAAAAGAAATGGTGCAATGCAGGGAATAGGAAAGCCTGAGCCGTTAAAACATTATTCCGGACAATACAACATGGGATACCACTATTGGAGACAGCGGTATTCGTGTTGATTGCAAAGCTGACATTAGAAGCAAATGGGAGCATATAAAGATGAGTTAATGGAATCGGAAAGAGAGGTTCGTTTTATGGAGAATAAGAAGTTCCGTTTTGAACAATTAGGAATATTTTATAATGATAAGACAAAACCTTATCATGTTGAGGAAGCAGCTGATGAAGCGTTCGATGAGGTACATAGAGTAATAGAAGAAGCTGTTTTGGGGGAAAGATTGGCGCATTTGCAATCATTTTATGATGATGAAGATTATAGTATAGATGTCGGCGCTGAAGGCGCTCATTCCTTTATTTTAATCCAAGACGAGGCACAGGGAATATCATACAACTACATAAATGAGAAACATGCAAATGCAGAGGAGCAGGAGGAAATTTCCGGATATTATATTCCCCAAAAATGTGTTTGCGAAGATACCAATATACTATTGGATATTATTGTGACATTTCTTGAAACGGGAAAACCTTGTGAAAGGTATACTTGGGCAAAAACTCAAGAGGAATATTGAGGCTGGGCGGTCGTTTCCTTGCCTGCGGGAAGAAATCGCCGGATTTGCAGGAGAAATTACCGGATTAGGGTTTCCTCATGGAAGATATTGTGTTATAATACAAATATCTCCCAGAAACAGGGGCATATATTGTGTATGCTTCTAGCGGAGAGGATATAGACCAAAGAGGAGCTTATACAAAATGAATTATACATCATTATCAAATTTTCTCAACAACACGGAGGACATTATCTATAATATCGTAAACAATAAGGAGTTTACCACCGTGAATACAAAAGAAGGCAATGTCGTAATTATGACGGAACAGCAGTATAAGTCCATTGCAAGATTCGTCCGCAGTAAGAGAAACCATCCGGAAACATGAGATATGCAGCAGAATCATCGGCGCCGCCGGTGATTTTGTTTTTATTCTATAGGAAATTGCGAACGGTGCGAGATTACAATGTTCCCGCTCTGTGTCGTGTTCATTTTCGCCCCCGAATGCTATACTGAACACGAAAGGAGGCCGATTTATGGATCAAAAGAAAACAGGACAATTTATCAAAACGCTTCGCAGGGAGAAGCAGATGACACAGGAGCAGTTGGCGGAAATCATGGGCGTGACCAACCGGAGCGTCTCCCGCTGGGAGAATGGGGTCAACATGCCGGATTTTGACTTGGTAATGGAGCTTGCCAATTACTTTGATGTCGGTATTGAAGAATTATTGGACGGAGAAAGGAAGACGGATAGGATTGATAAGAAATCGGAGGAAGTATTATTAAAGGTGGCGGATTACAGTAACCGTGATAAAATGGTTTTCACAAGAAGAATGCATTGGGTGTTCCTTGCGGCTGTTGCGGCCTTTGTGGTGTATACGGTTCTGGAAATGCAGGGACTGACGGCAGAGGGCGCATATGAGAACATAGCGGACTTCTGCCTTGGAGCAGTGCTCGGCGTCCTGCTCTGCGGCGCGCTGTATACGAGCCGCTATGGAGCAAGAATCCGCGCGTTCAAGCAGAGAGTGTTGAAGCGACAGGCGGAATAATACCGTATACGTTCCTTAGAACCGATGGCCGCCCCCGCCGCCGGAGTGGGAATGCCCGCCGCCGGAGGAGCCGCCGCCTGACCGGGAATGTCCGCCGCCGGAGGAGCCGTGTCCCGAGGAAGAGCCGGAGGAGGAGACGTATACCTTTTTCTGATGAATCAGCGTTCGGCGCAGATTCGCAAAGCTGCTGCGGATGGGCATACTGCCGAGCAGCTCGCTGCGGGCGGGCTTCCTTGTGCGGGACAAAAGCCGGACGAGGAGATAGTTTGCAAGCAGCGCCAACAGCAGGGAGAGGAAAAGATTGCTGATATACTTCATCGGCTGCGCGATTTTCTGACCCTGCAGCAGCGCGTATATCTGCTCGTAGACCTTGCTTGCGCAGCGGTAATAGTCGCCGCTGCTCGCGTAGCGGTACACGTTGTCGGTGATGGTGTTGGCGTAGTCCGATGTGACGGCGCGGTAGACGCTGCCGTCGCTGTATATCCAAAGCATACGGTTGTCCATGTCGATGAGGAACAGCGTTCCGCTTTGCCCGGGACAGCGCTCATGGTAATAGCTCTCCGCGTACCGCGCGGCGGAGGAAGGATTCTCGGATATGGACACAAAGAGGACGTTCCCGAAGTCGGTGACGGGCCGCATGTCCGCGCACAACGCGCGTTCCTCCTCCTCCGTGAGCAGATCCGCGTCGTCGTTGATGCGGACAGAATAACCCGTGTCCGCATTTGTGTACACAACATCATCCGCCTCGGATTCCGCCGCGCAGACCGGCGCAGTCCCCGGCAGAAGGAAGCGCAGGAGCGCGAGCAGAAGCACGAGCAGCGGGAGCGCCGGATATTTGAAGCTATTCGGAATGCGCATGGGATTCACCTCCTCGTCTGTCAAGCTGCGGCAGGGGCCTTGTCGCCAGCAGATTGTACTTGCGGATAATGGCGTACAGGGATATGCAGCTCATAAGGTACGACACCAGCGTTCCGTCGTAAAAGTACAGGTCGGATGCAGGGTCAAGGAACAAAATCAAAAGGTCGAGCAAAATCGCGGTAAACGGACAGAAGAACTCTGCCCAGCTTCGCTGTGTGGGAAGCTTCAATACCTGCGGAATGCCGAGAGCGGCCGTGACGACCACGCCCGCAAGGAGCAGGACATTATGCAGGGAGAAGAGGAACATCAGCATAACGCCCATGAGTTGGTAGAGCATCATTCCCGCCACAATGATAATCACGATAGAGGTTCCCCTGAGCCTGTCGAGAAGACCCTTCGAGGTCTTTTTTGGCCGGCGGGAGCGCCCGGATGCCGTACTGGCGCTGCCCTGCGTCCGGTACAGATAGCCGATGTCGTCCTCCCTGTGCTCCCTGCGGTTGATTTCACCGAGCTCCACCGTGTAGATGATTGCGGCCGCAAGCGCGAGAAACGCGGACAGAAGGAGCGTACTGCGCGGGACAATCGTGAAGCTCGTATTCAAAAAAAGATAAATCGGAATCGCCAGCAAAACGGATCCCAGCAGATATTTGCGGGTATCCACCGGAAGGTCGGCGGATATTTTGCCGGTCTGGCCGTTCACCGTGGCGTAGGAGACGCGGTCGCCCTTTCTGTAGGAGAGAAACCAGACGGGGAGCATTGCGCGGCGCACATGCGCGCACTCGGTACCGAGTGTGGAGGAGAGCCGGCCGGCTTCCGGTCTGTTGACGGACAGGTTCCCGTATTCGGGGCGTTTGGAAAGCGTCCGAAAGCTGTAGTCGTTGGCGAGGTCAATGGCCTCGGGAAGGTACAGCCCGCTGTCAACATCCGCCGTGTCCGCGTAAAATCCGCTCAGCATGGCGGGAGTGAAGGGCTTCATCTCCCCCACGTTGTAGGGCGCGATGCATTCGCTGATGCTGTCGGAGAAGGACGAGGAGGCGTCATAGGTGAAGGCGTTGAAGTCCGCGTCGATATCCCCCGTGAGCCGGTAAGTGTCCGTGAAGCGGTAGTTCCCCCTTCGGTAGGTGTGCTCCGCCGTCAGCAGGAAGCTTCCCTTCTGCGTGACATGATATGACCAATAGGGCATATAGATGCCGCGAAACGAATCGATATAGGCCAGATCCTTGAGCTCCTTCGGGGCAAAGATCGCGTGCCGCAGCAGCTTTTGGTAGGCCCTGCGGCAGTCCTCCTTCGTCTTTTGGAATGGGATGATGAAATCCGGACGCTTCTCATGGCTGAGACGGCTTGTCAACACCGTGGACGCGCCGCAGAAGCTGCAGAATTCGGCGGCGGAATTTTCGGTGCTGAAGATTTCTCCGCCGCACTGCGGGCAGGTGAAGACGGTGACGTCGTAGAGGGCGTCCTCCTCGGCGCCGGAGCCGCCGGACGCGGCGGCATCAACCTTGTAGGGGTCATAGCGGGCGCCGCAGTACTCGCAGGCGAGCTGCTGCAGGGCGATGTCGAATTTCAGGTTGCCGCCGCAATTTTCACATTGGTACATAGGGTCTCCTTTCTCGGGTAAAAATGTTTACAAAGAGTAATTTACAATTCTGTCGGATATTTTTAAGCGGGAATAAATATCCGCGTAGGAGGCGGGGGAAAGCCCGTCGATATAGTTCGGCAGATAGTTCCTGCGCACGCCGTTTCGACGGAGCGCGTCGATGGCCTTGTTGTAGGCGATGGCGGCTTCGATTTCACTGGCGTAGGTCCCGATGACGAAATATCCCGGGACGTTGATTTTGGCCTTGTACTTCGTCTTGCCTCGCACGGTGACGGCGCAGACACCCTGATACCGGTTGACAATCTTGAGATTCGCGCGGCGGAAATCCGTGTCGTCCCCGTTGATAAAGAGATAATCGCGCCCGGGCACCGCAAAGCTGCGGATTCCGTAGCGGCTCAGGATATTGACCTGCATCCCGTAGTCGGCGACGAACAGGTGCCCGTTACGCTTCATTATTTTGTGGGAGGAATAGTAGAACAGGTCGTCGATATCGAATTTCAGGACAACGGAACCCGACAGATAATAGTAAAAAAACTTTGGGCGGGCATAGATCGGCGTGCCGAAATAAATGCCGTTGTCGCGGAAATTGATGAGGATAACCCATTTCTCAAAGGAGAGGGGGGAGTCCTCATCATAATTGTGAACCGTCAGCGCGGCAGTGCGCAGGATTCGGTCCGCCTCCCGGTAGGCGGTGCCGGCCTGCCGCATGGTGTCAAAGCTGCCGAGACTGATATGCTTATTTTTGTGTGTGATGGACGCGCGGTAATAGACAGCGCCATCCTTTTTTTGTGCTTTATATACGCCCTTTAACATGACCGTGTTCCCGTTCCTTTGAATAATTCCGCCGTTTTTGACAATAACTATAGATGATTATAGCAGATTTTCAAGCATTTTCACAGACATTATTTTGTGGACAAGTACATATAATGTAAATACGAAGGTGAGAAAGGGAGTGAAGGCGGACATGTATTCAAAAAATTCTTTCCTTTTATTTGGCGTCAATACGGTGCTTACGGCGGGGCTCATGCTTTCGAGAGGCGGTATCGTGCAGGGCGTTGAGCCGGCGGCCTTTCAGGTTGAGAATACGGTTGATGCTGTCATTAAGGAGCAGCTGGTCCGGGTTGTGGAGCCGGAGCCGCGGGCGTCCACCCGGCGGGTCATCACCTACAAGGATTTGACGCCCGACTATTGCATTGCCGTGTCGCAGCAGGATATAGAGACGCTGATGAAAATCGTGGAGGCGGAGGCCGGCGGGGAGGACAGGCAGGGCAAGCTTCTGGTGGCGAACGTGGTGATCAACCGCGTCAAAAGCGGGCGGTTTCCCGACAGCGTGACGGCGGTGGTCTATCAGAAATCGCAGAATGTGGCGCAGTTTTCGCCGGTGGCCAACGGTACGATCAATTCCGTGACGGTCTCCGAGGAGACAAGGGAGGTCGTTTTCAGTGCGCTGCGCGGTGAGGACGTCTCCAAGGGAGCCATGTATTTTATGGCCAGAAGATATGCGGCGGCTGAGAATGTGTCGTGGTTTGACAATCATCTTACATTTCTGTTTTCCTACGGCGGACATGACTTCTATGCGCCGTAATCCGCCGCGCTCAGCGACAGGATTTTATTTTCACAAGTGTAAGTTAATTTTAAATGTGAAGGATGATAGAATGCAGTTACTCGAATAAAAAAGGAGGAGCTGCATATGATTTTGAGAGGAGACAACGCCGCGAGGCGGGAAGAGGTTGAGAAAATACTTGACCGTGAGTTCATGCTGCGGGAGCACCGCACGGGCTTGGAAGCGTTTATGAAGGGCGCTCCGGCGGGAAAGCTGTTGGTCGCGTTCAGGGCGGCAGGAGCATTCTCATTGGAGAAATTGGCGTTTGGCGCGGCCGCAAAGCCGCATTCCATTCTGGCGAAAACGATTAAGCCCGCCGAGGTGGGGCTGGCCGGAAAAGGCTTTGAGGAGCTCTCGCTCAAGGGTGTCCCTTACGACGAGAAGGCGGGGGACAATATCGCAAGGCGATTCCTGTGCGGACTGGTCGGTGTGCGTGGGGATTCGGAGGTGACCGGCTTGTATCTGTCGTCGGAAGGGAGCGCGAGGCTGAGCGCGGACGCGGATGCCGCATCCCGGGTAAATAAGGGCGCGATACGGTTTCCGAATACGGACATGCTGACGGCTTGGATCAACGCGCTGCTCAGGAGCGAAGGGGTGTCGGAGGCATCGAAATACTTTATTACGGGAGATTACGACATCCATGAGATTCAGAAAAAGACAGGCGGAGAGTACGCGCATATTCAGGCCGGCTCGGACGAGGAGGAGGCCGTCCTGTCGGGGTTATCAAAGGGCGCCTTGGGAGGCGCGGAGGACAGAGAGCATAGTCCGATTCAGCATGGCGCGCAGGACAACTATTTGGATTTTATGTTCAGCGGGGAGCCCCATGTGGCGCTTGTGCCTCAGGTGCTTCTTCCGGACAGGAATATAGCGGTTTACTGCGGGGAAAGGGATGAGTGGAGCATTATACGCAATTCCCCCGCGGGTGCGGGTGAGAGCGAGGCTGTGAGGGAGGCTCGCGCTTTGTATACGCAGGTCGCTGAGATGAAGGCCCTGTACGGGGAATATGGTGCGGCCTTTAGGGAGCATTGGGAGATTGACGAGGAGAATGTCGATGTCCAGGAGGAGTTGATGGAGCTGTATGGAGAGACGCCGGAGGGCTGTGTGAGCCGTCTGCGCGCGGCGAAAGCGTATTTCGAGACGGTAAGAGACGAGACTCTGAGCGGCGGCTGCGCAAGCCCGGAGGGGTTAAAGGGACCGTGCGGGCAGGAGGACTGTGCGAACCGGAATAAATGTGAGCAGTTGAAGGGATACATACAATATTATACGAGGTTAGTGGATAAGTACGGTGCGAAATTAGGACAGACGACGTAAAATAATATTATAATGTGAGGACGGATACGCCCCTTGTCAGGAACTTGGCAGGAGGCGTATCCTTTTGTTTGCATTTTATGGGAAATTGCGGCAGTAAAAATAATTTAAATAAACAGTATATAACAGTTGACAACGGATATATACTGTTATATACTGTTTATGAAAGCGATATACAGGAAAGGAAAAGTCGGAAAGGAGCGGGTTTGTGGGAATGGATTTGATTATCAACAATTCCTCGATGCAGCCGATTTATGAGCAGATTGTCGGGCAGATGAAGGAGCATATTATGAAGGGGCAACTGCGGCAGGAGGAGATGCTGCCGTCTGTCAGGACGCTCTCCAAGGAGCTTCGCATCAGCGCCCTGACGGTAAAGAAGGCCTATGACGCGTTGGAGCAGGAGGGCTTTATCGTCACGGTGCACGGGAAGGGCAGCTTTGTCACGGCGATGAACCGGAATCTGCTCTTGGAGGAGCAGCGCAGGGAGGTGGAGGCGGCTTTTGAGTCGGCAGTCCGCAAGGCGAGGAGCAGCGGTATGACGGAGGACGATATCCGCGCGTTATTCGAGATTATTATGGAGGGATGAGAAGGATGTTATTGGAGATGAAGGATGTGAGGAAACAGTATGGCGGCTTTGAGCTTGCGTGCTCCATGCAGTTGCAGCACGGGTGTGTCACAGGGCTGATCGGGCGCAACGGTGCGGGCAAGAGCACGGCGTTTAAGTCGATTCTGGGTCTGATTACGCCGGACAGCGGAGAAATCTCCGTGCTGGGCAAGGCGCCGGAGGCGCTGACCGCGAAGGAGCGGGAGGATATCGGCGTGGCGTTTGTGGATTCGGGCTTTAGCAATTTCCTCAGGATAAAGGACATTATACCGATTATGCGCGCGGAGTACGCGGCGTTTGACGCGGCGGATTTCCGGAGGAAATGTGAGCGCTTTGAGCTTCCGATGAATAAGAATTTGAAGGGCTTTTCCACCGGAATGAAGGCGAAGCTGCGGCTTCTGCTTGCAATGTCGCACAAGGCGCGGCTGCTGATTCTGGACGAGCCCACGGCGGGGCTGGACGTCCTTGTCAGGGAGGAGCTGCTGGATTTGCTGCGGGCTTATATGGAGGATGAGGAGTGCGGCATCCTGATCAGCTCGCACATATCGAGCGACCTCGAGAATTTCTGTGATGATGTGTACATGATAGAGGAGGGGAAGATTGTCCTGCACGAGGACACGGATATTCTGCTGGGCGAATACGGCGTGATGAAGCTGACCGGAGAGCAGTATGAAGGGCTGGATAAGGAATATATCCTGCGCAGGAGGACGGAGAGCTACGGGTATTGCTGCCTGACAAACCGGAAGCGGTTCTATGTGGAGAACTATCCGGAGCTTGCAATGGAAAAGGGCAGTATCGACAATGTAATCGCGATGATGGTGAAGGGGGAGGCTGTATGAGAGGACTGTTGATCAAGGATTTTAAAATGCTGCTGATTCAGAAAATGTTTCTGCTGATCACGGCGGGAGTTATGGTGGCTCTGTTTTTTACAAACGAGGGCATGTTGATCGGCTATGTGGTCTCCTATATGACGGTGATGGGGGCCGTGCTTGTCGTCAGCTCGCTCTCCTATGACGAGATGGATAATTGCATGGCGTTTCTGGTGACGCTTCCCACCGGCAGGGTCTCCTATGTCAGGTCAAAGTATCTGTTCGGGCTGGCGGTCATGCTGGGCATGTGGGGAATAACGCTAGTGCTGGGATGTCTGTTTCAACGAATCCTGTGGAGGAACGGCGACGTAACGGAGATTCTCCTCACGTCGTCGGCCATGCTTGTCGTCGGGGCGTTGATCATAGCGGTGATGATTCCGGTCGCGCTCATATTCGGAACCGCAAAGTGCAGGCTTGTCATTCTGATGATGGTGGCGGTGGTGTATGGGGTGGTCTTTCTTGCAACGACGAAGCTGGAGGCGTTGCGGAACATTCCGTTGGAAGAGATATTCAGCGCGTTTTTCGGGCAGGGCACGGCGGCACTCTTTTGGGAGTGCTTTCTGGCGATGCTTGCGCTTCTGGGCGTCTCGTATGCGGTTTCGGCAAGACATATGAAGCGCAAGCAGTTTTAATCAGCGTTTTCCTAAAGCCCAAAACCCCCGCATATTTCAAACGCGAGCCTTGGCGGTAAAGCCGTCAGGGCTTGCGTTTTTGGTTGCAGTCACAAAAATACTATGCTATACTTATTTGTTGAAAACAACGACTGTACCGGAATGGAAAACTTGTTAAGAGGAGAATGTGAAATGGATTTATTTTACAGAAGCACGAGGAGCAGAGGGGAGGCGGTGACGGCCTCTTGGGCGATTTTGCAGGGGCTTGCGCAGGATGGCGGGCTGTTCGTCCCGGAGTCCGTGCCGGTATTGGATAAGAGTCTCGACGAGCTTGCGCGGATGAACTATCGGGAGACGGCCTACGAGGTGATGAAGCTGTTCCTGACCGATTTTACCGAGGAGGAGCTCAAGGACTGTATCCGAAAGGCCTACGACGGCAAATTTGACACGGAGGAGATCGCGCCGCTGACCGCGGTTGACGGCGCTTACTATTTGGAGCTTTTCCACGGCGCGACGATCGCGTTTAAGGATATGGCGCTTTCCATTCTCCCGCATCTGCTGACGACCGCCGCGAAAAAGAACAAGGTCAAAAACGACATTGTGATTCTGACGGCGACCAGCGGGGACACGGGAAAGGCAGCGCTTGCGGGCTTTGCGGATGTGGCGGGGACGAAGATCATCGTCTTTTATCCCAAGAACGGCGTCAGCCCCATTCAGGAGAAGCAGATGGTGACCCAGAAGGGGGAGAACACCTTTGTCGTGGGGATTACGGGGAATTTTGACGACGCGCAGACGGGCGTGAAGCTGCTCTTTGGCGACAAGGAGCTGGAGCGGGAGATGGATGCGGCGGGGTATCAATTCTCGTCTGCGAACTCCATCAATATCGGCCGTCTGGTGCCGCAGGTGGTCTACTATGTCTACGCGTACGCGCAGCTCTTAAAGCGGGGGGAGATTTCGCAGGGAGAGCGCGTCAACTTTGTTGTCCCGACAGGGAACTTCGGCAATATCCTTGCGGCGTATTTTGCGAAAGGCATGGGGGTTCCCATCGCGAAGCTCATCTGCGCCTCCAATGAGAATAAGGTGCTGTACGATTTCTTTGAGACAGGCGTGTACGACAGGAATCGGGCGTTCGTGCTGACAAGCTCCCCGTCCATGGACATCCTGATCTCGAGCAATCTGGAGCGCCTGATCTATCTGGCGGCAGGGCGCGACGCGGAGAAGAACGCCGCTTTGATGAAGGCGCTGTCGGAGGCGGGGCGCTATGAGATTACCGCGGATATGCGTGCGGCCATGACGGATTTCTACGGCAATTACGCGTCCGAGCAGGAGACTGCTGACACGATTAAGGCGGTCTGGGAGCGGACGGGGTATGTTATGGATACGCACACCGCGGTAGCTGCTGCGGTCTTTAACAAATATAAGGCGGCGACGGGGGATACCGCAAAGTCCGTTATCGTATCGACCGCAAGCCCTTTCAAATTCACGAGAAGCGTGATGAACGCGATTGACGCGAAGTACGATTCGATGGGCGACTTTGAGCTGGCTGATGCGCTTTCCAAGCTGGGGAAGGTGGCGGTTCCCAACGCCATCAACGAGATACGGACGGCTCCGGTGCTGCATGATACCGTGTGCGGGAAGGAGGAGATGAAGGCGGTCGTAAAGCGCTTCCTCGGCATTTGAGGCTTTGAGAATATTGAAAAAGAGGTGGTGAGAGTATGGCAATGATTTGTAACATACTGATCATGGCTTGCGGCGTATATATGATATACTGGGCGGTTCAGATGAAATCCTCACATAAGATTCCGGTGATGCTGGTCGGAAAGAGCTTTCCGCTTGACAGGGCCAAGGATCCCGCGGGATTTATCCGGTTTACGTTTCCGTTCACGCTGTTTACGGGGATATTTTTGCTGGTGGTGGGGATGGCGCAGGCCTTGGAGCTGCTGGCGGCGTACCCGTTTGCGGATACGGCGGTAAGTCTGCTGCTGGTAGTGGTGGTTGTTCTTTACGGGATGATATTGATGAAGGCACAGCGCAAGTACCTTGTCGGCATGGACAAATAAAGATGGGCAGTAAACTGCTCAGAAATGGGGGATTAGATTGACAGATAAGGAAATTTTGAAGCACATAGACCATACGCAGCTCAAGCCGTTCGCGACGTGGGCGGATATTGAGAAGCTCTGCGACGAGGCGGTGACGTACGAGACGGCCTCGGTCTGCATCCCGCCCGCGTATATCGGACGGGTGCATGACAAGTACGGGGAGAAGCTGAATATCTGTACCGTAGTCGGCTTTCCGCTGGGCTACAGCGTGACGGCCGCGAAAGTGGCGGAGGTGGAGCAGGCGCTCGCCGAGGGCTGTAACGAGATTGACATGGTTGTCAATATCAGTGATGTGAAGAACGGCGCGTTTGACAAGGTTGAGGAGGAAATCCGCACGCTGAAAAAGGCGTGCGGCAGCCATATCCTCAAGGTGATCATAGAGACCTGCTTTCTGACCGAGGAGGAGAAGATCGCGATGTGCAGGGCGGTGACCAACGCGGGCGCCGACTACATCAAAACCTCCACGGGCTTTGGAACGGGCGGCGCGACGATTGAGGATATCCGTCTGTTCAAGGAGCATATCGGGCCGAAGGTCAGGATGAAGGCTGCCGGCGGCGTGAAGACCAGGGAGGATTTGGTGATGTTTCTGGAGGCGGGCTGCGACCGCATAGGAACCTCGTCGGCGGTCGGGATGCTTCAGGGCGCGCAGGCGCAGGGATACTAGGGAGGTTTGTGAGAGATTATGAATACGGCAAAGCAGAGAATAGAGGCGCTCAGAGACGCGCTGAGGCAGGCCGGAATTGATTTTTATATCGTGCCCACGGCGGATTTTCACAATTCCGAGTATGTGGACGGCTATTTCAAGGTCAGGGAATTTTTGTCCGGCTTTACCGGCTCGAACGGCACGCTCGTTGTCAGTGAGCGGGAGGCGGGACTTTGGACGGACGGACGCTACTTTGTGCAGGCGCAGCGGGAGCTTGAGGGCTCCGATATTGTGCTGTATCGGATGGGCGAGGAGAACGTTCCGACGATAACGGAATATCTCGAGAAAAACGTCTCCGACGGGCAGACAATCGGCTTTGACGGCAGGGTGGTCTCCGCGTCCTTTGGGAAGAAGCTGGAGAAGGCCTTTGACGGACGGCAGGTCCGCATAGTCTGGGAGCAGGATATTGTCGATGCCCTCTGGACAGACAGGCCGGCGATTCCCGCGAGCGCGCTGTGGGTGCTTCCCGAGACGCTTTGTGGGGAGACCATCGCGCAGAAGCTGGAGAAGGTGCGCGAGAAGATGAAGGCAGAGAAGGCGGCGCACCTTCTGATTTCCAAGCTGGACGACATCATGTGGCTGTACAATGTCCGCGCAAACGACGTCGCGTGCAATCCCGTGGCGCTCTCCTACACGTTTCTTTCCATGGATTCGGCGGTTCTCTTCGTGCAGCGGGAGGCGCTGACGGAGGAGACACGGGAATATTTCAGAAAAAATAATGTCGAGTGCAGGGACTACGAGACGCTGGCGGGCTTTCTGGAGGACTGCGCGCTCGAGGGGAAAATATGGTGCGCGGAGGGCGACGTCAGCTATCTGCTGTACAAGCTGGCCACGAAGCGCGGCGAGCTTATCGGGAAGGAAAATCCCGTAGGCATTCTGAAGGCGGTCAAGAATCCGGTGGAGCTTGAGAATATCCGCAAATATTATCTGCTGGACAGCGTGGCGCTCACCAAGTTCCTGTTCTGGATGAAGCGCAGTGTCGGCAAGGTGCCGATGGACGAGTACAGCGCGGCGCAGAAGCTTGACGGGATGCGCGCAGAGATAGAGGGCTTTGTAGAGCTTTCCTTTGACACTATCAGCGCGTATGGCGCGAATGCGGCGATGATGCACTATGAGGCCACGGCGCAGGACAAGGCGGAGATTAAGCCGGAGGGCTTTTATCTGGTGGACTCCGGCGGACAGTACATGGGCGCGACCACGGATGTGACCAGAACGATTGTGCTGGGACCGATCACGGACGAGATGAAGAAGCATTTTACCAAGACGGTCTGCGGGATGTTGCGGCTTGCCGACGCGAAGTTCCTCTACGGCTGTACCGGCAGGAACGTGGATATTCTGGCGCGGCTGCCCTTGTGGGAGTGCGCTATCGACTATAAGTGCGGCACGGGCCACGGCATCGGCTATATTCTGAATGTCCATGAGGGGCCGCAGAGCATCCGCTGGAAATATGTCGCGGACGTCGGTGAGACGGTCCTGGAGCAGGGAATGATCGTGTCGGACGAGCCTGGCGTATATATTGAGGGCAGCCACGGGATCCGTATTGAGAATGTCGTGGAGGTCGTCAACGAGGTCAAGAACGGGGACGGGCAGTTTATGGGGTTCCGCCATCTGACTTGTGTCCCGATTGACTTGGACGCGATAGACACAGGCTATATGGAAGCGTCGGATGTCAGAAGGCTCAACGCCTACCACGAGATGGTGTATGAGAAGCTTGCGCCCTATTTTGAGGGGGAGGAGCTGGAGCAGCTTCGGGCGGCGACGCGCGCTGTGTGATTTGTTGAAACTTTACGATAGTTTCACTTTATTTTAATTGACTTTTCACAATATTTTTGAGATAATATTTGCAAATATGTAAATATTGTATAAATGTTCCAATTTTTGCTCATGCTTGTCGTTATCCTCCGCAGGCGGAGACGTGTTCTCCGGCAATTGCGCGAGGGTAAAGCGGCTTGAAATAAAATTATAATCTTTAAGGAGGACTTTGTATGTCAACAAAAGCGTATTATCCCATTTCCGAGATCGGTGCCGGAAAAGTAGGTTTTTCCAAGACACGTTCTATCATCGAGGCGGCGTTCTATGGAAATAACGTAGTGAAGGTAAATACTTTGAAGGAGGCTTATCAGTTAGCGAAGAATTCCCCGGGAACAATTGTCACGGATATGCCGGTGAAGGATGGCGAGACCTTTGGCCTCGAGAAGGATGCGAAGGTTCTTTTGTTCAACGACGGCGCGGTAACAGGACGTTACGCGGCGGCGCGGCGCATTAAGGGCGAGCCGGGCGTTGATGACGCGAAGCTGGATAAGGTAGTTATGGACGCGGTATATGAGACCCGTTGGAAGACAATGTATCATGCGGAGTGCTTTATCGGTCTTGACCCTGAGTTTATGGTAAAGGCGCACCTGCTTCTTCCGGAGGGCGAGGAGAATATCCTTTACAACTGGATGCTGAACTTCCAGTATATGTCGGACGACTATGTAAAGATGTACAAGAATTCCAAGCCTGTAGGCGACGGCAAGGAGCCGGATATCTTTATCTTCTCCGACCCGCAGTGGGCACCGCATGACGCGCCGGATGTAGACTATAGCTGCCTGAGCGATCCTTTGACGCTCTGCTATTTCGACACCAACCAGAACTGCGCGGCAATCCTCGGTATGAGATACTTCGGCGAGCACAAGAAGGGCACATTGACCATGGCTTGGGCGCTTGCAAACAGAAACGGCTATGCATCCTGCCACGGCGGACAGAAGGAATACTCTCTTGAGGGCGGCAGGAAGTTCGTTGCTTCCGTATACGGTCTGTCAGGCTCAGGAAAGTCTACTCTGACACACGCAAAGCATGGCGGCAAATATGACAAGTTCGGCGGCATCAAGGTGCTCCATGATGACGCGTTCATCATCAACTCCGACACCTGCGCGTCCATCGCGCTGGAGCCTACTTACTTCGATAAGACGGCGGATTATCCGACGGGCTGCCCTGACAATGAGTATCTGTTGACGGCGCAGAACTGCTCCGCGACATTGGACGAGAACGGCAAGCTTCAGTTGGTAACGGAGGATATCAGAAACGGTAACGGACGTGCGATCAAGTCCAAGCTGTGGTCTCCGAACCGCGTAGACAAGATTGACGCACCGGTAAATGCAATCTTCTGGATTATGAAGGATCCGACCATCCCGCCTGTAGTAAAGCTGAAGGGTGCGGCGCTTGCTTCCGTTATGGGCGCGACGCTTGCGACCAAGACTTCCTCTGCGGAGCGTGTGGCGGCAGGCACGGATATGAACGCATTGAGAATCGTTCCGTATGCGAACCCGTTCAGGACCTATCCGCTTGTGAACGACTATGAGAAGTTCAAGAAGCTGGTTGAGGAGAAGAACGTAGACTGCTATATCGTAAATACGGGCGACTTTATGGGGACAAAGGTAAAGCCTGCGGATACCCTTGGCATTCTGGAGACCATCGTTGAAGGAAGAGCGAAGTTCGAGAAGTGGGGCAACTTTGATGACATCGAGATTATGTATGATTGGGACGGCAAGACGGCAGACTTCAGACCGGATCTGGGCAATGCAGAGTATGTATCCGCATTGAAGAGCGCGATGAAGAACCGTGTGGATGCTGTTGAGGGCTTCGCGACAAAGAAGGAGGGCTATGATAAGCTTCCGGACGAGGCGCTTGCGGCATTACAGAAGCTTGTTGAGCAGTGCTGATTTGAGCACGGGAATATAGGCTTGAAGGCGTAAGCTGCTGTAATATCAAAAACCTTGTTGATTTCGGCCATGAGAGTTGAATATCAGCAAGGTTTTTGTTTTTTACCTGCTACAGGAACATATATTCGAAAATACTTGATTTTAGGTCAAATCAATAGTATAATTAGGAAAAATCAGGTAGAGAATTTTTCCGGGAGTGGTATAAGTGAAGCAGACACATATAAGAGATGATAGCTTGCAGAATAAATCGAAGCCCTGCGCCATAGCGGCGAATCAACAATTTACGTTTATTGATTTGTTTGCCGGTATAGGAGGAATGAGGATTGCCTTTGAGAGAGCGGGCGGGCATTGCGTTTATTCCAATGAGTGGAATAAATACAGTCAGCAGACGTATTTTGCCAATTTTGGCGAGCAGCCGGAGGGGGACATTACGCAGGTGCCGGCTTCCTCCATACCGGACCATGATGTTTTGGTTGCGGGATTCCCGTGCCAGCCGTTTTCCATTGCGGGTGTTTCAAAAAAAAACAGTCTCGGAAGAGCAACGGGCTTTGAGGACAAAACACAGGGGACGCTCTTTTTTGATGTGTGCCGCATACTAAAAGAGAAGAGGCCGAAGGCGTTTATGCTGGAGAATGTAAAGAACCTGTGCAGCCATGATAAAGGGAGAACCTTTAAGGTGATTTTGGAATCGCTGGAGGAATTGAATTACAGTGTATCTTATGCGGTGTTGGACGGACAGAATTATGTGCCTCAGCATAGAGAGCGTATTTTGATCGTGGGATTTGACCGTGAGAGATATGGAAAAACCGGCCATTTCGATTTTGATCTGTCCCCCAAAGTCCCCAAACCGGTTATGCGGGATATTTTAGATGAAAAGGTTGATGAAAAATATACTTTATCGGACAAGCTCTGGAAGTATCTTCAAAATTATGCCGCAAAGCATAAAGCGGCAGGAAATGGATTCGGATACGGCATCGCACCCTTGGATGGGGTATCAAGGACAATCAGTGCAAGATACTATAAGGACGGATCGGAAATATTAATCGAACAGGAAGGAAGGAATCCCAGAAGACTTACGCCGCGTGAGTGTGCGAGATTGCAGGGATTTCCGGATGATTTTAAAATTCCGGTATCGGATACACAGGCCTATAAGCAGTTTGGAAATTCCGTTGTAGTACCGTTGATTGAAAACATTTCCGAACTCATGGCAAAGAAAATAAAAGAGTTGGATGCATCAGTGGGAAAAGAAGCTCAAAGGATGGTGATTTAAGTGGTCGCGGAATTAACCGGACGGGCAATACAGTCGGTTCTTGACAGTGAGCGAGGGTTTTGTAAGTTCCTTTCCGCAAATGATACAGGGGCGACAGGCGGTCATCAGTCCGGAATATTGATTTCAAAATCAGCAGTAGAAATGATGTTCACCCAACAGGAGCTTAAACAGGAAAGGATTCCCAAGAGAACGGTAAAGATCAGATGGCAGGATGAGGTTGTAACAGAGAGCAGATTTACGTATTATGAGAGTAAGAATGAACTGAGAATCACGTGCTTCGGGAAGGGTTTTCCTTTTCTGAATCCGGAACAGACAGGCGCGTTGTTTGTATTTACAAGGCAGACAAATGTTGATTACAGCGGATATTTTCTGGAGACAGATGTAGAAATAGAGGAATTTCTCGATACCTTTGGTATCAGTCCGACGGAGACGAACAGTCTGATTGACAAGGGAGAAATGCTGTCGGAAGCGTTGGAAAAATTGGAGATACAGAAATTTATCAGCGGTCTTGAAGTGGACTTTCCCACATCAGATGTGATGTCGGCAGCATCCCGCGCGATAGAAGAAAAAGTGTATGATCACAGGGAATATATGCTTACCAATCCTGATGAGAAGCTTATCCGTTGGACCAATATGGAATATGCTCTTTTCAGGGCGCTGGAGTATGCAAGGTATGGGGAGCTTATTGCGCAAGGCTTCCAATCCGTGGATGAGTTTGTCAGAATTGCCAATGCAGTGTTGAATCGAAGGAAAAGCAGGGCGGGAAAAAGCCTTGAGCATCATTTGTCGGCGATATTCGATGCAAATGGGATTGCATATTCATCACAGGCGGTAACGGAAGGGAATAAAAGACCGGATTTTCTTTTCCCTTCCAAGGAAGCATACCATGATTACGGCTTTTCGACAGAGCATGTTATTTCTCTCGCCGCAAAAACGACCTGTAAGGATCGATGGCGGCAGGTACTGAATGAAGCGGACCGTTTGCGGGACAGGCCGAAATACCTCTGCACCCTTCAACAGGGAATATCGAGAGCGCAGATGGATGAAATGCAGGCGGAAAACGTTGTATTGGTCGTGCCAAGAGCTTATATAATGACATATCCCAAGGATTGCCGAGACAGGATATGGACATTGGCGGACTTTGTGCGATATGTGAAAATGATTGAGGGAAAGGCGATATGATGACATGATTATAGAAGCGAAACAGAGCGAGGGGGACACAATCGGTTGTGTCCCCTTTTTGCTGCGCCTTCTTGTTCTTCCATAGGAAATTGCGACAATCGTAGTCACACCCGCTTTACAGGCCGCAATACCTCATATCCAATGACCTCGGGAAAATGCCGCTGATAATCGGGGCAGATCTCCTCGTTCCAGACATAACCGTTCTCCTTGGGGTCATAGCCCCACGCGAGCCGCTCTACGCGCCCCATAACCTCGCCGCAGTCCTTCAGATAGTCGAAGGGCGGATGAAAGAAGACGAGATAATCGCTTGCGGGGACGCTCCTTTGCGCAAAGCCGTCGGGAATGTCGCCGTCGTAATCGTCGGGCACGCCAAAGCCGTAGAAATAGCCCTTGCGGCCGTTCTCATAAAACCATCCCGCCGTGTGGCAGGTGACAATCGGGTGGGAGACATGGCTCATGCTGTCGATGATGCCGCAGACCTTCTCGCAGTCATGCTTGCTCCAAAAGCTCATGTAATCTGTTGCCGTGATATCCCAAATCCCGATGTACCTGTGCGCGGGGATATGCTCCACGCGGATGTGCGCGTCTGTCAAAAGTGTTTTGTTCATGGTAGGTCCTCCTTTATTGATATAGTGTTCAGGAAAGAAAACGACCTTGAGATTGGAGAGGGCGATGGGGACAGGCCTCTTCCGATAGGCGGCGGGGGTACAGCCGTATGCGCTCACAAACGCTCTTGTCAGTGCTTCCTGAGAGGAATAGCCGTACTTCACCGCAATATCAATAATCCTTTCATCGGTGTCACGGATTTCCAGCGTGGCCCTTGCAAGGCGCCTTCCTGCAAGGTAGCTTCTCAGCGTCATGCCGGTAATCTCGTGGAAGCGGTTGGAGCAATAGTAGGGCGAATAGCCAATCTGTGCCGACATTTCCAGCAGCGACGGGTTCTCCGTGAGATGCTCCTCCATCCAATTAATCATGTTCTGTACTGCCTCGTTCCATTCAAACAAGCCGTTTTCCTCCTGTCTCAGAGTGCCCCTCGCCGGCAGAAAGCGTGTGAACTGCCGACGCAAGGTGTAATTGAAGCATATCAAAAAAGTCTGCGAAAGTTTTGATGTGAGTTGTAAAGTGTCTGATGTTTATTTTATCACATTTCATCTCATCTTCATATGAAATTCATGCGGATGTGCTACAATAAAGACAGTTTTAAAACAGGAATCGGACAGAGAGGAAATACGGATGCGGATTTTATTTTTGGAGGATGAGCCGACCATTCGGGAGGTGCTCACAGAGTATATGAAAATGCAGGATTATGACGTGGCCTGCGCGGAGGACGGGGAGGCGGCGCTGGCATTGCTCGCTGAGCAGCGCTTTGATATGGCGGTGCTGGATATCATGGTGCCCAAGGTGAGCGGGCTGGAGGTGCTTGCGTGGATGAAGGCGCACCGGCCGGATATGGCGGCGATTATGCTGACTGCGCTGGAAGATGAGAAGACGCAATTGCAGGCCTTTAACCAGTATGCGGACGATTATGTCATCAAGCCCGTCTCGCCGATTATCCTGCTGAAGCGGATGGAAACCATTCTGCGGCGCGTAAAGAGGACAGAGCGGCAGGAGGAAAAGGGGCTGGTGCTCTATGAGGACTCGTATCAGGCCTTTTATGACGGGAGCCCGCTGGCGCTGACGCTGAGCGAGTTCCTGTTACTGCAGGCGCTGAAGCGGGAGCCGCAGAGAGCCTTTACACGGGAGCAGTTAATCCTGCGGATTTTCAATGAGGACTATGTGGGAAATGACAGAATTATAGACGCGCATGTCAAGAACCTGCGCAAGAAGCTTCCTGAGAATTATATTAAAACCGTAATCGGCGTCGGCTATCAGTTTCAGGAGGGGGAGTGAGTATGGGATTGTCGAAGAAAACATTTCTCTACAGCATTGCGCTTGCGCTGATGATGGTGACCTTTGTAATCGGGTATTTTGCGGTGATGCTGTCGTCCCTGTATGTGGATTATGTGGAGCGGAGCAATCTGGCCTCAGTGGTGGAGGTTCAGCGGGGATACATGGAGAACCGTACCTATGACGGTCTGAATATGAAGAATCCCACGTCGGTTTACTCGGTGGAAATCCCTGACGAGGGCGATGTGCTTTACGCGACGGGGAAATTCTTCAAGCTGACGCTGACCGTGCAGGACGAGGCGCTGCGGGAGGTGTTGGGTCAGGTCAGGGAGCTGATGAACGGCGTGGCGCTGTCGGAGCGTTCCACATGGTCGGAGGACTTTGGCGGGGATATGCAGGGAGAGGCGGAGGCGCTTTGGGAGGAGCTGGGAGAAAAGCTTGGCGGGGAGTCTTGGATACCGGAGGCGTATCCCGTGGATATACAGCTTGAGACCAGAGAGAACAGCGGCGTGTATGAGCAGGAATATTTTAAGCTCCATATGCCGTCGGAGGATATGCTCGTCTGCGAGGCAGGCGTCTCCGACGGAGACTACGGCTATACGACCTATATGGCTTTCGGGCGGACGCAGGACGCCGTTGTCCTCACCGTTATGGCGGCCATGACGCCGCGGATGGAGGAGTTGACGCCGATAGTGATGGAGAGCCTGCCGATGATTGCCGCCGTGGTGTTTTTGCTGGTGCTGCTCTCCTCGCGCTTCTTTTCGGGGAAAATCGTCAATCCCATTATCCGTCTTGCGGGCTATGCGCAGACCGTGGAGCTTACGGACGGGTTTGAGGCGGACGCTTTTTCTACTGATACGGAGGATGAAATCGGCGATTTGGGGAGAAGCCTGCAGGAGCTGTACCAAAAGCTGCATGACAGCTATGCGGAGCTCGAGCGGAAGAACCGCCTTCTGGAGGAGGAGAACGAGCGGAAGGAAGTATTTCTGAGAGCGTCCTCGCATCAGCTCAAGACACCGATTACGGCTGCGCTGCTTCTGGTGGACGGCATGATAAACGAAGTCGGAAAGTACAAGAGCACAAAAACGTATCTGCCGGAGGTAAAAAAACAATTGTTATCCATGCGGAAGATGGTGGAGGACATCCTGTATCTGAACCGCCGCGCCAATCTCCAACAGCGGGAGCCGGTGGCACTGGAGATTTTGGCGAAGGAGCTTGTCAGGGGTTATGCAGTCCAGACAGAGGCAAGGTCGCTGGCCGTGTCTGTGAGCGGGCGCGGGACGCTTTTGAGCGACAGGGAGATGCTTTGGACGGTGGCGGATAACCTGCTTTCCAACGCCGTGCAGTACACGCCGGACGGGGGACGGATCACGATTACGGTGCGTGACGGCGGTCTGTGTATCAGAAACTATGGCGTGACGATTTCGGAGGCGCTATTCCCCAATATTTATGAGCCGTTTGTCAGCAGTGACGGCGGCGCGAAGGGGAAGGGGCTGGGGCTGTATGTGGCGGCCTACTACAGCAGACTTCTGGACTGCAGGCTGAGTGTCAGGAACATGGAAGACAGCGTGTGTGCGGAATTGACGGATAACAAAACATGTGTTACAGAAAACACTGACGCAGAAGTGCAGTCTGAACGGAATAAGATGGGAGGAAAAACGGATGTTATTGACGATCAAACAGCTACAGGTAAAATACGGCAGCCAGACGGCGCTGCGGATTGAGCGGCCGATTGCGTTTGAGAAGGGGGAGCGGATTGGGGTTATCGGCTCGAATGGCGCGGGGAAGAGCACGCTGGTGAAGGCGCTTCTGGGACTGGTTCCCTATGAGGGCAGAGTCGTGACACAGCTTGTGCCGTCGCAGATGGCGGTGCATATGCAGTTCAACTCGTATGTGGATACCATGCCTGTCCGCTGTATTATGGAGACGGTGTTGGACACCAGAATCAAGGGAAACAGGGAGCTTCAGGAGCTGATTGCGTTCTTCGACTTTGAGGAGTGTCTGTCGAAGCGGTTCCACGCGCTCTCGGGCGGGCAGAAGCAGAAGCTCACGATCATCATGGTGATGATGCAGAAGGCGGAGCTGACCTTTTATGACGAGGTCACGTCGGGGCTGGACTTTGAGACCCGACAGCGCCTGATGGAAAAGATGGTGGAGTGGTATCGGGACAAGGAGGATACGCTCTTTGTGGTTTCGCACTATTATGAGGAGCTGGAGCAGTTGGTTGACAAGATACTGCTTCTGGACAAGGGCAGAGTGGTCGCCTACGGGGGGATAACGGAGCTGTTTCGGCGGTATTGCGGGGATTCGATTTTCGTGTTGGAAAATAACGAGTGCAATCGAATGCTGACCGCGGACTTTCATACGCTGAAATCGCCCGCCCATCTGCTGGCGCTGTCCTGCGCGAATCGGCAGGAGGAGCAGGAGATTGCGTCACTCTTAATAAATAACAATGTGAATTTTAAGAGGAGCGGCACGGATATTGAGATTATGTCAATCAACGCGGAAATGGGGGATTAGGGTGAGATGAAAAAGAGAAAGTGTAACATGCGTATGGTATTCTACGAACTGCGAAACATAAACGGAAACCTGTTGCCGCATTTCTTCGGCATTGTATTTCCGAATTTCATGTGCTATTTTCTGTCGAAAAGCATCGGTGCGCAGGCGCCGGAGGCGGTGCGTCAGGAGGTGGTGACCACAATCATGCTGACAATGACGCTGGTGATGCCGATGGCCATTATGCTTCTGGGATATGGGGCGGTCTATTCGCAGGAGGTGGAGCGGGAGATACCGCTCAGAATGCATCTTTTCGGCTTGGAGGAGAAGAGCATTATGCTGGCGAAAATCATCGCGCATTTTGTCCTTCTGACAATCGCGTTTGTTATTTTTGCCATTTTCCAGAGTCTGGCCATGGATATTCAGAAGCCCGCGTTCTCCTCGCTGCTGTGTCTGCTGGCGTCGCTGTATCTGATTGGCGCACTCCTTCTGATTATCGCGCATGCCATCGCGAACCTGACGCAGCGGTTCAGCGTCACCTTCGGCGTGGGGATGATACTTTACTTCGCGATGATGATTTTGACGGGCATGATGGGAATGCGCACGGAGCAGCTTCCGACTGTGCTGCAGCGGGTGGCCTACACGCTGCCGATGACCTATATCAGCAATGACTTTATCGAGTTCTGGCAGGGCGGCTCCTACAATTTCATGCCGTTTATACAGTCGTTTCTCTTTCTGGGGGCGGTGGCGGGGCTTTTGCTGCTGTTCTCTCAGTATAAGGGCAGGAGAAGGCTGTAACCAAGTGCAATCCGTACTGCAATCAATGGTAGTATTGCGCTTGGGCCGCGAACATTTCCGCGTAGAGGCCGTTGGTCCTTTGCACCAGCTCGTCGTGTGTGCCGTACTCCTTGATCCGGCCGTCCGAGAACACGGCGATACAATCGCAGAATTTACAGCTTGAGAGGCGGTGGGAGATATAGATCGCTGTCTTGTGCCCTACCAGTGTGTGATATTCCGCCAGTGCGTCGAGAGCCGCGGTCGGCTCGTCAAGGACAATAATAGGTGCATTTTTATAGAGGGCCCGCGCCAAGGCGAGCTTTTGCCGCTCCCCGCCGGAGAGGTCCACGCCATCCTCATGGATAACCTTCAGAAGCTGCGTGTCCACGCCCTCGGTGAGGCTTTCCAGCTTCTCCTGCATTCCCGCCTGTACAAGGCAGGTCTCGGACAAGGCTCTGTCCGTGTCGTCGGGTCGTTTCATGGATACGTTTTCCGCCATGGGGAACGCGAAGAGCTCCACATTCTGGAACACGGGGGCGAACAGCCTGTAGTATTCCGCGCGCCGAAACCGACGGATATCCACGCCGTTTAGCAGGATTGCGCCCTCCGTCACATCATAAAGGCGCAGCAGGAGCTTGATAAAGGTGGTCTTGCCTGCGCCGTTGAGGCCGACGATTGCCAGTTTTTGCCCCGCTTCAAGCGTCAGGGAGAGGTGGCGGAGCGCATAGCCGTCCGTACCCTCGTATTTGTAGGAGACATCCCTGAACTCAAAGGTATAGCGCTCCGACTTGGGGACAGGAATGCAGTCCTGATCGTCGTCCGTGGCTAAGTTCATAAAGGAGCGGAAGTTATCAACCTCCATGGAGCGCTCCTTATAGGCGCCCATGGAGGTCAAAAACTGCCTGAGCGTATCGGAGAAGGTCGTGGACAGTCCGAGATAGAGGGTAAAGTTACCGATGCTCATGTCCCTGCCGACAACGTTGTAAATCAGGATGCCGTATACGCAGGCCTGCGAGAGCAGTTGGATCCCGTGGGCAAATGCGGAATTATAAATCCACAGGTTCCTGCTGTACAGCATCCGCTCCTGCTTTTCCATAAGAATATCGTGCTGCTTTCGGGAGAGCCAGTCCTTCATGTGGAAGAGACGGATATCTTTCGCGTAGTCAAAGTTCTGCGTTGTGCGCAGCATATAATTGATTTTGCGCCAGGTGGGTGGGAGCCTGTCCCATACGTTTCTGCGGTCCTTCTTCACCGTATAGCGGAAAAACAGGAACTGCAGGAAGGCGAGTGCGGCCAGTATCAGTATGATGCGCCAATCCAATGCCGCGACTGTCACGATTGTAGTGAAGATGACAAGAAGATATACGCCGAAGTCGCAGACGGAGTGCATAAGCCCCTCGACACCGTTGTTGTTCCCGCCGGTGGCGCGGGTCGCCTTCTCGTGCATGTCCAGGATTTTGGGTTGCTCGAGCATCTGATAATCCATGCGGAGCGATTTCGCGACCCGCTCCGTGATAATGCACATGCGGACATAAATCATGCGATACCACAGCTTGTTATTGGTGATGGTACCGAGCAGCGTACAGACCAGCTCGATCAGCGCGGCGAGGAGCACCAGCCGCAGCAGGGGGCGGATATCCTTCTGCGCCGTGCCTGCCTGTATCTGTACGATGTCAATGACGAATTTCCCGATAAAGCTCCATAAGTACCTTGTTATGGAGTTTGCGGCAATCCCGACGCCCATGATGAACAGTAACGGCGGACAGTATTGTCCGACTTTTTTGAGTATGTAAATGGAATTGCTGACAATGCCGTATTCCGTGTGGAGCGGATTGTCGCCCGGCTCCTTTTTCTTCCTGTGCAGCAACACGGTATTCCCTCCTGTCGTTTGGTCTTTCGGATTGGACGATGTTCTAAGGAAGCGCTGATGAAATCAATGCTTCCTTAACTTTACCCTTTTTTCAGGGGAAAAGCAAGTTATCATTTCCTGCATATGTGCCGATATATAAGATATAGGGAAATGTTGGTTTCATTAGCGTTTCCTTGGTCAAACGGATTTGTGTGTTTATATTCAGGGAGGAATGGCGTATGTGGATAGCAAATGCGGCGGAAAATAAGGAAAATCAGACGATTATAGACAGGAACAGGGGCAGGCTGCTCCCAACGGGTATGACGGCAGGAACACGTGCGGCGGCAGGGCTACAGCCGACGGTGGGAACACGTGCGGCGGCAGGACATGAGGACAACGACAGCGTCACCATCTCCGATGAGGGCAAGGAGCGTCTGGAGGCGCAGCAGGAGGAAAAGCGCGCAAAGGAGCAGGAGAACCGGCTTTTGCAGATGCTTGAGGAGCAGCGGCGCCGTTACGAGGAGCAGCGGGAGGCGAACAATCAGTCTGCCAAGACGGCGCAGGATTTTGCGAAGGTGATGGAGATTGCGCGGCGGATTGCAAACGGCGACAGGGTGCCGGGGACGGATGAGAAGAAGCTGATGGAATACAATTCGGACTTGTATCAGGCGGCAAAGGCGGCCGCGATTGTGAGCGCGAACAAGAAGGAGCACAAGGAGTACGACGCACTGTTTAAGGAGGAGAAGAAGGACGGGCGCAGTATGCTGCGCGCACTGGAGCGGGAGACGTCGGACGGTCTTTCACAGGAGCTGTTTGCGGAGACGCCTGCCGCAGCGGAAGCCTCCGCAGAGAGCGGAGGGGATGCGTAATCACTGATTGGAGCCGTTGTCAAAGACAGAGCGGAGCATCTGCAGTGCGGACTGTGCCATCTGACTGTCGGGGAATTCCCGCAGTACGGCCTCGTAGCACGCGATGGCCTTTGCTCCGTTGCCAAGCTGTGCATGACAGTAGGCGATGTTGAGCAGCGCCATTTCCCTGTAGGACATGCGGCTTGAGGACATCAGGGTGATGTAACGGTACTTGTCCACCCAAGCGTGTTTGGTAAAGAAATCATAGCTCTTTTGATATTCTTCTATGGCCTGCGCATAGCTGCCTGCCTTAAAGAGGCGCATTCCTTTGCGGTGATTGCGCGGCACCAGATTCCGCAGCAGAAGAAACGCGGCGAAATAGACGAGGATGGCCGCCTGTAATGCCCTTGCGGGCGGTTGGATAAAGATTCCGAACAGAAGCGTCAGCACTGCGAGAAGAGCTGCCTGCGGAATAAGGGAAAGCCATGCGGCCTGATGTATAACAGGTTTACCGGATGCCATTGTTCTACCTCCATAATTGCAAAATATTGTAAAATACACGGTTGATGCTGATAAGTATTCTATCATAAGAGCAGGAGGTTTGGCTACCATATTTCCATCTTAAACAAATCTTAATCAAATTCCCAATTGGAACTTAATAAAGAATCCGTTAAAATGTTCTTAATGACAGCTCGATTGCTCTGCATGGGCGGGCTGTCATTAAAATCCGCGCGCGACGGAAAGGCATGGAGGATGAAAATGTACAACATACTGGTATGTGATGATGAGAAGGATATTGTATCGGCATTGAGAATCTACCTGATGTCGGAGGGGTACAAGGTGTTCGAGGCCTGTAACGGCGAGGAGGCCCTGAAGACGCTTGAGAAGGAGGAAATCCATCTGGTGCTCATGGATATTATGATGCCTGTGATGGATGGGATTAGCGCGATGGTGAAGCTGCGGGAGCAGAGTAATGTCCCCGTGATCATGCTGACCGCAAAGGGGGAGGACATGGACAAGGTGCTGGGGCTGAATATCGGCGCGGACGACTATGTGACCAAGCCCTTTAATCCCGTAGAGCTTCTGGCGAGAGTCAAGTCGCAGCTTCGGCGTTATATGCAGCTCGGGGGAAGCAGCGCCGGTGAGGCGGCGGAGGTGCTTGTCTTGGGCGGCATTGAGCTCAACGACAGGACCAAGGAGGTGCTGCTCGACGGGGAGCAGGTGGCGCTGACGCCGACGGAATACGATATCCTCAAGCTGTTGATGGCAGCCCCGGGGAAGGTATATTCGCCGGCCCAGATTTACTCGGCTGTATGGCACGACAATCCGTACGGCACGGAGAATACGGTGGCGGTGCATATCCGGCATCTCAGGGAAAAGCTGGAGTACAATCCGGCGGAGCCGCGTTACTTAAAAGCGGTCTGGGGACGGGGATATAAGATTGGTTAAAAAGGAGAGTTCAGAGCATGAATAAGATAAGAGGTTCCTATCTTGCAAAGCTGGCCGCATGGCTTCTGTTCCTGATCGGAGGAGCGGGAAGCGTCATTTTCGGAATGATTGCCAGTGTTTACATAGGTGAGGGTTATTATGGAAAGACATACGAGGAGGCAAAGGCGGACACCTTCCGGTGGGTAAACGCGCACTATTCCGTGGAGGCCTTCCGCAGGATGGGCGGCTCGGTCGGTGGCGAGGCGCTGGCGCAGGAGTATTTTCGCTATGGCATCATCAGGACGGACGGGTTGAGCGCGGCTGACTTGGAGAAGCTTGACTTCAACGCGAGGACGACCTACGCGGACAGCAACTTTTTCCTGGACGAGGATGTCCGGATCGATCCCGACGCGCTGGAGGTATACAAGATTGTCCGCACGGGAGATCATACGGAGTACTACGGCATGTGCGGCAGCTATCGGGAGTGCCTCGACAGCCTGAAGCGGCAGGAGGAGAATGTGGGCGCGTCAGGGGAGGAAGCGGCGGGAGCGCGGCAGGAATCGCGGATCGTCTGGCAGAATCAGTACGCGGACGCGGTCTGCTACGACAGCACAGGCGGAATATTTTACTATCGCTCGGAGGGCATGTATTATCCGGTACAGAATGTGACACTCTGCGATTACAGAGGCTATTCGTACAATTACAGCTATGATTTTGAAAAGGAGGCCTATGTGTTCAATTACAGGCTGCCGGCAGCGGAGCTTGACGAAGTGCCGGAGGACACCACAGGCACTATGACCTTTGAAGTCGGGGAGGCAGACGCGCCGCCGGACGCGGTGGAGACGATTCTGTGGGGAAATGGCACGGGAACCATGCTGACGTTTGACGCGCTGGATGCGACGGTATTCGACTATAGGAGCTGGGGGGTGCTGCTGCTGGATAATGTCAGGGAAATCGGCAGCGGCGAGCTGAGCATCATAAGCCGCGAAAACATTCCGGAGAACCTGTTTATCACGGATCCGGGCTATTATCTGAACGAGAACTATACGCTGGTAGTGGCGAAGGAGGCGGTACAGGAGCACTACTGGGTGGTATCCCTGATCCCCGATAAAGTGCCCGCAGACTCGGACAATACGTATGCGGTGCAGCAGTGGATATTGGATACGGTCTATGCGTTTGACGTGCGGGAGATTGCAAGAAGGCTGGTGGGCTTTGTGCTCTTGGCGGTGCTGTCGGCGGTATTTTTGATTGTCGGAGCCGGACACCGTCGGAATCGGGAGGAAATCGTGCTGACGCCATGTCCTGACAGGATTCCGTTTGAGATATGGACGGCAGTCTGCATCGTCGCCGTGAGCGTCCTGTGTATGTTGTGGGTGAATTATCTGAGGACGCTGGGATATCTGAAGCTGAGTGTCGCTGCCTTGACGTTGGTGGTGCTTGCGATTGCGGCGATTGCCCTGTGGTATGTGCTGAGCCTTGCGGCGCGGGTGAAGTACGGCAAATGGTGGCATAACACCATATGTTATTTTATATACAGCCGCATCCGCAGGCTCCTGTCAACGCTCTGCGCCAATCTGGATATTCTGTGGAAGCTGATTGTGGGCGGCGTGGCGCTGATTGTTCTGGAGCTGCTGGTGGCGCTCCTTGCGCTGGATACCGAGCCTGAGATGTATCTTGCGTTCCATATTGTGAAGTACATGGTGATTGGCGCTTTTCTTTGCAGGCTGGCGCTGCAGGTGCGCAGGCTTCAGGAGGGCAGCAGGCACCTTGCGGACGGGGAGCTGCGCTACCAGATCAATACGGAGAAAATGTTCCCCGCGTGCAGGGCGCACGGGGAGAACCTGAACCGAATCGGAGTCGGCATGACGAAGGCGGTGGACGAGCGCATGAGGAGCGAGCGGCTCAAGACGGAGCTGATCACGAACGTGTCCCACGACATCAAGACGCCGCTGACCTCGATTATCAACTATGTGGATCTGCTGGGAAAGGAGGAGCTTCACAACGAAAAGGCGGAGGAATATCTGGAGGTGCTCGAGCGGCAGTCGTCGAAGCTCAAGAAGCTGATTGAGGATTTGGTGGAAGCGTCCAAGGCCTCCACGGGAAATCTTCCGGTGACAAGCGAGCTGCTGGAGGTCGGCGTATTTCTCACGCAGACGGTCGGGGAGTTCGAGGAGCGGCTTGGCGCGGCCAATCTGGAGCTGATCGTCCGAAAAACGGAGGAGCCCGTATATATTGAGGCGGACGGGCGGCATCTGTGGCGTGTGGCGGATAACCTGATGAACAATATCTGCAAGTACGCGCAACCGTATTCGCGGGTCTATGTGAATCTGGAGCAGGAGGGGCAGGAAGCGGTCATTATTTTCCGCAACATTTCTCGAGAACCGCTCAATGTCAGCGGGGAGGAGCTTACGGAGCGCTTTGTGCGCGGCGACCGCTCGCGGAACACGGAGGGGCACGGGCTTGGCCTGTCCATTGCGAGGAGCCTTATGGAGCTTATGAGCGGGAGCTTGGAAATCTGTGTGGACGGGGATTTATTTAAGGTACTTTTGCGGTTTCCGCGCCGTGAGAAGCCCGAGGCGCCGGAGAACATTTAAATTCTATGCATAAAAGCGGAGGAAAATCCATATATAAAATAACAAAAAAACGGTAGGAAATCTTGGTAAAGTTGAATAAGGTTTACAGGTTGATATTTCGGAAGGTATAGGGTATACTATAAGTAATCTGAAATGTTCGATAACTCTTGTTATTTTGAACCTACATCACTTTAAACGGGATTCCTACATTGCCTGATTAATGTCATGCCCCCCATTATGGCCAGGGGAAGACAGCGAGATGGTTGCGGTTGCCCACCTAGCATTGGCTAGGAGTCAAAATACAGGAGCCGGCATTTTGGAGATGCACGAAAGAAAAAAGCAGTCCGATTGGGCTGCTTTTTTGTCTGGTGGGAAATTGTGATGATCGCAGCGGCGGTCAGGAAAGCTTTTGCGGCCGGCAGCCAAGATTCAGGCAGGATTGGAGGAGGCTATAGACGGGAGAATAGGGCGGTATAAAAGGGTACTGTTGGCAGCAGTGTGGCTGGTTATCGCGCTTGGCATTTACCGGTGCGGCGTCACGGTGGATTTTCGGGAGGGGGAGAAGAAGGAGGAACGGGAGGAGACAAGGGATGCGGCTTCGGGAAGCGCAGCAGCGGAGGAACTGCAGGGCAGTCCGGCGGAGCAGGAGGAGCCTGCGTTTGACACGGATATCAGAGTGCTGATCAAGACGGACGGCTTTCAGGATATTTATCATGGGGAGCTTTGCTTTGTGGGGACGGAGGGACTTGCGGTGGAGCAGGGTGAGAGCGTGACGGTGTACCCCGCGGGACAGGAATACCGGCTTGACGGGGAGTCGCTCCAAACGGGAGAGCAGGTTGTGGTGCGTCCCTGCGGGCAGGGGAAAATCCGGTGTCCGTCTGTTGTCCGGAGCGCGGACTGCGCGTATCGGGGACGAATGGAGTGCTATGGAACCGAGGCGGGGCTGGTGCTGGTCAACGAGCTCCCTGTGGAGGCATATCTTTACGGGGTGCTGCCGAGCGAGATGCCGTCCTCGTACCCGTTGGAGGCGCAGAAGGCGCAGGCGATAGGGGCGCGTACATATGCGTATTTTCATAAGAAGAGCTATGCGTATCCCGCGTGGCGGGCACATGTGGATGACAGCACGGCTTTTCAGGTGTACATGAATATCGGGGAGACGGACACGGCCTGTCAGGCGGTGGACGAGACGCGGGGGCTTGTGATTACCTATGAGGGAGAATTGATTCAGAGCTTTTATTATTCCACGTCGAGCGGCTGTAACGGTGGGGCGGCTGTCTGGGGGCAGGGAAATGATGCGGACGGGTTCCTGACGGAGACGGGGGAGGCGGTCTTTGCGGAGAACAGCGCGGCGGGCGAGGAGCGCTACCGCGCATATATCGACGAGGGAAACCCACAGGATATCGAGTATCTTGAACCGTGGTATCGGTGGGAGTATGTAAAGGACTTGGGGGAGGAGGGAACACAGGCACTGCTCGAGACGCTGTATCAGATGTACCTGGAGCAGCCGGAGAAGGTGAGAATCCGCTCCGCCCTCCTGCGCGCGGAGCAGTTGACGCAGGAGCAGGGCATCAGGGATATTCGCGTGCTCCATCGGGAGAAGAGCGGGCTGGTGACGAGCCTGATGATAGAGACGGAGCATTTTCGCGTCAATGTGCGCACGCAGCACAGTATCCGGCGGGCGCTGGCCCGCGCGGGGGATACCGTGATAAAGAAGGACGGTTCCGCCTATCAGATGGGCGATATTCTGCCGAGCGATTATTTCTATATGGAAAAAATCTATGATAACAATGCGGGAAACGGGGATACTTTAGAGCAGGTGATCATACGCGGAGGAGGCTTGGGACACGGTGCGGGAATGTCGCAGAACGGTGCGAAATGTCTTGCCGCGCAGGGGCTTACCGCTTCGGAGATTCTGGCATATTATTATAAGGGAAGCATTGCGCCTGTGGAAGAAGTATTTTCCGGTTGATTTTGAATGCATAAAAAGCTTCCTGTATAATTCAAAGTGTAGAGTTCAGTAAAGATTTACAAAAAT
>JAMPFV010000032.1:0-10459 GCA_023664265.1 Roseburia sp.
TCAATCTAATCCCCATGCCGCTTTCAGCGGCACAAATAGTAATGAAAAACGCTGTTTTTGCGTTTTTCCGGGTTGAAATATAATGATTGTTAGACAGCGTTTTTTGCTGTCTTATAATCATTTTTCAACCTATTGTTCTTACTATTGTATCATTCACCACGCAAAAAGTAAACCAATCTCAAATTCACTTCTAAAAAATAATACTTTTTTAAGATTTTGCGGCATATGTTAAATCATCCGGATTTGGAATAATTTTCGCAATTTTTCATTCATTTTTAAGCTTCTGTTTGGTTGCCTTTTTTGAAACGCTGTCGTATAATAGCAAATGTATGTTTAATTTGTTCTTTATTGTTATATAGAAAGGCATGGTTATTACATGAGTAAAGGATTCTATACACTTGGAATTGATATCGGCTCCACAACCGTCAAGGTTGCGATTCTGGATGCCTCACACAGCTTATTATTCTCTGATTATCAGAGGCATTATGCAAATATTCGGGAAACACTCTCTTCTCTGCTTCAGGACGCCTACGATAAGCTCGGCAACATCACGCTCCACCCGATGATTACCGGCTCCGGCGGCCTGACGCTCGCGAACCATTTGAAGGTTCCCTTTGTGCAGGAGGTTATCTCCGTCTCCACCGCGCTGCAGGAGCTTGCGCCCAAGACGGACGTCGCGATCGAGCTTGGCGGCGAGGATGCCAAAATCATTTATTTTGAAGGCGGGAATGTCGAACAGCGCATGAACGGAATCTGCGCGGGCGGCACCGGCTCCTTTATCGACCAGATGGCCTCCCTGATTCAGACGGATGCCTCCGGCCTGAATGAGTACGCCAAAAATTATCATTCCTTATATACGATTGCAGCGCGCTGCGGCGTTTTTGCAAAGACAGATATTCAGCCGCTCATCAATGAGGGCGCCACAAAAGAAGACTTGTCCGCCTCCATTTTTCAGGCGGTGGTCAATCAGACCATCAGCGGTCTTGCCTGCGGGAAGCCGATCCGCGGCCATGTCGCATTTTTGGGCGGCCCGCTGCATTTCCTCTCGGAGCTGAGGGCGGCGTTTATCCGCACGCTCAAGCTGGACAGCGAGCACATTATTGACACGGACAACTCCCACCTCTTCGCCGCTATCGGCTCCGCCCTCAACGCGAAGGAGGAGGTTTCCTACTCTATGGAGGAGATGGTGAACAAGCTCTCCTCCGACATCAAGATGGAATTTGAGGTTGCCCGCATGGAGCCGCTGTTCGCGGACGAAGCGGAATACACGGCTTTCCAACAGCGTCACGGCGCGCACCATGTCAAAAATGCCGCACTTGCAGAATATCACGGGAAATGCTTTCTGGGCATTGACGCCGGCTCCACCACGACGAAGATTGCCGTCGTCGCGGAGGACGGCACACTGCTCTACTCGTTCTACAGCAGTAACAACGGCAATCCGCTGAATACCGCGATTGCCTCTATCCAAGAGATCTACAGGCTTCTTCCCGCGGACGCACAGATTGTCCGCTCCTGCTCTACCGGCTACGGGGAAGCTTTATTTAAAGCTGCCTTTATGCTCGACGAGGGCGAGGTGGAGACGGTCGCGCACTACTATGCGGCCGCGTTTTTCAACCCTGAGGTGGACTGTATCATTGACATCGGCGGCCAGGATATGAAGTGCATCAAGATCAAGAATCAGACCGTCGATTCCGTACAGCTCAACGAGGCCTGCTCCTCCGGCTGCGGCTCCTTTATCGAGACCTTCGCGAAATCGCTCAATTACAGCGTACAGGATTTTGCAAAGGCCGCGCTGTTTGCCAAGCATCCGATTGATTTGGGCACACGCTGCACGGTGTTTATGAATTCCAAGGTCAAGCAGGCGCAGAAGGAGGGCGCGGAGGTCTCTGATATTTCCGCCGGACTTGCCTACTCCGTCATCAAGAACGCCTTATTTAAGGTCATCAAGGTTTCCGACGCGAGCGAGCTCGGGAAGAATATTGTCGTTCAGGGCGGCACCTTCTACAACGACGCCGTTCTCAGAAGCTTTGAGAAGATTGCGGACTGCGAGGCCATCCGCCCCGACATCGCCGGAATCATGGGCGCGTTCGGCGCGGCGCTGATTGCCAGAGAGCGCTGGCAGAATGCGCCGGAGGCTCCGACCTCCATGCTGACCATCGAGCAGATTAACAGCCTTTCCTTCAACACCTCGCTTGTGAAGTGCCAAGGCTGCACCAACTCCTGCCGTCTGACAGTCAACAAATTCTCCGACGGCAGAAGCTATATCTCTGGAAACCGCTGTGAGCGCGGACTCGGCAAGGACAAGACGGACGACAGTATCCCGAACCTCTTTGCCTACAAGCTCAAGCGCCTGTTCTCCTATGAGCCGCTCTCCGACGCGGAGGCCATCCGCGGGCGGGTGGGGATTCCGCGCGTTTTGAATATGTATGAGAATTATCCATTCTGGTACACCTTCTTCACGAAGCTGCACTATCAGGTGGTGTTGTCTCCGGTGTCCAACAGGAAGATTTATGAGCTGGGAATCGAATCCATTCCGAGCGAATCGGAGTGCTACCCCGCCAAGCTTGCGCACGGACATATCGAGTGGCTGATTCGACAGAACGTGGATTTTATCTTCTATCCGGCCCTGTTTTACGAGCGGAATGAGTTCGAGGACGCGAACAATCACTACAACTGCCCGATTGTCACCTCCTATTCTGAGAATATCAAGAATAATGTGGAAGCCATCGGGCGCGGTGAGGTCGTATTCAAGAACCCGTTTATGTCCTTCCGCGAGCCTTCCCTGATTGCACAGTCTCTCGCGAAGGAATTTCCTGATATTCCCGCCGATGAGCTGAACGCTGCGGTGGAGGCCGGATGGCATGAGATGGACGCTGTTCGTCAGGACATGTACCGCAAGGGCGAGGAAGTGCTCGCGTATCTGGAAGCGAACCACAAGCGCGGCATTGTGCTTGCGGGCCGTCCTTACCACATTGACCCTGAAATCAATCACGGCATTCCCGAGCTGATTACCTCCTATGGCATTGCCGTGCTGACAGAGGATTCCATCTCCCGGCTGGCAAAGCCGGAACGGCCGCTGATCGTGTCTGACCAGTGGATGTACCACTCCAGACTTTACGCCGCGGCAAGCTATGTCAAGACGCGGGACGACTTGGATTTGATACAGCTCAACTCCTTTGGCTGCGGCCTTGACGCCGTTACCACAGACCAGGTAAATGATATTTTAACCGGATCCGGCAAGATTTATACCTGCCTGAAAATCGACGAGGTCAACAACCTCGGCGCGGCAAGAATCCGCATCCGCTCTCTGCTCTCCGCCATCCGTGTGCGGGAACAGCGCGGGCAGAAGCGCACGATTCAATCCAGCCGGATGAACCGCGTCCTCTTCACAAAAGAAATGCGCAAAAATTATACGATTCTATGCCCACAGATGTCGCCCATCCACTTTGATCTGCTGGAGCCTACCTTCCGGAGATGCGGCTACAATCTGGTGGTGCTGAACAATGATAACCGGAACAGCGTTGACGTCGGATTAAAATACGTAAACAACGACGCCTGCTATCCGTCTCTGCTTGTCGTAGGACAGATTATGGAGGCGGTACTGTCAGGCAAATACGATACGGAGCGCTTAGCGGTCGTCATGTCGCAGACCGGCGGCGGCTGCCGTGCGACAAATTATATCGGCTTTATCCGCCGCGCTCTTGCAAAGGCCGGCTATGAGCATATCCCTGTTATCTCCATCAATCTGTCCAAGCTGGAGAGCAACCCGGGCTTCAAGCTCACGCCGATGCTTCTGCTGCGCGCTGTGTATGCCGTGAATTTCGGTGACATCTTTATGCGCTGCGTATACCGGATGCGCCCCTATGAGGCAGTTCCGGGCTCCGTGAATGCGATTCATCAGAAGTGGATCAAGAAGTGCTGTGACTTCCTTGGGCGCAGATACCTCTCCTTCCACACCTACAAAAAGATGTGCCGCGAGATGATTGCGGAATTTGACGCAATCCCCACGCTGGCAGTCAAAAAGCCGCGCGTCGGCGTTGTCGGAGAGATTTTGGTGAAGTTCTCCCCTGCCGCGAACAACCGTCTTGTGGAGCTTTTGGAGCAGGAGGGCGCGGAGGCCGTGGTTCCCGATTTGATGGACTTTATGTTCTACTGTTTCTACAATCAGCTCTACAAGGCTGAGAACCTCGGCACCGGCAAGAAGGGCGCGGATTTGAGCCGCCTTGGCATCAAAACAATCCAAATGCTGAGGAAGCCCATGACGGAAGCCTTTGCGGCAAGCAAACACTTTATCCCGCCCGCGGACATCTACGAGACGGCGAGAAACGCTGCCCAAATCGTTTCAATTGGCAACCAGACTGGAGAGGGCTGGTTCCTCACCGGCGAGATGCTTGAGCTGATACATACGGGAACGCCGAATATCGTGTGCACACAGCCGTTCGGATGCCTGCCGAACCATGTGGTCGGCAAGGGCGTTATCAAGGAGCTGCGCAGACGGCACCCCGAGGCGAATATCGTCGCGATTGATTACGACCCCGGCGCGTCCGAGGTCAATCAGCTCAACCGCATCAAGCTGATGCTGTCCACCGCGCAGAAGAACCTGAATGCCGGCGCCGGCAGAGATACTGCCGCGGCACAGACCGCAAAGTCTCCCAAGGAGACCACGGGCGTCCTGCATGGCGCGACCATCAGCACGACCCCTGCAGCAGGAGACCGAACCAAGAACAAATCCGCATAAGCGTGACAGAGAACGCAAGTCGATACGGCTTGCGTTCTCTTTATCCTGACCGGTTTTCACTCTTATATGCGTTTTTCCAGAGCTTGAATTTCCGTTTCGCCGAATTGTACCGCTTATCCTCTATCGTCAATACGCGAATCTCCCTGTCTCTCAGCTTTCTTGCCAGCTCCTGAATGACATAGTCCTCAATCGACTCCCTCTGTACCGCGCTTTCGTCCACCGACAGCGCGATGAGCGGCTTGTTGAGCGACTCCTTCTCGCACCTCGTGTTCGACCTGCATTTCACGGAGACCTTTCCCGTGCCCCAGCCTGCCGTCTCATAAGTTACCGTTCCCAGCTCAATCAGCCGGTTAATGGCGCTCTCCTCCGCCGTCATACTCTTCATAGACACACCAAGCCCTTCCCAATGCTCTGCGCATATGACCGCAGACACTGTTTTCTATTACATTAATTTATTATACCGGACTGCGCCGTCAAATATATCATAAACGCACGGAAAAATCCGGATTTTTGAAAATATATCCATTTGAAAATATATCCATAAGAAAAAATCAGAAAAGCCTTGCAAAAAGCTTAAAATCCCGTATGATGGAATCAGATACTTATTCAAACCGATTATAAAGGAAAGAAAGAGGGCATGCGAATGGCGATCAAAAAGAGAAAAGCGGTACTTATGCGGGCAGTCTCACAATTAAAGGCGGAGGACTACTCCGGAGAACCGGAACTGAATGGCATCTATCGGCGGCTGTCAACAGGAAGGCAGCAGTTTGCGGAGGTTTTTGAGAAAAATATTAAGGCAGTCATGCAAATCAGTTCTCTCGATTTGACGATGCAGCATCAGACGGAAAAAATAAACGATATTTCAAGAAGGGTCACAAAGGCCACCGAGACCATCTTCGGCTCCGCCGCAGGCCGCGCAAACAACCGGCACGAGGAGCTGACCAACACGATTGTCCATGTCTCCGGGCAGACGGACGAGGTCTGGCGGAAAATCGAGGAGGGGCAAACTGAACTGACGGAAATCAAGGAGCTCTCCGACCGCACGCTTGGGATTTCCCATGAAATGCAGGCGGATATGACGGAGCTGATAAATATTATCAGCCGCATCAGCGCGGTTGTCGCGGGAATCGATTCCATTTCCCTTCAGACGAATCTGCTCGCATTGAACGCCTCCGTGGAAGCCGCAAGAGCCGGCGATGCCGGGAAGGGCTTTGCCGTGGTGGCAAACGAGATACGGGAACTTGCGGGAGAGACCCAGAAGCTCACAGGGGATATGAGCGCTTTCGTCGAGAGCATGAAGAAAGCCTCCCAAAAAAGCGCGGAAAGCTCCACTCATACGATTGACGCGCTGTCCTCCATGGCGGACAAGATTAACAACGTGTGGGAGCTGAACAACGAGAGCAGGCAGCATGTCTCAAAGATTAACGAATCCGTAAGCTCCATCGCCGCCGTCAGCGAGGAGCTGAGCAGCTCCATGACGGAGATGGAGAGCCAGTTGATGGACAGCTCCGCGTTTATGCGCAAGGTCGGTCAGGATTTGCAGCTGGCCACCGAGCCTGTTTCCGATATTGAGAAGACGCTGGATGACACCGTGAAACAGATGGGAAGCATGACAAAGGACGCGTTCTTCCATCTGGAAAACCGGGAATTTGCTCAATACATGACCACCGCCATCTCCTCCCACCACACATGGCTGTCCAATCTCAAGAAAATGGTGGATGGCAGGGCGGTTACCCCACTGCAGTTGGATTCCGGCAAATGCGGCTTCGGCCACTTCTATTACGCCATGACGCCGGACATTCCCGGCGTACTGCCGATATGGGAGGGGCTCGGCGAAAAGCACCGCAAATTCCACAAATATGGCGCCGCGGTTATCAGCGCAATCAACCGACAGGCCTACGGGGAGGCCCGGCAGATTTGCCGCGAGGCCGAGAGTTATTCCAAGGAGCTGATCGCGGACATGGAGACCATATTGCAGCTTGCGGGCGCTTAGTCCGACTGCAATATCCCATAACCGAAAAAGGGCATCGACGACTTCGCCGATGCCCTTGCTTTATGGTCTGTTATTGCTTTAACGTATAATCGTGATGTTCCCCTTGGAAGCCGCGTACTCGTCGCCGATTACTCCGTTTAAGGAATTCACGTAAGAAATCAATCCCTCCGCGTCAACAACGCCGGTTTCAATCACATTTGCGGACTGTGCGAATACATAATAGGTATCACCGCCGTCTGCCATAAAGTTGTTTACCGCGATGTTATATGTAGCCTTTAAGTCAAAATCCTTACCACCAACGCTCTCAATCGTCACACGGCTGCCGGGCGCTGCGGGTGCAAAGTATGTCGAATCCGGATACTGCGCTCCCTGTGCATACGGTACGGTGGTGTCGATGGTGAACACGATACCGGATACCTGCGGGAAGCCGCCCAATGCGTCAGGACATGCAAAGCAGGAAGCCTCCAGAGCCTCTAACAGCTCCTCTCCCGTAACCGTTACGATGGAAATCGTATTACCGTAAGGGAATACCGTGTAGAGCGTATCCATGGAAATATCGCCCGGCTCAATGGTCGCGCGGATTCCGCCGCCGTTCTGGATTGCAGCGTCGATTGTCATGTCCATGTCGTTCTCATCCGCATAGGTCTGCGCAATATACTTGTACGCATCCGCGGCAAAATCACCGAGATTCGTCTCCTCTGTACGAACGCCGGGTGCACGGTTGCCGTTGAGCTGACTTGTCGTCGTTGCAAAGGTGCCCGCATAAGCCTCGTTTACGATATCCGCAAAGGTCTTGACAAAAGCGTCCATATCAGGACATCCGCCGAACTTGAACATGTCGCTGACAAGGCTCGCAGTGGTCGTCTTGCCGTCATAGATTACAACACCGATGCTCTCAAGATAATTGCCCGTGCTGACAATCTTTGTCCCGTTTACATCCATGCCGCCGTCTATTCTCGTATGGCTGTGGCCGTCAATGAAAAGGTCAATGCCCGTCACCTGTGCAGCGACATCTATGGAACGTCTGCCCATGCTCTCCTCGTCCACGCCAAGATGGCCGATACAGATAACGTAATCACAGCCCGCCGCTTTCAGCTCATTTACCTGCTCCTGCGCACACGCGTACAGCTGCGCATCGTCAAGGAATGTGACATCCTTCACATTCTTGGGGCTGGCCTTCGTCTGGGTCTCCGGCGTATCAAGTCCGAACACACCGACGGTCATATCGCTGAAAGTGAAAATCTTGTTATCGCCAAAGTAAGGCTCACCTGTCTCCTTGCTGATGATGTTGGCGTCAAGAATGGGGAAATCCGCCGCTGCCGCCATTTCCAGAAGCGCGTCGAAGCCAAAGTCAAACTCATGGTTTCCAAGCGTTGCCGCGTCATAGCCGGCTGCATTCATAAAGTAGATGGCGTCCAAGCCCTTGTAATAATTTACAAGGTTGGTTCCCTGGCTGAAATCGCCCGCGTCCAGAAGCAGCACATTCGCACCCTGTCTCTCATAGTAGCCCTTGAGCGCTCTCACGGAAGACATTCCCAGAGTGCCCTCCTCCTCATTCTTCTCATAGTGTCCATGCATGTCATTTGTATGGATAACCACGAGCTTTCCATCAAGGTCTTCCTTCGCCTCCACCGTTGCCGCAGGCGTATATGCGACAAGACCGGCAGCCATCGCAAGCGACAGTACGCCGACAGCGAGACGCTTAAAAAATTTGTTCATAGATTACTTCCTCCTTTTTGTATTTACCGTACAGTTCAATCATAACGATGTTGCGGTTTGATGTCAAATGATATTTTCATTTACAGCTCACAATTATTTACGGTTCTCGGGAACGGAATGACATCGCGGATATTTCCCATACCCGTCAGATACATCACACAGCGCTCAAATCCAAGGCCGAAGCCCGCGTGACGCGCGCTGCCGTATCTTCTCAAATCCAGATAAAAATCATACTCCTCCGGCTTTAAATGGCACTCCTCCATCCGTTTTTCCAAAACATCGAGCTTGTCCTCCCTCTGGCTCCCGCCGATAATCTCACCGATTCCGGGGACAAGACAGTCCATCGCGGCAACCGTTTTCCCGTCGTCATTCAGCTTCATGTAGAACGCCTTGATCTCCTTGGGATAATCCGTGACAAACACGGGGCGTCCGAACAGCTTCTCCGTCAGATACCGCTCATGCTCCGTCTGCAAATCGCAGCCCCAGGATACCTTGTACTCAAATTCGTCATTGTGCTTCTCAAGCTCCTCAATCGCGTCCGTGTAGGTGATGTGCCCGAATTCCGCGTTGGCCACATGCTCCAAACGCTCTATCAGCCCCTTATCGACAAACTGATTAAAGAAAGCCATCTCCTCCGGCGCGTTCTCCAGCACATAGCGGATAATATATTTCAGCATACTCTCCGCGAGCATCATGTCGTCCTTTAAATCCGCAAACGCGATCTCCGGCTCAATCATCCAGAACTCCGCCGCATGGCGCGTTGTGTTGGAGTTCTCGGCGCGGAAAGTCGGCCCAAAGGTATAGATGTTCTTGAACGCCATCGCGTAGGTCTCTCCGTTGAGCTGTCCGCTCACCGTGAGATTCGTCGGCTTGTTGAAGAAATCCCGTGAAAAATCAATCTTTCCGTCCTGCGTTCTCGGCGGATTCTCCAAATCAAGCGTCGTCACCTGAAACATCTCTCCCGCACCCTCGCAGTCGCTTCCCGTTATCAGAGGCGTGTGCACATACACGAAATCCCGCTCCTGAAAGAACCGATGTATCGCATAAGCGCAGAGCGAACGGACTCTGAACACGGCCTGAAAGGTGTTGGTGCGCGGTCTCAGATGAGAGATGGTTCTAAGATACTCAAAGCTGTGGCGCTTCTTCTGCAACGGATAATCCGGCGTGGAATCGCCCTCTATCTCAACACGGGTCGCCTGTATCTCAAACGGCTGCTTTGCGTCCGGCGTCAGGGTCACAATCCCGGCAGCAATTACCGCCGCCCCCACATTCAGCTTGGAAATCGCGCCGAAATTGTCAAGCGCGTCGCTGTATACCACCTGCAGCGCCTCAAAAAAGGTGCCGTCATTCACCACCAGAAAGCCAAAGGTCTTGGAATCTCTCTTGCTCCGAAGCCAGCCCCCGATTGTCACCTCCTTGTCCGCATACTCTTTGTAATTGCGATACAATTCTCGTATGTTCGTCATTCTTTTCCCTCCTATCTGTAAAGCGGGCCTCCTGACAGCAAAAAGCCCATCCACATGCTTTCCATTATACCTTTTTAAGGCTATGTACGCAATTGTGTTTGAGCTTTTTCTTCCCTTTAAATGATAAAATTTTTTACTGCGCCGTCTGCATCTGCGCAATCTGTATGATGTCCGAAATCTCCATCCCGGACTGCTCCACCGCCTCGCGCAGCTCGTTCAGCTCCTCCATCTTCTGCATGTTCAAGAGGTCGTTCAGCTCCTCCCGCTCCTTTTTGATTCTCGTGGACAGCGCCTCAATCAGTTCTTCCTTCTGCGCGATTTTTTCCTGCAATGATTTCTTTACTCCTCTTGCCATCTTCATTCTCCTTATCTTTTTTACGCAATACCGCAGTCGCGGCATTCCATTATACTTCTACTATATTATATGGACAAGACTCCGGAAATATTCATTTTGGAGGAAAATACAGGAAAAAGAACCGCAGCGCCGCCGGAGTTCATCGCCAAAGCTTGAAATCATCAGGATTCCATAGTATACTGTAATCA
>JAMPFV010000032.1:10559-32291 GCA_023664265.1 Roseburia sp.
ATGGGGATATGTGTACTTTATTTGAGGAGATTGCAAAAGAAGGAAAAGCAGAGGGTATTACGGAAGGAAAAGCGGAAGGCATCATTGAAACAGGACTTGACCTTGGCCTTTCCGAAAATGACATTCTGGAAAAGCTGCAAAGCAAACTGAACGTGTCTCTGCAAAAAGCACAGGA
This sequence comes from Roseburia sp., assembly GCA_023664265.1. Lineage (GTDB taxonomy): Bacteria > Bacillota > Clostridia > Lachnospirales > Lachnospiraceae > COE1. Next base: position 10,735 of record JAMPFV010000032.1, read on the forward strand.
ATACTTTGAAATGTTTGGAAAACAGACCGTTTGACAATTACGGTTTTGCACGCTCTGAATTCATCCAAAAAGGCCCGCATGTTCACACATGCGGGCCTTCTGCAAATCACATTACTTCAATTATCTCTTCAGATTTACAAGCTCTTCAAGAATATATTCGTCATGTTTACATCATGTCGCCTTTCCTTGTTTTTGAAAATTAATCTCGCGAAAATTAATTTCCGTGCATCCTCGCGGACGGTACTTGATAAATCAATAAAAAGATAATATAATAGCAATGTTGCCACCCCTATACAGGCAGGGAAAGGGGGGTTGACTTACGGAAGACCTTATAACTTTCATTATCTCTGTTATGGCAAGTGTAGTTGCCTACTACATCTGCAAATGGCTGGACAGAGAAAAATAACAGGCAATCAGCCTAGGGCATAAGCCACCCTTGCCAAAACGGAATAAAATTCCCCGCGAGGTGCGAACTCGCGGGGAATTTGTTGTCCTTACGGACACCTTATAACTTTTGCCTAGTCATATTATAGCATATGCTTTGGGCATTATCAAGTATTTCCTGTTGTTTCTGCGTTTATTCCAAAAAGGCCCGCATGTTCACACATGCGGGCCTTTTGCAAATCACATTCCTTCAATTATCTCTTCAGATTTACAAGCTCTTCAAGGAGTGTATCCGATACCGTAATAATACGGCTGTTAGCCTGGAAGCCTCTCTGTGTCGTAATCATATCCGTAAATTCCTGTGAGAGGTCTACATTACTCATCTCCAACACGCCGGTCGTCATATCGCCCGTACCGCTCGCCTTGATATCCACGCCGATACCGTCAAACTCACCGGAATTCGCGGTTGCGGTATAGAGGTTATTCCCCTCATTCTGGAGACCCATCGCATTCGCAAAGGTCGCAACCGCAATCTTCGCGATAGCCCTTGACATACCGTTGCTGTAATTGATGGTAACCGTACCATCCGTGCCGATGGAAGCGCCGGTCATAACACCGACCTTACGTCCGTCCACCTTCTTGCCGGCTACCGTTGACTTGTTCCCGTTGTCAACGTTTGTCGTCTTGGACATGTCAAAACTTACATTGGAGAAATTCGGGCCAAGGGTACTCAGGTTCAATGTAAAGCTGGTATTCCCCTCACTTCCGACATATTCAAAATCACCGTTACCGGTATTGTACACAACATTAAACGCCGTACCCACAATCGTATTGGTCGGATCAACATCTGCACCGTTTGAATCCGTCATGCCCAACAACGTAATTGTATAGTTGCCCTCTATTCTGGTGTCAAGCGTCGTATCCTCCACAGAGGTGTACTGCGCCTGCGTCTTTGGCGTTCCATCCGTTGCCAGAAGCGCCGCTACATCCGCGTAGTTCAGATTTACCGCCGCACCCGCTAAGCTGCCATTTGCCGCCACAGGTCCCGCTGCAACCTGATTAAAAGCATACTGCGTTGGCGTGCCATCCGTATAAACTTTCTCCGTGACAAGCAGACCACCTGCAAAGGCCGCCGCCAGAGGCTGCCCTGCCGCTGTCCCGAGTGCCGGAACAGCCCCATACAAGGCTGTTATCGCCGCCTCATCAATATCCAACACACCAAGTCTTGTATTTCCGTTTACGTTACCGCCGGCATTTTTATACCCTACAAATCCGGTCTCTCCGGAGAATACTACTGTCACACTTGATCCTTTTAAGGTCGAAGCATCTCCCAAATCCGTAATCTTATAATGTGTCAAAAATGCATCATTAATGGTAACCACTACAGGATCATCCTTTGTACCATCCGTATGTGCTTTATCTCTTGCATTCGCCGCACCGGTTCTTGCCTCGTTCTCAATCGCCTCCAACAATGCACTCGGCAGTCCCGTTGCACTCAACTGTTCACCCAAAGCATTCGTGCCGCCAGCAGCACCTGCCACCGTCTTATAAAACTTCAACGTGGAAATATCCTCATTTACGATACATCCCGGCAACTGATACAGCTTCTCTGTATTCGTCACATTCTTTGTTGACGTCTGGCTGTTTGTCACCGGCTTAATACCGAACTTGAGATTATACTCATAGCCTCTGTCATCATACGTCTGAATATTAATCTGGCGACCGGACGTCGTTCCAAGGTTATCATCATACTTGTCAATAATACCGGTAATATTCGCCATCGTCGTATACGCCGCCGGATACGTCTGCTCATTCATAACATTAATCGGTCTTACCGTGCTTGCGATAATCGCCTCACCGCCATCGTCAGTCGCCTGCTTCTGCGTCCACCCCATTACCGTATAGCCGGTATTAGCCATCGTGAGATAGCCCGCCGCATCCACGCCAAAGGAGCCGTCTCTGGTAAAGTAATTGCTCGTACCGTCGCTGACAATGAAGAACGCCTCACCGTTCAGCTTGACGTCAAAGGGATTGCCCGTTGACTGCGTTGCACCCTGCGTTGTGATGGATGTGTTGATCGCGCCCGTCTTAACGCCAAGACCAATCTGTCTCGGGTTCGTACCGCCGATTGCGCTCTCCACGTTCGGCCCCGTCGCCGCCTGTGTCGTCTGGTAAAGCATATCTGAGAAATTAATCGACTTTGACTTATAGCCCGTCGTATTAACGTTTGCAATATTGTTACCGATAACGTCCATTCTTGTCTGGTGTGTCTTCAAGCCTGATACACCAGAGAAAAGTGATCTCATCATAATTAAGTGACCTCCTAATTCTTTCTGTCGCCATATGGTATGAAAACCCGCTGATACCTTTAAGTCTTCTAAATGAAAATCCTCAATACTTTGAATCTTCCACACGAAGAACCATATATCCTTCTAAATGAAAACTCCCAATATCTTTGAATCTTCCACGCGAAGAACCGCAATTCTTTTATTTGAAGAACTCAGGTACCCTCAAGCCTTCCACGCGAAGAACCATATATCCTTCTAAATGAAAACTCCCAATACCTTTGAATCTTCCACGCGAAGAACCGCAGGTTCTTCTATATGAAAATCCTCAATATTTTGAAAATTCCACACGAAGAACCGTAGGTTCTTCTAAATGAAAACCGCAGGTTTTCATTTTCCCTTCCGTCATTCAGGGAATTCAAGCCTCCTGTAAGGTCCGGCCTGTTTAAATAATTACGGCGCCATCAATATTGGTGAAAATGTTTTCGTCTGTCTCCGTCTGTTCCATTGCCGTAATCACGGTGTTGTTTTTGGTATTCACGATAAAAGCAAGCTTATCGACCAGCACAAGGCTCTCCTTGATGCCCTTCTGCCCCGCTTTCCTCGTACCGTCATTCAACCTCTCCAGCTGCGCATCCGTCAGTTCAATATTCCTGTCGCTCAACCGGTTTGATGCATGCTTTGAGAACTTTAACGCGCTCCCCTGTGTCTGCTGACTTTGCAGGATCTCCTCAAAGCTCATCCCCTGCGGCGTCTTGTCGCTTCTGCCGACCTTCTGCTGTCTCAGATATGTATCCTGCAGCTGCTCAATGGAAAGGAATTGATTATTGCTGATATTCATATGCATTCCTCCTCACCATGTTTCCGTCCCGCGCTTTAGGCCTCGCCGGATTCTCCCTGATTGTCAGAACCCGTATTCTCGGACGCACCGTCCCCGGAACCGCTCTCCTGCTCTGTCTTATCCGTGGTGTCCTCCGTTGCCCCCGTATCGCCGGTTGTGTCCCCCGGTGCCTCCACCTTATCGGTTGTATCTCCCGGTGTCTCTGTCTTATCAGCTGCGTCTGTTGACGTCTTATTCTCCTCAGCGTTGTTATATACGACCACTGTCTGCGAGGACTTCCCGCTCATCTCCACCATCTGCTTTGAAGTCTCCTCCACAGTCTCGGAAAGCAGCTTGATCTTCTCAAGAATTGCATCCATTCTGGTGTTAAAGCTTAGCAGAATGTCGTCCAGCGTCGTCTCCTTCTTCTGGGAAATATCCACAAACTCAACGCCATATTCGTCACGCAGCTTCGCGATGTAATTTACCAGTAAAGCAACCTCGTCCCCGGCATAGGTCTTCATAAAGCTCTGCTGATATTCGTCCAGACCGTTCACGAAGTCGTAAAGCTCCTGCACCACATCCGCATAGCTCTTGCTGATATAATCAAGCGGCGGCAAAGCCTCCATCTTTGCGACGAACTCGCTGTACAGATCATACGCCTTGGAGTATTCGTCACTGATAACGCTGTCCAAATCATCCAGACTGTACTTCTCTCCGTCAATGACCAGAATAGACTTGCCATCCTCAACGCTCACATACTCGACAACGCCCTTCTTAGAGTTGACCTCACCTGTCGCGCTGTTGCGGAAGCTGACAACAACCTCCTTGCCAATCAGGCTGTTCGCACGCAGCTGATCCATGGACTCGCCCATCTCGCTCATCTTCTGTACCTGGGTAAAGGTCGCGTACTGCGATACCCACTCCGTGTTGCTCGTCGGCTCCAACGGATCCTGATTCTGCATTTCCGCTACCAGAAGCGTCAGAAACATGTCGCTGTCAATCGTACTGTTGTTTTTCTTTGTTGCCAGAGAGTCTCCCGAATCCGTTCTTGTCTGAAGCTCTCCGTCTACCATAGGTGCTACCAAAGCCATCGTAACGCCCTCCTTCCTTTCACTCGGATACTATGCCAATAAATCCATGGAATTTCCATTTATTGCCATCATTTCCATTGCAATGCGTGTCGCGTCATCCGCACCCTGCATTTCCTCCAACAGCTCCTCGCCATCCTCGTAGGAATTAAAGTTGATGCTGTTCTTTCTTGTGCCGCGCACGCGCTCCGCATTTTGCTCCTGCTCGCCGCTTTGCTGTTGACGGCTGTCCTCCTCGAGATTCCGCTCAAGCTCGTGACTTGCCACGGACACCTCGATGGCCTCGACCTTCACGCCCTGCTCCTCAAGATTTGCCTGAAGCTGTACGGCCTGTGCCTCTATCGCGTTCTTTACCATCTCGCTCTGTGTAATAAATTCCGCGGTGACCACACCGCCCTTTGTCGTGAGAGATACGTTGACGGTTCCAAGGCTTGCGGGATGAAGTTGTAATTCCATTTCCGTAAGCTCCTCGCCCTTTACGATTTTCACCATGTCTGTAATCTGTCTGAGAATGTTTTCCGTATCCACGGAGGTATATCGCCCGACCGTGGCCTCCGCCGCCGTCTGCGCCGCCTCATTCAGATTATTTTGGTAATTCTGCGCGAGATTGTTCTGCTGCTGTCCGTAATCCTTCGCCTCATGCTTGTTCTCGTTGGACTTCTGCGGCTGTGATGTCAGATTGACGGTCGCGCCCTTGCCGGCCTCGCTCTCCGCCGTCTGCTGAATCCATGAAAGCTCCCTTTGGTTTGTCGCGGACTTATCCTCCACAATCACTACCGGCACTGCCTTCTCCGCCGTCTCTGTCGCAGCCGCTTCGTTCAGCTCCTGTGCGGGAATATTCTCCACCGGGGCCTCCTGTATGGCGTCCTCCTGCTCTGTCGCAGCGGTCTCTTCAAGCCTCTTGAGAAGGGCCTCCAATTCCTCCTGCGTCAGTCCCAACTCCTCGGACAGATTGTCAGTCTGCGCGTTCACAATACCGGTCAGCTGCTGTAAGGCCGCGTACAGTCCTTCGTCCGCCACCAGACCGATTGCCGTATCCTCTCCCGTAACAGCCGCAATCAGCTGCGCCATGTTATCGGAATTGAGAAGCTCAAAGGCCTGCAGTCCGATGCGCTCCATCGCGTCCGTGATCTCTTCCTCGGAAACACCGAAAAGCTTCCTGATTTCCTCGATAATCTCCTTTACCGCATCCGTCACTTCCTCGACGACTTCCGCATCCACGGGTTCCTGTGCTGTCGCAAGCTCCTGAGCGGAAATCTCCTCCGCAGGCTCTTTTGCCGCCGGAGCTTCCTTAACGGAAGACTTCTGTCCCGTCGGATTCTTTGACGGATCGGCCTTTTGCGTCTGCGCGCGCTTAGCGTCAGGGCTTTTTGCCGTGCTCTGCGGATTCTCCGACTGCTTCAGGCTCTGCCCGGTCTTGTCAAGGACGTTGCCAAAGTCCTGCGTCGCACCCGCCGTCTTTTGGTTCTTTGCCACCGCATTTAATGCCAAATTCGGCTCAAATGCCGCCTTTCCTACGGTCGCATTTGCCATTCACCATTCCTCCTTTCTTAAATTGCCAATGTACAATAGCATCTATAAATTATCGACATAATATATATCGGTAATTTCTCCAAAAACATTAGCCGCGGACAGCCGTCCCATTCCTTTTACGGCCTCAAAAGCTTGGCGATTCGCGCAGCCACCGCCGCATCCATCTCCGCCATGATTTCTCCTCTGCTTGTCGCATCCAGCGTATCGAGGATCTCCGCCGCCAGCTCAAGGTTATCGGTCATCTTCTCGAGGATCTCCGCCGCATCCGCAGCCTCCATGCTGCTGAAAGTCGCCGCATAATCCTTCATCCGCGCGCTGACTGCCTCGCTCTGGATCACCTGCTTGTAAAGCGCCTCCGCCGTAGCGGGATCCATCTCCTCATAATACTCGCGATACTCCTCCGGCCCCGGCCCGTTCTCCGCGTAGACAACCTCCTCATAGAACCGCTCCTTGATTTCCTGGAAATCATACTGCTTATCCTCAAAGGTCTTGAGTCTGTCAACCTCGGCCTGCATGGTGTCAACCTGCTCGGAAAGCGTCGCGTTGGTATTCTGCATCTGCTCCAGCTGCTTCTCCAGACGGTTAATCTCATCCACCGCGTCCTTCAGACTGCTGTAACCGCCATAGGCCTCCTCATTGCGCGTTTCTGTCTCTCTCTCCGAGGGCAAAATCTTATTCACCACCGGAATATCCTGCAAAATAGGCTTCAATACGTTCGAGCCAAAGCCGCCCACGTCCATTTTCACTAACAGGCACAGAATGCCAAGCCATATGATAATGATAAAGATGGTCACCACAACCACCGAAGCATTCGTGCCCTCTATCTGCTCGTCAAGCTCCCGCTCCTGATTTTCAAGCTCCTTCGCCCGTTTCTTTGCCTCTTTCTTCTGGCTTTTCTGCTCCTTCTTAAACTGCTTCTGACTTTCCTTTACCTGCTTTAACTGCATTTCCGGTGCGTCAGGGCTTAAATTCTCATCTCTGCGTGCCATCTCTATCCGTGCTCCTCCATTAGCTTCTGTCCATGCGTGTAGGTCGTCAACTCGTCAATCGCTTTGCTCTCCTCGGCCTGCTCCTCCTTCAGGAAATCCTGAAAAGCATTTTCCTTGAGCTTCTCATGCGCCTTGCGCTCCTTCATCAGCTCTTGAAGCGCAATCCTCGCTTTCTCCACGGCCTTCGCTGCCTTATTGATCTCCTTCATCTGATCCCGAATGTAATCGTCCATTTTCAGAACCGCCATCTTGTTCTCGCGGATTTTCCTCACGTCAATCAGCTCCATCCGCAGCCTGACGCCTTCCTCCATATAGAAGCTCCGCCGCTTCTGCAGCTCGATCAGTTTTTGTTTTTCGTTCTCAAGCCGCATATTGGCCTGCGCAAATTCCTGCTTTGCTTCCGTCTCCAGCTTCTCCTTGATATCAAGGATGCCCTGCATCTTATAGCGAAAAACCGCCATCTGCCATCCCTACCCTTTTATTCTGAAAAAAGCGCCTCCAAAAGCTCCACGGACTCCTCAAAATTGATTTTGTCCTCCGTCTCCTGAAGCAGGTATTCATTTACCTCGTCAATCTTGCTGATTGCCCTGTCTATATTCGGGTTGCTGCCCTTCTTGTAGGCGCCGATATTGATCAGATCCTCCGCCTCATTGTAGGTCGCCATTATGTTTTTGAGCTTTCCCGCGGCCGCCTTGTGCTCCCTTGTCGCAATCATCGACATGCATCGGGAGATGCTCTGCAAAATGTCAATTGCCGGATAGTGGTTTCGATTCGCCAGCTTCCGCGTCAGCATGATATGGCCGTCGAGAATACTTCTGGCCGTATCGCATATCGGCTCGTTGAAATCCTCACCCTCCACCAGAACGGTATAAAGTCCCGTGATGGAGCCTCTCTCCGAACAGCCCGCACGCTCCAACAGCTTCGGCATCTCGGAATACACACTCGGCGGATATCCGCGCGTCACGGGCGGCTCCCCGCTCGCAAGACCGATTTCCCGCTGCGCCATCGAGAAACGCGTGAGGGAATCCATCATAAGCAGTACATCCTTGCCTTGGTCGCGGAAATACTCGGCAATCGCCGTCGCGGTCTTTGCCGCCTTATTGCGCTCCAAAGCGGGTCTGTCAGAGGTCGCAACCACAACAATAGAGCGCCGCATACCCTCCTCGCCCAAATCTCTCTCTATAAACTCGCGCACCTCACGGCCACGCTCGCCAATCAACGCAATCACATTGATATCTGCCTTGGTATTTCGCGCAAACATGCCCATCAATGTGGACTTGCCCACGCCGGAGCCCGCAAAAATACCGATACGCTGTCCCTTCCCCACCGTAATCAGGCCGTCAACCGCCTTCACGCCCAGAGAAAGCACCTCGCTGATAATCGTCCGGCTCATCGGGTCGGGCGGCGGCGCCTCCAACGGATACCGCTTTACCGTGTGCGGGTCAGGCACATACCCGTCAATGCATCTGCCAAGCCCGTCAAGCGTCTTGCCCAGAAGACCGTCCCCCACGGACACGCTGAGCGGATAGTTCATGTTCTCCACAATACATCCCAGTCCGATGCCCTCCGTCTCCTCGTAGGGCATCAGCAGGGTCTTCCCGTCCTTAAAGCCGACAACCTCCGCCAAAATGCCGTTCTTCTTGTCTGAATCCGTGTATATCTTGCACAAATCCCCCATCTTGGCATCCGGGCCTGCGGACTCAATCGTCAAGCCGACCACATTTGCCACCTTGCCCAACTTCTTAAAAAATGATTTGTTTAAGACGCTCAAATATTTATCAAAAGATATCGCTGTTTCCATTCTCTATCATTCCTTAATCGGGTTCATAGGACAACAGCCGAAGCTCCTCGTTCAGGGCCTCCAGCTGTGTGCCAAGGCTGCAGTCAAACACGCCGTTCCCGGTCTCTATCATACACTCATTTCTGCTCAGCGTCGCATCCTCAACGATTTCCACGACGTCCGGCGAAATGCTGGTGTTCTGCACCAGCTCCTTTTTCTGCATACTCGCAAACGGATAGTCCTCCTTGGACACATGAATCAGATAAGAGTTGTTTCCCTCAATGCTTTTCATCGTATTTTGAATCAGATACACGATAATGTCTCTGGAGTTCTGAAGCCTGACATGAAATATATGCTCATATATCTTGGTAAGGGTATCAATAAACACCGGCTCCATCTCTTTCAGCTTACGCTCGTATTCCTGCTCAATCGCGGCGTGCGACTGCTCAACCTCCGCCAACGCCTGTTCGCGCTCCCCGGCTACGCTGTCAAGCCCGTCCTTGTGCCCCTGTTCAAAGCCCTCGTTACGGCCAAGCTCCAAGCCCTCCTGATAGCCGGCTTCCCTACCCTCCTCGAGAGCCTTCTCTCTGGCCCGTTCGATTTCCGCAATCGCCTCCTGCTTCATCTGCTCGATCTGGGCCTGCGCCTCCAGAATCAGCTCCTCATGCGGCGCCATACCCGACTGCTGCGCCAATCCCGGCTGTATGTCCGCGCCCTCGACTTCGGGGAAGCCGTCCTCACCGCCGATAATGTTGATATCGCTTCCCATCAGCTCAGAGACCTGCGTCGCGTCGATTCCCTGTGAAAATCCTTCCGCAAACTCAGGCTCCTCCCCGTACTGCTCCGCGAGCTTCTCCGCAAGCTCCTTGAGCTTGAGCTCCGCAAGCGCATTTGAATCAATCACTCTTGTATCGGCCGGATTTACCGTCACCCATCCGGATTTCAGTACACTGCCTTTAGACAACTATCTCGTCACCTCCACCTCTGGAAATAACAATCTCGCCACTGTCTTCCAGCTTTCTGATAATATTGACTATCTTCTGCTGTGCTTCCTCCACGTCCTTCATTCTGACAGGACCCATAAATTCCATATCTTCCTTAATCATCTCAGCAAGACGCTTGGACATGTTGCTGAAAATCGCGTTCTGAACCTCTTCGTTCGAGCCCTTGCAGGCAATCGCAAGGTCATTGTTGTCAACGTCTCTAAGCACACGCTGAATAGACCTGTCGTCGAGCAGGAGAATATCCTCGAATACGAACATCTTCTTCCGGATCTCGTCTGCAAGCTCCGGCTCCTCCACCTCGAGGGTTTCCATAATATGCTTCTCTGTACCTCTGTCCACGGTATTCAAAATATCCACAACCGCATCTACGCCGCCGATAATGGTGTAATCCTGATTGACAAGGGAGGACAGCTTTGACTCAAGCACGCGCTCAACCTCCTTGATGACATCCGGGCTGGTTCTGTCCATAATCGCGATACGCTTCGCCACGTCCGCCTGCTTCTCCGGCGCCAACGCCCCGAGAATCGTCGCGGCCTGCCCGGAGGACAGATAGGACAGTATCAAAGCAATCGTCTGCGGATGCTCATCCTGAATAAAGTTTAAGAGCTGTGAAGCGTCGGTCTTCTTGACGAACTCAAACGGCTTTACCTGCAATGATGCTGTCAGCTTGCCGATAACGTCCATCGCCTTGTCCGTACCAAGCGCTTTCTCCAGCAGCTCCTTCGCATAGCCGATACCGCCCTCCGCAATATATTGCTGCGCCAGACACACCTCATAAAACTCGTTGATAACCTTCTCCTTTATCTGCGGTGTAATACTCTTGGTGTTGGCGATTTCCAACGTGAGGTCTTCAATCTCTTCTTCCTTCAGATGCTTAAATATCAGGGAGGATTTCTCCGGTCCGAGCGCTATCAACAGGATAGCCGCCTTCTGTATCCCTTTTAGTTCTTCTTTGTCTGCCATTATGTATTACCCCCAATCCTCATCAAGCCAATTTCTCAGGAGGGTTGCCACCGCTTCCGGATTCTCCTCCACGAAATTCTCAATAAGTCTTCTGGCCTCGGATTTCTGCTCTGTCTCTATGCTCTCAAGCTCATCCTGCTGACCGGACTGTAACAAGTCCTCAACAGAAAGCTCTTCTTCCTCCTCGACCTCCCGCTTCGTCCGCAGGCTCATAAATACCACAAAGGCCAAAAGCAGCAGGATAATGACAATCAAAACAATCTGAATAATATCCTTATATGCAACCGGCGTTGTAACGCGGTCAACAAAATGCACTTCCTCGTATGCCACAATCGTGACATTTCTGGTCGGAACTCCCGTCGCATTGGCGACCAGACTCACAAGATCCTCGTCAACCTCTATCTTCTCCCGGGTATCGTTTGCGAGCTTGTATTCCTCCCACGTGATGCCGTCCAAAAATCCCTGAAGCTCCACATCCTCCTCCCGCACGATGCGGAACCGCACCGCCGAAACGGATATGGTACTGTTGTTATACACAATCGTCCCGACCGCCGGGATCTCCTCGGTGATCTTCTCATCCGGAAGATAATCGGTATTGCTGTAATAGGAGCTGATCGTGCTTCCCGACGACTCATCAATATCGTATCCCGACTCCGAGTTGGAGTCCGTTCCGGGCACGTCGCCCACCCCGTCCGTCGTGGTAGACTTCTGGATTTCCTGATGCGCATACATTCCCTGATCATGATCCTCCGGTGCGGAATAATTATGCGTCGTTATCTTTGTCTGCGAGAAATCCATGATAATGTTCGGCGCCACCTCAATCTGATTAAACTCGTTCGTGCCGAGCAGCACCTGCTTCACCTCGTTTTTAATCAGGCTCTCCGCTTCCTGCTTGAGCATCATCATATTGTCAGCCTTATCTATTGTGGAGTAAGCCTGCTCTATCGGGAACAGAAGATTCCCGGTTCTGTTATCCGTGATTGTAATATTGTCCGTCGTATCATTTCCCAGCGCGGTCGCCACAAATCTCGCCATCGCCGCCGCATTCTCCTCCGTAAAGCTGACGTCGGGATTCAGCGTCAGTATAACCCCCGCATAGCACTCAAGGTTCTGTGCTATCAGCGTACCGTTGTCATCCGGAATCGTGATATCCACCACCGCCTCGGTCACGGCCTCCATATGCTCGAGGTGCTCCTCCATGCGGGTCTCCTTATAGAGCTTATATCGCTTCTGCTTATCCGCCTCCGTGGTGGAAAAGCCTCCGTTCAATACGTCATCCATTGTATAGGCGTCCGTCTGAATGTTATTCGCGCCGAGCAGCAGGCTCGCATCCGCCTCCTGCGAATCCAGAATTTCAAAATTCAAGCCGTCGCTCGACATCTCGTATGTAAGCCCCTGCTCATCAAGCAGCGCCTTAACTGCAGACGCCTCCTTCGCGTCTTCGCAGGTTACCAACGGCGTGTAATGCTTCCACGAAAGAACAACGATTAATATGGTAGCGGCCAACAGCAGCGCCACTCCGATACCAATGATCAGGGTCTTCTGCTTCGGTTGGAATTTATTCCACCATTCTTTCACCCTGTCCAAAATCTTTTTACCAAATTCCAGTACCTTGTCAACCATCTGAAGTGTCTCCTTCTCCCATAGTCCCCATATTCACTGTACTAAGGTTTTCCCCTCTTAGATTCAGATCTGAATCTGCATGATTTCCTTATAAGCCTCCAGCAGCTTGTCGCGAATCGCCACCGTATAGTTCAGCGCGGTGTCCGCCTTGCCGACTGCAGCCGCAAGGTCATGCGTATTCTCAGAGATACCCATCGCCCACTTCATAATCTCATTTTCCTGGTTGGAAAGCGCCTCATTTGTATCCGTAATATTGCTTACCGCCGCGTTCAAAAACGTATCAAACACGTTCGCACGCTCCGCGCCTGCCGTCTCCTCAGACGTGCTGTGCAGAGTATCCCGAATTGCGTTGGAATTTATGCTGTATAAGCTGTTGATATCACTTGTGTTTACGATTTTCATTTTCTTTCCCCACTTTTACCTTAATTCATTTCCAGACCCTTGAGCGCCATCTTCTTCGCCGCGTCAAAGGCCGAGCGGTTCGCGTCATAGCCGCGGCTCGCGTCGATCATGTTCGTCATCTCCGTAATGATACTTACGTTCGGCGAATGTACATAGCCGTTCTCGTCCGCGTCGGGATGCTCCGGCTCGTAGGTGAGAACCTCCGGGGTCCATGTATCCTCATAGATGCCGCCCACCTTCACGCCGATGCCCGGGGTGGTCAGCTTCGCGGAGCCGAGACTGCCGTAAGCGCCGCCCGCTCCCTTGCACACATTGTTCAACACGGTGGAAAATTTACCGTTTCTCGCGTCCGTCTTCTCCTGAAAGGTCACGACCTTCCTGACATAGGGTGTGCCATCCTCCGTCCGGGTGGTGTTGACGTTCGCCAAATTCTGTGAAATAATATCCATGCGAAATCTCTCCGCCGACATTCCGGACGCGCTGATATCAAACGAATCAAAAATACCCATCTCTCATATCCTCCTGTTTATTTCAATACGGACTGTATCTGCGAAAAGCTCTTATTCAACAGATCCATCAGTCCCTCGTATTTAATCTCTGTCTTTGCCAGAATACCTTCCTCGTTATTGATGTCCACATTATTGCCGTCATACCGGAAGGAAAGCTCCGAATAATCCGTGTAAGCCTGCGGCTTGAGGGCGTTCAGATCAAGATCTTTCACCTTTGCGTCCACGCTGTCCCCGTTGGCGCGTATAAACGCCTGCTTCAGCTCCGTCTCAAACCGAATATCCTTGCGCTTATAATGCGGCGTATTCGCATTGGCAAGATTGTTTAAAATCAGGTTTGTTCTCGCGGACGTCGCATTCAGCGAACTCTCCAACACATTAACATAGTCAAATACTCCCTTACCCAGCATTTACATTCCTCCTGTTTATCTCCTGTGCCGCAGCTGCGGCATAACTTTACATAACATAATACATGCTATCCTTATTCTATTATAGAGTATTTCGGAAATATTTCAAGCATTTTTTTGCTCTTGTGACAGCCGTCCCGCGGCGTTCTTCCCGGAAATATCTTCCGGCACGCAAAAAAAGCGCAGACAGCTTTCCACCGCTTCCCTGCGCCTTCTCTTATCTCTCTCAAAACAGCGTAATCCCTTACATCTGTAATATGTCATTTCTTCGATTGCATTCCCGCCGTTTATGTCCGTCCGCGCTATTTGCTCAGCTGGCGCTTGAGCGCCGCTACCTCCTCGAAAACCACGTCGTTCAGAACCTTGATATAGGTTCCCTTCATGCCCGAGGAGCGGGACTCAATCACACCGGCGCTCTCGAACTTGCGCAGCGCATTCACGATCACGCTGCGGGTAATGCCGACTCTATCCGCAATCTTGCTGGCCACGAGTATCCCCTCGGTTCCGTTCAGCTCGTCAAAGATGTGCGTAATCGCTTCCATCTCCGAGAACGACAGCGTGGAAATGGCAGATTTTACAACCGCAACCTTGCGGCTCTCTTCCGCGCTCTCCTCGCTGACGGCGCGAAGCATCTCCAACCCCACCACGGTCACGCCGTACTCGCATAAAATAATGTCGTCGATGTCGTACTGTTCATTGCACTTATAGATAAACAATGTGCCGAGGCGTTCCCCTGCAATCTCTATCGGCGTGATGATTGCCTGAAACTTGCGGATATCCGTGTTCTCAAAGCCCAGCGTGGCGAGATTTACGTTCTCCTTCGTGGAGAGCACCCCCAAAAGCCGCTCGTTGAGCATCGGGTCGATAAAGCCGCCGACATTATCCTCGACCAGCTCCGTCAATACCTCCACCCCTTCACAATTGCCGACGCCCAGAACCTTGCCCTTCTTGCTGATTACCAACACATTCGAATCCACAATATCCCGAATTACCTTGCAAATATCATTAAAAACTACCTTGCTGGAATTATTGTTGTGCAAAAGCTTTCCGATTTTCCTTGTCTTGTCTAACAATTGTACACTACTCATATCAAACCTCCAAGTCTTATCCGCAATCCTCTTACCAGCTATGCAAATTGCCATCTATAATTGTAAATTTTAGCACAAAGTTTGATATTTTTCAATAGTAGCGGTCGGTATTTATGAATTTTTTCACAATTCGGTGTTTTTAATTAATTATTCAGAAGCTTTTCCACATGTCCGCACTGCTCGTTCATGCATACAAGCCGGTTCCCCTTTATCAGCTGAATCCCTCCGCATTCCGCGCACTTTTCCTTGGCGGGGCGCTGCCATACCATAAAATCGCACTCGGGAATATTCTCACAGCCGTAATATTTTCTGCCTTTCTTCGTCTTTCTGATGACGATCTCCCCGCCGCACTTGGGACAGGCAACACCGATTTTCTCAAAATAGGGCTTGGTATTGCGGCACTCCGGGAAGCCGGGGCAGGCGAGGAACTTCCCGTGCGGCCCGTATTTGATCACCATGTTCCTGCCGCACACGTCGCAGATCTCCTCCGACACCTCGTCCGCAATCTCTACCTCCTCCAGCTCCTTCTCCGCTTTCCTGACCGCCTCGTCCAAATCGGGATAGAAATTCGATACGACAGTCTTCCAGTTTATGACGCCCTCCTCCACCTTATCGAGCAACGCCTCGAGATTTGCCGTAAAGTTGACGTCCACAATGGTCGGGAACGCATCCTTCATCATGTTATTCACGACCTCGCCAAGCTCCGATACATAGAGGTTCTTCTCCTCCTTCACGACATACCTTCTCGCCAAAATCGTCGTGATGGTCGGCGCGTAGGTGCTCGGACGTCCGATTCCCAGTTCCTCCAACGCTCTTACCAGAGACGCCTCCGTATAGTGGGCGGGCGGCTGCGTGAAGTGCTGCCTGGGGTCAAGCTGCTCAAGCTCAAGCTCTGAAGCCTTTGTCAGTCCGTTGACCGCCTTGTTGGAATCCGCCTTTTCCTCGTCGTCCTCCTTATAGACGCTCATAAAGCCTTCAAACACGAGATTGGATGCCGCAGCCGTGAACTTATGCCCGTTTGCCTCGATTTTGACGGAGGTTGTCTCGTACCGCGCGCTCGTCATGCGGCAGGCCGCAAAACGCCTCCAGATAAGCTGATAGAGCCGAAACTGGTCGCGGCTCAGGGAGTCCTTTAACGCGGCCGGCGTGTTGCCAATGTCCGTGGGACGAATCGCCTCGTGCGCATCCTGTATCCTCTGCTCCTTCTTCTTCGACGCGACCTCCTCCGCGGCATACGCCTCACCGTAATTCTCCGTAATGTACTCCTTGGCCGCAGTCACCGCCTCGTCCGAGATTCGGGTGGAATCCGTTCTTAAATAGGTAATAATACCGACCGTCCCCTGTCCCTTGAGCTCTACGCCCTCGTAAAGCTGTTGGGCGAGACGCATTGTCTTCTGTGTGGAGAAGTTCAGCTGCTTGCTCGCCTCCTGCTGCAGCGTGGAGGTGGTAAACGGAAGCGGCGCTTTCTTTACGCGCTCCCCTTTTTTGATGTCGGTTATCTCAAAGCTCGCATTCTCAAGCTCCTTCAAAAGCTTATCCATCTCAGACTTGGAGGAGATTCCCGCACTCCCGCCGTACTTTGCCGAGAGGGGCTTCTTCTCTCCCTTCACCTTCAACAGCGCGTCAAGCGTCCAGTATTCCTCCGGGATAAAGGCGTTGATCTCCTCCTCCCTGTCACAGATAATGCGCAGCGCCACGGACTGTACGCGCCCCGCGCTCAGCCCTCTCTTAATCTTCGCCCACAGGAGCGGCGATATCCGGTAACCCACCATTCTGTCGAGCATACGCCGGGCCTGCTGCGCGTCCACAAGGCTCATGTCAATCTCTCTCGGATTCTTAAAGGAATCCTTCACCGCGTTCTTCGTAATCTCATTAAAGGTTATCCGGTAAACCTTCTTATCCTCAAGCTTTAACGCTATATATAAATGCCAGGAAATCGCTTCCCCCTCACGGTCGGGGTCCGTTGCAAGATAGATTTTCTCCGCCTTCCTGACCTCTCTGCGAAGCTTGGCCAGAATATCTCCCTTGCCGCGAATGGTTATATATTTAGGCTCGTAATCATTTTCCGCGTCAAAGCCAAGCTGGCTCTTCGGCATGTCCCGTACATGACCGTTGCTTGCCAGCACTTCATAATTTGACCCGAGAAATTTTTTAATCGTCTTTACCTTTGCGGGTGACTCTACAATCACTAAGTATTTTGCCATACCGTTTCCCCTTTTTCATTTTGTCATTTACAGTTCACAACTATAAACCAAAATTTTTTCCGTTGCAAGTAAAATCTGAAAATTTTACCGCCGTCGATACGCGCCGCCTGTTTTTTCAATCAGATGATTGAGCTGCAGCTCGACGAGGGCGCCGCAGATTTGTGCGACGGGCGTATCGTCCCCCTTCATGCGCAGCGCCAGCACAAGCTCCTCCTGCGTCATCAGCGTCCCTCTTTGCAGCGCATCATATACGGCCCGCCCAAGCAAAGAAACCGTCTCCGTTCTCCCGGCTGCGGCCTTCTCTCCGGCTGCGGCGCGCTCCCAGCCCATATCATCCATGATATCCTCCGCGGATATCGCGACACCCGCGCCCTGACGCAGCAGCTTATTGCAGCCCACGCTCAGCTCGTCAGTGCACCTGCCCGGCACCGCATAAACCTCCCGCCCCTGCTCCAGCGCCATATCAACCGTGATAAACGTGCCGCTCTTCTCCCGCGCCTCTATCACCAGAACGGCATCCGCGAGCGCGCTGATTATCCGGTTCCTCGGCGGAAAGAGCGCGGCTCTGGGCGCCGTCTGCGGCGGATACTCCGAGAGAACGCCTCCCTCGGCAAGCAGCATGCGGTACAACGGCTCATTCGACGGCGGATAGATCACATCCGCGCCGCACCCAAGCACGCCGTAGGAACGTCCGCCGGACTTCAACGCCTTTCGTTGACTGATTCCGTCAATCCCCATCGCCATACCGCTGATGATATCGACGCCGTACCGCACAAGTCCCTCCGTGATATGCTCCGCCATATATCTCCCGTATTCGCTGCATTTGCGCGCCCCAATGACCGCCACCGACGGAGCCTGAGCCGCCGGGAGCTCCCCCTTGTAAAACAGTCCAAACGGCGGGTCGGGAATATTCGTCAGTCTCTCCGGGAAATCGGTCGCCTTACAGAAAGTGTATTGTATCCCGCTCCTGCTCATCTTATCCCAAATCTGCTCCGGATGCTGCCGGCGGTGCTCCTTTAAGCGATCGCGGTTCTTTTCTCCGACAAGCGCCGCAAGCTGCGCGTCCGCCCTGCCGTCCGTCATGGCGTAAATCTCCTTGGGCGTGCCGGCCGCGCGCAGCAGCATGTGTTTGATCCTCCTGTCAAGCCAAAGGCCCGTATCCAGCCAGCAGGCGTACATCCGCTGTTCTTCCATTGTATTTTTTGCCGCGCTTTTTGTTGTACCTTTTGCCGTGTCTTTTATCGTGTCTTCTTCTGCCTCTTTTATCATCTTTTTGTCATCTCGCTTATCATTTTATCGCTTTTCCTGCCGCTTTGCGGAGCAGATTCGGTGCGGAAAACGCTTGCGTCAGCGGCTCCCTAATTCCAATAATCGCGCTCGTTCATGCGGTAGCAGACCGCCTCGCCGATGTGGTCCGCCTGAATGGCGTCGGAGCCCTCCAAATCCGCAATGGTCCTCGCTGTTTTTATGATTTTATGGTAGGACCGCGCCGATAAATTCATCACGTCAAATATCTGCTCCATCATTTCCTGCACGTCCGTACCGAGCGGACAATATTTCCGGACGTCGCCGGCGCCAAGCTCCGCATTGAAGCGGTATCTGCTCCCGCGGAAACGGCGAAGCTGACGCTGCCTTGCCTCCATCACCCGCTCCCGGATGTCGCGGCTGCGCTCATTGCGCATGTTGGCCGAGAGCTGTCGAATGTCGATGCGCGGGGCCTCCGTCACAATATCGATTCTGTCCAGTATCGGCCCGGATATCCTCGCCAGATACCGTTTTACCTCGCCCTCCGAGCAGGTGCACCTGTTCCTGTCGGGAAAATAGCCGCAGGGACAGGGATTCATCGCCGCAACCAGCATAAAATCCGCGGGATATACGAAGCTTCCGTGCGCCCGCGCAATATGTATCCGCCTGTCCTCCATGGGCTGGCGCAGTATTTCCAATGTATCTCTTCGAAATTCGGGGATTTCATCCATGAACAGAACGCCTCTGTGGGCAAGTGATATGACGCCCGGCTTAGGCACACGCCCGCCGCCGGCCAAAGCCTGTTCAGATATGGTATGATGCGGATCAAGAAACGGCCGCCTTGTCATCAGGGCTCTCTTGTCGTCAAGCAGTCCCGCCACGCTGTATATCGTCGATACCTCGAGGCTCTCCTCCATCGTCATGTCGGGCAGTATCGTGGGAATCCGCTGTGCGATCATCGTCTTCCCGGAACCGGGAGGGCCTATCATCAGCACATGGTGAAATCCCGCTGCCGCAATCTCCACGGCCCGCTTCACCGCCTCCTGTCCGTTGATGTCCGCAAAATCAACCTCCTGCGGCTCCTCCGGCAGCGCTTCCAGGCTCGTGAGCTTAGCCGGGGCTATCATCCGTGCCTTGTCTTCTTCCTTCTCCTGCAGATACCGGATGGTCTCCTGTAAGGTGGAGACGCCTATGACTTCCATCTTATCCGTAACCGCGCCTTCCTTCACGTTCGCTCTCGGCACGATGCATCTCTTCAAATTCTCCGTTCGCGCCCTCTGTACTATGGGGAGCACACCCTTTACCGTCTTTACCTCGCCGTTCAACCCCAGCTCACCGATAATCAGGGTGTTTTTGATATTTTCCTCCGCAATATAACCAAGTGACACCAACATGCCAATCGCAATCGGCAGGTCGTAGGAAGCGCCCTCCTTGCGCATCTGCGCAGGCGATATGCTGACGGTGATTCGCATGGCCGGAATGTTCATTCCCGCATTCTTCAACGCCACGCGCACACGCTCCTTTGCTTCCCGAACCTCATTGCTGAGCTGCCCTACCATCTCAAAGCCGGGCATCCCCCTCGAGGCGTCCACCTCCACTGTCGCGATGCGGCTGTCGATCCCGCTGACCGCGCCTGTTATAACTCTGCTGTACATCCGATACTCTTCCTCCATGCTCTCATTCTGCTGTGCGATACCGCCTGATTTTTACTTATAGCACAAAGCGCTTTATCCGACAATGGTTTGGTAAAAAAACGCCTCTGAAATGTAAAAATCAATACAGCTTTGCTTCCTCAAGCCCGATTTTCAATTTTCCCAACGCCTTCTTTTCTATTCTGGAAACATAGCTTCTGGAAATGCCGAGCAGCCGTCCGATCTCCTTCTGCGTCATCTCGGCCCCGTCGTTCTTTTCACCCGTCATGCCGTAGCGAAGCCGTATGATCTGCTTCTCTCTGTCGTCAAGCCGCTCCTCGATGAGTCCCGAAAGACATTTGATTTTCGCGGCGGTATCCATATTTTCCACAATATCGCTCTGCTCCTGCACGCAGATGTCGAGCAGGTTGATTTCATTTCCCTCCTTGTCGGTTCCTATCGGTTCATAGAATGAGATTTCCCGCGTTATCTTCTTTTTCATGCGGAACATCATCAGCAGCTCGTTGTCGATACACCGCGCCGCGTAGGTCGCCAGCCGGCTCCCCTTTTCCGCCTTGAAGGTGTTTACCGCCTTGATAAGCCCGATGGTTCCGATGGATATCAGGTCCTCCATATCCTCGCTGCTGCCCATATATTTCTTCGCCACATGGGCCACGAGCCGCAGGTTTCTCTCGATTAAGACCTGCCGCGCCCTATGGGCGGCTTCTTTGTCCTCGCCGTGCATCATCTCCAGATATTCTGACTCCTCTTCCATTGATAAAGGTTGCTCAAAGGTTTTCAAGGAACGCCCCCGGGGACTCATTTCTAATATTCTATGTAAAAATCCATTTTTCTGTGCCTATCCACATTGAAGGATATTCGCCGCGGCGCCTTCCCATATCCAAACGGAAAAACGCAGGCTTAACCGCCTGCGTCTAAAGACAATAACTCATTGTTACTCTATTTTTATGGTAAATCCTTCATAGATTCCGACCGGTACGTCCCGAGCAAAATCATACTGCTCCATTGTATCCTTTTCAAACGCATAGACCGACGTCATTTCCTTTTCCGGGTCAACAATCCAGTATTCCCTGACTCCCGCCGCGCGGTACTTGAAAAGCTTCGTCATGTAATCTCTCGGCCTGCTGCCCGGAGAGACAATCTCGATTATCCAGTCCGGCGCGCCGTGACAGCCCTTATCGTCCAGCTTGGACGTATCACAGATAACGGAAATGTCCGGCTCCACATAATTCATGTCGTCCTCGTTCAGGAACACGGCGAACGGAGCGATATCTACCTCACAGCCTCCGCCCTTGGAATCAATATAATCGGCGATTGTTCTGCTTAACGAAAGCAAAATTCTCTGATGCCTCCTCCCGGGCGGCGCCATATAATAAATCTGACCGTCAATCAACTCCGCGCGCTCTCCCTCCGGCAATTCATAGATGTCATTAACCGTATAAAGCCTTTCTTTTAACATTGCGTCCATACACTGCACCTCCATTCCTGTTATCAGTATAAACCAATTTCGCACAGAATACAATCACAGTCAAAAACCCCGCAGCAAGCTGACGGGGCATCAAACTTGCAACGCAGCAGAGC
>JAMPFV010000033.1 GCA_023664265.1 Roseburia sp.
ATCGGATATGCGTTCCCAACATTCTTTTTGCCCTGTCGGAAACAATTACTTTATATTTTTTGCTTTCTGCCATATGCTATACCTCTGCAATTATATCATCAAGATATGCATCCAGCTCATCAAGAGTACAGCCATTTCTTCCTGCAATTCTATCCTCCTCGACCGCCAAAAGCTCCTCACGCAGCTTCAACATTTTTTCCCGTCTGTTATAAGTCTCAATATCCATAACTACCAAATCCCCCTCGCCATTCTTGGTAAGGAAAACCGGCTCTGCGCTCTTTCTGCACTGCTCAGCAATCTCATTATAATTCTGTCTGATCGCTGCTGATGGGCGAATAATCATAGCAACACCTCCTCAAATCAAAGACCCCGCCGCAAACAACAAGAAAACAGCGGTAGTAATATTCTACCCATATTATACTTATTTCATACAATGACGTCAACAGGATACAGCATTTTTATCAGCAGGCCGCCTCTGACAGACTTAAAATAATCGTGACAGCTCAGCCGCACAAAACAGCCTTGTAAATATCATAATCGTCCTGCTTAAAAACATTAAAGACTATCTTTTCTATCCGTGTATCCGTCCGCAAAAAACCCGTAACCGTCTGTACCGCAATATCAGCCGCCTTTTTCTGTGGAAAATGAAATTCCCCCGTCGAAATGCAGCAGAACGCGACGGACTGAATCGCATTCTCCACACAGCATTTCAGAATGTTTTCATAACAGCTTTGCAAATCCCGACACAGCGCGTCGTTCAAACCGCCGTAAACAATCGGCCCGACCGTGTGAATCACATAATCACAGGGGAGATTGTAGGCCCTTGTCAGCGTGGCCGTGCCCGTCGGCTCCTCATAGCCTCTGCCATATCGGATACGCCGCTCATTCATAATATGCGCACACTCCTCCCGAAGCTGCATTCCCGCCGCGCTGTGAATCGCATTGTCAATGCACCTGTGACAGGGAACAAAACACCCCAGCATCTGTGAATTTGCGGCGTTCACAATCGCGCCGACCCGCAGTCTTGTAATGTCCCCCTGCCAGATAGCTGTTTTGTCCGCAAAGGGCGCTCTGCTGCCATACTGCTCTTTGACGGTCGGGATATCCGACAACGCCACCACTCCCTTCGCCGCAAGCTCCTCCCGAAGATAATCATCCTGAAGCTTCAAAAGCCCGTCAGGAATGGACTTGGGCATACGGATATTCATAAGGGAACGAATCGTGTTTTTCTTCTCCACAAGACTATAGGAATCTGTCTCAAGCGTTTTGTATTCCGCGGAGTCCTCCTTCAGCTTTTCCAAAAGCGCCTCTGTCGTGTCAATGATATTCATTCCGTATCTCTCCTGACTTTAATAATGATACCATTCCTTTCAACTGTTGATTTCTTCCTCCGTCATCTCATCCACATCATCCAGCTCCTGCGTGCCGTCAAACACCTTCTCCCGCACCTTCGCAATCTTCGCTACGACAACGCCTTCGTCCAGATTAATCATCTTCACGCCCGACGTATTGCGCCCAATCATCGAAATATCGTTGGCAGGCATCTGGATAATCACGCCCTCTGTCGTAATCATCATAATCTCGTTGTCATCTTTCACCGCCTTGACGCCGACGACATTTCCTGTCTTTTCGGAGATGCGATAGCACTTCACACCCTTGCCGCCGCGCTTTTGTATCGTGAACTCGTCAAGCTCCGTCCGCTTGCCCATCCCCTTCTCCGATACGATCAACAGCGATTCGCCCTGCGTATTCAACTGCATACCGACAACCTCGTCACCGTCGTCAAGGTTCATGCCAATCACGCCCATCGCGCCTCTGCCCATGGCCCGCACATCCGTCTCCTTAAAGCGGATGCACATGCCGTACCTCGTGACAAGGAAAATCTCCGAGCGCTCATCCGTCACCTTCACCTCGATCAGCTCGTCGTCATCGCGCAGGGAAATCGCGGCAAGACCTGTCTTGCGCACGTTTGAGAACTCCATAATCGGCGTCTTCTTCGCGATGCCCTTTTTTGTAACCATAAACAGATGCTTCCCCGCCTCGTATTCCCGAATTGGTATCATCGCGGAAATCTTCTCCCCGGGATTGAGCTGTAACAGATTGACAATCGCCATCCCGCGCGCGGTCCGTCCCGCCTCGGGAATCTCATACGCCTTGAGCCTATACACACGCCCGAAGTTCGTGAAGAACATCAGATAGTGATGCGTGGTCGTCATCAGCAGATCCTCAATATAATCATCATCAATCGTGGACATGCCCTTGATACCGCGGCCGCCCCTGTGCTGTGTCTTGAAATTATCCACCGTCATGCGCTTGATATAGCCAAGGCTTGTCATCGCGATAATCGTATTGCCATGGGGAATCAAATCCTCGTCGTTAATCTCAAATTCATCATAGCCAAACTTTGTGCGCCTGTCGTCCCCATATTTTTCGGAAATTATCATAATCTCTTCTTTGATGACGCCAAGCAGCAGCTTCCTATCCGCCAAAATCGCCTTATACTCCTTAATCCTCTCGAGTAACTCCGCGTGCTCATTCTCAAGCTTTTCCCGCTCCAAGCCCGTCAACGCGCGCAGACGCATATCCACAATCGCCTGAGCCTGCACATCCGTCAGACCAAATTTTTCAATCAGGCCCTCCTTCGCCGCCTGCGTATTCGCACTGCCGCGGATAATGCGGATTACCTCGTCGATATTGTCAAGCGCGATCAATAAGCCCTGTAAAATATGGTCTCTTTCCTCGGCCTTATTCAAGTCGTACTGCGTTCTTCTGGTAACAACCTCCTCCTGATGCTTAATATAATAAGTCAGGATGTCCTTCAGGTTCATTACCTTAGGCTGATTGTCCACAAGCGCGAGCATGATCACGCCGAAGCTGTCCTGAATCTGCGTATGCTTATAAAGCTGATTTAAGATGACATTCGCGTTAGCGTCCTTTCTCAGCTCAATACAGATGCGCATTCCCTCTCTGTCCGATTCATCGCGCAAATCCGTGATTCCGTCTATCTTCTTCTCCTTTACAAGGTCGGCAATCTTCTCAATCAGACGCGCCTTGTTGACCATGTACGGAAGCTCCGTGACGATAATCCTGCTCTTCCCGTTCGGCATACTCTCGATATTCGTCACACCGCGCACCTTAATCTTGCCGCGCCCCGTGCGGTACGCCTCCTCAATGCCGCGCGTGCCCAAGATTACGCCGCCCGTCGGAAAATCAGGGCCCTTCACAATCGGCAGAAGCTCCTCGATATCCGTGTCTCTGTCCTCATTGATGCGGTTCTCCATAATCTTGACAACCGCCGCAATCACCTCGCGCAGATTGTGCGGCGGGATATTCGTCGCCATACCGACCGCGATTCCCTGCGTGCCGTTCACCAGAAGATTCGGGTAACGGCTCGGGAGAACCGTCGGCTCCTTCTCTGTCTCGTCAAAGTTCGGCGCAAAATCCACGGTATTTTTATTAATATCGGCAAGCAGCTCCATGGAAATCTTACTCAGACGCGCCTCCGTATATCGCATCGCGGCCGCCCCGTCGCCGTCCACCGAACCGAAATTCCCGTGACCGTCCACAAGCGGGTAGCGCGTGGACCATTCCTGCGCCATGTTTACCAGCGCACCGTAAATCGAACTGTCACCGTGCGGATGATACTTACCCATGGTATCACCGACAATACGCGCGCTCTTTCTGTGCGGCTTATCAGGGCCGTTATTCAATTCAATCATCGCATAGAGCACTCTGCGCTGTACAGGCTTCAACCCGTCTCTGACGTCAGGCAGGGCACGGGAAGCAATTACGCTCATTGCATACTCTATGTAGGATTTCTCCATCGTTTTCTGCAAATCCACTTCCTGTATCTTGTCAAAAATAGTATCATCCATATTCTATAACCATGCCTTTCTATATATCCAAATTCTCCGCGTACTTTGCGTTTGCCTCGATAAACTCCCGTCTCGGCTCCACCTTGTCGCCCATCAGGGTTGTAAAAATAAGGTCAATCTCGGACTCGGCCTCCTCATTCATGGAAACCTTCAAAAGCACGCGCTTCTCAGGATCCATTGTCGTATCCCAGAGCTGCTCGGCGTCCATCTCGCCAAGTCCCTTGTACCGCTGAATCTTGTTATTCTGGTCACGGCCGACCTCGTCCAGTATCTTGGAAAGCTCCTCGGCCGTATACGCATACCAGATCTTCTTATTCTTCTCCAGCTTAAAGAGCGGCGGCTGTGCCAGATACACATGTCCCTGCTTGATCAGCTCCGGCATAAACCGATAGATAAAGGTCAGCATCAGCGTCGCGATATGCGCGCCGTCCACGTCGGCATCCGTCATAATAATAATCTTGTCATAGCGCAGCTTTGTAATGTCGAAATCATCATGGATACCCGTGCCGAACGCCGTAATCATCGCCTTGATCTCGGCATTCCCGTATATCCTGTCAAGCCTTGCCTTCTCCACATTCAAGATCTTGCCGCGAAGCGGGAGAATAGCCTGCGTCGCACGGCTCCGCGCGGTCTTTGCGCTGCCGCCCGCGGAATCTCCCTCCACGATAAAGATTTCACAGTTCTTTGGATCCTTATCGGAGCAGTCCGCCAGCTTTCCCGGGAGCGCCGTCCCCTCCAGCGCCGTCTTTCTCCTCGTCAGATCCCTCGCCTTTCTGGCCGCCTCCCTGGCTCTCTGCGCCAAAATGGACTTCTCACAAATCTGCTTGGCAACTGTCGGATTCTGCTCCAGATAATAAGTGAGCTGCTCGCTCACGATACTGTCAACCGCCCCGCGCGCCTCAGAGTTTCCAAGCTTCTGCTTTGTCTGTCCCTCAAACTGCGGATCCTCAATCTTGATGGAGACAATCGCAGTGAGTCCCTCGCGGATATCGTCGCCGCTCAAATTCGCCTCGCTGTCCTTCAAAAGCTTAAAATTCCTCGCATAGTCGTTAAAGGTCTTTGTGATGGCATTGCGAAAGCCCGCCAGATGCGTGCCGCCCTCCGGCGTGTTGATGTTATTGACAAAGCTGTACGCGCTCTCCGTATAGGAATCGTTGTGCTGCATCGCGACCTCGACGTACACATTGTCCTTTTTTCCCTCAAAGTACATAACGTCCTCATAGAGCGGCGTCTTGCTCCTGTTCAGATAGGTCACAAACTCCCGAATACCGCCCTCATAATGGAAGGACTTCTCCACAGGACCGTCCTCAGGCCGCAGATCGCGGAGAACGATTTTCAGATTTCGTGTGAGGAACGCCATCTCGCGGAGGCGCTGCTTGAGCACATCATAATCATAAACCGTCTCCTCAAAAATCGTGTCGTCGGGCAGAAACGTAATCTTTGACCCTGTCTTGTCAGGCTCGCACTCCCCGACTACCTTTAAGGGATAGCAGACATGTCCCCGCTCATAGCGCTGCTTGTAGACCTTCCCCTCGTTACAGATTTCCACCTCAAGCCATGTCGAGAGCGCGTTCACAACGGAGGCGCCCACACCGTGAAGTCCGCCCGATACCTTGTAGCCGCCGCCGCCGAATTTACCGCCCGCGTGAAGAATGGTGAACACCACCTCAACCGCAGGGATTCCCGCCTTGTGGTTGATTCCGACAGGGATACCGCGTCCATTGTCGATAACCGTCACGGAATTATCGGGATTGATCGTCACATCAATCATATCGCAGTAGCCCGCAAGCGCCTCGTCAACGGCATTGTCCACAATCTCATACACCAGATGATGCAATCCTCTCGAGGAAGTGCTTCCGATATACATCCCAGGCCTTTTGCGAACCGCCTCAAGTCCCTCCAAAATCTGTATCTGGTCAGCTCCGTATTCTGTACTCATACCATTCCCTTACCTTTCTATACATCTAAATAGAAATTTCCTTCCATAACATGTGAGACTTAGAAGTTCTTCGCGAAACAGCCCTTGCTGTGAACAAAACATCACATGGCGATGTTTAGAAATTCTTCTCACACTGAATTCTCCTGCGTGACAGCCGCGTTGGAAACCTTAAAAATACGGTTAATCTCAAAGCGGTTGTTGACAAACTCCTCCAGTCCCGTGCAGGTGATAATCGTCTGAATATCCCCGATGCTGTTCAGCAGATAATTCTGACGGCTGCTGTCAAGCTCCGATAAGACATCGTCCAGCAAAAGAAGCGGCGTGTCCTTGGTCATCTTTTTGACCAGCTCAATCTCCGAGAGCTTCAGCGAGAGCGCCGCCGTCCGCTGCTGTCCCTGCGAGCCGAATTTGCGGATATCGATACCGCCCACGATAAATGAGAAATCGTCCCGATGCGGCCCGCACGCCGTCTGCTTGAGCTTCATATCCCGCTCGCGGCCGTTTTTCAGATTTTCCTCAAAATCCTCTATCAGAACGTCAGGCTCATAGATAATCTTCAATTCTTCCTTCCCGCCCGATAATGTGACATGAATGTCATATATAATCTCATTCAACTGTTTTACAAAGGCAGCGCGTCTCTCTATAATCTTGCTCCCATAAGAGACCAACTGCGCGTCCCATATGAAAAGTGTATCCTTGAGCTCCGGACTAAAATACAGCTCTTTCAAAAGCTTATTTCTCTGGTTTACTATCCTGTTATAATGATTCAGATTGTAGAGATAAAAGCTGTCAAGCTGACAAAGCTCCATATCGACAAAACGCCGCCGCTCGGCAGGCCCGTTTTTAATGATGGATAAATCCTCCGGAGAAAAAAAGACAACATTTAACAATCCAAGTAAATCCGCTGCTTTCTTTATCTTCTGTCCATTGATTGCAATACCTTTTGATTTGTTCTTTCTAAGATGCATGTCAACACGGTTTTCAAGCGCATCCTTGAGCACATAAGTGCGGATGTGCGCCTCCTCCGCGTCGAAATTGATGATATCCCTGTCCTTGCTTCCTTTGTGGGACTTCGTCGTGGCCGACAGATAAATCGCCTCCAATATGTTTGTCTTGCCCTGCGCGTTGTCCCCGTACAAAATATTTGTCCCGCTGTCAAAATGCATCGACAGCGTCAGATAATTTCTGAAGCTTTCAAGCTCTAATGATTGAATTATCATTCCCGTCTCTCATTCTTCCTGTCTCAAATTTTTTGACCGCACCACAAAGGATTGGCCGTCATAAAAAACCTCATCCTTATCCACAAGCTTTTTCCCGCGCTGAACCTCTACCTTCCCATTCACCTTGACAAGGCCGTCCTGTATGGCCAGCTTGGCGTCTATCCCCGATTCCACCAGTCCGGCCAGCTTCAATGCCTGTCCGAGCCTGATAAAATCATCCCGAATGATAATCTCCTCCATCTGTAATCACACTTTCTCTTATAAATCTTTATACCATGTTAAAGGTAACCGGCAGAATCAGATAGGTATAGCTCTCCTCCTCGTCCTTGATAAAGCACGGCGCCTTAGAGTTGAGGAGCTTTATCTCCACCTCCTCGTCGTCAATCACCTTGAGCGCGTCCATCAGGAACTTAGGGTCGAATCCGATCATCAAATCCTTGCCCATCTTTGTAATATCAATCTCCTCATTCAGGCTGCCGACAACGGAGTTCATCTTGAGTTCCATCACCTCGTCCAGAATATTTAAGATCAGCGGTTTCTTCTCGCCCTCCTTGATCAGAAGCGTGGAGCGGTCGATACAGCTCTGAAATTCCTTCTTGTTGAGCCGGACCTTCGTCTCGTAATCCGCGGCCAGAATATTGTCGATTTTGAGGTACTCTCCCTCAATCAGCCTTGAAACCACCGTGGTGCTGTCAAATTCAAACAGAATATGCCTATCCGTAAAGAAGATATTGACGTCCCTATCCGTATCGCCGGACAGGATTTTTGCAATCTCATTCAAGGTCTTTCCCGGGACAATCACTTTTTTTGCGGGATATGTATTTTTGAGGTTGATTTTTCTCAGGGAAATCCGCAGTCCGTCGGAGGAAACCACCTTTAAGACATCCCCGTTAATCTCAAACAGCTCTCCCGTGAGAATTTTGTTCGTAAAATTATCCGCGATGGAGAATATTGTCTGACGGATAACCTCTTTCAACGTAAATTGTGAAACACAGATGGACTCTGAGCGTTCAATCTGCGGCAGATAGGAAAAATCCTCCCCCGATTTGCCCGCGATGTCAAACTTTGCCTTCTCACAGGTGATTGTCGCCTTGTAAGAGCTGTCTGTCTCAATCATCACATCGTTGTCCGGCAGCTTCCTGACCATCTCAAGGAAAAGCTTCGCCTCCAATGCAATGATTCCCTTTTCCATAATCTCGCCGTCGATAACCGTTTCAATGCCAAGCTCCATATCGTTCGCGGTGAGCGTGATCTGTCCCTTGGACGCATCAATCAAAATACACTCAAGGATGGACATGGTCGTCTTGCTTGGCACGGCCTTTGAAACCGTATTGACACCGTTTAAAAGGTTCGCCTTAGAGCATATTATTTTCATGTGAATAACTCCCTTCCTTGTGGACTGTCTCAGGATAGTATCCAATCAAAATGCGGCAGTGCACAAAAAAATAAAATAATAAATATAAATACCTTAATATTCATATTAAGGGACGTGGAAAAGTGAATAACCCGTTTTCTTATGACATATAAAGGAAACGTCACGGCAAAATCCTGTGGATAACGATGACAAAAGGTCTGAGGTTATTCCGATTGATTCACAATCCGTTTTCATCCGGGTGAAAGCTTTTTCTTAATGGTATCGATTTTGTTTCTCAGGTTCTCATCCGTCTGCATCAGTTCCGTAATTTTTTCCACACCATGGATAACGGTAGTGTGATCTTTCTTGCTCAGGAGCGCGGCCACATTCTGCAGGGAGGCGGTCGTCATGGTGCGGCACAGATACATAATAATCTGCCGCGGAAGCACATATTCGGAATTGCGCTTCTTGGAGGTAATATCCTCCTTCGACACATTAAAGTGCTCGGATACAACGTCAACAATCAGGTTTGGCGTCACCTCGCGCACCTGGTCGGGGTAGATAATATCCTTTAAGGCGTCCTCCGCGAGCGCAAGCGTGAGCTCCTTTTTATTCAAGCGCGAGTTGGCCATCACCTTGTTCAGGGCGCCTTCCAGCTCACGGATGTTTGACTTGATGTTTGTCGCGATATATTGGATAATCTCGTCATCTATTACCTTGTCATAGGTTTCTGCGTTTTTGCGCAGGATGGCCATGCGCGTCTCATAGTCGGGCGGCTGGATATCTGCAATCAGCCCCCATTCGAACCGTGAGCGGAACCGCTCCTCCAGTGTCTCCATATCCTTGGGCGGCTTGTCGGAGGAAAGGATAATCTGCTTCCCGGAGGAGTGAAGCACATTAAAGGTATGAAAAAATTCCTCCTGTGTGGATTCCTTTCCTATTATAAATTGGATATCGTCGATTAAAAGGACATCGACCGTCCGATATTTCTCGCGCAGCTTCGGCATGGCCGCGGCGTTACCGCTTCGGATGGACTCAATGACCTCGTTTGTAAACTGCTCGGAGGTCACATACAGAACTTTCATATTATTATTCTGCTCCAGTATAAAGTGGCCGATGGAGTGCATCAGGTGTGTCTTCCCCAATCCGGCCCCGCCGTACAGATAGAGCGGATTGTACGCTTCCCCGGGGGACTCCGCCACGGCGAGGGCTGCCGAGTGTGCGAATTTGTTGTTGTTGCCTACGACAAAAGTGTTAAATTTATATTTACTGTTGAGATTTGCCTTTTCATAATTAATGTTGCTGACGCTTTTGGGTGAAGCGGAGGCCTCGTCCCCGATACTGAGCGCGGCGACGTCCTTCTCTGTGATAAAGGATACCGTATAGTCATGGTTCATCAGCTCCGAGATGGTGACATTAAAGTAGATTGTGTACTGCTTCTGAATATAGCTCTGAAGATTAGCCTGCTCGGAGGGTATAAGGATGTAAACGATATCGTTCTCTTCCTTATAAAACCGGAGCGGCGCCACCCATGTGTTGAAGGATATATTTGTCAGCTCATATTCTTTTCTCAGGATTTCTTTGATCTCATCCCATTTTTCTTTAATCTCACCCATGTAATACCTCTGATTATTCTCTATTCGACACGTACAAGGCTCTGTGTAAAACAAACACATACCCTTTTAATAGTAAACTAAAAATGCGAAAAAATCAAATATTTTCGTAAGAATAATGTCAATATGGGAAAATGGATGTCCACATATCTGCGAAAAAGTATGTGAAAAATGTGGATAACCTGATTGACGACATGTGGAAATATAAAAAATTTTGAAAATTTATCTTGGAAATCCACAGGATTGTGGATAAAATGTGTGTTGTTATATACCGCTTCCACAGAATGTTTTTGCTGACTTTTTGCTTTTTCTGAAGTATCGTTCCTGCCCTTCGCCGGAAATATCCACAAGTTACTCACATTATGTGGATAAGTTGCGGGCTTTGTGGAAATAAAAATATTCTTGACTTCAATATCCCGATATTATATAATTTTTATGACATTTTCCAATGGCATGGAATATCAGCGTTATCGGTTGCTGATGATTGACAGAAAATTAAGATGATAAAGATTGTATGAGAAGGAGGTGTTCCTCAGATGAAAATGACATATCAGCCTAAAAAGAGACAGCGCTCAAAGGTTCACGGATTCAGGGCGAGAATGAGTACGCCGGGCGGAAGAAAGGTTCTGGCTGCCAGACGCGCGAAGGGGAGAAAGAGATTATCCGCATAAGTGCACAGGTCACAATTTATGTGACCTTTTTTTCTACACGGGATTTGTCGCACGGAGGTTTGCTGTGAAGTTTTCGGAGTCTTTAAAAAAGAATACGGATTTTAAGAAGGTTTATGCAAATGGAAAAAGCTATGCAAACAGATATCTGGTTATGTATGTGTTGGAAAATGGATCGAACGGAAACAGACTTGGGATTTCGGTCAGCAAGAAGGTAGGAAACAGTGTTGTGCGGCACCGTATTACAAGATTGATCAGAGAAAGCTACAGACTACACGAGGATATATTTAATAGTGGTTTAGATATAGTAGTCGTTGCGAGAGCAAATGCGCGGGACGTAAAGTATGCGGCCATAGAGAGCGCACTGCTGCATGTGTCGAAGCTCCATAAAATATGTAAACTGTAATTTTTGAGATGAAAAAGCTTTTAATTTGGATTATTTTATTCTATAGAAAATACTTATCACCGCTTAAATCTACAAAATGTCCTTATTACCCATCATGCTCCCAATACGGATTGGAGGCCGTTCAGCAATATGGTGCGATAAAGGGTGGTTTTTTTGCGTTATGGAGAATCCTTCGATGCAATCCTTTTTCAAAGGGCGGATATGACCCCGTTCCTATGATAAAGGAAAAGAAAAGGGTTAGAACCTTTTATGGCTTTAAGGAGGAGTAGAATGGATTTTATAATACTGACACAGAATTCAACTCCGATATTCAAATACATCATCAGGCTTCTCGGCCTGATTATGAATATCATCTTTGAATTCCTGAATCTGATAGGGATTCCGAATATCGGTTTAGCAATTATTTTATTTACGGTTGTTGTTTACCTGTTATTGATGCCGCTCACCATCAAGCAACAGCGCTTTTCGAAGCTGTCCGCGCGGATGAATCCTGAGCTTGAGGCGATTCGCGAGAAGTACAAGGGCAAGCAGGATCAGGAGTCCATGATGGCAATGAATCTCGAGAATAAGCGGGTTTATGCTAAGTACGGAGTGTCTCCCTCGGGAAGCTGTGTACAGCTTTTGATCCAGATGCTGATTCTGTTGGCGCTCTATCGTGTGATTTATTCGATGCCCGCTTATGTGACAAAGCTCGGCGACGCGTTTGGCGTGCTTGCGGACAAGATTATGGCCGCGTCGGACGGTGTGGAATACGTCAAGGGAATGCAGGCGGCGGCTTATTTCTCAAAGAACTTTAATATTCTCGGCAATACGAGAAACGCTGTTATAGATACGCTCAACAAGGTCTCCACAACGGATATGGCCGCACTGTCAGAGAAGTTCGGTCTGGCCGATTTGACTTATAATGGGAGCGTTATCCTCTCAAACGGTGCGCAGCGGGGTCTGATTGACCAGTACAACAATTTTCTCGGGTTAAATATTGGAAACTCTCCGATGGACACGATTCAGACGGCGTTTGCGGCGGGCAATTATCTGCTGTTGATTGGCGCTGTCTCTATTCCGGTGCTGTCAGCCCTCACACAGTGGATTAACTACAAGCTGATGCCGCAGGCGGCCTCCAACGATAAGGATAAGAAAAAAGCGCCGACGAGCGACACAGCGGAGGCCATGCAGCAGTCCATGAAGACAATGAACGTCGTTATGCCGATTATGTCCGCGTGGCTGTGTCTGACGCTTCCCGCAGGTATGGGTCTGTACTGGGTTATCGGTGCGGTAGTCAGAAGTATTCAGCAGATTGCAATCAATAAGCATATCGACAAGATGGATATCGACAGCGAGATTGAGAAGAATATTGAGAAATATAATGAGAAGCTCAAGAAGCAGGGCATTGACCCCGCGAAGCTGAACGCCGCGGCAAGGACAAGCACGAAGAATATTTCTTCCAAGACAGCTTATCAGTCCGCTCCCGCAAAAAAGACCGCAAAGACGGATGAGGAGCGCGCGGAGGAAATCCGCAAGTCAACGGAATATTATAATAAGAATGCAAAGCCCGGCAGTCTTGCTGCCAAGGCCGGTATGGTAAGGCAATATAACGAAAAGAATAACAAATAAGCGCGTAAGGGGGATGGAACAATGGAATACGTTGAATTCAAAGGGAAAACAAAAAGTGAAGCGATTACGGAGGCCTGCAGGCATTTTTCAATTCCAAGCGATAAGCTTGATTATGAGGTCGTGGATGAGGGCAAGGCCGGTCTTCTTGGAATTGGCGCAAAGCCTGCAATTATAAAAGCTCGGGTAAAGGAGGAGGAGCAGGAAATTGTTGAGCCTGTAAAGATTTCCTCTCTTATGTCTGAGGAAAATATCGCAAAGAAGCCCGCTCCTGCGGCAAGTCCCGCAGCCGCTTCCTCCGCAGTCGCGGTATCGGATGAGGAAGTGGAGGCCGTCACAAAGAAATTCCTGAGTGATGTCTTTGCGGCGATGCATATGACAGTTACGGTGGAGACAAAGTATAATGCCTCTCTTCGTTCATTGGATGTTGAGCTGAGCGGCGACGAGATGGGCGTACTGATCGGCAAGCGCGGACAGACTTTGGATTCGCTGCAATATCTGATTTCTCTGGTGGTGAATAAAGGGACAACGGAATATATCAGAGTTAAGGTGGATACCGAGAATTACAGACAGAGACGCAAGGAGACGCTTGAGAACCTTGCGAAGAATATTTCTTATAAGGTAAAGCGGACGAAACGTCCGGTCGCGCTGGAGCCTATGAACCCTTACGAGAGAAGAATTATCCATTCGGCTTTACAAAATGACAGATATGTCACTACTTACAGCGAGGGCGAGGAGCCTTACAGAAGAGTGGTTGTCACGTTAAAGAGATAAGCTGCGAAAGCCTCCATTTTATATGGAGGCTTTTCCATCTGTTCATTTTACAAATATTGTGCCTGTGATCCAAAGTTCATAGGTTGCGGAAAGGCATGGTTCTTATAATGAAAACAGATACGATTGCGGCGGTTGCAACGGCGGTAAACGATTCCGGAATCGGTATTATCCGTGTCAGCGGGGAGGATGCGATAGCGCTTGTCGATAATCTTTACCGCTCCAAGGAAAATAAAAAGAGGCTGTCGGCAATGAAAAGTCATACGATTCACTATGGTTTTATTTTTGACGGCGAAGAGACTGTTGACGAGGTTCTGGTGGCGGTGATGCGGGCGCCGAACACTTACACACGTGAGGATACGGTCGAAATCGACTGTCATGGCGGCATTCTTGTGATCAACAGGATTCTTGAGACGCTTTTGCGGCAGGGCTGTCGGCTGGCGGAGCCCGGGGAGTTTACAAAGCGCGCCTTTTTAAATGGAAGAATTGATTTGTCTGAGGCCGAAGCGGTCATGGATATCATTCATTCCAAGAATGAGTTTGCGCTGAAAAGCTCGGTCAATCAACTCAAGGGAAGCGTCTCCGACAAGGTTCGCTCCCTGCGGGAGGAGCTTTTGTATGAGATTGCCTTTATCGAGTCGGCGTTGGACGATCCGGAGCATATCAGTCTTGACGGATTTCATGGGCGGCTGGAGGAGAAGGCTGTCCGGATTTGCGATGAATTGAAAAGACTGACGGACAGTGCGGATAATGGAAAAATACTCAAGGACGGCATCAATACGGTGATTGTCGGCAAGCCGAATGCGGGAAAGTCCTCCCTGCTCAATATCCTTGTGGGTGAGGAAAAAGCGATTGTGACAAGTGTCGCGGGCACGACAAGAGATACAATCGAGGAATATATCAGGCTGGACAGTATCGGGTTAAATATGATTGATACGGCAGGGATTCGGAGTACGGAGGACGAGGTGGAAAAAATCGGCGTGGAGAAGGCGCGCAAGTATGCCGGAAACGCGGATTTGATTGTCTATGTGGTGGACGCCTCCTGTCCACTCGATGAAAACGACGAGGAGATTATCAGGCTGATTTGCGATAAAAAGCTGATTGTTCTGTTGAATAAGACGGATTTGGAGCAGGTGGTCACGGACAGGGAGATACGGGACAAGCTTACAAATATGACAGATATGTCGGAAAATAACTGTCGGATTATCCGTACCTCCACAAAGGAAAATATCGGGATGGATGTTTTTGAAAATGCGGTAAAGGAAATGTTCTTTAACGGTGAGATTACTGTCAATGACGAGCTTATCATCACAAATATGCGGCATAAGGAGGCGCTGATGGAGGCGCAGGACAGTATGGGGCTGGTGCTGGAAAGCCTGA
Source organism: Roseburia sp. (assembly GCA_023664265.1). Taxonomy (GTDB): domain Bacteria; phylum Bacillota; class Clostridia; order Lachnospirales; family Lachnospiraceae; genus COE1. The sequence continues at coordinate 14,835 of JAMPFV010000033.1, forward strand.
AGAACGATATGCCGGAGGATTTTTATTCTATTGATTTGATGAGCGCGTATGCTGCGCTTGGAAGGATTATCGGGGAAGAGGTCGGGGACGATCTGGTGAATGAGATCTTTGGGAAGTTCTGTATCGGGAAATAGAATTGTTGTGGTATCAATTTGAGATTTCGTAAGGCGGGAATCGGCTGTTTGTTTCTGAGCGAAAACAAATAGCCTTGATGGCAGACGAGAAATTTTTCTCGTCGCCACTTCACGACAAGTCGTGACAAGTTGTGACAAGTCGCTCAGAAATGGGGATTAGGATGCCTGAGGTTAGGGAAAAAGTGGACGTGTGCGTGGTGGGTGCGGGACATGCGGGCTGTGAGGCGGCGCTGGCCTGTGCGCGCATGGGTCTGGAGACGGTTGTTTTTACGGTGAGTATTGACAGCATTGCGCTGATGCCCTGTAATCCGAATGTCGGCGGCTCTGCAAAGGGCCATTTGGTGCGGGAGCTTGACGCGCTTGGCGGTGAGATGGGAAAGAATATCGACAAGACTTTTATCCAGTCAAAAATGCTCAATGTCTCCAAAGGGCCCGCGGTGCATTCACTCCGCGCGCAGGCGGATAAGGCGGAGTATTCAAGGGCCATGCGCAAAGTTTTGGAAAATCAGGAGCGGCTGACAATAAAGCAGGCGGAGGTCGTGGCGCTTCTGTGGGAGGAGTTTTCTCCGCAGGATTTATCGCACACACAGGCTGCAAAGCGGGTAACGGGGGTAAAGACTTACACGGGAACAGTCTACGAGGCAAAGGCGGTTGTTCTCTGCACGGGCACTTACCTCAAAGCGCGCTGCCTGTGCGGGGAGTCGATTACATACACAGGGCCGAACGGACTGCAGGCGGCAAATTATCTGACGGATTCGCTGTTGTTGCTCGGTGTGGAGATGCAGCGCTTTAAGACCGGAACGCCCGCGCGCATGGATGGCCGTTCGATTCATTATGACAGAATGGAGGAGCAATTTGGGGATAAGCGGGTGGTGCCCTTTTCCTTTTCCACAAATCCGGAGGATGTTCAGATAGAGCAATCCTCTTGCTGGCTTACTTATACAAACGAGAGAACCCATGAGATTATTCGGGAAAATCTTGACCGTTCACCGATTTACGCGGGAATCATCGAGGGGACAGGCCCGCGTTACTGTCCTTCCATCGAGGATAAGGTAGTCAAATTTGCCGATAAGGACAGGCATCAGGTGTTTATCGAGCCGGAGGGACTGCACACAAATGAAATGTATGTCGGCGGGATGAGCTCGTCTCTGCCGGAGGATGTCCAGCTTGCGATGTACCGCACGGTTCCCGGGCTTGAGGACTGTAAAATTGTGCGCAACGCTTATGCGATTGAGTATGACTGCATCAATCCGGAGCAGCTTTATCCGACGCTCGGCTTTAAAGATATTTTGGGACTTTTCAGCGGCGGACAGTTTAACGGGAGCAGCGGATATGAAGAGGCGGCGGCGCAGGGCCTGATTGCGGGAATCAATGCCGCGCTCTTTGTGCAGGGGCGGGAACAGATTGTCCTTGACCGTTCGCAGGCTTATATCGGTGTCCTGATTGACGATTTGGTCACGAAGGAAAATCTCGAGCCGTATCGGATGATGACCTCCCGCGCGGAGTACAGGCTTTTGCTCAGGCAGGATAATGCGGATTTGCGGCTGAGGCGAATCGGTTATGAAGTGGGTCTGGTCACAAAGGAGGAATACGATAATGTCTGCGAGAAGGAGCGACTGATTGCGGCCGAGGTTGCGCGGCTGTGGCATACGAAGGTCGGCGCAAACAGGCAGATGCAGGAATTTCTTGCACGGAAGGGAAGCGCCGGCTTAAAGACTGCGGCGTCTCTGGCAGAGTTGATCAGCAGGCCGGAGCTGTCCTATGAAGCGATTGCGGAGATTGACGGAGAGCGCCCTTCTTTGTCAGGGGATGTTATCGAGCAGGTTGAAATCACTATCAAATACGACGGATATATCAAGCGGCAGCTAAAGCAGGTGGAACAGTTTAAGAAAATGGAAAACAAAAAAATACCGCTTGATATTGATTATGACGACATCGGGAATCTGCGGCTTGAGGCGCGGCAGAAGTTGAAGAAGCACAAGCCGGTTTCCATCGGACAGGCTTCGCGAATCAGCGGCGTGTCTCCGGCGGATATTTCCGTGCTGCTGGTCTATCTGGCATGAAAAGAGGAGGAAAGAATTGAATGGAATTTGAATTACAGCCGCTTCGGCTTCAGGCCGGCTGGCGGATTGAGTATAATAATTTTACGGAATATGACCTGGAGGTTCACGGGGAAAAATACTGCTTTGAGCTGAATGAGGATTTGATTATGCTGACCAATGACAGTGCCAATCTGACGATTGATTTGGGCTGGTATCCGAGCTTTGATTTGAAGGGAAGCTATATTCTCTATCTTGTGCGGGATAAGGATTGGGATCATCCACTGGAAAAGGTGGCGACGCGCTCCAAGAGCGAGGTGATTAAACATATCGAGAAATGGGTTTGTTATGATTGTTTTAGCAAGTATCTGAAACGCTGATTGTCTGTGCAGGCATTTGGCACAAGGTCAACCATGTTGATTCCCGCGAGCAATGAGCTAAGTGCCATGCTTGCTGAGCATAAAGTCATATACTATGACTTGGCGAATGCCGTGAGGGTCACATACTTCGCAGCTTTGTAAGGTTGAAAATTTGATATCCCGTTGCTTGCAGCGGGGTTATTGATTTTGGTAATACGAGGGTTGAGAATTGATGAGTGAAAATTATGATTTGACGGTTTTTGAGAACGGTCTGTCTTGGCTTGGCGTTTCCTTGGAGGATAGTCAAATTGAGAAATTTATCAGGTATTATGAGCTTTTGACGGAATGGAACGCGGTTATGAATCTGACGGCGATTGTCGAGTGGAAGGAGGTCTGTACAAAGCATTTTATCGACAGCCTCGCGCTGTGCAAGGCTGTCGATTGTACGCGGAATCTGTCAGTGCTGGACGTCGGGACGGGTGCGGGCTTTCCCGGGATACCGCTCAAGATTGCCTTTCCGAAACTGCAGATGACGCTGCTCGATTCCCTGCAAAAGCGGGTGAAATTTTTGAATGAGGTGATCGACGCGCTGGGTTTTGAGGGGATAGAGGCGATTCATGGGCGCGCGGAGGATTTCGCAAAGCCCGCGCTGCTGCGGGAGCGCTTTGATATCTGTGTTTCGAGGGCGGTGGCGAATCTGTCTGTCTTGTCGGAGTATTGTATGCCCTATGTAAAGCGGGACGGTTTTTTTGTTGCTTATAAGTCTGAGAAAGCGGCGGAGGAGATAAATTCCGCCCGACATGCGATCGATATTCTGGGCGGGGAGGTTTATAAGGAGGTCGCTTTTACGCTGCCGGATTCGGATATTTACAGAAAGCTGTCGGTGGTGCGCAAGGTGAGCGGCACGCCGAAAAAATACCCCAGAAAATCAGGGCTTCCCTCCAAGGAGCCGCTGTGAGAAGTCTATTATATACAACGCTTCTTAAAATATCAATTTTTAAATGGAGTTATAAACTGTAAAAGACTTCTTAATTAAATTAAATACAAAACAGCCACAGCATAGCATTTATGATATGCTCCTTGTCAAGTAGACAGGTGAAATATCTAAAATTAAGCGGCAGATAATACCTACGTTTCTCTTTGAAGTGTAGGTATTTTTCTATGTACACCATTTCTCCTTATATTTTTCGATTCGTTTGTTTTTAGGAATAGGGTACTCCGCTGGCATGTCCGATTTTAGGGCTTCTTGGCGTACCTCTAACGGTGTTTTACAGTGGTATCTGTCTTGCGGGCGTTCTCCACTATAAAAGTGTATATAAGCTTTGACAGCCTGTCTTAATGAAGATTCATCGGTTATTTCATACATCTGATACATTTCTGACTTGATTATCCCCCAAAAACCTTCTGTTGGTCCATTATCAATACAATGTCCAACTCGTGACATATGACCGCAGATCCACAGCACGTTTGTAGTTTTTTATTTTGCGTTTAGAAAAAATGATTTTGTAACGAATTATAAATTAATGTGATATAAAGGGTAGAGGAGGTGAATTAAGAAATGGATTACGCAGATATGGAAGTTGTTTATCAGAAGTATTCCAGATTAGTTTATGGATTTTTATATTCCCATACGCATAATGCCGAATGGTCAGAGGAAATGACACAGGAAACTTTTTTGAAGGCAAGTATGTCTATTTCACGTTATGATGCTTCTTGTAAACTGTCCGTATGGCTCTGCCAGATTGCAAAGCATATATTATGGCAGGAATTAAGGAAAAAGAACCGTTTTAAAATGGTGGAACTGACCGATGATCTGCCAGATGTTTCAATACCGGAAGGGGAAACTTTTGTTATTCTGCAGGAAAATAAGATGGAGCTTTATCAGGCAATCCACCATCTGCCAGAACAGGAGAGAGAAGTTGTGTTGTATCGTATAAGTGGAGAATTGTCTTTCCGCGAAATCGGGGAAATAATGGGCAAAAGTGAAAATTGGAGCAGGACTGTTTTTTTCCGTGCAAAACAAAAAATCAGAAAGGAAATTAGTCAGAATGAATGAGAAATATAACTGTGATGTGATACGGGATCTTCTTCCCGGCTACATTGACAATCTGTTAAGTGACACAGGAAGTGAACTGGTGAAAAAGCATTTAGGGGAATGTGAGGAATGCCATAAAATTTATACGGAAATGGAGGAAGATATTGGAAAAGATGATTTATCTGCCCATGATACTATTGCCGTAGACGCATTAAAAAAGATACGAAAGCGCACAAACCGCCTGAAAATAATCATAGGAATGTTGATAGGTATTCTGTTTATGTTCCTGTTATCTGTTGCACTTAAAATTTATGTGATTGGAAAGCCGCTTGGAACAGGGTATATGTCCATATTAAACGTCATATATGATGAAGAAACAGGGCAGCTTACTGTGGATGGAAAAATAAATCTGTATTCCTTCCACGTTAGTAAAGTGGTGTGGGAAGAAGATGAGAATGATCCAAATATTGTGAATGTGATAGTTTATTATGCGGAAACAATTCCTTTTGCAAAAGATAAGACCGATTTTTCTGTTGTAATTCCTAATATAAAAGGGAAAAAGGTTTACCTTGCCTGTCCGGAATATGACCGAATGGAAATATATGACTGGCGGACATATCACTATGAGGAAGTAGAGAATTTGAAAAATGAAATATATGGTAAAATACCAGAACTTGACGAAAAAACGGACGCTTTAAACTGTATGCAGGGGATAACAACAGTGGAAGGCATAGAGGGAATTAGTTTCAGTGTGGATTTTATATATGGGGAAAACGCAGCCTACCGGTTGTTTAATGGTATGCTGACAACAGACGGAGAACTGGAACCAGCAGATTTTGAAATATGGATTTCTCTTAAAGAACCTCATAAAATTTTTATATACGACTATCAGACAGGTGAATATACTGATGATTTTTCTATTATATCCAATAGAAGGCCTGCAGAGGAGATGATTCATTTTCATTTCTGACAGATAATTTTATTCTTACATTGACTAGAACAGAAAATACAAAAAATTAATATTGTTTTAAAAGGTGGCTGTTTATCCTAACGGAAAATTAGCCACCTTTTTATTTTCAAGAACCATAAACACAACAAAGAAAGAACGAGGTATTAATGATGATTGCAACAGGATTTGCTTTTTTTAAAATTTTGACGTATGCTTTTAACAGCATGAAAAGTTTGTTGGAAATAAAGGGAGGCTGTTCATGGGTTTATTTGATGCTTTTAAGAATGAGAAAACGGAGCCGGAGGAAAACGTGATAAATGCATTCGGTTGGGATGCGATTACGCGGGAGTGTGAGCGGATTTATCTGGGGCAGGAGCCGTTTCATCATTATGCGACTCTGATAAAATGGTGTCTTGGAGGGAAGGATCCTCTGGACGGCATAAGCATTTATGACGCTGGGGATTATTGGCATTTTGTGACCTTTGGCCTGTCGGAGCTGTACGAAAAGAAGTCGGACAACAAGGCTGTAAGCGGTTATGGAATGGAATTTACTCTTAAATTAAAGAAGGATCGTTACGAGAATGAGACGGCGGAACTGGAATGTATTTGCGGAATTTTGCAGTCCATTGCGAGGATTACTTTTACAAGCGGAGAGCTTTTCAATGCTTATGAATATGTGTATACAGGGCAGACGCAGGGGATTGACGCGAAGACGCAATCCAATATAACGGGTTTTATCACGATACCTGATAAAGAGCTGCGGACGATAGATACGCCGAATGGAAGAGTAGAGTTTGTGGAATTTATCGGGGTGACCAATGATGAGCTGCTGGCGGTTCACAACGGGAAGATAGATGTAAAGGGTTTGTACGATGCGTTGGGCAGTGACGTGACGGATTATAACAGAAGCTCTGTCCGATAATTTGAGAAAATTTGATGTAATACTACAAAAATGGTAAAATAATACTATCCAAATGCTTCCTGATATGATAGAATAGCTTTATTGTGTCAAAAATGCGAGAATTTTAATGTTGCAAAAGGGTGAAATGGAGGCTTTATGGAGGAAAAAAGGGAGATTCTTTATTTACAGGAGACAGAGCGGAGACGGATTTCCGAGGAGCTTCACGATACGACGGTTCAGGAGCTTGTTTATTTGTCACAGCAGTTGGAGCTTGCTTCTCTGTATATGGAGGAGGATCCCGTTCAGGCAAGGCTTGAGGTCTTATCCTCCAGAAGGTATGTAAAACATATTATCGGAGGTATCCGCGATATCATCTATGACCTTCGTCCGAAAAGCTTTGATGATATCGGGTGGGAGGCATCCATTACACGTCTTTATGATTCTTTGGTTTACAATAATGATATTCAGGTCTGCTTCGACGTGGAAAATCCCAAAAATGACGATAGTGTCACATTGATTTCTCTTTACAGGATTATCTGTGAGGCGTGTCGAAATGTTTTAAAGCATGCTCAGGCGGAAAATATGTGGGTTTCAATGAAGACGAAGGACGGCTGTATCCGATTGCGGATTCGGGATGATGGAATTGGTTTTCAAGGGAGGGAGATAGAGAAGCATTTTGGCTTGCAGTTTATTCGGGAGAGAGTTTTGCTTTTGTCGGGACAAATGCGTATTGAGACAGGATGCCGCGGTACAGAGCTTTTGATTGATATTCCTGTTTCCGATACAGCCGGAATTGGGTATGGCGTTGATTCCGGTGAGATTGCGATTGAAAAATAAATTTCACATGTTATGGAAGGAGCATGGTGATTGGTATGATTAAGGTGATGATAGCGGACGATCATAAGATGGTTCGGGAGGGCCTGAAAAAGCTGATCGAGTTGGCCGGCGATATACGGGTGACAGCAGAGTGCGGGGATGGAGCCGCTTGTATTGAACAGCTTTCCCTTGAGCATCCAGATGTTGTCCTCTTGGACATCAATATGCCGGATATGAATGGAATGGAGGTGCTTGCGTCAATGTATGGCCGGCAGCTTCGACCACGGATTCTGATGTTGACGGTTCACAATGATATCGCGTATCTGATGAAAGCGATTGATATGGGTGTGGATGGATATATTCTGAAGGATTCGGATTCCCGAGAGCTGATTCGCGCGATTCGCTGTGTGTACGAGGGAGAGCGTTTTATACAGCCGAGCCTGATACCGCTCTTAAATTCAAAGCTGATAGCGCGCGACTTGGATAGGGAAAAGATTGACAGTCTTTCAAACAGGGAGATAGAGGTGTTGATGCTGGTTGCCGAGGGACTTTTCAATAAGGAGATTGCGGATAAGCTCTACATCAGTGAGCGGACGGTAAAAAATCATATGTCGAATATTTTCAGAAAGATTGACTGTACGGACAGGACGCAGGCGGCGGTTTTTTGTATTCGCAACGGGTTGGTGGATGTACATTAAATGTGTGGATGTCGGAGGGGAAATGGCGCCAAAAAATGTTGTTCGTTATTTTCTGATGAAGGACTGCAGATGGGAATTTGGTGAGGTATAGGGAATGATTGAAATCAGATATGTACAAGCGGAAGACAAAGAATTTTGGTATTGTCTTGATAAACATTTGCCGGAACAGGAATTTAAAAATAAAGTGAATAACAGAAGAGGCTATGTTTTGTCGGATAACAATGAGCGAATCGGATTGCTCAGATACAATCTTTTTTGGGATCATATACCATTTTGTACAATGCTGTTTGTCCGTTTCAATTATCATCGAAAGGGTTATGGAAAAAAGCTTATGGAATATTGGGAACACGATATGAAATCACAGGGATACGGTATGCTTTTGACGTCCACGCAGGTCGATGAGGAAGCGCAGCATTTTTACAGAAAATTGGGATATAAGGATTGCGGTGGTCTTGTGATAAGTATTCCCGGATATGAGCAGCCAATGGAGCTGTTTTTATCTAAGGAAGTGCGATGAAATCACTGCTTCCTTAGAGCTTTCGGCGGATTCATATATTTGTTGTACATGGTATTGAAATCATTATAAATTTGAAACCGTTAAAATCTTAGGCCGTTCAGAAAAATAATTTGTGTTTGTTTTAAGTTATTATACAATATATAGTGGTATATGGCTTTACTGCTTTTGAAGGAAAGAACTTTGATATGCTGTCCAACCCGCAGGATCAAACACCGGCACACAGCATAGGAGTAATTTTATCAGGAATAAGAGAGAGATTAGAGGAAAAATAAATGAAAAGAATTGTTAAAATAATTTTGTGGTTTCTATTTGCTTGTATGTGTGTCGGAGCATTAGGGGCGGGATTTATGGATGTAAATGCTATTGCCACCGAAAAAGACATTATGCTATATCATATTGGCGGTAGCATGATATTTATGATTGTTGCAATAGGCCTTTTAATTGAATTAAATATCTTTCATGTACGAGAACATTTTCCTTTGGTTAGAGAGAAAAGTATTGGAAAGCATATCATTTTTTGGACTATTCTTTGCTTTGTATCTTGTATGCCATTTATAATATGTTATGGATTAACAAGTACGGATTTTAAAAATTCAATGATGCAGTATGCGGAAGAACAAAAAGGAAACCAAGAGACTGATTTTGAGGAAGAGATAGTGATTGCAAATAATGCTGAAAAAAGTTATGGGGAAGACAATGCCGTGCAAGAATTTGGCAGTGATGAAAAGCAATCAGCAGATGCAGAAACTGGGGAAAACACAAAGACGATTGAGGAATATGAGGAGATTGGATCAGAAGAAATTGAAGGGTATGACTATGATGGAGCGATTTTTTACTTTGAAGATGCAGTTTATGTTGTCAATGGTGTTGAAATCATATTCAATTCCATAACATTTGATAAAGTGATTTGCCCAAACGGATATACCTTGACCTTCGATTATTCTGTGGAAAATACCAATCATACGGATGTAACATTGAAATTTGATTCTCAGGCAGGAGAGTTTAGGTGGAATGGAGGTTATACAAGACTGGTTCTATCAATAAATAATTATGGTTCTGATAAGTATGCCGCTGATATGACTATGGGTGCAAACCAAAAAATGGAAAATATGTTAGTTCTTTTCGATGCGAGCAGTAATGCAGACGAAAAGGTTATTAACGGGTTAAAGTATCCCAAAATCGAACTCGGAGATATTTATATGGATGAGCAGATAGAATGCGATGTTGTATTTAATGTGTGGGTAGATGATTATCACGAATCATTTACGGCAACGTTTACATTTAACTGATTTTTACCAATATCAAGAAATATTGTGAGAATAAATTCAGCCGGTTTTAAAAAATATATTTAAAATGGTGATTGAAAAATGTTTCACGTGAAACATTTTATATGGGTATGGACGAACATGGGAACATATGTTGAGCCATTAAAACAGCAACATTATTAAAATAGCGCAGAAATGAGGTGAAAGATGATCGAATACAGAAGGCTTACGACAGAGAATTTAGCGATATTTATGGATTTGCGGATAAACCGGCTGCAGGAGGAAGGCGCGAATGCGGACTGTGATTTGCGTCCGTATCCGGGAGACTATTATCGAAAGCATAAGGCAGATGGAAGCTTTGGCTCATAGGTCGCAGTCGATAATGACAGAATCATCGTCACCTCTGGAATATCATTTGTGGAGAAGCTTCTATATTATGGATTCCGTCGGGAAAGATAGGATTGTTGTCAAGTATGTATACGGATAAACAGTATCGCAGAATGGGAATTGCAAAAAATCTTTTGGCTAAGGTTGTTCAAGAGGCAAAGGAATATGGATGCGGCGCGGTACAAATAACTGCTTCCGATAGGGTGTATTGCTTTATACGGATTTTGGATTTAAGAAGAATAATAATTTTATGTATTACACTATATTGTGATATGAGATTTGAAAATGGAATTGTAATTTATATCTATCAGGAATGTTTCACGTGAAACATTTGCAATAAGCAAAAGTCGTATTCAAAAATTATATCAATAGTGTCTGCCTCTGCCATTAAATACTATATTTTGTGGTTCTGTCGAACACTGTCCTGATTGTCAAAAAAAATTCTTTTTTCGATATATTGTCCTCAATTTTATCGCACCACAATATCTGTCTATACTTATTTTATATCATGCAATATATTGATATTATATTAATTCCCGTGAGCAATGAGGCAAGCGGCCATGCCTGCATGGAGAGTTGGCGAATGCACAAGGATTTATAAGGGAAATCCGATGCAAGTAACACTTTCATCAGTGTTTTTCTAATTATTATTGCCTGTGGTGTTTCTTGGTTTCCGCAGGCAAAAGCCTCCGCGCGCAGGGTGTATCCTCATCCCTGCATAGCCAAATTGTTACCGGAAAATTTCAAAAATCTAAAAAAATATAGCATATGATTAATAATAGTGGTATAATATTTTCAATTATTGAAGTTCCAGTATTTTCTATGCAAAAGATTTTTATTTCTATTGAGCCGTCGAAGGCGGCGGGGAGGATTAAAATGGGTAAGATAATCGCAATCGCAAATCAAAAGGGCGGTGTCGGCAAGACCACTACGTCCATAAACCTGTCGGCATGCATGGCCGCAAAGGGGAAAAAGGTGTTAGTCATAGATATTGACCCGCAGGGAAACACCACCAGCGGATATGGCATTGAGAAGAACGAGATCGAAAACACCATCTATGAATTGATACTTGGCGATTGCTCTATTGAGGACTGCATTCTGAAGGAAGTGATTCCAAATATTTCCATCTTACCCTCCAATGTAAATCTGGCGGCAGCTGAAATTGAATTAATCGGTATTGAAAAGAAGGAATATATTTTGAAGAATGAGGTGGATTGGGTGAAGGATAAATATGATTTTATTATCATAGACTGTCCTCCGTCTCTCAGTCTGCTGACCGTAAATGCGATGACCGCGGCCGATTCTGTCTTGGTTCCGATTCAATGTGAGTATTATGCACTGGAGGGATTGAGTCAGTTGATTCACACGGTAAACCTTATCAAGGAGAGACTGAATCCCGATTTGGATATGGAGGGAGTTGTGTTTACCATGTACGATTCCCGCACAAATCTTTCCGCTCAGGTGGTTGAGAATGTCAAGGAACATTTGAGCCAGAAGATTTATAAGACAATTATCCCGAGAAATATCCGGCTGGCGGAGGCGCCCAGCTATGGAAAGCCCATCAGTCTGTACGACCCCAAGTCCGCGGGCGCGGAGAGCTATATGGCGTTGGCGGATGAGGTTATCGGTTAGAGGAAAGGAAGAATGGAATGGCATCGAGAGGATTAGGAAAGGGTCTGGGAAAGGGAATAGACAGCCTGATACCGCCGGCGGAGAAGGCTCCCGAGAAGAAGCCGAGTGAAAACAAGGCTCTTGAGCAGGCGGAGACCATGGTAAAGATTACAAAGGTCGAGCCGAACAGGGAACAGCCGCGCAAGAATTTTAATGAGGACGCGTTGCAGGAGCTGGCGGATTCGATAAAGCAGTTTGGGCTTTTGCAGCCGATCCTGGTGCAGGACAGGAAGAGCTATTATGAGATTATTGCGGGGGAGCGCAGATGGCGCGCGGCAAAGCTTGCCGGCCTGAAAGAGGTCCCCGTTATCATCAAGAACTATACGGAGCGCGAGATTGTAGAGATTTCACTGATAGAGAATATCCAGCGCGAGGATTTGAATCCGATTGAGGAGGCGCTGGCCTACAAGCGGCTGCTGGAGGAATTTGAACTAAAGCAGGACGAGGTGGCGGAGCGCGTTTCCAAGAGCCGGACGACGGTCACAAACAGTATGCGCCTGTTGAAGCTTTGTAACGGCGTACAGCAGATGATTATCGACGATATGCTCTCGACCGGACATGCCCGCGCGCTGATTCCGATTGAGAATGAGGAAACACAGCTTCAGCTTGCGCAGCGGATTTTTGACGAGAAGCTCAGCGTGCGCGAGGTGGAGAAGCTGGTAAAGGGTGTGTTGAACCCGACGGAGAAGAAGGAGAAGGCAGAGGAAAAGCTGCCGCAAAATCTTCAATATATTTATGAGGACATGGAAAACAAGCTGAAGGAAAAGATGAGCCGGAAGGTGGAGATTACCGCGAAGGGGAAAAACGGCGCGGGGAAAATTGAGATTGAATTTTACTCCAATGACGACTTTGAGCGGCTGACGGAATTTCTTTCGACCATAAACGATGAATGATAATATAAGGAAGATAAAGGAGAAAACCAATGAACAGTAGTTTTTTAAGCAGTGTAGGTCTCGGGGGTGTCGATATCGGTTATCTGCTGCTCGGACTGCTTGGCGTGAGCCTTGTATTGCTGATTTTGCTGATAGCCGCATTTGTACAGATTAACAAATTTAAGAAAAAATATAATAAATTCATGCTCGGCAAGGATGGCAGCAGCCTCGAACAGGATATTATGACGCTTTACGAGGATAACCAATACATCAAGACGAGCGTTGAGACGAACCGCAAGAATATCAAAGAGCTGTTCGCGAAGCACGAGGATGCGTTTCAGAAGATGGGCCTTGTCAAGTATGACGCTTTTAAGGAGATGGGCGGGAGCCTGAGCTTCGCGCTGGCTTTGCTGGACGGGAATAACAACGGCTTTCTGATAAATTCGGTTCACAGCTCGGAGGGCTGTTACTCCTACACAAAGCGCATTAAAAACGGCGACTCCGAGATTGATCTGAGCAAGGAGGAGAAGGCAGCGGTCGAACATGCGATAAACGGCACGATATCAGATGTCGAAAAGAATTAAATTATACAAGTACAGAGAAAGGCGGGAACAGGGGTTATGAAGCTGGTTACAGTAGAGGATTTAAGGGATGGAAATGTCATTGCGAGTGACGTTTTGCTGGAGGACTATACAGTCGTACTCAGCAAGGGTACGGTGATTAAGGAGCCGTATATTGAGAAGCTCAGAGAGCTCGACATTTATACGGTATATATCGAGGAGGAGGCGGAGGAGGCTCCCGCGCCGAAGTCTGCACCTAAGGCAGCGCCAAAGGCGCCTGCGAAGCCCGCACCCAAGGCGGAGGCTAAAACGCCCGCAGCGCCGAAGTCCGCGCCGAAAAAGGAGACAAAGAAGCCTGCAAGTCCGAAGCTGTCCATGGAAGAGATTACCATATTGAAGGAGGATGTGCGGGAGCAGGTCAAGGACAAAATAAAGGATATTCTGGAGCTGCATGTGTACCAGAAGACGGAGGGCTTGAAGAAGCTCAGCGAGACCGCGCAGAATATTGTTGAGGATATTCTTGAGGATGACGCGGTCGTCGAGAAGGTGTATGACGTGAAGGAGCGGAGCGCGGATATCTATGAGCACTCCCTGCAGGTATGTACGATTGCGACGTTGATTGCGCTCAAGCTCGGACTGTCCGAGAAAGAGGTTTATGACATCAGTGTCAGTGCGCTGATACATGATTTGGGGCTGCGCTATCTTGTGGTCAGATACGAGGATCAGGATATCAATCTGCTTCCCACGAAAGAGCAGGAGGAATATAAGAAGCACTCGATTTACGGTTATACCGCGATTAAAAATGAGGACTGGCTGTCGGACACCGCGAAGGAAATCGTATTGAATCACCATGAGCACAAGGACGGCTCGGGCTTCCCGCTCGGCACGGATATGGTGTCGAGAATGACGCAGATTGTCGGCGTGTGCGACGAGTTTGACGAGCTGATCTGCGGCGTCGGAAAAGCGAGAGTGCGCGTGCATGAGGCGATTAATCTGATCAGAAATTACAGCGGGATATGGTTTGACGATGACATTGTGTCGGCATTTTTGCAGTTGATCGCGGTTTATCCCGTCGGATCGAAGGTTAAGACGAACAAGAACGAGACGGCTATCGTTATGCACCAGAACGCGCATTTCCCCGAGAGGCCGGTGCTTCGTATAGTTGAGGACAGATTTGGACAGGTTATACAGGGTGAGAAGATTGTGGACTTGATAAAGGATACGACGGTCGTTATCCAGTCGGTGATTAAGTAGGGCGGAATTTTACGCGTAGAAATGAGGAGAAGTTATGATTGATATTAAATTTTTGAGAGAGAATCCGGACGCGGTAAGAGAGAACATAAAAAAGAAGTTTCAGGATCACAAGCTTCCTCTGGTGGATGAGGTGATCGCGCTTGACAGCGAGGCGCGCAAAACACAGCAGGAGGCGGACAGTCTCCGCGCGGAGCGCAATAAGCTTTCCAAGCAGATTGGCGCGCTGATGGGTCAGGGCAAAAAGAAGGAGGCCGAGGAGGTCAAGAAGCAGGTCAACGCACAGGCGCGGCGTCTTGAGGAGCTTGCCGAGAAAGAGAAAGAGCTCGGCGAGAAGGTCACAAAAATAATGATGACGATTCCGAATATCATCGACCCGAGCGTTCCCATCGGCAAAAACGATGAGGAGAATGTCGAGGTTCAAAAATACGGGGAGCCTGTGATTCCCGACTTTGAGATTCCGTACCACACGGAGATTATGGAGCGGTTCAACGGGATTGATTTGGACGCGGCGAGAAAGGTTGCGGGAAACGGCTTCTATTATCTGATGGGAGATATCGCAAGGCTGCATTCCGCGGTTATCACATACGCGCGCGATTTTATGATTGACAGGGGTTTTACCTACTGTGTGCCGCCCTTTATGATTCGGAGCAATGTCGTGACCGGGGTTATGAGCTTTGACGAGATGGACGCGATGATGTACAAGATTGAGGGCGAGGATTTATATCTGATCGGCACCAGCGAGCACTCGATGATCGGGCGGTTTATCGATACGATTATTCCTGAGGCGGAACTTCCCAAGACGCTCACGAGCTATTCCCCGTGCTTCCGAAAGGAAAAAGGTGCGCATGGGCTTGAGGAGAGAGGCGTTTACCGGATTCATCAGTTTGAGAAGCAGGAGATGATTGTTGTATGCAGGCCGGAGGAGTCGCCGATGTGGTTTGACAAGCTATGGCAGAATACGGTGGATCTGTTCCGGACGCTGGACATTCCCGTGCGCACGTTGGAGTGCTGTTCCGGGGATTTGGCGGATTTGAAGGTGAAGTCCATTGACGTTGAAGCGTGGTCTCCGCGCCAGAAGAAGTATTTCGAGGTGGGAAGCTGCTCCAATCTTGGAGATGCGCAGGCCAGACGTCTGAAAATAAGAGTAAACGGTGAAAACGGGAAGTATTTTGCCCATACGCTGAACAATACGGTGGTGGCGCCGCCAAGGATGCTGATTGCTTTTCTTGAAAACAATCTGCAGGCGGATGGCTCCGTGAGAATACCCGCCGTTTTGCAACCGTATATGGGTGGGAAGACGGAATTAAGGTAATCCATCAGAAAGGCTTGGTGCCAGGTGCACAGATATTTGAGGGCAATCGGTTTTAGCAGAGTCAGTACGAGGGAAGAGCTGCAGGAATTGATAAACGAGGTGGTTGAGGATACGATATTGAGCGGCCACCGTTGTGACAGCGCAGAGAAGAAAAAAAATTATATGTGTGGCAGGGATATTGCCGCGGACGAGAATGACAGGGTTTATGCGGAGCTGTTTCTGGATTTTGTGCATGGCGCGGGAATCTGCGTGCGCGGAGAATTTGATGAGGAGAATAATTTTCTGTATGAGTATTATTTTCCTTATCTGAGGGGGATGCATGTCAGCTCGAATGAGGATGTCACGGTCGAGCGGCACGCGGAAAAGGAGTCCTATGCCGGGATTTGTGACGATATCAAGGTAGGAGTGTCGCTGATATTTTATCTGCAAAATATGGTGATGTATAAGCGGCTCAAGGCGCTGCGCCGGCTTCCGGTTCAGGGGACGTCACTGACGCTGAGCGCGCTGTCAACAGACGGAATGATTATGATGCCGATTATCAAAAACGAGTCGGAAAAGCAGCGTATCAAAAAGGCTTCCTATGAGCGGAATCGGCTTCTCACGCAGGCGAGAAACGGGGACGAGGACGCGATAGAGAGCCTGACGCTGGAGGATATGGACACCTACACCATGATTTCGCGCAGAATCCAGAAGGAGGATGTCTTCAGTCTGGTGGACACCTATTTCATGCCGTATGGCGTGGAGTGCGACCAGTATTCCATTTTGGGAGAAATCGTGGAGGTGCGCAGCGACAGAAACCGCCTTACGGAGGAGGAGATTGTGTTTATGACGGTGGAGTGCAATGAGCTGATGCTGGAGGTGTGCATCAACAACGAGGATTTGTACGGTGAGCCGTGTGTGGGCCGGCGCTTTAAAGGGGTCGTATGGCTGCAGGGATATATCAATTTTCCGGATAATTACGCGATGTGACTGTTGCATTATTTGTGCCGGAATGATAAGATAAGGTAGGAAAGAAATGATGCCGCTTTCAGAGCGGCGTGTGCGGTCGATGCGGTAAAGCAGGAGGGATGCGCAATGAAGAAGAAGCTGTTGGGTGTGAGTCTTTCATGTGTTATGGCAAATGCCATGGCGCTTACCATGGTATTTACGCTTCCGGTTTGTGCGGAGGAAGCGCCGCGGACGTGTCATGTCGGCGGTTGTGATATGGGACAATGTTTTACGGATGAGGATTGCGACGGCATTTGCGGCGATCATGCTTTTGTGGATGAGGACTGCGACGGCATTTGCGATAATCACTGCTATATGGATGAGGATTGCGATGGTGTTTGCGATTATTTTATTGACGAGGATGCGGACGGAATCTGCGACCATTGCCATGAGCACGGGAGACCGGCGCAGACAGCGGGCACGACTGCCGATAAGCCGAGTGTGAGCCGAAGCAGGGGACACCATGGAAGTCATCACAGAGGGAGTCACCGCGGTCATTGTTGAAGCGGATTTTGAATTTTGCGGATAGAGCGATCGCCTCCTAAGTGGACTTAAACCATTCTAATTTTATGAGGGAACTTTCATAACTCAATATCGTGTCT
>JAMPFV010000034.1 GCA_023664265.1 Roseburia sp.
AGCGTTTGGCTACGGACCAAAAGGTCGGGGGTTCGAATCCTCTAACGCACGTTGGTGAGAAGGGTGGATGTGTTCGAGGGAGAGCATGTTCACCTTTTTATTTTATAGGAGGGATCACCGGGAAATGGTTAAATAAGGGTTAAATAAGTTTGCCGTAAATCTTGACTGGTGCCCCAAATATCACTATAATAGAATCATGTTTTGTATATATGTTGATAAGAGTCAGTAGCAGAATGCCACTGTAATCAGGTCGATGAAAGACTTTAAAAAGTACGATGGTAGGAGGCGTAGAGAAGTGATTACAGATGAAGAATTTTTAAGAATTTCGACTTATATGAAACAGCGTTATGGGATAGACCTGTCGCAGAAAAAAGTTATCATAAACGGTCGCTTGGAGAACTATATTAAAAAGGGCGGATGGGGCAGCTTCAATCAGTTTATGAATGCCGTGGAGCAGGATAAAACGGGTAAGCAGGAGAAGATGCTGGTCAATTTTCTGACGACGAACCATACATATTTTATGCGGGAATTTGAGCATTTTGACTATTTAAAGAACGTGGTGCTGCCGTGGCTGAGAACCAAGGAGAGTGCCAGAAAGGATTTGCGTATTTGGTGCGGGGCCGCATCCTCGGGGGAGGAGCCTTACATGATTGCCATGGTCTTGGCCGATTTCTTCGGACTTGAGCGGGGGCAGTGGGATACGAAGGTTCTGGCGACCGACATCTCAACCAAGGTATTGCAGAAAGCGATGACCGGCATCTATAACGCGGAGCAGCTCAAGAGCGTTCCGGAACAGTGGAAGCGACACTTTTTCAAGAGACTCGGACCGGATCAATATCAGGTAACAGAGGAGCTCAAGAGGGAGGTAATCTTCCGTCAATTCAATCTAATGGATCCGTTTCCTTTTAAAAAGCAGATGCATACGATATTTTTGCGAAATGTTATGATATATTTTGACGAGCCGACCAAGCGGGAAGTGGTTCAGAAGGTCTATGATGCATTGGAGCCGGGAGGATATTTCTTCATAGGAACGACAGAGACCATCGACAGAGACAGCACGCCGTTTCAGATTATCCAACCGTCGATATTCAGGAAATAGGAAGGAAGACAGGTATGCAGCCGATTAAAGTATTAGTAGTGGAGGACTCGATTGTATTCAGAGAGTTGCTGGTTCAGAATTTGGGCAGGGATCCTGCGATAAAGGTTGTGGCGACTGCGAAGGATCCTTTTGAGGCCAGAGACCTTATTCTGACGCATCATCCGGATGTTATGACGCTCGACGTGGAGCTTCCGAGAATGAGCGGAATAGAGTTTTTGAGAAAGCTGATACCGCAGTACCCGCTTCCGGTCGTGGTTATCAGCTCGCTGAGCGATAAGGTGTTTGACGCGATGAACGCGGGTGCGGTGGACTTTGTGGCAAAGCCCGCGGTATCGAGCAGGACACAGTTGGAGGATTTTATCCGAAATGAGCTTTTGGTCAAGATAAAGATTGCTTCCACCGCGAAGATCAGCAACATCAAGAAGACCGTTATGATGCAGCATGAGCAGCAACAGCACTTGGCGGTGCAGCGCAGCAATCTGATCGTTGCAATCGGCGCGTCAACCGGTGGGACGGAGGCGATTTTCTCCGTCGTGAAGGATTACGGCACGGATATTCCGGGAATTGTGTGCGTACAGCATATGCCGCCGAAGTTTACGGAGATGTACGCGAAGAGGCTGAACGACCAATGCCGCATTCAGGTGAAGGAGGCGGAGACCGGCGACAGGGTAATGCCGGGACATATGCTGATTGCGCCGGGCGGAGACCGGCATATGCGGCTTGTGAAGGTGAGCGGCTCGTATCAGGTAGAGGTGAAGGCAGGGCCGAGAGTAAACGGTCATTGCCCGTCGGTGGACGTATTGTTTGACTCCGTTGCGAAGGTGGCGGGGGCGGATGCGTTGGGAATCATTTTGACGGGAATGGGCGGCGACGGCGCGAAGGGGTTGTTGGCCATGCGAAAGGCCGGGGCCAGAACCATCGGGCAGGACGAATCAACCTGCGTGGTCTACGGTATGCCAAAGGTTGCTTATGATTTAGGTGCGGTCGAATATCAGGAGAAGCTGTCTGATATTGCCGGAAGGACCTATTCATTATTAAGTAAAATGTAAAGGAGAAGGGACATGAAAATTCTATTGGCAGAGGATGATTTTGCGACAAGAAAGTTCATGGTAAATTTCTTGTCGAAGTACGGTGAGTGCGATGTTACCGTGGACGGAATGGAAGCGGTAGACGCATTTATGATGGCTTTGGAGGATGATGAGCCCTATGACCTGGTATGCCTTGATATTATGATGCCGGTTATGGACGGCTATCAGGCGCTTGTGGGTATCCGCAATCTGGAGAAGGAGAAAAACGTTCCGGAGGACAAGGCGGTGAAGGTCATTATGACAACGGCTCTGAATGAGGAGAAGAACGTGAAGATGGCCTTTGAGCTGGGGTGCACCATCTATTCCGGAAAGCCCATCGATCAGGGGCGCTTCGAGCAGGCCATGAAAAAGCTGGGTCTGATATAACGAAAGAATATACTATTAGAATATGCAGGAAAGGAGAAAGATATGGCTGAAGGATTTAACACGGAAGACATGCTGGATATGTATCTGTTTGAAAACGGGCAGCTGTTGGAGCAGCTCCAGGAAACGGTCTTGGAGCAGAAGGACGCGGACTGCTTTGATGAAGACAGCATCAATGAGATATTCAGGACCATGCATACCATCAAGGGCTCTTCCGGTATTATGATGTTTGACAATATAACAGCTGTGTCTCATAAGCTTGAAGATGTCTTTTATTATCTGAGAGAATCCCATCCCGCCAACGTGCCGCATTTGGAGCTGGTGGATCATGTGCTGGAGGTAGAGGATTTTATTTCCAGCGAGATGGAGAAGATCAAAAACGGCGAAACGGCGGACGGCGATGCGAGTAAGATTATAGCTGACATTGACAAGTTCTTGACAAAAATCAAGACCGGCGCGGCGGAGAAGGGGGCAGCGCCTCCGCCCGAGAATGTGCATGAGGAGCCCAAGCAGTTTTATATTGCGCCCGTCGCTTCAAGTGCGAGCCGGTTTTTCAAGATTTTCATCACGTTTTTGCCGGATACGGAGATGGCGAACGTCCGCGCTTACAAGATTGTGTATGCGTTGAAGGAGGTCGCCGAGGACTTGCTGTACTCGCCGGAGGATATTCTCTCGGACGAGAAGATTTCAGAGGTTATCCTGCAGGAGGGCTTCCGGGTTCTCTTACAGGCGCAGAGCACGGAGGAGGAAATCCGTGAGCTGATCGGAACAGGCTATTACATCAAGGCGGTTGACGTCTTTGAGTGTAAGGCGGAGGAGTTCCTTCAGGGCTTTGACTTTGGTGCGTCGGACGCGCAGATTGATTTGGATTCCAGCGTGGAGGAGATTGACGCGCGGACGCAGGTTGCGGAGAAGGGCGAGGCGGCTGAGGAGAAAAAGCCGGAGAAGAAGATTGCACCCGGTGATTTCGTCATTCAGTCCAAGGAGCCGGGCAAGCAGAAGAAGCTGGCCAAGGATAAGCCTAAGGGCGAGAAGGCTTCGTTCATCAGCGTAAACGTGAGCAAGATGGATCAGCTGATGGAGCTGATCGGCGAGCTGGTTATCTCCGAATCCGTTGTATTGCAGAGTCCGGATTTGAAGGTGCCGGGACTTTTCCTTGACAACTTCAATAAGGCGGCCGCGCAGCTTTCCAAGATATCGACGGATCTGCAGAACGTCATCATGTCCATGCGAATGGTGCCGCTGACGAATACGTTCCAGAAGATGAACCGTATCGTCTTCGACGTGTCGAGAAAGCTCGGAAAGGATGTTGAGTTCGAGATGGTCGGCGAGAATACGGAGGTGGATAAGAACATTATCGAGCATATTTCCGACCCGCTGATGCATATCGTAAGAAATGCGGTTGACCACGGCATCGAGACCGCTGAGGAGCGCGCGGAGAGCGGGAAGCCCAACAAGGGCAAGGTTACGCTGTCGGCGAGAACGGAGGCCGGTAAGGTATGGATCAGTGTGGAGGACAACGGAAAGGGTCTTGACAGAGCGAAAATCCTTGCAAAGGCAAGAAAACAGGGCCTGTTGGAGGATGGCAAGCCGGAGGAATCCTATTCCGATAAAGAGGTATTTCAGTTCATTACGCTGCCGGGCTTCTCGACGAATGAGCAGGTTACGGAGTATTCAGGACGAGGTGTCGGTATGGACGTTGTCGTTCAGAACCTTCAGGCTGTCGGCGGTGCGCTGGAGATTGAGAGCAAGCTGGGCTTTGGCAGCACGATGAGCATGAAGATTCCGCTGACACTTGCGATTATCGACGGCATTGTCATGGAGATAGGGACTTCCTCCTTTGTCATGGAGACGGGTGTGATCAAGCAGTTTATCCGTGTGAGAGAGGATATGATGATTCACGAGCCGAACGGTGAAGAATACATTATGATCCGCGGAGAGTGCTATCCTGTGATTCGCTTGGGCAAGTGGTACGGTCTGGCGGAATATCAGGAATCCGTAGAGAACGGGGTAATGTTAATCCTTGAGGTTGATGATAAAAAAGTCTGTCTTCTGGTTGACCGGCTGATTGGGGAGCAGGAAATCGTGGTAAAGCCGATACCTTCTTATATTAAGAAGGTCAAGGGATTATCCGGATGCACCCAGCTTGGCGACGGAAGCATTGCATTGATATTGGATGCCGGCGGATTAATAGAATAAATTTATAGAAAGGAAGAGGGAGAACATATGGAGGATACGAGTGAATTGATGAGACAGACAGATACAGACCGTTCCGCGACAAAAGAACAGGACTCGCAATACGGGAAGTATATGACTTTCAAATCCGGTAACGAGTATTTCGGGTTGGCGATTCAGTATGTGAACGAAATTATCCAATTTCAGACCATTACGGCCATTCCTGAGACGGAGGATTACATCAAGGGTCTTATCAATTTAAGAGGAAAGGTCATTCCCGTCGTTGACGTTCGGCTGCGATTTAAACAGGATCCGTTTGAATATAATGACAGAACCTGTATTATCGTTATCAATGTAAAGTCGATGATTGTCGGGCTGATCGTTGAGAAGATTGCGGAGGTTGTGGAGATTAAGGAAGAGAATATTCTGCCCCCTCCGACGATTGGACGCGCTGATAAGGTTGCCCATAACAAATATGTCTATGGAATTGGCAAGGTTGGGGATGCCGTGAAGCTGCTGCTGGATCCGGATAAGCTCTTGAATGACGAGGACTTATCGGTGGTTGAGCAGGCGAATCAAATGAATATTGATGAAGAATGAGAGGTAGGAAAGACATGAAAAACTTGAAGATTAAAACGAAAATGATTCTCGGATTTTTGATTCCGATAGTGTTGACGATAATCAACATGGTTCTGAACAATAGGACGACAAAGCAGGCGGCCAAGCTTGCGGATCCGACTACATATTTGCGAAATTCAACCTTCTTTATGTATGGGCTGACTGCGGTAGCGGTGCTGATTACCCTTTGGGTGGCGGTTGTGTTGATCAAGGTGATTGACAAATCTGTACAGCAGTTGTCAAACGCGGCGAAGGACATTGCAATGGGCCGTGTGAATGGCATCAAGCTTGAGAAGTACAACAATGACGAGTTTGGCGAGCTGGTAGACGAGTACACGCATGTAATTGAGAACATCAAGTATCAGGCCAGAATCGCGGAGGAGGTTGCAGGCGGAAACCTGACAATTTCCGTGAAGCCGAGCTCTCCTGAGGATATGCTGGGCAATTCCCTCAAGAAGCTGGTGGAGGATAACCTTCATGCGCTGAGCAATATCTCAGAGGCAGGCTCACAGGTTACAATCAGCTCCTCACAGGTTGCAAGCGCAAGCCAGGCGCTGGCACAGGGCTCTACAGAGCAGGCGAGTGCAATCCAGGAGATTACGGCCTCTATTGACGAGATTGCGGAGAAGACCAAGCAGAACGCAGAGCAGGCGAACGAGGCGGCTTCCTTGGTTGCAAGAGCGATAGAGGATGTTCAGAAGGGGAACAGACAGATGCAGGATACGATGTCCGCAATGCAGGATATCAATAAGTCCTCTGAGAATATTTCCAAGATTATCAAGACTATCGATGATATTGCGTTCCAGACCAACATTCTTGCGCTGAACGCGGCAGTTGAGGCTGCAAGGGCAGGCGAGGCCGGTAAGGGCTTTGCGGTTGTAGCGGAAGAGGTTCGCAGCCTTGCGGCGAAGAGTGCGGCGGCATCCGCAGAGACCGCGGAGCTGATTGAGGACTCTATCGAGAAGGTAAATTCCGGCTCTAAGATTGTGGATGATACATCCAAGGCGATGGAGACTATCACAAGAGTTGTACAGGACAGCGAGAAGATTATCAACGGTATCGCGGAATCCTCCAACTATCAGGCAACGGCGGTCGCTCAGATTGAGCAGGCGATCACGCAGGTATCTCAGGTCGTGCAGACCAATTCCGCTACCAGCGAGCAGTGTGCGGCGGCGAGCGAGGAGCTGTCCAACCAGGCGTCCAGAATGCGCGAGATGCTCTCCATTTACAACCTCGGAAGCGGGTCAATGTCGTCCTCTTCCTTCGGAGATCGGTCTTATTCCTCCTCCAATTCGAGCGAGCAGATTATCTCCTTGGGGGATGACTTTGGCAAATATTAATATTGCGGGAGCTGAACGGCAGATATAAAGGCATAGAGGTCTCAGCATAGAGCATAATCGGGTGCGCGATGCAATTTATTGCATTGCGCACCCGATTATTTACGCTACAGGAAGTGGTGATGAACGTAGCGGTGAGTTTGAATCGTCGCTGCTGAGCCTGCGTTTTTCTATAGGAAATTGCGACGAACGTAGTGGTGGTTAGGAAAGAATTTGCCATGCAGGCGTTGCCTGCGTGGCAAATTCTTTGAATCGTCGCTGCCGAGCGACGATTTTTAATCCCGAATGTGATACAAACAAAGCCGCTGAAATCGTTTTTCGGTATTGCTGTACGATACGATAATTTTTTATAATGATGGTAGGATTACCCGGCGGCATTTTTTCGGAAGCATTTGGAAATATTACAAAAAAATATCCTCGGATTTTACTTTTTTCGTGTAAAAATGCTGTTACGAAAAAATACGAAAACATTTACGTGCATTATTCACAAATGAATGTGGAATATATCGTTAATATTACCAATTGAAAATAAAATGCACAATTGCTACAATCTAATTATAAAAAAAGTTTAGCATTCTGATTGATAGAAAGGTTCCCGGTATCGTTTCCAACCGTGGGGGAAGTTCAAAAAGCAGAAAGATTCTCCAAATAAAAAGCTTTCCGATTGGAGTGATTTTCGGACAAATTTAATAAGATTATTATTATTCTGTGAAAATGGGATATTAATAATAGAAAACAATTTATCATTTATCAAATGAAGGAGAGGTAGAAAATGAAAAAGCGTGTATTAGCATTAGTAATGTCAACCGCGATGATTGCATCCGTGTTGACAGCATGCGGCGGAAACAGCAATGATTCAAACAGCAGTAGCAGTACTCCCGCGGCAGACACAAACACAAGCAGCAGCGCGTCAACCGACAACAGCAGTGCATCGTCAGACAGCAGTGCATCGTCAGACACCAATGCTGCGGACGTTGATTACGGCACCGGCGAGATCACAATCTGGGTGGCTGAGAATGTACAGACATTTACTCAGGATCAGATTAAGGCGTTCCAGGAGGCAAATCCTCAGTATGCGGGCTACACCGTAACGGTTGAGCCGGTAGGCGAGGGCGACGCGGCAAACAACATGATCACAGACGTTGAGGGCGGCGCGGATATCTACGGATTTGCACAGGATCAGCTCGCTCGTCTCGTTTCCTCAGGCGCGATCATGCCGGTTACAGGCGATTACGCTTCATGGATTGCAGAGCAGAATGACGCGGGTGCGGCAGCGGCGGCAAAGGTTGGCGATATGACCTACGCGTTCCCGATCACATCCGACAACGGATACTTTATGTACTATGACAAGAGTGTTGTCACAGACCCGACTTCTCTGGACGCGATCGTAGCGGACTGTGAGGCGGCAGGCAAGGGTATCTATATGGAGATCAATTCCGGATGGTATCAGCCGGCATTCTTCTTCGGCGCAGGCTGCACACTGACCTATGATGCAGATGACGCGGGTAACTTTATAAACTGCAATATCGACTATGCATCCGACAAGGGTGTGGCGGCACTGAAGGCGATTATCAATCTGCACAAGTCCTCCGCATTCGTAAACGGTTCCGCAATCAGCAACGCGACAAACTGCGGCGCGATCATCGACGGTACATGGGATGCAGGCGCAGCGAAGGATTTGTTTGGCGACAACTACGCTTGTGCAAAGCTTCCCAAGTTCACGGCTGACGGAACGGATTATCAGCTCGGCGGCTTCGGCGGATTTAAGCTTTTAGGCATCAAGCCGCAGACAGATTCCAACAAGATGCAGGTCTGCCTTGCAATGGCTCAGTTCCTTTCTAATGAGGAGACACAGCTTGCGCGTTATCAGGCAGTTACATGGGGTCCTTCCAACAAGGCTGCTCAGCAGAGCGGTGAGGTTCAGGCTGACGAGGCGCTCTCCGCACTTGCAGAGCAGTTGGCAGAGACCATTCCTCAGGGTCAGTATCCGAACGAGTATTGGCAGCTCGCAACATCTCTTGGCGACTCTGTTATCGCCGGTGAGTATGACAATGCTTCTGACGAGGATCTGATGGCAGTGCTTACAGAGTTCCAGACATCCTGCAAGTCAGCTGCAGGACAATAAGCAGTACGCTGTCCTTGAGAAACATATGGAGCGGGGGAAGACATTCCCCCTCTCCTGTTATTAGGTATTATGATTGGGATATTACATGAATAACAGATATAGTCTGGAGGGGTATGGCGGATATGGATAATGGAAAACAGCCTTCGAAAATAGCAGGCTTCTTTAAGGGGCTTGGCGCAGATTTGGCGGATATCGGTACGACCTTTGCAAAGGGTGATTGGATGACCAAGGTATCCTTTGTGATCATGGGCTTTGGGTCTTTGCTTCGCAAGCAGTTTCTCCGCGGAATTGCATTCTTATTGACGGAAATCTTATTTATTTATTATATGGTATCCTTTGGAGCAGGGTATTTGAAGGATATCACCACACTCGGTACACAGGGAAGAGGCTTTAATCCGGACGGAACCGTTTCCTATGGAGATAACAGCTTTTTGATTCTGTTGTACAGCGTTCTGAGTATTATTATCATTGCGGCATTTATATTTGTATGGCGGTTGAATGTGCGCCAGAACAGAGACGCAGAGAGGCTTCTCGCGCAGGGGAAGAAGCTCCCGACCGTGAAGCAGGATTTACTCTCTCTGTTGGATGAGCATTTTGACAAGACATTACTGGCTTTGCCGGTATTGGGCGTATTCCTGTTTATTGTGCTTCCGATTATCTTTATGATCTGTGTGGCATTTACGAACTACGACTCGACCCACCAGGCGCCGGCACAGCTTTTCACATGGGTAGGCTTGGAGAACTTCAAGAACCTGTTTTCCTTCGGGTCAGCGGGCTTTGGCAACACCTTTATCACAATTTTGCTCTGGACGATCGTATGGGCGTTCTTTGCCACCTTCCTGAATTATTTCCTTGGCATGGCGGTAGCCATTATGATCAACAAGAAGGGTATCAAGTTCAAAAAGCTTTGGAGAACCATTCTGGTTATGACGATCGCGGTACCGCAGTTTGTATCGCTCCTGTACATCGGTAAGATGTTTGCGGCGGACGGCCTTGTAAACGGCTACCTGATGAAGTGGGGAATTATCGACAGAGCGATCCCGTTCTGGACAGACCCGACGATTGCGAAGGTACTGATCATCGTCCTGAACTGCTGGGTTGGTATTCCGTATATCATGTTGATCTGTACGGGACTTTTGATGAATATTCCAGCCGACTTATACGAGAGTGCGCGTATTGACGGCGCAAATTCGTTCCAGATGTTCCGCAAGATCACGCTTCCGTATATGCTGTTCGTGACAGGTCCGTTCCTGCTGACGCAGTTTACGGGTAATCTGAACAACTTCAACATTATTTACCTGTTGAGCGGCGGCGGCCCGCAGTCCATGAGCCTGAACGGCGGCGCGGGACACACCGACTTGCTGGTAACTTGGCTGTATAAGCTGACCCTGACCGATACGGACTACAAGATGGCGTCAGTCATCGGTATCATGGTATTCTTGGTAACGGCAATTATTTCGCTGGTGGTATACAACATCTTACCGTCAGTTAAGGATGAGGAGGGATTCCAATAATGTCAAAACGGAATAAGATTAGCAACGGCATTACTTATGCGATATTAATTGTAATCAGCATTATATGGTTATTCCCATTTGTGTGCTTGGTTTTGCAGAGCTTCCGCTCTTATCTGTTGGAGCCGGGCGGACAGGTAAATTATCTGATTCCCAAGACCTTTTCGCTGGACTCCTACAAGTTCCTTTTCAGCGCGGACTGCCAGTTCTTCAGATGGTATGGGAATACGCTGATCATTGCGACATGTGTCTCCATCATGCAGACGATCTTCGTGTTGATGGTGAGCTATGCGCTCTCCAGAATGCGGTTCAAGGGCAGGGAGTTGCTGATGCGCTTCTGGCTGGTATTGGGAATGTTCCCTGGCTTCCTTTCCATGATTTGTCTGTACTTCCTGTTAAAGCAGTTTGGACTGACGCAGGCGGGCGCAATCCCAGGCTTGATCCTGATCGGGTTTGCAAGCTCCGGTATGGGCTACTATGTATGTAAGGGATATTTTGACACCATCCCCAAGTCTCTTGACGAGGCGGCTCGCATTGACGGCGCGAACCGGCTTCAGGTGTTCACGATTATGCTGATACCGCTGTCAAAGCCGATTATCATCTACACCGCGCTGGTAGCGTTCATGGCGCCTTGGTGTGATTATATCTTCGCATCCTATATCGCGTTCGGGTATTCCGACAGCTACAACGTAGCGGTGGCGATGTACCGCTGGGTTATGACGAACGACTATCAGGGCTACTTTACAAGGTTCTGCGCGGGCGGGCTTCTGGTCGCGGTACCGATTACCATTCTCTTCATGTGCCTGCAGAAGTACTATGTGGAAGGTGTAACCGGCGGCGCCGTAAAGGGCTAAGGTACGTGTATGGTTTTAAAAATAATTCTTTGCATTCTTCTGGTTGGAGCGGCGGCTGCGCTTTGTCTGCGGGGTGGAATTGACTGGCAGAGAGACCGCGGGAAATCGTGGGGCGAAAGCCGTATGAAGGAATATGGCTTCGACGAGGACAAAAAGGATAATGATTGAGGGAAAATCGGTGGCTGTTATGGTCGCCGATTTTCCGGTTGTGAGGAGATTGCAGGGGCCGGTAGCGTGCGATATTTGTGCCATTTGCCGGATGAAAAATTTTTGTATACCTTAATCTTATAGGGAAAAGAACGGGAAAGGAAGAGCAGGATGAGAGGGAAGAAGAACAAGCGGATATTGCGGCGGGGATTGCCAAGGATGTCAGCGTGCGTGCTGGCGGTGGCACTGGCGCTGAATATATGCGCGTGCGGCAGCGGAAGCGCGGACGCGCCGGAGGGGGCGGGGACTGCTGCGGATGAGCAGAACGGCGCACAGGTGCAGGGGAACGCGGGAACGGAGGCTGCGGAGAGCGGGACGGAGGCGTCCGGTGAGGCTGCGGACGGCGCACAGGCGGTATCGGAGCCGCCGGCCTATGCGTATGAGCAGGAGTTAAATGTTATTGAGGATAATTACAGGAATTATTATGAGATATTTGTGTATTCGTTCTATGATTCGGACGGGGACGGTATCGGAGATTTGAACGGTGTTACCGAGAAGCTGGATTATGTGCAGGATATGGGCTTTAACGGCATTTGGCTGATGCCGATCATGCAGTCTGCAACGTATCATAAGTATGATGTGACGGATTACTGCTCGGTTGACAGAGAATACGGGACGGTTGAGGATTTTGAGCGGCTGGTGGAGGAGTGCCACAAGCGGGACATTCGTCTGATTATTGATTTTGTCATCAATCATACCTCCTCGAGCCATCCGTGGTTTACGGACGCGTGCGCCTATCTGCGGCAGCTTCCCAAGGACGCGGAGCCGGATTTGACGGAGTGCCCTTATGTGGATTATTATCATTTCTCGCGGGAGCAGGTGAACGGCGATTACTATGCGGTGAGTGGGAGCGATTGGTATTATGAGGGCGTTTTCTGGTCGGAGATGCCGGATTTGAATCTGAGCAGCGAGGCGCTGCGGGCGGAGATAGAGGCGGCCGCGGACTTTTGGATTGCTATGGGCGTGGACGGCTTCCGAATGGATGCGGCGATGCATTTTGAGGAGGGCGACACCACCTTCAACAACGAGGCGCTGAACTGGCTCTACAGCTATTGCAGAGGACAGAACGAGGCGTTCTACATGGTGTCGGAGGTCTGGGCGGCGAAAGCGACGATTGCCAATTACTATGAGAGCGGGACGCCAAGCATGTTCAACTTTGACGTTGCGGATGTGGAGGGCAAGCTGATCAAGGCGGCGCGCGGAACGTATAAGATTGCAACCTTCGTACAGAATATGGCGGACTACGCGCAGGACTACGGCAGCAAAAACGAGGCGTTTATCGACGCGCCGTTTATCGCAAACCACGATATGGGGCGCGTGGCAAATGATTTGCAGAAGGATGCGGACGATATGAAGATGGCGTGCGGCCTGTTGATGATGATGAACGGCAGCCCGTTTGTCTACTACGGCGAGGAGATTGGCATGTCAAGCTCCGGACAAAAGGATGAGAATAAGCGGCTTGCGATGATTTGGTCGGACACGGATACCACGGGAATGACGAACGGGCCCAAGGATGCGGATCAGGACATTCAGTCGGCGTTTGCGGGCGTGGAACAGCAGCTTGAGGACTACACCTCGATACTGAACTATTACAAGCGTGCGGTTCGCCTCAGAAATGAGAATCCGGAGATTGCGCGCGGTGAGATTGCGATTGTGGAGTCCCTGACGGAGGGCAATCAGGCGGCGATCACAAAGACCTATGACGGCAGCATCATCGGGATCGTGTACAACACCTCGGACGAGGAGGCGCAGGTATCCTTGTCCGGCACGGCGCTCGACGGGATGGGCATCCGCGGGTATCTGACATTGAACGGTGAGGAAATCGTCTTAGAGGAGGGCACGCTGAGGATGCCCGCGCAGTCCATCTGTATTTTGAAGGCGGCAGAGTAGAAAATCCGGGATACAAAACATGCGTTATTCCCCTTGTGTTTGGCGGGAAATTATATTATAGTAGATGTAGTAGGGAGAAGGAGCGTGAGTGCGGCATGATTCTCTATATCATACGTCACGGCGAGACGGATTGGAATGTGGCGCGGCGGTTTCAGGGGCGGTCGGATATTCCGCTGAATGAGGAGGGCAGACGGCTTGCGCGGATTACCGCGGAGGCGCTGCAGGAGGTCGCGTTTACGAGGATCTATACCAGTCCCTTGAAGCGCGCCTATGAGACGGCGATGATCATCAGGGGAGAGCGGGACATTCCGGTGGTGGTGGAGCCTGCGATTATAGAGATTGGCTTTGGAGAGTATGAGGGCTTTTGCTGCGGTAAGGAGAACTATAATATTCCTGACCCTGAATTTATGAATTTCTTTGACAAGCCGGAGGCTTATAAGCCGCCCAAGGGGGCGGAGTCCATACAGGCGCTCAAGGAAAGAACGGCTGATTTTTTTGAGAAATTGGCGCATAATAAGAGTATGGAGAATGATACAATACTGGTATCAACGCATGGCGCCGCGCTGCGGGGGCTTTTGTCCCATATGAACGGGATTGGGACAGAGGACTTCTGGAAGGGCGGCGTGCACAGGAACTGCGCCGTAACGATTGTCGCGGTGACGGACGGCAGCGCTTCCATCCTTGAAGAGGGGAAAGTGTATTATTCCTGCGGGTAATGAGTCCGGTGCATCATAAATACAACGAAAGAGGGCGGGCA
This sequence comes from Roseburia sp., assembly GCA_023664265.1. Lineage (GTDB taxonomy): Bacteria > Bacillota > Clostridia > Lachnospirales > Lachnospiraceae > COE1. Next base: position 14,025 of record JAMPFV010000034.1, read on the forward strand.
TAATCGTGGAAAATGAGTATAGTAAGGTAAAGGTAAACAACGAGATGGACTTTTGTTCGGTGACGGACGAGACGGTAAAGGCTGTCTTGGAAAAAGCATTTATGAAGGCCAGGGTTTCCTATTTTCTGAGATGGGAGAAGCCCGGATTATTTTCCAAAATGTTCAGCGGCGCGAAGCCGAGTATTGTATTTTGCATTAATTCCGCGCAGATAGATACCGCGGAGGAGGTTTTGAAGAGCTTGGGCGATATCGAGGCGAGTGTAAAGATGCTGCGCACCAAGTCCAACAATAAGATTGGCTTTTGAGGCTTCAGAAAGCCCCTGACGGCTTCCGTTTTCACACGGCTGCGTCAGGGGCTTTGTCTCTTCGGGTGGCGTCAGTTATCGTATTCGTCTTCGTTGAAAACGTCGGTGTCGCCCTCGGAGAGGTCTTCCGTATAGAAATCTCCGGTATAAAGGTCCTCAATATAGAGGTCGTCGTCCGCGTTCAGTCTGTCGTCGCTATAAGTCCCGTCAGCTTCATAAGCGGCGTCGGCTTCATATAGTTCGTTGTCTTCATAAGTCACGCCATTTATGGCGTTGTCATTTATGGCATTGTCATTTATGGCATTGTCGTTTATGGCATTGTCGTCCTCATAATAATAACCGTCGCTGCCGTCTGCGGCAACGTTATCCTCATAATAGTCCTCCTCGTAGAAATCCTCCTCTTCCTCGTCCTCCGCGGGGTGGTCGTGGTGGAACAGGCCATACAGGGAGATACCGATGAGCACGAGCACGGCGAGGATACAGAGGGCGAGGATAACGGTGACGGAGGAGCCGACAAAGGGCGAGGCGTTCTCGGTATAGGTGGAGGGTTCCTCCTCCGACAGGTCGTCCGCGTCCTCAATCCCGGAATCGCCCTCCTCCGGCGGCGCGTCCTCCGCGGATGCTTCGCCGCTGTTGTCCTGGGTAGGCTCGGGTGCGGGCTGAGGGGGCGTATCGGAGACATAGTCTGCGGAGACATAGCCCTCCTGTCCGTCCGTATATTGTATGCGGTACCAGTTGTTGTCCGTCTTTCCGGTAACGGAGATCTCCTGACCGGGGGACAGCTTTCCCAATCGTGCGTGGGCGGTCGAGGGGCCGCTGCGGACGTTGAGGTCATTCTCAGTGGCAACATAGTAAGTGGCGCTGAAATCCGTCACGGTGAAGCTCTCCGGGGCAGCGTCCGTATTGGTATCGGGCGCGTCAGGGGACGGCGTCTCCGGGGCGGGAGAAAGCGTGTCCGACGGCGTAAGCTCCGCGGGCGTATCCGGCTGCGTGAGGTCTGTCCCCGGAGCGGGCGGGATGTTTTCCGCGGGCGTGTTCTCCGGCTGTGAGGCGTCCGGAGCGGGCGGTACGTTCTCCGTCCCTTCTCCGGTGGCGCAGACACGGAAGCAGGGCGTTGCGGATAAAAGAAGCACGACGGCGAAAATACGAAAGGTATATTGGAATAATTTTTTCATAAGGACCTCCTGAGTGTATTTCTGAAATTGTCTTATTACAGTATAGCATGCCCGAAAGGCGATTATCATAATTATAACATATTTTGTCAGCGCTCCGCCATCTGTTATTTCCATTATTTGAAAATAATTGGAAAAAGCGCTGCCAAGCCTGCGTTTTTATGAGAACATCCCTTGACAATCCTCCCAAGATTTACTATCATTATGTACCAGAGAGAGCAGATTACGGCATCATATTGCGATGAAAGCGAATGCCCGGCAGGAGTATTGTCAGTCTACGCCCTTTGGCGAATATTCGGCGGAGGGCGTTTTTGTATATAGGGAAACCGCGGCGCGGAGAGCGTTTGAGCGGGCGCTGTGATGCCTGCGTTTACGGATAGAGACGGAATGGAGGAGAACATGGGGAAGGAATTGGAAAAGACCTACAATCCGCACGGATTGGAGGACAGAATCTACGCGAAATGGCTGGAGAAGAAGTATTTTCATGCGGAGGTTGACAGGAGCAAAAAACCGTTTACGATCGTGATTCCGCCGCCCAATATCACAGGGCAGCTTCATATGGGACATGCACTGGACAATACCATGCAGGATATTTTGATTCGCTTCAAGCGGATGCAGGGCTGCAATGCTCTGTGGCAGCCGGGAACGGATCACGCGAGCATTGCGACGGAGGTTCGGATCATCGAGACGCTCAAGGCGGAGGGCGTTGACAAGCAGACGCTCGGGCGCGAGAAGTTTCTGGAGCGCGCATGGGACTGGAAGAAGGAGTACGGCGGCAGGATTATCAGCCAGCTCAAGAAGATGGGTTCCTCCTGCGATTGGGACAGAGAGCGCTTCACCATGGACGAGGGCTGTAATAAAGCGGTGACCGAGGTATTCTGTAAGATGCACGAGAAGGGCTATATCTACAAGGGGGCGAGAATGATCAACTGGTGCCCTGTGTGCAATACCTCGATTTCCGACGCGGAGGTGGAGTACGAGGAGCAGGCGGGTCATCTGTGGCATATCAAATACCCGGTATTGAATGAGGACGGGACGGAGTCCGGAGAGTATCTGACGTTTGCGACGACCAGACCGGAGACGATGCTGGGCGATACCGCAGTCGCAATCCATCCGGAGGATGAGCGGTATGCGCACCTGCGCGGGAGGAAGCTGATGCTCCCGCTGATGAACCGCGAGATTCCCGTGGTGGAGGATACTTATGTCGATATGGAGTTCGGAACCGGCGTCGTAAAGATTACGCCGGCGCATGACCCGAACGATTTTGAGGTCGGCAGGCGTCATAATCTTCCGCTTATCAATATTATGAATGATGACGCCACCATCAACGAGAACGGCGGCAAATACGCGGGCATGGAGCGTTACGCGGCCAGAAAGGCCATTGTGGAGGAGCTGGACGCGATGGGGCTTCTGGTAAAGACGGAGGATTACAGCCATAACGTGGGCACCCATGACCGTTGTAAGACGACGATAGAGCCTTTGGTAAAGCAGCAGTGGTTCGTCAGGATGGACGAGCTGATCAAGCCGGCCGTGGAGGCGGTGAAGAAAGGCGAGATCCGGCTGATTCCGGAGCGGATGGAGCGCATTTATTATAATTGGACGGACAACATCAAGGATTGGTGTATTTCCAGACAGCTCTGGTGGGGACACCGCATTCCGGCTTACTATTGCGACGCGTGCGGGGAGATTACGGTTGCCAAGGAGATGCCCAAGGCCTGCCCCAAGTGCGGCTGTACGCATCTTACGCAGGATCCCGATACGCTGGATACCTGGTTTTCCTCCGCGCTCTGGCCCTTCTCGACGCTGGGCTGGCCGGATAAGACCGAGGAGCTGGAATATTTTTACCCGACGGATGTGCTCGTCACAGGGTATGACATTATTTTCTTCTGGGTGATTCGTATGATCTTCTCAGGCTATGAGCAGATGGGGGAGCGTCCGTTCAAGACGGTGCTGTTCCACGGGCTTGTGCGCGACGCGCAGGGGCGGAAGATGTCGAAATCGCTCGGAAACGGCATTGACCCGCTGGAGATTATCGAGCAGTACGGCGCGGATGCGCTGCGCCTGACGCTGGTTGCCGGCAATGCGCCCGGCAACGACATGCGCTTTCATTATGAGAAGGTGGAGGCCAACAGGAACTTCGCGAACAAGATTTGGAACGCGTCCCGTTTCATTATGATGAATATGGAGGGGAAGACGGTGACGGATGCGTCCGCTTCCCTGGAGCCGGTTGACTGCTGGATTATTTCCAAGCTGAACCGGCTGATCAGAGAGGTCACTGACAATATGGAGGCCTTTGAGCTTGGCATCGCGGTTCAGAAGATTTATGATTTTATCTGGGACGAGTTCTGCGACTGGTATATCGAGATGGTGAAGCCGCGGCTTTATAATTCCGACAATGCCGCTTCGCAGAACGCGGCGCTCTGGACATTAAAGACTGTGCTTATCGACGCACTCAAGCTCCTGCACCCGTATATGCCCTTTATCACGGAGGAGATTTTCTGTACATTGCAGTCGGAGGAGGAATCCATTATGATTTCCTCATGGCCGGTTTACACGCAGGAGCGGTGCTTTGAGAAGGAGGAGCGGGATATCGAGATTATCAAGGAAGCGGTGCGCGGAATCCGCAATGTGCGGACGTCAATGGGCGTAGCGCCCTCGAGGAAGGCGCATGTATATGTTGTCTCAGATAAAGCCGAGATCCGCAGTACTTTTGAGGAGGGGCGTCTCTTCTTTGCCGCGTTGGCATATGCGTCCGAGGTGACGATACAGGCGGACAAGAGCGGGATTGCGCCGGACGCGGTGTCTGTCGTGATCGCGAATGCCGATATTTATATTCCTTTTGCGGAGCTTGTGGATATCCGTCAGGAAATCGAGCGTCTGGAGAAAGAGGAGAAGCGTCTGGACGGCGAGCTTGCGCGCGTCAACGGAATGCTGAATAATGAGCGTTTTGTCTCCAAGGCGCCGGCGGCAAAAATCGCGGAGGAAAAAGAAAAGCTGACAAAATATACACAAATGAAACAACAAGTGGTAGAACGACTTGCACAATTGCGGTAGTTAGTGTTACAATAGAAGATACAAGGGGCTTTCATTGCCTTCCGGAGGTGAGATGAATGGTTAATGTTAAATCTTATGTCAGAATAGCGGATGATAAAACAGAAGCATGGCTTTATTTGTGCGCACCTGAGGATGGCACAAATTACGAGAAGTCAGAGATTATCAGGTATCTTCAGGTGAATAAGGTAGTTGCGGGCATTAATGAGTCACATGTCGCCGCAATGTGTAAAAAGAGAATATATGAGCGAGAGGTTAAGATAGCGACAAGCGAGAAGGGGGATCCGGGACAGGAAGGGCACTATGAATTTTTCTTTAATACCGAGAAGCCCAAGCCTGAGATTCGCAAGGACGGCTCGGTGGACTACAGAAGCATGAGCCTGATTCAGAATGTCGAGGAGGGCGATTTGCTTGCGGTCTATCATCCGGCGGTTCAGGGGACCTCCGGGCGCGACGTCACGGGCGCGTTTGAGAATGCCAATATGTACAAGGAGCTTCGGCCGCTCAAGGGCAAGGGCGTCAGCAATGAGAAGAATCCGAACGAATACTATGCGACGAAGTCCGGAAAGGTCGAGTACGACGGCGCGAACAGGCTGTCCGTGGAGGAAGTGTACGAGATACAGGGCGGCTGCGATCTGACCAACAACGCGATTGTTGACTTTAACGGCGACGTTATCATACATGGAAACGTGGAGGCGGGCGTTGTCATCCGCGCGGGGAAAAACCTTACCGTGGACGGCGTGGTAGAGTCCGCGGTCATTACGGCGGGCGACAATGTGCTGATGAAGCGCGGTATGCAGGGAGCGGGCAAGGGATCCATCACCTCCGGCGGCGACGTATTCGCGGAGTTCTTGGAGTATGTCAATGTGGACGCGGTGGGAAGCATACAGTCCAACGTTATCCTGAACTCGATCGTCAACGCGGGCGGGACGGCGACGCTTACCGGCAAGAAGGGTCTGATTGCGGGCGGCAGCGTCCATGCGATGCTGGGCGTCACCTGTATCAGCGTCGGGAACATGTCGGAGATTAAGACCAAGATTCATGTCGGCGTTATGCCGGAGATTATGGAGCAGCGCGTGATTGTCAACGAGCAGTACAGTCTGCTGAATCAGGAGCTGGACGACGTGGTCGCGAGCATGGCGAAGATTTTGCGTGTCAGACAGCAGACGGGCGAGCTCAGCGAGCAGCTTCAGGAGCATCTTGGCCGGCTGAAGAATAAGAAGGACGAGATTTACCAGAAGTGCACCGAGGTGAAGGAGCGCGCCGACAAGCTGGAGAATACGGTAATGCAGGCCAGAGAGGCGAAGATCCGCGTAAACGGCAATATCTACAAGGGCGTCGTTATCAGTGTCAACGACACGCAGATGAACATCAACAGGGATACGAGCTTTATGGAGTACAAGGCGCAGAACGGCCTGATTGTCGGAACGGTGGTTGTGATTTAAGCTCGGAGGGAAGCGATGGTTCGCAGGGGCGTAAGGGCCGTTGCGAACCTTTTCTTAATTTTCGTAGAAAATTTTTCTGCGGGAAATTTTCCTGTGGAAAATTGCGGAGGAGTATGGAAGAGAGAACGGTGGAGGGCTACGCCGAGGCGGTGTCCTTTCTGGAAAATGTGCCGCGCTTCACGAAAAAGAATCCCCTGGCGGATACGGAGCGCTTTTTCAGACGGTATTACGCGGAGGAGGGGCTTGGCAAAATAATCCATGTGGCGGGGACGAACGGAAAAGGCTCTGTGTGTGCGTTCCTGCAGCAGGTCTGCATTGAGAGCGGGTATCATGTGGGAATGTTCGTCTCGCCGCATCTGATAACGACGCGGGAGCGCATCGTCATTGACGGGGAGCCGGTTTCGGAGGAGGTATTTTCGGAGGCGTTTAACCGGCTGGAGGAGCAGATAATTGACTATAACGGTCATGGAAACGTCTACCGTCCCTGCTACTTTGAACGCCTGTTTTTTATCGGGATTTCGATTTTCATCGAGGCGGGGGTCGAGGTGACGATATTGGAGACGGGGCTTGGCGGGCGGCTCGATGCGACGAACGTGATCAAAAGCCCCGCGCTCTGCGTTATCACGGAAATCGGCCTTGACCATATGGAGTATCTGGGAAGCTCGCCGGAGGAAATCGCGGGCGAGAAGGCGGGAATCATAAAGCCCGGCGTGCCTGTCGTATTTTGGGACGGGAGAATCGAGACAACTGTCGTTTTGAAGAGAAGGGCGGCGGAATGCGGCAGTATTTGTCATATGGTATCGAATAAGGACTACAAAATAAATGAAATTCGGAAAAAATTCATTGATTTTTCCGTTGTCAGTCGGTATTATGATTATGGTAGACTTGTGGCGGGAAGCTGCGCCGCCTATCAGGCGGAGAACGCCGCGATTGCGATTCGGGCGTGTGAGGCGCTTCGCGATTGCGGTCTGGAACGAATAACGGGTCCTCTTATTCAGGAGGGCATTCGCAATATGCGCTGGCGCGGACGCATGGAGGAAATTCTTCCGGATGTCTATATCGACGGCGCGCACAATGAGGACGGCGTGGAGGCGTTTGTCCGCTCGGTGACCGGCAATTGCGAGACGGATTTTGACGGGAAGAGGTGCTTTCTTATCTTTTCCGCGGTGAAGGATAAGAGATATGACAATATGATAGAGAAGCTCTGCGGCCTTGCGCCGGTGACGGATTTTGTGATCACGCATATTCCGGGAGGACGGGGCGCTGACCTGGCGGAGCTGGAAGGGCAGTTTCGGATTCATACCGACAAGCGTGTACAGGCCTTTGCGCGGATTGAGGACGCAATCGGATTCGCGTTGGACAACAGGGGAGAAAAAGGGATTATATACATTGTCGGTTCTTTATATTTGGCGGGTTCGGTTGAGAGCCTTTTAGGAGGAAAGCATGATAAATTTTGAGGAAGAGCTAAAGAAATTCCATCCCAGTCTTGAAGTGGAGGAGGCAGAGCGGACGATAAAGCATCAGGACCTGACGGACATGGTTGACGTGCTGGTGCGGGTAGCGAAGGATGCAAAAGAGGAGCAGGGGAGCTGAGAATGAATTGCTATAAATGTGGACGTCCTTTATCGGAGAAGAATTTTTGTACGAGCTGCGGCGTGGATGTCGGATTATATAAGAAGATTATCTACACCGCGAACCGTTTATATAACGAGGCGCTTGACAAGGCGAACGTAAGGGATCTGTCGGGTGCGATTTCATGTCTGAAGCAGTGTCTGAAGCTCAACAGGGATCATGTGGAGGCGCGCAATCTGCTGGGCCTCGTGTATTTTGAGCGCGGGGAGGTGGTGTCCGCGCTGAGCGAGTGGGTTATCAGCAAAAATATTCGTCCCGAGAAGAATATCGCGGACGATTATATCAATGTGCTGCAGGAGAATCCCGGGCGTCTGGACAGCTTTAATCAGACCATCAAGAAGTATAACATGGCGCTGGCCTATTGTCAGCAGGACAGCACGGATCTGGCGATTATACAGCTGAAAAAGGTAATTTCCATGAATCCCAAGTTCCTTGAGGCGCGGCAGCTTTTGTCGCTTCTGTATATCAACACGCAGGAGTGGGAGCGGGCGAGGAAGGAGCTGGAGCGCGCGCTGCGGATAGACGCCAACAACACGACGACGCTCCGCTATCTGAAGGAAGTGGAGGAGATGCAGCCCTCGGAGGAGGAGCACGGGAAGAAGAAAAAGGAAGCGATTGTATATAAGAGCGGAAATGACACGGTGATTCAGCCTGTCGGGAAGCGGGAGATCACCGGACTGCAGACGGTGATGAACATTGTGATCGGCGTTGCGCTCGGCGTCGGTATCGCGTATTATCTGGTGCTTCCGGCGCGCATCCGGCAGGCGCAGGAGGACGCGAACGTGCGCTTTGCCGAGGTGAGCGAGAAGCTTGACGAGAAGACGGTGGAGGCAGAAGGGCTGAACGCGCAGATAGACGCGCTGATGCAGGAGCGGGCGGAGCTCTCGAACAATCTGGAGGTTGCGCGGGGGAACGGCAGCGCGCTTCAGGCGGATACGGATCTGATAGAGGCGGCGCTGCTGCATCTTCAGGACGACGGCTCGGAGATGGAAATCGCGGAGACGCTGGCGTTTATTGACAAGGTGTATCTGGAGGAGGAGGCGACGGAGAGCTTCCGAAATCTCTACTATACGATTAAGAATGAGATCGCGGAGACGGTGGCAAAGAAAAGCTATGATGCCGGCTCTGACGCACTGCGGGCGGAGGATTACGATGTGGCGATAGAGAACCTGGAGCGCGCGGTGGAATATGCCCCCGACGACGGGGAGGCGCTTTACAATCTGGGGAACGCCTACAACAGGAGCGGCAACACAAGCCTTGCGATACCGATTTATGAACAGGTGGTGGAGCAGTTTCCGAATACGGAGAAAGCGAGAAAATCCGCGAATTATCTGAAGGAAATCAGAGGCGAATAGCGATACGAAAGAGGACAGGCCGAAAACCGGCAGGTTCTCTTTTTTTAATGCACAGGGGTGCGTATGGAAATTAGCTGCTGACGCAGCACGCACCCCGCACGGCGAGTAGGGCAAAAACGTCCCCTGCTCGATTGTAATGGGAAATGACGGAGGGAAAGGAAAGGGGTACCGGTATGGAACAGAGGCTTGAGGATTTTGCAATCATCGACAACTATTTGTGCATCAGAATGCCGCGCGAGGTGGATCACCACGGGGCGGCGGGGATACGGGAGAGTGCGGACAGGCTGATTATGGACGACAAGGTTCGGAACATCGTCTTTGACTTTGAGGACACGACCTTTATGGACAGCTCCGGAATCGGGATTATCATCGGACGTTACAGGAAGATATCGTGTTTTGGCGGGAAGGTCTATGCCATCAACGCGAGCGACAGGGTGCGCAGACTGCTCAAGGCCTCCGGCATGTCCGCGATAATCGAGGTTCTGACGTGAGAGGGGAAAGGAGAGGGAGTGCAATGAATGGAAGAAATGAGATTTATATGGAATTTGACGCGGTATCGGAGAATGAGGGGCTTGCGCGGGTCGTGATCGCGGCGTTTCTGGCGCGGCTTGACCCGACCGTGGAGCAGCTTGAGGATGTGCGGACGGCAGTGTCGGAGGCGGTGACCAACGCGATTATCCACGGATACGGGGAGAAGGGCGGGAAGGTCGTGATGCAGGCCGCCCTGAGCGGGGACGGCGTCTTGGAGGTACATATTTGTGACACGGGTGTCGGAATTGCGGACGTGGAGCAGGCGATGCAGCCGCTGTTTACCACGGGCTCGGAGAACGAGCGCTCCGGCATGGGCTTTGCCTTTATGGAGGCCTTCATGGACCGGATAGAGGTGGAGAGCGTTCTCGGGGAGGGGACGAAGGTGCATATGTGGAAGTCCTTTGAGCATTGCGGCGCGGAGACGCGGCCCATATTGCAGGCGGCCGTATGGAACAGTGACGGAAGGCTGTAGCGTATGGAGGACAGAGAGCTTTTCCGGAGGGCACAAGGGGGAGAAAAGGCGGCAAAGGAGATACTGTTCAACAAGAATACCGGCTTGGTGCATCATGTGATGAAGCGGTTTCTGTCACGGGGACCGGAGGCGGAGGATCTGTTTCAGATAGGCTCCGTGGGACTGTTAAAGGCGATTGACAAGTTTGACCCGGATTACGGCGTGTGCTTTTCCACCTACGCGGTGCCCCTGATCATGGGAGAGATACAGCGGTATCTGCGGGACGACGGGCTGATCAAGGTGAGCCGCGGAATCAAGGAGAACCTGATTCGCCTGCGCGGGATACGGGAACGGTACCGGCAGCGGACGGGGCGGGAACCGACGCTTGCGGAGCTTGCCGCGGAGGCGGAGCTTTCCATGGAGGATGTCGTGATGGCGCTGGAGTCCGGGCGCGAGGTGGAGTCCATCTACAAGACGATGTATGAGACGGACGGGAGTGAGATTTATCTGCTGGACATGCTCGGCTGCGACGGGGAGAGCGAGGAGGTCCTGGACAGGCTGTTTCTGGAGTCGCTGCTGGATATTCTGGACGAGCGGGAGCGGAAGCTGATCACGCTGCGCTTTTTTGAGAATCGGACACAGGTGCAGGTGGCGGACGCGCTGGGAATGAGTCAGGTGCAGGTGAGCCGTATGGAAAAGAAAGTGCTGCTTCAAATGAGAAAAGAAGCTGTCGGGTATAAAGTTTAGGAGGGAAGCTGCCGATAAATAAGATAGAAATGTAAATATGTGGCATGGAGGCCATGTAAAATCTTTTATCAGTTGTAGTTTTATACAAACAGAAAGGTTGGTATCAAAATGAATGGAATCAATTACAGCACATTAGTGGGGAATTCAAGCGTTTATCAATCAGGCAGCATTACCGAGGATATCGTTTCTAAGAATGCGGCGGCGAGAACCGCGGCCGGCAAGGCGTCCGTTGACACAAGACAGACCAACGCGGACAAGGACACATATGAGAGCGGTCAGTCCCGCGCGGCAAAGGCCGGCTATGACAGACCGACAAGCAATAAAACTTCGCGCAAGCCCTTGGATGCGGACGGCGTTCAGGAGGGAATCACGCTCAGCGATTCGGCGAAGAAGCTTTTGGCGGAGCTGAAAGAAAAGTATGGCAACATGAGCTTTACGGTAGCGGAGTGGTCTTCGGACGAGGATGAGGAGTATTACGCAAGCCGGACCTCCAAGGAATACAGCGTGCTGATTAATCCGGAGCTTCTGGAGAAGATGGCGGCGGACGAGAGTGTAAGGGCAGAGTATGAGAGCGTGCTCAGCGGCGCCGGCGACAAGTTCGCGCAGTTCAAGGAGGGTCTTGGCGAGGACGCGGATAAGGTTACGGGCTTCAGCATCTCCATCGACAAGGATGGCAAGGTTTCTTACGCGGTAAAGCTTATGCAGGATATGTCAGAGAGCAGCGCGGCGAGAGCGAAGGAGCAGCAGGCCAGGAACGCGGAGAAGAGACAGGAGGAGCGTATTCAGGAACGGCGGGATGCGCGCAAGAAGGCCGAGGAGGAGCGCTATGAGAAGCTTCAGGCGGACTCGGTGGAGGAGCTTATCGAGGCGGTAAAGAATAAGCTTTATCCGCAGGAGGAGCAGACGAACGGAATGAACATACAGGCAGCGGCGCAGACGGACGCGGAATAAGAGAGAAAGCATTGACACGAAGGACCTCATGGAATGGGGTCCTTCTTAGTGTTGTTTTTTTGGAAGAATTTGTTATAATATTCTATGAATTGTGAAAACTCTTCAAGGGGAGGAAACGGTTGTGAAGATAATCATTGCGGGAAACGGAAAGGTGGGCGTGATGCTGACAAAGCAGCTTTCGGCGGAGGGTTACGACCTGACGTTGGTTGACGCGAACCGGAAAGTGCTTGAATCCGGCGAGGAGAAATACGACGTCATGTCGGTGCAGGGCAACTGCGCCTCGATGGCGGTTCTGGAGCAGGCGGGCGTGCGGGACGCGGATTTGCTGATTGCCGTGACCAACGCGGACGAGGTCAATCTGCTGTGCTGTATGACGGCGCACGGCATGAATCCCGACATCCACACGATTGCCCGAATCCGCAATCCGGAATACACGGATCAGATCTATAAGATGCGGGAGCTGTTCGCGCTGTCGCTGACCGTAAATCCTGAGCGGCGGGCGGCGATGGAGATAGAGCGTCTGCTGAAATACCCCGGCTTTTTAAAGCGGGATACCTTTGCCAAGGGGCGGGTGGAGATTGTGGAGCTGCGTGTGGATGCGGGGCATAAGCTGTGCAATGTGGCATTGAACGATTTGATGAGCGTCGTGAAGTGTCAGATATTGGTGTGCGCCGTGCTGCGGGGCGGCAAGGCGATTGCGCCGGATGGCAAATTCGTGCTGCGCGAGGGCGACAGGATATTCGTCACGGCGCCGACCGACACGCTGACCGTTCTGCTGCGGCAGCTCGGTGTCATCACGCACAAGGCCAAGCGCGTCCTCATCTGCGGCGGCGGCAGGGTCAGCTACTATCTGGCGCAGCTGTTGCTGAAGGACGGCGTCAGCGTGCAGATTATTGAGCAGGATTATGAGCGGTGCAGGAATCTGGCCAATCTTGTGCCGGGAGCGTCGATTGTCAATGGAGACGCGTCGCGGGAGCTTCTGCTGGATGACGAGGGCATATCGGATTGTGACGCGCTTGTCACATTGACGGGTGTGGACGAGCTGAATATGATCATCTCACTGTACGGGTCAACCTGCGGCGTGCCGCAGGTCATTACAAAGCTCGGCCGTCTGGAAAGCAACACCATGTTGGATTCTCTGAATCTGGGAAGCATCGTCAGCCCCAAGGAGCTGTGCTGTAACACGATTGTCCGCTATGTGCGCGCGATGAAGAATCAGACGGGAGCGGCGCTTGCAGTGCACCTGATTGCGGACGGCCAGCTGGAGGCGGTGGAGTTCCTGGCGGATGAGAACACGAAATACTGCGGCATACCGTTGAAGCAGCTGAGAATCAGAAAGAACGTGCTGATTGTATGCATCAGCAACGGCCCGTTGGTCCGAATACCGAACGGCGATTCGAGCTTCAGCAAGGGCGATACGGTTATCGTTGTCTCCGGCGAGGGGAAGGTGCTCTATCAGCTCAACGATATTTTTGAAAATTAAGAGAAAATGAACTGCTGCGGATGTGCGGCATACCGCGGGTGCGGCAGGGGAGAGGACATATGAACTATAAAATGATGGGCAGGTTTATCGGGAATATCCTGTTGGTGGAGGCGGTGTTTATGGTGCCGGCGATGCTGATAAGCCTGTTTCTGCGGGAAATACAGGCCTGTAGGGGCTTTGTCGTCAGTCTGGGCGTGATATTGGCGGTTGCGCTCGTGCTGAAGGCCGTCAGCAGGGGAAGCCAAAAGGGCTTCCGTGCGCGTGAGGGGCTGGTCTGCGTGGGCGGCAGTTGGATTGTGATGAGCTTTCTGGGAGCGCTGCCTTTTTGGCTGTCGGGGGAGATTCCGAGCTATCTGGACGCGCTGTTTGAGACGGTGTCGGGCTTTACGACGACGGGGGCCTCCATCCTGCCGGAGGTGGAGAGCCTGTCCAAGGGCATTCTGTACTGGCGAAGCTTTACGCATTGGCTGGGCGGCATGGGCGTACTGGTGTTTGTGCTTGCCATCAGCTCGGGCGGCAGCAAGAATACCGGCTTTACGATGCACATTCTCCGCGCGGAAAGCCCGGGGCCCAAGGTGGGAAAGCTGGTGCCCAAGATGAAGCGCACGGCGGAAATTCTGTACTTAATGTACATTCTTCTGACGGTGTTGAACATCATATTTCTGTTGGCGGGGCGTATGCCGCTGTTTGACGCGGTGTGCACCGCCCTCGGCACGGCGGGCACGGGCGGCTTCGGCATTAAGAATGACAGCATGGCGGGCTACAGTCCGTATATCCAGAATGTCTGCACGGTGTTTATGCTCCTGTTCGGCGTGAATTTCAGCTGTTACTATATGCTGCTGATTCGTCAGGTCGGGAGCGTCCTGCGCGACGAAGAGCTCCATCTGTATCTGGGCGTGGTGCTCGGAAGCATTCTGCTGATATGCGTCAATCTGAGAGGGTTTTATTCGACGGTCGGAGAGCTGATTCGCCATGTGGCGTTCCAAGTGGCGAGTATCGTGACGACGACGGGCTATGCCACGACGGATTTTGATTTGTGGCCCGGCTTTTCCAAGGCGATTCTGATGGGGCTGATGGTGATCGGCGCGAGTGCGGGCAGTACCGGAGGCGGCTTTAAATGCGCGCGTGTGCTGCTGATTTTGAAGAGCCTGCGGCGCAATGTCCGGCAGATTCTGTCCCCGCAGAAGGTGCAGGTGGTGCGGGTAAACGGTCATATGGTAGAGGAGAATGTTCTGGAGAATACCAACGCGTATCTGTCAGCCTATGTGATTATTCTGTTTATCAGCTTTATACTGGTTTCCGTTGACCGGTTCTCCGTGACGACGAACTTCACGGCGGTGTTGTCCTGCTTTAACAATATCGGCCCCGGTCTGGACGCGGTAGGCCCGGTCTGCAATTACGGCGCATTCAGCGGACTGTCAAAGCTGGTGCTGATTCTGGATATGCTTGCGGGGCGGCTGGAAATCTTTCCGATTCTGATACTGTTCACCAAGAGCACCTGGGTGCGCCACTGATTCGCGCGGGCCTTTCAGAGCGAAAATATCTGCTCGAGACTGTCGGCCGGGTGCGGCCGGTTTTCACGGTCAAAGATAAATACGGGGAGCCTGTTGGTGGTTCCCGGAACCCATTTAATATCCTCGGGCGGTACATGGAGCGCGTATCCGGTACCGCTTTTTACTGCCCGCACATAATCGGCGATGGAGCTCAGCGGCTGCTCAAATTCCAGTCCGTAGATGCGCCCGTTGTCCGTGTGCCCCACATGATGGATGTCGGAGCCGGCGGTCATGGGAATGTCATGCTCCCTTGCGTAGCGGAAGGCCATGCGGTTCTGCTCGTGCGGGTTTCCGGCGTTTGCGACCTCGAAGGCGTCGCACTGGTGCGGGTGGACATAGACCTCGGACAGGTATCCGCGCTCCCGAAAGGGATGCGCCTGCACGACCAGTCCGCCCTCCGCGCGGATTTTGGCGTGATGCGTAAGGTGATCCCATTCCATCATCTCGGGGTGCGCCAGAAGCCACGCCTTGTCCAAGCCGTAGATGAGAAATTCGTCGCCGTCAAACCGCGCTTCCCAAGCGAAGAAGACCTGCAAGCCCTGACGGTCCCCCTCCGCCTTGGCTTCCTCATAGCCGCGGCAGAATAAATTGACGCGCTCCTCCCAAGGCAGATTTTTGGGAATGCTGCAGTTGCCGTTGAAGAAGTGGTCGGTGACAATGATTCCGGTATAGCCCAGCTCTTTATAAAATGAAATATAGTCCGCCCCGGCGCTCTTTGCACAGGCGCTGGCCGCGGTGGTGTGAAGGTGTGTCTCGTATATGTATGGCATGGTGTTTCCTCTGTTTCTGAAATATTTTGGCGTTGTCTACAGTGCGCCGGACAGGTGGTTGAAGGCGTCGCGGTTATCGCAATAGAATTTGCCGTATCTATTATTTTATCGCTTTTTGATGCGGTTGACAACTTTTTGTGGAGGTATTTTTGTGACTATTAAGGAAAATTTAATGAAATTGTGAGTGTGTTTGTGATAAAATATTTGTGCCGGACTGTTCAATAAATCGGAAATTGTAGATATATTTCTTGGACTTTCCTTATTTTTCAAGGCTTTTAGAGCCTCATACAGTGAAATGCTATGTATTTTCCCTTGTTTTTGCCCTTACGGGCATTTTACAAGATTTACCACAAATACCATAGTGCCCATGCAGCTTATAAGGAACATGAGGCTGAATGGGAAAAACTTTATGGAACGGACAGCCACAAGCAGGATAAGGAAAGTGTACTTGAGCGATTGAAGAATCCACCCAAAAGAACAGCAAATTATCAGCAGCAAAAGACAGTTAAAAGCAAGGATCAAGGGGCGATATAGTCCTTCGGTCTTTATCATATGATAACTTTTTGATGATACACATCCCCAAATATGATATGATAGATTTGTAGCAGAACATTTACAAAAATGGAAGTGAGATTGTCCATGAAAACTTTGATATTAAATGGTTCTCCACGAATAAATGGTGATACGAACAGCCTTATTAAGTATATCATTTCAAAAAAGATAGGTGAGTATAAAATTGTTAATGCTTACAGATGTGATATTTCACCCTGCCCTGATTGCAGATATTGCCGGGAAAATAATGGATGTTCAATAAGTGATGAAATGCAGGATGTATATAAATACATACAGAAATGCGACAACATTTTGATTGCTTCACCGCTTTATTTTTCGGAGTTGACCGGGAAATTATTAGATGTTGGCAGCAGACTCCAAACGTATTTTTGCGCTAGATTTTTTAGAAATGAAGAGCCTATTGTAAAATCCAAGAAAGGTGCAGTCATATTGGTTGGTGGTGGAGATGGTCATATAGACAAAGCATATAGCACAGCATGTACGCTTTTGCATCATATGAACTGCCACAACATTCATGAGGCTGTATATAGCCATAACACTAATATAATACCTGCAATCTATGATAAACACACACTTATGAGATTAAATAGTATATATGATTTTTTTGTGAATATGGAATAAACCAAGTTTTCTTTTATAGAAAAATGAGTAGGGAGGCAGATTGCATGAAAACGCCCAAAATGGTATTGTTTGATTATGGACAGACTCTGATTGCAGAACAGAAATTTGATGGAGTAAAGGGAACGGAAGCTGCCTTACGGTATGCCATAAAAAATAAATATCATTTGTCAGCGGATCAGATATATGTTCCTTAAACCAAATAAAAGAATATTCGATTTGGTTTTGGAAAAAGCGAAATTATAGCTGGAGGATGTCTGGTATATTGGTGATCAGTATGAATGTGATGTGAAAGGTTCCTTAAATGCCAGACGGTTGCCGGTATGGTACATAGGGGCAATTGATTTGCCATATACAGAAGATAAATATATCCTGACAGTGATAGACTGGAACGAATTAAGAAAGCGGATGGATGAATAACTGAAATGACAGAGGTTAAATTTTATGAGCGTATAGAGGATGAACTGCT
>JAMPFV010000035.1 GCA_023664265.1 Roseburia sp.
CGGCAGTTCTTGAAAAGAAATGGCATGAGATAAGATTAAAGACTGATTAGTGGAGATACAGGTAATATTTCCATTGAAAAGAATATGTAACAGATTACCGGTTTTGTTTATTCTTTGCTACACAGGAGGGGTGAAAATGAAAGATTTTTACGAAAACCTTATAATAAAGCTTGGAGAACAGGGAGAGTTGCGTCTGAGTGACAGGGTAGAAATTTTGAAAAGAATCGGAACCGGGAAGGCGGGAATACAACTCGAGCTAAAGTGCCTGAAAAAGGTACAGTCCGATTGAACGGAAAATACACCACTTTCACCGCTTTTACGGGACTTTTTATCAAAAATTATTGACGCTGTGGAATCGGATAATTCATCCGCTTTAGAAAAAAATCTTTTGGAGTTTTATGAGGAATGTGAGAAGGCGTTGGAAGACCCGTTAAATATTTATGCGTGTTATTTAAAACCAGCAGTCGAATTTTTGGAAAAGACTATAAAGTGGGATTTTTCATCAAACGAAAGCGAATACAAAACAGACTGTGACAGCGATTTGGAATATGATGAATGGGATACATCTTACTGTGCCTGTATGATGTGGGAAAGTCAGGACTTGAAGATACAAGACAATGCGCGGAAAAAAAGAAGACTGGAATTTTGGGAGTGGTACATAAAAGAAGCGGCCAAGTTTGAAAATATTACAATACAAACGAAGGTTAAAATACCGATGGAGCCGGAGAACGTTTCTAATGTAGAAATAAACACGATAGAGGATTTTGCAAAATATATTGAATGTGATTTTGAATACATGGGCAAGTACGAAAAAAAGGATAAAAAGCAACTGTTAATACATGTTTGCAAAGATAAGGAAGGAGCAGAATGTCCAAAATGCGGGATATATTCGTCCCGTATTTTAGGAAAATGTCCGGGGATTGTATCAGTAGGAAAACTCAAGGGGTGGACAATAGATTTTCGTTTAACCATATACAGGTTTAGTTGTGACAATCCGGACTGTTTCGAAAAAGATTTTTATCCTCGCAGCAAAATCGGTCTTAATGAAGATATAACGCATTTTAATTACTTAAAAAGTCCGGACGGGATGCAGGATAAAATTTGTGAACTGTTTGAACCGGACTAAGAGATATATTTTGAAGAAAATGATAAATCCTGATATGCTGCTTTTGATAAGATGATTCTGAGAAAATTTAATTGTTTTCTCAGATGTCTCAAAATATCTGTCAAAAATTATTTTCAGGCTATGATATTTAGAAAAATTGAGGTGATTGACATGGATGACAGGGTAAAAAGAATAAAACAAAAGATGGAGGATATAGAACTTGTTTATAACGCTCCCTTGCACATGGAAGAAATAAAAAGTTGGGAAGAAAAGACGGGAATAAGCCTGCCTGAAGATTTAATTCTGTTCTATACAAAGATATGTAACGGATGCGAAATGATAGAGGGTAGAAATTTATTAAAATTTGAGGAATGGAAGGTTAATGAAGAAAATTTAAAAAGAGAATTTATGTTTGATAACTATTGGATATGGGAGGATGAAGAAGATTGCAGCGAAGAAAAGTTAAGGAGCGTCAGATATGGTAACATAGCACTGATCCATTTGGGATGCGGAAAATCTTGGAACATAATTATTAGCGGAAAAGAAAAAGGAAATATGTGGTTTTTTACAGACGTAGGCATGGAGCCTTGTTCCCCCTCAATGGATTTCTTAGCATGGTTTAAATTTTGGTTAGATGGAAATGATGTCTGAACATGTGTTTGTCATGTAATGACGTGGGCAGTTAGCTCGTACAAAATATTGCCAAGCCGCATAATGGCTTGGCAATATTTCTGCCGGCTTCAAAATTGCTATCTACTTACTCCCCCACGCCGTTGTATTATCCCCCAGCACCGTGAATGTCATCACTACCTTGCGCTGATTCGGATTAAAATACAACTGTTCGCTGGGCATCTCCAGAAATACGCCCTTATAAGTCACCCCGGCAACCGTTATCGTCATATTCGGGCTGTCCGTCTCATACGTCCAGCTTCCCGTCAGGTCTCCGGTCACGCTCCCATCCTCATTCAAGGTAATATTCTCCGGCTGCATAATGCCGATTGTCGAGCTGCCCGCCTTCTGGAAATAGGTCGTCGGCGTATGCAAGATAAACTCATAGCTGCCGCACATCTGCTCCATGTCGTATCCCGTCGGGCTGAGCGTCTCCCCCGCGTACTCATAGGGCGCCGCCACCGGCCAGCCGTCCGCGTTGAGAAAGAGCTGCTGTACCCGCACCTCATGCGCCTCGGGAATACCGTTCTTGCCGTCCGCAAACCGCGAATGGTACACCAGATAAATTCTCCCGTCCTCCGCCACATAAGCGGAGTTATGTCCCTGCGCGACCCGAATCTCCCGATTGCCCGTCCAGTCATAGGAGCCCATCAACCGGACGCCGACCTTCTCAAAGAGGTCGTTGCACTCCCTCGTATAGACCGCGCTGTTTCCGGCCTCGTCCACATACGGCCCCGTAATCTTCTCGGAGCGGAACACCCGCATCTGGTATCCGCCGTCCGCCACCAGGCCGCCGTAGGAGACAAAGAGATAGTAGTAACCGCCCGCCTTTATGATGTAAGGGCCCTCCCCCGAAACGCCGAAGCCGCCGTGCAGCTTATAGCCATAATATTCATCCGACTCGTTGGGCGCCGTCTCATAGGTTGTCCCATAATCCCGAAGTCCCGTGTTCTCGTCGAGCCTGAGCATATAGAGCCCGCCAAACCATGAACCGTAGGTCATCCAGAGCGAACCGTCGTCGTCAAAGAGCACGCACGGGTCAATGCAGTTGAGCTTTGTGTTTTTTGTGCTCTGGTATCGGGTGAGATTCGCATCCGCCCCCAGCACCTGACCGACATCCGTAAGCGCCACATTGTGGGAATCGGTGTTAAAGCCCGAATACACCACCGGCCCGCCATAAGTATACGGCCCCTCAATGCTGTCAGCCGTGAGCATGACAATGACGGAATTCCAATCGTCGCCGTTCACGCTCATATACATGCAGTATTTTCCCATGTTGGGGTTGTAGAGGACGTCCGGCGCCCACAGATTCCCGTTCAGATTCGGATTGCTCGCCGTCTTACAGTAGTCCTCCCACTCCCTGCCAAACAGCTCCGGATAGTCCGCGTTGATATTCATCTGAAAAAGCTCCCAGTTCATCAGATCCGTGCTCTTCGCCCATGCCATATGGGAGCCGAATATATAGTACGTCCCGTTGTCATATACCACGGAAGGGTCGTGGACAGATACACGACTATATGACACCTCCGTCATTTTTTCCTCTTTCTCCTCTGTCTCTTCCCTCTCGGATTCCTCTGTATCCGCTGCCTCCGATGCCGGCTCGGCAACGGTTTCATCAGGCTCCCCGATTCCCGGCTCCTGCGTCCCCGCATTCCCCCCACAGCCGCCGAGCATCATACTCACCGCTGCCAGAGCCGCCGCCAGCCATACCTTTCTGTCTGTTTTCATCATACCCCTCCATATCGCTGCAGGGCAGCGACTTCAATCAGATAACAAAGGGGGCGTTTTCTCAACGCCCCTTATTGTTTGATTTATCGCGCTATTGGTATTGCTTAACAATTCAGCTTAATAGTTCAGCTCAATGCCGATCATGGAGTACGCCTCTTTCGCCGCCGCCAGAGCCGCCTGATTTGCATCATAGCCCTTCTGCTCAAGCTCTGCCGCGAAGTCGTTTGCATTCTTGCCCTCCAGACGAACCTGATCCTCAACACCCAGGGTATCGCCTACCGCAACATAAGAGGTTGCAAGGAAATCCGCAAAGCCCGGTATCTGGCAGTCGCCAAACGGAATCGGATTCTTGCAGTTTGCGAAGAAATCGTCAAAGTACTTGCCGTACTTGGTATCCTCATCCGCCGTGACAAGATCCTCGCCGTTTACAGGGTCATAAACAGACTGATAGGTTCTTGTGTTTGCCGTCGGATAGAAGGACTCCTGGAACTCCTTCCAGATCGCCTCGTCCGTCGTGATCGGGCAGGGCATTGCCTGCCTGTAAAGAGGGTTGTCAGCATAGGTCTCAACATCCTGATAAGCGTCCAGCTTTGTCTGCCAGCCTTCTACGCCCCAGCCCATCCACTTGAGAAGCTCATATGCCTCCCTCGGATGCTCGGTGGAGGAAGAAATGCCGCCGAAATCCAATACACCAAATACATATCCGCTCTGGCTTGCCGGCGTTGTGTACGGTACCCATTCCATACCACGGTTTCTGTAATCCGGCGTGTCGAACAGATTCAGGTACGTCCACCACGCGTCAATCTGGAAGCCCAGCTTGCCCGTGTAAGCCGCCCACATCGTTCTGTCGCCTGTCCATGCCTCCATCTCGTCCGTGTCACCGTAGGGTGCATGATACTTTCCGTTTACAAGCTCTGCCCACTGGTTTACGCCCGCAGCCCACTGGTCCATATGATAGGTCGTTCCGTCCCAGCCAAACTCACCGATCAGGTTGTTGCCGTTTGAAATCGGATAGTAGGTAACCAGAGAGTGATACTGGTTAAAGCCGTAGGTTCCTGCATCCGTGTTGGTAGCCGCCTTGAAAGCGTTGATCATCTCATCCCATGTCCAGTTGGTGGACGGCGCATCAATGTTCAAGGTCTCAAATACGTTCAGGTCACAATAAATCGCATCCGGGAAGAACTTGATCGGCGTCGCCAGCTTCTTATCCGTGCCGTAATAGCCCAGCTTCGCGCTGTTGATGGACGGAAGGATGTTATTGTTCTCCGGATCCGCCTCCCAGTATGGGGTCATATCGCCCAACAGCGCGTTGGACAGCGCGAAGTCACAGTTTCCGAGTATCATAAAGCAGTCCGGCGTCTGTCCCGACTGAACGAGATTCAGCAGGGTATCGTTGTAGCCGTCCGTGGAGAACGCCTGCGTCTCCACCTTGATGTTCGGATACTTCGCCATAAACGCATCCGCAACCGCATTTACGAGCGATTCGCTGTCAAAGTGCATGTAGGTCAGCGTAATCTCCTCGGTTGTCATCTCCGGCAGTCCGGATGCCGCCGTATCCCCTGAGGACGCGGTGTCTCCTGCGGTTGCGTCCGTCGCGGCAGCCGTATTGCCTGACGAGGAATCCGATGCACCGGAATCCCCTGTCGAAGAGCTGGAGTTGGAGCCGGATCCGCCACAGCCGCTCAACAGACCGGCCATGAGTGTCGTCGCCATCATAAGACTGATAACTTTCTTTTTCATTTTGTTTCCTCCTTAAAATAATGTTTTTATATAAAGAATGTCTCTGTGAAACATTTCCCTATTCACCTGTAATACCGGTACGATCCACACTCTCAACGAACTGCTTCTGCAGTACCAGGTACATAATCAGCAGCGGCAGAATGCTCAGCATTGTGCCCGCCATCTTAATCGACTCGTTGATGTCCACCATGCCGCTTCCCGCCACGTTTCTCGCCGTATTATAGCTGTTCTCAAAGTTCTTGAGCGAGACAATCAGCGAGCTCCAGTGATAGGTATCGGCGTTACTTGTAAACGCGCCGACCACATAAAGCTGCGTCAGGTAGGACTCGTTCCAGTACCATACGATGGAAAACAGGAACACCACCAAAATCGCCGGAGCCGCCGACGGCAGCGCAATTTTCCGGAAAATCTTAAAGTGTCCCGCGCCGTCAATCTTCGCCGCCTCGATCAAGACCTTCGGAATCTGGCGAAAGAAGTTGTAAAAAATCAATATAAATATCTGTGACTTTATCCCCTGCCCCAGCACTGCCGGAACGACGAACGCCTTCAGGGAATTGATCAGACCCAGATTCGTGTAGAATACATAGGTCGGCATCATCGTCGCCTGCGGCGGCAGAATGAAGGAGAACAGCAGCAGACCGATCAGCAGCTTCTTGCCTCTGAACTCGTACCGCGCAAAGCCATATCCTACAATCGCACAGATCACCACATTTATCAAGGTCGGAATGCCCGCCACCACAACCGAGTCGCGGAAGGTTTTCCAATAGTCCATGGACTTGAGCGCCTGCCTGTAATTCTCCAGATAGAGCTGGCTCGGGATCCAGTTGATAGAGGTATCCAGCAAATCATTCAGGTTCATAAAGCTCTTGCTCACCATATAGAGCACCGGATAGAGGTAGACGAACCCGATACTGATCAGGAGCAGGTAGATGACAAAGAGCTTTCCCGCGCCCTCGGTGTCCTTTGAGCCGAATATGAACTTTTTGCATTTATATTTCATCTGTTCGCGGTTTTCCGCGTCAAGCACTCTTTTTAGCCTGCTTTTGTTTTTGTTTAAGCTGTTGCTTTGCGTACTTTTGCTCATGGCGCTCTCCCCTCCTTCTTATCTTCTTCTCAAGCCGCGCTTCCCGCTTCATCTCACGGCGGTGCTTCTTCGCGCGACGCTCATATACATCCTTGCGGCCCATGATCAGCAGTGCAAAGAGTATGACGATCGCGGACTCGATAACCGAGTACAGCCACGCCATCGCGGAGGCGTACCCATAACCGCCTGTCGCGGAAAGCATCGTGTCGTAAATCAGCACGATCAGGGAATTTTGCTCATTGTTGGACATAAAGATGATGGTGTAGACCACGTTGAGCAAAATCATCGGCTTCACGGTAGGAAGCGTGATCTTCCAGAAACACTCCCACTTGGATCCGCCGTCCATCTTGGCCGCCTCGTACAGCGAGGTATCGATCTTCTGCAGCGCCGCGAGGAAAATCAAAATCTGCACGCCGGAATACCACAGCAGCGTGATCATGTTGCTGAATACACTGGTGATACTCGTCGCCAGAACGTGCGGCAGATATTCATCCAGAAGCTGCTCGATCATGGTGACGTTCATCATCGGAATGCTCGCCGCCTCCTGGTCGGCAAGCTGCTGCATCACAGGGCCGCTGGCGATGATGATTGGCAGGAAAAATACCATTCTGAAAAGTCCCCTGCAGGAAATCTTCTGATTCAGCAGCATCGCGATGATCAGCGAAAAGGCCACAATGACCGGCACCGATATCAGCGTCTCCAGCAGATACGTCTCCAGACCCATAATAAAATCCGGATCCTTCAGGAATATCTGGCTGTAATTCTCAAAGCCCACGTACACCTTCGCCATTCCCTGCGGCAAAAGCTTGATCTTATTCAGCGAATATTGGAAGGACTGCACCATCGGCCACAGCACCAGCACGACAAGGCCAATCAGCCACGGTAATATGAAAAGATAACCAATCGCATTTTCCCGGCGCTCCAGCTCGCCGGGCTTTGTTTTTCTGCCATTCTTCTTCATCATACACCTCCTATCGCATACGAGAGTGCGGGCACCGCCGTACCATCCACCGTGACGTCTGCGTTCGAGTAATTTACATATACCTTCACGCCGTTGTCATAGGTCACAATTGTGACACCATTGTCAGTTATCTCGTGATTGGTAATCACACAGCCGCTGACCAGCTCATCTATCGCCTTCAGCTCACGGTAGTAGCTCAAAATCTGCTCGCGGTAAACCGTGTACTGCGACGTATACACATCACTGGAATTGGTATAAATCAGCTCTGACGGGTTCTCATAGGTCAGGTAGAAGGACGGATAAATTCCGGTCTCCACCAGCTTGAGGAAGTATTCCCGCTCATTCGCCTCAAAGTTCACATAGTCCCCGTACATCGGGAGCGTCCCCTTCAACACAATCGACAGGAACGGCACGCTTTGGTCCGTGTAAATATAATCCGAATCCGAAATCGGCATATCTACAATCGCCTTGGAATATTGCCAATAGCACTGCACCGGTGACTCCAGCAGCAGCTCCATGCCCTCGCTCAGCTCCTTGAGCGCCGCCTCATACAGATACTTTGACACATAGCGGGTCTGCATCGTGTCGCCCATCGTGTAGGTGAACAGCGTATTGCCTACCTCCGCCAGCGCGATTTTGTCGATTCCCTTTTTGTGGAAGCTCTTTTGGAGCCGCTGCAGGTTCTCCTGCGTTTTCTGCGGTGTCCAGTAGACAAAGGTGTCATATACGGTCTGATGAGTGCTCTCCTGATATGTCCGCTTATCCATCTTCTTTACGGTGTCAAAGGTCGTATTTCCGGTCTCCGGATTCGCGCGAACCCCGTCCGTATACAGGTAAAAATCTATATTCCTCTCCTCACACTCTTCCATCAGCTTGGAAAGCTCCCGCGCGCCGCCGATACTGCTGTCAACATCATAGGACGTCACCGGCAGACTGTAGATGCCGCCGTCCTGCCAGCCCTTGTAGAGCGAGAGGATATCGCCAACACCCTCGGCTGCCAGATCGTCGTAAATTTCCCGAATATTCTCCACCGTCGTCACGGGGTCATCCTTCTTCCAGAGCATCCAGTTCTCGACATCCACGCCAAGGAAGTCCAGCCGCACCTTAAAATCGTCCGCCACATTTACCAGCTCGCCCTTCTCCAGCAAATAATCCCGATACCGCTTCGCAAGCCCCGTGTAGTTCGCCTCCGCACCGTCAACCAACAGATAGCGGATATTGATATCGTAGCGGATGCGATCGGTCACCTTTGTGACAGATCCGCCGGAATTGGAAGTCGGCTGAATATAGGTCGTACATTTCCTGAAGGCCGCCGCCACCCAGTTATAATCGGAGTAAGCGCCGTTAGGCGTCGCGTAGATGGAAGCCTCCTCCTCGCCGCTCTCGATAACGGCCAGATACCCCAGCGCATCCTCGGTGTGCACCATGCCGTACACCGGCGCCAGAATCGTCTGCGCGTCATTGTGCGTCTCGTACTTATCCCACAGTAAAGACAGCACATAGGATTCGCCCACGCCGACATCGGTGCCGTACACCTTCTGCACATAGCCGGAGTCAAAGCGCCCCTCCTTGTCGTCCAGATAGATCAGCGCGCCGTTGCCGTCCGGCACGAACATGTAGCCCTCCTCCTCGCCAAGCCTCGTGTTGCCCAGAAGCGGGAATACATAAATATTGCCAATTTTCTTGTTCTCCGCGTTTTCATAAATGGAGCTTTCCGGAATCGCCGCCGTAAGACTGCCGTCGTCATAGAGCTTTACCTCAACCTCAAAGCCCAGCTCCTGCGCCGTGTAATCGAGCTTCGCATGAAAGCCGCCCGGGATTAAGTCCACCGTCACGTTCGCCCCCGCCGTCTCCAGACCGAGCTTGCGCTGCATGGTGTTGGTCTCCTCCTGAAGCTCCACCACAATGCCCGACTGCAAAAAGCCCTTCCACGTCTCGTTCACATTCCCGAGCCGCTCCTCGTCCCGCACTGTGGACGCCAGCATCGCGCCCGTCTCCTTATTCCGGACAAGGATGGAGAGCGCCGGCTCATACAGATACAATTCATAGCCGTCGTTTTCCGCTACCAGATGGTGTCCGTTTAATTCCTTTCCGGTATCAACTGCACCCGCGCTCAATGCCGCCGCAGGCTCCTTCACCGTCTGCTGTACTTGGCTGAAGTCCAACGCGTTCTTTTTGCCCGAATTGGAAACCAGTATCGCCACAACGACAATCACAACGATCATCAAAGCCACAATCAATCCGATAAGCGCCTTGCGTTTCTTTTTGTTCTTCTTAGCTTCCAATCCTATACACCACCTCTCGCACAACCGTAACAACAAAGTCAATCACCTGTGAGAACAGCACATAAATGATACATATCAGCAGTGCCAGAATCAGCACTGTAAATGCCGTAAGCCCCAAGGCCTTCGCCGTCTCCTTCACGGTAAAATTGTTGATTTCCTTCACCGTTATCAGAATCAGCACCACCATCCACACCCATACAATAATGTTCGCAAACGTGATGAGGAACACCTCGTTGTAGGTCAGCACATTTGAGAGCAGAACCACAAACGGCTTGATCACGATAAACGGCGTCAGGCAGTACGCGTACGCGCAGTACAGCTCCTTGAAGAAGGCCTCGCCCTCGTTGATGGTCACCACCAGATAATTGCAGAGCGTCAGTCCGATGAAAATCACCAGAACCGTGCCGATGTCACTGATAATATCGTAACGGCCCTCCCGCACGTTCTTCACAAGGAAGCCGCTGAAATATTTCTCGATAATGGATATCAGGATATAGCCCGCCAGCAGAATATTCGCGCAGGCAAAGCCCGCTTTCCCCTCCCGCTTCACGCCGTAGCAGCCGTCAAACGGGTGCCGCATAAAGTGCAGGCTGTACTTGAGCTGCCCCAAGAGCGGAACCCTCTCGGAAACGCCCGCCGGAGGATTCTCCCCGTACTTTTTCCTCCGTCGGCTCTTATAGAAGCTTAACGCCACAGCCAGCGCCACAATCACGATAACCGCCGTCACCAGATACTTTCGGATCCAGATATTCCGGACTTCCCAGTAGGCGTCGGAATACCCCTCAAAGGATTTCGCAAGCCGGAAGTAGCGCAGCGCCTCCGTGTAGTTCTCCTCCTGTAAGTACGCGTGCCCCATCGCCTGATTGGCGTAGTCAAACATACTGTTCATCTGGAGCACCTTCTCCAACGGCTCCTTGCTCTCCGTGTAGCGCCCCTTGGAGAACAGGTAGAGCGCCTCGTGCAAAAGATTCGTAAATTCCGTAGGCTCGAAAATATGTATCTGCCTCTTGTCGGAGTCCAGCAGATAGATGCGGTCCAAATCGTCAACCGCAATCGCCTCCACCTTATTGCAAAGGCCGACACGCTGCCGCCCGTCGTCGCGGCCGCCGAACATGAAGAGCAGCTCGCCCTCCTCATTGTACTCGTAAATATACCCGTCCGAATCGGCGACAAGCATGTTCCTGTAATTTCCCGTCGTCACCGCCGCCGGAAGGTCCGCCCAGTACGGGTCGGAATCCAGCATGTTCTTGCCGGCAATATTCAGCTTTTTCAGGCAGGTGTCCTGATCGCCCTGCGTCACAGTATAAATCAGCCCCTCCTCGTCGATATGGAGGTTGGTCGGCGTCGATGGAATGTTGCTCAGCATCTGCGCCCGCTGCGCGTCCGTAAGAATCACGCGCTGTATAATCTGAAACGGGCTGAGCGAGGTATAGTTCGTGCCGAAATAGCCGAGAAACGAACCGCCGTCCACAGGGCTGATCTGAACAATGCCGTTCATGTTGCCCTCGCAGATGATATACATGGTTCCCGTCTTGTTGGCCACCACCTTGAGCGGCCTGAAATTCATGTTGCTCCCGTATATCGGTGAATCGGGCCGCCCGTACTCGTTCAACAGCGTTCCGTCCATATCAAACACAAAAACCTTTTCCGCATCCCTGTCCGCCACATACACCTTGTCGTCGTCGGACACGAATACACCGGTGGGCGTCTGCAAAATGCCCTCGCCGATCATCCGCACCTCATCGCCGTCAATCGTGCTGACCATGATCACCCGCGCGCCGGAATCGGCAATATAGAGGTTTCCGTCATTTCCGATGGCGATATCCATCGGCGACACGAACGAGGTCTCCCCGACCTTCGTGATCGCCGACAGCGGATTGTAGGCGGACTGCGTTTCCAGCACATACCCATAGCCGTCCACCGTATAGGTCTTATAGGGTGTCTCTGCCATTGCAGTAGCGCTCAGGGCCAGACACAGGACTATTGCGATTAAAAGCAAGCCTCTTCTCTTATTCTTCATCTTAACCCCTCCCCTACTTGATACCTGAATGCGCCATGGTATTCATAAAGCTCTTCCTGAGTATCAGGAAAATTGCAAGGTTCGGTATAAACTGCAGCAAAATACCCGCGGCCTGTATTCCCTGACCGGCCACATTGCTGTTCTGGTTGGCCAGCGTGTTCAGGTAAAACGCGAGCGTTTTCATGCTCTCGTCATTGGTGTAGAAATTCGAGCTCTCCACATTGACCCACACCTGCTGGAAGGCGAGGATTGCGGTCGTCGCAATCGCCGGCCTGACAAGCGGCAGGATGATAGAGCGGTAAATCTTGAAGTCCGACGCGCCGTCCATATACGCCGCGTCCAGCAGCGCGTCCGGTATCTGGTCGATAAACTGCTTCACGAGAAACAACCCCACCGGCATCGCAAGGAGCGGTAAAATATGCGCGAGGTACGTGTCCTTCAGCCCGAGCATGTCGATGACGAGATAGCGCGGTATCATAACCGCGACCGACACGAACATCAGCGCGGTATTGTTAATCTCAAGCAGCGCGTATTTTCCCTTAAAGCGCAGCTTCGACAACGCAAAGCCCGCCATCGTGGAGAAAATAATGGACAGCAGCACCACGGAGCCTGTCACCACGATACTGTTAAACACATAGCGGCTCATTGGGATATTGCTGTTCGAGGAGGCCTTGAACAGCTTCACGAAATTATCCAGCGTCGGCTTATGTACCAGAATCTGCGGCGGGAACGCGAACAGCTCATCCATCGGCTTAAACGCGTGGCAGACGATAAACACAATCGGAATGCCCATAAACACCGCAAGCGGTAAAAGAATCAGGATAATCTTGAGCTGTCCCAGATTGAACTTCTTCGGGTTGATATTACTTCCTTTATATCCGGCCATCCTTTACCACCTCCTAATCTTCCTTAAACAATCTGCCAAAGAACTTCGAGAACGCGAACACCATCAGCAGCAGTACCACGGAGACAGCCGCCGCGTAGCCCATCTCATACCGCAGGAAGCCGTAGTCCTCGATATGGTTGACAATCAACTGGCCCGCGTAATTGGGCGTCGGGTTCGTTCCCGAGAGCTGCACGCCGATGGCGCCGTTCTGGAAAGCGCCCACAATCGCCATAACCGCGCCAAAAAGCATCTGCGGCTTCATGGTCGGTATCGTGATATATATCATTTCCTGGAAGCGGTTCTTCACGCCGTCAATCGCCGCCGCCTCGTAAATCTCCTCGTCCGCGTTCAGGATACCTGCAAGCATCGCCAGAAAACCCACGCCCATCGACGACCACAGCGCGACGATAATGATAATCGGCAGGAGGTATCTCGAGTCCACCAGCCAGATCACCGGCGCGTCCAGAACGCCAATCCGCATCAGAAAGCTGTTCAGGTATCCCATCTGGTCGCCAGAGAAGATAATCTTCCACAGGACGGTCATGGATACCGCACCCGTCATGCTCGGCGAGTAAAAAATCACCGTGAGGATGGTGCGCGGGATGCTGCTGAGCTGCGCAAGGCACCACGCCACCAGAAATGACAGGATGTATCCGCCCGGGCCTACGATAACCGCATAGATGATCGTGTTGGGCAGTACCTTCTGCATGAAAATGTCGTCCGCCGTCAGAAGGTTTATGTAATTCAGAAAGCCCTTGAAGGTCGGCGTCTGTATCGTATCGTAGCTTGTGAAGGACAGGCAGATCGCGACCACCATCGGAATGATGATGAAGGTCGTAAACAGTATGACGTATGGCGCCAGAAAGGCATATGCGGCTTTGTTTCCGTGCTCTCGGCGCGCCGCCTTTGTTTTTCTTGGAGAAGTCGTTTTCGCTGCCATTACTTGCCCTCCTTACATCTCTCTATGATTTCCTCTACCTTCGCCACCGTAGGCACCTCATACTCCTGAACCGTGACACCGTTCTCGATGTAGCCGAACTCCTCCAGCTTGCGCTGCGTCTCCCGCTTCACACTCTTCTGCGCGTCGTCGAGCGCCTCGCGCACCGTGGAGCTCTTCGCACCGAGCACGACCACGTTGTAGGCATCCGAAAG
Organism: Roseburia sp.; assembly: GCA_023664265.1. Taxonomy (GTDB): domain Bacteria; phylum Bacillota; class Clostridia; order Lachnospirales; family Lachnospiraceae; genus COE1. The sequence continues at coordinate 13,631 of JAMPFV010000035.1, forward strand.
CTCGCGCTCCACCATGTAGCTCGCCAACGCTCTGGGCGCCTCCAGCGTCCAGGTAAGCTGCTCCAAGATCACTTCCTTATCGTCGCTGTCCCACGGAAGCTGTGCAAAGGCTTCCGCGTTCGCCGTATTCCAGAAATACTCGTCGCCGTAGGTAATCTGGAGCCGCTGCCCGAACTCCGCCTGAACCTCCGCGCTCGACCACCATTTTACAAATTCCCACGCCTGCTGTTCGCGCTCCGGCGTGGACTCAAACAGGAAGGTTCCCTCCGCGCCCGCGGACGAGTACCGCAGCACCTCGCCGTCCTCATTCTTCACGCCCGGAATCAGCGCAACGCCCCACGAGCCGTCGATTTCCGGCGCCGCATTGGAAATCATATTGTAGTTGCCGAAATCCGATATGCCGATAGGATAATCCCCGTTTCTAAAATGCTGGTAGAAATTCGGCACATCCTTGGGCAGATTGTATATGGTAAAGAGGTTTGTCAAAGTCGTAAACCCTTCCACAATATTCTCATCTGTCAGGGTCGCGTTATCCACTGTCCCGTCGTAAAGGCTGCCGCCGCTCTGGAACAGAATCGGCGTCGTATCCAGAAAGGTCTTCATGCCGACCGTCCTCGCCGTCGGATAGTAGAAGTTCAGGCCCCTCATCTGCAGATCCGGAAGCATCGCCTCCACGTCCTCCAACGTGTCCGGCACCTCCAGCCCGAGCTTACTCAAAATATCCTTGCGGTAAAACATTACCTGGAAGTTCATCGTCTCCGGTATCGCATAGATGCTGTCACCGATGACATACGGCATGATCATGCCCGCGTTGTACCGCTCCGCGACATCCGCGAAGTCGTCAAACTCCGTCAGATCCTTCAGCGCGCCGCGGATACCCAGCTCAAACGGAATCGAGTAGTTGACGCCGGTCGCGACATCCGGCGAATCTCCGGACGCGTTCGCGAGCACAAGCTTGGTCTGATCGGGCATCAGCGAAAGGTCTACCTCGATTCCCGTCTGCGGAGTAAACTGCTCGCTGATCATCAACTGCATAATCTCAAGATGCTGTCTGGAACGGTTCACAGACACCTGTAGATGCTCCGGATTCGTGCTCGAGGAGGAGTAAGCCTGCTCCCCGAACGAGGTGAAGAACCGCACAAGGCCAAGCCACCCCTTGACAAAGATGTTCTTATGCTTGGGAATCTGCTTCTCGGATCCCTCCTGATACAGATAAATGCTGTCCAGCGAAAAATCGTTTCCGTTCAGGCTGTCGATCAGGTTCGCGAGATGCTGGTTGACGGAGGAGGTGCTGGTCGCAAGCTCATCCATCCTGTATATCAGCTCATCCGGCTTCTTCGCAAGGCTTCTGAGCTGGTTCTCCGCAATTGTGATAGAGGAAAAGGCCGCAATCTTGCTCTTCTTGGGATTATAAACCTTGGCTCCCTCCATCACCTCATTCAGCTCATCCGCCCATTCAATCAGCGTATCACCTATCCCCGGGATATAGCTCTCCAGTGAGAAATCCCTGTACTTATCCTTGTTGGTTCCCGCAACCTTTGTCACTTCCAAGGAAAGGTCGTTGACCCTGCTCATAACCCGCTCAACCGTTTCCAGCGCTCCGCGTATCGGCTCCATACTGATCTGCAGGGAAATCTCATGTGTTCCCGCTTCCAATGGAATGCTGATCTTATTGCCGTCTGCGTCCACCATCGTGTACAGTTCATATTTTTTCTCATAGGCAAAGGCATGGTTCCGGAAGGCGGCGTTGGGAATCTCGCCGTCGATTCGGATATTCATAAATACCGGAAAGTCTGATTTGCCACTCTGGCTGTAGTGGAATGCGATGTAATAGTTCCCCGCCGTCTGCGCAGTGAAGGAGTAGCTGATTTCCTGTCCGCCACTGCCAAAGGAAGCGCTGTCAATCGTGTTCATCACACGCTTGTCAGACTGATAGGGATACAAATCGGGGTCAAACTCACAGGCCGCGTGAATCGCGGAATCGTTCCTGTAGGTAAACTCCTCCGCCTGAATCTCAATAAAGCCCTCACCCGCGGCGGACTCACTGCCGGTATACGCCGCCACCTGAGGCTTCGCGGTCAGGGAAATATTGCCCAGCAGAAGCGTCCCCTCGTTCAATTCAATAGAAATGGTATTCTTGCCCTGCTGCAGCTCGATGCCCAGCGGCTCCGTGTAGCGGCAGGTCGGATCCTGTATGTATTTGCTCTGCCACGCATACACCTTATCCGGCATACTGACAACCTCGTTGCCGTAGCTGTCGTACACCTTATCCGGCTTCGCCACCCACCGGCTCTCAAGCACCTGCTGGCGCATCTCATAGAACGGATAGTCCCCGTTTACCATGACGCCCATCTCCACCGGAAGAATGGACGCGCTGTTAGCCAGATAGTCCAGGCGCATATAATAGACCGCCGCCTGCGCGACGTCCAGCTCTAATTCAACCCGCCCCTTCTCCGCAATCGAGAGAATCTTTTCGCTCTCTGTATAATCCATGGTATCGGCTGTAAGCTCACCGTCCCCGCTCTGATAGACGCTGCCAATATCATAGACGACATCCTGCCCCTGATATTCGGCTAACGTATATCCCAACCGGATTTTGGTATAGCCATTATCCAACCGTTCATTCCCGTAATCCTGCGACACTACGCTGCCGGACGCCGCCTCTGTCCCTGCCCCCTCCGCTCTCAGCTCCCCGCACGGAAACAGTGACGCAATCACACATACCGCCATGCCAAGCGCCGCCGTCCGCTTTTTCCAATCCTTTCCTCTTCCCATGATGACCCAACCTTTCTTCACATAAAAGTTTTCGTGTAAATTCTATATCATCAATTCTCAACTGTACTGAGTTCCTATTTCCGGCCTTGTTGTTCCTATGGCTTTATGGCGCCGTATTGCCGCAAACCGTTCATTTTACTTTTTGCTTAAACATTTTAGTTTTTCCTTACATAATTAAATTACACCTTTTCCGCGGAAAAGTCAACCTGTAAATTATCAGCCTATTTGTGATATTTTACACCCAAACAGCCCCCTTTTACAAGGCTTTATAGCATATTTCCTCTTTCTTACAAATTATTCGCAATGCTTTTGTGCATTATTGCCAACATATTTTTCTTCTTTTTCACATTTTCCCTTTTCAGGTGTGGAATTTCTCCCATATCCCTGTTCTGAATGTATAAAGATACGCATTATTTTAGTCAGATTGCCGATTATTTTAATATTGACTTTAATTTTATCCGTTACTATACTTTAATATATAGGGAAAAGTATCGAATAAATTTGCAGAAATAAGGAGTAAATGCAGGAACGGAGGATTATTATGTTATATTTTCGCTCAATAGGCGACGCTGAGAATGTCTTTAAGGCGCTCAGCACCCCTATGCGTGTCAAGATAATGGAAATGATCTATCAGGACGATTCCCTCAGCATGAATGACCTCGCCGAAGCCCTCGGGCTGACAAACGGCGCGATCTCAATGCATGTAAACAAGCTTCAGGAGGCCGGGCTTATCCGCGTCAAGATTACCTCGGGCAAGCGCGGCACCATGAAAATCATCCGTCCGCGCTATGACCGGCTGATGATCGACCTGGCCCCCATGAAAGAAACACGGCACTGCTATACCGACGATATTCGGGTGGGATACTATACCGCCTGCCACGGCACGCCCACCTGCGGCCTTGCCACAAACAGGGAGATTATCGGCTCTCTGGACGACCCGCGGGTCTTTTCGTTCCCCGACCGCTTTCAGGCGGGGATTCTCTGGTTTTCCAGCGGCTTTGTGGAGTACAATCTCCCGAACCATTTACAGGCGGGGCAGACGCTGACCGAGCTTCAGATTTCCTTTGAGATTTCCTCGGAATGCCCTGACACCAACGAGGATTATCCCTCCGACATTTATTTCTCGATCAACGGGATTCCGATTGGGATGTGGATCAGCCCCGGCGATTACGGCGGGCGAAGCGGCTATGTGTCGCCGCAGTGGTGGCCGGAGCCGCTCAATCAATATGGTTTGCTAAAGACTTTGATCATCAACGGCGAAGGATGCTTTATGGACGGCACGAACAGGCTTTCCGATATGACGATTCAGGATTTGAATATTGATTACAACAGCTATATCACGTTTCGGATTGAGGTGCCCAAGGACACCGCCAACTGCGGCGGCTGTACACTCTTCGGAGAGGACTTCGGCGACCACAATCAGGCGATACGGATAAAGGCCTATTATGATGAGGAGAATGAGACAGCGTAGGCAGAAGCCTACGCTGTAATCACACCGCCAAGCCCGAGCGCGATGACCACCGCCCCCAGCGCAATCCGATACCATCCGAACACCTGAAAATCATGTCGCTTGATATAATCCATCAGAAAGCGGATGACAAAGACGGATACCACAAACGCCACCACCATGCCGAGCACGAGAAATCCAAGCTCATCACCGGTAAAGTGCATTCCGAATTTCAGCAGTTTGAGCAGGCTCGCGCCGAACATTACCGGTATCGCGAGGAAAAAGGTAAACTCCGCCGCCACGCTCCTCGATACGCCGATCAGCAGCGCGCCGACAATCGTCGCGCCGGACCTCGAGGTTCCCGGGAAAATCGCCGCAATCAGTTGAAACACGCCGATCAACAGCGCGGTCTGGAAGGTGATATCCGTCAGGGAATTTACCTTCGCCGCCTTTCCCTTATTGACGCGCTCCACAACAATAAACGCGACGCCGAAGACCACTAGCGCGAGCGCCACCGGTATCGCGTGGTAGAACAGCGCCTCAAAGGTCTCGTCGAATAAAAGCCCCACCACGGCCGCCGGAACACAGGCGACGACAATCTTCAGCCACAGCATGATTTTGTCCGTCTCGATAACCGGCCTTGATTGATCCGCAAACTGAAACGGAAAAATCTTGTTCCAAAACAATACGACGACCGCCATAATCGCCCCAAGCTGTATCACCACGAGAAACATTTCCCAAAACTCCGGACGACAGTTCAGACTGATAAACGAATCCAGAATGATCATATGCCCCGTGCTGCTGACAGGCAGCCATTCCGTAATGCCCTCGACAATCCCGAAAAGCACCACCTTCAAAATCTCCAACATAGCCGTTCCTCTCTATCCTTCTAATTCACACCCTGCGGCACGCCCTCCTCCAGAAAGCGCGTCAGCTCCTCAAAGCACGCCTTCGCGTCCCTATAGCCAATCCCATAGAGCGCCTCCAGCTTCTCACGATCCTTCTCAATCCTGCCGATGTCATTCGCCTCCCTGGGACGGATGACAAAGGCGCGCCCCGCCTGCCGCTCCTCCTCAAGGAACCGCAGCGTCTCATTATACCGCTGCGCGCGGCTCTTCATCAGCTCGTAAACCTTGGGAAAACGGCTTCCATAGCGGACCTTTATCATATTGAGGCTCGCCCGCGACGACGGCCTGCGGATATAGCCCTCCTCCTTGGTGAGCACTACCACGGATTTCTCATTCCCGTCCGCGACGGATTTGCGAATCGGCACCGCGTCCGAAATCCCGCCGTCGAGATAGTAATCATCGCCTATCTTTACATTGCGCGCCACAAGCGGAAGCGAGGCCGAGGCCTGCACCGCGACAATATCCCTGTGCAGCTCCCGCATCGGCATGTACTCCGGCTCTCCGGTGCGGATGTTCGTGACCACCGCATAGGCGTTTCCCTCATATTTTGCCGCCGCCTTATAGTCATACGGGTCAAGCTTATTCGGTATCGTGTCATAGCACATCTTCACATTGAACAGGTCCCCCGTGCTCAGAAGGCTCCACGCGCTGCAGTAATTCCTGTCGTTCAGATAGTTCAGAGATATGCGGTAAGCGCGCTTTTTCTGCTTTGAAATATAGCTGCACAGATGGCACGCCCCCGCCGACACGCCATAACAGTTTTTAAAGTATATGTCCTTCTCCATGAAATATTCCAATACGCCCGCGGTATACATCCCCTTCATACCGCCGCCCTCCAGCACCAAGCCGGCATTGATCATCCTTATCACCACACCTTTCCGATAGTTCACAAATCCCACACAGGCCCCTGTCCGACAAAAAACGCAGGTCTCCTGATTTATCCGCCGTATTCCGTCTCCACAAAGCGGCGGAGCGCCGCCAGCGAACGCTCTACTTTCTCCGTCCCGATACAGTACGCCATCCTAAAGAAGCCCGGGCATCCAAACGAATCCCCCGGCACCAGCACAATGTCATGCTGCATCGCCTTCCTGCAAAACGCGACGGCGTCCGCCTCAAGCGCCTTGGGGAAAATATAGAACGTCCCCTCCGGCTTCACGCAGGTAAATCCCATCGCAATCAGCGCGTCATACAATATATTCATGTTTGTCTCATAGACGGACAGATCCGCGGTGACGCCGAGCACCTCTGAGACCGCAAGCTGAATGATCGACGGCGGGCAGTTATGCCCAAGCCCGCGCGAAATCTGCGCGCACATGGCGGAAATCAACGCACTGTCCGTACAGCGCGGATTCGCCGCGATATATCCGAGACGCTCCCCCGGAATGGAAAGCGACTTCGCGTAGGAATAGCAGGACAGCGTATTGTCATAAAAGCCTGACACGTACGGCGCGTCCACCCCCGCAAACACGATATCGCGGTACGGCTCGTCCGAAATCAGAAAAATATCATGTCCGTACAGCCGCTCGCGCTCCTCCAGCAGCGCCGCGAGCCGCCGCAACGTCTCCGCCGAATAGACCGTTCCGGACGGGTTGTTCGGCGTATTGATCAGCACCGCCATGGTCTTGGGGCTCAGAAGCGCCTCCAGCTCCTCGAAATTTATCTGAAACCGTTCCGTATCCGCGGGAACCACCCGCATCACCGCTCCCGTCCCATTGACGTAATGCCGGTACTCCGGAAAATACGGCGCGCACACAAGCACCTCATCCCCAGGCTGTGTCACCGCGCGGATGGCGTGCGCGACCGCTCCCGCCGCTCCCGTCGTCATAAAGATATGCTCCGCCGTGTATGTCATGCCGAAGGTCTTGTTCAGGTACGCCGCGAACCGCTCCCGCACCGCCACAATGCCCTGCGACTGGCTGTAGCCGTGAAGCTCCATGCCGTCCCGCGTCCGCAAAAGCTCAATCATTTTGTCCGTAAAAGCCTGCGGCACCGCAACCGACGGATTCCCCAAGCTGAAATCAAACACGTTCTCATAGCCGATTTGGGCCCCTCTCTTGCCCGCCCATTCCGACATCTCCCGTATCACGGACTTTGTCTGCAGCATCTCCTTATATTTCTGTGAAATCATCTGACCCCTCCATTCAAAAACGTATCGTCAACAGCTCCGGTCTGCCGCTCCTCCCTTTTTCGGAAAAAGGTGTAAATGCTCTCCGCCACGTTCGCGGTGACGCCCGGCACCTGTGAAAGCGTCTCCCTGTCGGCGCCGCGCAGCTCCTCGATGGATTTGAAATACTTCATCAGCGCCTTGCGGCGGCTCGGCCCCACGCCCGGAATATCATCCAGTACGGAGTGCACCTGCGCCTTGCTCCGCAGCGAGCGGTGGTAGGTAATCGCGAAGCGGTGCGCCTCGTCCTGTATCCGCGTTATCAGCTTAAAGCCCTCGCTGCTCCTGTCTATCGGCAGCTCCCGATTGTTGAAGTACAGCCCGCGCGTGCGGTGATTGTCGTCCTTGACCATGCCGCAGACGGGAATGCTTATCCCCAGCGTCTCCAGCACCTGAAGCGCGACGTTCACCTGTCCCTTGCCGCCGTCCATCAACAGCAGATCCGGAAATTTGGTAAAACTGCCAAAGCTCTCATCCCCCTCTGTCTCAAGAAGCTCCCGCTTTTCCTCCAGACCGTGCCGGAAGCGTCTGGTCAGAACCTCCTCCATGCACGCGTAATCATCCGGCCCCGCCACGGTTTTCATGCGGAATTTCCGGTAATCGCTGCGTTTGGGCTTGCCCTTCTCATACACCACCATGGAGCCTACATTGGCAAAGCCGCTTATATTGGAAATGTCAAACGCCTCCATGCGTGTCAGCGGACCAAAGCCGAGAAGCTCCTCAAGCTCCTTTACCGCGCCGATTGTCCGCCCCTCCTCGCGCCGGATGCGCTCCCTGTCCTGACTGAGTACCAACTGCGCGTTTCGTGCTGCCAGGTCCACCAGCTTTTCCTTCGCGCCCTTCTGCGGCACGCGCAGATGCACCCGCGCGCCCTTCTTCTCCGTAAGCCAGCTCTCGACAAGCTCCATGTCCTCAATGTGCTCCTGAAGCATGATCTCCCGCGGTATAAAGGGCGTCCCCGCGTAAAACTGCTTCACAAAGCTTGTCAGTATCTTGCCCGCCGACAGCTCCTCAAGCTGCATCATGTAAAAATGCTCCCTGCCAATCAGCTTTCCGTTTCTCAGGAAAAACACCTGCACCACGGCCTCGCCGCCGTCCAGCGCAAGGGCAATGATGTCCTTATCCTCCCCGATGTTGTCCGACATTTTCTGCGTCTCGCTGATTTTGCGGATGCTCTCTATCAAATCGCGGTAGCGGATAGCCGCCTCGAAATCCATCCGCTCGGAGGCGTCCTGCATTTTCTCCTTCAGCTCCTTCACAATCGGCTGGTGCTTCCCGTTGAGAAAATCGATGGCCTGCTCTATCCTGTGCGCATATTCCTCCTGCGAAATTTCCCCCTGACACGGGGCGCAGCATTGGTGAATGTGGTGATTGAGGCAGGGGCGCTCCTTGCCGAAATCCCGCGGCAGTCTGCGGTTGCAGGTGCGCAGCAGATACAGCTTGTTGATCAGATCGATCGTCTCCCGCACGCCGCCGTTGGTGAAAGGGCCGAAATATTTTGCCTTGTCCTTCTTCATCCGGCGCACCATCATCACCCGCGGATACTCCTCCCCGAGCGTCACCTTGATATACGGGTAAGTCTTGTCATCCTTGAGCAGCGTGTTGTACTTGGGCGCGTGCTCCTTGATAAGGTTGTTCTCCAGAATCAGCGCCTCCAGCTCCGAGTCCGTCACAATGTACTCAAAGCGCGCAATCAGCGACACCATCTTATCAATCTGCGGGCCGCGCCCGATATTCTCTTTAAAATAAGAACGCACGCGGTTGTGAAGGTTGACCGCCTTGCCCACATATAAAATCGTGTCGTCCTTGTCGTGCATAATGTATACGCCCGGCTTGTTCGGGAGCTTTCTCAGCTCCTCCTTGACGTCAAATTCCTGACTCATGCTCGTCCTCCTGTCTCCTGCGGCGGCTCAGGCTGCCTCCCTGTCCTGCGGCGGAATGCCTTACGACTCCTCGAGCACATCAAACGCCTCGCCCTTAGCCCACGGGCTTCCCACGTCGCAGCGGCCGTGATGATACTGCTTTTCAATTTCCCCCTGTCGGAGGCTGTCGCTCACCGCAAGCTTCATACGGCTTTCTTCCTTTGCGGCAAAGCCGTCCAGAAGGGCGAGAAGGTTTTCAATGTCCTGATTATCTGTAGGGTTCATGGGTAGTCTCCTTTTTTATGGTCATGGATTGGGCAAAATATTGCGCGCTGCCAGCTCTGTTTATTATTATAAGCCTTTTTTATCGGGAAAACAATTGCTTTTGAACCAATGATTTTGTATACTGTTTCCGGTATCTGTAAAACCTGAGAAATTTTAAGGGAGGCCTTATGGGAAAACAATTTCACTTTGCAATGGACGAAACAGATGAAAACTTATTTATGAAATATTTAAGAGAAAACAGATATGCTATTTATATGAAACACACGCACAAAATGCCGGAAATTACACAACAGCTCCCTTCCCCCCTTGCAGACGGAGGACTCACTCTTTACATATATCATCCCGCTTGGGGAGAAATGAAATTTTCAAATTATGTCCACGACGGGAAAAAAATAAATTTTATCGATCCGACCATCGCACCTGTGATTGAATTTGGCCGGACGATTGTCAGGCACGAGAAAAGGCAAATATGCTCAGGGCGCATATGGATGCAAATGAAATATTGGAATGAAAATGAAGAATTTGTATCCAAAAGTGAGAATCTTGATAAAGGGTATAAGATCATCAAAAATTGGATAACAAAAAATCTGCAAAAGATGAATTTTGAGTATGCAAACGGAACGCGTGAAAAATGTATTATAAGTAAAGAATTGGTAAAATTATTTGAGGAAGAGGGGTATCATTGGTAACATTCCCTTATCCCACAAACCGGAAAGGGCTGTCGCTTCACGAATTCCTATTCGTTAATGCGACAGCGCCTCACCGTCCGTCAAATCCTATATCCCTTAAAGTCAATACCGCCCTTTCACATTCTTCTCCCACACGGCGCCAAACTGCGACTCGTCGTTCTGCCGCTCCTCCGCCTGCGATTCGCCCTCCTGTGAAGAATCCTCTCCGCTATTCTGCTGTGGCTCTCCGTCCGCATCCGAAGCGGAGCCTTCCGATTCCGCCGCGCCGTGCGCCTCGTCCGCCGGCGTCCCGTCAGCAGTATCCTTTTCAGTCGTCTGCGCACCGCCCGCATCCTCGAGAGGCCTTCCCGCAGAATCCGATTTTTCTTCAGCAGCTGCCTCTTTTTCAGATGCGCCTCCGCTTTCCAAGTGCTTTTCCCCAGACCCTGCAGTCTCCTCCGAAGCCTTTGTGTTCTCCACAGACGCAGCTTCTCCGGACGCTGTGGATTCGGACGCGTCCTCGCCCTCCTTCTTCTCCTCCGGCTCAGGCAGCCCCTTCGCCTCTCGGAAAATCTTCATAAACTCCTTGCCCGTAATGGTCTCCTTCTCTATCAGGTGCGCGGCAATCAGGTCCATAATTTCCCGATTCTCGCGCAGCATCCCCAATGCCTCCTCATAGGCCTCCTTGAGCATCCGCATGACCTCGGCATCTATCTCCGCCGCCGTGTTGTCCGCGCAGTTGAGTGCGCTTCTGCCGTCGAGGTACTGGCTCTCCACCGTCTCAAGCCCGATCAGCCCGAACTTTTGGCTCATGCCGTATCTCGTCACCATGGAGCGGGCAATATTCGTCGCCTTCTCAATATCGTTCGACGCGCCGGTCGTGACCGTGTCAAACACAATCTCCTCCGCCGCGCGGCCGCCGAGCAGGCCGACCACCATATCGTGCAGCTCCGCCTTGGAATTGAGGTATTTCTCATCCTCCGGCACATGCATGACATAGCCCAGCGCGCCCATGGTGCGCGGGACAATCGTAATCTTCTGCACCGGCTCCGAATTTTTCTGCAAGGCGCTGATCAGCGCATGGCCGACCTCATGGTAGGAGACAATCTTGCGCTCCTCCTTGCTCATAATGCGGTCCTTCTTCTCCTTGCCCACAAGAACCACCTCAACCGCGTTGAACAAGTCCTTCTGGCTGACAAATTCCCTGCCCTCCTTGACCGCGTTGATTGCGGCCTCGTTTATCATGTTGGCGAGATCCGCGCCCACCGCGCCGCTCGTCGCAAGCGCAATCGCATCCAAATCCACCGTCTCGTCCATGAGCACATCCTTCGCGTGCACCTTGAGGATATTCACGCGGCCCTTGAGGTCGGGCTTATCCACAATAATGCGCCTGTCAAAGCGCCCCGGGCGCAGCAGCGCCTTATCCAGAATCTCGGGGCGGTTGGTCGCCGCAAGGATAATGATTCCCTTCTTGCCGTCAAAGCCATCCATCTCCGAGAGGAGCTGGTTCAGGGTCTGCTCCCGCTCTTCGTTTCCACCGCCGTACTTGGAATCACGGCTTCGGCCAATCGCGTCAATCTCGTCGATAAAAATAATACACGGCGCATTCTTCTCCGCCTCGCGGAACAGATCGCGCACGCGGGAAGCGCCCACGCCGACATACAGCTCGATAAAATCAGAGCCTGCCAGCGAGAAAAAGGGCACATGCGCCTCCCCCGCAACGGCCTTTGCAAGCATCGTCTTGCCGGTGCCGGGAGGGCCTACCAGCAGCGCGCCCTTGGGCAGCCGCGCACCGATTTTGGAATATTTCCCCGGGTTGTGCAGGAAATCCACCACCTCCTGCAGGGATTCCTTCGCCTCGTCCTCACCCGCGACATCCCGAAAGGTGATGCCCGTCTCCTTCTGTACATAGACCTTCGCATTGCTCTTTCCCATGCTGAACGCGCCGCCTCCACCCGTCATCTTGCGCAGCAGCAGACTCAAAAGCCCCCACATCAGCAGAATCGGCACAATGTAATACAGGAGCGACATAATGATACCCGAGCCGTCGGGAACCGTGCCCGCGACCTCCACACCCGCGTCAATCAGGCGCTGCGTCAGCGTGTCATCATCCTCAACCTTCCCCGTTATATAGGTAATCGTCGGCTGATAATAGTACAGGAACCTGTCGCTCGTCTCCTGCACCTTCGGCGTGATCACAAGCTGGCTGGACTCAATCTTTACGGACTGAATCTGCCCGCTCTCCACCATCTGCAAAAACTCGGTATAGGTAATCTCCCGCTTCGTGGCGCTGGTCACCGCGCTCGTAAAATAGCTGATGCACAGCAGGGAGAGCAGCGCGGCCACAAGCATGATCAAAAGGCTCTGCCTGTTCGGCCCCTTCCCGCCGTTATTATTTCCATTTCCGCCGCCGTTGCCGCGCCCGCCGTCATTGCGGCCGGAATTATTGTCAAAATTGTTAATCTGATTGTTGTCCATTCTGTTTGGAATATCCTTTCGTTTTATAGTATGTCAGATTCGCTCAACCATACTCCTTTAATTATAGAGATTACGGGTTTATAAATCAACACAAACTTTCTGAAATAATCGTATAAAAAATAAATTAACTATAAAAAAGTATGGATTTTTAGCCCCAAACCGTTGTATAATAGCGACTATATTGTTGTTGTTTAAAAATACGCGAAAGGAACAGGTAAGGTTATGCCAGTAAAATACGTATTTGTAACCGGTGGCGTTGTTTCAGGCCTTGGAAAAGGAATTACCGCTGCCTCCCTGGGCCGTCTTTTGAAGGCCAGAGGCTACAAGGTGACAATGCAGAAGTTCGACCCCTATATCAACATCGACCCGGGCACGATGAATCCCATCCAGCACGGCGAGGTTTTCGTGACGGACGACGGCGCCGAGACCGATCTTGACTTAGGCCATTACGAGCGTTTTATTGATGAAAGCCTTGACAAAAATTCCAATGTCACGACAGGCAAGGTCTATTGGTCTGTCCTGCAGAAGGAGCGCCGCGGGGATTACGGCGGCGGCACGGTACAGGTCATCCCGCACATTACCAACGAGATTAAGAGCCGCTTTTACCGGAATTTCACGGATCCTGACATGCGGATTGCCATTATCGAGGTCGGCGGTACCGTCGGCGATATTGAGAGCCAGCCCTTTCTGGAATCCATCCGACAGTTCCAGCATGAGGTCGGCCACGAGAACGCCATCCTGATTCACGTGACTCTGATTCCTTACCTGAACGCCTCACAGGAGATGAAGACCAAACCCACGCAGGCCAGCGTCAAGGAGCTGCAGGGAATGGGTATCCGTCCCGACATCATCATCTGCCGGAGCGAGCACGAGATTACCCAGAACATCAAGGACAAAATCGCGCTCTTCTGCAACGTGCCCAACTCCCACGTATTGCAGAATCTGGATGTGGAATACCTCTACGAGGCGCCGCTTGCGATGGAGAAGGAACATCTGGCCGAGGTGGCCTGCGAATGCCTCCATCTGGAGTGTCCCGATCCGGATCTTACGGATTGGGCAAAGATGGTCGAGGATTTAAAGACTCCCACGCAGGAGGTCACGATTGCGCTCGTCGGAAAATACACACAGCTCCACGACGCGTATATCAGCGTCGTCGAGGCGTTAAAGCACGGCGGCATCCCGCAGCACGCGACCGTCAACATCAAATGGATTGATTCCGAGCATGTGGACAGCGCCAATGTCGCGGAGCTCCTCGGTGACACGGACGGCCTGCTTGTGCCGGGCGGCTTTGGCGACAGAGGAATAGACGGCATGATCGACGCCATCCGCTACGCGCGGGAGAACCGCCTCCCCTTCCTCGGCCTCTGTCTTGGTATGCAGCTCTCGATTGTGGAGTTTGTCAGAAATGTAGTCGGCTACAATGACGCGCACAGCACCGAGCTGTCGCCCGGCACCACGCACCCTGTTATCGCCCTGATGCCCGACCAGAACGGCGTCGAGGACATCGGCGGCACGCTGCGGCTCGGCTCCTATCCGTGCCACTTGGATGTCTCCTCAAAGGCGTACAAGCTCTACGGCGAGGAAATCATCCACGAGCGCCACAGGCACCGCTATGAGGTCAACAATGATTACCGCAGCGCCATCACCGAAAAGGGAATGCTGCTGTCCGGTCTGTCACCGGACGGACGCATTGTGGAGATGATCGAAATTCCCTCACACCCCTTCTTCCTCGCGACACAGGCGCATCCGGAATTGAAGAGCCGCCCCAACAGACCGCATCCGCTTTTTAAAGGGCTGGTTGAGGCCGCAATTCTCTACAGGAAATCGTCGCTCGGCAGCGACGATTAAGAGAATGCACAGCGTTCAAAAACGCTTTGCATTCTCCTTAAATATTCCACGCTATCGCACTTTTCTTATGAACCAAAAAATCGTCGCTCGGCAGCGACGATTAAGAGAATGCACAGCGTTTAAAAAACGCTTTGCATTCTCCTTAAATATTTTACGTTGTCGCAATTTTCGTATATAACAAGAAATCGTCGCTCGGCAGCGACGATTGAATATTCCACGCTGTCGCAATTTCCCACAGAAAAAAGCAAGTCGGTGTCCGGCTTGCTTTTTATCTTATTATCTAAAACACCTTTTAAGAATCTTTTTATGGTTGCTTTACCTCCTACAAGGTAAAGAATCTCGTCGCCTCGTTGAGCGAGTCCGCCAAGCCTTTCAGGTTCTTTGCCGCCTCCGCGAGCATACTGATTGTCGCGTTCAGCTCCTGCATAGAGGCCGTCGTCTCCTGCGTGGAAGCCGCGTTCTCCTCCGAGATTGCGGACAGATTCTGGATAATATCCACCACGCTGCTTCTCGAGGAATCGCACTCCTTGGCCTGTCCGTTCACGGTCTCCGTCTCCTCTCTCGTGGAAACAATACCGCTGTTCACATTCTCAAACTGCCTCTTGGTCGTCTCAAGCTTCTCCTGCTGCTCCTGAAGGCTCTTGTTCACCTCCGCCATCATCGCCATGGAATTCTTGGAATCCTCCGCCAAGCCCATAATAATGTCCGTGATGCGCTGCGCAGAGCTGTTCGATTCTTCTGAAAGCTTCTGAATCTCAGACGCAACCACCGCAAAGCCCTTTCCGGCCTCACCGGCTCTCGCGGCCTCTATGGACGCATTCAGCGACAGCAGGTTCGTCTGCTCCGCAACACTCGTTATCATCTCAACAGCCTCGGAAATCCGTCTTACAGACTCGTCCGTCGCCTCGACATTCTTCGCAACCGCCTGAATCGCAACTGTCGTCTTATCATTGCTGTCACTCAGCTCCTTGATAATCTCCGCGGCTGCCCGTCCCTCACTATGCATCGTCTCCGACGTGCTGTCCAGATTCGCAATGCCGGACACAATATTCTCAATAGACTGCCCCATATCGCTCACGCGCATCGTAGCGTCCTCGATTTCCTCCGCCTGAGATACAGCGCCTTTAGAAATATCATCCACCGCACGCGTAATCTCGTCCGCGCTATGGCTTGTCTGAACCGCCATGGATTCCAGCTCATCTCCGGAATTCAGCACATTCTGCGCCGAGCTTAAAATCTCCGTCGCGATTTTGCGCAAAGATTGTGCGCACTCCGCCACGCTGCGTCCCATATCACCGATTTCATCCCCGCGCCGCAGGATACTGCCCTCTATATTATACGTAAGGTCGCCCTGCGCGAGCTTCTCAACCGCAGTCTGCGCTTTCTTAATCGCCTTCACGATAGTAAACGCGATAAGCACTACCAGCACCACGGATATCAGCATGACAAACACTGCAACTATAGTGACAAACGTCACCCGCGCCGAGATATATCTGTCAATGTCCGCACTCGGCTCTCCCGCAAATACCATGCCCACAATACTCCCATCCGGATTCTCCAGCGGAATATAGTAAGCATAATAATTCTGCCCGTTAATCGTCAGCGCCGTCGAGGAATACTCGCTTCCGCCCAGTACCTTGTCCGCCACCTCCGCGGAGGCCTGCGTTCCGATAATCCGCTCGCCCGTCGAGCTGTCCCGCAGAGAGGTTGCCCGTCTGGTATCTCCGAAAAACAGCGTAATATCCGCGTCCAATCCCTCCGTCATCGCGTCTATTCCCTCGCCATCTTGGCTGATGTTATACTCTCCCTTCATCAGCTCGTTGTCCTCATTCAGCGTGTAATCACCACCGTTTAAGTTGTTATACGCCGCCTTCGTGGCAACACAGATTGCCTCAACCCGCCCCAAAGCCTCATTCTGCAAGCCGTCGCGCAGGCTGGCAGACGCTGCCCAAATACATACCACTCCCAAAACAATCAGCGGAAGGATTGCCATAGCCAGCAGCTTCACCACAATGCTCTTAAAAATACTTCCCTTCTTTTCCATAACTTAGTTACCTCCAGGTTCTGTTTACTTATGCAGTTTAATTTTTTGTTCTAAGGACCTAAATAATAGCTAATGGTACACTATTGGTAGATTTTTATGTGTCGGTCTCTTTATGTTATCATAAAACTTTGCCTAAATCCACATAATTTTAAATTTTATTGCAGAAAATTGTAGAAAAACGGGTATATTTGATGATTTTCTAAAAAGATTCTTATCATTTTCCCGAATGACATG
>JAMPFV010000036.1 GCA_023664265.1 Roseburia sp.
AGTTTCTGTCGGAGATGGCGGAAATCGGCGTTATCATGCTGATGTTTTCGGCGGGACTGGAGACGGATTTGAAGGAGCTGGTGAAGACCGGCCCCGTGGCGACGCTGATTGCGTGTGCAGGCGTGTTTGTGCCGCTCGCGCTGGGAACCGTTTTATATATGATGTTTTACGGATGGGCGGCTGTCGGCACGGAGGAATTTTACAAGTCGGTCTTTATAGGCTGTATTATGACGGCAACCTCCGTGAGCATTACCGTGCAGACGCTCCGTGAGATGGGCTGTCTCAAGGGCAAGGTCGGGACAACGATTTTGAGCGCCGCCATCATTGACGACGTTATCGGTATTATCGTTCTGACCTTCGTCATCGGCTTTAAGAGTCCCGATTCCAATCCGGGGCGGGTTATCCTGAATACGGTGCTGTTCTTTGCGCTTGCAATCATACTGGGCATGATATTTTATCGGCTCTTTAAACTGGCGGACAACCGTTATCCGCACACTCGGCGCATTCCGATTGCGGGGCTGGCCTTCTGCCTGATACTGGCCTATGTGGCAGAGCGGTATTTTGGCATCGCGGATATTACGGGCGCTTACGTCGCGGGAATTGTGCTGTGCAGCATCCGAGATTCCGCGTATATCGAGGAGAAAATCGACATCGAGTCCTATATGATGTTCGGGCCGGTGTTTTTTGCCAGCATCGGACTTAAAACCAATATTGACGGCATCGATTCGGCGATGGTGCTGTTCGCGGTCTGCTTCGTGTTGGTCGCGCTCGTCTCGAAGGTGATCGGTTGCGGCCTGATGTCGTTGGCCTGTGGCTTTCGCGGCTATGACTGTCTGAAAATCGGCGTCGGAATGATGACGCGGGGGGAGGTCGCGCTGATTGTGGCACAGAAGGGGCTTTCCGTCGGGCTGATGTCCTCGCAGTATTTTGCGGCAGTCATTCTGCTGATTATCGTCTCCTCCGTCGCGGTGCCGATTATGTTAAAATTGCTCTACGCAAAGGCGCCGGACACGGCGGTCTGAGGAAAATAAGAGAGGGGAAAAATTCCCCTCTCCCATGTCTTATGGAAATACAGAAACACAAGGCTACGCCTGAAATCGCTTCATATTCTCCGCGAAAAGCGCTTCCGTCATATTCGCTCTCTTGGCGGCCTCCGCAATGGAAAGAAGACCGTCTTTTACCAAATCGAACAATGTTTCAAGCCTCCCTTCTATTTTTCGCGATTCCTCAACCGGAAAATTTCCTTGACAGCCCTATAAGACTGTGGTAGTCTATAGACAGGTAGACTACCACAGTCTTATGAAAGGAGGATAAAACGGAATGGACAATAAGGAACCGGTAAAGCTGTTTGATTCGGAATTGAAGGTGATGGACGTCCTCTGGAAGAAGGGGGATGTGCCCGCAAAGTACATCGCGGACACCCTGACACAGGAATTGGGCTGGAATAAAAATACGGCCTACACGCTGATTAAACGCTGCATGAAAAAGGGCGCAATTGAGCGCTCCGAGCCGAATTTTATGTGCCATGCGCTGATACCCAGAGAAATTGTGCAAGAGGCCGAGACAACGGAGCTGATCAATAAGGTCTATGACGGTTCCGTTGACAAGCTGTTTGCGGCGCTGCTCGACAGGAAGAAGCTTTCGGCCAAGCAGATTGAGCGGCTGAAGCAGATTATTGATAACTTGGAATAAGGTGTGCAAAGAGCGGCACAGAAATGGAGGCGGGTATGAGCTTATGGGAAATGAGTCTTTCAGGGGCAGTTTTGATTCCGGTGATTGTATTGCTGCGGGCGTTGCTGATCAATAAGCTGCCCAAGAGAACCTTTGTGATATTGTGGGGGATTGCGCTTGCGCGGCTGTTGCTGCCGATTGCGGTTCCGTCCGCGTTGAGTGCATATAATGTTCCGATAAATGCGCCTGCATGGGAGCGGGATATGGACATATCAGCGGCGGTTTCGATACCCATAGCCCAAGCGTTCGCGTCCGTCAGGTTGGGCGAGGCAGCGGATTTTGCGGGGACAGAACCATTCTCAATGAAGAATTATGACACGGGCGTCACATTTCTGACACGGGAGGATATGTCGGAAGCAGGCACAGAATCACACGAAGTCGATATCCCCGCTGCGGGCGGGGGGACAGGGATATGGACACTGCTGTGGGGAGTCGGTGTGGCGTTCTGTGGCATGTATTTTGCGGTTGCGTATGTGCGCTGCCGGCTGAAATTCCGAGAATCGCTGCCGGTTTTCGATTCCTTTGTGGACGAGTGGCTGCGGGCGCGTCGGCTGCGACGCAAAATCGAGGTGCGTCAGTCGGATAGGGTTACGACGCCGTTGACATATGGCATTTTTTCGCCGGTCATACTGCTGCCCAAAGAGACGGAGTGGGAAAATAAACAGGCGCTGTCCTGCATTCTTCTGCATGAGTATGTGCACATCTGCCGGTGGGATGCCGCGAGGAAGCTGATTGCCACCGCGGCCCTGTGCATTCACTGGTTCAACCCGACGGTCTGGGCGCTGTATATCCTTTTTAACAGGGACATAGAGCTGGCCTGTGACGAGTGCGTCGTACATCAATGCGGGGAAGATATGAGGTCGTTCTATGCGCGTATGCTGGTTTGCATGGAGGAAAGGAGAAGCGGGCTGATGCCCCTGTGCAATAATTTCAGCAGGACGGCGATTGAAGGGAGGATAAAAGCGATTATGAAAACAAAGAAGACATCCATAGGAGCGCTTATCATGGCAGGCGTGCTTATCATGGGCGTGACGGCTGTGTTCGCGACTTCTGCCAAAGGAAAGGAGGAGACGCCTGCCGCGATAGCGGGAACGGAATTTTCGGAGGAGGAGCTTGAGAAGCTGCTCGCACTGCAGCTTGCCGGCTATGAGGATATGACAATCGCCGAGTATCAGGAGAAGGTGTGGGCGGCGACGGACTTCGCGGAGTATATGGAGCTGTTGGAGCGATTCTCAAGGGATAAGGTCTTGTATGAGATGCGTGATACCGATGAGACGGCGGCATTTTTCTTCTATATAGTAGAGCCGCTCACGGCGCCGCGCCGGCGGACATGGGACTATAGCGGAAGCGTGCAGTATGAGGCGCCGTGGGGGGATTCGGCCCTGTTGGAATATACGTTGACGCTCCGCATCCGTCGGCCTGAGGCGCTGACCGTGCGCGAATATGCCGATGCGCGGAGCGGATTTGCGGATGGGATTGAGAATTTTTGGCAGTCCCTGTCTGCGGAGACCTTCCTGCAGGAGGACGCGCTGTGGGATGCGGCCCGCGCGGGAATGGATGCTCTCACGCGCCAATGGGAGAGCGAAGCGCTGGAGCTGTCCGTGGACTATGCTGTATTGCCCTTGGAGAATCCGGCGCGGACGGACATGGCGGCGTGGGACGAGGAGGAAAGGGCGCTGTGGCAGCAGGCCTTGGCGGAGCGCGAAGCACAGTGGGAAGAGCTTCTGGCGCCATATCTTCCGTTCGGCCTCACCTACCGCTATGATGCGGAGACCGATAACTATCGGCTGTATTATGGGGGGAGAGAGGTCAGAGGACTCTGTGATGAGCACGAGGGCCTATGGATATCTGAGCATGCGGGTATCAGTACTTATGAGGAGGGCGCGTTCGAGCTGTACGCCGTTTATGATGAGGCGGGGCGGCTGACAGGCCTGCGGGCAGCGACCGCGGAGGAAGAACGCGCGTGGACGGACATCCGCAGTGCGAACACGGCGGCTTTGAGAGAGATGGAGGAGCGGCGCAACGCCTATGCGACAGAGGAGGATTACCGCAGCCTCCTTGCGCTGAGAACGGCGAATCATCAACAGCTTTCCGTGGCGGAGTTTAACGATATGCTGTTGGCGTGGGCGAACGAGAACTATGAAAGAATGGAGCGAATCAGCGAGGACACGGGAACGCAGGGGTATCAGGCGTCGTTGAGCGACGAGGAGCGCGCCTTTCTGGAGCTGACAGTCCGGCTTTCGGGAGAGGAGAACGGGAAGCGGGTGCAGAGCAGTTACACGGGAAAGGCGGAGGATGACCCTGTCTTTGCGGAGCAGCTTCCGGAGAAGCTGATAACGGATGAAAACAGAACGCCCGCATGGTGCGATTTGTACTATCGGTTCTCCTGGCATATCACGGATAAGAACATCGTGACTGTGGGGGAGCGGGACGCCTGCGTCGGCGGCATGATTGACGCCGTTCGCGGTTTCTGGGAGGAGACGGACGTGGAGGAGCTGCTTGCCATGACGGAGGCGGATGTGACGGCGCGCCTGCGCGCGATTGCAGTCGAGTATAGCAATGGGCATGTTGCGATTGCAGTTGACGAGGACGGAGTCGGCTACGAATGTATGGACGAGCGTGGATTGCAGTGGTGATGACAGGACCGCAATTGACATATCTTCATGGCGGTTGTAATATAAGTATAACAGCAGGAAAGCTCTGCGAAGGCAGGGCTTTTTCCGCGATTCCGTGATGATTATTTCAACAATTCCATCCACCCGATAAGGAGCACAGATGAAAAGAAAACAATATACCACCGCATTCCTGTCCGCAGGCCTTTTTCTTCTGTTGACAGCCTGCGGCCAATCAAATACCGATCCGTTTACCCGTTCCGCAGTCTGTCAGGCACAGGCGGCGGAGCCGTTGGCATGGCGGAATAAGGAAAACAGCGGTGAGATACAGCGCCTGAGAGCGCAGAAGGACAGGGAAGCTGAAGAGGCGGCAAAACGGATGCGGCAGAACGAGGAATACTTCTATGAGTTGACGACGGAGCAGGGTTTGGAACCAGAGGAGGCCTCCGATTATTTTCGGACACTCTGCGCGGACGATATTTTTCAGGAGGGCGCGTTGGAGTTGACGGACATTGTTATCGGGGATATTGACGCAAATGGGCGCAAGGATATGCTGGCAATGGTCTGCATGCCGAATTTTTTTTACGGGGAAAGCGGAAATCTGCGCCTGTATGTCAACGGGGAAAAGGCGTGGCAGCTTCCGGCGGACGGCTTTCCGTGTCATTTTCGATTGGATGCCGTTTGGGAGGACATCGACAACGACGGACAGACAGAGCTTGCGATACAGACATATGGAACAGGGTGCGGCGGTTCGGGGGACTGGTATCAGATGTTGTTAAAATATAAGGACGGCGTAATTGCGTCGATGGAGCTGCCCTCGGAGTATCCTTCGGAGGAGGGATATGAATGGGGGATAGGCGTTGTGGTATATCAGGAGCCGCAGAAGCACACCTTCAGTGCATACTGTCCGTATCTGGACGAGACGATAGTCTTTGCGTCAGATAACGTGTACGGAGAAAACCCGCCGCGGGAGAGAAGCGTTGTCGGCGGCAATTGCAGGGGATACTATGATATGCGGTGCATAGAGCATGAGGGGGAAAACGCGGTGGAGGTATCCGAGTATCTCTACGGCGGAGGAATTGCGGACGGCATCGGAATCGCGAAGTTCCTGATTGCGTGGGACGCGGACGGAACCGCACGCGTTGTCAGGTGGTGGTTGGAGGCTTAAAGATAAAGTAATTGCATCAAAATGTGGCAGATGATATAATGGGAAAGCAAAAGAACGGGCGTATTGAGGAAGCGAAGCATGAATAACGACAGAAAATACCGAAACGAATGGAAATACTGTTGCATGGAGAGCGATTTGAACATCATCAACAGCCGCCTGACGGCGATTCTGGGGAAGGACGCCCACAGCGGCCGGAATGAGCAGTACGAAGTGCACAGCCTGTATTTTGACGACTACGGGGACACCTGCGTAAAAGAAAATGATGCCGGCATATCGGAGCGGAAGAAATACCGCATTCGGTATTACGGGGAAGACCTTGGTTTTATGAGACTGGAGTGCAAGAGCAAGACAGGCGGCCGCTGCCATAAGGAGAGCTGTCTGCTTTCGCCCGGGGAATACCGCAAACTTGTGGACGGGAAAGCGGACGAGCTGTTCTGGGAGTCCGACAAGCCGTTGATAAAGTCTTTCTGCCTGAAATGCATGACGCGCTGCTTTCGGCCCAAGGCCATCATCGATTATGAGCGGATTGCCTTTGTGGAGGAGATTACGCATATACGCATCACACTGGACCGGAATATATCGGCATCCGACGAGGTGTCGCGGTTTTCGGAGGGAGATTATATCCGCTATCCGGTTCAGGAGAAGGGATGGCATGTTCTGGAGGTCAAGTTTGATTATATTTTGCCGGGATACATTAAGAATCTTATCACCAACCGGCATCTGATCCAATCCTCCTTCTCCAAGTATTCCTTGGGAAGACGGACATTGCAGTGCATGGAACGAAGGATATAGTGAAAACTTTCACACGTTATGGAAGGAGCATGGTGATTAATATGGAAAATACAACAGATAACCGGATTAGTTTAGGAGAGAGGTAAGATTGAAAATTAAAATTTTCAATCACGAGATTTGTGTCTGCGCTGCGCAAAACCATAAATGGTTTGGCACAAACTCGTTATGCGCATAGTCTCAGCAAAGCTGAGCCGTTAAAACAGCGCAGAAATGAGGTAAGGATGAACATACTGCAATATACGATAGAAAATATTATGAATGCCTATGGCAATTCCATCGTGAGCACAAAGGTGATTTTGTCAGTGCTGTTTATGGTTTTGGTGTTGGGCATATACGAGTTTACGGTGTACAGACTGGTCTCGCACAGGGCATTTTACAATAAATCCTTTCATATCTGCATCGCGGTGCTGCCCTTCTTTATCGCCACGATTATCCTGTGCCTGCAGTCCAATATTGTCATTACGCTTGGTACAATCGGAGCGCTCGCAATCCTGCGTTTTCGGACGGCGGTAAAGGATCCGGTGGATATGCTGTATCTCCTCTGGTCGGTGCATATCGGGATAACCTGCGGCTGTCAGCTGTATGAGGTCGCGGTTCTGACCTCGCTGGCCGTGACCATCGTGATGCTGCTGCTGGAGTATCTGCTCACTGTCGGAAGAAAGCCGTTTGTGCTGGTGCTCCACTGCATGGCGGAGGACGAGGCGGAAATCATGAAAAAGATAGAGGAATGCACGAGAAAATACCGCATCAAGAGCAGGAATTTTACGGAAAGAGGAATGGATCTGGTAGTGGAGTTATCCGTAAAAAATCCGACACAGCTGTCAGATGGGATGCGCGAGGCGGGCGTGGAGCGGTTTTCGCTCATAAAATATGACAGTGACGACATGCTGTAAAAGGATTTCAAGAGGAAAATGGTCGAATGAAAAAGAATGCAATTGCGGCCGTTGTTCTTGCGGCCTCTATCATAATGGCGGTTTACCTGACATGCTTTCGGGACAATCCGCAGCGCTATTCCCAACATCTTATCAGCGAAGAGCGGTATACGGACATTATCGCGGCGCGGAGCCGGGAGGAGGGTTTGCTGGAGGAGCTGATTTTCGATGAACAGACGCTGCTCTGCGACAATACAAGCCGAACCTTTTATTATTCGCTGGTGGAGGGAAGCTCAAGCGCTTATGACCCCTATGTGAAAATCAGGGGGACGGAGGGCAATCTGCGGCTTGCGTTTTCGGATGGCGCGATTACGGAGGAGGGGATTCGGGACAACCGGACGATTTCCGTTTTGGCGTATACGGACAGCGGGTACGAGGAGTACGCGCTCAAGTGCACACTGCTCCCGATAATGAATATTGAGTGCGACCGGGAAATCGGGGACGCGTATGTCCCGATGACGATGACGCTTTTTGACAACCGCAGGGATACCGCGAGCAGAGTTACCGTGTCCGAGGGAGAGATTCACATACGGGGGGCAAGCGCAAGGGACTTCCCCAAGAAGTCATACCGTATTTCCCTGAAGACCGTATCGCTTGGCGGCAATATCCGGACAAATCAGGTATCGCTTCTGGGGATGCGTCAGGATGACGACTGGCTGCTGTACGCGGGATTTGATGAGCCGGAGAGAGTCCGGAATGTGTTTTCGACGAATCTGTGGAAATATACCTGTGCAACGAATAACGCAAGGGGAATCGATACGGGGACGGAATATAAGTATGTGGAAGTGTTTATGAACGGCAGTTATCTGGGCTTATACGCGCTGGGATACCCTGTGGGGCAGAAGCTCTTGGGAATCGACCATGCGGACGAGGACGCGGGCCTGTATAAGAAGGTCAGCTGGGCCGACGAACAAGCGCTGCGGGTCACACCGGACGGCGTGGAGGGCTATGAGATTAAGGGAGGAGCCGCGGGATGGCCGCTCCTGGAGGCCTATTATTATGGGCTGTCTCTCCATTCCTCGGACAATGAATCCCTATATGCGGGCATCGACATGGATAATGCGATAGATATCCGGCTGTTTTATAACCTGATACAAGGCTTTGACAATGTTTCCGGCAATTCGTACAGGCTGAATCATCTGATTAAAAACCAGTATCTTTTCGTGGAAAACGGGGCCGACGGGCCGACGGCGCTGTATGTCCCGTGGGATTTGGATTACAGCTGGGGCGGATGGCGTTGGACGACAGGCGTTGAGGAGAACTGCATTATGGAAAGCGGTTACCTGAATCAGCTTATGGTGAATGGAGACACGTCAATATGGGAAAGAATATTTGACAGATACGAATATTTAAGGCGGACCGGCTGGTCGGAGGAAAATATCGACCGGATGCTGGACGAATACGAGGCGGCGCTTTATGACAGCGGCGCATATCTGAGGGAGTCGGAGCGCTGGCCTGAAACCGCAAAGGAGGATGCCTCCGAGGGCTTGCGGGCCTTTCGCGAGTATGTGATGAACCGTCTGCGCGAGACGGATTTATATTATGAGAGAATGGAGACGCTGTGCGGAAAAAGCATTTTTATCAGGCGAAGCGGCCAATATAAGGATTTTGAGGAGCATACCTTTGTCATAGAGCTTCGCGATAAGGAATTGCTGAAGGACAGGGACTATGCGGAGCTGTTTGCGTATATGGGAATCGATACCGCGGCGGTCACGGAGGATGTGACGTTTATCGTCGCGAAGCCCTCGGCGGGGATAGCGGAGTATCTCACTGTTTCGGGTGAAGCCGGCACAGTGGCGGAGACCGGCGGGGGAACGCTGTCGTTTGCTGTTGACGCGGAAAAGCTTTATGAGGAGGAGGGCGCCTGCACCGTGTATTTGGACGGGGTCGCCTGTTATGACACCGGTGTCGCTTCAGCCGCCGGGATACAGATGGCGTTTTTGGATAACGGGAGTGCAGGGCGCTTTGACTTTACGAGGGGATATGAGCTGTCCGTCCCGCCGGAGACCCTGCGGTATTTGGAGACGGTGTGGGACGCTTACGCTCCCTCCACAACCGCTTTCAGCCGCCGCACGGCCTCGGGGAACGCCTCCACAGGCACCTCGCAGCAGGAGAGCGCGAGGTGAACCGTGTGCTCCGCATCACCGGCAGTCCTTGACGGATTTTGCCTGCCCTCGGACACGAAGAATTTCAGTCCGTGGCTGCGCGCCCGCTCCAAGAGCGCGTCTCCCGTCAGGCGGCACTTGACCTTCAAATGCACGAGAAACACGGACTCCCCCATGGAGACGACGGCCTGTCCGCCGAAGGCCTCCGCCAATAATACGGTCAGGGATCTTGCCTTGCCGGCATAGAGCCGCTTGAGCTTCCGAATCTGGCCGTCGAGGTGTCCGTCGCGCAGGAATTGGCAGAGCGCCAGCTGCTCGGACTTCGAGGCCGTCTGGTTGTAGAGCGCCTTTTTGGCCTCATACAGCGGCAGCAGGGAATCCGGAAGAATCATAAAGCTCAATCGGATAGAGGGCAGAAGCAGCTTGGAGAACGTGCTCAGATAGACGACGTTTTCACCGCCCGCAAGCCCTTGCAGACAGGGAATCGGCTTGTTGAAATACCGGAATTCATTATCGTAGTCATCCTCAATAATCAGGCGGTCATGCGCCGCGCACTCCTTGAGCAGCGTCAGCCGCCGCTCGACACTCATAACTTCCTCCGGCGTCGTCATATGCGACGGCGTCATATACAGAATCCGGGCGTTCTCACGCTGCGCTTCAAGGGAGAAGCCGTAATCCTCGAAAATCACCATACCCTGCGCGAAATGCATATCCTGAAAGCATACGCTGTGCCGTTGCCGAATGAGCGGACAGAGAATATTCATCAGAGCCTGCGAGCCCGCGCCGATAACGATATTCTCAGGGCGGCAGACCGCGTTGCGCTTGTTGATCACATAGTTGCAGATAGTCTCCCTAAGCTCGTACTCGCCCTGCGGCTCTCCGTAGGTCAGCATCCGACCGTCTTGGCGCAGCGTGCTCTTGATATATCTCCGCCATAGATTAAAGTCAAAGCTGTCCGCGTCCACATTGTTGGAGGTAAAATTATAGAGAACTTGCTTTTCCGTCTCCCGTTTTCTCTCCGGCGTGATGACCCTGCTTTTGTGCGAGCGCCCCGTGACATAATATCCGCTCTGCGGCCGGGAAATAATATAACCGTCCGCAGCAAGGCACAGGTAAGCGGTCTCAATCGTCGTGCGGCTCAGACCGAGCTGCTGCGCGCATCTGCGGATGGAGGGCATCTTGGTGTTCTCGGGCAGCCGTCCGTTCACGATCATTTCCTTATAATAATCGTATACCTGTAAATATCTTGTCGATTGTCCTGAATTGAAATCGAGGTTCATAGGTTGTTCTCCTTGAGAGTTTGTGGTATGATGTTACATGAAAAATCCGGGTTTACAATATGAACGGATTATATACGGATAATATATATATGAATCCGTTCATATATGAGTATAGCATAAAAGAGAGGGATTTCCATGAAAAGCTTGCTGAAATATATGAAGGAATACAAAAAGGAAAGCGTTCTCGCGCCGCTTTTTAAGATGCTGGAGGCTTCCTTTGAGCTGATGGTGCCGCTGGTGATGGCTTCCATGATTGATAATGGTATTTCAAGCGGGAATCGGCCATATATTATAAAAACGGGCATAATATTACTGATTTTGGCGGCCGTCGGACTGATCAGCGCCGTGACCGCGCAGTATTTCAGCGCCAAGGCCGCGGTCGGCTTTGCGACAAAGCTGAGAAACGCGCTTTTTTCCCATATTCAGGGCCTGTCCTACACGGAGCTGGACACTATCGGAACCAGCACGCTCATCACGCGCATGACAAGCGACATCAATCAGGTGCAGAACGGTGTGAACCTGACCCTGCGTCTGCTTCTGCGCTCGCCGTTTATCGTGTTTGGCGCGATGGTCATGGCGTTTACCGTTGACGTGAAGGCGGCATTGATCTTTGTCGTGACCATTCCGTTGCTTGCAATCGTCGTCTTCGGCATTATGATTGTCAGTATGCCGCTCTACAAAAAGGTACAAGCAGCGCTCGACAAAATCCTTGGCAGAACCCGTGAAAATCTTGCGGGCGCGCGCGTTATCCGGGCCTTCTGCAACGAGGAGACGGAAATAGAGAGCTTCACGCGGGAGAACGAACGGCTCTTGGAGGTACAGGTCTTTGTCGGAAAAATATCGGCGGCGATGAATCCCGTCACTTACATTATCATAAACGGCGCGCTCGTGGTGCTGCTCCATACCGGAGCGGTGCGCGTTGACGGCGGTGTCATTACGCAGGGTGCGGTGGTCGCGCTCGTAAACTATATGTCGCAGATTTTGGTGGAGCTGGTCAAGCTCGCCAATCTGATTATCCAGCTCACCAAGGCAATCGCCTGCGCAAACCGCATCGGGCAGGTGTTTGATATCCGGTCCAGCATGGAGGACGGCGCCGCGATTGCTTTCGCCGGAGGCCCCTCGGATGAGATCATCGCCTTTGACCATGTGGGGCTCACCTACAGCGGCGGCGGAGACGAGTCCCTCACCGACATTGATTTTACGGTAAAGAGAGGCGAGACTGTCGGTATCATCGGCGGAACCGGCTCGGGAAAGACCTCCATGGTAAATCTGATCCCCCGCTTTTATGAGGCGACGCGGGGAACCGTGCGGATAAACGGGCGTAATATAAAGGAATATGACATTGCCTCCCTGCGAGAGCGAATCGGCATCGTTCCGCAGAAGGCAGTTCTCTTTCAGGGAACCATCCGCGAAAATCTTCTGTGGGGCAATGAAAACGCCGGTGCGGAGGAGCTGGAGGAGGCGCTGCGCATCTCCCAGGCGAAGGAATTTGTGGAGGCCAAGGAGGGCGGACAGGACTTTCAGGTGGCGCAGGGCGGAAAGAACCTGTCCGGAGGACAGCGGCAGCGTCTGACCATCGCGCGCGCCATTGTCCGAAACCCCGAGATCCTCATCTTGGACGACAGCGCGTCGGCTCTGGATTTTGCCACGGACGCGAAGCTGCGGCAGGCGATAAGGGGGATGCGAAGCGACATGACGGTAATAATTGTTTCGCAGCGTGCATCTTCCATACAATATGCTGATAAAATAATAGTGATGGATGACGGCCGGATGGCGGGCATCGGTACGCATGAAAAGCTGTTGGCCGGGAACGAGGTATATCAGGAAATCTACTACTCCCAGTTTCCGGATAAGAAGCCGCAGACGGCAGGCCGCTGAAGGCGGCATGGAGGATTAGGATGAAAAACAACAGAAACGGAAAAATATTAAAAACGGTTTTAAACCATATCGGAAAATACAAATTTTTCCTGCTGTTTTCCATAGTGATGGCGGCGATTTCGGTAATTCTAACACTATACATTCCCATTCTGACAGGGCAGGCGGTGGACTGCATTGTCGGAGCCGGAAGGGTTGACTTCGCCGGCATTTTGGAGATACTCAGGAGGATGGCGGTCATCATACTGCTGACGGCCGCGGTGCAGTGGCTGATGAACACCTGCAACAATAAAATCGCCTATCAGGTGGTGCGGGACGTGCGGGATGAAGCGTTTAAAAAGCTGGAAATCCTTCCGCTGAAATATATAGACGGACATTCCCATGGAGATATCGTGAGCCGGATTATCGCGGATGTGGACCAGTTCTCGGACGGACTGCTTCTTGGCTTTACACAGCTTTTTACCGGGGTTGTGACGATTGTCGGCACACTGCTGTTTATGCTTTCAATCAACATACCGACGACGGTTATCGTGGTAATTCTGACGCCATTGTCATTTTTTATTGCGGGCTTTATCGCGAAGCGCACCTTTCACATGTCGAAGCTTCAGTCCGAGACGCGGGGAGAGCAGACGGCCTTTGTCAATGAGATGACGGACAACGAGAAGGTGGTGAAGGCGTTCAGCCATGAGGACAAGGCGATAGCGCAGTTTGAGGAGATTAACGCGCGGCTGGAAAAGGCGAGCGTGAAGGCGATTTTTTTCTCCTCCCTGACCAATCCGTGTACGCGCTTTGTGAACAGCCTTGTGTACGCCGGCGTCGGAATTTTGGGGGCGTTTTTCGCGATTAAGGGGCGCATCAGCGTGGGGCAGCTCACCAGCTTTCTGAGCTATGCGAACCAGTACACCAAGCCCTTCAACGAGATATCGGGCGTTGTCACGGAGCTTCAGACGGCGCTTGCGTGTGCCGGAAGAGTTTTTGAATTTATCGAGGAGAAGCCGCAGCTTCCCGATGCCGCGGACGCGGTGCGCATGGAGGCGCCCGAGGGGCACATCGTGATGGAGAACGTCAGCTTTTCCTACAATCCCGGGCAGAAGCTGATTCAGAACTTTAATCTCGAGGTCGAGCCGGGACAGCGCGTTGCGATTGTCGGCCCTACGGGCTGCGGAAAGACGACCGTGATCAATCTGCTGATGCGGTTTTACGACGTGAACGGCGGAAGCATCCGGATAGACGGGGTGGATATTCGGGATATGACCAGAAAGAGCCTCAGGGACAGCTTCGGCATGGTTTTACAGGAGACATGGCTCCATGCGGGAACCATCCGCGAGAACATCGTGATGGGCAAGCCGGACGCGACGGACGAGGAGGTAATCGCCGCGGCAAAGGCGGCCCATGCGCACAGCTTTATCAAACGGCTGCCCAAGGGATACGACACGGTAATCAATGAGGACGGCGGAAGTCTTTCGCAGGGACAGAAGCAGCTTCTCTGTATCACCAGAGTGATGCTGTGCCTGCCGCCGATGCTGATTCTCGACGAGGCGACCTCCTCCATTGACACGCGGATGGAGATTAAGATTTCACAGGCATTTCACACGATGATGAAGGGCAGAACCAGCTTTATCGTCGCGCATCGGCTCTCGACGATTCGGGAGGCGGACATCATTCTTGTGATGAAGGACGGAAGCATTATCGAGCAGGGCAGCCATGAGACGCTGCTGAACAAGGAAAACGGCTTTTACGCCAATCTGTATCAGAGCCAGTTTGGGGGATAAAAAGGAGAATGGGGAATGATTAACAATTTTCTGAGTGTTTCGGACTACAGTATTTTGGGATTTCTGGGCGTGGCCTGCGGATATCTCGGCACCTGCCTGCTGTTGGGAATTGGGATTGATAAGCTGCCGCGGGATCATGGACGTGCATATGCGCACGACGGAGTTCTCTCCGCGGGAAAGCCGCGCGGGGCGGGTTTTATCTTTATTCTGGTATTCGTGGCGGTCACGCTTCTGTTTGCCAAGCCGGAGCGGGAGACGCTGATTTATCTGATTTTGACGGTAGCCGCAATGATGACGGGTTTTCTGGACGACTGTGCCAAGGTGTCTTGGGGGGAGCTGCGCAAGGGCCTGCTGGATCTGGTCATCGCGATTATGACGGCGATTACCGTTGTCAACTTTAACGGAAGCGACGTGCTGATATCCCTGACCGGACAGACATACCACCTGCATCCGATGGTGTACGGCGTGCTGGCGGTTATCCTTGTGTGGGCCTCCATCAACGTGACGAACTGTGCGGACGGTGTGGATGGACTTTCCGGCACGCTGGCCACGATTTCGCTTTCCACAATATATCTTATAATGAATGCGAGAGAAATAGCACCGGAATTTGCCTATATTATCCTGCTTTTTATCGCGAGCATCCTCGGCTACCTCTGGTACAACGCGACGCCGAGCTGTCTTATGATGGGGGACGCCGGCTCCCGCGCGATCGGGCTTTTTATCGCGATAGCGGTGATGAAGACCGGCAGCCCGTTCCTCTATGTGCTCGTGGCCTGCGTGCTGATGGTTGACGGCGGTATCGGGCTGGTGAAGGTGGCGCTGCTGCGGTTCCTCAGGATTAAAATACTGACAAAGGTGCGCACGCCGCTCCACGACCATGTGCGCAAGAACCGCAAATGGTCGAATGCCCAGACGGTGTTCAAGTTCGCGATTATCCAGATTATGATATCCGCCGCGGTTGTCTGGCTGATCGCCATGTAAAAGTGACGAAAGTGTCATTTTCGGATTGGCGGCCGGCGGGTCTTCCGGCGAAGAAAACAGCCGTCGCATATGTGACGGCTGCCTGTCAAAAGAATAGCTTTTATCTTGCCTGAGGGGTGTGGTCCCTGTTCATCTGCTCCTCGCTGATAAGGAAATATTTGTACCAATATACAATGCCCGGGCTGTCCGGTACGGGGTCGTCCCATGTGACGTCAATCCAATACCAGGCGCCGTCTATTTTTACTTTATTCCACGCATGTCCGCCGCTGCCGAGACCGCTGGTTGCCGTACCTCTTATATATTCCGTTTCAATCCCAAGGACATTCATAAAGGCCTCAAAGGTAAGGGCATATCCCTGACAGACGGATTTGCCGTATTTGATGGGGCCTTCAATGGCATAGGAGCTGCGGGGAATGGTGCCGTTCAAATAATTGTCATAGTCGTAGGCGATATGGATACACATCCAGTCATGCACAGCCTTTACCTTCTCTCGTGTGGACATGCCGCTGTTTGTGATTCTGTCCGCAATGTCATAGATTTCCATTTGGGCATTGGTGGTCTCACTGGTAGTCTGAACGGCTCTTCCCTCGTAAGAACCCGTGGACATATACCAGTCATAGGTCATCTTCTTATTGCCGCCAAACGCCGCGAATACATCGGGATTCTGCGCAAAAAAGGTGTCATAGTCAAAGTTATACTCCGTGATATAGGATTTCTTTGTACATCTGCCGAGCCATCCTGCCGGCTCTCCCGTAGTCTGATAGAAAGCCCATATGGCCGCATGGTCCTCCGCGGGGATGATTGCCGCAAGGTCGGGATGCTGCTCCAGATACCAGTCGTAGTCAAAATTCTCCTCCGTCAGCGCGGGTGCGGCGTATACGTTGGACATCGGCAGTAAGAACAGACAGACGGCTCCTGCCATCAGCCACTTTATTATGGAATTGATATGTTTCATAAATATACAGCCTCCTTCTTATTTTCATAGTTTATTTTAACTTTATGGTCTATTTTAGCGTAATTTTCCGGAGAATGCAATAGGCTGTGCGACAAACAATCCTCCCCTTTACAAATTACGGATTTTATGGCTAAATGTTTTATGTAAGCATGAATGAAGACATAAGGAGTATCCGCGATGGCAAAAGCAAAGGAAATCAAGACAAACGCGATGCGGCTTCTGGACATGAAGGGGATTCCGTACACGACGCACGCATACGAATGCGATGAATTTACGGACGGCATTCAGATTGCCGACATGCTCGGACTGCCGCACGAGAAGGTCTGCAAGACCCTTGTGACGCAGGGAAGCAGCAGGAATTATTATGTGTTCGTCCTCCCGATAGAGGAAGAACTCGACATGAAAAAGGCGGCAAAATCCGTCGGCGAGAAGTCTGTCGCGATGCTGCATGTGAAGGACATCCATGCGGTCACCGGCTATATTCGCGGCGGCTGTACGGCAATCGGCATGAAAAAGCAGTATGTGACGCGCATCGACGAGAGCGCGCGACGGCTGGAAAACATAATCGTGAGCGGCGGGAAGCTTGGGATGCAGCTCGAACTGTCCCCGCAGGACTTGGCGAAGGCCGCCGGGGCGGAGTTCGCGGATATCGTCGCGGAAAAACCATAGGAAGGAAAGCAGCGGATGAGGACAATTGACGTAAAGGATATTACGAAAATCATTAAAGAAATGTGCATCGAGGCAAACCATTATCTGACGCCGGATATGGACGCGGCGCTCAAGGAGACCGCGACAACGGAAAAGAGCGCTCTGGGGAAACAGATATTGAACCAGCTGCAGGACAATCTCAGGATTGCGGGGGAGGACAGGATACCGATTTGTCAGGATACGGGAATGGCGGTTGTTTTTATGGAGATCGGACAGGAGGTGCACTTTGCGGGCGGCAGCCTCGAGGAGGCCGTCAACGAGGGGGTCCGGCAGGGCTATACGGAGGGGTATCTGCGCAAGTCCGTTGTGAGGGATCCCTTAATCCGCGAAAACACGAGGGATAACACGCCGGCAATCATTCACTATGAGCTGACAACCGGGGAGACCGTGCGCATTACGGTCGCGCCCAAGGGCTTTGGCAGCGAGAACATGAGCCGCGTATTTATGTTGAAGCCGGCGGACGGCATAGAGGGTGTGAAGGACGCGATTCTTACCGCGGTCAGGGACGCGGGGCCGAATGCATGCCCGCCGATGGTGGTGGGCGTCGGCATCGGCGGAACCTTTGAGAAATGCGCGCTGATGGCCAAAAGGGCGCTCACAAGACCTGTTGACGTGCATTCGGATATTCCCTATGTGCGGGAGCTGGAGGAGGAGCTGTTGGACAGGATAAACCATACGGGGATAGGCCCCGGGGGACTTGGCGGCACGACGACCGCGCTTGCCGTGAATATCTTCACCTATCCGACGCATATCGCGGGACTGCCGGTGGCTGTCAACATATGCTGTCATGTGAACCGCCACGCGGTCAGGGAGCTGTAAACAGGCTGGTGTGAAAAGCGCAAAAGGCAGCGTTTTTCATTTTTATATGAGCCGCGAAAGGCGGCATGGGGGATGAAAATGGATAAATATATTAAGGCGCCGATAACGGATGAGGCGGCGCGGTCATTGAAAGCCGGAGACTATGTATACATAACGGGAACCATCTATACCGCAAGGGACGCGGCACACCTGCGTATGCAGGAGACGCTGGAGCGGGGGGAGGCGCTTCCGATTGCAATGAACAATACCATCCTGTATTATATGGGACCGTCTCCCGCAAGAGAGGGACGCCCCATCGGCTCCGCTGGCCCGACGACGGCAAGCCGTATGG
This sequence comes from Roseburia sp., assembly GCA_023664265.1. Lineage (GTDB taxonomy): Bacteria > Bacillota > Clostridia > Lachnospirales > Lachnospiraceae > COE1. The sequence goes on from JAMPFV010000036.1 coordinate 18,062, forward strand.
ATAAATACACGCCAAGGCTCTTGGATCTCGGCTTGAAGGGTATGATAGGAAAGGGAAAACGCAGCGACGCCGTAAAGGAGGCAATCGTGCGAAACGGCGCGGTGTATTTTGCCGCCGTCGGCGGCGCCGGCGCGCTCTTATCCAAGTCCATCGTGGCGTCGGAGGTGGTGGCCTATGATGATCTGGGGACGGAGGCCATCCGAAGGCTTGAGGTGGAAAATTTCCCGGCGATTGTCGTAATTGACGCGGAGGGGAATGATTTGTACGAGACGGCGGTAGAGCGCCACTCGTAGGAGTGCGGCATTTAGGAGCGGTATTCTGTTGACATTTGGAATGATTTGGTTTAAAGTAAATTTGTTTGAGAAAGCGGTATTCGCACATAGTTGTTCTTATTTGAACCGGTGCCGTGCTTTGACTTGTGGCGGGAGGACGTTGATTTTTGTACAAGATTGGAGTATGCCGGACAGAGAGGATTTCACGGAATGAGCCAAAGTTATCTTATGATTGCTTTTTTATTGATGATCGGATTGCTGCCGCAAGTTATACTGCGGATGGTACATCGCAGAGAGACGACGGGAAGAATGATTTTCTTTTTCTTTTTTTGCAATTATTTTCTGGGGTCTGCAATAAAGTGGTATTTGGGAAGCCCTGAAAACACATTGGCGGAAAGCTTTTGGGACGCGGAGGCCCGCACATGGCTGCACTATGGAATTGCAGTGTCATTGGCGGATATCGCGCTTTTGTTCTGTGTGCTTGGAATATGGAAGCGATGGGGAAGGAGAGCGTTTGAGCTGTTTGACGCGGGTATGCTTGTGCTTTTGCTTGTTGTCGGTTTTTGCCGGGGAGGCATTACAAACACGTCATACTGCGTCGTGTTTGTGCTGAGCCTCTTCCTTTCCGGAGCATTTTTGTGCCTTGGCAAAAGGGAGCTGACTTTTTATACAGGACGGGAGTATGGAAAAGCGTTTCGGAAAGCGGCGCCGGCAATCGGGCTGTGGGTCATAACGGCGGGGATTTATCTGCCGAATGAACTGTATATAAGTAATGCGGGCGAGTTTACGGCGCCCTATGGAGAGTTTTTTTGGATTTTGCTGTCAGGGAGTCTGCTGATCGGGTTTCTTCTGATAACGGCAGTGACAGTGCTGTTGCCGCGGGAATTTTATAAACCGTTTGTGCTTGCAGCGTCCGGGGTTTCCGTTATGAGTTGGATTCAGGGAAGCTTCCTGAATGGAAAGCTTCAGGAGCTGACGGGAGAGGAACAGCTATGGCCGGCAGGGCTTTGCTTTCTGAATGCGGCTGTCTGGGTGGCCGTTATCAGTGTGATTGTGATTGGCGTATTTCGCAAGACCGGCATTGAAAAGGTGTGTCAGGCGGCCTGCGTTTATATTGCATTGATTGAGACAGTGACACTGGGCTGGCTGTCGATGACAAGGGATCTTGATGATGCCGGGATGCAGCAGGCAATGACAACGCGGGATGCGCTTACGATCGCGGCGGATGAAAATATTCTGGTGTTTGTGTTGGACGCGTTTGACAGCAGTTATTTTGATGCCATTTTGCAGGAGGATGCGGATTTTGCGCAGCCCTTGGCGGATTTTACTTATTATGATAATGCGACCTCTGAGTATGCGCACACATCAACGGCGATTCCCTATCTGCTTGAAGGGGTCGAAAATACGGGGGGGGGGTATAATAACCCGCACGGACGCCTTGCAGCAGCTGTACCAACAGGGATATGAGCTTGGTGTGTATACGGAAGCATGGATGTTGTCTGACGCTCTTCGTGAAAAGTCGGTAAACTACAGCCGGGAGACAAAGAGAAGCTGTGACTATGGGACTGTAATAACGACGATGTTGAAGACTTCCATGTATAAAACCGCGCCGTTTGTCATAAAGCCGCAGTACGCGTATTCGTCTGCGGATATTGATGCGATGGCAAAGGCTGAGGAAGTTTGGAATGTTTATAATGATTTACCGTTTTATCAGATGCTGACGGAAAGCGGGCTGGCGGTGGATGAGGATTGCAGGGCGGCCTTTCGCTTTTTTCATATGGTAGGAGCTCATGCGCCGTTCTGTCTGTCGGAGGATTTGAAGTATGATAAATCGGGAAGAGAAGGCTCCCTTCTTGGACAGGCAAGAGGGAGCTTAAAGATTGTTTTTGAGTATTTGGAACAGCTGAAAGCGTTGGGCCGGTATGATTCCGCAACGATTATCATAACGACGGATCACGGACAAGTCGCACAAAGCAATCCCGAGACGGGGAAGATGGAGATCCTCTCGTCGCCGCTTATGCTCGTCAAGGAAGCGGGCTGCCGGCAGGATACGATGGCAATAAGCACAGCTCCGGTTGCGCAGTCCGAGCTGATGCCTGCCATTATGAAGGCGGCGGGACTGGACTGGAAGGAGTATGGCAGGACTTTTGCGGAGATCGGGGAGAACGAGGCGCGCGAGAGAACCTATAATGATGTCTATTTCAGAAAAGAGGGCAACGAATACACGGATTATTTTATAGAGTATCTGATAGACGGGAACGTGAAGGATATTAACAGCTGGAGGGTAAATCAGGTTGTCTATTATTAAAGCTTTTTAAAATATGTCAGACAGAGAGGATTTCATGGAATGAGCCAAGGATATTTGATGATTGTTTTTTTGCTGATAATCGGATTGCTTCCGGCTGCGGCTTGGCTTGCGGTAAACAGAGAGGATATTGAGCGGGGATACACAGGGGTATTTTATATCAAAACAGTGCTGTTTTTCTTCTTTTGCAATTATTTTGCCGGCTCTGCCGCAAAATGGTATCTGGAAAGTCCAAGCAAGACCCTGCCGGAAAGCTTTTTGAACACGGAGCCTCGAACCTATATACATTATGGAGTAATCGTGCTTCTGATGGACATGGCGCTTTTAGCAGTCTGTTGTCGGCTGTTGCGACAATGGAGTAATAAGCTTGTCGGAATATTTGATGCGTGGATGTTGATTTTTATTGTAAGTATGGGATTTTTTTCGGTGAGTGTTACCAATATGCTGTATTGCGCGTTGGCTATGGTTTGTGGTATACTTTCTTCGGGGTTGGTGTTCATCGGTAAAGTGAATCCTGTATATTTTACGCCCAGGGAATATTTAAAGGCTTTCCGGGAAGCGGTTCCGGCAGTGGCCTCGTGGCTTGTAACGATTGGCATTTACTTACCGAGTGAGTTATACATAAATAATGCCAATGAATTTGCAATAGGATACGGGGGGGGGTATATAACCGCGTTATTGGCCGGAAGTGTTGCGATAGGCCTTTTGCTGATGGCGGCGGCGGTGGTTTTGCTTTCCTGGAAATGTTATAATCTTTTTGTGCTTTTTCTGTCGGGAATTTCCATTATGAGCTATCTTCAGGCATTATTTTTAAATGGAAGGCTCCGGAGCCTGACAGGAGAGGAGCAGACGTGGGGATTAGGGATACAGGCAGCTAATCTCGTTTTTTGGATTCTGATTATCGGGATTATAACGGCCGGAGGTTTTTATAAGCCGGGGATCAAAAAGGGATGTAAGGCGGCTTGTATATATATTATGCTGATTCAGACGGTATCTTTGGGGTATCTGTTGATAACGGAGGATCTCGGAGATACCGCGCGGCGTCCGGTACTGACAACGGACAGGAGTCTTGCGCTTGCGGAGGAGGACAACATAATCCTGTTTATATTAGACAGATTTGACAGCAATGATTTTGACGAGCTGATAAAGGATACGGAGTTTGTGCAGCCGCTGGCCGATTTTACTTTCTATGAAAACGCAACCTCACAGTATGGAAATACGAAGGAGGCGCTTCCATATATTTTAGAAGGAGTGGAATATCGGTATAATGTACAAACAAACCGTATGGAGCAGTATAAGGACACGGACAGGACTGCGTTGTCTCGTCTTTATCAGGCAGGATATGACATCGGTATCTATACGCTTACGGAGTATTTATCAGATGATTTGCGCAGTATGGCTGTAAATTATAATGAAACTGCGGCGTACAGTTGCGACTACGCAGATACCATAACAACAATGTTGCGCACCTCCATGTACAGAACCATGCCGTTTGCGATAAAGCCCCGATACAGGTACTATTCCACAGACATCGCCGGGATTGCTGAAGTTGACGGGGCGTGGAATATTCTAAATGACCTGCCGTTTTATCAGAGTCTGATAAAGGACGGACTATATGTGGATGAAAATTGTCAATCGGCCTTTCGCTTTTATCATATGGATGGCGTGCATCCGCCATTTTGTTTATCCGAAGAGATGTACTATGATAAGGAAGCGGGATATACGGAACAGTCAAGAGCGTGCCTGAAGATTGTATATGAATATCTGGAACAGCTAAAGGCTCTGGGAAAATACGAGAGCGCAACAATTATCATTACGGCAGATCACGGAAATCCGGCAAAACGTGACGGGAAGGAAGAGCAGCTTTTGAGAGTGTCCACGCCGATTCTGCTGGTTAAGGAGCCATACCGGCAGCAGGAGAAAATGCTTTTGAATAGTGCGCCGGTCACACAGGCGGAGATACTTCCTTCGATTTTAAAGGCAGCCGGGTTTACCTGGTCGGAATGTGGAAGAGCGTTTGACGAAGTTCCCGAAAGCGAAGAAAGGGAAAGAGCGTACCAATATGACGATTCCACATCAGAGATTGTTATTGAGTATTCAATCAACGGATATGTCAAAGACCTCGACAATTGGAGAGTGGAAAATACTTATCACTATTAAGATATACCCAAAACCATGACGCAATTTGGAAAGGAGTCAAATCAACAAATGAAAAAATTTCTAAAGGTCTTCAAATTTATGTACTTTTTCACCTGCTTCTTTGTGCTGCTGGGGAATACGTCGTTTGCGTATATCGACCCCTCCGCGGTGACCTACATCATACAGGCGGTGGCCGGCGTATGTATCGCCATCGGTGCGGCCTGCACCGTGTACCGTCATAAGATTATGAAATTTTTCCGCAAGATGAAGAGGAAGCACAACCGCAGAAAGGAAGCCGATAAAGGGCAGGAGGCAGAATGAATTACATAATTAGTCTGATTGGCGGCGTGCTTGGGTGGCTGATGTACTTTAGCTACGGCTGTCTGCGCAACTATTTCCTCTCGATTGTGTTCTTCACCCTTTTGACGAAAATCGTGCTGCTGCCGGTATCCCTGATGGTGCAAAAGAACTCCATTAAAATGGTCAAGCTGCAGCCGGAAATCAATTTTATCAAGGCAAAATATTTTGGCAACAGCGAGAAAATCTCGGAGGAGCAGTACGAGCTGTATAAGCGGGAGCATTATCAGCCGCTCGCGGATCTGATTCCCCTTGCGCTTCAACTGATACTGCTGATGGGCGTTATTGATGTCATCAATCACCCTGAGCTGCATATTTTCAGAGGGAAGGCGGGGACGCTCGACACCATGCTCGGCAGCCTGAATCTGTCCGCGGTGCCGTCGGAGACAGGAGGGATTACCTATATCATCCCGCTGATTGCCGCGCTCTCCGCTTGGCTGATGTGCTTTATCCAGAACCGCATCAACGTATTGCAGTCCGAGCAGGGGCGGATAAACCAATACGGCACGATGCTGCTCTCCATCGCGCTGTCCCTGTATCTCGGCTTCTTTGTCAAGACGGGAGTGGGAATTTATTGGACCTTCAGCAACCTGTTCTCCATCCTGCAGCTGTATCTGCTGAACATCATAATGAACCCCAAGAAATACATCGACTACGATGCCTTGGAGCAAAGCAGACAGGAGCTCAAGGCTGCGGCGCAGTTCCAAAAGCAGCAGAAAAAGCTCTTTGCCAAGGATCCCTATCGGAAGAAGGAGCGGGCGGATTATCGGCGGTTTTTCAAGGATTATGAGATGCAGTTGGTATTCTACTCGGAGAAGAACGGCTTTTACAAATATTACCAAAATATCATAGAAACCCTGCTGGAAAAATCCAACGTTGTGGTGAACTACATCACAAGCGACCCTGAGGACAAGGTTTTCGAGATGGCGAGCGACCGATTCAGGCCCTTTTACATCGGCGAAAACAAGCTGATTGTCCTGATGATGAAGCTGGAGGCGGACGTTGTCGTGATGACAACGCCCGATTTGGAGAGCTTCCACATCAAGCGCTCCCTCGTCCGAAAGGACAACGAATACATCTACGTCCCGCATGACGTGAACAGCCCGAACCTGACCTTCAGGAAAGAGGCCTTGGATCATTTTGACACCGTTTTCTCGTCGGGCTTCCTCTGCACGAAAGAGATCCGAAAGCGTGAGGAGCTGTACAAGCTGCCCGAAAAGCGAATCGTGGAATGGGGTTCAAGCGTTATTGACAACATGATTCAGGCCTATGATGCGATGGAGAAGAAGGAAAAGGCGGTTCGCGAAATCCTGATTGCCCCGTCATGGCAGAAGGACAATATTTTATACTCCTGCATCGACGAGATACTGGAAAATCTGCAAGGGCACGGCTATAAGCTTATCGTCCGCCCGCACCCGCAGTTTGTCCGCCATGAGGAGGCGCGGCTGCGGCAGCTTCGGGAGAAGTTCCACATGGACGGGCGCGAGGACATGGAGCTGCAGACGGACTTTTCGTCAAACCGCACCGTATATGAGGCGGACGTCGTGATCACGGACTGGTCGAGCATTGCGTTTGAGTATTCGTTTGCGACGCTCAAGCCGTCGCTCTTCATCAACACGCCCATGAAGGTTATGAATGAGGATTATGAGGAGCTTGGCATCACGCCGATAGACATCGAGCTTCGCAATAAGGTGGGCAGGAGCGTTGATACGGACAAGCTCTCAACGCTGGCGCAGACGGTTGAGGAGCTTTTGAGCAGCAACGCCTTCTCGAGAGCGTCCCTTGAGAAAATCAGGGACGAATACATCTACAGCATCGGCAGCAGCGGAGCGGTCGGAGCCGCCTACATTATGGAGCGGCTTGACTGGTATAAGAAAAAGCATGAAGAGGAAGATGATGATTAAATGCAGAGAACTGTCAAAAGAAATATCTTATTGAATCCGGGACCTGCGACGACGACGGATACCGTGAAAATGGCGCAGGTCGTTCCGGACATCTGCCCGAGGGAGAAGGAGTTTGCCGCCATGATGAAGCGGATGCGCGAGGACTTGGTGCGCATCGTGCACGGCGATTTGGACAAGTATACCGCAGTGCTGTTCTGCGGCTCTGGCACGCTGAATATCGACGTATGCCTGAATTCCCTCCTGCCGGAGGGCAAAAAGGCGCTTATCGTCAACAACGGCGCATACAGCACACGCGCCGCGGAAATCTGCGAATACTACAATCTGCCCTTTATCGACCTACGGTTTCCGGTGGACGAGCTGCCGGATTTGGACAGGATTGAGCAGACCCTGAAGGAGAATCCCGACATTGCGCTTGTCCACACGACGCATAACGAGACAGGAACCGGAATCCTGAATCCCATTCGGGAAATCGGCGCGCTGGCGCACCGTTACGGCGCGGTGTTTACGGTGGACACCACCTCCACCTATGCGATGCGGCCGATTGACATTGAGCAGGAGAACATTGATTTCTGTATGGCGTCCGCGCAGAAGGGACTGATGGCAATGACAGGACTGTCATTTATTGTCGGAAATACGGAAATCATCAGGAAATCGGCGGATTATCCCAAGCGCTCATACTATTGTAATCTGTATCTGCAATATCACTTTTTTGAGACGACAGGGGAGATGCACTTCACTCCGCCGGTGCAGACAATCTATGCCGCGCGGCAGGCGCTCGACGAGTATTTCGCGGAGGGCGAGGAGGCCAAATGGCAGCGGCACCTGAGCGTTTTCGAGGCGATTCACGCGGGATTGGACAGGCTGGGCTTTCAGGACATCATCAAAAGAGAGCTGCAGGCGGGGCTTGTCGTGTCCGTGAGGTATCCCGATGATGAGCACTGGGATTTTGAGAAGGTGCACGATTACTGCTATGAGCGCGGCTTTACCATCTATCCGGGCAAGGTGTCAACGCAGAATACCTTTCGGCTGTGCGCGCTTGGCGCCATCACGCCGAAGGATATCGAGGACTTCTTCGCCGTTTTGGAGAGTGCGCTCAGGGAATATCACATACAGGTGCCTGTCCGCTACAGATGACAGCCGGAAAGGGTTGGTGAAGCTATGAAAACGGTATACACGTGCTTTTGCACGGATGTGATCCATGAGGGACATTTGAATATTCTCCGAGAGGCGAATCGATACGGTGAGGTAACCGTCGGGATTTTGAGCGATGCCGCGATGATTAAGTTCAACCGTTTCCCGACCATCTCCATAGAGGAGAGAAAGCAGATTGTACAGGCCACGGGGCTTGTGAAAAATATTATTATTCAGAATGAAATCATGTATGACGGGATTCTTGCAAGGCTGCGGCCCGATTATGTGATTCACGGGGATAACTGGCGCAGCGGTCCGGAGGCGGCGATTCGGGAGAACGTTTTGAGGAACCTTGCGGCGTATGGCGGCGAGCTTGTGGAGGTCGGATACACCTGTAATGAAAACGTGAAAAGAATCGACGACATGATGAAGGAACGGCTCTCCATGCCCGAGTACAGAAGAAAGCGTCTGCGCCGGCTTTTGGAGCTGCGTCCCGTCGTAAAGACGATAGAGGTTCACAGCGGACTGACAGGGCTGATTGCGGAGAAAACCATTGTCGAGCACAACGGAGAGCTGGATCAGTTTGACGCGATGTGGCTGTCCAGCCTGTGTGACTCCACCGCGAAAGGCAAGCCGGACATCGAGCTTGTGGACATGTCCTCAAGGCTGCGGACGATCGACGACGTGATGGAGGTCACGACAAAGCCGATTATTCTGGACGGCGACACCGGCGGACTGGTGGAGCACTTTGTATACAATGTGCGCACCATGGAGCGCATGGGCGTATCCGCGGTTATCATTGAGGACAAGACGGGCTTAAAGAAAAATTCCCTGTTCGGGACGGAGGTTGAGCAGACGCAGGACACCATCGAAAATTTCTGTAACAAGATACGCGCGGGAAAGAATGCGCAGCGGACGGAGGAGTTTATGATTATCGCGCGCATTGAGAGCCTGATATTGGAGAAGGGGCAGGAGGACGCGCTGCGGCGTGCGTCTGCCTATGTGGAGGCCGGCGCAGACGCTATTATGATACACTCCAGAAGGAAGGACCCCGATGAGATTTTTGCGTTTTGTGATGCTTTCCGAAAGGAAGATAAGAAGACGCCGATCGTTGTCGTTCCGACATCGTTCAACAGCGTGACGGAGACGGAGCTTGCGGCGCACGGCGTCAACATCGTGATTTATGCGAATCAGCTCACAAGAAGCGCCTTTCCCGCAATGCAGAGCACCGCGGTCGAGATTTTGAAGAACCACCGCGCGCTGGAGGTTGACAAAAAGCTGATGCCCTTTCAGGAAATCATCACGCTGATTGACGACATGTGAAAGAGGGTACCTATGAGCAGAGAAATCGGCATTATTATGGCGGCAGGACTTGGGACAAGAATGCGCCCGCTGACCGAGCGCGTGCCAAAGCCGCTCGTGAGGGTGCATGGCACGCCCTTGATTGAGACCGTAATCAAGGGATTAAAAAGAAGGGATATATCGGAAATCTATGTCGTTGTAGGCTATTTGAAGGACCGGTTTTCGTACCTGTGTGAAAAGTATCCCGAAATCCGATTGCTTGAGAATCCGGACTACCTTGTAAAAAACAACATTTCCTCCATCTATGCCGCGAGGGAGGCGCTGGGGACGGCGGACTGCTTTATCTGTGAGGCGGACCTGCTGATTTCGGATTTGTCTGTTTTTGACAGGACGCCCGAATGCTCCGGCTATTACGGGAAACGGGTGGCGGGCTATTCCGCGGATTGGGTATTTGAGCTTCAAAACGGCTTTATCTCCAGAGTGGGAAAGGGCGGAACGGACACCTATAACATGGTCGGGATCTCCTTCTTTCGGCAGGAGGATGCCAGGCTTCTCGCGGAGAAAATCGTGCAGGCTTACGGCAGGGAGGAAAACGCCAATCTGTACTGGGACGAGGTCGTTGACCAAAATTTGGACACGCTCCGCCTGAGAGTCTTTCCGGTTGAGGAGGGACAGATTATAGAGATTGACACAATGGAGGAGCTGACAGCGATAGACGCTGCAGCAATAGATGCTACAGCAATAGATGCTATGCTGCGGCAATAAGAGAGGGATAGGAATGAGAGCAAGTGTTTTTCTGCGGGAAATAAAAGAGATGGGAATCTCCACGATTGCGGGCGTGCCCGACTCCACGCTGAAGCAGTTTTGTGATGCGGTGCAGACGGACAACGGGAAGGAATTTGCGCATTATGTGACGGCAAACGAGGGCGCTGCAGTCGGCCTTGCGGCAGGAGTGTATCTCGCAACCGGACGCCCCTGTCTGGTGTATCTGCAAAATTCGGGCCTCGGCAATATCATCAATCCGCTGGCCTCCATCGCCAATCGGGAGGTATACGGGATCCCCATGCTCTTTCTCGTCGGGTGGCGCGGAGAGCCGGGAGGGAAGGACGAGCCGCAGCATGTGTTTCAGGGAAAGGTGACCTGTGCGCTCCTGGAGGTCATGGACGTGCCGTATTCCATCATTGACGCGGAGACCACCGAGGACGGGCTAAAGGAAATCCTTGCAAGGGCCTGCGGATACCTGAAAGAGAACCGTCAATACGCGCTGATTGTCAGGAAAGGCACCTTCGAGAAGGAGCAGCCGTTTGTGTGGGAGAACGGATACAAGCTTGTGCGGGAGCAGGCGCTCAAAATAATCCTCGAGCAGGTTTACCGGGATTCCTATATCGTCTCGACGACCGGCAAGATTTCAAGAGAGCTGTATGAGCAGAGTGACGCGCTCTACGGGAACCATGACAAAATATTTATGACCGTGGGCGGCATGGGTCATGCCTCCATGATCGCCTATGGAATTGCGCAGGCGGATTCCGCGAGAAGAATCGTCTGTGTGGACGGGGACGGCGCGGTTTTGATGCATATGGGCGCGCTCGCCTTTCTCGCCAAGCAGTCTCCGCAAAATTATCTTCATATTGTGATAAACAACGCGGCCCATGAGTCGGTGGGCGCCATGCCGACAGGCTGCTCCGGACAGACATACGCGGATATCGCCAGGGCCTGCGGCTACAAGACGGTCTGCTCCGTCACCTCCGCGGAGGAGCTGCGGCATGCTTTGGCGGAGACAGAGGCGGTCAGGACGCTTGCCATGATAGAGGTCATGGTATCCTTGGATTCCAGAGAGGATTTGGGACGCCCTAAGGAATCCGCCGCGGAGAACGGACACGGCTTTATGCGGAAATTGCAGGAAACGAAGCCTTGATGAAATATTTTGCCGAATCGGAGTAATCAGGCAGAAATAACGGCAACAATTAAAAAAAGGGATTGACAACAATACATGAATTAGGTATAATAACACTTGCGTTGGGATTTGCGGCGCATAATTCATATTGGTAGAGGATTTAATTCAGTACCGGGGAGAAGTACTCAAGAGGCTGAAGAGGCGCCCCTGCTAAGGGTGTAGGTCGGGCGACCGGCGCGAGGGTTCAAATCCCTTCTTCTCCGTTTATTCATTTTTAATAAATTATTTTATTGAACAAATGAAATTAATAGCGAAGCTCATCATAAGAAGTATCTTAATGAAACATCAAGATTCTTTTTTTTGCCCTGAGAGTTTTGATGCCCGCAGGGCCGGAATTCTTCATTGCATATCAGCGGAAGCTGCGAATTTTTATGGGATGAATGAACGGTGATTGTTATTGACACGAGAGATAACTTGTGTTAATATAAAAGTCCACCGCATAAAGGCGATGGACAAAGATTTGTAAAAATGTTTGAAAACATATTGACAATGCTTTGATGTCGTGATAAGATATTAAAGTTGCGTAAACAGATATGTTTTCGGCAGGAACCTTGACAAATAAACAGTAATGCGACCCTGAAAATTCTTACGGAATTATT
>JAMPFV010000037.1 GCA_023664265.1 Roseburia sp.
GCGTATCAAAATCCGTGCTGCTGAATCTTATGAAGATCGAGTCGATAAAACCCTCGCTGAACGGCAGATTTACGGCTGTTTTTCAAAACGGAGAACAAATTATCGTTTCAAGAAAATATGTGCCCGAGCTGAAAAAAGCTCTGAAAGGTGGAAGCTTATGAGCCTTAAAGAAATACTTTACAGGTCGCTTATGATCTATTTTATTCTTGTCACTTGTATTACGGCAGGAATTATGATCCTTGGTTTAGCGTTTGACCCTGACGCAAGATTCGGATACAGCGCATTTGCCTCGCCGTTTATTTTTGCGGCTCTGGGAGTTATTCCGAATCTGTTGATGTACTCTTCAAAGGAGCTATCGGACAAGCAGGTCATTCTGCGTAAAATGATACAGTTTGCGGTTATCGAAGCAGAAGTATCAGGCGTCTGTATCATAAGCCCCATAATCCATTCGGAAAAAGCCGAAGTTATGACAGGAGTCATGATCAGTGTGCTTGTGATATTTATACTTGTTCATTTTATCAATATTATGAATAACTATTTTTCTGCAAAACAACTTACAAAAGAACTTATGCAGTTTCAGAAAAATATAAAGTAGCGCCATACCTGTTCAATAATAAGCGGCAACAGAAAACTTTATTATGCACAGGTAAACTGTTTATCTTAAAACGTTTCCCGTGTGATAAGCTTCTTATACAAGAACCGCTCAAACTCGATTCTGACAGGTGTGTCATTCGCATAGGCATAGACGCCGACCATGGCGCCGGTAAAGCGCTTTCCCTTTCGGATTCCCTCGTCGCACAGATAATATACATTGTCCAGCACGCCGAGACGCTCCGGCGCACAATCGGAATCTGCAAGCGCATAGGAAAATTCCCGCCGCAGATAATCCGTGTCGATTCGCAGGGTTATCCGCGCGTTTCCATATGACATACATGTCATAATTTCTTCCGTGACATCCTTTGAGAAAGATATATGCTCGTCCGTGTCAATTTTTTCAAATACCGCGAGGGTGTACGCTCCATTCTTGACAAAAATCCCGAATTTTAAGTAGGTATTTTCATCATAGTAGCAGGTCATTCCCGCGTCCTGCCCGCTTGTCAGTGCGGAGCAGTCCATCGTAACCTGACAGGTGAACACGAAGTCAGTCTGTCTGCGCACCACGATATTTTTGGCGTGCATGGAGTTTAAGTCAATGCGGCTGCCCTCTAAGGAGAGAACGCCGTTGTTCAGGAGGATGCCGTTTGCGGTAGGGGTCCTCGGCGTCATAAATTCCTTTGACAGCGCATCCCTGCCAAAGCCGAGTGTGCAGAGTATCGTATCGTCGGCTTCCGCGGCCGCTTGAGCGGCTTGTGCGTTGTCGTTTGCCTTCACGGAAGAGAGCAGCGGCTTTTTCTGCTGGCAGCTTGGGCCCTGTAAGCGGTTGACGATAGGCCACTCGTCGGCAGTCCAGGTGATAGGGTCCAAAGCGGTCTCCCGTCCCAGCATACTGTATTTCCCGTTAATCATCCGCCCGCACAGATAGACCATGTACCAGTCGCCGTCGGGCGTCATCACCGGCTTCCCGTGGCCGCAGCGCTGTAGGGGCGCTTCCGGTATCCATTGTCGCATAATCGGGTTGTAGGGGCAGGGTTCGTAAATCCCCATCAGCTCTCGGGAGCGCGAGACGGTAATCCGATGCCCCGGGCCGGTGCCGCCCTCCGCCTCAAAGAGATAGTACCAGCCGTCCTTTTTTAACAGATGCGGGCCCTCCGGCGCGCGCTTCTGGTCGCCGTAAAAGAGCAGGGTGGCGGGAGAAAGCTGTGTCCCCTTTTCCGAATCGATCTCCAGTATCCGCGCTCCGCGGTTGAGGAGCATATAGGAGCGTCCGTCGTCGTCATGGAAGAGGGAAGGGTCGATGCCGTCCTCCTCGATGTAGAACGGTTCGGAATACGGGCCCTCCGGCTTATCGGAGGAGACGACAATCTGTCTGCGGATGACAGAGCCGGTGTCGTTCATCCGATAGGTCGCCGTCACATAAAAACGGCCGTTCTTGTAGGAGATGTCGGGCGCCCAATAACCGCGTCCGCCCTCCAAATCGTCGATATCCGCCCATGCGGGATTCGTGATGGCGTGTCCGATAATTTCCCAATGGATCAAGTCCCGTGAATGGGAAATCGGGATACATGGGAAAAAGATAAAGGAGGAATTTGCCATATAGAAATCATCGCCGACTCTCACGATGGAGGGGTCGGGATACATGCCGGTGCGGATGGGATTGTGGTAGGTATCCTCATACGGAGCCTGATAATACCGCGCGAAATAGTCGTTGATTTCCGTGAGCCGGAGACGGTGCGCAATGTCCCACGGCGTCACAAGGTCAAGGTCGCCGTCGAGCGCGGACATGCCGACCCGCTCGACAAGATACGGAATCGTGTCGGGCTTTTTGGAAAGCACGGCATAGTGCAGGATGCTGCGGTAATGATTGTCCCGCAGATTCATGCTGGCCCGCGAGTATTCCACGATGTATTTTGTCAGCGGCAAATCCCCCATCTGCGCCGCCAGAAGCGCAAAGGGAACCTCGTCCCGTGTCTTGAAATCAATCGCCGCAGGATTTTCCGTCAGAAGCTTTTGGACCTCGTCCAAATCCACGCGCCGAATAGCCTGCTCTAAGCGTTCCTTCATCTCCATAATAACAATACCTCCGTTTTGTGAATGTTTGCAACCGTATGCTTTTATGATAAAGGAAAAATATGGATTAATCAACCGTTACCTGTTTGAATCCGGACGGAAATATGGTATATTTGAAATGGAGCGGGAAATAAGCTTGAAACGGGTATTGAAGGGGAGAAAACGGAAATGCCAACGATAAGTATGTTTTACGGAATTTTAATGAAAATGTACAGAGAACAAGGTGGGAGACACAAAATGCCACATATACATGCGGAGTATGCAGATTTTGAAGCCGTGTTTGACTTTGATGGGAATCTCATAGAAGGTGAACTGCCAAGAAAGCAACGAAAATATGTAGAAGCATGGATATTATTGCATGAAGAAGAGCTTTATGCCAACTGGAAACTTTTGCAGGATGGAGAGCCGTTTTTTAAGATTAGGCCTTTACAATAGCAAGGGAGGTGTGGATGTGCTTAGACCAAAGCCAATAGAGGTAAAGCCTCTTGAAAATTATCTTTTGTTGATATCCTTTAGTAATGGGGAGGATAAAATTTTTGATGTCAAACCGATGATATCCGGTTCATGGTTTGGTGAACTGAAGGACAGAAGCGTTTTTAATACAGTTAAAATATCAGGGAATACGGTTGAATGGGTAAACGGTCAGGATATATGTCCAGACGATTTGTATTATTTAAGCATTCCCAAATGAAAAGCTCTTCATAATGACGAGCGTAGGGAAACGTTTTTGATGAATGTCAGGGAAGAAGAAGGGGAGAAAATAAATGTTGGAATTTAAGTACGATACACAACTGCTGCTCGAGGGGGAAAATCTTGATGAGGATGCAATAAACGACTACTTTGTGGCGCATTTTAAGGGGGACTGCCTGTTGGCAGTCGGGGACGAGGACATGATAAAAATCCATTTTCATACGAACGAACCGTGGAAGGTATTGGAGTATTGCGCCTCCTTGGGAGAGATTTACGACATTGTGATAGAGGATATGGACAGGCAGTCGCGAGGCTTGCATGGGTAAAACGAAGTTTTTTTACAAAAAACTTCGTTTGAAAAACTTTGAGCCAAAAAACTTTGGCTTGAAATCTCTTTATGTAATCTTGTCTATTGCCACAAATCTATGATATGATAAAAAGAGCTTAGGAAAACGCTGATGAAAGCGTTTCCTTAGACAAAATCGGAAAACGGAATAGTCTGTGTGTGAAAGAGAATAGGTTGAAAAATAGGCTTGACAGCTTATTTTCAATCGCAAGGATGGAGGAAGCGTATGGCAATTGAAATCGTGGAAAAGTATGTGAACGGGCTGATTGACAGGAGCACGCTGGAGGAGCCGGTCTGGAATATTGAGAAAATCAGGCAGGGCAAGAAAGCGACGTGGGACTATATTGACGGCTGCATGATTATGGCGCTCCTGGAGCTGTACAAGGTGACGGAGAATAAGAAGTATTTTGAGTTTGCGGAGAAGTACATTGACCATCGAATCGAGGAGGACGGGACAATCAACGGATACCACAAGGACGAGTTGAATCTCGACCATATCAACGAGGGCAAAAATCTTTTCACCCTCTATGATTTGACCGGCAAGGAGAAGTACGCGAAGGCGACCCGAAATATCTATCAGCAGATTCTGGAGATGCCGCGCACCAAGGAGGGGAACTTCTGGCATAAGAAGATTTACCCGAATCAGGTATGGCTGGACGGCCTGTACATGGCGCAGCCCTATTATATGGAATACGAGAAGCGCTTTAACGATAAGAAGAATTACAAGGATATATACACACAGTTCTTCAATGTGGAGAAGAACCTGAAGGACGCGGAGACGGGGCTGTACTATCACGCGTATGATGCGGAGCGGAAGATGTTCTGGGCGGATCCCGAGACAGGGCTTTCCAAGAATTTCTGGCTGCGCGCGCTGGGATGGTTCTCCATGGCGCTGCTGGATACATTGACGATCGCTGACAAGGGGACGGAGGATTATGAGCATCTGTTGAAGATGTATCAGGACTTGATGGCTTCCATGCTCAAATACCAGTCTCCGGAGGGCATGTGGTATCAGGTGCCGAATTTCCCCGGGCGGGAGAAGAATTATCTGGAGACCAGCGGCAGCTCCATTATGGCGTACTGCATGATGAAGGGCGCACGGCTCGGCTACCTCCCCGCGGAGTACAGGGGGTACGGCGAAAAGGCGTTTAACGGCATCTGCGATAAGTATCTGATGACAGTAGACGGAGAGATGAGCCTTGGCGGTATCTGCCTTGTGGCGGGGCTTGGGCCGGATGACAATCGGCGGCGCGACGGCTCGTACGAGTATTACATGTCGGAGCCGATTGTGAAGGATGATGCGAAGGGAACCGCGCCGTTCCTGCTCGCATATGCGGAGATGTGTATTTGAGCCGCCGAAAAGGCGGCATGGAGGTTCGCGAGGAAAGGTGAAGGTTTATAGAGGATGAGGGAAAAAGAGCTGTATGTATCGGCTGACGGAAGCAAGGAGTTTGCGCGGATTGCGGACGCACTGGCGGCGGCGGAGCAGTTTCGGGACTGCAAGGTGGTCATACGGATTGCCGCGGGCGTCTATAAGGAGCGACTGGTTGTCCAACAGGAGCATATTTCATTTGTGGGGGAGGACGCCGCGGGCACGCGGATTACTTTTTCCGATTTTGCCAACGATTTGATGCCGGAGGGAGATAAGCGCGGAACCTTTCGGACGCCGAGTGTCTTTATTGACGCCGACAATTTCCATGCGCGCGGGATTTCCTTCTGTAATGAGGCCGGACAGGGCGGAAAGGTCGGGCAGGCGCTGGCAGTATACGCGGACGGCGACCACCTGATATTTGAAGACTGCCGCTTTGAGGGGTATCAGGACACGCTCTTTACGGCGCCGCTTCCTTTCAAGGAGAAGCAGCCGGGCGGCTTTAAGGGGCCGAAGGAATTTGCGCCGCGGCGGGTCGGCCGCCATCTCTACAAGGACTGCTATATCGCGGGAAACGTCGATTTTATTTTCGGCAGCGCGATTGCGTATTTTGAGAACTGTGAGGTTTTCATGCGGGACAGGAAGGGCGATGTGAAGGGCTATGTGACTGCGCCCTCCACCTATGAGGGGCAGGAGTACGGCTATGTGTTCCAGCGCTGCCGTTTTACAAGCGAGTGCCCCAAGGAGAGCTGTTATCTGGGGCGGCCGTGGCGGGATTATGCGAAATGCGTTATCCTCAACAGTGAAATCGGCGCGCATATCCGCAGGGAGGGCTGGCACGATTGGGATAGGAAAGAGGCGTGGGATACGATGTTCTTTGCGGAGTACGGGAATTACGGCGAGGGCGCGGGAACGCAGCGCGCGCCCTTTGTGAAGCTGCTCACGGCGGAGGAAGCAGCAGCGTATACGCGGGAAAATGTAATCGGCTTTTAGCCGTGGATATGGAGGAGCATGGAACAGACAAATTTACGGACAATAACGATTGAGAAATATTACGGCAGTCTGCCGAACATGAAAGCGAAATATGACAGGCTTGCGCGGAAGGACTTTTTTAACGGAAGCTCCGTGGAGGAATTTGAAGCGTGGCGGACACAGGCCCGCGCCACGCTGTCGGAGCTGATCGGCCTTGAGAAAATGGACAACGTGCAGCTCTTCCCGGTGACGGAGGAGACTGTCACGCTGGAGAACGGCATTGTGCGGGAAAAGGTGCTGATACAGTCCGAACAGGATGTGTGGGTGCCGATGTATATTCTGATACCGCCCGTGGAGGACGGGGAGGAGGCTGTAAAGAGAAGAGTGTTTATAGCGCCTCCGGGACACCAGGGCGCGGGAAAATATTCCGTTGCGGGCTGCAGTGAGATTCCCGCGGTTGCGGACGCCATCAGGAAGTTCAACTATGATTACGGGATGCAGCTTGCGCGGATGGGCTTTGTGGTCATCTGCCCGGATTGCAGGGGCTTCGGCGAACGGCGCGACGAGAAGAAGCAGGGCGATGACGAGGAGGCGTTTCTGACTTCCTCCTGCTTTCATCTGGCGCATATGGCGGAGCCGTTGGGAGAGACCGTTATCGGCATGTGCACATGGGATTTGATGAAAATCGTCGATTATGTGGAGACGCGCACGGAGTGGGACTGTGAAAACCTCTCCTGCCTCGGCTTCTCCGGCGGCGGAATGCAGACGCTGTATTTCGCGGCGTTGGACGAGCGCATCAGGAATGTGTTTATCAGCGGTTACATGTACGGCTTTAAGGATTCGCTGATGATTTTAAATGGGAACTGCAGCTGCAATTATGTACCGCACCTGTGGGAGCATTTTGACATGGGGGATATCGGCAGTCTGATTGCGCCGCGGAATCTGATGATACAGTCCTGCCGCGCCGACCATCTGAACGGCCCGAGGGGACTTGAGAACGTATATGAGCAGCTTGCGATCATAAAGAATGCCTACAGGCTTTTTGACGCACAGGAGCATATCGTGCATGACATTCACGAGGGCGGGCACTGCTGGCATGACGACAATCTGGCGGAAATAATCGAAAAATTTGAAATCCGACACGCGTGTCGGTAAAGGAGGACAATAGGATGATACAATTTGGAATCCGTCTGCACGATGCGGTGCAGGTTCCCATTGAGGAGCGGTTAAAAGCGGTAAAGGAGCAGGGATTTTCATGTGCGCATGTGGCGCTGTCCAAGGTCATCAGTGAAAATTCCGTGGCGGAGAGTGCGCTCACCCCGGGGTATGCAATGTATCTGAGGCGGCTGTTTGAGAAGAATGAGCTTGATTTTGCGGTGCTCGGGTGCTATCTGAACCTTGCCAATCCCGATGCGGCACAGCTCAAGGCGATACAGGAGAAGTATCTCGCGAATATCCGTTTCGCGGCGCATCTGGGCGCGGGTGTGGTCGGTACGGAGACAGGCGCTCCGAATGTGGAGTATAAGTTTGAGGAGGCGTGCCGGTCGGAGGAGGCGCTGGCGCTTTTCATCAAAAATCTGCGCCCCGTCGTGCGCTATGCAGAGCAGATGGGCGTGCTTCTGGCAATCGAGCCGGTGGTGCGGCATATCGTGTGCAATCCCGTGCGGGCCAGACGGGTGCTGGACGAGATTGCGTCCCCGAATCTGCGCATTATTCTCGACCCCGTAAATCTCCTTGAGATATACAATTACGAGAAGCAGGACGAGATTATAGACGAGGCGATAGCGCTTTTGGGTAAGGACGTCGCCGTGCTCCATGTGAAGGACTTCCGGATTGAGGACGGAAAACTGATATCCGTGCCGGTCGGTCAGGGAGCGTGTCATTGGGACAGAATCATGCCCTACATGAAGAAGGAGAAGCCCTTCATGCATGCGACGCTGGAGGATACCAAGCCGGAGAACGCGGTGGCGGCGCTGAATTACATCAAGGATATTTATGAGAACAGCTAGGTGAGGTTTTGTTATGAGAGGAATCGATACACAGGTGCGAAAGACCAGACGTGCGATTTTCAGGGAGGTTGCGAGTCTGGCCTATCACTCGGCGAATCTGGTGGGTGATATGGAGGCGCTTCCGTATAAGCTGGTTGATTCAGAGAACTCGCCCTATTGGGGAAATATCTATCGTGAGCGGGAGATTGTCAGAGAACGCATCCGTCTGGCGATGGGAATGTCGCTGCGCCCCGAGGACGAGCCGGTGCAGGTAAGTCAGGGCGTGGAGGAGAGCAATATTGACGAGAAGTATTATGAGCCTCCCCTGATGCAGGTTATCTCGAGCGCCTGCAACGCGTGTCCGGAGAATCAATACGAGGTCACGGATAAATGTATGGGGTGCCTTGCGCACCCCTGTAATGAGGTCTGCCCAAAGGGAGCGATTACGATGGTAAACGGGCATTCCGTGATTGACCGGGAGAAATGTATCCGCTGCGGGAAGTGTAAGACCGTGTGCCCGTATGACGCGATTTCGCACCGGCAGAGGCCGTGCCTTGCGCATTGCGGTGTGAATGCAATCGGCTCCGACAGTCACGGCAGGGCGGTGATAGACGACAGTAAATGCGTGTCCTGCGGTCAGTGCATGGTGAGCTGTCCGTTTGGCGCGATTGCGGATAAATCACAGATATTTCAACTGATACGGGCGATGCAGTCTGAGAGGAAGATCATCGCACAGGTGGCGCCGTCCTTCGTGGGGCAGTTTGGGCCGAAGGTGACGCCGGATATGCTCAAGACCGCGCTCAAGGAGTTGGGCTTTTACGACGTGTATGAGACGGCTGTCGGTGCGGATATGGGCGCCATGACGGAGGCAGAGCATTATGTGAAGGAGGTCGCAACGGGAGAGCTGCCGTTTCTGCTCACCTCCTGCTGCCCGTCATGGTCTATGCTGGCGAAGAAGTTCTTCCCCGAAACGATTGATAAGATCAGCAACGCGCTGACCCCGATGGTGGCGACCGCGCGGGTGATCAAGCGGGAGCATCCTGACGCGAGTGTCGTTTTTATCGGCCCGTGCGCGAGCAAGAAGCTGGAGGCGAGCAGACGGACGGTGCGCTCGGATGTGGACTTTGTCATTACCTTTGAGGAGCTTTTGGGCATGTTTGAGGCGAAGGGCGTCCTCTTGGAGGAGATACAGGCGATGGATACGATGGCGGGGGCAACCTCGGCGGGGCGCGGCTATGGTGTCGCGGGCGGCGTTGCCGGCGCGATCGAGGCATGCATCAAGGAATATTATCCCGACACGGAAATCCATATCGAGCACGCGGAAAGCCTGTCGGAATGCAGGAAGATGCTGATGCTCGCCAAGGCGGGCAAAAAGACAGGCTGTCTGATCGAGGGGATGGCGTGCCCGGGCGGCTGTGTGGCCGGAGCAGGTACGAATATCGCAATCCCGCAGGCCGCAAAGGAGCTGGCGGAATTTAAGCGGACGGCGGCCAAGCGTCTTCCCGACAGGGACGATATCGAACCGCCTGACGTGGAAAAGGCTTGAGACGGATTTGAGATGATTTGGAGCAGAAAGAGAGGCACAGATATAAAATGGCAAAAATAAGGACAAGATACGCACCCAGCCCGACAGGGAAAATGCATGTCGGCAACCTGCGCTCTGCGCTGTATGAGTTCCTCATTGCAAAGCATGAGGGCGGCAGCTTTATGCTGCGCATTGAGGACACCGATCAGGAGCGGTATGTGGAGGGCGCTGTCGATATTATTTACCGCACCTTGGAGAAGACGGGGATGGTGCACGACGAGGGGCCGGACAAGGACGGCGGCGTGGGCCCGTATGTCCAGAGTGAGCGCATGAAAACCGGCATATACATGAAGTACGCAAAGGAGCTGATTGACAAGGGCGAGGCGTACTACTGCTTTTGCGACAAGGAGCGGCTGGCAGGCTTAAAGACTGAGGTGGTGGAGGGGAAGGAAATCACGGTGTACGACAAGCACTGCCTGTCCCTGTCCGAGGAGGTGGTGGAGGCGAACCTCAAAGCGGGGAAGCCCTTTGTTATCCGCCAGAATAACCCCACGGAGGGCACGACCACCTTCCACGATGAGCTGTACGGGGACATCACGGTGGAGAACGCCGAGCTGGACGATATGATTCTGATAAAATCCGACGGGTATCCGACCTACAATTTTGCGAATGTCGTGGACGACCACACGATGAACATTACTCATGTGGTGCGGGGAAATGAATATCTCTCCTCCTCGCCCAAGTACACAAGGCTGTATGAGGCCTTCGGGTGGGAGACGCCGGTGTATGTGCATCTGCCGCTGATTACCGACGAGAACCATAAGAAGCTGGCAAAGCGCAGCGGACATGCCTCCTTTGAGGATTTGCTGGAGCAGGGCTTTCTCGCGGAGGCGGTTGTCAACTACATCGCGCTGCTGGGGTGGAGCCCCGAGGACAATCGGGAAATCTTCACGCTGGAGGAGCTGATCAAGGAGTTTGATTACCATCGCATCAGCAAATCCCCCGCAGTTTTTGATATCGTGAAGCTGAGATGGATGAACGGCGAGTATATCAAGGCGATGGCGTTTGAGCCGTTCTATGAGATGGCGCTTCCGTATATCCAAGAGGTGATTCACAGGGAGCTTGATTTCCGCAAAATCGCCGCGATGGTAAAGACCAGAATAGAAGTATTCCCTGATATCAAGGGGCTTATCGGCTTCTTTGAGACGCTTCCAGAGTACGATACGGCGATGTATACGCACAAGAAGATGAAGACGACGCAGGAGTCCTCTTTGACGGTATTGAAGGATGTGCTGCCGCTGCTCGAGGCGCAGGAGGACTATGGCAACGACGCACTGTACCGGCTCCTGTCGGATTATGTGGCTGAGAAGGAGGTAAAGAACGGCTATGTGATGTGGCCGATTCGGACGGCTGTCTCGGGGCTTCAGATGACGCCTGCGGGCGCCACGGAAATCATGGAGGTACTCGGGAAAGAGGAGACGCTCTCCAGAATAAGAAAGGGGATTGCGCTGTTAGAGAATGCAGAATAATCAGATAAATACGAACGGGGCGCAGGCAAGGGCGATTGCGCACGGGGCGGGGGCGATGCTGGTCTTGGCAGGCCCCGGCTCCGGCAAGACCTTTGTCATCACGCAGAGAATACGACACTTAATAGAAGTGCATCAGGTAAGGCCGGAGAATATTCTGGTCATTACCTTTACTAAGGCCGCGGCGGCCGAGATGCGGCAGCGGTTCGGACTGCTGACGCAGGGAAAGGCCTATCCGGTCACATTTGGAACATTTCACGCGATTTTCTTCCAAATTCTGAGACACACCTACAAATTTACCATGGAGAATATTATCAGGGAGACCGACAAATACAGACTGCTTGAGGAGATTTTGTCAGAGCTGCCGCCGGACATGGCGGAGGCGGCACAGTGCGGCGCGCGGCAGGAGGCTTTCCACGCGGATACGGAGGCATTACAGCGCATTCTGGCGGAAATCAGCGCCGTGAAAAACAGTGGGACAGAGCCGGAGGACTACGCGAGCACAGCCCTGCCGCAGGCGGTGTTTGAACAGGTTTTCCGGCAGTATAAGGAGGAGATGAACCGCAGGAGACGGATTGACTTTGACGACATGGTGCTGCTCTGCCGCAATCTGCTGCGCGAGCGTCCCGACACGCTGCGGATGTGGCAGGAGCGGTTTGAGTATATTTTGATAGATGAATTTCAGGACATCTGTCCCTTACAATACGAGGTGGTGCGCCTCCTTGCAGGCCCGCAGGACAATCTCTTTATCGTGGGGGACGACGACCAGTCCATATACGGCTTTCGCGGTGCGCGGCCGGAGCTGATGCTGCATTTCCAAAAGGACTATCCCGAGGCCGAGCAGGTGCTCCTAAACGTGAATTATCGGAGCCGTCGGGACATTGTGGAGGCCGCGGGCAGACTGATTGCCCATAACAGAGTGCGCTTTCCCAAGGCGGTGACGGCAGATAATCCCGAGACAGGCGGCGTGAGGGTGTATGCATTCTCATCCAAGCAGCGGCAGGCGGACGCCGTCGCGGAGCTGATTTTGCAGTACTTGGGGCAGGAGGGGGCGTCCTGTCAAGACATCGCGATTCTCGGCCGCACCAATACCCCGTCTGCCTATATCGTCAATGCGCTTGTCCGCGCAAAAATCCCCTTTACAATGAAGGAGAAAACGAAAAATATCTATGAGAGCAATACCGCGAAGGATATTCTTGCGTATCTGCGCTACGCGCTGAAGGGGGACGATATCGCGGACTTTTACAGGCTGATGAACCGCCCCGTGCGCTATATCAGACGCAGCAGCGTACCGATGAAGCCCTTTGCGGAGCAAGAGCTGCTGCAAAACCATGCGGGGAATGACGCCGCAGTAAAAAACATAACGCGGCTTTTTGAACAGCTCCGCTTTCTGCGAGGCCTTGCGCCCTACGCGGCAGTCAACTATATTCGCAAGGGGATAGGGTATGAGGCGTATCTGAAAAAGGAGGGCAGGGAGCAGGCGCTTGCAGAACTTGAAGAGCTGCAGGCCTGTGCGAAGCCCTTCGACACCATAGAGGAGTGGCTTGCGCATATCGACGATTATGAGCGGATACTGCGCGAGGCCGCGGCAGGGGAGCGGGGCGAGACGGTGCGGGAGGACGCTGTGCAGTTTGTGACGATGCACGCCTCCAAGGGCTTGGAGTGGAAGGTGGTGATACTGCCGGATGTGAACGAGACGGTGGTGCCGCACAAGAAGGCGGTGACGGACAGTGAGCTGGAGGAGGAGCGCAGGATGTTCTATGTGGCGATGACACGCGCAAGGGAAAATCTTTTTATCTTCTATGTAGATGAAAAGGAGGCAGGAAATCTCCTGCCCTCCAGATATGTAAGCGAATTGTCAAAATAGCGCGCCGCCGCTATGCGTCGGGATGGAGCTTTGCGGACAGCATATCCTTGAGCTCCAAGCTCTTGTCCTTTAAGCGGGGGCTGGTGCTCCTGTTTGTGACAACGCCGGACAGAAGCTGCATGGCGGTCTGATACTCGCCCTTTTGGTAGGCGAGGTAGGAGAGCAGATAGTCCAGCGTCGTCTCGTTCATGCCCGCAATCGGGAAATTTTCGCGCATACGCGCGTTGGAAAGGTGGTCGTACGCGTTCATCGCGGCGTTCTTGGCCTCGGTGAGGTAGTTTGCCCGCTTGGTCTCGGCGTTCGGGTCGTTCTCGTCAAGCTCGTCCGCCAAGTCCTGATAAAGCCAGCTTATTTTCAGACAGACATTGCCAATCTCGCTGTCCTTGGCCTGCTTGGTGATGGTGCACAGCAACACCATCTTCATGCGGCTGATGGCCTGTTCCGTGGTGTAAATCTCACAGGGCGCTTCCTCGTGGGATTTGTAGTTGGCCTGTATGCCCTCGCGCAGGAGCTTGCGCTGTATCTGCGTGGTGGCCGTAAAGTTCTTGGTGAGCGCCGCGAAACCGCAGTTCGGGCAGCAGATGGCGTCGTATTTGGTCACGTTCACGTTGCTGTGAACCGGACGCAGATCCGCCTTGGTGTCCAGGAATTTGGCGGAATTGGATTTTACCGCCTTTGAGGTTATCTGCTTATCACAGACAGGGCAGGTGTATTTTCTGTCAAGAATAACGCTTTTTTCATTTTCGTACATAAAAGTTCCCTCCGAAATTATAGATTAGTTATTATCCGCGTCAACGAGTTCGTCAAACTCCGCGTTGTCCAGATACTCGTCAAACGCGTCGGCAACGTTCTCGTACTCGTCGTCGTCATCAATATAAGTCAGCTCCGGCTCCGCGTTGGGGTCCGACGCGTCCTCCGCATAGCGGTAGAACCACACTTCGCCGTCGTCGTTCTTCCCCTCATCGTTCAGTGGAAGCAGGGCGATGTAGTCCTGTTTATCCACGGTCAGTATCGTGATAACCGCGCAATGAACGACCTGTCCGTCATCCAGCTCCAGCTCCAGCTCGACGGTCATCTCCTCATCGTCATAGTCGTTTGTCTTATGATCTGCCATTCTCTTGTCCTCCAAAACAGATATTCAGTAAAAATAACCCTATCTATTATCTTAACCAAAATGTCGCGTCAAGGCAAGAAGATTTTATATAATTTTCGGCAATCTTTTCGGAGGAATGCGATAACAGCGTGCAATCAATCGTCCGCAAATTTTCAAAATTTTCAAATAACTTGACATATTGCATGAAAACCGAGTATCATGTTAAGTAGGAGAAAATCAATATATAAGGGAGACAATCAATGCATAGATAATGTAGCTTTTATATATCGGATATCCGGTATTCGGCTGTCCGGTATTTGAGGAATGCGAATGAGACTGACGACAGATGAGAGAACCATAAACTACATGAAAAAGCGTATCGCGGGCGCCGGAAGCATTGTCGCAATCCTAGGGGTTGAGATGCTGGTGGAGAGCGGCGGATATGACTTGGATGCAAATGATCAGACCTATCGTGTGGAGGACGAGTACGGTTATTCTCCCGAGGACATGCTCACGACAAGTTTTTTTAATGCGAGGGTGGAGAAGTTCTTCACCTTCTATAAGAGAGAGGTTGTCGGGATGCAGGTTCGGAGCACTCCGGCGTATGACGCCCTGTTAAAGCTGCAGGCGCAGGGAAAGCTGTCCGCCGTGGTGAGCCGGAATTACCACGGTCTGCCTGCCGGTGTTCCGCTCCGAAATGTAATCGAATACAACGGGAACATGCATGTCAACCACTGTCCGCGGTGCGGTCGGCGCTATGAGCTTGCGTATATCCGAAGCAGCAGGGGAATCCCGCTGTGCGAGGACTGCAAGACTGCGATACGCCCGGGAATCCGCCTGCTCGGGGAGCGCGCGGATACGACGCTGATGACGAAGGCGGCGCTGGCGTGCGAGCGGGCGGATGTGCTGCTCATTCTGGGCAGGAACATGTATGCAGACCGTTTTGAGTACAGCATCGGACTTGATAAAAAACAGCTTCGAGTGCTTTTCTCCAAAGAGACAGCTCTTTCTGACCAAAAAGTCGATTTTATTATCCGCGACGAGATACAGATTATTTTACCACTTATAGTTTAATAAAATTACGAGGTCATATGAAAAAATTTAAAATTAAAACGGGACATCCTTACCCGCTCGGCGCGGCTGCGCGGGACAACGGCATCAATTTTTCAATGGTAAACCGCTCGGATGAGGAATGCGGCCTCATTCTCTACCGCAAGGGTGGCGGGCAGAAGGCGAAGATAACCTTTGACGCGAGGTATCGCATCGGAAACATATCCTGCGCGTTTATAGAGGATTTATCGCCCGCCGACTGCGAGTACAATTTTTATATCGGCGACACCGTTTTTGTGGATCCGTATGCGAAGCGCATTATCGGGAATGAGAAATGGAGGAGCGGAGAATTTAAGCGCCTTACGCTGAGAGGGGGCTTATGCGGTGGCGCGTTTGACTGGCAGGGAACCGTTCCGCCAAACATTCCATACAGCGAGAGCATTTTATACGGCCTGCATGTCAGGGGCTTTACGCGGCACGGCTCGTCGGGGGTTAAGCACAAGGGGACGTTTGAGGGCATTATAGAGAAAATACCGTATTTGAAGGAGCTTGGCATCAACGGGATCGAGCTGCTGCCCGCCTATGAGTTTGAGGAGTGCGAGTGGGAGGAGGACAGGCCACCCGCCGAGACGCAGACGATAGAATATCAGGTGCAGCATATCGACGAGGAGCTTGAGACGGAGCGAAAGCACGCGAAGCGGCTGAATTACTGGGGCTTTCGGGAGGCGTATTACTTCGCGCCCAAGGCGTCCTATGCGTCGGGCGGCAATCCCTGTGAGGAGTTTAAGCGCATGGTGCGGGCGCTCCACCAAAACGGAATAGAAGTGATGATGCAGTTCTATTTCCCCAACACGATTCAGCAGGGATATATTCTGGAAATCCTTAAATATTGGGTGATGGAGTATCACATTGACGGCATTCATGTGAAGGGCGAGCGGGTGCCTGTGACGCTGATCGCGACGGAGCCGCTGCTTGCGCGCACGAAGATCTGGAGCGAGGACTTCCGGCTTCAGGAGATTTATCCGAATGATGAGACGCCGACATACAGGAACCTCGGCTATTATCGGGATGAATTTATGAACGATATGCGCAGATACCTCAAGGGCGACATGGATATGCTGCGCAATTTCCAGTATCATATGCGCAATCATCATCCCAAGTGTGGCGTGATCAACTATATCACGAACTATTACGGCTTTACCCTGAACGATCTGGTCTCGTATGAGCGGAAGCATAACCAGCTCAATGGGGAGGACAATCAGGACGGCACGAACAATAATTACAGTTGGAACTGCGGCGCGGAGGGTCCCTCCCGCAAGCACGCCATTCTGCACCTGAGGCGCCGGCAGATGCGCAATGCGATGTGCTTTCTGTTCACGGCGCAGGGCACGCCGCTTCTGATGGCGGGGGATGAGTTTGGCAACAGTCAGGGCGGCAATAACAACTGTTATTGTCAGGATAACGAGATCGGCTGGGTGGACTGGCGCGGACTCAAGCGCAATGCCGAGCTGTATACCTGCATCAGGACGCTGATCCGCTTCCGCAAGGAGCACAAAATCCTTCATCTCGACGCGAGCCTGTCGATGCTCGACCGCTACGGCTACGGGTATCCCGACCTGTCGTATCACGGGGAGGAGGCATGGAAGATGCAGCCGCAGGGCTACAACCGGCATATCGCGATGATGTACTGCGGGCAGCAGGAGAATGGGACAGAGGCCGATTATATCTATATCGCATATAACATGTACTGGGAGGCGCACCGTTTTGCACTGCCTTCCATAGCCGGTTACGAGTGGATACCGGTGCTGGACACCAAGGACAATCAGTTGGCGGTGCAGTGCGAGAAGAGCACGAGCTATGTTGACATCCCGCCGAGGAGCGTCGCGATACTGCGGGGGAATCGGATTGGGAGGACGGAGAAAAGAACGAAAAAGGCGCAAAAAGGGAACTGACAGTGGAAATATGGAAGCATTTTAAGACAATTACACAGCATAAGCTGATGGTGATGCGGGGCTGTTTCTCTGTGGGGCTGTATTGGCAGGGGCTTGTACATGATCTGTCCAAGTATATGCCGAGTGAGTTTCTGGTGGGAGCGAAGTATTATCAAGGGACGCAGAGCCCCAACAACGCGGAGCGCAGGGAGAAGGGCTATTCCTCCGCGTGGCTCCACCACAAGGGAAGGAACCGGCACCATTATGAGTATTGGATGGATTACAGTGCGCACGACGGGAAGGGGATTGTGCCCGCGGAGATGCCGGACCGCTATGTGATAGAGATGTTTATCGACCGCGTGGCCGCTTCAAAGAATTATAATCGGAAAGGCTACACGGATGATATGCCGTTAAAATATTATCTGTCGGGTGACGCGGGGCGGTATATGCATGAGCGCACGCGCAGGAAGCTGGAATTTCTGTTGCGGATGCTTGCCGAGCAGGGCGAGGAGAAGACCATGCGCTATATCCGGCGGCATTGCCACAGGGGGCGGAGACGCCGAGTGAAGTAATGTATTCAAGTAATGCATTCAAGTAACACATTCCGCCGGTCGTCATATATTAGGTATTAGAAATCAATACGAATATATGAGGTGCCAGAAATGAATTGGTGGATTTTAGTGTTGCTCTTGTGGTGTTGCGGCGGAAACAATGGCGCAAACGGAAACGACAATGGGAACGGCGGTTGTGGCCGCGACCGCGATGGTGACTGCGGCCGTAATCGTGATTGCGGTTGTGACAGGGATAACGGTTCGCGTTTTTCACAGCCGGTTATGACCAATCCGAACAACAACGGCTGCGGCTGCGACGAGGAGCCGGTCGTGCCGAGAAGCTTTAACGGCTTTTCCGGCGTAGGGACCTGTGGCTGCGAGGAGAAAAATTAATCAGTGACTTTTGAAAACACAAACCACAGTCTGTGGTTTGTGTTTTCGAGCGGCAGGCGGAGCAATCAGAATGAACATGGAAGCAAATACGGGGAAAGACGTGCGCAGCGCGATTGCGCAGGCGCTGGATTTCAGGGAGCTGTACCGCTATCTCGGATATCGGGGGACACAGCCGGACGAGGCTGTCAGATGTCTTGCGGCGGAGGTGGCGGAGGAGCTGACAGCGGCAATTGAGCCAAGGTATCTTTATAAGGTGTTTGACTGCCGGATAGAGAATGACAGGATTACGCTGTATAACGAAGGGACGCGGGAGACGGCGCTGGCGGTCCGAAGCCAAGGGCTGGCCGGCAATCTGGAGCGGTGTGAGAAGGCGGCGCTGATAGCCGCGACGCTTGGATTGGAGGCGGACAAGCTCCTTGGCAGATATGAGGTGTTGAACATGGCGAAGGCGTCTGTCGCGCAGGCCTGCGGGGCGGCGTGTATTGAGGCGTACTGCAATCTCCTGCAGGAGGATATCGGGCGGCGGGCGGCGCGTCAGGGCTTTTGGCTGAGACCGCGGTTCAGCCCGGGGTACGGCGACTTGGATCTGGAGACGCAGCGGGATATTTTCAGAGTGTTGGAGTGCACGAAGCGGATAGGACTGACGCTGACGGAGAGCCTCTTGATGTATCCGACCAAGAGTGTCACCGCTTTTATCGGATGGACTACAGACGCGCAAGGCTGTCCTATCGGCAGGTGCGGCGCGTGTGGGAATATGGGATGTGAATTTAGGGATGAATAGTGCAGAGAAGACGATAAGGGAACGATTGGGAAGGGAGCTTCTGTTTTTCGACGGGGGAATGGGAACGCTCCTGCAGAGCAGGGGACTTCAGGCGGGGGAGATACCGGAGACGTGGAATGTCCTCCACCCCGAGGCCATACGGCAGATACACAGGGAATATCTGCTTGCGGGCTGTAATATTGTGAAGGCAAACACCTTTGGCGTGAATGGATTCAAATGCAAGGATACGCCGTACTCCGTGGAGGAGCTGGTGCGCGCGGGCATCCGGCTTTCACAGGAGGCGATTGCCCAGGTGCGCGCGGAACTGAACACGGACAGGCCGATGTATACGGCGTTGGACGTCGGCTCTCTGGGCAAGCTGCTCAAGCCGCTCGGCGAGATTGCCTTCTCGCAGGCTTATGACGCGTTCAGGGAGATTGTGACGGCGGGAGCGCAGGCGGGCGCGGATTTGATATTGATAGAGACCGTCAGCGATTCCTATGAGATGAAGGCAGCGGTGCTCGCGGCGAAGGAGAACAGCAGTCTGCCGATAATCGTGACGATGATCTTCGACGAGAACGGCAAGCTGCTGACCGGCGGGGATGTGGCGAGTGCCACTGCAATGTTGGAGGGCTTGGGCGTGGACGCGCTCGGCTTTAACTGCGGCTTGGGGCCGGAGCAGATGAAGACGCTGCTGCCGCAGCTTACGGCCTGCTGTTCCCTGCCGATCGTCATCAACCCCAATGCGGGGCTTCCGGTGGTGGTCAATGGAAATACGGTATACAATGTGGCGCCCGACGAATTTGCGCGGAGCGTACAGACGTTGGTGGAGATGGGCGCGGGCGTTGTGGGCGGTTGCTGTGGTACCACGCCGGCGCATATTGAGGCGGTCGTGAAGCGGTGCGCGGGAATGGCGGTAAAGCCTGTCACGGACAAGGAGCTGACCGTGGTCTCATCCTATAACCATGCGGTATATTTTACGAGAAAGCCGCTGATTATAGGGGAGCGGATCAATCCGACGGGAAAGTCGAAGTTCAAGCAGGCGCTCCGCGGGCACGACATGGAATACATTTATAAAGAGGGGCTTGTGCAGGAGGAGAAGGGCGCCCATATCTTGGACGTGAATGTGGGGCTGCCGGAGATTGACGAGCCGCAGCTTATGGAGGAGGCAGTTACCGGCATACAGGCCATTATCGATTTGCCGCTTCAGATAGATACCTCGGACACGGAGGCGATGGCGCGCGGGCTTCGCTATTATAACGGAAAGCCGATGCTCAATTCCGTCAACGGCAAGCGGGAGTCCATGGAGAGCGTGTTCCCGATTGCGAAGAAATACGGCGCTGTGGTGGTGTGCCTGTGTCTGGACGAGGGCGGGATACCGGAGACGGTTGAGGGGCGGCTGCAGGTTGCGGAGAAAATCGTGCGGACTGCGGCGGAGTACGGAATCCCCAAGAAAAATCTTGTGATAGACGCGCTTGTCCTCACCATCAGCACGGGGCAGGAGAATGCGAACATCACGCTCGAGACGCTGCGGCGTATCCGCTACGAGATGGGGCTTCACACGGTGCTCGGCGTGTCAAATATTTCTTTCGGACTGCCGGAGCGGAGCCGCATCAACACCGCGTTCTTCACGATGGCGATGCACAGCGGACTGAGCGCGGGAATCGTCAACCCGTCGAGCGAGCCGATGATGGCGGCGTACTACAGCTTCAATGCGCTGATTGGAGAGGATGAGCAGTGCAGGACGTATATTGCGAGCTGTCCGCAGGGCGCGGACAGGCAGCAGACGGCGCCCATGGCGAAGGGGGACGCGCTTTCGTTGGAGGACGCCATTGTGAAGGGCCTCTCGGAGAGCGCACAGCAGGCGACCCTCCGACTGCTGGAGCAGGGGGAGGATTCTCTCGCAATCATCAATGACAGGCTTATCCCCGCGTTGGATATTGTGGGCAAGGGCTTTGAGGAGCAGCGGATGTTCCTCCCGCAGCTTTTGATGAGCGCGGACGCTGCGAAGGCCTCCTTTGAGGCGATAAAGGCGACACTCTCCAAGCAGGGAAGGCAGAGCGAGAGCAAGGCGAAGATTGTGATTGCCACGGTAAAGGGCGATATCCATGACATCGGGAAGAACATTGTGAAAACCCTGCTGGAGAACTACGGCTTTGATATGATCGATCTTGGCAAGGATGTGCCGCCCGAGGTGATTTTGGAGACGGTGAAGGAGCATCATGTCAAGCTGGTCGGGCTGAGCGCATTGATGACCACGACGGTGGTGAGCATGGAGGAGACCATCCGGCTGCTGCGCGACAATCATGTGGACTGTAAAGTTATGGTGGGCGGCGCGGTGCTGACGCAGGAGTATGCGGACAGGATAGGGGCGGATTTCTATTCTAAAGATGCGATGGGCTCCGTGCGGTACGCGAATGAACTGTATGAGGCAGGAGCGCTGTGACAGGCGCTCCTTAAAAAACGCGAGCTTCCCGGCTTGCGTTTTTTTAATACTTGACAATGGGATATAGATTCTTTTATACTTTAACTGTATTAATTGTATTAGTACAGTTAAAAAGGAGAGCTTGCTGTGATTTTGATTGATTATAAGGACAGGCGGCCTATTTATGAACAAATCATAGAAAAATTTCAACAGATGATACTTTGCGGCGTGCTGGAGCCGGATTCCGCCATGCCCTCCGTTCGGGGGCTGGCGATGGAGATGTCGCTCAATCCCAATACGATTCAGCGCGCATATCAGGAGCTTGAGCGCACCGGCTACATCTATACCATCAAGGGGAAGGGAAGCTTTGTCTGCAATACCGCGTCCGTGGCGGAGGACAGGCGCAGAGAATTGCAGCGGGAGCTGCAGGACTGTGTGGACAAGGCGCTGCTTGCGGGAATTTCGGCGGATACGCTCAAGGAGATGGCATGGCAGTGCATTGAGCGCGGATTGAAAAAAATGTGAAGTGAGGATTTGGATGCTTCGGAATGGAGGACAAGATGATAACGGCGTCTCATATCAGTAAGAGCTTTGGTGCGGTGACTGCGGTCAGGGACGTCACCGTCAATATCAAGAAGGGTGAGATTTTCGGGCTTATCGGCACAAACGGCGCGGGGAAGAGCACCTTCCTGCGGATGGTCTGCGGTATTTTAAAGCCGGACAGCGGCAGGATGCGGGTGGATGAGCAGCCTGTATACGAGAATCCGGCCATAAAGGGAAGGATTTTTTACATATCCGACGACCAGTATTTTCTGCCGAACGCGACGCCGCCGGATATGGCGCGCTTTTACGGGGATTTTTACGCGCGCTTTGACGAAAAGCGGTTTATGGCGATGCTGGACAAGTTTGGACTGGATCGCAGGGGGAAGATCAACACCTTCTCTAAGGGCATGAAAAAGCAGCTCTCGGTGCTTCTGGGCATCTGCGCCAATACGGAATATCTGCTCTGCGACGAGACCTTTGACGGGCTCGACCCCGTGATGCGCCAGGCGGTGAAGGGAATCTTTGCGGGGGAGCTTACAGGCAGGGACTTCACGCCGGTTATCGCGTCGCACAATCTCAGGGAGCTTGAGGATATCTGCGACTGCGTGGGAATCCTGCATCAGGGCGGCGTGCTTATGCAGAAGGATTTGGAGGAGATGAAGCTCAATATCCACACGATTCAGTGTGTGTTTGGCAGCGCAGAGGCGGACGCGGCGCTGCTGCAGGCCTTGGACGTGGTGAAGGCCGAGAAGCGGGGCACGCTCAATGTCATTACGGTGCGTGGGAAAAAGGACGAGATTATGCGGACGGTGAATGCCTGCGAACCGATTTTCGCGGAGGTTCTTCCGCTTTCGCTCGAGGAAATCTTTATCAGTGAGACGGAGGTAGTCGGGTATGACATCAAGAAGCTTATTTTTTAAATTAATCAGGCAGGATTGCAAGAGAAGAATATGGTTTCCGATAGTGGCGTTTATTGCCTTTTTCCTGACGCTTGAGGTGCCCATGACGATGCGTCTGGATGAGATTATCCGAAATCCCAAGTATTATGAGTATACCGCGTCGGAGTTTATCGCAAACTATACATTCGGTTGGGCGGGCCTTGCCTCCGCCGTCGTGTTCTGTGTCTGTATCGCGGCGTTTTTGAGCGCGTTCAGCGGCTTCGGCTATATGCAGCTGCGGGCGCAGACGGACACCTATCACAGTATGCCCGTGAGCAGGGGAATGCTGTTTGGGGCGCGGTATCTGTCCGGTGTGCTGCAGTTCCTTTTGCCGTTTGCCGCAAATGTATTTATCTGTGTCGGGATAGCGGTCGGGCAAAAGAGCTATGCGCCGGAGACGCTGCCGAACGCGCTTTGGTTTATCGCAATGGAGCTGTTGATTTTCGTGCTGACGTACAGCGCGTGCATTGCGGCGGTGTGCCTGACGGGAAATATAATCATCAGTGCATTAGGGGCGGGTGGGCTGTTTTTTGCAAGCTCTCTGCTGGCGCTGCTAAAGGGAATGATGTTTCAAAGCTTCTTCCACACTTATATTTCCTTTGCGGATACGGAGACGCTTGCGTTCTCGCCGTTTGGAATGCTGGTGAAGCTCGCGGATCGAATGGACGCCTGCCTTGCAGAGAGCGGAAC
Source organism: Roseburia sp. (assembly GCA_023664265.1). Lineage (GTDB taxonomy): Bacteria > Bacillota > Clostridia > Lachnospirales > Lachnospiraceae > COE1. The sequence goes on from JAMPFV010000037.1 coordinate 23,325, forward strand.
GTTGGACTACGGCTTCGTGTGGGAATATCTGCGGATCTTGATTCCGGCGGCAGCGGTTTATGCCTTGGCGGCCTATGTTCTGTACCGTCTCAGATCCTCTGAGGCCTGCGGAAGAGCCATCGCGTTTGGCGCGGCGGAGCCAATCATTAAGACGATTATCCTGATTCCCGCAGCCCTGTATTCGGGACTGTTTTTCGGGCAGCTTGCGGTTCCGCAGCGGTTTTTCGGCTGGTTTCTGTTCGGCGCCGTATTTGGCTTTGTTGTATTGGGACTGCTGTTGGAGGTTGTCTTCCGAATGGATATTCGGGAGATATTCGGGCATAAGAGGCAGCTTGCCTTCAACGGGGTGTGTCTGGCGCTGCTCATCCTGATATTTGCGAAGGATGTGTTGGGCTTTAATACATATGTGCCGCTGGATGCGCAGCTCCAAAGCTGTGCCGTTTCAATCAGCGGCGTGATGGACGTCTCAACAATCGGGCAGCGGTCTAACCGGTACGAGAGCAATACCACTTACTTATGGATGAACGCATCCGAGTATCGAATGAACAACATGCAGATACAGGGGAATCCGAGTGTGATGGAGCTGGCGAGAAAGGCCGCGAAGGAGGGCCTGCAATATACCTCTTACAAGGTGAAGGAGGGCAGTCCCGAGTATCGGGAGCTGTTGGAGCGGGAGAAGAGCTACCATGAGATTGTTTTCGGCTACCAGATGCTGAACGGAAAGCGGATGTACCGCAGGTATATTATTGACCTTGCGGACGCTGAGACGCGGGCGCTTTTGGAGGATGTGTTCAATGACTATGGCTATAAAATCGGCTCCTCGCCGGTATTGAACAGCGGATGGAGCAAGGAGTATGTAAAGGCGTGCTGTCGAAGTAATTTCAACGCGGGGGAGGTGGCGCTTACGCCCGGAAAGCAGGCCAAGCTTCTTGAGACCTATCAGGCGGAGTACCTCAGACTGACGCTGGAGGAGGTCTTTGCGTCTTATCCGGTCGGAAGCCTTTCGTTTTTGACGCCGGAGGATGTGCGGGAAGGCTTCTTTTCAGGATACGGCGTGGGGGAATATCTGATATATCCGCAGTTTACGGAGACGCTTGCACTGTTAAAGGACTACGGATTCGATTATTATGAGGGCGTGTCGGTTGAGGCCGTTTCAGAGATTGACGTCTGCGTCAGTCAGGGAGAGGAGAGCATGATGCTGTCCTACACGGACAAGGAGGAGCTTGCGCGGCTTCTGGACAGTATCGTGTGCGGAAGCCTCACAGAGGGAAGCTACGCGTGTGCGGACGAACTGTATGAGGATTCCGCTTACTGCAACCTTATCGGGGCTGTTACGGCGGGCGAGGGCAGACGTTTTTATTACTTTAAAAAGGGCATGATACCTGATTTTGTTTTGGAAGATTCCGCAGTTTTATACAAAAAATGATTCACAAATACATTTTGTTATGGTATGCTATAACTGTTTGAGAGTATGCTATGAAGAATGGGGGATTATCATGGGAAGAACAAAATGTGTAGCGTATGTGTCTACTTATACCATGGGCGATAATCATGGTATAAAAATATATGATGTGGATATGGAAAAGGGCAGAATGGCGGAGAAGGCGAGCGTTGAGATCACAAATTCTTCGTATTTGACGATTTCCCACAATGGAAAATTTCTGTATTCCATCACGGATTTCGGAGTGGAGTGTTTTAAAATCCTGCCGGACGGGAATCTGGAGTTTGTAAATACCGCGAGCATAAACGGTATGAGAGGCTGTTATCTCTCGACGGATTATGAGGATAAATTCCTGTTCTGCGCGGGCTACCACGACGGGAAGATCACGGTGCTGCGGTTGGATCCGGAGACGGGCGAGATTGGCGAGATTACGGAGGAAATCTTCCACAAGGGCCTTGGCAGCGTGGCGGAGAGGAGCTTCCGTCCGCATATAAGCTGTGTGAAAATGACGCGGGACAACAAGTATCTGTGCGCGGCGGACCTTGGAATTGACTATGTAAATATCTACCGCCTTGACCATGAGCGGGGAACGCTGCGCCAGGTGGACATTATCCGCTGTGAGCTGGAGTCTGCGCCGCGCCATGTGAAGTTCTCGGAGGACGGACGTTTCCTGTATGTTATCAGCGAATTGAAAAACTGCATCGACGTGTACCATTACTATGAGGAAGACAATCTGCCGTTCTTTGATTTATTGCAGACGATTGAGACGACGGACAAGTATACGGACCATGGCGTTGCCGCGAGCGCGCTGAACATCTCTGTTGACGGGAAATACATAGTGGCTTCCAACGCGGGGGAGAACAGTGTTTCCATCTATGAGATCAATCAGGAGTCGGGAGAGCTCAAGAGGCTGTTTACGCTGCCGATCAGCGGGGAATACCCCAAGGACGCGTCCCTGTTTCCGGACAACCGGCATCTCGTATGCCTGAACCATGAGTCTAATACCATGACTTTCTTCCGTGTGGATTACGAGAATAAATATATTGTGATGAACGGGAAGGAGCTGCCGATCAATCAGGCCAACTGCATTATTTTCCATACATTAGAGTAGTGTGATACCGTGCGGTATATATCAAAAGAGCCTTCACATTAACGTGAGGGCTCTTTTGCCTTCACATTAACGTGAGGGCTCTTTTGCCTTCACATTAACGTGAGGGCTCTTTTGACGCGTAGAAATTTCGGATTCCGTCAACGCGCGCGGTCATGTTTTGGAGGAGCAGATCCAAGACGGTGATTGCGGTCATGGCTTCGACGACAACGACCGCCCGCGGAACGATGATCGGGTCGTGCCGTCCCTTGATTTGGAGGGAGATATTCTCACCCGAGCGGTTTACCGTGTCCTGCTTGCGGAAAACAGAGGGGGTCGGCTTAAAATACGCCCGTAGCAGAATGTCCGCGCCGTCGCTGATGCCGCCCAAGATGCCGCCCGCGTGGTTGGTCGTCTTCACAACCCTGCCGTCCTCTATGCGGAAGGCGTCGTTGTTGGTGGAACCGTTGGCAGTGGCGACCCGCGTGCCGTCGCCGACCTCAAAGGCCTTGACCGCGCCGATGGAGAGGATGGCTTTGGCGAGAGTCGCGTCAAGCTTGTCAAAGACCGGCTCGCCGATGCCCGCGGGAAGGTTTTCAACGCGGCAGGCGACAACGCCGCCCGCGGAGTCGAGCTGTTCCATGCACTGTTTTAAATAAGCCTCGGCTCTCTCGGAAGCCTCCCTGTCGGGCATACCGGTCTTATTGCGGCGGGCCTCCGCAAGGTCGAAGCGCTCGGATGAAATGCGGATGTCCCCGATGGCTTCCGTGTAAGCGGTGACGGTGATGCCAAGCTCCGACAGCAGCTTGGCGGCGATGGCGCCCGCCGCGACGCGTCCGATGGTCTCACGGCCGGAAGAGCGTCCGCCGCCGCGGTAATCGCGGAAGCCGTATTTTTGGTCAAAGGTGTAGTCCGCGTGCCCCGGCCGGTAGCAGGAGGCGATATCGCTGTAATCCGCCGAATGCTGTGCGGTATTCCGGACAAGCATGGAGATGGGCGTTCCGGTCGTTTTCCCCTCAAAGATACCGGACAAGAGCTCTACGCTGTCCGCCTCCCTGCGCTGTGTGGCGTAGGGGGATGCTCCCGGCTTCCTGCGGTCGAGATACGTCTGAATGTCCGTCTCACATAAATCAAGGCCGGCGGGACAGCCGTCAACCACTACGCCGATGGCGGCGCCGTGCGATTCGCCCCATGTCGTTATCCGAAAAATGCTTCCAAATGATGAACCTGCCATTTTTTTCCTCCGTTTTCTCATAAAAACTGCCGGATTTGGTGTGAAATGGCAGGTTCTTATGATATTTGTGTCATTTTTTTAATAAAAAATGCATTTAAGTCTTGAAAATATCGAAGTTAAAGTATACTATTATAATTAGTTCAATATACTTCTAAATAGTACCGGAAACAGGATACAAAAGCAAGCGATGGAATAATATATCTTATAGATACATTTGAGGATGAATTGTTATGAGTGGAACATGGAAGGATGATTTTACGGCGAGGATGCGGCAGCAGGGTGATAAGCACCCGATTATGAAGGCACCGATAGGTGTATTTACGGTACTCGTTATCGTCATTTTCGGCATTGTGAATTATTTTGTCCGTAACACAAAGCGGTTTGGCTGCGCGATGCTTGCCGTGATAATCTTTTTTGCGAGCAGCAGCTTTTCTTTCCCTCCGCAGGAGGAGAACGTTGTGTTCGCGCTGGGAGACGAGTGGACGAATCTGCAGGAGAGCTATGAATATGAGCCGACCAAGTTCAATCTGTCTGAGGAAGAGATGATTGATGATGATGACGTTATGGAAGGCTATGACAACGCGGAGCTGGATGTCTCCATGGACGAGATTGACCAGTATTCGTTCGATGACATTGTGGCGGCGAATGAGGTGACGACAGGCAGCAGCGCGGAGCAGACGCCGCTCTCCGGCCTTTCCAAGGATGATTGGCAGCTCGTACTGGTAAACAAGCAACACCCCGTGCCGGATGACTATACCTTTACGCTCGGCACCATCAAGGGGCGCATGAAGTGTGATGCCAGGATTATTGATGATTTGATGGACATGATGCAGGCGGCAAAGGCGGATGGGATTACATTGGTGGTATGTTCACCGTACAGGGATTACAACCGTCAGACAGTCCTGTTCAACCGTAAGATTGATTACTATATGGAGAAGGGCTATTCTTACTTGGAGGCGTATAAGATTTCGTCCATGACGGTTACGGTGCCTGGGGCGAGTGAGCATCAGATTGGGCTTGCGCTGGACATTGTCAGCACGACGTACTCTGCGCTGGAGATTGACTTTGGCGAGACGAAGGCAGGTCAGTGGCTCAAGGAGCACTGTGATGAGTACGGATTTATCCTTCGATATCCGCAGGGGAAGGAGTACATAACGGGCATTCAGTATGAGCCGTGGCATTTCCGCTATGTGGGGAAGGAGGCCGCCGCGAATATTATGGAGCGCGATATTACGTTGGAGGAGTTTTTGGAGGAGCTGGAGTAGGGCATGTATAAGCTGTTAAAACAGGAGGGCCGTGCAAAGCGGGCGGAGGTCACGACCGTCCACGGCACGATACAGACACCGGTGTTTATGAATGTGGGTACAGTCGCCGCGATAAAGGGGGCTGTATCCACATCCGATTTAGAGGAGATTGGCACGCAGGTTGAGCTGTCGAATACCTATCATCTCCATGTGCGGACCGGTGACGAGGCGATTAAAAAATTAGGGGGACTTCACAAGTTCATGTCATGGGACAGACCGATACTGACGGATTCCGGCGGTTTTCAGGTCTTTTCTCTTGCCGGACTGCGCAGGATAAAGGAGGAGGGCGTGTACTTTCACTCGCATATCGACGGCAGGAAGATCTTTATGGGGCCGGAGGAGAGTATGCGGATACAGTCCAATCTGGCGTCCACGATCGCGATGGCGTTTGACGAGTGCCCGCCGAGCAAGGCGGAGCGCCGGTATGTGGAGGATTCCGTGGCGCGGACGACGCGCTGGCTGGAGCGCTGCAGACAGGAGATGCAGCGCTTAAATTCGTTGGAGGATACCATCAATAAGAATCAGATGCTTTTCGGAATCAATCAGGGTGCGGTTTTCGAGGATATCCGGATTGAGCATGCGAAGCGCATTGCGGAGATGGAGCTGGACGGTTACGCGGTGGGCGGTCTGGCGGTCGGGGAGACGCATGAGGAGATGTATCACATTCTGGACGTGACAGTGCCGTATCTGCCCAAGGACAAGCCGACATACCTGATGGGGGTGGGGACGCCCGCCAATATCCTTGAGGCCGTGGACAGAGGGGTCGATTTCTTTGACTGCGTGTATCCGACGCGAAACGGCCGCCACGGGCATTTGTATACGAATCACGGAAAGATAAACTTGTTCAACGCGAAGTACGAGCTGGATGCGCGCCCGATAGAGGAGGGCTGCGGCTGTCCGGCCTGCCGCCGCTATTCGAGAGCGTATATCAGGCACCTGCTCAAGGCGAAGGAGATGCTTGGAATGCGGCTGTGCGTGCTGCATAATCTGTATTTCTACAATACGATGATGACGGAGATACGGGACGCGCTGGACGCGGGGGCGTTCGCCGCATATAAGAGAAGGAAGCTGGAGGGGATGACGCGGGGAGAGGCGTGAGGGATGAGAAGGACAGGAACAATACGCTTTCTTTTGTATGCCGGAAATGGAAGGAAAGTGTGTAAGCGGTATGGCGAGATTGGAAGATATGGCAAAAAATTAAAATATATTTAAAAAGAAAAGAGAGGTTGACAGTGATAGATGCAAATGATAACCTTTACAGACAGACAGACAGACAGACAGACAGACAGACAGACAGACAGACAGACAG
>JAMPFV010000038.1 GCA_023664265.1 Roseburia sp.
CTCGAACCTGTGACCCTCTGCTTGTAAGGCAGATGCTCTCCCAGCTGAGCTAAGACCCCAAATTGCAATCGACAGTCATATATGGCGGTGATTACTTTTATACTATACTAATTATTTTGGAAAAAGTCAACAGTTTTTGTGAGATTTATGATAAAATCCAAGGCAATCGCAAAGTTACCTCGGAGTGAGTAGGCATAGAGGATCTATGCCCTTAATCTGTTCCTGTTTTTTGCTGCCAGTCGGAAGGCTTTTTCCATTTCGGGGGTCAGTTCCGGTGAATCTTCGTCAAAAGTTATCGGATATTTCCTTGCTTCTTCAAGCATTTTTCTATCTTCCTCTGTCAACTTCTCATCCTTAGATAATGTTGCTGTTATCATAATACAAACTCCTTTCTTTTTCTGTCGCCAGCCTCGCGGAAATTAAACGTATTTTGTCCGTTCTTTCAGTATACACGACAAATAAAACGTCTTCTACCATGCCTATTGTATTATAACGGTCTTCCTCTATACTATGCTGCATATCATAAATTTCGATTCTGTTTTCGTCATTAAATACTTTCTTAGCGATATTGAAACTGATATGATGTCTTTTTATATTTAATTCTTCTTTCTGCTCATCCCATTCAAATTCCATATTTTACCTCATTTCTGCGCTGTTTTAATGGCTCAGCTTTGCTGAGGCTATGCGCATAACGAGTTTGTGCCAAACCATTTATGGTTTGGCAGCGCGCGGACACAAATCTCGTGATTGAAAATTTTAATTTTCAATCTTGTCACCTCTTACCTTTATTTTAATAACATACAGGAACCTTGTCAATACAGCCTTGTAAAGGGAACACGGAAAGCTTTTATGGCTTTCATGCGTTTTCCGTGAATCAAATGCTTTTCAGGCTTTATCTGTTTTGAATTTTGTGGTACACTTTAAGTAATTTTATAAATAGTTTTGTAGAGAGTGCTTGTTTCTTGTCGGGGGGAATATTCGTTGGGCGGCTGTGAAGGAGAGTAGCGGATGAAGCTTATAGTGCACGACTTACGCGAAGAAATATGGCAGGGACTTAACATACGGGTACGGGAGAAGGACATGGTAATCTGCGAGCGGGAGAACCGCGACATCAATGATTTTATCAGCGAGTGCAGTCAGCTTGTGCTTATCAGCAGATGTGTCTACGGCGGATTCAGTCCGTTTATACAGGGCGTGCTGGAGCGGTGCAGGGCGCGGTTTGAGCCGCTGCTGGAGCTTCGCTATGGACGGACGCATTACAGGCTTCCGCATGCGAACAGGAACCTCTTTGGGATGGTGTGCTGCTTCTACGGGGACGCCATCACGAAAGCGGAGGAGGAGTCCGCGCGGCTGCTTTCCGTTTCGAACGGCATATCGCTGCAGGCCGCGGGCGTACAGGTGCTGTTCTGTGACAGGTTGGAGAAGATAAACGCGATAGATTGTATTTTGATATAGCGGGGGAGAGAAGATTGATAGTACTGTTGAACGGCGGAGTTCCCTTGGCGGGGGACGACTATGAGTATCTGGATAAGCTCAAGGAAAATATTGCGTCAGAGGAGCTTGTGACCGTTCCGATCGGCGGTGAGACGGATTGGGATTGGACGCACCGATGTCTGGAGGAGGCGTCTGCAATCGTGTTGGTATGCGGCGTCTGCATGGACGGCGTGCCGTCGCATGTCCTGCGGTTTCTGGAGGAGATAGAGCGGGCGGTTATCGGCGGTGAGAGCATCCCGGGCAAATTTTACGCGATTCTGCACACGGATTTGTACGAGGGGGAGCAGATCGCTGCGGCGATGGGCATTCTCAAGAATTTCTGCCGTCGCGCGAACATTATGTGGGGGCGGGGACTCGGTATCGGCGGCAGCTGTGTGAAGCCGGGGAAGAAGCCGACGCTGTTTTCCTTGCTCTGGCAGGGGTGCTGCGGAGGGCTTCATACAGACGTGTCGATTATGGAGCACGCGATGTTTATACGGGAGCAGATGCAGGGCAAGGACGACTACATCAGCTCCGCCTGCGTTTCGCGCTCGAACTATATGCGGTATGTCAATCGCGCCGGACGAAAGCGCCACGCGTAAAAATCGCGCAAAATTAGAAAAAGCGAGTTCTTTCAAAAAAAGTTTTTAGTTCTTTCGACAGGATAATACAGCCTTTTTTGTTGTAATTGTTCGAGATTTAGGGAAAATCGGCCGAAGATGTGGTTATCGCAAAAAATATGCGATAAGTAACAGTTGCAAGGTAAATCCATATTCCGATATAATAGGCTTGCCAATTTCTAGTAGTTTTTGTAGTTCTATACAGTTACGTACATGATTTTGGCGATTTAAGGATATGGAGGTAAGGTTTTATGGAACAATTGAACGTAACAACATCGGAGGATAACGAGAGAATTTTCAGAATACTTAGCGATTTGCTAACGAAGGATAAAGAGTTCCAAATTATGATCACAGTGCCAAGTGCCAAGACGCTGCGTCAGGAGGAGGATTCGCTGCTTGGCAGCAGCACGGCCGGCAAGCAGGCGGTTTCCGGACAGAAGAACGTGCATGACCTTGAGAAGGATGTGACCGACATGATTCACGAGATCGGCGTCCCGGCGCACATCAAGGGCTATCAGTATCTGCGGGAGGCAATCATGATGGCGGTCGAGGACGTCGAGATGCTCAATTCCATCACGAAGATTCTGTATCCGTCCATAGCGAAGAAGTATCAGACGACCTCAAGCCGTGTGGAGCGGGCTATCCGTCACGCGATTGAGGTTGCGTGGAGCAGGGGCAAGATGGAGACGCTGGACGCGTTTTTCGGCTACACGATCAACATCGGCAAGGGCAAGCCGACCAATTCGGAATTTATCGCGCTGATCGCGGATAAAATAAGATTACATTACAGAAGTTAAGAAAACGCTTTCACCAGCGCTTCCTTAGAAAAAAGCAGGAAAAAGCACGAATTTCTTTACATCTGAAGGGTGTCTGTTGTATAATTTAGGAAATAGATTATACTTTCTATGGAATAATAAATGAGGAAAGGACTGTTTCAGTATGAAAAACATTTTGTTTGTTGCCTCTGAGGGCGTACCATTTATTAAAACAGGCGGACTTGCGGATGTAGTCGGCTCATTGCCGAAATATTATGATAAGCGTTATTTTGATGCCAGAGTAATACTTCCGAAATATATGTGTATGTCGGAGAACATGAAGGCATTGCTGCAGTATAGAACGCATTTTTATATGGATTTTATGGGTCAGAGCGAGTATGTGGGCGTATTGGAAGCACAGTATGACGGAATCACATATTATTTCATTGATAATGAGAAGATGTTCGGCGGCTTTAAGCCCTACAGTGATGATGCAATCGGGGAGATTACGAAGTTCGTATTTTTCTCCAAGGCAGCCTTGTCCATACTGCCGGTTGTCGGTTTCCGTCCGGAGCTGATTCACTGCCATGACTGGCAGACGGGAATCATTCCCGTATACCTGAAGGAAAGATTTTCGCAGGGTGATTTTTACAAGGGCATTAAGTCTGTTATGACGATTCACAATCTGAAATTCCAAGGGATTTACGATATCAAGACCGTCCAGAGGATTACAGGGCTTGACGGATCATATTTTGCGCCGGATAAGCTTGGCTACTTTAAGGACGGCAATCTCTTGAAGGGTGGATTGACCTATGCGGACGCAATCACGACGGTGAGCGCGACCTATGCGGAGGAGATTAAGACGGACTTCTATGGGGAGAAGCTGAACGGCCTTCTGGCGGCGAGGAGCAATGATCTGCGCGGCATCGTAAACGGTATCGACTATGAACAGTACGATCCGCAGACGGACGGATACATTGTGCACCGCTACAATGCGGAGAATTTCCGGAGGGAGAAGATTAAGAACAAGAGAGAGCTGCAGCGTCAGCTTGGGCTTGAGGAGAATGACAAGCTGATGATGATTGGTATCGTGTCGCGTCTGACAGACCAGAAAGGGATGGATCTGGTTGCGTACATCATGGATGAGATGTGCGGCACGGACAGCGTGCAGCTCGTTGTGCTGGGCACGGGCGAGGAGCAGTACGAGAACATGTTCCGCCATTTCGATTGGAAGTATCATGGCAAGGTCTCCGCGAATATCTATTATTCCGAGGAGCTTTCCCACCGGATTTACGCGGGATGCGATGCGTTCCTGATGCCCTCGCTGTTTGAGCCGTGCGGACTGAGTCAGCTGATGGCGCTCCGCTACGGTACGGTTCCCATTGTGCGGGAGACGGGCGGACTCAAGGATACGGTGGAGCCGTATAATGAATTTGAGAACCGAGGCACGGGCTTTAGCTTTACCAACTATAATGCGCATGAGATGTTGCGGACGATTCGATACGCGGAGCGCATTTACTACGACAGAAAGCGTGACTGGAATAAGATTATCGAGCGGGCGATGGCGACGGATTACTCGTGGAGCGTATCCGCGCTGAAATATCAGGAAATGTACGACTGGCTTATCGGATAAGTCCTGTCACGGTAAGGGGAAGAAATGGCTTTTGATGGAGTGACGATCGCGTGCATTGTCAGAGAGCTGCAGGATAAGCTTGCGGGCAGCAGGATTTACAAGATTGCGCAGCCCGAGCGGGATGAGCTGCTCCTGACGATAAAGGGAAACGGCGGACAGACGAGGCTGCTGATGTCTGCCGACGCTTCCCTGCCGCTGATTTATTTGACGGAAAAGACGAAAACGAGTCCGATGACGGCGCCGAACTTCTGTATGCTGCTCAGGAAGCATCTGCAGAACGCGCGCATTGTGTCCGTGACGCAGCCGGGACTGGAGCGGATTGTCCGGCTGGAGCTGGAGCACTTGAACGAACTTGGCGATTTGTGCCGGAAATATCTGCTGATCGAGCTGATGGGGAAGCACAGCAACATCATCTTCTGTGACGATAAGGAGAGGATTATCGACAGCATTAAGCATATCTCAGGGATGGTAAGCTCTGTGCGGGAGGTGCTGCCGGGACGGGAATATTTTATTCCCAAGACGCAGGAGAAGGCGGAGCTCTTGACGGCTTCCCGTCAGGAAATCGAACAGATAGTGAAGAGTGGGAATGTGCCTGTGTATAAGGCGGTATATACCGGATTTACAGGCATTTCTCCATGTATAGCGCAGGAATTGTGCCACCGTGCGGGCGTTGACGCGGACAAGCCGGCGGGAGCGCTTTCCGAGGAGGAGCTTTCGGCGGTCGCGGGAGCGCTTTTTGCGTTGGCGCAGGATATCAAGCGTGGGGACTTTTGGCCGAATGTGGCCTATGAGAACGGGCAGCCCGCGGAATACGCGGCGGTACGGCTGACCTCGTATGCGGAGACGAAGCCTTTTTCTGATATTTCAGCGCTTTTGGAGTATTATTATGCCGAGAAGAACGCGATCACCAGAATCCGGCAACGCTCCGCGGATTTGCGCAGGATTGTCCAGACTGCGCTGGAGCGCAATGTCAAGAAATACGATTTGCAGAGCAGGCAGCTTGAGGACACGAAGAAGCGTGAGAAATACCGGATTTACGGGGAGCTTCTGAACGCGTACGGGTATGACGCGGAGCCCGGGGCGAAGTCGATAGAGGCGTTCAATTACTACAATAATGAGAGAATCACGATTCCGCTGGATCCGACATTGACCGCGGGGGAAAACGCCAAAAAGTATTTCGAGAAGTACCGGAAGCTGAAGCGGACGGACGAGGCGTTGACTGATTTAATCAAAGAAACGGGTGAGGAGATCGACCACCTTTCCTCCATCAGCCTGTCGTTGGAGATTGCGCTGAAGGAGGAAGATTTGGTGCAGATCAAGGAGGAGCTGATAGAGAGCGGGTATATCCGGCGCAAAGGCGGCACGAAGCGCGAGAAGATTACCGGCACGCCCTTCCATTATATCAGCAGCGACGGGTATCACATCTATGTCGGCAAGAACAACTACCAGAATGATGAGCTGACCTTTAAGCTTGCCACGGGGAATGACTGGTGGTTCCATGTGAAAGGGATGCACGGCTCACATGTGATTGTGAAGTCGAACGGGGAAGAGCTTCCCGACAGGGTTTTCGAGGAGGCGGGAAGGCTCGCCGCACATTATTCGCAGGCCCGCGGACAGATGAAGGTGCAGGTTGACTACACGCAGAAGAAGAATGTAAAAAAACCGAACGGGTCAAAACCGGGCTTTGTCGTGTATTACACGAATTATTCACTGGTGATCGATTCGGATATCACGGGGCTTGCGCTTGTACAATGAAAAATTATTCAGTCAAAGATTTTTTGCCCTTGAGAACGCACAGCAGCAAGAAGAGCGCAATGCTGATCACAGATACAATGCCTCCCAATATCAACCCCTTTGGGAAATAGGAGAGTGCGATCGTGTGTGTCCCCTCCGTGAGCGGGACGCTGATAAAGGTGTCCTCAAATAGGGAAATGTCCGTTTTCTTTCCATCTACCCGCAGCGTCCACCCGGGTTCATACGCCACGGAAAGCACAAGCCGGCCGGGGGAACGGACTTGGATGTGTCCGTCAATATGCGTGGTATCGTAGCTGTCCACTGTCATTGTCTGTTGGCTGAGCAAGTCAATGAACGTGCGGAGCGACGACTCCTCTGTCTTGTATACGGATATGTTTAATGGCTGCCCGTTTTCGGCGTGCAGGGAAAGCATTTCGCCCGCCGTGTGATAGCCGAGGTCCAGGATATATTTCTTTTTAATCTGCGTGAAGCTCTTACTGTCGGGAGCGGCGGCGTTTTCTGCGTTTTCAGGCAGCAAATCCCCGTCTCGGTATGTCATTTTGATTGTATCAATCTTGGTATTCGCGGTGTATGCGTAGTAATGCGCGGATTCCGTGACGACAATGTCCGCGATATCGCCGTAGGCGCTGACCGTCACAGGCACAAACACATTTTCCTGAACGCCCAGCCGCTGCACCAGCCGGTTCTGCCTTTGAATGGGATTGAGGCTTTCGTCCATTTCGTCCGGTTCTCTGTATTCGGACACCATATAGCCGAGCGGCAGTGCGTATTTATTCCGGTAGGCATAGACCTTTCCGTCCACATCGGCGAGCTCGAATAAGCTGTCATAGCCGCGGTCGAGCGTGTACAGCATGTAGCGGTTGGCAAGCAGCGCGGCCGTCACCGGTGTCGCGCCGTCAAAGCAGTAGTTTACGCGGCTTCCTTTCATGCCATAGGTCTCGTAGAAGTCCGTGACGGAAGCGTTCTGTGTGGAAGAGAAGTAAGAGCAGCCTTGGAAGCCGATCAGCATCGCGTCATTCTGCGTCCGCCGCGCGAACTTGTCGAAGCGGAAGAAGTCCCCGTTTTCCTGCTCCGCGATTTTGTCCGTTAGCTCCTGATAGGAGGCGTAGTTCGACAGATAGGCAGTCCGCGACACGGTGGGAACGCTGGTCAGGAAAGTATTCAGCCCGGCCTCCAAAATGACGACGGCTGCGGCGAGCGCAAAGAGCCATCTCGGAATGCCGCGCCGTAAACGGGCAATGTGGATAAAGCCCGCGTATAGGAAAAGGAGGAGAGCTGTCGCGAGGAAACAGCCGCTCGTAAATGCGTCGTCCGTCACAAGCTTTTCGCACAGCATAAGGAACAGAAGCGCCCCGACAAAGCCTCCTGTCAGCACGGCGCCTGAGTGCTCCCGGATATGGATAAGCGACTCAAAGCAGAGGGTCAGCAGCAGGAAAATATACAGGAAGGACTGCCTTGCAGGCAGAGAATCCGGATAATTCAGTCCGTGCCATATAAAGTTCAATACATTGGTGGAAAAGCTGATCAGCATAAAGGCCAATAAAATCAGTTTGGGAGCCCGCTGACGCAGCGGTATGCTTCCCTGAAAGGCATACAGAGGAAGCAGCAGGAAAACGGCTGCGCCGCAGTACAGATTCGGCCAGTGGTCAAGACCGGTCTCCACCGCGACATTGAAGCAGTGGCGCGCCACCATGTCCATCACGGAGAAATAAGTTTTTGCGGTTCCGGGAAAGTTGATTTCACTGAATTCCGTGAGCGTCAACGCCACAATCTCGGGGAACAGCAACACGGCGGCCATTCCTCCCGCAAGCAGGGAGTAAACGGCAAACCGAATCGCGGCCTTGAGATAAAAGCTCCGCAGTCGGCAAAGCCCGGGAACCGCGAGCGGCGCGGAGACATCCTCGACATCGGGCGCCTTTGCCACCAGAAGCACGACAAAATAGAGCGCCAGAAAAATACAGAGCATAATGGACAGATAATAGTTGGACAGGATGGACAGACCGAGCGCGATACAGTACAGCCTGCACCGTCCTTCCCGCACAAGCCGCTCAAGGCCAAGGACAATCACCGGTGTGAGTACAACGACGTCAAGCCACATGACATTCCAGTTATAGGCCGCCATAAAGCCCGACAGCGCGTAAAACAGCGAAAAGAGGAGAATCATCCAAGTGCCGGTGCGAAAATGTTTTTTCATATAATAGGAAAAGGACGCTCCGCACAGCCCGATTTTGAACACGACCGTGTAGGAGAGAAACTCCATCAGAAACGCTTCGGGAACCAACACGCACAGCCAGTTGGAGGGGCTGGCCAGATAGTATACATACAGTGCAGGAAAGTTGGAGCCGATTCCCGTGTTCCACGAATACAGCAGGCTTTCTCCGTTCCTCAGCTTGTGATAAAATTCCGTCAAAAAAGGGAAATACTGATGATACATATCAATATGAAGGAACGAGCGGTCGCCGTCTCCAAAGGGATAAATATCATTGATGAAGAAAATCATCAGCATAATTGCAACGGGAATGCAAAAGGAAAAAATGCAAAGTCTGTCCGTGTTTCCGTTTCTTCTCAGTGTCATTATAAAATCTCCGTTTCTGCGTAAAATCTGTTAAAAACGACTGATTCAGTCAAAAATATATCGGTACTGCAAAACCGCGTAGTCGTTGAGCGCGTCCAAGACCTCGGCAATCTCCGTGCTTTCCCCCGCCGCGTTCTCGGCGCGGATGGCGGTGACGACAGGGTAGTCCTCGGAGAGCGCCAGCAGGTATCGGGCGTAATCGTACAGCGGAAGCCCGCCTGCTGCCAACACCTTTGCGCCGAGATAATTCGCGCTTGTCTCTATATTGTGCGCGCCTTCGATATCGAAATTGCACCAGATAAGAAAAGGCACCTTGTAGCGGTTATCGGTATCCGCCTCCGAGAGGGCACCGCCCTTTTTGCCATTCAGCTTCCATATATTGGAGACCACGGAATCCGTGGGCTGGTGATCCCCGAAAAAGACAATCATCGTGTCCTCATCCGCCTCCGAGAAGTATCCGATAAGGTCGCGAAGCGCCTCATCTGAAAGCTTTATCAGCGAGAGGTAGTTGTTCAGCGCCTTTGAGGAGCTGCCCTCCACCGCGATGCCAGGCCGGAAGTTGTCGAACGCCTCCGTGTAGGAGGAATGGTTCTGCATCGTCACGTTAAAGATAAAGAGCGGCGTGTCCTCCGGTTTCTTTTCATACATCTCTATTATTTTATCATAACAGGAAGCGTCGCTCACGTATTTTCTGATTTTTTTCGGATTTTTGTAATCCCGTATGAAACAGGAGGTCTCAAAGCCGAGCAGCGGATAGACCCTGTCACGGTCCCATCCCGTGCTGTTGTACGGGTGCATCGCGACGGTTCGGTAGCCTAAGCTTTGCAGATGGGAAGCGAGCGAAGGAAGCGGATGTCGGACATACTGTTGGTAGGCGACGCTGCCTTGCGGCAGAAAGGCCATCGTGTTCCCCGTCAGAAATTCAAATTCCGTATTAGCAGTATTCCCGCCGAGGACAGAGACATTCAGGAAGCCCGAAACGGTATTCGGAGCGTCCGCCTGCATCAGCGAATGCGTAAACGGCATGTAATCCTCATTGGTTGTAAATTCCCCGAGCACCGCCGGGTCCGAGTAGGCCTCGTTCATAATGACAATGATATTGGGTCTGCGCCCGCTGTCTTTGTCCTCCTGCCGGTAAGGGGATAAAATCGCGTCGGCGGCCTCCGCGCTGTAATGTTTGGGCCTGTCCACCGCGATATATTTCAGCTCCATCAGAAAAGCGACGGCAATTCCGTCACGCTTGCTCATAACGGTCGGCGTGAACAGCTTGTCATAGATACCATAGCGCTTGACGGTGCTGTCCAGATGGAGCGTCCGGGTGAAGCCGCACAGGAGGCTGACGGCAGCCGCAAGGCCGACAATCCGCAGGACAAGCGCCCGCCTTTTTAACGGGTATAATGGGAAGCTGTGGCGAGGAAAGATGCTCCCCCGGTCTTTTGGACTGTCCTTGAATCGCATGTCCAAGGTGACAATGGATTCCGCAAGAATCAGCGCGAGAAAGCCGAACGTCACAAGCACGGTTTTGAATTCAACGGTATATTGGAAGTTGTCCGCCACGCTCAGCGCGGTGCCGATGGAATAGATGTCCCACGGCATGATTGGGGCAGAGCGGAAAGAGATGACATAGTAATCGGCAAGCCCCGCGAGCATAAAAAAGACGCTCTGGAGGCGCAACGACCATTTGAGGAGGCCGAACAGAAAAAAGAAAACCAGCATCAGCAGCTCGAACAGATAAATATTCAAGAGCTGTATCGAAGGCTTCATGCTCTCAAACGGATTGCAGATATAGAATTGGAAGAGATAGCAGTTGGCAATAGGAAAAAGCACCATGGGAATAAAATTCCGCAGATACCATAGGATTCCGTGATTCGCCTGAAAGAATCTCCTCATGCCGCACTCCTTCCTATGCCATTTTTTGGAGCTTTTCGGAATGGTCGGTCACGGTCTTCTTCAATAATTCAATATCGTCGAAAGCGGCATCCATTTTGTCGGAATAATTTCGATAGCGGTCGTATGTGGACGTATAGCAGGATTCGATTGTGTTGAGCCTCGGAAGAATTATATTTTCCTGCTGCAGTTTCATTAAATGAACGTCGTCCTTTAAAGTCTGCACATCGCCCTTTACAGCCTGCATCTCGCTTTTCAGAATCTGCACGTCGCCCTTTACAGCCTGCATCTCGCTTTTCAGAGTCTGCACGTCGCTCTTTACAGCCTGCATCTCGCTTTTCAGAGTCTGAACATCGTCTTTTAAAGTCTGAACGTCGCCCTTTAAAGTCTGCACGTCGCTCTTTACAGCCTGCATCTCGCTTTTCAGAGTCTGAACATCGTCTTTTAAAGTCTGAACGTCGCCCTTTAAAGTCTGAACGTCGTCTTTTAGAGTTTGCACATCGTCCTTTAAAGCCCGCACATCATTTTTTAGCGGCTGTAATTCCGATTTCAGCTTCACATCCATCATTTCAGATATGGCAAGTAATAATTCGTTGTCTGTCATTCGGTCGCTCCTTTGTAATTGTCAGATTTATCAGGTAGTCACAGTATAGCATAATAAGAATGAAAAGTCTATTCAATTATTTCATTGGTTTCCAATGCTTTTTCGTCCGGATCCTTTCCTCACCGCTTCCTTATACGCATGGCATTTTTGTCAATCCCTTAACGAAATGAATGGAATTGCGCGCAGGGCATCTGAAAAAGGAAAATGATTGACGCGCGGGTCAGTTTATTTTATAATACAAAAAGATATGTACAAAAGATATATTGACGGACAATATGTAAGTCCCAATCAACAGTCAGGGGGATTGACATGATAAAAAGTATGACAGGCTTCGGAAGATGCGAGGTGGCGGAGGGCGAGCGGAAATTCACCGTCGAGATGAAATCCGTGAACCACAGGTATTTGGATGTCAATATCAAGATGCCCAAGAAGCTCAACTTCTTTGAGAGCTCCATCCGCAGCGAGCTGAAAAATTATGTTCAGCGCGGCAAGATAGACATTTTTATCACCTACGAGGACTTTTCCGAAAACAATGTGTGCATAAAGTACAATCGGGACATTGCGGAGGCGTATCTGCGGTACTTAAAGGACATGGCCGAGACCTTCCAACTGGACGATGACATCCGCGTGTCAACCCTTTCCAGATACCCCGAGGTATTCTCCATGGAGGAGCAGACCGTGGACGAGGAGACTATCTGGAAGCTGCTCTCCAAGGCGATTGCGGGCGCAGCCGAGGAGTTTGTGGCGACGCGGATTAACGAGGGGCAGAACCTCTCGGAGGATTTGATTGAGAAGCTCGACGGGATGCTCGCGCATGTGGCGTACATTGAGGAGCGCTCGCCGCAGATCATCAGCGAATACCGCATGAAGCTGGAGGAGCGCGTCAAGGAGTTGCTCGGGGACACGTCCGTTGACGAGGTGCGGCTTTTGACAGAGGTTACTCTGTTTGCTGACAAGGTGTGCGTGGACGAGGAGCTGGTGCGCCTCAGAAGCCATATCGAGACCATGAAGCAGGTGCTGATCGAGGGCGGCAGCATTGGGAGGAAGCTGGATTTTATCGCGCAGGAGATGAACCGCGAGGCGAACACCATCCTGTCCAAGACAAATGATTTGGCCATTTCCAACAGGGGCATTGAGCTGAAGACAGAGATAGAAAAGGTACGGGAACAGATTCAGAATATCGAGTGATGCGAGGTGCGGATTGGATAAGCTTATTCATATCGGATTTGGCAATATAGTGAACACGGCGAAGATTATCGCGATCGTAAGTCCCGATTCCGCGCCGGTAAAGCGCATGGTGCAGAGGGCGAAGGAGAATGGGACCGTCATTGACGCCACGCAGGGAAGAAAGACAAAGGCCGTGCTCGTCATGGAGAGCAGTCAGATTGTGCTTTCGGCCCTTCTTCCTGAGACGATCGCAGGCAGGGCGGCCGCAGACAGCCCTGCGGAGAATGATGAAAATAATGAAAAGTGAGGAGCGTATTTATGTTACATCCATCTTACACGGAATTGATTAAAGTCGTAAACAGCGATACGGAGCAGGGAGACGCGCCCGTTGTAAACAGCCGTTATTCCATTGTCATGGCGACGTCGAAGCGCGCCAGACAGCTGATTGCGGGCGAGGAGCCGCTCACGGATACGAAGCAGACAAAGCCGCTCTCTGTTGCGATAGAGGAGCTCTACGACGGCAAGATTAAGATTATGAACGAAGAATAATGAAAATCTTATTTATTTCACTGGGCTGTGATAAGAATTTGGTGGACACGGAGCGGATGCTCGGAATGCTACTGCAGAAGGGATATTCCGTGACGGATGATGAGAACGAGGCAGATGTCGTTGTAGTCAACACATGCTGCTTTGTTAATGATGCCAAGCAGGAGAGCATCAACACGCTTCTGGAGATGGCGGAGCTCAGAAAGAACGGCAGGCTGAAGGCGTTGGTGGCCGCAGGCTGCCTTGCGCAGCGTTATCAGAAGGAAATCCGCGAGGAGATTCCCGAGGTGGACGCGCTCGTGGGAACTACGGCGATTGACGCGGTTGCCGAGGCCGTGGATATGGTTTTGGCGGGAAAAGGATGTAATTATATCGAGGACGTCAATCGCGCTCCTGTCCACGGCGGGAAGCGCGTGGTCACGACAGGCGGCCACTATGCGTACCTCAAGATAGCGGAGGGGTGCGACAAGCATTGTTCCTACTGTATTATCCCCAAGATAAGAGGAAGCTACAGAAGCATCCCGATGGAGAGCCTTGTCAGCGAGGCTGAGACGCTTGTGGCGGGCGGGGTGCGCGAGCTGATTCTAGTGGCGCAGGAGACGACCCTGTACGGCGTGGATTTGTATCAAAAAAAGTCGCTGCCTGAGCTGCTCCGCAGATTGTGCAGGATTTCGGGTCTGTATTGGGTACGGATTTTGTACTGTTATCCCGAGGAGCTTACGGACGAGCTGATAGAGACGATACGGCAGGAGGAAAAGATATGTAATTACCTGGACATTCCCATTCAGCACGCGTCGGACAGCATTCTGAAGCGCATGGGGCGGCGCACGGACAAGCGGGCGCTTATGGACATCATCGCGCGGCTGCGGCAGCGTATCCCCGATATCTGTCTCAGGACAACGCTGATTACGGGCTTTCCGGGGGAGACGCAGGAGGAGCACGAGGAGCTGATGCAGTTCGTCAATGACATGGAGTTTGACCGATTGGGCGTGTTTGCGTATTCCCCTGAGGAGGGGACGCCCGCGGCGCTTTTTGCCGATCAGGTCGGGGAGGAGGTCAAGCTTGCGCGTCAGGCGGAGCTGATGGAGCTGCAGCAGGAGATTGCCTTTGAGCAGGCGGAGGCGATGGAGGGCGCGCAGCTGCTCGTGATGGTCGAGGGAAGGCTTCCCGACGAGGATTCCGCCGAGGGGAATATCTACGCGGCCAGAAGCTACAAGGATGCGCCCAATGTGGATGGCTTCGTCTTTATTCAGACAGAGCGGGAGCTTATGACAGGCGATTTTGTGTGGGTAAGGATTACGGGCGCGAGCGAATATGATTTGATAGGAGAGATGGACGATGAATTTGCCGAATAAATTAACCGTTTTCAGAGTGATACTGATTGTGCCGTTTGTGCTGCTCCTGCTTGGCGGCCATGCGCAGTGGGGCTGGTTTCAGGCGCTGTTTGGCGGCATCGCGGGATA
Organism: Roseburia sp.; assembly: GCA_023664265.1. Taxonomy (GTDB): domain Bacteria; phylum Bacillota; class Clostridia; order Lachnospirales; family Lachnospiraceae; genus COE1. The sequence continues at coordinate 14,479 of JAMPFV010000038.1, forward strand.
CACGGACTATATTGCGCTTGCCATATTTATCATCGCAAGCCTCACGGATCTGCTGGATGGAAAAATCGCCCGAAAATACAATCTTGTCACCAATTTCGGGAAATTTATGGATCCGCTGGCCGACAAGCTGCTGGTGTGCGCCGCGCTGGTCTGTCTGGTGGAAATGGGCAGGATAGCGGCGTGGATCGTGATCATCATTATCAGCAGGGAGTTCATTATCAGCGGATTGCGGCTGGTAGCCGCGGACAATAAAATCGTGATTGCGGCAAGCTATTGGGGGAAATTCAAGACGGCTTTCCAGATGCTTATGGTGTGCCTGATGATTGCCGACATCGGGGCGATAGCGCTTTTGACGCAGATTATTATGTGGATTGCGGTGGTTCTCACCATTGTCTCGCTTGTGGATTATTTAATTAAGAATAAAGACGTTTTGCTGAGCGGTGATATCTGAGGCATATCATCGCTCAATAATTTGCGTTTGGCGAGCGAGGCAGTCTGTGGTTTGGCAGACTTTTTCGGAGGGCCTGCGGGCGTGAAATGTAAAAATTAATCCTTGTTTCCGCCCCAAAGGTGTGGTAAAGTGAGAGCGTGAGAACCGTCAGATTTCTTGGGAATATCCCCGATTTTTCCGTATATCGTAAAAAATTATAATTTAGTGTTGACAGAAGCGAACAAATGTTTTATAGTAGAGAGCAGATAAACATTTGTTCTAAAAGAAAAGGAGCAGAGACATGGAAAAGGATGAAAAATTAAAGGCGTTGGACGCCGCACTCAGTCAGATAGAGAGACAGTATGGCAAGGGAGCAGTGATGAAGCTGGGCGACCCGAGCGCACAGATGAATGTCGAGACGATTCCGACAGGCTCGTTAAGCCTTGACATTGCGCTCGGGCTTGGCGGGATTCCCAAGGGCAGGATTGTGGAGATATACGGGCCTGAGTCCTCAGGTAAAACGACCGTAACGTTACATATGATTGCGGAGGTGCAGAAGCGCGGCGGTATTGCGGGGTTTATTGACGCAGAGCACGCATTGGACCCTGTCTATGCCAAGAATATCGGCGTGGACGTGGATAATCTGTATATTTCACAGCCGGACAACGGCGAGCAGGCGTTGGAAATCACCGAGACAATGGTCCGTTCCGGCGCGATCGACATTATCGTGGTGGATTCCGTGGCGGCGCTGGTGCCCAAGGCAGAGATCGACGGGGAGATGGGCGATGCGCATGTCGGCCTGCAGGCGCGTCTGATGTCGCAGGCGCTCCGCAAGCTCACGGCTGTTATCAGCAAGTCGAACTGCACGGTAATCTTTATCAATCAGCTTCGAGAGAAGGTCGGAATCATGTTTGGCAATCCCGAGACGACGACAGGCGGACGGGCGCTCAAGTTCTATTCCTCTGTCCGTCTTGACGTCAGAAGGATTGAGTCCCTGAAGCAGAGCGGCGAGGTCATGGGAAACAGAACCCGCGTGAAGGTGGTGAAGAACAAGATTGCGCCGCCGTTTAAGGAGGCGGAGTTTGACATCATGTTCGGAGAGGGCATCTCGGTCGAGGGAGATATTCTGGACTTGGCGGCAACGGTCAATATCGTTGTCAAGAGCGGCGCGTGGTACGCGTACGAGGGCAATAAGATAGGGCAAGGGCGCGAGAATGCCAAGCAGTATCTTCGCGACAATCCGGAGGTCTGCAGTGAGATAGAGAACAAGGTGCGCGCGCATTTCGGCTTACAGGGCGCGTTGCCTGAGGCCGCTGCCGAGGCGGAGGAGAAGCCTGAGAGCAAGGAAAAGGCAAAGTCATCAAAACCGCCAAAGGCTGAGGAGCCGGCAGCAGCGGAATAGGGCCGGCAAATAGGAATGACGGAAGAAGATTGAAAATTAAAATTTTCAATCACGAGATTCGTGTCTGTGCGCTGTGCTTGCCACAAACTCGTTATGCGCATAGTCTCAGCAAAGCTGAGCCATTAAAACAGCGCAGAAATGAGGGAAAATATCGGAATAGAAACGGCAGGGAATGTGCGATGATGGTAACGGAGATAGAGGAGCTGTCAAAGGCAAGAGTGAAGGTCTGCACCGACAACGGTGCGACCTTTGCTCTTTATAAGGGGGAGCTTCGGCGGTTTTGTATTGAGAACGGGAAGGAGCTTCCGGACGATGCATATCGTCAGATTATGGAGGAGATACTGCCCAAGCGGGCGAAGGTTCGATGTATGAATCTCTTAAAGAGCAGGGACTACACGGAGCACCGGCTCAGGATCAAGCTCAGACAGGGGCTTTATCCCGACAGAATCATTGACGAGGCCCTTTTGTATGTGCGCTCATACGGATACATAGATGATGTCAGATACGCGGAGCGCTATATTGAGCAGGCGCGGACAGTGAAGAGCAGGAGACAGATAGAGAACAGTCTGATACAGAAAGGCATATCCAAGGAGGACATCGGGACGGCGTATGCGCGGTATGACGCGGAGGAGTCTTTTGTGAATGAGTGCGCCGTTATCAGGCGGCTGCTTGTGAAAAGGCGCTATGACAGTCAAAGCGCGACCTATGAGGAGCGCCGGAAAATTATCGGATTCCTGTACCGCAAAGGGTTTTCACTGGAGAATATCTATCAAGCTGTTGAGGCGGATTAGAATCCCCGCCTAATCTGACAAAAGATTATCTGCGGTATTTTACTCGCGAAAAAAGTGTGTTATAATCAAAGCGATTAAAACATTTTGGAGGCGACAGAGATGACGAGAGAACAATATTTAAGAAGCGACAAAAGAGTGTTGGCTTTAATCGGTGTGACCGAGGCTTATATGATTCTTTCAATGCTATATGCGATTGTACTCCATACCGCGGAGACGGGAACCTATATTCAGATGGTGATATTTGCGGTATTGCTTGTGGTCAGCATCGCAGGTTTTGCGTTTTTAAAGGGCAGTCAGATGTGCGGACGGGTGATAACCGGATCGGGAGCATTGGCTTATCTGGCGCTGATGAGCCTTGGATCTGAGGAGCTTACATATGTGTATGCGTTTCCGATACTGATAGCATCTGTTATGTATCTGAATAAGAACTACGCGCTGGCAGGCTCGGCAGTGATTGTTATCGCAAACATTGTCAGAACGGCGAGAGACATTTCCGCCGGCAGTATGGATGTCGGTTATGCCATGATTCGATGGGTGATGACAATATTGATCTGTATCGCGGCTTACGTCGTGATGCAGGTCATACAGCGGTTTAATGAGGATAATGTCGCAAGCATTCGGAAATCGGCAGACCAGCAGGCTGCGGTATCCCGCCGGATGGTGGCGATCGCCGACGAGATTGGGAAGAACTTTGCAAGCGCCAGCGAGATGCTGGCAGAGCTGAAAGCGGGCATTGATGCCAACAATTTCGCGATGAGCAATATCGCAGAGAGCACAGAGAGCACAGCGCAGGCAATACAGGAGCAGGCGCAGATGTGTACATCCATACAGGAAAGCTCGGACGAGGTGGAGAAAGATACTACGAGAGTCGAGACAGCGGCAAAGAATACCTCGAAGAACGTGGCGGAGGGCGCGGCCTTGGTGCATGAATTGAAGGAACAGGCAGAGGGCGTGGAGCAGGCCAGCAGGGAGACCGTGGAGGCAACATCGAGACTGTTGTCCCGCGTCAACAGTGTGGAGAGCATTGTGGGCGACATCCTGAACATCTCCTCACAGACGAATCTCTTGGCGCTGAATGCTTCCATTGAGGCGGCCAGAGCAGGGGAGGCAGGAAAGGGCTTTGCGGTGGTTGCGGAGGAAATTCGACAGCTTTCGGAGCAGACGAAGGAGGCGACAAACCGCATTACAGGCATTATCAGTGAGCTGACCGGAGATGCGAAGAGCGCTTCGGACAGTCTGGATAACTCTGTAGAATACATTAAGCGCCAGACGGAGAAGATAGAGGTTGCGCGGGAGAAATTCGAGAGCATTGACAGAGAGGTAGCGGAGCTGTCCAGCAGTATCCGCCATACGGACAAGACCATAGCGGATATTCTGCAGGCGACCGGAGTGATCTCAAACAGCATTTCCCATCTGTCCGCGACCAGCGAGGAGGTGGCGGCGGCCTCCGGAGAAAGTGTGAAGACAGCTTCCGATACCGTGAGCAGGATGGAGGAGTGCAATCGGATACTGGAGAACATCAAAGTATTGGCGGAGCAGCTTGAGGCATGCGCACGTCAATAATACCGTCGTTTTCAAGCTCGGCCGTATCATATATCCGGCAGAATACCGGGGAAGATTTAGGAATTTGTGACCGATTACTATTGACATAATCGGTTATAAAGGGTAAAATTGATATGTTGTAATATCAGCATCTGATTCTTGCATGGAATGTGCTGCGCGGAATGAGCCGCATAGGACATGCATTTGAATAATATGCGGTCGGAATATGCCATATTCCGCTTGAGATTGTACAATGAAAACTAAATAAGGAGGTGCTCCTGTACATGTACTATGCAATAGAAGCCATTATTATCATTGCATTATGTGTAATAGTCAGCTTTCTGGCATTTTCCAATTATAAGAAGCATGTCGAACAGACAATTGGAAATGCGGAGGATGAGGCGAGAGCAATTATTGATGAGGCACTCAAAACTGCTGAGACCAAAAAGCGCGAGGGACTTCTTGAAATTAAGGAGGAATCCATTCGGACCAAGAATGAGCTCGACAAGGAAATCAAAGAGCGGAGAGCGGAGGCGCAACGCTATGAGAGAAGGGTACAGCAGAAGGAGGAGAGCATTGATAAGAAAGCTGAATCCATCGAGAAGAAGGAAGCGGGATTAGTTGCACGCGAAGAAGAGCTTGCAAAGCAGAGAGAAGTCGTTGCAAGACTCAACGAGGAACGGGTGCAGGAACTCGAGCGAATTTCGGGATTAACCTCTGAACAGGCAAAAGAGCATTTATTAAAAATTGTTGAAGATGAAGTAAAGCATGAAACCGCGGTAATGATTAAGGAAATGGAAAACAGGGCGAAAGAAGAGGCGGGCAAGAAGGCGAGAGAATACGTCGTGACAGCTATTCAAAAGTGCGCTGCGGACCATGTATCTGAAACCACGATTTCTGTGGTGCAGCTTCCGAATGATGAGATGAAGGGAAGGATTATCGGCAGAGAGGGACGTAACATCAGAACTCTCGAGACGCTGACGGGTGTTGAGCTGATTATTGACGATACACCGGAAGCAGTTATTCTTTCAGGCTTTGATCCGATCAGGAGAGAGGTTGCGAGAATTGCCCTTGAGAAGCTTATCGTAGATGGACGTATCCATCCGGCAAGAATCGAGGAGATGGTTGAGAAGGCCCAGAGAGAAGTAGAAGTAATGATTAAGGAGGAGGGTGAGGCCGCTACACTTGAGGTAGGTGTACACGGTATCCATCCGGAGCTTGTAAAGCTTCTCGGTAAGATGCGGTTTCGTACAAGCTATGGTCAGAACGCGCTGAAGCACTCTATTGAGGTTGCTCATCTTACGGGTCTGCTGGCTGCAGAGATGGGGCTGGATGTGCGGATGGCTAAGAGAGCCGGACTGCTCCATGATATCGGTAAGGCAGTTGACCATGAGATGGAGGGCTCACACATACAGCTTGGTGCGGATTTGTGTAGAAAATATAAGGAATCCGCGATTGTTATCAATGCTGTAGAGTCACATCATGGCGATGTGGAGGCGCAATCGCTGATTGCCTGTCTGGTACAGGCTGCGGATACGATTTCTGCCGCGAGACCGGGCGCGAGACGTGAGACGTTGGAAACATATACAACCAGATTAAAACAATTAGAAGAAATAACCAACAATTTTAAAGGTGTCGATAAATCTTTTGCTATTCAGGCAGGCAGAGAGGTTCGTGTAATGGTAGTTCCTGAGCAGATCAGTGATGCTGACATGATATTGCTTGCACGAGATATTTCAAAGCAGATAGAGGCAGAGCTTGAATATCCCGGGCAGATTAAAGTCAATGTTATCAGGGAATCTCGTGTTGTTGAATACGCGAAGTAATTCATGTAACATGAAATGCAGACCGCTGTGAATTGTCCTATGATGATTCACGGCGGTTTTTGATTCCGTTGCGGGAAATTGCGAAGACAGCATTCCGCGTCAAGAAATATCCTTTCGGCTGCGATATGCTGTATTTGTAACTGAGATGGGAGGTGAAGCATATGAAGAAGGATGATTCGATATTCCGTTCTCTGGCCATGATAGAGGAGCGGCTGCAGGAGCGACTGACGGTTGAAGATCTTGCGTCCGGCATCCATCTCTCAAAATACCACTATCAACGCATGTTTCGGGAGACCGTGGGGGACAGCGTTATGCGATATGTGACCGGACGCAGGATGTCGCTTGCGGCGGAGGAGTTAGCCGAAAAGGATGCCTCCGTCCTTGCAATCGCGTTAAAGTACGGTTATGACTCTCACGAGGGATTCACGCGCGGCTTTCGGGCTTATATGGGGGTGACGCCGACGGAATACAGGCGGTATCATCGCTCAATAGCTTCCCCCGCTATGTGGAAGGAGAGAGGTATAATGCTATATTCAAACATTACGGACGGGATGCTTCGGGAATTGAACGGCCTGATTGTCCGAGCCAAGGAAACAGTGGCATATACAAGGAAGTGCGGAGAGTGCGCGCCGGTGGCAGTGGAGGCTTACAAACCGTTTCGGGATTTTATTGCCGACAGAGCGGATGCCATTGCGGAGAAATTGACACGGACATTGGAGCGTATTACGGCTATTGCACAGCGGCCGGATGAGATATCGAGCCGTTTTATGATTATCGCTGCGATAGAGGATGCGGTGTTTTGGACGGATTTTACGGTCTTTCAGGCGGGACTGATGATTTCGAGGGCAAGGCCGGAGCACCGCGGGGAGTTTGCTCCGATATACGACAGGTATAGGGAGCTGTCGCAGGAGGCCCGTGTAAAATCCGAAAAAATCGTGGAGCTGTTCAATGAGCTGGCCCGGATGATTTTCCGCGATATGCGGGAAAACGCGCAGTCGCGGGTACAAAGCGCAGTCGAAGCGGGCAGGGCGGTCGTGGCGGAGGTATTGCCCGAAGCAGGGGAAGCGGCGTATATTGCGGAGGCCATTGAAGAAATCGCGGATACACTCTCCGCCGCGCCGCTTGAGGAGATTACCGACAGCCTTTTGAAGGAAAAGATTTTTCGCTTGGACATCATTGCTTCCGCGGCGGAGATGGATGTGCTGCGCGCGCCGGAAACGGGGAAGCTTTTGAAAGGCATTGCAGAGTTCAGGGAGCGGCTTGAGGAAGCGGCGGCGTTTTTCGGAAGCCTGTCGGAGGATTTGGCGCCCGCGATTGCAGAGCGCACGACAGGCAAGATGTACAGGGACATTGCTTTTCAGACAAGTATTCTGCTGTTCCTGCTGAAAGGAGAGCTTCAAAAGCTGGGGAGGCGATATCTGCAGGAGGAGCAGGAGGCTGCGTTTGGCGCGGTTTGCGACAGACTGAGCGAAGCGATTGAATGCGCGGAGCATGCGGAGACGGCGGCAGCCGGGGAAGACGTCAGCGGGAAGCTGTGGGCGGCATATCAAAGCGTTATGATGGAGGCCGAGAACCTTGGCGAATACGGGGAACCGCTCCGCTATATCGCAGAAGAGATCAGGCGGCTTATCCCGTAAAAGACGGTTCCCTTTTGCGCCGTGGTTTGGTATAATCCCTTTATAGGCATTAGATTGAAAAATAGCTCGATAGCTTATTTTTCAATCGGCTATTTGTTTCTGAGCGAAAACACATAGCCTTGATGGCAGACGAGAAAAATTTCCCGTCGCCTCTTCGCGACAAGCCGCTCAGAAATGGGGATTAAAATGACGGAAGGGATGAAGGAAAGAATGGGAAATGAAATCAAGCGCGTGAAAAGAGAGCTTCAATGCGAGGGCGCAATCACGAAGTACTACAAGGATATTGTGGTTTTGCCGGACGGCAGGGCGGAGATATACGATTTTGTAGGTCATAACGGAGCGGCTGCAGCAGTCGGAGTGCTCGAGGATGGCAGGATTTTGATGGTCAGGCAGTATCGGAATGCGCTCGATCGGTTTACCCTTGAGATTCCGGCGGGCGGGCTTAATCCGAATGAGCCGACGATAGACGCGGCCGCAAGGGAGCTGGAGGAGGAAACCGGCTATCGGTGCGGCAGGATAGAGCGGCTTATCACGATCCGCACAACAGTGGCGTTCTGCAATGAGAAGATTGATATTTTCCTGGCGACGGATTTGCAGAAAACAGCGCAGCACTTGGACGAGGACGAATATGTGGAGGCAGCGCCCTATACGCTCGAGGCGCTGGAGGAAATGATTTACCAGGGGACCATTGAGGATTCAAAAACGATCGCGGCGATTCTGGCGTACAAGAATAAATTTGTCCGGTGATTCATAAGCTTAAACAAGTATATTGTTTGACGAGATGAGACATTGCATGAACAGACTGGATGCTTATGAAGGGAGCAGGAGCGCGCAGAGCCCTGCGGGTGCAGAGCCGGTGCGGACCGAGGCCGTGCGGGAGGAAGCGCCGCGGGCCGAGGTGGTATATAAAAGGATGCATTACGGAAATACGATACCCGACGGCAGAATGCTTGTCTTTCTGACAGGTTTCTGCCTGGGTATGGTGTTTTTTTATTTGAGCGGAGGAATAAAGGGAAACGGCGATTTTATCAGCGGATTGTTTTCCATAGACAGCTTTTCGCAGATAAAGAATTTTCTGGCGTATAAGGGCGGACTGTTGGAGTACATTTTCGGTGTCCGTCTGGGGCAGTTTGTCTTTGTCCTGCTGTGCGCCACCAGCACGCTTGGCGCTGTATTGGCTTACGGCGTTTTGGGGTGGTGCGGCTTTGAGTTTGCACTGTTGGTATTTACCGCCGTGTATCAGTACGGCGTCTCGGGACTTTTGCTCTCCGTACTCCTGTTTTTTCCGCATGGAATATTTTACGCGCTCATGCTGCTGCTCGTCTTCAACAAAGCGTGGCGGGCGGACCGGGGAAGGAATCGCGGGAATCCGGTGAGGACGCGCGGCGGCCTTGCGGTGCGGCTTACGGGGCTGAGAAATTTTCTTATCGCTTTGATGATTTTCCTGCTCGGCGTTTTGTCGGAGACCTACGTTAATCCGGAAATCCTTAAAAGATTTGCGCTGTTTTTCTGATGCCGATTGATAAAAGTATTTACTTTTTCCGCGCGCTGCATATATAATAGAGGATGAAAAGCGTGGAATACAATATCATACATTGCGAAAGGGGCTCCTGTATATGGAGAGGGAAATTGATAGGTGCATTTTTTATCTGCACCATGTAAAAAAGACTTCAAATAATACGGAACTGTCCTATAAAAGAGATTTGGTAAAGCTGCAGCACTATCTGGAACGTCAGGGGATTGCACAGGTAAGGAAGATCACCGCGCAGAATCTGACCGCTTATATCGCGGAGTTGGAGGAAAATCATCTTGCCGCCTCCACGATATCGAGAAACATCGCGTCCATAAAGTCCTTTTTTCATTATTTATATGGGGAAAACATCGTGTCAGAGGATGTGTCGTGCGGGCTGAAGGCGCCTCACATCGAAAAGAAGGCGCCGGAGATTCTGACGCCGGAGGAGATTGGTCTGCTGATGGAGCAGCCGGAGGGCCATACGTCCAAGGAGCTGCGCGACAAGGCCATGCTCGAGCTGCTGTATGCGACAGGACTGCGTGTGACGGAGCTGATTACCCTCAAGGTGTCGGATTTGGATATGAACACGGGCGTTATTGTCTGCAGAGACGGCAGCCGGTCGCGTGCGGTTTCGTTTGGCGGCACGGCTCAGACGGCGTTGGCGGATTATCTGCAAAATGCACGTTCCTTGATGCTGGCTGATACACAGTCGGATATTTTGTTTGTCAATTGTGCGGGACAGCCGATGAGCAGGCAGGGCTTCTGGAAGCTGCTCAAGCATTACGCTAAAAAAGCCGGCATTACAGCCGGCATCACGCCCCATACACTGCGCCATTCGCTCGCCGCTCACATGGTTGAAAACGGCGCGGATCTGCGCAGCGTTCAGGAGCAGCTGGGACATTCGGATATATCGACGACACAGATATATACGCGCCTTACACGGATTCCGCAATCCGCAGAAGCAAATCCTCCGTATCGTTCCACCCAAGGCACGGGTCCGTGATGGATTTGCCATAAATGTGTTCTCCGATTTTCTGAGCGCCCTCTTCGAGGTAGCTCTCCACCATCACGCCCTTTACGAGCTGCCGGATGTCACTGCTGTGCTTGCGGGAGTGCAGGATTTCTTTTACAATTCTGATCTGCTCCTTGAACATTTTGTTCGAGTTGCTGTGGTTTGCGTCGATAATGCAGGCCGGATTCAACAAATCCCGCTCGTTATATTTTTCCAGAAGCAGCATCAGATCCTCGTAGTGATAGTTGGGGATGCTGTTTCCATGCTTGTTTACCGCCCCGCGCAGGATGATGTGCGCATACGGATTGCCCGTGGTGTTGACCTCCCAGCCGCGATAGATAAAGGGATGAGCGTGCTGCGCCGCATAGACAGAGTTCAGCACGATGCTCAGGTCGCCGCTGGTGGGATTTTTCATACCGGCGGGAACATCAAAGCCGCTGGTCACAAGCCGGTGCTGCTGGTCCTCCACGGAGCGCGCACCGATGGCGACATAGGAGAGCAGATCGGCGACATACCCCCAATTCTCGGGATAGAGCATCTCGTCGGCAGCCGTCAGGTCAGATACGCTCATCGCATGGATCTGCATCTTCCGCATGGCGATAATTCCCTTTAAAAAGTCCGTGCCCTTCTCGGGGTCGGGCTGATGGATGATACCCTTGTAGCCGTCGCCGGTAGTCCGCGGCTTGTTTGTATAGACTCTGGGAATCAGCAGCAGCTTGTCCTGCACCTTCTCATTGACCTTGGCAAGGCGGGACACATACTCGCATACCGCGTCCTCGTTGTCTGCGGAGCAGGGGCCGATAATCACGATAAACTTGTCGGAGCGGCCCGCGAGGACGTCCTTGATCAGGGCGTCACGGGTCTCCTTCAGCGCCTGTATTTTCGCAGGGACAGGGAACTCCTCGATAATCTGGTCGGGCGTCGGCAGTCTCTTTATATATTCAAAGCTCATTTTCATCCTCCGTTTCTGCGCACGCGCTTTGCGCATAATTTCTCGAAACTTAATTATATACGATGTATTGCTTTAACGCAAGAATAATTAACAGGTCGAGGAATATTTGGCTGCACAGGATGCCGTAGAAATACCCTGAGAAGCCGACGGCGGGAACGACGAAGAGGACAAAGCCCAGCCGCAGCAGGATCGTCAGGAGATTGAAGACAAAGGTGGTTCCCGTCTTGCCCAGACCATGCAGGATGCTCGAGAGCGTGCCGGAGAGGTACAGGAAGGGGCACACGAAGGCCAGAGAGCGGATCTGGCTTGCGGCGTCCTCGCTGTCAAACAGGAAAATTCCCAGAAAGTCCGCAAAGACAAGGAAAAATATCATACAGAGCACGCCGAGCAGAAAGCAGATGGCGATGGTGAGCCCGATGGTGCGGCTGATCTTGCGGTCGTCTCCGCCGGCCTGCGCTTCGGAGACCGTCGGCAGCAGCAGTGACGCGGCGGCTCCGGTGAGGGCGCTCGGGAACATGATGAGTGGAAAGGCCATGCCCGAAAAGATACCGTAAAGGGAGAGGGCGTTTGCGGAGGTAAGGCCGCCTGCAACCAGCCGTTTCGGGAGCTGAATCGTCTCGATGGACGAGAGCAGGCTGATGCAGATGCGGTTCATGCTCAGCGGCAGGGCCATCGTGAACAACGCGCGTCCCTTTTGCAGGGAGAAAAGACTGCCCTGTTTTCCCGTGGATTTTCTTGACTTGACGAGAAGAACCAGACAGGAGAAACCTGCGGAGGCAAATTCGCCCGCAAGCATGCCGATGCACGCAAAGGAGAGCGAGGGTCTGGCGCCGAGCTCCATAAAAGCGGCGTACAGCAGATATACGACAGCCACGCGGACAAGCTGCTCTATCAGCATGGAGACAGCGGGTACGGCGGCCTGCCTGCGCCCGTAGAAAAAGCCGTTGATGCAGCAGTGAAGCGAGGCGAGCGGAAAGGACAGCGCGCTGATTTGCAGGAGCGGGACGCATCGCGGCTCTCCGATAAGCTTTCGCGCGATAAAAGCGGCGTGGTGAAAGACCGTGTACGACATCAGCACGGACAGCAGCATGGAGATGACAATTCCCGTGAAAAGATAGGCGTAGCTCTCGGCGGATTTCTCCTTTTTGGAGGCGGCGACAAAGCGTGTGATGGCATTTTGCAGTCCTCCCGCACAGACGGAATGGACAAGAACCGCCACGGGTGCGATAAGGCCGATGACGCCAAGCCCCTCCTCGTGAAAAATGCGCGACAGGAAGATACGGTAAAAAAATCCGATCAGCTTGGTGATAAGTCCGGCAAGCGTCAGAAGAAACGTGCCGGTGACAATGGGGTTTTTCAGACATTTGCGAAGCTGCATAAGGCATCATCCTTGAAGAGTCTATATTTACAGTTTATGGCGCGGCTCCGCAAATATGCCGACGGGTTTTGTGCGTGCATACCGCGTGTTTTACACGCGGCATACGATTGACAGTCTGTCGGGGGAATGCTATGATAAAGCCTGATTGGGGGGATGGATATGGCAAAAAAGGTTGTCGTCGGGATGTCGGGCGGTGTGGACTCGTCGGTTGCGGCCTGGCTGTTACAGCGGCAGGGCTATGACGTAATCGGCGTGACCATGCAGATATGGCAGGAGGACGATCCGCACGCGGCGGAGCAAAACGGCGGCTGCTGCGGACTGAGCGCCGTTGACGACGCAAGGCAGGTCGCGGCGCAGCTTGGGATCCCCTATTATGTGATGAATTTCAGAAAAACGTTCAGAGACTGTGTGATGAATCCGTTTGTGGAGAGCTATCTCCACGGGCGCACGCCGAATCCGTGTATCCTGTGTAACCGCCATGTCAAGTGGGAGGCGCTTTTGCGGCGGAGCATGGAGCTGGGGGCGGACTATATCGCGACAGGGCATTACGCGCGCGTTGACAGGCTTCCAAACGGCAGATATGCGATAAGAAATTCCGTGACCGCGCAAAAGGATCAGACCTATGCGCTGTACAGCCTCACGCAGTATCAGCTTGCGCACACCCTGATGCCGGTGGGAGCGTACCAAAAGGAAGAAATCAGGGAAATTGCCGCGCAGCTTGGGCTTTTGGTGGCGTCCAAGCCGGACAGTCAGGACATCTGCTTTGTGCCCGATAACGATTACGCCGCGGTGATAGAGCGCGAGGCCGCGGGGCGCCTGCCGCAGCCCGGGAACTTTGTGGATTCCGCGGGAAACGTTCTGGGACGGCACAAGGGCATTATCCATTATACGGTGGGACAGCGCAAGGGACTGAATCTGGCGATGGGGCGTCCGGTGTTTGTCACGCAGATACGGCCGGAGACGAACGAGGTCGTGATCGGTGAGAATCGGGAAGTGTTCACAGACAGTTTGATTTGCGGGGACTTGAATTTCATGGCGGTGGAGGCGCTCACGGAGCCGACGGAGGCGCTTGCAAAAATCCGCTATTCCCACAAGGGAACGCCCTGCGTGATAGAACGGCTGGACGCGCGGCGGGTGCGCTGTATCTTCAAGGAGCCCGTCAGGGCCGTCACGCCCGGGCAGGCAGTCGTATTCTATCAGGGAGAGTATGTCTACGGTGGGGGCACCATTCTAAGCGGGTGCGGCTGACAGCGGCAGGCTACAGCCGCAGATATTCCGGCATCCGTCCCTGAAAGACGCAGTAATAGCGGAACCCGCATTCCCTGAGAATATCGGCGGCTTTGTCAAAATCGGCGGCGATATCGGTGGGGGAGTGGGCGTCCGAGCCGACGGTGATGATTTCGCCGCCGAGCGCCCGATAGCGCTTTAAAATATCGATGCAGGGGTTGGGCTGACCCAGCGCATGGCGGAAGCCGCCGGTATTCAGCTCGAGGCCCTTCTCATTCTCAACCAGTGTGGACAGGATGCGGTCAAAGACATCCGCGTGCTTGGCGTAGGTGTAGCCGTCGTTTTTGGTCGGGCCGTAGCGCACGACATAGTCGAGATGGCCGTACACGTCAAAATACGGCAGCGTTCGGACGCACTCAAGAACCGCCTCAAAATATTCGTGGTGCGCTTCGTCCTCCGTGCGCCCCTCAAAGAACGCCGGATAATAGGGGTCCTTGCGGTGGCAGATGTGGGAGGAGCCGATGATGAAATCAAAGTCCTTTGACTTTGCGTAGGCGGCAAGCTCGCGCTTCAAATGCGGCTGAAGCCCCAGCTCCACGCCGAAGCCGACATGGATCTGTCCACGGCAGCGCTCGCGCAGCTTTAACAGCTCATACAGGTAGGAATCAGTATTTAATTCAAACAGGCCCTCCTCGCCGTCGGCGTATACATAGTCGGGGTCATAGTGCTCTGTCATGCAGATGTGTGTAAGCCCTAGGGCGGCCGCGCGGGCAATCATGTCCGCCATCGGGGCGCTGCTGTCTCCGGAAAAGCTTGAATGCAGGTGGAAATCCGCCTTGATCGACATATCGGGAACCTCGCTTTCTTCCGCTGCGCTGCGCGGATTCGGAAAATTTTTCTGTCTTTATAGTATCACAGAATATCGGAAATGAACATCCGAAAAGTTTTTTTGTGTTTTTTGAAAATATGTCTTGAATTTTATGCCATAATTCCTGTCTTTCGGAGTTGAAGTAAAAAAATAGTGCTAAGCCATGGATCAGAATCTA
>JAMPFV010000039.1 GCA_023664265.1 Roseburia sp.
ATCGTCGCCAGCGTCTTGCTCTCGCGCTTTACCTTCACATGCTCCTTCGCCTCAATCGCCTGATGCAGGCCGTCAGAGTAGCGCCGCCCCGGCATGATACGTCCTGTAAACTCGTCAACGATCATAACCTGATCGTCCTTCACGACATAGTCCTGATCGCGGAACATCAGATTGTGCGCGCGCAGGGCGAGGATGATATTGTGCTGAATCTCAAGATTTTCCGGATCCGCGAGGTTCTCAATCTGAAAGAACTTCTCCACCCGCTCAACGCCGGCCGCCGTGAGGTTTACGACCTTATCCTTCTCATTAACGACAAAATCACCGGACTCCTCCTGCTCGACGCCCATGACAAAATCCATCTTGGTCATCTCGGGGACGTCCTCGCCGCGCTTCATCTGGCGCGCCAGAATATCGCACACCTCGTACAGCTTCGTGGACTTGCTGCTCTGCCCCGAGATGATCAGCGGCGTTCTCGCCTCGTCGATGAGCACCGAGTCCACCTCGTCGATAATGGCATAATGCAGCTCGCGCAGGACAAGCTGCTCCTTGTAGATAACCATATTGTCGCGCAGATAGTCAAAGCCCAGCTCGTTGTTCGTCACATAAGTAATGTCACAGTTGTAGGCTTCCCTTCTCTCCTCCGGCTTCATGTCGTTTAGCACGACGCCGACCTTCAGGCCGAGAAATTCATGCACCTGCCCCATCCACTCCGCATCTCGCTTGGCCAGATAGTCATTGACGGTGACAACGTGCACGCCTCTCCCTTCCAGTGCGTTTAAGTACGCCGGAAGCAGCGCGGTCTGCGTCTTGCCCTCGCCGGTCTTCATCTCCGCGATACGCCCCTGATGAAGGATGATGCCGCCGATAAGCTGTACTCTGTAGTGCTCCTGATCCAGGACGCGCCTTGCGCCCTCCCGAACCACCGCATACGCCTCAGGAAGAATGTCGTCGAGGCTTGTTCCCTCCGCGACACGCTTCTTAAACTCCGCCGTCTTTTCCCGAAGCGCGTCGTCCGAAAGCTGCATCATCGCGTCGCGGTACCCCTCGATTTTCTTCACAATCGGCTCAATCCGCTTTAATTCGCGTTCACTGTGTGTCCCGAATACTTTATTAATAATATTCATTTCCTGCTCCAATCGTAGAAATCTATCCCAATTTTAAAAAACTAAAGACTATTGTAGCAGATAAAGCGCACAAATTCAATATTTTATCCAATGATTTATCCCCTAATAAATCATTGGATATTTGATAAACGAAAATATACCGCTGTCTATCCGTAAAAATCCTTGTACCACCGCGCAAAGCGCCGCAGCCCTTCGCGCAGCTTTGTAGACGGCTTAAAGCCGAAATCGCGCTCCAGCTCGCTCACGTCCGCGCAGGTAATCTCCACGTCGCCCGGCTGCATCCCGACAAGCTCCTTGTGCGCCTCAAAATCATACGCCTCAGGCAGCACGCCCGCCGCCTTCAGCTCCTCCTGCAGAATGTTCACAAAATCCAGCAGATTTTCAGGCTGATGATTCCCGATATTGTAGATTTTGTACCGCACGCCCTCCTCATTGGGAAGCGGCGCGCACTGCATCACCGCCTGTACGCCCGTCACAATATCGTCGATATAGGTAAAGTCCCGCTTGCAGTTCCCATAGTTAAAAATCTTGATTGTCTCGCCCTTCACCAGCTTGTCTGTAAAGCCGAAGTACGCCATATCCGGACGCCCCGCCGGCCCGTATACGGTGAAAAAGCGAAGCCCCGTGGCCGGAATCCCATACAGCTTCGCGTAGGCGTGCGCCAGAAGCTCATCCGACTTCTTGGTCGCCGCGTAGAGGGAGACCGGATTGTCCACCTTGTCCTGCGTGGCGTAGGGAATCTTTTTATTGCTGCCGTACACCGAGGAGGAGCTTGCGTATATCAGATGCTCCACCCCCGTCCCGCCGCCGTCACGGCTGTGCCTGCACGCCTCCAGAATATTGTAAAATCCGATCAGATTCGACTCGATATAGGCATCGGGATTCTCAATGCTGTAGCGCACGCCGGCCTGCGCGGCGAGATTGACGACAAGCTGCGGGCGGTACTTCGCAAATATATCTTCCAGCGCCGCCCTGTCCGCGATGTTTCCCCTGACAAATGTAAACCTCCCTGACACGCTGCCGGCAAGCCTGTCAATCTCCTCAAGACGGTATTCCTTGAGCGCCACATCATAGTAATCATTCATACTGTCAATGCCGATAATGTGCACGTTCTCTGTAGTTTCCAGCAGCGAAAGCGCCAAATTCGATCCGATAAAACCGGCCGCTCCCGTCACAAGCATTGTCTTGTTGTTCAGTTCAATGTTCTTTTCAAGCATACCCCGTCTCTGATCTCCTTCTCATTGTCTATGCGTCGAGGAGCGTTTTCCACTCCTCCAGTATGGATTCACACTCATCCGGGTCAATATCGTCAATCGCCTCACAGATTCGCTCAAACAGCGCCTGATTCTCTCCCTCATAGCGGTAGCTCGAGAGCGTGTTCTTGACCTCCTCCATGATATCCATATCCAAATCCTCTATCGCCATCTCCAGCGTCTCAAACTGCGCACTCAAAACAGCGCTGCTTATCAGCGGCTTCTTACTCTTATCCCGCTCGCTCTCCTCGGGGAAATGCGGCTTGAGCACCTCCTCGTAGTGCGCGTAGCGCTCCAGCAGCTCCGGCGTCCTCTCCGCTATCAGGGCTATATCCTGCGCGTTCCCCGCCGCCTCAAGCTGCGCCGCCAAGTCCGCAAGCTCCGTCGCGCCGACCTGTCTCGACGCGCTCTTGAGTGCGTGGACCTCCACGGTGTAATTGCGCCACTCCTTCTCCTCAAAGTGCTTTTTGATCAGTTCCCGCTTCTTGGGTATCGCGCGGTAGTAATCCTTCAAAATCGCCCAGAACAGCTTCACGCTCCCCGCCAGCTTCAAGGCCGCCATAATATCCAGATCCGGGATCGCCGGGATACTCTCCTCCTGCTTTCCCGCCTTATCCGCGGGCCTGTTCTTGCTGCTCATCACCTTAATCTTCTCCTTGGGAAGCCAGCGCTTCATCGTCGCGGCCAGCATACGAACCTCTATCGGCTTGGCGATAAAATCGTTCATGCCCTCCTTGATGAACATCTCCTTCACGCCGGAAACCGCATTCGCGGTCAGCGCGATGATCGGCACATTGTCATAGTCCTTGTGGAACCTCCGAATCAGATGCGTCGTCTCAACGCCGTCCACCTCGGGCATCATGTGGTCCATCAGGATAAGATCGTACTTTTTCGCCCCGATCATCTCCACGGCCTCCGGCCCGCTGAGCGCCTTGTCTATCTTCAACGAAAGCGGCTCTAACAGCCCCTCCGCAACCGTGAGGTTGATCGGGTTGTCGTCCACGATCAGCACCTGTGCGTCCGGCGCGACAAAGTCATAATAATCGTCCGACGAATCCCTGTCCTCAAAGACATTGGTCTCCTCGTTGAAAATCGCCGCAAGAAACAGTGTCGAGAGCGGCTTCTTCGCGGTAATCACATTTGGAAGCTCATAGCTGACCTCCGTGTTGGGGTCTGTCAGCACCACCAGCGTTATCTCCGGATGATTCTGGACAAACAAAAACAGCTTGGGCGTGAGGATATTCTTCTCGACAAAAATGTATGTCGAATTCCCCCCCCCCCCTATGTTTTCAATCAGCCAATCGACCGACTCCGCCTCCGTATACGAAAGCCCCAGCCGCCTGATGTCCTCCTGAAGCTGCCTTGCGACGTAACGGTTCTGGATATACCCGTAGGTATGGATATCTTCCTCCTCCTTCAACGCGATAGACGGCTTGTCATCCACCACCTTCTGCGGCAGCCGGATGGAGAAGATGCTTCCCTCCCCATAGGTGCTCCGAACCGAAATTTTCCCGTTCATCAGCTCCATGAGCTGCTTGCTGATGGCCAGTCCGAGGCCGGTGCCCTCGATGCTCCGATTTCTCTTGCTGTCGAGCTGCTTAAAGGACTGGAACAGGTTCTTCATATCCTCCGGCTTGATCCCGATACCTGTATCCTCTACACTAAAGAGGAATTCTATACTCTCGTCGTCCAATTCCTTATAATCAAAGGTGAGCTTGACCTGCCCCTCCTTGGTGAATTTGACCGCATTGTTGGCTATGTTGATGATAACCTGCTTAATCCGGACATTGTCGCCGACCACCCGGCGCGGTATATTCGGATTCAGATCAAGAATGAATTCCACGTCGCCGGCGCCCACTCTCGTGCTGATAATGCTGGAAACATCATTGATGACGGACATCGGCTCGTACTCCTCCTCGATAATGTCCATCTTGCCGGACTCCACCTTGGAGAAATCGAGAATATCATTGATGATCGTCAGCAACGTCTTGCCGGAGGCCTTGATCTGCGTGATATAATCCCGCGCCGCCGGCGTGAGATCCTCGCGCAGCGCCATCTCCGCCATACCGATCACGGCGTTCATCGGCGTCCGAATCTCGTGGCTCATATTCGCGAGAAAATCCGACTTCATGTTCGCGACCTTCTCAATCTCAATGTTCGCCTGATGCATCTTGTACCGATGATAGGAAATCGTGGAGAGAATATTGGTCAGCGTATACAGGAACTTCGCGTAATCCTCCAGCTTGCTCCGCTCGAGCATCGGCACATCAAACACGGACTGGAGATAGTTCATCAGCTCCACGCCCATCTCCGCCGATGCCTGCATGATTCGGGTGATATCCGGAGGCGCGGTCAGAACCTGCCCTCCCACAAAGCAGCCGATCAGCTTGTCTCCGGCCATAATCGGCGCCGCAAAATCCATCAGCCCCGCGTGGCAGAAATATGTAATCGAGGTTCCCGACCGCAGGGCTAAATCCGCCCCGTTTCTGTCGCACTGCTCACAGCGCATACAGCCGATGGGTGAATTCCTCGTATGCCTGCAGAAGGCAGTGTAATTGGAGCCGCGCGTGACCGGTTTTCCGTTTGCATCCGTTATCTGAGCCGCGCAGCCGGTCATCGCGGCAAACGCGTCCTGAATCTGCTGCAGCATATCGACGTCAAACAGATCCGTAAGCAAAATTTCATCGTTCATGGCTTCCCTCCGTCTATCTCAATATCTCTTTTCGTTCTTCCGGTTCCCTTAGTTCATGACCTCTTCGATTTTGGTCAGCAGCGCCTCCCTGTCCACAGGCTTGAGCAGATACCCCTTGGGCTTGAGGGACAGCGCCTTCTGTATCTTGGAGGTATCGTTGATTCCCGTGAGGAATATGACCGGTATTCCGGCCGTCTCGGGATTCTCCTGCAGCTTCTGGTATACCTCCGGACCGTCCATCTCCGGCATCTCATAATCGAGCAAAATCAAGTCCACCGTCCGCTTTTGCAGATATTTCAGGGCAATCTTCCCGCTGATGGCGGTCGCCAGCTCATACTGCTCGCCCAGATGGCTCTTGATCGCGCGCAGCATACTCGTGGAATCGTCGATAATCATAATCCTGCGCTTCTCGCCGCTCTCCTGCGGCCGCCCGGGCTCCTCCTTCGCGGCGGAGGGCATGGCGGACTGTCCGCGCAGCGCGGCCATCTCCCGCTCCACCTCCTGCAGGAGACTGTCGGCGCCGCTGATGCTTCCCCCGCTGCGCTTCTCCTGCGGCAGACCCGCCTTCTTCTCCAGGAGCGCGCGCTTCATCAGATAGTTCTCCAGACGCTCCCGCATCACCTGAAGCGTCATGGGCTTTCTCAGCTCCATGTCCACGCTCTTGCCCGATATTTTCACAAAACTGTCACAATCCTCCGGATCCCCTATGAGCACCAGCGGGATTCCCTCCTTTTTCAACAGGTCATATAAATTAGCGATGGCGTTGATGTCCTCCTTATTCTCCATATCCATACAGTATACCACCGCATGCGGTTGAAAGTACTTTACATGGACCTCCAAATCCTGCGGACGCATGGACGAGGTCATGCTCTCAAAGCTGTCGTTCATCACCAGGAAAAAGTCGCTGACGATTCCCTTGTTTTTGCCTACCAATAATGTTCTTAAATCCATAAATTCCTCCGCTTCCACCGTGCGCACGAACACAGCCGGTTTTGTAAAATATGTAATGAATCCGATCGTGCTATCCATAATTTTATCATATGAATCGGTAATTTTCCACATATCCTGAAATTTATTTGAATTTTTGTGTACACTTTTGCCAATCAGTGCTATACTGTTGTTATACATCAGGCGACAGGCCTTTAGGAAACATACTTATGTACCATGCTGTTGTGTAGGAAGGGAGGAGCCATGAAAATCCAAGATTTTTGTGACATGAACAAGTTCGAAAGCATTATGAATAATTGGGCGAAAAGTACGGGACTTGCTACCGTTGCCGTAGGAGCAGACGGCGCATATATCAGCGAGTGCTACAACTTCACGGACTTCTGCATCAAGCTGACGCGGGGCAGTCAGGAGGGCTGCAGGCGCTGTGAGAAGTGTGACCGTGAGGGACAGGGTGTGTACCCCTGCCATGCGGGTCTGTGTGACTTCGGCATCCCAATCACGTTGAACGACGGCACGGTACTCGGAAGCGTTATCGGCGGTCAGGTACTGCCCGAAGCGCCGGATGAGGATAAGTTCCGCGCCACCGCACGGACGCTGGGCATCAACGAGGATACTTATATCGAGGCGCTGCGCAAGGTTCCCGTCCGGTCGCGGGCCGAGATTCAGGCATCCGCCGATTTGCTCGGCGACGTTATCAACATGTATGTCCGCTCCTGCTATCAGGAGTATCAGAACACAAATATCCTGAGCAAGCTCAAGGACGGCATCTCAAAGGTCGCGGTGGACATCGAATCGGCAAACGAAAGCACCGCAAAGATAACGGCTTTCAGTAAACGCCAGAACATCCTCGCGC
The DNA here is from genome assembly GCA_023664265.1 of Roseburia sp. GTDB lineage: Bacteria > Bacillota > Clostridia > Lachnospirales > Lachnospiraceae > COE1. The sequence goes on from JAMPFV010000039.1 coordinate 6,871, forward strand.
TGAACGCTTCTATCGAAGCCGCACGCGCGGGCGACAGCGGAAAAGGCTTCGCGGTTGTCGCGGAGGAGGTTCGTAAGCTGGCCGAGGGCATGTCAACGACAAGCACCGAGATTAACAGCAAGCTTGCTCAAATCACGGTAACCATCAACAGCCTGAACCAGTAATGCCGCCATTTTATGTTTTCCATAACATGAAAAGAAGCGCAGCCCGGTCATTTGACCGAGGCTGCGTTTTGTTTTCTCGTGTAGATTGCAAAGAAAATGACATTGATGAGAATCCCGAACACCGTCGCGCTCGGCGCGGCAAGACCTATCATCGTGAGGCTCGCCTGCGGCCGGATACTCATTATATAGGACATCGGCAGACGCACCAGAAAGGTCTGCGAGATTCCCTGCAGCATGACGAACAGCGTCTGCTCATGCCCGTTGTAGTAGCCGATAAAGCTGAACAGGAACGCCGTCAGAACCGCCTCCGGCGCAAATCCCTTGAGATACTCCGCCGCGCGCGCAACCACCGCGGGGTCGTTGTTGAAGATGCCGGCGAGCAAATCCCCTCGGAAGAACGCAAGGGCCGCGATAAAGATGCCGATTCCCGCGCCGATGCACATGCCCGTGACCATCGCCCTGCGCGCCCGCTTCTCCAGTCCGGCTCCTACATTCTGCGCCACGAAGGACGCCATGGACTGCATCAGGGAGCCCGGCACCAGCATCACAAAGCTCACAATCTTATTCGCGACGCCGTAGCCCGACGAGGCGTCCAGCCCGAGGCGGTTGATAAACGCGCACAGCGCCAGAAACGAGAGCTGCGTCAGCACCTCCTGAAACGCAATCGGCAGGCCCACATGCACAAACTTGCCAATCTCCGCATTAAAGCAGATGTCCGCCCTCGTCATCCGGAACGGAAGCTTCTGTCTGCGGATAATGACAAGAGAGAGCGCCACGCTGACCGCCTGCGCCAGCACCGTGGCCAGCGCCGCCCCCGCCACATTCATCCGAAACACCGCGACGAACAGCAGATCACCCGCAATGTTGACGACACAGGCGATTGCGACGAACACCAACGGCATCTTGGAATCGCCCAATCCCCTGAAAATGCTGCTGATTACGTTATAGGCGATGATAAAGACAATGCCACCGCCGCAGATGCGGACGTAGGTCACCGTCAAATCCACCGCCTCCTCGGGCGCCTGCATCATAATCGCAAGCGGCCGCGCGAAAATCAGCATCACCGCCGCCAGAACCACGGCCATCGCCGCAAACAGGCAGACGGCCCCGCCGATAACCCTTCCCACGCGCTCCGGGCGCTTCTCGCCCAGATACCGTCCGATCACAACCGTGATACCCATGGACAACCCCGCGATGGTAAAGACAATCAGATTCACGATATTGCTCCCCGTCGATACGCCCGAGATTCCCGCCGTCGTGCCAAACCACCCGACCACCAGAATATCGACCGCACCGTACATCGCCTGTAAAATCAGCGCCCCCAAAATGGGCATCATAAATTTGAGCATTTTGGCCAATATGCTTCCCTGTGTAAAATCATTCTTACTCTCCGACATTTTCCACACACACTCCCTTTCTGAAAACCTTTTGTATCTCCAGTCCCTTCTTGGACAGCAGTACGCAGTCCGCATCCTTTCCCGCGTCAATGCTTCCGCACACCGAATCGACCCCGATGGCCCGCGCCGGATTATAGGAGGCGCAGCGCACCGCCGTCTCCAAAGGGATGCCGATGGCAACCGCCATGCGCAGTCCATCCATCAGATTGGTCACCGAGCCGGCAATCGTGCCATCGTCAAGCGTGGCAAGCTTCCCCGCCACATGCACCCGCTGACCGCCCAGCGTATAGTCCCCGTCCGGCATCCCCGCCGCACGCATACTGTCGCTGATTAATATCATGCGCTCCCCGCCGAACAGCCGAAACGCCACCCGCACCGCCGCCGCGTCCACATGGATGCCGTCACAAATCAGCTCCGGCATGACGTTCCCGGCGTCGAACGCAGCCGCCAATACGCCCGGCGCGCGGTGCCCGAAACCCTCCATTGCATTGAACAGATGGGTGACATGATCCGCTCCGGCCGCAAACGCGCGCCGCGCACAGGCATAGTCGCACGCGGTGTGTCCGACGGAGAGATGCACCTCCCCGTGCAACTCCCGGATAAACGCCTCCGCGCCGGCGGTCTCCGGAGCCAGCGTGACAAGGCGGATCAGGCCGTGCGCCGCCTGCTGCAGACGACGGTAAAGCGCGACGTCCGCAGGACGGATATACCGCGCGTTCTGTGCGCCCCGCTTCTCCCCGGCGATAAAAGGCCCCTCCAGATGAATACCGCGCAGCGCCGCCCGCGCGGGCTGTCCCGCACTCTCTTCGAGATATTCGACCGCGTTCTCACAGACTGCCGCCAGCCGCTCCTCCGGAAGCGTCATGGTCGCGGGACAGATGGAGGTCACCCCGCGCGCAAGCTGACAGGCGCTGATGGTTCGCAGAGCCTCCGGCGTGCCGTCCGAGAAATCAGCGCCGCCACAGCCGTGAAAATGGATGTCCACAAGCCCCGGTATCAGATAAAGCCCCTCGCCGTCAATCACCTGACTGCCGTCACCGCCGCGATACCGGGATTCCTCCACAAAGCATCCGTCCTGCATATACACATCCTTTTCCGCAAAGCCCTGCTCCACGCAGAAAACACTCGCATTCTTTATTTTCATACCCGTTTCCCTCCCCGCAGCCGCCCCGCACTCAAGGAATGTCAAATATTTTAGGAATTTTCGGTTCTTGTCCCGAATAGGTACAAATAGAACCCTTATTGCAAACGGTATCCGCCATGAACAACAACGACGCCTGGTTCAAATTCATATTCAAAATATTGTACGGAATCTGCCTGTGTCTCTCCGCGATGGCACTCAACACGCAGGTACAGCTCTACGCGCAGCGCAGCGACGCCCCTGATCCCCCCGCCATACAGCCCGCCGCCCCAAACGACCTAAAGCGCATCGCGCTCACCTTTGACGACGGGCCACACCCCCGCTATACAGAAAAGCTCCTGGACGGGCTGAAGGAGCGCGGCGTGCCGGTGACCTTTTTCGTGACCGGCGAACACGCCGAGCTGCACCCCGATATTATCAGGCGTATGCACGAGGAAGGGCACCTTATCGGCAACCACACCTACAGCCATATCCAACTGTCCGCAACCCCCCGTGAACAGTATAAGAATGAGCTGATCAAGACCAATGAAATCATACAGGGCATTACCGGCGAGGAAGTGCTCTATGTCCGTCCCCCCTACGGCTCGTGGGACAAAACACTGGAATCGGAATTGAATATGTTCCCTGTCTTCTGGAATATCGACCCCTTGGACTGGTGCACCGCCAACGCCGCCTGCGTCTCGCAGGCCGTCATTAACAGCGTCCGCGAAAACGATATTATATTGATGCACGACTACTACGAATCCTCCGTGGAGGCCGCGCTCACGGTGGTTGACGAGCTTACTCGAAGAGGCTACACCTTCGTGACTGTAGACCAGTTGCTGTTTGACTGAACAAGTCATATATTCACACAAATTGGTTGCGCGCCGCGTCATACACATAGCCTATAGCGTCCAGCCGCTGTGTTATCAGACTGATGTCCTCCCCCGTATCCTCGCAGAACGCCTCAAGGCTCGGGTAAAAATCTCTCAGCTTCAGATTGATATAGCTCAAAAGCATTGCAGGGTCCTTGGGTATCATGGCACTCTCCTCCTGTTATTTCTTGCTGAGCCCTACTATAATCAGCTCCACACTCAGGGTATCCGACATGCGCCCTGTCTTTACCCGCTCCTCCGCCGCCACGCATTCCCGCAGCGCCGTCTCCAGTTCCGGAAGCTGAAACTGCGCTGCCTGCGGAATATACTTCTTCTTCAGAATATAGGCGTTTATCCCCGTCCGCTCCGCAATCGCCGCCTCCGGATAGCCCTTCTGACGCATCTCCTTCACCAAGAGGAGCATGTGGAACTGCCGCGCGATCAACGACAAAATCTTCATCGACGGCTCCCGAAGCGCCAGCAAATCATAGTACAGGTCGAGCGCCTCCCTCTGACGCTTCCGCGCGACGGCCTCCACCATGTCAAAAATCTTGTCCTGAGGGCGGACAATGCACAGCGCCTCGACATCCTCCGCCGTGATTCCCTCGTCGTAATACCGATAGCACACCAGCTTCTCCAGCTCGCGGCGGATGCTCTCCATATTGGCGCCCGTCCTTTCCAGCAGCAGATTCAGGGCGTCGGGCGTTATCCGCTTGTCTTCCTTCTTCAACAGCCCCATCACCCACTTTTTGAGCGTCGCCTCGTCCTGCGCCCCACAGAGTGCGGCATATCCGTTTGCCGTCACCGCCTTGAAGAGCCTGCTGCGCTTGTCAACCTGCTCCTCCACGAAAATCAAGTACGTCGTCTCCGGAATATGCTTCAACAGCTCCGCGATGCGGTCGTTTCCGTTCTTCATCCACTCGCTGTTCTCGATAAGTATCACCCTGTTCTCGGCAAAAAAAGGCATGGTTCCAGCCATGTCCGCCACCTCGTTCGCGTCGATATCCTTTCCGGCATAGACGCTCAGATTCATGCTGTCGTCCTCCGCCACCAGCGCCTTTTTCAAATTGTCGCGGTACTGTCTGCGCAGATAGGCTTCCTCCCCATACAGAAGGTAGGCATGGCAGAACTCGCCGCTTTTGATGTCCTGTGCAATCCGTTTCATGTCCGCCCCTCCTTGTGAAATGCTGTCACACTTTTCCTATCAGACAAAACGGCTGCGATACGCCGTGGCGCGCTGTACACGCGACACTTCCGACCGCAGCCCGAATCAAATCTATCCCAGGATAGCCTTGTCGTTTGCAAATTCCTCTCCGCTCGCCTCACCGAACTTATGGAGCAGCTCCTCCACCGTGAGCCGCTTCTTCTCCTCGCCTCGGATATCGAGAATGACCTTCCCCTCGTTGAGCATGATCAGACGGTTGCCGTGCGAGATGGCGTCCTTCATATTGTGCGTGATCATCAGCGTTGTGAGCTTATCCCGATTCACAATGTACTCCGTCGTCTCCAGCACTTTCTCCGCCGTCTTGGGATCAAGCGCTGCGGTGTGCTCATCCAGCAGGAGCAGCTTGGGCTTCTGCATCGTGGCCATGAGGAGTGTGAGTGCCTGCCGCTGCCCGCCGGAAAGCAGTCCCACCTTGGAGGTCAAACGCTCTTCCAGTCCAAGCCCGAGGATTTTCAGCAGCTCCCGATACTCCTCGCGCTCCTTCCTGCTAATCCCCTGACGCAGCGTCCTCCTGCGCCCTCTGCGCTTTGCGAGGGCGAGATTCTCCTCGATTCCCATCGTCGCCGCCGTTCCGGTCATCGGATCCTGAAAGACACGGCCAAGAAACCTTGCGCGCTTATGCTCGGAAAGCTTCGTCACATCCTCCCCGTCGATTAAAATCTGTCCGGAATCCACCAGCCACACGCCGGCAATCGCGTTCATCATCGTCGATTTGCCCGCACCGTTTCCGCCGATTACTGTCACGAAATCGCCGTCCTCCAGCGTGAGGGAAAAATTGTCCAGCGCCACCTTCTCATTCACCGTTCCCGGGTTGAAAACCTTCGTCACGTTTTTAATCTCAAGCATTGCCGCTGCCTCCCTTCTCCACAACGGATTGCTCCGTTGCGGACTTCTCCGCTGTGGACTTCACCGCCGGCTTGCGAAAATATTTCCCTTTCCAGTAAGGGATGGCAAGGAACACCGCCACCACCAGCGCGGACAGCAGCTTGAGCAGATCCGGATCAAAGCCCATCCAGATGACCGTCTGGATAACGATATAATAGAGTACGGAGCCAAAAGCCACGCCAATCAGCTTCAGGCCGAAATTGTGGAATATCTTGTCAAATACAGCCTCCCCGATGATAACGGCGGCCAGTCCGATCACAATCGCGCCGCGCCCCATATTGATATCTGCAAAGCCCTGATACTGCGAGAGCAGCGCGCCGGAAAGACCGACCAGACCGTTTGAGATCATCAGCCCGATCACCTTCGCAAAATCCGTGTTGATTCCCTGCGCCCGCGCCATATTGCCGTTACAGCCCGTCGCCCGCAGTCCACAGCCATACTCCGTTCCAAAGAACCAGTACAGGATCAGCACCAGCAGGACAATCGCCGCCGCAACGACAAAGATGGAATTTTTATAAAACGCAACGCCCTTTATGTACCGCAGGGACACCAGAAGGTCGTATTTATCTACGTTGATTGCCTGATTTGACTTCCCCATTATCTTCAGATTAACGGAGTACAGCGCCAACTGTGTCAGGATACCGGAGAGAATGGCGGGGATCCCCATAAAGGTATGGAAGATGCCAGTCGCAAGACCGGTCGCCATTCCGGCTATCGTCGCCCCCAGCATAGCCACAAACACATTCTGCCCCGAAAGCATCAGCATGATACACACCGCGCCGCCCGTGCACAGCGAACCATCCACTGTCAAATCGGCAATGTCAAGGATACGGTAGGTAATATAGATGCCAATCGCCATAATTCCCCAGATAAGCCCCTGAGCAACCGCTCCCGGCATTGCACTCAGCAAATTCAGTATATTCATTGACTCCCTCCATCCGGCGCCATCATTCTCTATTCCGTCTCAACCGCCACATAGTCGTCCGGAATCGTGACGCCAAGCTCCTCACAGATTGCAGGATTGTACTTCTTGGTAAAGGCCTGTGCGTACTCAATCGGCATCTCGGAGATATTGCTCTCCCCCTTCAAAATCTTTGCCGCCATCTTCCCTGTCGCAACGCCTAAATCATAATAGCTGATGGAAAGGGTCGCAACCGCACAGCCCTTGCAGATCCCCTCCTCACCCGCGATTACAGGCATCTTCGCCGGCATACAGATGTTGTAAACCATCTCCGTGTTGTTCGCTACCGTATTGTCCGTCGGCACATAGATTACATCCGACTCGCTCACCGCCGTCGTCAACACCGCGGAGAGGTCGTTGGAATCCGCAAACGGGAACTCCTTGCACTCGTATCCCTTTGCCTCAAGGAAACCGGCCACGGTTACCACCTGATACTTGGAGTTCGCCTCTGCAGAGCAGTAAACCATTCCGACCTTCTTCGCGTCGGGGAAAAGCTCCTGAAGCATATCCGCCTGTCTGTCAAGCGGCGCCAAATCGGAGGTGCCGGAAATGTTTCCGCCGACCGTGCCCGAAAAATCATCCAAATCCAGCGCAACGCCGTACTCCGTGACAGACGTCCCAAGAATGGGAATCTCGTTGGTTCCCGCTGCCGCCGCCTGAAGCGCGGGCGTCGCGTTTGCCAGAATCAAATCGACATTGCCGGACACAAAGCTGTTGATAATCGTCGAGCAGGTGTTGGAATCGCCCTGCGCGTTCTGCTCCTGAAACGTCACACTGCCCTCGCCGAGCTCCTCCGTCAGCGCATCCTTAAAGCCCTGTGTCGCCGCGTCCAGCGCATCATGCTGCACCAACTGGCAGATGCCCACTGTGTACTTCACACCGTCTCCGCCCGAAGCATTGTTGTCCGCCGTGGAAGCGCCGTCTCCGGAAGCATTGCCGCATCCTGCCAGACCGCACACCATGGCTGCCGCCATCATTAAAGCCACTAATTTCTTTTTCATCATAATCCTCCATTCCAGGGTCTCTAAACCCATGTTTTATCATTATACGGCTTTAACGCATTAAAGTCAATGGTTGAAAAGACTTGAATCGCGCAAATCGTAACAGTTCAGCCATGCCATTCATAATTTGCCGGAATATACATTATAACCAAATAATTTACAAATTGGCCGGCAAATTATGAATGGCGGGCGTCCGCCCTATAGAAATGATTGTGCAAGCTGCCCTTAGTGAGCAAGCTCCCACGGCATTTTGCACAATCATTTCTGCATGGCTGAACTGTTATTTCACATCAGTGGCGCCGCCACCTTCAACAGGCATCCCAGCAGCTTCATCGTCCACTTCTCTCTCTTTGCGGTCTCCTTTGTCGCCTCCCTGCACTTGGCCAGCGTCGCTTGGAAATCAGCCTCGATATCCGAAATGCAGTCCGTTCCGTATAGGTACGTCGCGCACTCAAAATGATGATACAGGCTGCGGTAATCCAGATTGATCGTGCCGACCACCGCCTCCCGCGCGTCGCTGACAAACACCTTCGCGTGGACAAAGCCCGGGGAGTACTCATAAATTTTCACACCCGCCCCCAACAGCGCGGCGTAATGGCGCTTAGCCAGCGCGTAGGCCGTCTTCTTATCCGGGATCCCCGGCAGTATCAGAATGACCTCCACGCCCCGCTCCGCCGCAAACTTCAACGCCGTCTCCATCTCGTCGTCCAGAATCAGGTACGGCATCATAATGTGGACATAGTGTATCGCCCGATTCAAAATATCCATGTACACCCGCTCGCCGAGCCTGTCGTCGTCCAGCGGGCAGTCCCCGTAGGGAATCACATAGCCCTTGGCCTGTGCCGCGGGCGCTGACGGAGCACCCAGATACTTCGCGTACTCGTGGCTCTTCTCGTCAACGTCCCACATCTGCAGAAACATCAGCGTGAAACTCCTCACCGCGTCGCCTTGGATCATAACCGCCGTGTCCTTCCAATGACCGAAGCGCGATCTCCTGTTAATGTATTCATCAGCGAGATTCACCCCGCCGTTGAACGCCGTGCGGCCGTCGATTACCAGAATCTTCCTGTGGTCGCGGTAATTGTAATGGGTGGACACAAACGGCGTGATGGGCGCAAACATCTTGCACTTGATTCCCAGCGCCCTGAGCCGCTTAGGGTAATCGTGCGGCAGCAGCGCAAACTCGCAGAAGCCGTCGTACATCACGCGCACCTCCACGCCCTCCGCAGCTTTTCTCGCCAGAATCTCCAGAATCCTGCCCCACATCTCGCCCTCTTCCACAATAAAATATTCCATGAAAATAAATTTTTCCGCGGTCTCCAACTGCCGCAGCATCTCCTCAAACTTGACCTCGCCCAACGGGAAATACGTCACCGCCGTCCTGTCCCAGACCGGATGACAGCCGCTGCGCTGCATATAGCGCGCCAGCGCCGCCGCGCCCTGATTCTCCTGCGCAAGGCGCTCCATCACCTCCGGCTGCTGTGCAATCTCCTCCCTGCTGCCGGAAATAATCCGGTGCATCCGCTCTTTCAACGCCCTGTGCCCAATATCGCTCTGCGTATAAATAAACAAAAGCACGCCGAATACCGGAAGCAGCATGATCACAATCAGCCAAGTGATTTTCGCAGCCGAATTCATCCTGCTGTTCAACAGGTACAGCACCATAACCGCCGAAAACAGCACGGTTCCGCCCAAAATATGCGGCAGAAACTCCTCAAACCATTGCAGAATGCCAAATAAAATCAACACCTGCACCACAAATAACAGCAGTATCAGTCCGAAACGGCTGAATATCGCATGAAGAATGCCCTTCTGCCCCCTCTTGAGGAGGGCAAGTCCCTTGTTTTCACTCTCTGTCTGCGCCATCGTTCTCTTCACTCCTTTGTCTCCATTCCCTTGCGGGAATCCCCCTTTGTTCTTCGGTAAATCATTCTACCACACTCCGACGCAGAAATCCATATCCGATTACCGCTCCAACCCATAAAAGGCCACCCGCCAGCCCTGCGGCGTCTTTACAAGCTCCATGCTCAGGTAAGTCCGCACTTCCTCCCCGTACTCCCTGAATTCATAGGAAAGCCAGACGGACACGCCCTCCTCGACCTCGCCCTCCGGAAGCCCGCCAAGGTACAGCCGTTCTATATCGTCCGCATGCTCCGGCTGCGCGTAAAGCTCCACACGCTCCGCGTAATCGTCCGTCAGCAGCAGCCGGCAGGTCTTGGCGTCATTCTGAAAATACGCTAGCGCAAAGGTCTCCGCCGTCTCCTCAAGCGCAAGGGAATCGGCGGATCGCTCCCCCGCGTTCAAGCCCTGCATCCCGTTCCGGACCGGATCCAGCACAATGGAGGGCTGCCCTTGTATATACATGGTATCGCCATACACGCCGCAATTCCCGCAAAGCCCCTCCGATAGGGCGAACCCCGCATCCCCCTCGAATCGATACACCCGCTCGGCCTCGCCGCCCTGACGCGGCACGCGCATCAGATACTCCTCCGAGACGGCAACGTCCCGCGCGTCAAAGCCGACAGGTCTGCTCTTCACAAAGTAAAGATACGAGGCGTCATAGGTCAGCAGACTGATCTGCGACCACTCCCTTGTCTGCTCCCACAGCCGTCTTTCCTGTCTGTCCGCAAAGTCCAGATAACGGATGCCGCCATCCATGGCGACATAATATACCCCGTCCTCCACCGCCAACAGCGGCCATTCACGGATGTCGCACAGGTATTCGTACCCGCCGTCCCCGTTTTCCAGATAAAGGCACCGCGACAGGTCATCATTGGGATTACAGCGGCTCACCAACAGTCTCCCGTGAAGCAGCCGTCTGCAGGAGGCCACATCCAAAACCGCCTGATACATCCCATTCTGCGCATCCTTCAGGCGCGCGATACGCTCCATATCAGCCTCCATAACCATGCGCAGCGTCAAATCCGCATACGTATTGTTTTCCCTGTATAAAAAGTCCGCTGCCGTCTCGTCGAGCCGCGACCCGACCGTGCCGTCAGGCCGCAGTTGAAAGCCGATACGATGGCCCGCATAGTCCGTCGCGACATAGAGCTTGTCCTCATATATAGATATCTGGTGCAGTCCCGTAAATACATTGCCAAAAGCCGCAAGCGCGTCCGTCACCTCCAGCGTATCCAAATCCATCCGATATAAGGTCGCCGCTTCCATGTCGCCCCGCTGTGTGGTGCCGCAGAAATACAGATAATTCCGGTACAGCTCCGCCCCACGGGAAAGCGCGTAATCATTTGCATAAACAAGCGCCTCGCCGCCCGCGCCGCCGCTGACTTTGTAAATCCCATCCTCTCGGGCCAGATAGACATCCTCCCCGTATACGCGGAGCATCCCATTGTATGCATGGTTATAATCGAATCCCGTTTCCGGCTCCGTATCCCCAAAAGCCGCCTGCGACGGCTCCAAGCCCTCTGCTTCCGCCCCTGCCGTCGTCTCCTCCAAGTCCTCTGCTTCCATTCCCGCCGTCGCCGCCTCCGGCCGATACCCGCAGGAGACCACAGTGCTCGTCATCAGAACGATACCGCACGCCACAAGAATGCCGATACGCCCTCCTTTGCGCGCCCCCTCGTCCATCACATACGCGATGCGCCGCTCGCTGTTATAGGCCTCCGGATCCGAATCCGGTAGCCGTTTCCTCTTCTTCTCCATCCCTACGCAGTCCTTTCCTCCTGAAGCTTCCTGACCTCCTCCAAGGGAAGCCCGACATACTCCGCAATCTTTTCGACCGTCAGGGCGCCGTCCGCCAGCATCCTTCTCGCCGTGTTTATTGCGCCTTCCTTCATGCCTTCCTTTATACCTTCCTTTAAGGATTCATTCCTCATATCTTCCATCACCTTACACATAATCTGTACCCCCTCCCTGCTCTCCTTAAAAAATCTTACCCTGTCCGCCAACACGCCATAATACATGTCTGCGGCATCCGTACAGGAAAAATCATGCATCAGCCTCCCGACAGGCGTATCGTCACGGTACGCGCCATTCACATACAGTATATGCGTCCCATCCGCAAAGCGCTCCTTCGTGTCCAAAAAGCACCGCTCCACTCGATACAGTGGCTGTCCCTTTCCCAACACGTCGTTCTCCGTGATAAAGATTACCCAAGTGTCCGGAAGCGCTTCAAAGTCCTCGCTCTTTTTCAGAAGATTTACATCCATCATACTGCTGTTATACCTTGCCCGCTTTCTTCCCGCGCCCTTGTCGGAGCGCTGAACCTCGACATTTATTTTTGCACCCGAGCTGTCCGTCGCCAGAATATCCAACCTTACCGAGCGGTTCAGCAGATTCTCCACAAATACCTGCGTACGGACATCTGATACCTTCAAATCCGGCTTTTGCAATACAATCCGCAATACCAGCTCCACACAGTCGGCTTTCTCCTCAAAGCATTTTGTGAGGAAATCATCATCAAGCAGTCGAAACCCTCTGAGCCGCTGCAAATCCTCCTGATGCTTTTTATCCATCTGTTGCGTTATCGTAATATTCTCCACAAATTCTCCTTTTCGTATATATTATTTTATCACAAAAGTCCCGCCGCCACAACCTGAGTTCATTTTATTGCGCGCCCCGTTCTTTGGGCGCTCCCTGCTCCTCGGGCGCTCCCTGCTCTTTGGGCGCTCCCCGCTCCTCGGGCGCTCCTGCGCTCCATGCCATTGCGCGAAGCCTTGTCCCGAAGCCCTCTGTCATCTCCGGCGTATCCGGATAACTGTAAAAGGCGCCCCAAATTCCCATCTCATCATTGCGGAAGAACTGCACCTGCATCATCACACCGTCCGTCTGCCTGTACAGCCCCTCCATGCCATCATACGGGCTCTCCGTCCAGCCCTGCGCCTCCAACAGCGCCCGCACTGCCGGCATATCCTCCGAAAAATGTGTAATCCACAACTGCACCGCATCATTGTTCTCAGACTTCCATGCGTCAGGCGCATATAGGGTATAGCCCTCCTTGGGTATCAGCAGCCGATAGCCGTCCCCGTATACCAGCCAGGCCGCCTCCTCCACTTCCTCGCCCTCCACTGTGTACCTCAGACTGTACTCCCCTTGAGCCACGCGCATGTTCGGAGACAGCCATTTCGGCATTTCCTCGAGAAACATTGTCGCCTCCACCGTCGGATTGTCCACCTGCTCCGACTCGGAAAACATTTCCTCTGACGGCGGGTCAGCCTCCTGTTGCGCTGTCGCAGCGGCCGTGTCCGCCCGCTCCGGCAGAGAAAAATACAGCCATGCGGCGCTGTCCGGCCCAACCCTCTCCATGCGCTCTCCGCTCCCGAGAGCGATCTCCAGCAGCGCGTCATTCTCGCCATCCCTGTCACTGTCAAACGCAATCGAAACATAATAATCGTCCACATAATAAGCGGTTCCCGCACCATCCGAATACGCATACTCCGGCGCCGTCCCGCAGCCGTCTGCAAGCTGCTCCAAAAAACGCTCCACCAACTGCGGTTCCTCATCCATCACAAGCATCTCGGCAAGGCGCCCCTGCAATCGCATACAGCCTGCCGTCTCCTCTAACCGGTAACCGCCAAGCGCATCCTCATAAGTCCCCATGAGAATCATCTCCAAGCCCATATCCGGCAAAGCCCCACTGTACAGCCCCCCGTGATAGAACTCCGGCTCCATCCCTGTCAGCGCCCGATACTCCGCACAGGTCATATCGCGATATTGCAGCAGCTCCGGACGCAGAGTATATTTCCCGCCTTCCTCCGACACGGCGCGATTGGTCAGACACAGCAAAGCGGTCAGCGCAAGCAGGAGAACGCCTGCCGCCGTCGCCCACAGCGATGGCCGCTTAAAATTCAGCACATGCCGAATGCGCCTGAAGGAATCGGACTCGCCAAACGCAAGCGGCGCAAAGGATACGCGGCTCCTTCCCACGGCAAAGGAGAGCAGCAGCGCGCCGTACTCTCTTCGGGCTTCCCCGTCCAGACCGCGCAAAACCGCCTCGTCGCAGCTCAGCTCCATATCCCGCGTCATCAGGCAATAGGCCGCCCACACAAAGGGATTGAACCAATACACGGCAAGCAGCAGAAATCCAAGCGGCTTCACCAGCATATCCCCCCTGCGGATGTGATACCGCTCATGTGCCAGAATGTATGCCCGTTCCTGCTCTGACAGATGAAACGGAATAAAAATCCGCGGCCGCCACAACCCCAAGACAAAAGGAGAAGGCAGTCCCCCGCACTCCCAGACATTTCTCTCCCTTTGAACGGCATACCGCACCCGCCTGCGGCATTTTATATACGAAAATACACCGTAAAGAATCAGAAACAGCATCCCCGCTATCCAGATGACCGCTAGGATATGCGTCGTCGTCACATCTGCTGCACCTTGATCCAAGGCAGCGCTTCCCACCGCAACCGCGCCCGTGTCCTCCCCCGCACCGCCGGCGACAGCCGCTTGGGGCGCGCCACCGCCCCAAGCAGTTTCCCCCGCAGACACTCCGAAAGAACCGCTCCTGTCCGGAAAGAGATTGAACAGGCTGAAAATTGTGGAAATTCTGATATTGAAAAGCATACGGATGCCGACAATTCCCCACAGCATATAAGAATATTTTTTCGGCAGTCTGCAAATCAGCGCCCGCACTGCCAACACTGTTAAAATCACAACCGTTATTCTCGCGTTCTGCCGCAGGAAAGCCATAAAAATATCATTCAACCATGCCATTTTTTCACCTCATTTCTGCGCTGTTTTACCGGCTCAGCTTTGCTGAGACTATGCGTAATCTTATTCCTCCCCGTGTGCATCCAGCAGCCGTTTGAGGATCTCCGTCTCCTCCTTGGAAATCCGCTTCCCGCTCAGAAACGCCGCGACGAAGCTTGGAAGCGAGCCGCCAAAGGTCCGCTCCACAAAATACTCCGTCTCCTCCGCCTGCACACGCTCCTTGGGAATCAGCGCCGCCACCATTGCATCCCTGTTCTCAATATATCCCTTTTCCGACAGCTTCCTGATTACCGTGTAGGTTGTGGACTTCTTCCAACCCAGTTGCTCCGCGCACAGCTTCACCAGCTCGCCCGATCCTATCGGCGCATACGCCCACACAATGCACATAAAGCGGTAATCACTGTCACATAATTTCGCATAGCTCATTCTGCCTCTGTCCTCTCTGTCTTTTCTCATCTTTTTTGCTCTTTATCGGGTCTATTGTTGTAGACCTTTTTTCAGTCTATAACAATAGACCTAAGTTGTCAAGACAATATGTGATTTTTATCTGTTCCAAGCATTCGCTATCCCGCCCTATTCCAGGAAGCACTCCACCCGCGCGCCGCTGCTGCGCACCCGCACGAACACCGCTCCGGTATCCTTCGTCGCCAGCGCAGCGCTTCCAACCGTGTCGATGCGCGCCAGCGTCTCCTCATGCGGATGCCCGTAGCGGTTCCCCTCCCCGCAGGAAATAACGGTGAGCTGCGGGCGGATTACCGCAAGAAGCTCCTCGGAATTGGAGTATTTCGAGCCGTGATGCGCCGCCTTGTAGAGATGGCAGGTCCAGTCCTGCCCCGCGAGCAGCTCCGCCACCACGGCCTCCCCGTCCGCCTCAATGTCTCCAGTGAGCAGCGCGCCGAATGTGCCGCCGCGCCCCGTGTACGCAAGCTTCATCGCCAATGAGTACGCATTGCGCGAATCGGTCTTATAATCCGTCTCCGGATGCAGTACGGTGATCTGAAGGCCGTCTCCCGAATCCAGCACATCCCCCGTGGACGCGTATTCCAACGGGATTCCATTGGCCGCGCACAGCGCCTCAAGCTCCATATACGCCCCGTCCCGTATCGCCGCCGCGGAGATGACAATCCGATCGATTCGGATACCGCTTCCAACATCGGAATCCGTCTCCAAAAGCTCAAATATGCCCGATATATGGTCGCTGTCAAGGTGCGTCAGAAAGACCGCGTCCAGCCTTGCGGTTCCGGTATATTTCAAGAACGGCGCCAATGTATAACGCCCGATATTTTTCTCCGAAGTGCTGCCGCCGTCCACGAGATAGTGATGCCCCGTCGGCGTCTCCATCCAAATGCAGTCCCCCTGCCCGACGTCCACAAACGTCATGGTAAAGCCGTCCGCCGTCCTGCGGCTCAGCATACATACCGCGGCGAGAATCAACAGCATTTTGTATCTGAGCGGAAGCCGTATCTCCATATGCTTCCCGCGAGCGGCGTTTCGCTTGTTTATCCGCTGAATATATGCATGCGACACATACAAAAACAGCACTGCGCCATAGAAACAGGCCACGCGCCAATTGTCAGGCCGTCCCACAATCCATTCCGCCTCCGGCAGCAGAAGCGACAGGCTGCTCAGCCGCTCAAACAGCGCCAGCAGCAGATGACAGCCCCAAGCCGCCGTCCCTGCCGCCATATCCCCGATCGGCGGTATCGGAACGCTCCCCAGCGCGAGGCACAAAAGCCCAAGCCCCATCACGCCGGACATGGCCGGAATGACAATCAAATTCAGCAAAAACGAATAAATGGGAAAAGTGTAATACGTGCACAGCATTATCGGGAAATGAATCAGAAAAATACTCAGACTGCCCGCAAAGCATTTCGCGTCCTTCACCACCTCATACAGACAGCCCAGACCCAGAATCGCGCCAAACGACAGCAGAAATCCCGTGTGAAAGAGGTACAGCGGCTGCTCAACCAGCAAAAGCGCTGCCGCAAGCGCAACTGCGCTCAGCATGTCGTAGGTTCTGCGCAGGATTCCCGCAAGCAGCTTCATGCCGAACATAAAGACCGCCCTGTAGGCGGAGCTGCTCATCCCCGCCATGTCCCCGTAGGCCGTCATCAGCAGGACGGATAACAGCGCCGCGGCCGCGGCAGGCACCCGTATCCTGCGCAGCAATCGGTAAAGTCCCATCCCGATCAGCGTGATATGCAGTCCCGAGATGGCCAATATATGGGAAATCCCGCTCTGGCGGTACAGATCCTTCAGCTCCGTGTCCAGCCCCGACTTGCTGCCGAGCACCATCGCCTTCATCACGGACGCGTCCCGCTCCGGCAGCAGCCTGTCAAATATCCCCTCAAAATATCCGCGAATACGGTAAAGACCCTCCCGATACGGCGAAAAGCCCTCCCCCTGCGCAATGATTTCCGCCTGATACAGCGCAAAGTCCAAGCCCTGTATCGCGTAATAGCTTCTTGCGTCGAAGCCGCCCGGGTTGCGCGCCTCGCGAAAACCATACGCTTGTCCGCAAACCGCAATCACGGCTCCAAGCTTAGGCTCCGCCGCGGCAGGCTGTTCCACATAACATATCATACCAGTGCCCGTTTTATCTTCCATTAGTGCCTGTTCTGTTTCGTTGGGATTCCATTGCCTGACGTGCTTCAGATAGAGTATCAGGGTATCCTCCCTGCACTCCTTGTAATCGACTTCCCCGAGAAATGTACTCCTGCCGCCCTCCGCAATCGGCGCGTCGGGCAGCGGATTTTGCTTTAACCAGATAAACACGGTCACCACAAATGCAACACACAGATAGCACAGTGGTCTCTTCAAATATACCTCCTACTCCTCCACCAGTGACAGATTCCGCTCAAAAATCGTGGTCAGGTCATACTTGTCCCTGAATTTTCCCTCCGTGCTTCCATCTATCAGAATCTGTACCTTGTTGATATTACTCAGCTCCGCAAGCGAGTTGACAATCGAATAGATCGTCACGTCGCTTGTCACATTGTTTACGGTCGTCACAAACGAGCTGTCAAAATTGATATAGCAGACACCGTCCTGTACCGTGACGCTCAGTATCTTCGTGCTCGGATTGATCGTCGGATACGAGTCCGCGTTGACCGGCCCGCTGATAAGCTGCTCAATCACGACACGCTCCATTGGCACATTGGAAATATCCGCATTGTGCACCAGCTCTCTGTTGATTCCCACAAGCCCGTCCCCCGTCTCATTGGCGAAGTAAAGCCGCAGCGTCACGGTTCCCACCGCGTCAAACTGCTGCGTGCCCGTGTTATCGACGAACATGTCCGCGGTCATAAAGCCTATCGCATTCCCGCTGCCGTCCGTAATCGGCTCGCCGTTCACTGTAATCATCACATAATTGACATCCGGCAGAGCCGTCAGGCTCCTGACCAGCGCCGCCCGCGTCAGCACCTCCGTGGTCCGCGGAAGCTCCTTATATTTCTCCCCCAGAGAGACTGTCACCTGCTCCCCGTCAAAGGAGTAATTCACAATGTTGATTCCGCTTGTCAGCGTCGGCCGAAGCTCCTTGTTCTCCGGCGCCGCACAGAGCAGCGTCAGCACCTCCACAATGTTCTCCTTGACGTCCGCGCCCGTCAGATAATGCGTCTCCGTCACCAGCCTCGTCTCACTCTTATTCAGATAGGAAATATCAATCGGCGTCCCTTCCTGCGGCTCCTTCGCGCAGCCGCCAAGCCCCGCCACACACACCAGCAGCGCCAGCAGGCCTGCTATTCTAAAGACAGCACCATATCTCATCATTCTAACCCTGTTCTCCTTCTCAGCGTCTTCGCCCCGCCATAAGACGTACCCGCTACGACGCAATGTAGGTAATCGGTATCTTCACCTTGAAAATCGTGCCGACGCCCTCCTCGCTGGTCACATTGATGGAGCCTCGGTGCATCAGCACGGCGCTCCTCGTAATCGCAAGCCCAAGACCCGTACCGCCGATTTCTCGGGAATGCGACTTGTCCACGCGGTAAAACCGCTCATAAATATGCTCAATCGACTCCTGCGGGATGCCGATGCCCGAATCCGACACCTCCACCGTGAAATACTGGTGGTCCGCGTCGAGCAGCACCTTGACCCAGCCCCCGTCGATATTGTACTTTATCGCATTCTCCACCAGATTGGACAGCGCCAGCGTAAGCTTCACCTCGTCCACCTCCGCGTTGACCTGTCTGCGGCTCTCAAATATCAGCTTGACATTGGCGCGCCCCGCAATCGGCCCCAGACGCTTTAGCATCAGCTCCAGAATCGAATTGATGTCCATCGTCTCCACATTGATATCCGCGGACGTCCGCGTCATCTTTACCAGCGACAGCAGATCGTTGATAATCTTGTTCTCGCGGTCAATCTCCGTCGCGATATCCGTCATAAACTCGCGGTAAAGCTCCGCCGGAACATCCTCCTGCGACAGCAGGGAATCCGCCAGCACCTTCATGGAGGCCAGCGGCGTCTTGAGCTCATGGGACACGTTCGACACAAACTCCTGCCGCGACTCGTCCAGAACCCGCATCCGCCCCATCATCTGGTTGAAGGCATCCCCGATCCGCTCCGTCTCAATGTATTCCGTGACATCAATGTCCTCGTCCGTGAAGCCGCTTTTTACCTCATTAATTTCCTCCGTTATTTTTTCAAACGGGCTTAAAATATGGCGGCTCAGGAAAAAGGCCATCCCAAACACGACCACCATCGCCAGAATCTCAATTAAGAACGCGCGGTTTTCAATGTAATCGTAGCTGGTGTTGATGCTCTCGCACGACACGCTGGTGAGCATTACCCCCACAATGCGGGTGCTGTCCTTGGTCTTTTCCTCAATCGGCACGGCAATCTCAATGTAGCGGTTCTCGCGCAGCAGATTCGTCGCGCCTCCGCCCTTCATGCAGTTGATGATTTCCTCATAAATAATCGTCTTGCCCTCGCTGATGCCGTAGGTATCCTTGATAATTCGGAGATTGCTGTCTATGATAAGCACCCTGCCGTCATAGAGATTGGACAACTGCGCAAGCTCCGCGTTGACCACGTCGTTGCTGTTGTCCAACAGATAATTGTAGGTAATGAGATGGTCGGCGATAATCCTCACCTGCGTCTGCACCTCGTTCGTGCGCACCGTCACGGAATTGTCCATGTACCGCCCCAGAATGCCATAATGCAGAATCACGCAGGGAATCAGCCCGCCCAGCACGATAATCAAAAATATTCTCACCTTCAGGCTCCGAAAGCCCTTGCTCCTTTTGATTCGGTTCCAAATCCCAGACACGGTATACTCCTATTTGTAATAATAGCCTACGCCCCATTTTGTGTGTACATACTTCGGCTCGCTCGGATTCGGCTCCACCTTCTCGCGAAGCCGCCGGATATGCACGTCCACCGTCCGCACGTCCCCCGGGTAGTCCGCGCCCCACACCAGCTTCAGCAGGTTCTCCCTGCTGTATACCTTATTGGGGTTCAGCACCAACAGCTCCAGCACGTCAAATTCCTTCGCCGTCAGGTTGATTTCCCTGTCGTTGATAAAGAGCCGTCTGCCCTCGCAGTCCAGACGCAGATCGCCCGCCTCCACCACCATCGACTTCTTCTCAGCCGCGGCTTTCGTGGAGGTTCGGCGCATGATCGCCTTGATCCGCGCCTTGACCTCAAGGATATTAAAGGGCTTGGTAATGTAGTCGTCCGCGCCGTACTCCAGCCCGAGGATTTTGTCCATATCATCTCCCTTGGCCGTGAGCATGACGATGGGCACATCCGAAAATTCCCTGATATGCTGGCAGACCTCGAAGCCGGTCAGCTTGGGAAGCATCACATCCAGCAAAATCAAGTCATACTTCGTGTTCCTCGCCATCTCGAGCGCCTCCTCGCCGTCGTAGGCGCAGTCCACCTCCATGTCGTCCTGCTCCAGACTGAACCGCACGCCCTTCACAATCAGCTTCTCATCATCCACTACCAAAACCTTTTTTCCCATACCCCTCTGTCTCCCTATCCTCTATACCGTTATTTTATCCTTGATTTTAGAAAAAAGTCCATCCTTTATGCCGTCCACCCGCTTGATATCCTCAATCGTCCGAAACCCGCCGTTCTGCTCGCGGTAGGCGACAATCGCCTGTGCGCGGCTCTCCCCGATGCCCGAAATCGCCGTAAGCTCCGCCACTGACGCGGTGTTGATATTCACCAGGCCGCTTCCCTGCGCGCCGCCCGAAGCCACATCCGCCGTTTCCGCGGGATACAGTCCCCTTTCCGCCAAGGCCGCCGTCTCCTCCCGCGTGAGCACCACAATCTGCTGCCCATCCGCCACCGTGTGCGCCAGATTCAGGCTGGTCTCATCCGCCTCCGCCGCCAAACCGCCGGCCAGCGCCACGACCTCAAACAGCCTGCTGTCCGCCGGCACCGCGTAGACGCCCGGGACATTTACCGCCCCACAGATGTGCACATAGACCTCCGCAGACTCTGCGGGACTGCTCTCCCCTGAAACCGCCTCCTTGGCATCCCCCGCCAAAGCCGCCTCCGGCTCTACTGTCTGCGCCTCCGCGGAAGCCGTCTCCGAATCCTGCGCGCTTTCCTCCGCGTCCGTCGCAAGCTGCAGCGCCATCGCCTGTTCCTCCTTCTGCCGCTGCACACCACAGCCGCCAAGGAAAACTGATACGAGAATAACAATAGTTATTAAATTTTTCCTGTTTCTTTTCATCACTTTCTGTCATAGCTCCTTTACCTGAAATGAACGATAAAGGCCCCTCTATGCATGTCTTATATCTTATACTGCCCTGTCAAATGGAACAAAATCGTCGCTCGCAGTGACGATTAACCACCACTGCGATTATCGCAATTTCCTATCGACAGAAAACAAGCAGTACACAATAATTGTATACTGCTTTGAGTTTGAATACAAGGATTATTTTTGACATTTCCACAGGGCAGGACTGCCTCGGCAATCCGAACTCTTTTTCCTGTTCGTTGCAATTATTATTTTACATTGTTTTTTTGGAAAATCGTATCATAATCATTTCGCTCATAATTCGCTCATTTAAAATGAGCGAATTATTTTAAAGCCTTGTATACATATTTCCTTTTGTCGTTTTTTTACTTTTGATAGCGCCACAATCAGCTAGCGCTTTTAAGTATCTGCGAACCTGCGCTTCTGATTTTCCTGTAATTTCCTTTCCTATCCTTGTAGTAATTGTATCATGGTTTTTCAGATACTCAAGCATCTGCTGCACAGGTTCCTTCATTTTTCCGCTCATCAATTCGCTCACAATCCGCTCATCTGGAATGAGCGAATTATTTTCTTCGCCGGAAAGCAATTCCATATACTTATCACACGCCTTACATAGCACCATAATTCCGGATGCGCTGATATTGTATTCCGGCAAACGTCCGGTATACTTTACGCACGCTTCCTTAATCTTGTCAAACCCTCTGCCCCATGCCTCTATCATGCCACTCTTAAAGAAAACATTTGCCAGTTTCGGATTATACGGCTTGGAAGAGTGCTTTTCAAACAGTTTTTCCGTTGAGTTCAGCTCAGACGGCATCTCGCCATCATTCCAGATATATATTTTATCCTCATATACACTGATCTGAATCGGATTGCAGGCACTATAATCCTTGTGAACCACCGCATTCAGCAATATCTCACGAA
>JAMPFV010000003.1 GCA_023664265.1 Roseburia sp.
GGATTTGATTGACATTCGTGAGTATGTAGAGCGGATGGAAGCGGAACAGAGGAATACATCTACGGAAAGTACCCATGACAGGATGGCAGCCTCCCGAGTTTGTGAAAACCGGCGTGCCGGTAATACAAAACGTACATAGTACGTTGGAAGGGAGGTGGCGCCGATGACAGCTTTTGAAATCATTTCGATTTTCATTGGAATATTGGCATTGCTGGCAAGACTTTTCACCGCTCTAAGGGGTGTGATACTGTGACAAGCCCCAAAACGAAAAAGAGTAACCGCACAATAAGTATGAATCCATCAGAGCTTTTGTGTATCCCGGAAAGCACCGCTTAAATATTGATTTTCCCAACAAAATCGCTTATAATCTGATTTGCGGAGTTCAATGCTTTATAAGCCCGGACGACTAAAGCTATTGAACCATTATACCAAAATCGAATTAAGGTTTCAGAAAAGAATAATTGAGAAATGAGGATTTCAAATGTCAACGGGATTGGTTTATATACTTACAAATCCTTGCCTTGATGGCTGGGTGAAAATCGGCATGACAGAACGCAATGATATTGAGAGAAGGATACAGGAACTGAACGCACCGCCCAATATACCGCTTTCGTATCGCTGCTATGCTGTTTATGAAGTGGACAACCCGCTTGAGGTTGAGAAAAGAATACATAACCTTATTGACATAATTGATAATTCTTTACACGCAAGAGAACAGTTAAATAACGGCAGAACCAGAGTGCGCGAATTTTTCAAGATTTCGCCGGAGACAGCATATGGCATATTCAAAAATGTTGCAGACTTGCGTGGAGACACGGACAAGCTGAAATTCTACACGCCGACGTTGGAGCAGTCTCAGGAGCAGGAAATCGCCGAAGGAAGAACCAAGCGCACCAACAACTCATTCAGGCTGTTAAATATCGCGGTCGGTGAGGAAATAGCTTTTTTATATGATGATACAATTACCGCAAAGGTAAAGAACAATAAAAACCAAGTTGAATACGAAGGCACAGAGTATACGGTTACCGGTCTGGCGCGTAAGCTGTTAATTGAGCGGCACGGATGGTCTGAAAATCTGCATGTCAACGGTTGGCGGTATTTTGCCAAAGACGGCGTTTCTTTGAGCGATTTGCGGGACAGGATAGAGAACGCCGAAGAAGACAATGATCAGTGAGACGATTTCATACTGACACATAATTTCAGATACACACAGAGAAGAAAACACGCCGCCAAACGCATGATGAAAAGTCTGCGCTGCGCCAAACCATAAGTGGTTTGGCACAAACTCGTTATGCGCATAGTCTCAGCAAAGCTGAGCCGGTAAAACAGCGCAGAAATGAGGTGAAAAACATGAAATTTCTGCATTTAGCAGATTTACATTTGGGAAAAGCGCTGAGTGACTTTGATCTGATTGAGGATCAGAGATACATCCTTGACCGGATACTTCATATCGCGGAGAAGGAATCCATAGACGGCGTATTCATCGCTGGAGATGTGTATGATAAATCCGTTCCGAGCGAGGCGGCTACGAGGCTCCTGGATTATTTCCTGCTCGAGCTGTCCAAGAAAGAAATAAAGGTCTTTATGGTGAGCGGAAACCATGATTCGGACGATCGTTTGAATTACGGGAGCGCTCTGTTTGCATCGAATCAGATATTCATATCGGCCGTCTTTGACGGAACACTTCATAAGCAAAGCTTTGCTGACGGGGATACGCAGATCGATATCTACATGCTTCCGTTTGTGAAGGCTTCTCAGGTAAGACATTATTTCCCAGATGAGGATATAGAGAATTATGACGACGCTGTCCGCACCATCCTAAGAAACACACGCATCAACAGGAAAAATAAAAATATTCTGGTGGCGCATCAGTTTGTCGCGGGGAGGGGAGCAGATCCCGCACTTGCAGGCTCTGAAAGCGTCGGCACGCAGAGTGTGGGCACGGTCGAAAAAATCGGATATGACTGCTTTGATGATTTTGACTATGTGGCATTGGGCCATATTCACTCGCCACAGAGCGTTGGAAGAGACGAGATCCGATATGCCGGTTCTCCGCTCAAATATTCTCTCAGCGAAGCAAACAATGAGAAGTCGGTTCCGCTGATTACGGTATCGGCGGAGGAGAAGATCAAGATAGAGCTTGTTCCCCTAAAGCCGATGCGGGATATGAGGCACATAAGAGGGACGCTGAAGGAGCTGTTGGATCAAAAGAATGTAAACGCGCCGGAGGATTTTATTTATGCAACGCTGACGGATGAGGACATCCTCAATGATGCGATGGGCGTATTCCAACAGGTATATCCCAACACGGTGCGGATTGATTACGACAATTCCTATACAAGAGAGATAGAGCAGGTGGACATCAGCAGAATTGCCGAAAACAAATCCTTCGCGGAACTGATCGGAGACTTTTACAGGCAGATGTATGGCTGTGAGATGACAGAAGAAGAAATGGACGTAATGCGGACAGCGGCACGGGAGGCAGGTGTTATCAGTGAAGCCGATTAAATTAATCATAAGCGCAATCGGTCCCTATGCGGAGAGGCTTCCGGAAATAGCGTTTGGGGCCTTTGAGGAAAAGGGACTGTTTTTGATATCCGGAGACACCGGCGCGGGGAAAACCACGATATTTGACGCGATATGCTTTGCCCTGTATGGAACGACCAGCGGAACCTATCGGGATACGAAAAATTTGAGAAGCGAATACGCCAAGGACTCTGTCGAGAGCTATGTGGACTTTTATTTTTCGCATCAGGGGCGTGAATTTCATGTGTGGAGACAGCCGTCCTATGAAAGGCGGAAACAGCGCGGAACCGGTGTGATATTGGAAAAGGAAAAGGCGGTTTTCTATGAGGAGGGGAAGGCGCCGACAGAGGGCCTGACGCAGGTCAATACTGCCGTAAAGGAACTGCTGCACCTCGATGAGAAGCAGTTTAAACAGATTGTGATGATCGCACAGGGGGAATTTTGGAATTTATTGAATGCCAAAACGGACCAGCGGACGGAGATACTGCGGACAATATTTTTGACGAGCGGCTATAAAGACATCGAGTACAGATTGAAGGATCGAATGGATGCAAGCGGCAAGATGAAGGAAAGCGCCGAAAGGAGCATTATTCAGCATTTTGAGGACGTGCTGATAGGCGAAGAGGACGCGCTCTTTGACGAACTGGAGGCTGTCAGGAGCAGGGTCGGACAATCCGGAAGCATATGGAATTTGGATGAAATCTCAGATGTGATGGAGCGGCTGATTCTGTCAGACAGGGAAAAAGTAAAGCGCATCAGGGCAGAGCTGAAAGGGGCGGAGGCGGAGCTGAAGAAAAGCAATGAGGCGCTTGCGCTGGCCAAGACGAACAACAGCTTTATCGAGAAGAGAGACCGACTTGAAAAAGAGAAGGAGGAGCTGGAAAAAAGAAAGACGGAAATTGCCGAAGCGGTTCTGCTTTTGGACAGACAAAAGAAAGCCACGCGCAATGTGAATCCGTCCTACGCCGCGTGGGCGAAAAAGTGCGAGGAAGTGTCCTTGACGAAAAAGCAGATCGAGACAGCGGAATCAAATTTGGAGGCGGCTGTGAGCGCTGCAAAACAGGCGAAGGACGCGCTCGACGATGCCAAAGGGCAGGAGCCGGAGGTTGACAGGTTAAAGCAGGCGATCAGCAGGATTGATGAGGAGGAACAGAAATATCGGCAAAAGGAGGAGCTTGAAGGAAGGCTGGAAGCGCTCGGAAAGCTCGATAAAAATATCGGCGCGGAGGAAGCGGATTTAAAAGAATATGAAAGGGCTTTTCAGGAGAAGATAAAAACCCTTAATCGCACCGTCAGGGAATTAAAAGAAAAGCCGGCAGAGCTGGCGGAGGCCAAAAACGAGCATGAGAAGCAAAAAGAACTTTTGACGGATTTGAACACAATAACGGACATTCAGCTTCCGGAAAGAGAAAAAAGAAAAAAGGCGCTTTCTGAGAAACAGAAAGCATTCTTGGAGACGCGTGACAAGTATGAGGAGGCGGGCAAAAAGAGAGAGGCGGCTGAGCGCATTCTTGAGGACAGCAGAGCCGGCATTTTAGCGGGAAGGCTTGTAGCGGGAGAGAAATGTCCGGTGTGCGGCTCGGTACATCATCCGGAGCCGGCGAAGCTGAAAGCAGCTTCGATTTCGGAGGATGCTTTCAGGAAACTGCAGGAAGAAGAGGCAGAGCTTCAAGAGAAAAAGAACCATGTAAATACGGAGGCGGAAAAAGCAAAGACATCGTTGGAGGAATTTGAGGGACAGCTTAGGAGAACGATATTGGATTGCATTGAAAGTCCGCTTTTGGCCATGGCTATAAATATGGCCATGGAGGGAGCGTCTCTTGAGGAGCTGATAACGGCAGCAAACGAAGCAAAAACGCAGGCAGAGAGGAGGACTAGGGAGAGCAGCCAAAAATGTACCTCCCTTGAGAAGGATTGCAGGGCGCTTAAAAGGGCCGAGAAAGCGCTTGAGGATGCGCAGGGAGACGAGACAGAGCGGCTCAATACAAGAAAAGAAGAGCTCAATGAGAAGAAGCAAAAAATAAAGCAGGAGCTTGCGGAAACGAGCGCCACCTTAAAGACGCTTGAGAAATTGAGCTTTCCGGATTGGGAGACGGCAAAAAAAGAGCGAAAACAGGCAGAGGCGAGGAAAAAGAAGCTGTCGGATGCCATCGCAAAGGCAGAGGAGGAAAAGAAAAAAACTGACAGGAATGTCACCGCCGTCGAATCGGAGCAAAAGACATTGAATGGCAGTCTGAGCCGGCAGGAAAAGGATGAAGAAGCTTTAAAAAAGAAGCTGGATGAAGAAATCCGTGCAAACGGCTTCTCCTCCGCGGAGGAAATGCTGAAATACGTTGCGGACGAGAATGCTATCGCATCGTCGGACAAAGTGATCAATGACTATTATCAGGCTGTCGCGACAAATAAAAAACAGCTCTTAGATGCGAAGGCGGATGCAAAGGGGAAAAAGCTTACGGACATTGAGGCCCTGAGGACTGTATGCGATGAGCAGAGCGCAAGGGTGGATCGTATCAGGAGGAACTGCAACAACAGCGAAAACAGGATACAGACGAATGAAGAGAAACAAAAGAGCATTTTGGGCAGGAGAGAAGAGCTGGAGAAAGCGCGGAAAGAGAATGCAATCTGTCAGCGGCTTTACAGTCTGGTCAGGGGAACAACCGGAAACGGAAAGATTACGTTGGAGCAGTACATACAGGCTGCGGGATTTGACGGGATTATCGCTGCGGCAAACAGACGGCTGCTGCCGATGAGCGACGGGCAGTATGAGCTGTATCGTCAGGAGGATGCGCTTGGCAAGAGAAGCAATCATTTCCTTGACCTTGAGGTTCTGGACAATTATACGGGACACAGACGGCCGGTGGGGAATCTCTCCGGCGGCGAGAGCTTTAAGGCCTCGCTGAGCCTTGCTCTGGGCCTGTCCGATACCGTGTCGTCCAATCTTGGCGGCGTACAGATGGACGCGCTCTTTGTGGATGAGGGCTTTGGAACGCTGGACCGGAAATCGATAGACAGCGCGATGGAAATCCTGATAAATCTGACCGGAAGCAACAAGCTCGTGGGAATCATCAGCCACAGGGAAGAGCTTATGGAGAATATTCCACAGCAGATTAAGGTAAAGAAGACAAAGGACGGCAGCCGGATTACCGTTGAGTGCGGCTTATAGCTTCTTTGAAGGGGAGCGGGACAACAGTGTCTGTCGTGACACAGCGTATGCCGTGACGCGGGTTGAATGCTTGACATGAAATACGGGGGAATGATAAAATAAACGCGACAATCACACTTTTTGATCAATTGTGACCGGAAAGGAGAGTGATCATAAATTATGAAGAAAAAGCTTTTGGCTTCAGTCATCACAGCGGTTCTGCTGCTGTCAAACGCAATGACGGTGTCCGCTGCCTCAATGTTCGAGATAGACGAACACGCTTATCCCGAGGAAGGCTTACCCCCCGTTGTGGAGAAGCCGAGTCCGTACGAGGACATATTTCTTGAACCGTATCAGCCTACTATTATGTATTCCATCAATCAGGAACGCCCGGACTTTTACGCGCAAACGTCTGCCCCGGGAAGGAAAAACCCGACACGGGCCTTGTTCCTCCTTACGGATAAGGGCAGTAAGCCGGATGATCCTCCATACGACAGAGAATACAGATATGAATATGATGCGCGGGGCAATCTGTTGTCGTGGGTTTTTACCGACAGTGCCGGTGATGTCAGCGCATATGATTATAAACGCGATGCGCAGGGCAATCTGTTGAGATCTGTCTGGCGCAGGTACGGAGATCGGGTTAATCACAATTTAACCTATGACGCGCAGGGAAACCTGGTGAATGATTTTGTTCTCGCGGATTACAATCCCGACGGTTGGGAGGAACATAAGTATACCTATGATGAGGCGGGTAATCTTTCGACCCATGATATTACCGTGTTTGTGGAGAAAGGCAACGTCAAAACATACCAATATACCTATAACGCGCAGGGCAATCTTTTGACGAGTCTCTGGTATGACAGTATGAGCTATGAACTGCAAACGGATGAGTTCACCTATGACGCGGCGGGCCGTATGCTGACCCATGTCCATGCGTCAGAGCCGACGCAGGAATCATTGATTGTCATACCGAATTATTTTAATGAGCAGTATACCTATGACGCGCGGGGCAATCTGGTGACTTATACCTATAACAGCTATGTGGGCTTTGATAAGAGAAGACACTCCTCCGTTACGCATCAGTATACCTATGATGCGTCAGGTAATCTTCTGACCTATACCAAAACCGGTGAGGACAAGAGCGGTGTTGTCACCAGAAACTGGCAGTATTTCTACGACTAATCTGAAAAAGCAAAAAACGCAGGTTGCCGAGCTTGCGTTTTTTGATTCTAAAGGATTAGGGTGTCAAAAGGTGCTTTAAAATTTTTCATTCGGCAAATTGCACAAAATATCGCACGCTGCCAGACTACGGCAAATGGATTTTCTAAATATTCCGATATAAGTGATGGATACTGACGCAATCGTCCACCATTTGCCATCCATGGCTCAGGGTGGACTTTTCGGGACATCCATGTCCCGAAATTGCTGTTTCGCTGACGGAATATTAAGAAAATCTCATTCGCCTTCGCAAGTGCAGCTTAGCAATTTTTGTGCAATCTGCCTTGTTGAAAATAAAACAGTATCTTTTGACACTCTAATCATTCTAAAGGAAATTGCGACAATCGTAGTGGAAGTATCGTCGCTGCCGAGCGACGATTTTTTTGCTTCTGGAAGAAGTTGCGACAATCGTAGTGGAAGTATCGTTGCTGCCGAGCGACGATTTTTTTTTGGTGGTGGTAAATAAAGAACGGATATGTTATAATCAAAATCACAAGATGTATTTTGAAAATAGTAACATTGTGAAACTGTCGGAAATATGATAAAAAATCTCACCGCATCGGAGTTCGCAGGATGGAATATTATGAGTTTGATAAGGCTTTGGAACAGTATAACGATTGATATGAAAAGGGCCTGAAAAAGCAGGCCGGCAAATATATGGAAAGCGTTTCCGCAGAAATCGAAGCGGCAGACGAGCTTGAGAAAGAAAAGATTTTCCGGCGCTTTCTCGGCGATTTGTGTGATGGTCACAGATATGACTTTTTAAAGGAACGCGGCAATGGAGAAATACCGTTTGCCTTGAAGCAAAGTATTCCATTATGAAAAGCGATAACATTCAGACAGATGAACAGGGAAACAAATAATATCAGGGCTTTAAGAAAGGGGGGATGGGAGATGGGTGAACGCGGGAATATTCCATAATGAAAGCGTGACAACGGAAGGACGGCAGGCTATAATAAACAATGGAACAAAAGTAAAAACAGGCGCTTTAGCCAAGGTGGGAAGGAGCCCATATGTTATTAAGAGAGCACTTGAAGGAACACAACAAAGATGAATTATTGTTTTTGGCAAGGGGGCTTGAGCTGCAAAAGTGCTCAATCCTTCGCAAGCAGGCGTTGATTGACAGAATCGCCGAAGCCTTTTGTACGGAGGAAATGCTGCGAATCAGACTAAGCTGTCTGACAAAGGAGCAGATGGATATTTTTCGGAGGGCGTGCGCCGCGCCGACGGATGTCTCCACGGACGAAGCGGCGGATGGCATACAGCTGTACAGATATTGGACGGGGTATTTTGAGGAGCAGGCGGACCGGTTCCACGTATTTGAGGATATAGCGGAAATTTTCGGCAGGATTGATGATGAAGCATTCCGAGAGGAACAGAGCAAAAAGGGCTGGATGGTAAAGTGTGTGCAGTTCTTTATCAATTACTATGGCATAGCGCCCGCGGAGGTGCTGAATGAGCTGTACGGGCAGAAGGTGAAGTGCACCGTGGACGAAATGATCAGGACGCTGGGGGAGATGCCCGAGGACATCGTGCTCACCCGCGTGTTTACGATGGACTGTCTGGAGATACAGGACTGCCCCGAGGGTGACCCGCTCTATTCCCCGGTCGGTCTGGCTTTATACCTGCCCCTGTTGGCGGGGAACGAATGGCGCGATTTATTGAGGAGGCAAAAGGGGAAGCCGTTTTATATTCCCTCGGCACGACAGATTGAGGAGATCTACCAGACCGGGTATGAAGCGAGCTCGCGCACATACAAAAAGATGGAGGCCTTTTTGATGAGGGCGGCGGGTATATCCCGGAGAGAAGCGTCCGGATGGAGCCTTCGGGTGTGGACGGTCAGCTGCGAGGGAGAGGATCCGACAGAGGTAATCAGCGAAATGTCAAGTGCCGACATTGTATTTGAAAGCGAAGAGCAGGTGCGTACGCTTATGGATCTGATGATAGCGGCGTATAATAATACGCGGATGCAGGACAACAGAGGCTATAAGCCCATTGAACTGATGGCAAAAAGGCGCACGGACAGGATGCCGACGATTGTTCCCGGAAGCTCCTTTGCGGCCTCCCTGCTGAGAGATGCGGAGCCGCAGTTGAAAGAGATGGGGATACCGGTTGACTTGGAGGGAGATACGACCGAATCGGGAAAGAAGGTTTATCCGAACGATCCGTGTCCCTGCGGCTCCGGGAAAAAATATAAAAAATGCTGTGGAAGAAACAGGGGGAAATAGGATCCGATTTTACCGGACAGGCGGGAGTGACACAATGCAAAATGTGGATGAGAAATACATGCGCGAGGCCATCCGGCAGGCGAAAAAGGCTTATGTGCTCGGCGAGGTGCCGATCGGCTGCGTGATCGTGCATGAAGGGAAAATAATCGGGCGCGGCTACAATCGCCGGAATACGGATAAGAGTACACTCTCCCATGCGGAGATTACCGCGATTAAGAAGGCAAGCAGGGTTATCGGAGATTGGAGGCTGGAAGAGTGTACACTATATGTTACGCTGGAGCCGTGCCAAATGTGCGCGGGTGCGATTGTCCAGGCGAGAATTTCCAAGGTTGTAATGGGCTGTATGAACCCCAAGGCAGGCTGCGCGGGCTCGATTCTGAATATTTTGGAGATGCCCGAATTTAACCATCAGGTGGAGACGGTGCGCGGCGTCTTGGAAAAGGAGTGCGCGGATATGCTCAAGGCCTTTTTCAAAGAGCTGCGCATTCGCAATAAGTCGGAAAAAGTATTGAAAAAAGAAAGTTACGGATAGGCAAAGGGATAAAAGGTGTGGTACAATAGTGCTGTCAGAGCCGGCGGGAGGAGGAGTTTGGGATGGACGAGATAGCAGTATTGATTCCGTGCTATAATGAGAGTAAGACGGTGGAAAAGGTGGTGCGCGATTTCCGCGCGGCGCTCCCGAACGCCGTGATATATGTGTACGACAATAACTCGACGGACGGCACGGACGAGCTTGCGCGCCGCGCGGGCGCGGTGGTGCGCTACGAATATCAACAGGGAAAGGGCAACGTTATCCGGCGGATGTTCCGGGAGATTGACGCCAAGTGCTATATTATGACGGACGGCGACGATACCTATCCCGCCGATGAGGCGCCGAAGCTGTGCGAGGCGGTTTTGGAGCGCGGCGCGGATATGGTGGTGGGAGACAGGCTTTCCTCCTCGTATTTTGAGGAGAACAAGCGGCCGTTCCACAACTTTGGAAATTCGTTGGTTCGGGGCGCGATCAACAGTATTTTCAAGAGCAATATCCGCGATATTATGACGGGCTACCGGGCGTTCAGCTACCAGTTTGTGAAGTCCTTTCCCGTGCTGTCGAAAGGCTTTGAGATAGAGACGGAGATGAGCATTCACGCGATTGACAGGAATATGCGGGTGGAGAATGTGATCATTCAGTATCGGGACAGGCCGGAGGGGAGCGTCTCCAAGCTCAACACCTATTCGGACGGCATTAAGGTGCTCTGGACGATTGCGAAGATGTACAGGAATTATAAGCCGATGGGATTTTTCCTGTTGATCAGCACGGTGCTGGCGGTGATTTCCACGGCGTTTCTGATACCGGTGCTCGGGGAGTTTTTTGACACCGGTCTGGTGGCGCGGTTCCCGACGCTGATTGTGTGCGGCTTTGTGTATGTGGCGGCAATCCAGTCCTTTTTTGCGGGCCTCATGCTGTCCACGATGCGCCAGAAAAATTTGCAGGATTTTGAGCTGAATCTGATTCTGCTGGAGAGAGAACGGAAGAAGAGCGAAGACAAGCAAGATGAATGATGTGCGAGAGAATTATGTGGTGTTTGACATCGAGACCACGGGACTGAGTCCCAAGTACGAGAAGATTATCGAGATTGGCGCGGCCAGAATCGCGGACGGGGAGGTGGCGGACACCTTTTCAACCTTTGTCAATCCGGGGAAGAGCCTGCCGCCGCGGATCGTGGAGCTCACCGGAATAACCGACATAGATGTCATAAATGCGCCCTATATCGAGGAGATATTTGACGCGTTTGTCAGTTTTGCCGGGGACGATGTTTTGCTCGGACACAATCTGCTGTTTGACTATTCCTTTGTCAAGAAAGCGGCCGTGAATCAAAAGAAAACCTTTGAGAGGAAGGGAATTGACACCCTGCGAATCGCGCGCCGATTCCTGACGGATTTGGACAGCAGACGGCTGAGCGATTTGTGCGGTTATTACGGGATTTATCTGGAGGCGCACCGGGCGCTGAATGACGCGATTGCGACGCATATGCTCTACCGGCGGCTTGTAGCGGACTTCTATGAGAAGGAGCCGGAGACTTTCCTGCCGCGGGAGCTGGTGTACAGCGCCAAGAAGGAAAGCCCCGTCACGCAGAAGCAGTATGAGCATGTCATCCGGCTTGCGCGGCGGTTCGGACAGCGGGTCACGGAGGAGAACGGCGGCTGTTATCTCGAGCCGGTGGCGGGGGTGACGACAGAGCGGACGGACATCGGGCGGCTGAGCAGGAACGAGGCGAGCAGACTTATTGATGGCCTGCTTGCAAATTTTGGACGATAGTGTCCTTCGTCAGGGAACGCAGAGATTGGGCGCTGCGTATCAGCCCGTCGATTTTCTCCGGAGTGCCGTATTG
This sequence comes from Roseburia sp., assembly GCA_023664265.1. GTDB lineage: Bacteria > Bacillota > Clostridia > Lachnospirales > Lachnospiraceae > COE1. The sequence continues at coordinate 11,493 of JAMPFV010000003.1, forward strand.
GGCGTAGAGCTCGGAGAGCAGATAGTAGGATTTGCCGACGTCCGTTCCCGTTGACACGGCAAACTCCAGCGTCCGGATGGCAAGCGTGTCGTTGCCGTTCGCGTGGAGCTTTTCGGCGAGCCGCTGCAGGAGCGTGACCAAATTGGTGTAATGAAAATCGTATTCGCTTAATATAGTAATATTAGCGGTTCCGTATTGCAGCTTGAGGTCGGTGTTGCTAAGCCCCGTGAGATTGACGATTTTATACGCGGACAGGCTCTTGAGGTCCTCAAGGTCGCAGCGTATCGCCTCCGTCATGTTCTCGGGCGACATGGAGAGGATATCGTCGGGAATGGTAATATAATCCAGCGCGTCAAGGGATTTCCTGCGCGTATAGTTGGCCTTGGCCTCGCGCTCCCAAAAGCTTTGCTCGGCTTTGGCCTCCCGGCTGTTTTCGCGTTTGAGCTTTAGTGAAATTATTCCTGCGAAGATTATTGAAATAATTATGAATTTCATATATAATATCCTTTCAGATAAAATTGTGTACGATGGGTATAAAGGAGGCGCGCAACACATAATGAATTTTAACAATAAAAAGACACAGCGTAAAATTGCGGCTGCCATAGCCATTCTTCTGGTGTTGGCGATGGTGGTGCCGATGGTTTTGAGCCTTGTATGATAATCATACAACAGCAGACGGGACGATTGCAACTGGTTTGTATTTATAAGTGAGGAGAGAAAGGGATTATGAAAGCGATGAGAAAGAGAGCAGGTCTGTTATTGATGAGTCTGGCGCTGGCGCTTCTTGCGGGCGTCGTATGGGGCGGCGCGACGGCGGAGGCGAAGTCCGACGACAATGTTATTCTGGAGGGAATCTACATGGGGGAGATTGATTTGTCCGGAATGACGGCTGACGAGGCCAAGGCGGCCGTCAATGCCTTTGTGGAGCAGTTGAAGCTCAAGAACATTACCTTTGGCGCGGTGGACGGACACTATATCGCGACGACCGTTGCGGAACTCGGCGTGAGCTGGGTGAATCAGGGGGATATCGACGCGGCGGCCGCCCTTGGGAAAACAGGCAATATCGTGAAGCGCTACAAGGCGATAGAGGACCTCAAGCATGGAAATAAGGTGTATGACTTGCAGCTGGCCTTTGACCCCGCGGTGCTGCGGGCTTTCCTGGAGGAGCAGTGCACGGAGTATGACGTTGCGGCCGTCAACGCGGCGCTTAGCCTTGCGGACGGGGTCTTTACGGTCACGGAGGGACAGAGCGGTCAGCGCGTGAACATAGATGCGTCCCTGAACAGGACGGTTGAATTTCTGACAAACGAATGGAATTATCAGGACGCCTCCATTGACTTGATAATCGACGTGGAGGAGCCTAAAGGAAACGCGGAGGAGCTGGCGCAGGTAAAGGATGTGTTGGGGACGTTTACGACAAGCTATTCGAGCAGCGGTGCTTCGAGAAGCGCGAATGTGGAGAACGGCTGCCGTCTGATAAACGGGACGCTGCTCTATCCGGGCGAGGAGTTTTCCACATACAATACCATCAAGCCCTTTACACAGGCAAACGGCTATTATCCGGCGGGATCCTATCTCAACGGCAAGGTGGTTGACAGCATCGGCGGCGGTATCTGCCAAGTATCGACGACTCTTTACAACGCGGTGCTCCTGTCCGAGCTGGAGGTTGTGGAGCGCAACAATCATTCCATGATCGTCACCTATGTCGAGCCTTCCATGGACGCGGCGATATCCGAGTCGGCGGGGAAGGACTTCCGGTTTGTCAATAACTACGAGTATCCGATTTACATTGAGGGCCATACGGCGGGAAAGAAGATTACTTTTACAATCTACGGCGTGGAGACCAGAGATCCGGGACACAAGGTATACTATAAGAGTGAGGTGCTCTCCACGACACAGCCGGACCATGAGGAGATTATCGCGGACGGCGGACAGGGCATCGGCTATATCAATGTGCAGTCCGCGCATATCGGACACAAGGCGCAGCTCTGGAGAATTATAGAGGAGAACGGTGTTGAGGTGAGCCGCGAGGTCATCAACAGCAGCAGCTATCTGGCGGCGCCCAGAACTGCGACGGTGGGCGTAAACACGAGCAATCCGGAGTACGCAAGCCGCATTCAGGCCGCAATCGCGTCAGGCAGCATTGACAATTGCAAGGCGGAGGCCGCGGCAATCAAGGCGGAGATGGCGGCGGCAGCGCAGCAGCAGGCAGATCAGGAGGCGTATAACCAGGCGCTTTTGGAGCAGCAACAGCAGGCGTTGGAGCAGCAGCAGGCCGCGCAATAGAGAGGTACGAAGGAGCGTTTCGACAATGAATTGCGGAAGGTTGACGGAGAGCGTCTATGAGCGCTCGGTGGTCAAGGTAATGAGAACTGCTTCAGAGAAGAGCAGAGAGCTTTACAATAGCGCAGCGCCGGAGGCAGACTGCGCTGTTTTTCCGTGTTCCGGCGCGGGCGGAGGACTGCTTGTGAGTGGTCAGGCATCGGCCTGCGGGTATGAGGAGGAGGTCGCGCTTTTTGCGTTTACGGCCGCCGCCAACAACGCGGTCGCGGCTGTATCCGGCGCGGTCTCGGATGCCTACGCCAATCTGACGCTGACGGTGCCGGAACGGCTGCGCGAGATCAAGGTGCGGCGGATGCTTGAGCGGGCGGCCCGCGAGGCGGAGGCAGTGCACATCCCGATTTTGAGTGTCAATGTACAGGCGCTGCCCTGCGTGGAGGAGCCTGTCGCAAGCTGTGTCGTGAGTGCGCGCGCGGATTCCGGCGGGTTTCGGGGCGCGGGCGTGGACGAGGATATTGTGATGACCAAGTGGATTGGATTGGAAGGCACGGCGCTGCTTGCGCGGCGGCATTATGACGCGCTCTGCGGGCGGTATCCCGCGGATCTTGTGGAGACGGCTTGCGGCTTTGAGTGGCTTTTATCCATCATTCCGGAGGCTGCGACCGCCAAAGTGTCCGACGTCAGCGCGGTGCAGGCGGTCAGAGAGGGCGGTATTTTCGGCGGACTCTGGGCGCTTGCGGCAGGCAGCGGCGTTGGACTGGTCGCAGACTTAAAGCGCATACCGGTACGGCAGGAAACGATAGAGGTATGCGAATTTTTTGATATCAATCCGTACGAGCTCTTGGCGGGCGGAAGCCTTCTGATGACGACGCGGGACGGCGGCGGCCTTGTGGAGGCGCTTGCGGCGCAGGGGATTGCGGCTGCGGTCATCGGCAGAACCGCCGCTGGAAATGACAGGGTTGTCAGATGCGAGGAGGAGACGCGGTTCCTGGAGCCGGCCAAGGGTGATGAACTATTCAAAATCAAATAAAAGGAGATTAGAGCGATGAGAGAAAAGATTTTGTCCATTATAGAGAAGAACAGCAGGATTGACCTGCGCGAGCTTGCGATTATCCTCGGCGCGGAGGAGACGGATATCGTCAACGAGATGCAGCGGATGGAGCAGGAGGGTGTGATCTGCGGCTACCACACCCTGATTGACTGGGAGAAGACGGACGTCGAGAAGGTCAATGCGCTGATTGAGGTGCGCGTCACCCCGCAGCGCGGGCACGGCTTTGACAGCATTGCGGAGCGCATTTACAAGTATCCGGAGGTACATGCGGTCTATCTGATTTCGGGCGGATACGATCTGCTTGTGAGTCTGGAGGGAAAGTCGCTCAAGGAGGTATCGAACTTTGTCTCCGACAAGCTCTCCACGCTGGATACGGTGCTCAGCACGGCGACGCATTTTATCCTGAAAAAGTATAAGGACCACGGGACCATTCTGGGCAGAAAAGAAGTGGATGAAAGGATACAGGTGACGCCATGAGAAATCCTTTATCAAAGACTATTGTAGAGATTAAGCCTTCGGGCATTCGGAAATTTTTTGACATTGTGAGCGAGATGAAGGACGCGATATCGCTGGGTGTGGGAGAGCCTGATTTTGAGACGCCGTGGCATATCCGCGACGAGGGCATCTACTCGCTGGAGAGAGGGCGCACCTTCTATACCTCCAACGCGGGGCTGATAGAGCTGCGCGAGGAGATTGGAAAGTATTTAAAGAGGCGGTACGATATCAGCTATGACGCGAAGACGGAGATGCTGGTCACGGTCGGCGGCTCCGAGGCGATCGACATTGCGCTGCGCGCGATGGTTGACCCGGGCGACGAGGTGCTGATACCGCAGCCGAGCTATGTGTCCTATGAGCCGTGCGCGGTGCTTGCGGGCGCGAAGCCGGTGATTATCGAGCTGAAGCATGAGAACCAATTCCGCCTGACGGCGCAGGAGCTGGAGGACGCGATTACGGATAAGACGAAGATCCTGATTCTCCCGTTCCCCAACAATCCGACGGGCGCCATTATGGAGCGGAAGGATTTGGAGGCGATTGCCGAGGTCATTTTAAAGCATGATCTGTTTGTGATATCGGATGAGATTTATGCGGAGCTGTGCTACGCGGAGAAGCATGTGTCCATTGTGAATATCGACGGGATGTGGGAGCGCACGATTCTGATCAACGGCTTTTCAAAGTCGCATGCGATGACGGGCTGGCGGCTTGGCTATGCGTGCGGGCCGAAGGAGATTATCGAGCAGATGTACAAAATCCATCAGTTCTGTATCATGTGTGCGCCGACGACTTCCCAGTATGCGGCGATTGACGCGCTCAAGAACGGCGATGCGGACGTACAGATGATGCGTGAGGCGTACAATCAGCGGCGCCGTTATTTAGTCCATGCGTTTCAGGAGATGAAGCTCGAGTGCTTTGAGCCGTTCGGGGCGTTCTATATCTTCCCGTGCATCAAAGAGTTTGGAATGACAAGCGACGAGTTTGCGACGCGCTTTCTGAACGAGGAGAAGGTTGCGGTGGTGCCCGGGACGGCGTTTGGCGGCTGCGGAGAGGGCTTTATCCGTATCTCCTACGCGTACTCTCTCGAGAAGCTCAAAATCGCGATGGAGAAGCTGGAGCGCTTTGTCAACAGGCTGCGCGCGGAGCGGTAGAAGAAGCCGCGGCGGCGCGGAAAAAGGGAGGAACAGGGAATGCATATTGTCCTGTACCAGCCGGAGATACCGGCAAACACCGGAAATATCGGAAGGACCTGCGTCGCGACCGGAACGGCGCTGCACCTGATAGAACCGCTCGGCTTTCGGCTGACGGGGAAGGAGCTGCGCCGCGCGGGCATGGACTATTGGGAGCACTTGGATGTGCGCAGGTATATGAACTTTGAGGAGTTTGCGGAGAAAAATCCGGTGGGGAATCCGAATGCAAGGATTTGGATGGCGACGACAAAGGCGCGGAGGGTCTATACGCAGGCGGACTTCAGGCTGGACGATTATATTATGTTCGGCAGGGAGAGCGCAGGGATTCCGGAGGAGCTGTTGGTCGGCCATGAGGAGACGTGTATTCGGATTCCGATGCTCGATAAGATACGGAGCCTGAATCTCTCCAACAGCGTGAGCATTGTGCTGTACGAGGCCCTGCGGCAGCAGGACTTTGCGGGGCTGCGGCCGGAGGGAGAGCTGCATCGGCTGCGGTGGGGAGAGTAGAGGGCTTTCGGGCGGTGCCGGAAGCCTGTGACAGAGGAGGAGAAGCTGCATGACGCGGGAGCAACAGAAGAAATTCAGAGAACTGAAAAAATGCTGCGCACAGATGTTGGGAAAGAGCGCGAAGGCGTATGGCTTTAAGAAAAAGGACTGTATGATTTGGAGCGCGAAGGGAGAGCTCTATTTTTCGCTGATGGTGGATGTCAGAGAGAAGGATGGCCGCTGTTGGTGCGCCGCATGGGAAAGAATAAAACCGCTGTGGATGGATGAATTGTTTTGGGATATTATTGACATGCCGGAAAATAAGTCGGAGCCGCTCAGCCTGCGCTGTATCGGCGCCTTTGCGATTTCCGGCATGACCTTTTTTGAGGACAGGCGGGAATTGCCGGAGTGGCGTGCGGAGGAACTGGAAAAATGCATTGCGGAATACTTGGAGCATTTCAGGGATACGGTAAATGACAGCGATATGGAAAGCTGGAATTCCGTATTTGATGAGAGGGCCTATCAGGGCGAGGTTCAGGCGATATTGCTTCTGATTCACAGGCAGGAATATCGGGAGGCGTTGGAGCGCGTGCAGTCCATGGAGGAGCGCTCCTATTTCCAAAACAAAGGGATTTGGTTTAAGGAGTATGCCGAAGCGTATTGCAGAAGGCATATTTCTCCGGGTGATTGATGCGTTGCAGAATGATGTTTATCATTGCATTTACAAATGCCAATCTGTGGAGGAGAGTATGGGAAAGGGAATAATCAGTACCAATAAAGGAGATTTTATTTTTCAATCAGCGGATGATATAATAAAATTTATACAAACTGCGCCACAGGAAGATAGCGATATATGGATTAGCGGAGAGCAACCGTATCCCTGCATTGCCGTCTGTATTAACGGGGAATATGCTGCCGTTCATTTTTTCCAAAATGACACAGGCGACATGTGGTTGTCCTATAATGAGGATAATCAAAAAGAGGTTTCTTTTATTGCGGGAGGGGGCGAATGGAAACCCGATGTTGATGCAATTATTGCTTTAAGCGATGCGTTTTCATGCATCAGGGAATTTTTAGATACTTATGAAAGGCCAAGCTGTATTCGGTGGCAGGAGTTATAGAATTTATCTTTATAATATTCCGCGCTTTCCGCAGAGCCGTATTTTTCCCTTTCCGATTTCTGATAGCGCATTTGCGGCGTCCGTCAAATGCTCCGCTCAAGCTGTATATTCACGCGTTCATACTCCATATTGTCGATGGGAACCTCCCGAAATATCCCCCCTTTATTGAAAATCCCCCTTCGATTTGCTATAATAAAAAACAACCTGAAAAAGAACCGAACCTGAACAGAAATGGAGGCTTATTATGTATTATATCGGAGTGGACCTTGGAACATCCGCAGTGAAGCTGCTGCTTATGGAAGGAAACGGCAAAATCGCCAACATCGTCTCAAAGGAGTACCCGCTGTACTTCCCCAACCCGGGTTGGAGCGAGCAGAAGCCCGAGGACTGGTGGCGTGCGGTGAAGGAGGGCCTCAGGGAGCTGACGGAGGGCTTTGACAAGTCGCAGGTGGCGGGTATCAGCTTCGGCGGGCAGATGCACGGGCTGGTCCTCCTCGACAAGGACGACGCCGTTATCCGTCCCGCGATCCTCTGGAACGACGGCAGGACGCAGGAGGAGACGGACTACCTGAATAACGTGATCGGCAGGGAGAAGCTTTCAAAATATACGGCGAATATCGCGTTTACGGGCTTTACGGCGCCCAAAATCCTCTGGGTAAAAAATAAGGAGCCGGAGAACTTCGCGCGGATAGAGAAGATCATGCTCCCCAAGGACTACATAGCATACATGCTTTCCGGAAGCTTCTGCACCGACGTGTCCGATGCGTCGGGGATGCTCTTATTTGATGTCGAGCACAAGCGCTGGTCGAAGGAAATGCTGGAAATCTGCGGGGTAAAGGAATCGCAGATGGCGAAGATTTACGAGAGCTATGAGGCGGTCGGAACGCTTCGCGGGGAGGTCGCGGCGGAGCTTGGCCTCCCCGCGTCCGTGAAGGTCGCGGCGGGCGCGGGCGATAACGCGGCGGCGGCGGTCGGGACAGGAACGGTGAGCATGAGCGGCAGCGGGGACGCCATGTGCAATATTTCGCTGGGAACGAGCGGCACAATTTTTATCTCCAGCAAAAAGTTCGGCGTGGACAGGAACAACGCGCTCCACGCGTTTGCCCACGCGGACGGCAGCTATCACCTGATGGGCTGTATGCTCAGCGCGGCCTCCTGCAATAAGTGGTGGATGAAGGACATTGTAGGGACAAGCGAGTTTGCCAAGGAGCAGGCGGCGATTGCGGACGATAAGCTCGGCAACAATCATGTGTACTTCCTGCCCTACCTGATGGGCGAGCGCTCTCCGCACAATGACGCCAATGCGAGGGGAACTTTTATCGGAATGACAATGGACACGTCCAGAGCGGACATGTATCAGGCGGTTCTCGAGGGTGTGGCCTTTGCCATCCGCGATTCCTTTGAGGTTGCCAAGAGCCTCGGAATCGATATCCGCTCCTCCAAGATCTGCGGCGGCGGCGCGAAAAGCCCGCTCTGGAAAAAGATCGTTGCGAACGTGCTGAATATTCGTCTGGACATCATCGAGAGCGAGGAGGGTCCGGGCTACGGCGGCGCGATTCTCGCGGCGGTGGCGTGCGGCGAGTATGCCTCCGTCGAGGAGGCGGCGTCAAAGCTTGTCAGGGTGGTGGACAGCGTGGAGCCTGACCCTGAGCTTGCCAAGCGGTATGAGGAGCGGTACAGGAAGTTTGCGCAGATTTATCCGACAGTGAAGGAGCTGTTTCCGAAAATCTGAGCGGTGGGAAAAGAGGAGAATATGAGAAAAGGCGGGGATATGAAATACGTTATGGCGCTCGACCAGGGGACGACAAGCTCGCGCTGTATTCTGTTTGACAGGGCGGGCAATATCGTCAGCATGGCGCAGAAGGAGTTTCGGCAGATTTACCTCAAGGCGGGCTGGGTGGAGCATGACCCGATGGAAATCTGGTCGAGCCAGATTGCGGTGGCGATTGAGGCGATGACGAAGGTGGGCGTCGAGGCGGACGCGGTGGCGGCGCTGGGTATCACCAACCAGAGAGAGACGGCGATTGTATGGGATAAGAACACAGGCGCGCCCGTATATAACGCGATCTGCTGGCAGTGCCACAGAACCGCCGATAGGGTTGAGACGCTGAAGGCGGAGGGCTATGATGCGGTTATCCGGCGCAAGACAGGGCTTGTGCCGGACGCGTATTTCAGCGCGACGAAGCTTGCCTGGATATTGGACAATGTGGCGGGGGCGCGGGAGCGCGCCGAGGCGGGCGAGCTGCTGTTTGGAACGGTGGACACGTGGCTGATCTGGAATCTGACAAAGGGCAGGATTTTTGTGACGGATTACACGAACGCGTCGCGCACCATGCTGTTCAACATTCACGAGAGACGCTGGGATGATGCGCTCTTGGAGAAGTTTGGGATACCGCGCGCCATGCTTGCCGAGGTGAAGCCCTCAAGCTGTGTCTACGGCAGGACGGACGCGTCAATTCTGGGCGGCGAGATTGCGATAGCGGGCGCGGCGGGCGACCAGCAGGCGGCGCTGTTCGGGCAGTGCTGCTTTGAGGAGGGCGATATCAAGAATACCTACGGGACCGGCTGCTTCCTGCTGATGAATACGGGAAACAGGGCGATTATGTCCAAGAACGGACTGATTACGACGATAGCGGCGGGCGACGGGGAGGAGCCCGTGTACGCGCTTGAGGGAAGCGTGTTTGTCGCGGGGGCGGCGATACAATGGCTGCGCGATGAGATGCGGATGGTGAGAAGCTCCGCGCAGTCGGAGGAGTACGCGAAGGCGGTGGCGGACACGAACGGCGTCTATGTCGTGCCGGCGTTTACGGGGCTGGGCGCGCCGTTCTGGAATCAATACTGCCGCGGCACGGTTGTGGGGATCACGCGGGGCTGCAGCAAGGAGCACTTTATCAGAGCGACGCTGGAGTCTCTGGCCTATCAGACCTACAGCGTGATTCAGGCGATGGAGTCCGACACGGGGCTTGCGATTGAGCAGCTGCGTGTGGACGGCGGTGCGAGCGCGAACGATTTTCTGATGCAGTTTCAGGCGGATATCCTGAATGGGGAGGTGCTCCGCCCGAGCTGTATCGAGACGACTGCGCTGGGGGCGGCGTATCTTGCGGGCCTTGCGGTCGGATACTGGCGGGACAAGGAGGAAATCCGCGAGAACTGGCAGCTCTCGCGGCGTTTTGAGCCGCTGATGGCAAAGGAGCGGCGCGCTCACTGCCTGCGCGGATGGGAGAAGGCGGTAAAGTGCGCGCTGATGTGGCAGGACGAAAACTAATATGACATATATGTCACAATTCGGAGCGCCGATATGGGACAGGGGATGGAGGATAAGTTGAAGGAGTATAATGTGGAGCGCGGCGACGAGGCTGCGGAGCAGGAGTTTTTTGAGAATTTCCGCAGGAATAAAAACAGCAGTCTGAAGACCCTGCTGGGGCTTTATAAGGGGCATTACACGACCCTGTTCTTCTCGGTAGTGTTTTTCTTCATCAAGCATTCCCCCGCGTGGGTGCTGCCGATTGTGACGGCGAACATCATTAATATCGCGACAAATCCGGAGGAGGATTTTGCGGTAAGGATTGTCATCAATGTTGTGCTGATGAGCCTTATGATCATACAGAATATTTTTACCAACTATATTCATGTGTATCTGTATTCCAAGACAATCCGCAATATGGAATGTAATCTGCGCGGCTCGCTGGTCAGCAAGCTGCAGCAGTTGTCGATTTCCTATCACAACGCGATGCAGTCAGGGCGGCTGCAATCAAAGATTATGCGCGATGTGGAACAGATTGAGACGCTTTCCAGACAGATTTTTATTTCGGTGCTGAGCATTATTATGAATGTCGCGGTCGCGTTCGGCGTAGTCATCAGCAAGAGCCTGACGGTGTTTTTCTTTTTCGTGATCACGATTCCGGTCGCAGTGCTTATCATGGCGGCCTTTAAGAGCAGGATTAAGATCCACAACCGTCAGTTCAGAAAGGACATGGAGGAGACTTCCGTGCGCGTGATGGAGATGGTGGAGCTGATTCCCGTGACGCGGGCGCACGCGCTGGAGAGCACGGAGACCGACAGAATCAGGCAGCAGCTCGAGAATGTGGCGCAGAGCGGGCTGAAGCTGGATATTATTCAGTCCTACTTTTCCTCGATAAGCTGGGTGGCGTTTCAGGTCTTTCAGGTCATCTGCCTCGGCTTTACGGGCTGGCTGGCGGCCAAGGGGCGGATCACGGTCGGGGAGGTCGTGATGTACCAGACATACTTTGCGAACATTGTGGCGCAGGTGTCGAGCGTCATCACGCTCTTGCCGACGATTTCCAAGGGGCTTGAATCGGTGGATTCCATCGGGGACATTCTGCTTTGCCATGACATCGAGGAGAACGACAGGAAGCCGGATATCCGGCGCGTGGAGGGGAATATTTCCTTTGAGAACGTGACCTTCCGGTATCCCGACAGCGAGGAGCCGGTGCTGTCGGACTTCAGCCTTGACATCAGGGCGGGGGAGACGATTGCCTTTGTGGGCGGTTCGGGCGCGGGGAAAACAACGATACTGAACCTCGTTATCGGCTTTATTCAGGCAAGCTCCGGCGTGATACGGATTGACGGGCAGGACATGAGCAAGATTAATCTCAAGAGCTTTCGGAAGCATATCGCGGTGGTGCCTCAAAACTCCATCTTGTTCACGGGCACGATCCGCGACAATATCACCTACGGGAGCAAGGACGTGTCGGAGGAGCTTTTAAACCGTGTGATTGACGCGTCCAATCTCAGGGAGTTTATCGACTCGCTGCCGGACGGCGTGGATTCGCATATCACGGAGCACGGCAGCAATCTGAGCGGCGGGCAGCGTCAGCGGATATCCATTGCGCGGGCGTTCGTGCGCAATCCCAAGGTGCTGATTCTGGACGAGGCGACCTCCGCGCTGGACAGTATTTCGGAGAAGCAGATTCAGTCGGCGGTAAACAATATCGTGAAGGACAGGACGACGCTGATTGTCGCGCACCGCCTCTCCACGATAAAGGACGCGGACAGGATTGCCGTGATTGGCAGCGGCGGCTTGGAGGAGCTTGGGACCTATGAGGAACTGATGGCGAAGAAGGGGAAGTTCTATGAGCTGCGGGAGCTGCAGATGTAGCGCGGCCTCCGTATAATTTAGCCGAAACGGTTGCCCAAATCAGACAATTCAGATATAATGGCAGTACGAAGAAAGACGGAGCCCGGCACATTCGGGAAATACCGGGTATATCGGATAAATGATGAGAGGACAGGGAGGGATACGCTTGGAGAAACGGGTTACGGGGATTTATTTTGCGGTGCTGCTGATCGGAATCCTATATGCTGTTTTTGCGGCGTTTTCATTCCGGAATACCATCGTCGCCAGAACGGAGGAAACGGGAGTTGCCATATGGGATGACGATATGGCGCTGACGCAGGAGGACGGTGTGTATTCCTACAGGCGGATATTGCCCTCGGAGCAGATCAATGAGAAGGTAATCGTGTACAATACCGTACATATGTATCTCGAGGTGTTTATTGACGGGAATAAGGTGTATGAGCTGATGGCGGACAGGGACAGGACCGTCAGGACAACGGGCTTCTGTTGGAATGTCATCTCCCTGACGGAGGAGGATGCCGGCAAGGAGATCGTCTTTCAGGTGACGCCGGTCTACAGTGACAGCAAGCCTACGGGGAGCTTTTTCTACGGCACCTATCGGGAGATAGAGCAGCAGGTTCTGACAGAGCGGGTGGTGCGCCTTGTGTTGGCGGGTATCATCGCGCTGGCCGGCGTTGTCATGCTGCTGTACGGCTTCTTTGTAGTGAAAAGGGGACAGGACGCGGAGACCATTATGCAGTTTGCCATATTTGCGACGCTGCTTGGCATCTGGTCCGTTGTTGAGACACAGATACCCGACTGGATTTTCCCCGGGAGCATCGCGATGGTGTTTGTGTCCCATCTGACGCTGATGACCATGCCGATTCCGTTTATGCTGTTTCTGCGCCATATGTATCACAATGGAGAGAACCGTCTGTGGGGACTTTGCTGTTATGCGAACTGCGCGGTGATTGCCGCGCGGGTTATCCTGCAGGTGGCGGGAATCCGTGATTTGCGTGAGACTTTGCTGCTGACGCACATTTGTCTGCTGCTGTTTGTGGCGGTTATCGTGGGAATGACCATCCAAGAGGTCGTGACAAACGAGTTGACCGATCAGGTTAAGATTAACAGCGCCTGCGTGCTGGTCATTTTGGCAAGCACCGTGCTCGAGCTGGCGATTTACCGCTTCAGCAACAGGAGCACGCCCTTGGGCAGCATGGGCTTTTTGTTCTACATAACGGTGATGGGCATCGAAAATGTGCGGAGCTCCCGCAGGCTGATGGAGCAGGCCAGAGAGAGCGCGCTCTACCGCAAGCTTGCCTATACGGACGAGCTGACGGGACTTGCAAACCGCACGGCCTTCAAGGAGGATTTGGAGCTGCGCAGGGCGTTTGATAAGGCGAGCGGAGAGATGAGAATCCTGCCTACCGTTGTTTTCATGTTTGATTTAAACGATCTGAAGAAATGCAATGACACCTACGGGCACGACTATGGAGATCAATATATCCGGATGGCGGCGGACGTCCTGAAGAAGCTTTTCGCGCAGGAGGGGAAATGCTATCGAATCGGCGGGGACGAGTTCTGCGCGTGGACGCCCTACAGCTCCCCGGAGGCCATTGATGAGAAGCTGCGGCTTCTGGAGCAGGAGGTTCAGGGGCTGAATGACAAGGGCTTTGTCGTGACCGTCAGCGTTGCCGTGGGGTACGCGATCTACAAGGAGGGCGAGGACGGCGGCGGTCTGTACAGTACGATGAAGCGGGCGGACGCGATGATGTATGAGCGCAAGCAGGCGTACAAGAAGCGCGGATTGGGTCAGGCAATTTGACGACTGAGGTGATTCGGATGGACCGGCTGACGAAGGAACAACGCCACAGAAACATGAAGAACATCAGAAACAAGGATACGGGTATTGAGATGACGCTGCGCAAGGCTCTGCGGAGCAAGGGCTATCGCTACCGCAAAAATGACAGGCGGCTGCCGGGCAAGCCCGACATCGTTCTGTCGAAATACAAGATAGCCGTTTTCTGTGACAGCGAGTTTTTCCACGGAAAGGACTGGGAGGCGCTCAAGCCGCAGCTGGAGCGGGGGAAAAACGCGGAATTCTGGATAAAGAAAATCCTGAAAAATCAACAGCGGGACGAGGAGGTCAATCAACAGCTCGAGTATCTGGGCTGGACGGTGCTTCGCTTTTGGGGGAAGGACATTATGAAGAACCCGGACGAATGCATCCGGGCAATCGAGGAAGTGATATTTGACAGTCTGTTGGATGCGGATGATGAGGAGTAAAGGAGATTTTGCAATGTACAGGTCAATCGATTTATTTGCGGGGATAGGAGGAATCAGAAAAGGCTTTGACAATGCTTTCGGGGAGGACATTGAGACCGTGTTTGTGAGTGAGTGGGACGAATACGCGCAGAGCACCTATCGCTTGAATTATAAGGATGATTTTGAGATTGCGGGGGATATCACCAAGATTGATGAAAAGGATATTCCGGAGTTCGACATCTGCCTGGCGGGGTTTCCGTGTCAGGCGTTTTCTCTGGCCGGGAGGCGCATGGGCTTCGACGACGACTACAAGGGGATGTGCAGAGGAACGCTGTTTCAGGATGTTGTGCGGATCTGCGAATACGGAAGACCGAAGGTTATCTTCTGTGAGAATGTCAAGGGTCTGACGATTCACGACAGGGGACGCACGTTTAAGGTTATCCGGAGGGCGTTTGAGCAGATTGGCTATACCGTATATGATAAGGTGCTGAACAGCAAGGATTTTGGCGTGCCTCAGAACCGGGAGAGGATTTACATTGTCGCTTTTCGCAATGACATTGACAGCAGCGCGTTTCATTTTCCGGAGGGGGACAATCCGGACACCTGCATTCGGGACATTCTGGAGGAGCGGGAGGTCAGCGTGAAGTATTATCTGTCCACGGTATATATGGATACTCTGAGGAAGCACAAGGAGCGGCACCGTGAGAAAGGGAACGGCTTCGGGTATGAGATCCGCGAGCTGAGCGGTCAGGCCGGCGCGCTCGTCTGCGGAGGAATGGGGCGTGAGCGGAATCTTGTGATTGATAAGCGCCTCACCGATTTTGTGCCGGTTACGCACATCAAGGGCGAGGTCAACCGGGAGGGCATCCGGAAGCTGACGCCGCGGGAGTGGGCGAGACTGCAGGGCTTCCCGGACAGCTTTAAGCTGGAGCTGGCGGACACGCATTTGTACAAGCAGTTCGGAAACAGCGTCACCGTAAATGTGATTGAAGCGATTGCGAGGGAGATCAGGAAGGTATTGGACAGTGCCGCTAACCCAAAGGGATAAGATGTTTTGGGACTAAAATGGAAAGGGAACGGATATGGGGAATGTGACGGAGAGCAAAGTGAGGAAATTCGGGCGGCGGATGATCTGCGGTGCGGGGCTGCTGCTTTTGCTGATTGGGTTGGACGCGGCAGAGCTGACGGCCCGCGCCGAGGAGCAGAGCTTTGAGATTGAGGCGGAGCTGCTGCCGTCGGATAAGGATAGTCTGGATGTCCTGCTGACAATTGAGAACTTGGGAGCAGACTGGGAGGGAACGGCGCGTCTGACGGCCGAGGGCATCGATTCGTGCACGTATGATACGGCGCTGTCCCTGCCGCAGGGAAGCGCCAAACAGTTTGTGGTGCGGATACCGCAGGAAAGCGTGAGCAGCACGGACGGAATCGTCGAGGTCAGTCTGCTGGATAAGAAGTCCGCCTTGGCGGCGAAGAAGGAATTCCGGCGGTTGCTTCAGGGAGGGACAACCTCTCTCTCGATGGGGATTTTGAGTGACGACTACGCGGCGCTTACCTATATGGACATGGGGGGAGGCGAATACGATTACAATGGAGGCTCTTATCCGATAAAGCTGGTGCGGCTTGACCGGGATAATCTGACGCAGACGCTGGACGCGCTGACCTTTCTGGTAATCGACGATTATGATACCGGCGTTTTGCCGGAGGAGACAGTCGCGCGCATGGAAGGCTGGGTGGAGAACGGCGGGATATTGCTCGTGGGCACGGGAAGCAATGCGGAGGATACGCTGCGCGGGCTTGCGTTTCTGGAGCTGCAGTGCGATGAGACCTTTGACACGGGAGCGGAGGCGGGGAAGTCCGCCTATGACTATCGCATAGATGTGTCCCTGCTTTCGTGGGCGGAGCTTATTGATGCAGGCGGTTTATATGAGGATGTTTACATGTGCGCCATGCTGGTGTGCCCGCGGGGCTTCGGCGCCGTAGGCGTTCTGCCGTACACGCTGGCGGAGCTGGGGCGGGCGGATTTATCCGTGAGCGGCTCGCAGGAGAATGTGGTGCGGTCTGTGTTGGATAGTGTGGGGGAGGAGGCGGCATTGCGCTATGCGGCCGGCAGCAATAAGGTTGCGGGCGGTTACAGCTTCCGCAGAGCGATACGCATTCTGGGAAACGGCAGTGAACGCCTGAATTTCAGCGCGTTGCGGCTTATTGTCGTTCTCTATGTGATTTTCGTGGGGCCGGTGCTCTATCTGATTCTGCGTCAGGCCAAGAAGCGGGACCTTTATTGGGTGTTGGTGCCGGCGTCGGCGCTCGCGGCGATTCTTCTGGTCTGGTTTGCGGGAAGAGGCTTTGAGGTGGCGGATGCCAGAGTGTATTCCGTGACGATACAGGATCTCTCCGGAGGGGAACGGCCCAAGACCTATCTGCGCTGTTATGACAGCGGTAATAAGCCGTGGCGTCTTCGCCTAGCCGGACGGTATGATTGTGCCGGCCCTGCTCAGGCAGGCTACTACAACTATATTGGAGAATATCATATCACAAAGGAGGGGGAGCGTCTGTTTCTCGGGCTCGACCCCACTGTCAATTTTCAGGACGGTCATTTTATGGCGGTGAGCAGTGAAAGCGCGGCGAACGGAAGCCTTTCGGGCGATATCGAATACAGCCTGACGGGACTGCCGCAGATTGCTGCCGTTACCAACGGGACGGATTTGGATTTCGCGTATCTGGCGGTGGTGGTGAATGACAATATATGCGTATATAAGGATTTCCCGGCGGGCGAGACCCGCGAGCTTTCTTCGCTTGAGCTGATTTATGACGATGAGGTGAGCAGCTACATGTACGGCTGCGCCGGCAGCAGTAAGAACAGGGCGGACATGGATGTGCTGACGGCGCTGGGAATGGGAATCATGACCGCGTGCGGGCAGACGAGGACGGATTCCGTGGCGATGATCGGCGTGACGGAGAACTGGGACAAGGCGGTGGAGGATACCTGTAAGGAGATTGCTTACGGATGCTTCTATACTATTCAGTAGGGGGAGAATATGCTGTATATTAATGATTTGACAAAAAATTACGGTTCCTTTACGGCGGTCAATCACCTGACGCTGCATATTCCAGAGGGCGATCTGTTCGGGTTTATGGGGCCCAACGGCGCGGGAAAGACGACGACGATTCGCATTGTCTGCGGTCTGCTTCGGGCCAACGGGGGCACCGTCAGAATCGGAAATACCGCGGCACCCGTGGGGAGTAAGGAGATGAAGCGTCAGATCGGTTATGTGCCGGATTTCTTTGGCGTGTATGATAATCTGAAGGTGCGGGAATATATGGATTTATACGGTTCCATGTACGGGATGTACGCGCGGGACATCGCAAAGCTGACGGATGACCTGCTGGAGCTGGTCAATCTCTCGGACAAGAAGGAGGTCTATGTGGACACGCTCTCTCGCGGGATGAAGCAGCGTCTGTGCGTGGCGAGGGCGCTGCTCCACAATCCTAAGCTGCTGATTCTGGACGAGCCAAGCTCGGGGCTGGATCCGAGGGCCCGCGTGGAGATGAAGGAGCTGCTGAAGAATCTGCACTCCATGGGCAAGACGATTGTTATCAGCTCCCATATTCTCTCGGAGCTTTCGGAGATGTGCAACAGCATCGGAATCATGAACCGCGGGCAGCTGATAGCGGCGGGGCGCATTGAGGATGTCATGCGGCAGCTTTCCGACGGGAATCGGATTCATATCCAAATCGCTTCCGGCATGGAGACGGCGGTGCGGCTGATGAAGGAGCAGGCGGGCTTTACGGTGGAGTCGGTGCGCGAGAATGAGATGATTGCTTCGGGCGGCGGCACGGAGGAGCAGATCAGCGCGCTGATTGGTCTGTTGATACACAGCGGGGTCGTTCTGACCGGATTTTACAGGGAGGAAGGCAGTCTGGAGACGCTGTTTATGCAGTTGACGGGAGGTGGCATACAGTGAGAATACAGTGGAACCCTATCATAAAAAAGGATTTGCGCGTGGCGGCCCGCAGTATGCGGATGAGCTGGGGACTGTTCGCCTACGAGGCGGTGCTGCTGTTGGCGTTTCTGTTGGCGCTCGCGGTCATACAGGCGGACAGCCAGAGCATCTATACGGACGGCAATATCTATGCGAGACTGATTTCCCTGTTCCCGGTGACTGCGATAGCGCAGGTGTGCATTGTCACCATGATTATGCCGATTCTCACGGCCTCTGCGATTTCGGGAGAGAGGGAGCGCCAGACGCTCGACATCATGCTGACGACTTGCATGTCGCCCTTGTCGATTGTGTTGGGAAAGGTGGGCTCCGCGGTCGTGCATATTCTGTTTTTCGTGATGGCGGGAATGCCGATCATGGCGTTGTCCTTTGTATTCGGCGGACTGGGCCGGATGAATCTGCTCTGGTTTGTGCTTGCGATTATTCTGTTGGCCGTAGTCGCGGGGAGCGTCGGAATCTTCTGCTCTGCAATCTGCCGCAAAACCATAACGGCGGTGATTCTGTCCTATGTGTTTTATTTCGTGTTCGGCGTTCTGACGGGCGTTCCCATTCTGATCAGGGCGGCCCTGAGTCAGTGGGAGACCGTGGGGGACTCCATGCTGTTTCTGCTGTTTAATCCCATCGTGTTCTTTGAGGAGTTTTTTATGCAGATTATGACGAACGAGTCCCTTTTCGGCGGAGAGCAGCATGTTTTTGACCGCGGGGACGTGGGCTTTCTGACGTACAATCTGGCGCAGGGAAAGTTGTGGATGCTTCTGTCTGCGGTGTGTCTGCTTGCGGTGGCGCTGCTGTTTTTGTTCGGGGCCGCATGGATGGTGAATCCGATGCATTCCGCGGCGGGGAGAAAAAGCCGGGGGAAAAGGGCGAAGTAAAGGTGTCTGAAGGAGAGAAGAACGGATGGATCAGAGAGCGTTTGTCAGATTTATACAGACCTGCCGCCGCAGATTAAATATGGCGGGCTTTTTAAAAAATGCGGTGTTTGCGCTGTGTATCGGCGCCGGCGCGGGGGTGGTTTTTCAGACGGCCGCTTTGCTGCTGCCGTTTTGGTATGCCAATCTCTATACCGGTCTGGCGCTGGCGCTTGCGCTGCTCGCGGCGTTGGCGACGACTCTTGTGAAGCGGATAAGTCCGGAGCAGGCGGCGCTTGCGATAGACCGTTTCGGCTTTGAGGAGCGGATTGTCACGGCCTATGAGCTGTTGGGACAGGAGGGGGAGTTTCCGGCAATGCAGCGGGAGGACGCGATGCGGCAGCTTGCGGCGCACCGTGACAGGGTCCGCATTCCGCTGTGTCCTTCCCCCAAGAGGCTGCTGGCGCTTGCGGGGCTGTTGGCGGCGCTCCTTTGTCTCGCCGTGCTGCCGGCCGAGACAAAGGAGCGTGCTCGGGAGCTTCATATGGTTCGCGAGAGCGCCGAGGAGAAGGAAGAGGAAATAGAGGCGCTTATGGATGCGCTGGAAGAGCTTGCGCAGGAGGGGCTGACGCCGGAGCAGCAGGAGGCTGTTGAGGAGGCCATGACAAGTCTGGAAATCTCGCTCTCAGAGTATCAGCAGGCGTACTCCGCGGACATGCTGGCGGCGGCAACGGAAAAGCTGGACTATAAATACGGGGAGATGAATGAGCGTTTCAAGGATCTTTTGCAGGGTCTGTCGGAGGATTCGGTGGTTTATACGACGCTCGCACAGGGCGCTTCGGGCAATCCGGGGGATTCCGCTCAGAACGGTCAGGGCAATGAAAACGTCAGCGGGGACGGACAGGGAAGCGATCGGGGAGATGCTCAGAACGGGAGTGGAGACGGACAGGGTACCGGCAACGGAAGCGATCAGGGAGACGGTCAAGGCAGCGGGAGCGGACAGGGAGCCGGGAGCGGCCAAGGCGGCGGGGACAGTCAGAACGGTCAAGGAGACGGAAGCGGCCAAAGCGGTGGAGCAGGCAGCGGGGATGGCAGAGGAGACGGGAGCAGCAATGCGTCCCACGATTATGTCAGCGTTCCCAATGCAATTGCAGACAGCGGGAATCTGTCAGGCAATGCCGCCAATCACGATACGTCCGAGTATTTCTTCGCGCAGAACGGCCTGAGCTGGGAGGGGACGCATATGTCCCACGAGGCGGTTATCGGCAGCTATGAGCAGAATGCCTATGAGGGCATTGCTGCAGGGCGCTACCCCGGCGGCATGGAGGACATTATCAAGGAGTATTTTGCAAGCTTTAACACAAAATAGAGGTTGATTATGGAGGCAATAGAGGGTATGAGTGAATGGGATAAGAGCAGGCGGCAGGACGCGGCATACATGGCGCAGCAGATTGCGTCCTGCGAGGCGGAGCTTCAAAAGGGAATTATCGGACAGCGGGAGATTATCCGTCAGGTGATGCTGGCGATGCTCACGGGGGGAAATGTGCTTTTAGAGGGGATGCCGGGACTGGGAAAGACAAGGCTTGTCAGCACGATTGGCAAGGTCTTTGATTTGTCCTTCAAGCGGATTCAGTTTACACCGGATCTGATGCCAAGCGACGTGACCGGAACGAATATCATTGTCAGGAACGAGCAGGGAAACGCGTTCTCCTTCTCTCGCGGGCCGATTTTTGCCAACCTGATTCTCGCGGATGAGATTAACCGCGCCACGCCTAAAACACAGTCAGCGTTGTTGGAGGCCATGCAGGAGCATACCGTCACCGTGGGGAATGACAGCCATAAGCTGGAGGAGCCTTTTTTCGTATTGGCGACGCAGAACCCGATTGAGAATGAGGGGACATATCCATTGCCTGAGGCGCAGCTCGACCGTTTTATGTTCAAGATCTTAGTCCGGTTCCCGTCGAAGGCGGAGCTGCGGGACATCGTGGCGCTGACGGAGGGAAGAGAAGAGCCTGCCATTGAGAAGCGGCTGGACGGCGAGGGGCTTTTGGCCGCAAGAGCGCTGGTGAACCAAGTGCCGATTGCCGACGCGGTGATGGATTATCTGTTAGAGCTTGTGATGGCGACGCACGCGCAGAATCCTCATATCAGGGAGGGCGCAAGTCCCAGAGCGGCGCAGGCGCTGATTCGCGCAGCGCGGGCAAAGGCTTTTCTGGAGGGGCGCTACAACGTCTCCTTTCAGGATGTAAAAGAGACGGCGTACCCGGTGCTGAGGCACCGCATTATCCCAAGCTTTGACGCCGTCAGCGAGGGAATCACGGAGGACGACATTATCCGGAAGCTCTTGGAGCAGAGAGCGGATCAGATATAGGAGTAAAGAGAAAAGATGATACCGGATGCTGTATTTTTTGAACGGCTGTCCCGTCTGCGCCTGGCCATCGGACAGAAGTCCTCGATGAACCTGACGGGGAACCGCAAATCCGTACAGAAGGGTTCTTCGGCGGAGTTTTCGGACTTTCGGGAGTATCTGCCGGGGGATGATATCCGCCGCATAGACTGGAATGCCTACGGGCGGCTGGACAGGCTCTATATAAAGGAATATATGGAGGAGAAGGAGGCGGTGATTTCTATTTTGTTAGATACCAGCGCTTCCATGGATTATGGCGCGCGCAAAAAGAGTGAGACGGCCGGCCTGCTGGCGGCGGCATTGGCCTATCTGGGCCTGAACAATATGGATCGGGTTCTGCTCTATGATATGAAGCGGATGCAGTCGCCCTTTGCGGCAGCCGGCGGGAAGCGGGCGCTGCCGCGCCTGACGCGGTGGCTGGAACAGCGGGACTTTGACGGGACGGTGGACATTGGCGCCGCGGTCAGGCAGCTTCCGGCGGGGAATCAGGGCGTTACGATCCTTATCAGCGATTTTTTGCAGGAGTCCTTTTTGGAGCCCGAGGAGGAGGCCATGGCAGGATTGCTGCGTTTTCTGCGGTACAGGCGGCAGAAGGTCATCGTGCTGCATGTGCTGGCGGGGGAGGAGCTGTCGGTGCCGCTTGCCGGCACGCATCGGCTGATTGATATGGAGGAGCGCACGGCGCTGCATGTCACGCTGGATTCCGGAACCATTCGGACATATGAGAAGGCGCTGCACGGCTTTTTGTCGCGGCTGCGGCGGGAGTGCGCGGGAACGGGAGCCTTTTATGCGGTGTGCAATACCGAGACGGATATTTATCAACTGATTTTCCAAGAGTTAAGAAGCTGTACGGAAATCGTCTGAGGAGGCGATATGATATTTGAAAGCTTATGGCCGCTGTTCTTTCTGGCAGCGGTTCCGATTATCATAATTTTATATTTATTAAAGCCCAAGGGCGTGGAGTACCTGATATCCTCGAACCTGCTCTGGAAGAAGCTGATACGGAATGAACAGTCGCGCACCTTCTTTGAGAAGTTTGTGCACAATATCCTGATGTATCTGCAGATTCTGATTACGATACTGCTCGTGGTCGCGCTGATGTCTCCGTTTATCCGGACGGACAGTCACGGCGGCGGGAGGAAAATCCTGATTCTGGATACCGGCGGAAGTATGCAGCATACGAACGCTGCGGGGCAGACCCGCCTTGAGGAGGCCGTACAGCTGGCCTGCGATGAGGTGCGCAGCTCGGAGGATACCCGATTCTCGATTGTCACGGTTGACACTGCGGGGGTGGAGCTTCTGGCGGTGGACATGACGGACACGGACAGTCTGGTACAGGCGCTGCAGGGAGTGGAATGCAGTGACTGCGGCGGGGACGTGTCACTCGCACAGGGGATTTTGGATACGCTCACGGGCGGCGGCGCGGAGGATGCGGCGGAGGTGATTGTCTATACGGACGGGAGCGGCGCGGACGGCTTTGACGGGCTGAACGGCGGCGCGGAGAAGTCGCTTCATGTGGTGGGAGCGCCGTCCTCCAATCTGGCAAATGAGTATACGGTGTTTACCGAGCGGGAGGACAGGCTCTATGACGTTCTCGTGAGCGTGGCGAATTACAGCGACGCGGCGGCGGACTTTGACATCAGTCTGCATGACGCGGACGGCGAGATAATCGCGCTGAGCCGGATGCGCCTTGCGCCCTCCGAGAGCGCGGTCTGTCTGTTCGAGCAGGTGGATTGGCAAGGGAAAACGCTGGAGTCGCGGCTGGACGGCATCACCTTTGCGGATGGCGCAGAGGACAGTCTGCAGCGTGACAATATCTCGTATGCGGTAAAAGGGCGGGAGAACCTGATTAACGGGCTGCTTGTCGGGGAAGGTAACACGTTTATCGAAAAGGCCTATATGGCCGTCACGGGGTCAGGCATCACCAAGGCCAAGACGGACGCGGCGGTGCAGGCGGCGCGGGAGGCTTGGATGCGGACGCCGCTGACGGAGGGTGGCTACAATGTGGTCATCTATGACGCGGGGCAGCAGCCGCAGGTCTCGGATGTGAACAGGCTGGTCTTCGGCGATGCCGGTGGGGAGGTGACCGAGACACTGGAAAACGTAGTGCTGGATATGACGGACTGTGCGTTGACGGCAGGGCTGTCCGGCTTTACCATAGGCGTAAACACAGCGTATTGCTTTGCGCTTCCCGAGGGGGCGGAGAGCTTTTTGGAGTACGGTGGAAACTGCGTGGGTTATTATCGGGAGCAGGCCGGCGGCAAGGAAATCGTGGTGGGCTTTGATATCCGCGAGTCGGATTTTCCCCTGCGAGCGGAGTTCCCGGTCTTTCTGGCAAACGCCATGATTTATCTCTCCGATACCTCATGGCTTGCCTCGAATGTGTATTACGCGGGGGAGGAGCTTGCCCTGCAGCCTTGGGCGGAGCCTGAGGGCGATGTGCCGGATTCCGCGTTGGACAAGGCGGGACTGTACCGGCTGACTGCCGGAGACTATGAGGAAAATTATGTGGTGCGCTTTCGGACGGCCACAGAGTCGGACGGACGCGCGCAGGCGGATTCCGTCAATATTGAGGGCGGCCGGCAGCTCAGGTCGGTGAAGCGCACGCTCCGGAATGTGTTTCTGCTCCTGGCGTTGGCGCTTCTGGCAGTGGAGTGGATCGTATATGTGCGCCGGATGCGGTATCGGGGAAGGTTTTATCTGATTGTGAGAGGACTGGTGCTGCTCTGCGTGCTGCTCGCGCTTTTCGGGCTTCGGATTCACAGGGGCAGCAGTCGAACCGCCACGGTCTTTGTGGTGGATCTTTCCAACAGCAATGAGGAGCATCTCGAGGAGATGAACGAATATCTGCGGGAGGCGGTGGACAAAATGCCCTCCGGAAATGTCTATGGAATCGTGAGCTTTGGAAAGAACGCGCTGGTAGAGCAGTTCCTGAGCAATGAAAGGCATTACGGGGGTCTGATGACGGTGCCGGAGAAGGCTGCGACCGATTTTGAGGAGGCGGTATCCAAGGCGCTGACGCTGATCCCGGGAGACTGCAGCGGGAGAGTGGTCGTGCTCACGGACGGGAAGGAGACGCGGGGCGATTTGCAGCGGATGGCGCAGGCGCTGACGACAAGCCGGACGGAATTTCTCGCGCTGCTCTACGAGGATGCGGAGACGACGGACGCCTATATCGACAACGTGGTGCTTCCGTCGTATCTGCACCCGGGGGACAAGTATTCCATAACGGTGCTGGTGGAGAGCAATTATGACACGGACGCTGTCATCGGACTCTATAACGGGAGCAGCCGGACGGCGGCCAATACCGTGCATCTCAACAGAGGGAGCAACCGTTTTGTATTCAGCGCTCAGGTGGACGGGGACGCGTCCGGGGGTGACATGGAAACCCTGCGGGTACAGGTTCAGGCTGGGGGGGATGCCTGCCCGGAGAACGATTCCTTCAGCGCCTATGCGGCAGTGAAAACACCGCCGCGCGTGCTGTTGATTTCCGGGCGCGATACGAAGGTCTCCGGCTTCGGCGCGGTGCTCAGCGCGGCGGGCTGCGATTACAATGCGGTTTCAGCGCTGAACGCGCCTGACAATATTGACGCGATGTTGGAATACAAGGCGATTATCCTGGCGAATACCTATATTGATGAACTGCCGGTGGGCTTTTTGGAGAATCTGGAGACCTATGTGAAGGACTACGGCTGCGGCTTTATCTGCTGCGGCGGCGAGGACAGCTTCGCACTGGGCGGATATCGCGATACCGCGTTGGAGACGGTGCTTCCGGTGGATATGCAGCTCAGGGGCGTAAACGAGATGCCCTCTATGGCGATGGTCATGGTCATTGACCATTCCGGCAGTATGACAGGGGCGGAAATCGGTGGCATCACGAATCTGGATATCGCCATACGCGCGGCCACCGTGGCGGTGGACAATCTGCGGGAGGAAGATTATGTGGGGATTCTGACCTTTGACGACCGGTATGAATGGCAGGTGGAGCTTCAGCAGGCGGACGACAAATCCACGATTAAGGAGAAAACGAAGCAGATAAAGGAGGGCGGCGGCACGACCATTAAACCGGCGCTTGAGGAGGCATGCAGGGAGCTTTCTGAGAGCGATGCCTCCGTCCGCCATGTGATACTGCTGACAGACGGTATGGGAGAGACGGATAATTACGGGGATGTGATCAGCGCCTACACGGCCGGCGGCATTACGCTCTCCACGGTAGCGGTTGGAGATGGTTCGGATACTGCGCTTTTGGAGCGTCTTGCGGACAACTGCGGCGGTCGCTATTATTACTCCGACACCTCGAGCGATATTCCCCGTATCTTTGCGCAGGAGGTTTTTCTGGGCGGAGACAGCTATATCAAGAACGGTACGTTTTCCCTGTCGGTAAACGGCGGACATGAGCTGACAACGGGTCTGTTTCCTGAAGGGTGGCCCGTGCTCTACGGCTATGTCTGCGCCACGCCCAAGACCGCCTCAAGTCCGGTGATTGTGTCCGGCGACAAGGGCGATCCGATTCTCACGGTATGGCAGTATGGCTTAGGTCGGACGGCGGCGTGGAACAGCGACGTCACGGGAGAGTGGAGCGGCGGCTTTATGGGGCAGGCAGATTATGTGCAGTTGTGGAAGCGGGTAGTGGACTACTGCACCGGAAATGCGGATATGGGCGAGGACAGCGTGAATGTGGTGACGGTGGGAGAGTACACGGAGGTGTCCTACGAGACGGCGGGATACGGGAGCGGCACGGAGGTTCTCGTGACGGTGATGGATCCTGAGGGGAACGCTGCTGAGGAGAAGCTTCACGCGACAGCGCCCGGGAAATACAGCGCGGAGATTTCCACGCCGCAGACAGGGCTGTACCACTTTCATATCCGCCGGATGGAGGATGGAGCGGTGCAAAGCTATATGACAACGGCTGCCGCGGTGCAGTTCTCGGATGAATATAAATTTGACATAAGCACGGATTCCTTTATGCAGTTTGTCAATCAGTATGGGCAGGTGATCACTGCGCAGGAGTCCGTCTGGAAGTCAAGCACCGTGAAGGCGAGGGAGAGCTATCCGCTGACCAATTGGCTGATAGCGCTTGCAATCTTTCTGTTTCTGGCAGATGTGGCGATGCGGCGGTTCCAATATGTGCCAAAATGGATTCGCACAGGCAGAC
Organism: Roseburia sp.; assembly: GCA_023664265.1. Lineage (GTDB taxonomy): Bacteria > Bacillota > Clostridia > Lachnospirales > Lachnospiraceae > COE1. The sequence goes on from JAMPFV010000003.1 coordinate 37,863, forward strand.
GGCGCAGGAGGATTTCATTGGCTGGCGCGCAGAATGCACCGGCCCGGCAGGAAGCCGTTTCTACGGCGGGCACAGAGACGGAGAGGACGCTACAGGGGGAAGTCGTATCCACGGCAGACACAGGGCCGGAGAGGGCGGTAAAGGAAAAAGCGAGGAAGTCCTCTGACAGTAGAAAAAAGAAGACAAAGCCGGCGCAGCAGACGCTGGATACCTCTCAACTGCTGAAAAAGAAGGACGATCGCAACACGGGCAGTTCGGGGAGAGCCTGATAAGGGGAAAACAAAAAGGAGGAGACAATGAATATTGCGGTGTTGTCGGATATACATGGGAATCATATTGCGCTGGAGCGCTGCATGGATTATTTAGCAGAGCAGAATATTGACGCATACTGCTTTCTGGGTGATTACGCGGGAGAGTTCCCGGGGATAGAGGAGGTCCTTCACATTCTGCGTGAGCTGAAAGAATCCGCACCCTGCCATATGATTCGGGGGAACAAGGAGGAATACCAGATAGGCGGCTTGGGCGATGACCATCCGGAGTGGGACGCGTACCCGAGTACTGTGGGAATGATACGCTATGCGGGGCGGCATCTGACGCAGGAGGACAGGGCCTTTTTTGCCGCGTTGCCGATAACGGACTGCATCCGAACGGAGGGGATGCCGGATATCCGGATCTGCCATGGCTCACCGCGGAGAGTGAAGGAAGATATCCATGCGGGAAAAGATGTGAATAGGGAGATCTTTGCCGCGGTGGAAGAGCAATATATTTTATGCGGCCATACGCATCGGGTCACGGACGCGAGGGAGCACGGCAAGGTGGTTTGGAACCCGGGCTCCGTCGGACTGCCTCTGGACGGGAGCGGCAGGGCGCAGTGCATGATTTTACACGCAGATACGGATGCGTCCTGTTGGAGCGGCGAGTTCGTGGCGCTGGACTATGATATAGAGCGGGTCGTAAACGAGATGAAGGCGGAGGGGCTTTACCGTCTCGCGCCGTACTGGGCACGGGTTACGGAGAGCCTGCTGCGGGGCGGTACTGTCTCGCATGGCACGGTTCTTGCGAGGGCGATGGCGATTTGCGAGCAGGAGAACGGCGCGTGCATCTGGCCGGCAGTGCCGGAAGCCTGCTGGGAGAAGGCGTACATGGAGCTGATAGGTTGGGGAAACGATTAAAGCGTTTTCTGCACAATGCCGTTTTAGAGAATTATCAGGGGGAATTCCCGCAGCAGCGGTTAAAGTTTGTCGGTTTGGCTTGCAATGGAAAATGTCATGGGCTATACTGGAATAGACGAAAAGAATACGATAGAAATACAAAGCCCCAATTCGCAGGGGATTCAGAAATGGAAGGTTTCATGGAAGGGATATTTATAGGGGCTGATATGAAAGGGGTTTCACGGCAGATTGTGAAACGCCGATTATACCACATAAAGAAGCAGAGAGGAGAAAAACAATGAGCAACAAATACGCAGGAACACAGACGGAGAAAAATTTACAGGCGGCGTTCGCGGGGGAGTCGCAGGCGCGGAACAAGTACACCTACTTTGCCTCCAAGGCCAAGAAGGAGGGCTATGAGCAGATTTCGGCGATGTTCCTAAAGACGGCGGATAATGAGAAGGAACACGCGAAAATGTGGTTTAAGGAGCTGAACGGAATCGGCGATACCAAGGAGAACCTTGCGGCGGCCGCGGACGGCGAGAACTACGAGTGGACGGACATGTATGAGGAGTTTGCAAAGACCGCGGAGGCGGAGGGCTTTGCGGAGCTGGCGGAGAAGTTTCGCTTGGTCGGCGCGATTGAGAAACACCATGAGGAGAGATACCGCGCGCTGTTAAAGAACGTGGAGACGGCTGCGGTATTTGAGAAGAGTGAGGTAAAGGTATGGGAGTGCCGCAACTGCGGTCATATCGTTGTGGGGACGAAGGCGCCCGAGGTATGTCCTGCCTGTAACCATCCGCAGAGCTATTTTGAGGTGAGCGCGGAGAATTATTGAGAGGTCCGGCAGAGTGGAGAAAAGAATGTACAGGGTAAGGGAAATAGAGGATTCCGATTTTGACGGCCTGATGAAGCTGTACATGCAGCTTCACGATAATCCTTTTCCGGAGAAAACGCCGGAGCTTCTGGCGCTGTGGCAGCGCATTCTTCAGGATGAGAATCATCACATTATTGTCGCGGAGACGGAGGGGGCGCTTGCGTCCTCGTGCGTATGCGTGATCATTCCCAACCTGACGCACCACCAACAGCCGTATGCGTTTGTGGAGAATGTCGTCACGGCGGAGCAGTTTCGGAATCAGGGAATGGCCACGGCTTGTCTGAACTATGCGAAGGAGCTGGCCAAGCGGGAGAACTGTTACAAGCTGATGCTGCTCACCGGCTCCAAGAAGGAGAGCACACTGTCATTTTATCGGAAGGCCGGATACAACAGCGAGGATAAGACGGCATTCATTCAATGGATATAAGGGTTGAGAAAAGATGGATATAAGGAATGAGGAATTGGAGGCTTTGCTATGAGAAAAACGACGAAAAATCTGACGTTATCGGCGATGTTTATCGCAGTCGGGCTTGTGTTGCCCTTCTTTACCGGACAGATACCGCAGATAGGGAAGATGCTTCTTCCGATGCACATACCGGTGTTTCTGTGCGGATTGATCTGCGGATGGCAGTATGGCGCAATCGTCGGTTTTGTCGTGCCGCTGCTGCGCTCGGTTATCTTTAGCGTGCCGGTGCTGTTTCCGACCGCGGTTGCGATGGCCTTTGAGCTGGCGACCTATGGGCTGGTTTCGGGACTGCTCTATGAGCGCTCACACTGGCACTGTGTAGTCGCGCTCTACCGCGCGATTATCGCGGCGATGATCATGGGAAGACTGGTGTGGGCTGTGGTGCAGATGATTCTGCTTGGCATATCCGGCAGTCGGTTTACGGGACAGATGTTTCTTGCGGGGGCGTTTCTGAATGCCATCCCGGGTATCATCATACAGCTTACGCTGATTCCGGCGGTTATGGTGGGATTGAATCGCACGGGTCTTGTGCGGTTTCACGGGACCAAAAAGCACGCCGAAGAGATGAAAGGGTAGTCTGATGGAAAACAGGGTGTCCGAGCCGGTGCGGATAATCCGTTCCCTGCCTGAGACCGGCAGGCCGCGGATAATCGCGATTGACGGCAGATGCGCGTCAGGCAAGACGACGCTCGCGGAGCAGCTGCGTGAGGTGTTGGATTGCACGGTGATACATATGGATGAATTTTTCCTCCGGCCGGAGCAGCGGACACAGGAACGTCTTCGCACGGCAGGCGGAAACGTGGATTATGAGCGCTTCCTGACGGAGGTGCTCTCTCCGTTGCGGGAGGGGACAGTCTTCGCGTATCGTCCCTATGATTGTAAGCGGCAGGCGTTGGCGGAGCCGATACGGATTGTCCCGGGAGAGCTTGCGCTTGTGGAGGGCTCATACAGCTGCCACCCTGCGCTGTGGGATGCGTATGACCTGAGAATATTTCTGACGGTGGAGCCTCAGGAGCAGCTGCGGCGGATACGGAAACGAAACGGGGAACAGGCGGCTGAAATCTTCCTGAAAAAGTGGATACCGATGGAGGAATTGTACTTTTCCGCCTTTCAGATAGAGAGCCGATGCGATTTGCATTATAAAATTGCGCAGGCGTAAATTATTCAAGGAGAATACAAGGCGTTTTTAAACGCCATGTATTCTCTAAACGCAAGTTGCCGAGCTTGCGTTTTTAATCGATGGAAAATTGCGCAGGCGTAAATTATTCAAGGAGAATACAAGGCGTTTTTAAACGCCATGTATTCTCTAAACGCAAGCTGCCGAGCTTGCGTTTTTTTAATCATCCAGTGAATCGACCAGGCTGCCCGAGGAGCTGCTTCCGATTGCGGGAGGCGCTGTGGTAGTCATGGTACATCTTCCGTCGAAGCAGGCATTTTCGTCAATGACAAGGGACTTCGCGGAAATGTTGCCTGTCAGCTTGCCCGTGGAAAGCAGCTCCAGCTTTCCATCGACGGCGATATCGCCGTCCACCGTGCCGGAAATAATGACGCACTGCGCGTAGATATTTCCGAAAACCTGTCCCTGTGGCCCGAGAATCAGGCATTTGTCGCAGTTGCAGTTTCCATTCACCGTGCCGTCTATCCGTATAGCCTCCGGTGCGGTCAGATTGCCGTTAAAGACTGCGCCCTCGCCGATAAGTGTGCCGACCTTTGTGTGCGCATCATCAATATAGGCTGTGTTCTTGTTTTTTCCTAACATAATGTAATCCTCCTTTTGTGTGATTAATCAACAATCAAAAGTAATTCATGCGAATACGCGTATGTATTTTGCGGCTTCTTTCCTATAGTACCACATATCGCTCCGTTTTTCAAAATGTTTCTTTTTATGTACAATGATTTTGAGTGTGTCCGTATGATGAGAGATCTTCCCGCCGCGAATAAAATCCGGGCGGGGGTTAAAAATGTACGGAAATATGCCGATATAATCTATATAATAGTGTCGGGATTGCGCGAGGCACAGGGCAATCCGCAGACATCATGCGATTGACATTGCAGGGTAAGGAGGATGGGATATGCAGATTAAGGGAAACCACAGCATCGGCGCGCGCATGGCGGTCAATGCCGTTTCAAATAATTTGTCCAATGGAAAGACGCGCACCAAACCGCTTGGGCAGAGCATGGGAAACCGTGCGGGCGCGCAGTGCAAGGTCACAATTTCGAGGGAAGGAAAGTGGCTCAGCGCGCAGACGAAGCAGGAGTCGGCTCCAAAGCAGCAGCTCGGACAGGTGGAGCGTGCGCTGCTGCGCCGGCAGAAGCAGGATTCAGACTACAAGGAGGAGCATTCCCGACTTGTCAACGAGATTGCAAGCCTCAAAAATACGTTGCATAATACCGGTGCGGTTGGGGATAAGGAGACGATCGAGCGAAAACAACAGGCGCTTGAAAAACTGGAAAATCTCAAGGAGCTTCAGGAGGAGGAAAATCGGCAGCGGCTCAAGGCGGCAGCAGGCGGTCTGGCGGGGATTTCCAAGGAACAGGGAGAGATTGATAAGAGCAATTCCGAGCTGTATATGATGCTCAAGAGCTTTGAGGAGGAGGACGAGGATTCCGAAGGGCAGGGCGATTCCAACAAGACCGACAGTGCAAAGGAGACGCCGGACGAGATGGAGAGCATGGGCGAGAAGACCAGACAGTCCGCGGCGATGCTCGGCGTATCTGCGGCAAGGCGTGAGATGGCGTCGGCGGATGTTGTCGAGGAGCTGAAGCAGGAAGGACTGGATATGCTCGCGGAGGTAACCGGTCTGATGAACGAGATTACCGCAGGACTGAAAGAGGCCGAGGAGATTATGAGCGATACCGGACGCAGCGAGGCGGAGCGTCTGCAGCTTGCGTCGGAGGCGGTAGAACGGAGCCGCGGTGTCTTGGCGGGGAGCGCGGCGGATATGATACAGATGCGCGGCAGAGGGCTTCAGCGGCTTCAGGATGCAAGAGAGCTGAAATTAAAGCGGATTCAGATAGACCCGCTTCAAAACGTGGCCGCGGCGCAACAGAGCATGACGGCGATGGCGGATAGGCAGATTATCGGCGAAGCGGCGGAGAAGCTGCTGAGCAAAGCGTCGCAGGAGCTTGCCGACAGAGTCCGGGAGGAAATCGACAAGCGCAATGACATTCTTCCCGATACCGGGGAGGAGGAAGAGCTTGCCGAGAAGCTCCGACAGGAGGAAGAGGAGACGGCCAAGGAGCTTCGACAGGAGGAGCAGGAAGCACTCGAAAAAAGAACAGCGCAGGAGCAGGCTGAAATTGCGGTCGGACAGGCGCAGAAATAGCCGGTTTGCACGGAATTGCAGAAGATTTTCCGGAATATTGGGAGCTTATTATGAAAAAATTTTTCAAATAAGTTCCTTTTTGATGAATTAAGTTGTTTAAAAATATGGAAATGTATAGTATAATGATGAAATGAGGGACAATTTTTTAAGGATATTTGAGAAATTAACAAAATTAAATGGCTCACGACCTGACGGGAGAGGCCCTCAGGCTCTGCCCGCAGGGACACATTGCAAAAGTGGAGGGAACGACAAAATGCCGAAAAAACCAATTATTGACAAGGAAATGTTTAAGAGAAGTGTATTGTACAACGTAAAGACACTGTATCGGAAGAGCCTGGAGGAGGCGACCGACCAGCAGATTTTCCAAGCGGTGTCCTTCGCGGTAAAGGACGCGATTGTGGACAACTGGCTCAAGACGCAGGAAGCCTATGATGAGAAGGACCCCAAGATTGTCTACTATATGTCCATGGAGTTTTTGATGGGCCGCGCGCTCGGCAACAATATGATCAACCTGATGGCGTACAAGGAGTTTTCCGAGGCGTTGGAGGAGCTGGGACTGGACATCAATGTCGTTGAGGACCAGGAGCCGGACGCGGCGCTTGGCAACGGCGGTCTCGGGCGGCTTGCGGCGTGCTTTCTGGATTCGCTGGCGACGCTCGGCTATTCCGCATACGGCTGCGGTATCCGCTACAGGTACGGCATGTTCAAGCAGGAGATCCGCGATGGATTCCAGCGCGAGGTGCCGGATGACTGGCTTCGCGACGGCAATCCGTTTGAGCTGAGACGTCCGGAGTATACCAAGGTCATCAAGTTTGGCGGCAATGTTGCCTGCAGGGAAGAGGACGGCAGGATGATCTGGTATCAGGAGAATTACCAATCCGTCAAGGCAGTGCCGTATGATCTGCCGGTGGTAGGCTATGGCAACGGGATTGTGAACACGCTCCGAATCTGGGACGCGGAGCCGATGGACTGCTTCAGCTTGGATTCCTTTGACAAGGGCGATTACCAGAAGGCGGTAGAGCAGAATAACCTCGCGAAGAATATCGTCGAGGTACTGTATCCGAACGACAATCATATTTCCGGCAAGGAGCTTCGCTTAAAGCAGCAGTATTTCTTTATCTCAGCGTCCGTACAGACGGCGATTGAGAAATATATGGCAAAGCATGACGATATCCACCGCTTCCATGAGAAGGTTACCTTCCAGCTCAACGATACGCATCCCACGGTAGCGATTGCGGAGCTGATGCGGATACTGCTGGATGAATACAAATTAGAGTGGGACGAGGCGTGGGCGATTACGACCAAGACCTGTGCGTACACCAACCATACGATTATGGCGGAGGCGCTCGAGAAATGGCCGGTAGACTTGTTCCAGCGGCTGCTCCCGAGAATTTTCCAGATTGTGGAGGAGATCAACCGCCGCTTCCTGCTCGATATTGTGAACCGGTATTCTGAGCCTGCCGACAAGATTAAGAAGATGGCGATTATCGCGGACGGTCAGGTGAAGATGGCGCATCTGGCGATTGTGGCGGGCTACAGCGTCAACGGCGTTGCGAGGCTTCATACGGAAATCCTCAAGAAGCAGGAGCTTCGGGATTTCTATGAGATGTTCCCGCAGAAGTTCAACAATAAGACCAACGGCATCACGCAGAGAAGATTTCTGCTGCACGGCAATCCCCTGCTTGCGGATTGGGTGACGGATAAGGTTGGAGACGACTGGATTGTCGATCTGCCGACGATTGAGGGAATCGCAAAGTATGCGGACGATCCGAAAGCGCAGAAGGAATTTATGGAGATTAAGCGTAAGAACAAGGTGCGTCTTGCGAAATATATCAAGGAGCATAACGGTATCGAGGTGGATCCCGATTCCATCTTTGATGTACAGGTAAAGCGCCTGCACGAGTACAAGCGCCAGCTTTTGAATATCCTGCACGTGATGTATCTGTACAATCAGATTAAGGAGAACCCGAGTATGGAGTTCTATCCGAGAACCTTTATCTTCGGCGCGAAGGCGGCGGCAGGCTACAAGAACGCGAAGCTTACGATTAAGCTGATCAATGCGGTTGCGGATGTGATCAACAGCGACCCGATTGTGAAGAACCGGATTAAGGTGGTGTTTATCGAGAACTACAGAGTTTCCAACGCGGAGCTGATTTTTGCGGCGGCGGACATCTCCGAGCAGATTTCCACGGCCAGCAAGGAGGCCAGCGGCACAGGCAACATGAAGTTCATGCTCAACGGCGCGCTGACCCTCGGCACGATGGACGGCGCGAATGTGGAGATTGTCGAGGAGGTCGGGCAGGAGAACGCGTTTATCTTCGGCCTGAGCTCGGACGAGGTCATCAATTACGAGAACAACGGCGGCTATAACCCGATGGACATCTACAACAGTGACGCGGACATCAGAAAGGTCGTAGATCAGCTTGTTGACGGTACCTACGCCGACGACAGGGAGCTTTTCAGAAGCCTTTACAACTCCCTGCTCAACACACAGAGCACGGATAAGGCGGACCGCTATTTTATCCTGAAGGATTTCCGCGCATATGCAGAGGCGCACAGGCAGGTGGAGAAGGCTTACAAGAACACCTCCGGATGGGCGAAGAGCGCGATGCTCAATGTCGCGAAGGTCGGCAAATTCACCTCCGACAGGACTATTCAGGAGTATGTGGATGAGATCTGGCATCTGGATAAGGTGGAGATACAGTAAAAATACGGAATGCAGAGAGACTGCCGCGCGGAGGAATCCGCGCGGCAGCTTTATTCCCGCGAGTAATGAGGAAAATAGCCATGCTTGCATGGGTATTTGACGAATACCGCGAGGGTCTGATACCCCGCAGCTCTGCTGCGTTGCAAGTTTGATGCCCCGTCAGCTTGCTGCGGGGTTTTTGACTCTTCCATAGGAAATTGCGACAATTGCAGTGGCGGTGAATCGTCACTGCCGAGCGACGATTTTTTATTCTATGGGAAATAGCAATAATCGTAGTGGCGGTTAATCGTCACTGCCGAGCGACGATTTTTTAACTCATCATTGCAATCAGACAGGGGAGTATAGTATAGTATTTAGGGAAGGCTTATTATTATAGAAGAAAGGATTGATGTTTTCGATGATACAATTATCAGAGACCGGCGTTTATCTGATAAACGGCACGGAGTTGATTGCGGACAATGCGGAGGCTGCGGAGGCTGTCAAGGCGAAGACCGGCAGACAGGTCGATAAGGCGGAGGCAAAGAAGGAGACGATTGCATACGGCATATTGCAGGAGCATAATACCTTCGACAGCATGGACAAGCTCAAGATTAAATTTGATAAACTGACCTCACATGACATTACGTTTGTGGGGATTATTCAGACGGCGAGGGCGTCAGGCCTGACGAAATTTCCCGTGCCGTATGTGCTGACCAACTGTCATAATTCTCTCTGCGCGGTGGGCGGGACAATCAACGAGGATGATCACATGTTCGGCCTTACCTGCGCGAAGCGATACGGCGGCGTCTATGTACCGCCGCATCAGGCGGTAATCCACCAGTTCGCACGGGAGATGCTCGCGGGAGGCGGGCGTATGATTCTGGGCTCTGATTCTCATACGCGCTACGGTGCTCTGGGAACAATGGCAATGGGCGAGGGCGGTCCCGAGCTTGTAAAGCAGCTCTTGAACCAGACCTATGACATCAATCTGCCGGATGTGGTGGCGGTCTATCTGGAGGGTGCGCCGGAGAAGGGCGTCGGCCCGCAGGATGTGGCGCTTGCGATTATCGGTGCGGTGTTCCAAAACGGCTATGTGAAGAATAAGGTGATGGAGTTTGTGGGCCCCGGCGTCGCTTCGCTGTCGGCGGATTTCCGAATCGGAATCGATGTGATGACGACAGAGACAACCTGTCTCTCCTCCATTTGGAGAACGGATGACGCCGTTAAGGAGTTCTATGATATTCACGGCAGAAGTGAGGATTTTGCCGTGCTGAATCCAGGGGAAATCGCTTACTATGAGGGCTGTATCCGGGTTGATTTGAGCAAGATAAAGCCCATGATTGCGATGCCGTTCCACCCGAGCAACACTTATACCATCGAGGAGCTGAACGCGAACCTTTTGGATATTCTGGACGACTGCGAGAAGAAGGCGCTGGTCAGCCTTGACGGCGCGGTGGATTTTAAGCTGAAGGATAAGGTCAGAGACGGGAAGCTGTATGTGGAGCAGGGAATCATTGCTGGATGCGCGGGCGGCGGCTTTGAAAATATCTGTGCCGCGGCGGACATTCTGGAGAATGCGAGCATTGGTCCGGATGCGTTTACGCTCAGCGTATATCCCGCCTCCATGCCGATTTACATGGAGCTTGTCAGGAACGGATGCGCGGCGAAGCTGATGGAGACCGGCGCGATTCTCAAGACGGCGTTCTGCGGCCCGTGCTTTGGCGCGGGAGACACGCCGGCAAACAACGCGTTCTCCATCCGCCACTCGACAAGGAACTTTCCGAACCGTGAGGGCTCGAAGCTCCAGAGCGGACAGATTGCGTCCGTCGCGCTGATGGATGCGCGCTCTATCGCGGCCACGGCGGCAAACAAGGGATACCTCACCGCGGCGACAGACTTTGACGGGAAAATCAACCGGTATCAATATTTCTTTGACAAGAAGATATATGAGAACCGCGTATTTGATTCAAAGGGCGTGGCAGACGAATCGGTCGAGATTCAATTCGGTCCGAATATCAAGGACTGGCCGGCGATGGCGGCGCTGACCGACAATCTGATGCTGAAGGTGGTCTCGGAAATCCACGACCCCGTAACCACGACGGACGAGCTGATTCCCTCTGGGGAGACCTCGTCGTACCGCTCGAATCCGTTAGGGCTTGCGGAGTTTACGCTCTCGCGCAAGGATCCGAACTATGTGCGGCTTGCGAAGGAAGTACAGGCGGCCGAGAAGGCGCGGGAGGAGGATACCTGCCCCGTCCGGCAGCTTGCGGAGCTGGAAGACGCGTGGAGCGTGATGAAGACCATCACGCCGGACGCTGACAGAAGCAATACGGGTATCGGCAGCACCATCTTTGCGGTGAAGCCGGGGGACGGCTCCGCGCGCGAGCAGGCGGCAAGCTGTCAAAAGGTGCTCGGCGGATGGGCGAATATCGCAAACGAGTATGCGACCAAGCGTTACCGCTCCAATCTGATCAACTGGGGGATGCTCCCGTTTCTCATCAAGGCGGGCGAGCTTCCCTTCAAGAACCTTGATTACATCTATATCCCCGGCATCAGGAGAGCCGTGGAGGAGAAGGCGGATGTCATCAAGGCTTATGTGGTAGGGAACGGACAGAAGAAGGCGTTTGAGATGACGCTCGGCGAGCTGACCGACGAGGAGCGTCAGATTATTCTCAAGGGATGCCTGATCAACTATAACCGCGTTTAAACCGGTTTCGGGCTGTCATATTTTGGACAAGCGTGCATATACTTAAATGACAAACAAAAAAGCATCCGCCCGTTAAAAAACTTAATAAAATTGCACAAAACACTACCATTTTCAAAAGATTTATAGTATAATTTGAATAAATCTAAAAAGTAGATATTAAATCAACAGGAGGGAGAAATATGGCAAAAGAAATGATAGCAATGCTGCTTGCCGGCGGTCAGGGCTCACGGTTGTATACACTGACACAGAAGCTGGCAAAACCTGCGGTTCCCTTTGGGGGAAAATATCGCATCATTGATTTTCCGCTGTCCAACTGCGTCAATTCAGGCATCGACACGGTGGGCATACTGACGCAGTATCAGCCGTTGGTGCTGAATGAGTACATAGGAAACGGACAACCGTGGGATTTGGACAGACTGCACGGAGGCGTACATGTGCTGCCGCCGTACCAGAAATCAACGGGGTCAGACTGGTACAAGGGAACGGCCAACGCGATTTACCAGAATATCAACTTTATCGAGCGGTATGATCCGGAGTATGTCATCATCCTGTCCGGCGACCAGATCTGCAAGCAGGATTACAGCGATTTCCTCAGGTTCCATAAGGAGAAGGGCGCGGAGTTCAGCGTGGCCGTTATGGAGGTGCCTTGGGAGGAGGCGAGCCGCTTTGGCCTGATGGTTACGGACGAGAATGACAAGATTACGGAGTTCCAGGAGAAGCCGAAGGAGCCCAAGTCCAATCTGGCGTCCATGGGTATCTATATATTTAACTGGAATATTTTGAAGAAGTATCTGATTGAGGACGAGAACGATCCGAATTCCGAGAACGATTTCGGGAAGAACGTAATCCCCAACCTTCTGCGCGACAACCGCGACATGTACGCGTATCGGTTTGACGGCTACTGGAAGGATGTCGGGACGATTTCCTCCCTGTGGGAGGCGAATATGGAGGTGCTGGATCCGGAGAACAGCGGTATCAACCTGTTTGATGAGGATTGGCGCATCTACAGCCGCAACAGCGGTATGACCGGACACAGAATCGGACAGGGCGCGGAGCTTGAGAACTCCATGATCACTGACGGCTGCAGCATTGAGGGCACGGTAAAGCATTCTATCCTTTTTGCGGGCGTCAAGGTAGAGAAGGGCGCGGTCATCGAGGACGCGGTTATCATGGGCGGCAGCACTATCAAGGAGGGCGCGCAGGTGAAGCACTGCATTATCGCGGAGAATGTTGTCATTGAGAAGAATGCGGTAGTGGGCGCGATGCCCGAGGGCGAGAAGAAGGGCGTGGCTACCGTCGGTTCGGATATAGTCGTTGGTGAGGGCGCCGTTGTCGGGCCTGACGCAATGGTTTCAGAAGACGTAAAGGGAGGTGACAAGGTATGGTAAATTCAAATGCAGATTCAGCAATGGGCATCCTGTTCCCGAACAGCTACGACTCCTTAGTGCCTGAGCTTGTTACGGAGCGCCTGATGGCTTCCATACCGTTTGCAAGTCGTTACAGATTGGTTGACTTTCTGCTCTCGAGCATGGTCAACTGCGGCATTGATAATATATCACTGATTGTCAGAAAGAACTATCATTCTCTGATGGACCACTTAGGCTCCGGCAGGGAGTGGGATTTGGCCCGCAAGGTGGGCGGTCTGAACATTGTACCGCCGTTTGCGCAGAAGACGGTGAATGTCTACAATGGCCGTGTTGAGGCGATTGCGAGCATTATCGCATACTTGAAGCGCCAGAAGGAAAAGTACGTGATCATGGCGGACACCAATATCGCTGTCAACTTTGATTTCAGCGCGCTCTTACAGCAGCATATCGACAGCGGCGCGGATGTGACGATTGCGTATGTCGAGGAGGAGATTCCGGAGGGGCTTCTTGACATTGATATGACCAAGAAAGATCTGTACTATACGCTTGGCATCAGCAGCGACGGCAGGGTTCGGAATATCGTGGTAAATGACAAGGAAAAGGGCGTAAAGAATGTGTCCATAAACATTTACGTCATTGACAGGGAGCTTCTGATTGAGCAGATTCAGGAGGCGTATGTGAACGGCCTGACCTACTTTGAGCGCGATATTATCTCTCCGCAGCTGGAGAAGCTGAATGTACAGGGCTATCGGCATGAAGGCTACTATGCGCGGATTATCAGCGGCAAGAGCTACTTCCAAGAGAATATGAAGCTGCTCGACGAGAAGAATGTTGAGGCGCTTTTCTCACGCAATCCGATTTACACCAAGATTCGTGACGACAATCCGACACGCTACATGGCGGGCGCGCATGTGAAGAATGTTATGGCTGCCGACGGCTGCGTGATTGAGGGCGAGGTGGAGAACAGCATCCTCTTCAGGGGCGTCAAGGTAAAGAAGGGCGCGAAGGTGCGCAACTGCGTGCTGATGCAGGACACGGTAATTGAGACCGGCGCGGCCGTAGAGTACACGATCACGGACAAGAATGTCACCGTCTCCTCCTATAAGGAGCTGAAGGGAACGGAATCCTTCCCCGTATTCGTGGAGAAGAGAAAGACCGTATAGCGCGGGAGTTGACTTATTTCCGATAAATGGGTATAGTATGTTTTATATGGATAAATACATTTAACGGAGAGGTCAACATGAAAGCAGAAAACCGCAAATCAAATAAAAATGCAAGGATGCGATACACAGCGCCGGCAATCGTAATATTGCTTGCGCTGTGTGTTGTGTTTTATAAAAGTCTGGATTATGAGTATACGCTGCAGGGAGATGCGACGGACATTCTGGAGAACGGCATATCGGCGGCGAGCGGCTGTGAGCTTACGCCGAAGGAGGGGCATTACGAGCTTACGGTCAACGGGGAGGACCCGCAGTTTTCTATCACGGGGCTGTCGCAGACGGCAGGCGGGCTTGCGCTCTGTCCGGACGGACCCTATGAGGGAGAACCGATTGCGGTACAGATATTTTACGTACAGGCGGGGGAGGAGTTTTCCGAGAGACATTCCGTGAAGGCCACGCTGGAGACGGGAATGACCCGCTGCGAGGCGCCGCTGCCGCTTGCGCAGTACGCCGCGCTGCGGTTTGATATCGACGGGGACGTCTCGCTTGGCGCAATCGAGGCGTATTCCGCCGAGACAGAGATAAGACCGGTGATATCCCGGAATACGGTCAGGCGGTGCATGTGGTATTTTCCGGCTGTGATTGTCGGAGGGGTCCTGATAGCTTGGGCGCACGGCACACGGCGCAGGGAGAGCGGGCTGACGGGGCGTGCTTATCTCGGGACTGTTTTGTTCGGCGCAAAGCCGCAGGCGGACAGGGCGGTGCATCTGGATTATCTGCGGGTGCTCGCGGCGGTTCTGGTTATTCTGGCGCACGCCTGTTCACCGATGGTGGCGCTTGCCGATGCGGACTGGAAGCGCTTGCTGCTGGTGTGCGGGCTGAGCCTTGGCCTGTGCTGCAATCTGCTCTATGTCATGCTGTCGGGAGCGCTGCTTTTGGATGCAAGGAGCGGCAGGGAGGAGAGCGTGGGGAGCTTTTATCTCAGGAGAGCGTCCCGCGTGATGATCCCGCTGGCGGCCTATTATCTGCTTTTGCTGTCCCTGAACGACGAGGTGGCGTTTCTGCCGCCGAGGAATATCGCGGCCTCGCTCAAGCGGATTGTGGCGGGCGCGCCCGATGTGGGACCGCATCTGTGGCTGATTTATACCATTGTCGGCCTGTATTTGGTGACACCGTTTTTCAGAGTGATGGTGCGGTATCTCAGCGACGGAATGCTGTTTTCGCTCGCGGTGGTGATTATCGCGCTGAACGCGCTGGTGACGTACCTGCCCCTGTTTGGGATGAGCTTTGGCGCGGGGACGTTCCTTGCGGGCTGGGAGGGCGTTTTCCTGTTGGGGTATATTTTGGTCAGGCAGGACAGAATGGATGGCGGCAGCCGCCGCAATCGGCGGTGGATGCTTGCGGCGGCGGTTTCCTATGGGATAATGGTGACGGTGGTATTTCGGGATTCGGCGCAGATGAACTATGTGTATAACAGCACGCCGACAATTGTTGTGGCCTCCTGTGGGATTTTCGCACTGTTTTTAAATGCCAAAAATTGGTTTGCGGACAAGAAGAATCTGCTCGTGCGCCTGCTGTCAAAATACAGCTATTCCATCATCCTGATACACTGGTACGCGCTGTTCGTGGTCGTTGAGGGGAAATTTCACATCACTGCGCTGCGGTTCGGCTGTATCGGCGGAATCGGTGCGACGGTGGTACTGACGCTGCTCGTATGTCTTGTGATGGCGGTGGTCTTTGACAATACCGTCGTCATTGTCTGCAATTTGATTTTTGACAGGCTTGTGCAAAAAATTCAAGGAATTTTTGCGCGCGGACGCGAATAGTTGTTAGATAAGAAGTAAAAAATAAGGACACAGCATGAAAAATCTGTCGAGACTTCTTATTTTCATTCTATGCGTGCCGCTGCTTGCGCGGCTTTTCATTAAGCCGGATGTGCAGGCGGAGAAGCGGGAAAAGAAGCCGGAAGACGAGGAGCTTCTCTTTATGGTCGCAATCGACGAGGATAAGGGAAGCTTTTGGTGTGAGCCGGAGCGGGCCGTGGCCTACATGGTGGCCGCAATCGTGCCGTGGGAGACGCTCTCCGGGGAGCCGGCGTCGGATTGGGCCCGGCAGGAGTATCTGAAAGCGCTGGCGGTGCTGTGCCGCACCAATCTGATGTATGCATGGCAGCAGAAGGGGAGCCCGCCGTTTCTGTCGATGGAGGACTGCGGGTTGTACATGAAAAGACTGCGCGCGGACTCTCCGCGGCTTGATGAGATAAGAAGCGCGGTGGAGTTCACAAGGGGAGCGGTGATGGCCGATGAGAATAATGCGGTGATTGCGGCTCCCTTTTTTACCTCCTCCGACTGGGATATCCGGATGCGCAGCGCGGGGGACGGATGCGGATTTTCGCTGAATTACGGCGTTCTTATGGCCAACGACGGGATGAGCTTTGCGGAGCTTCTGAACGGATTTTTTGAAAATATTAAAATTGTCGTCATGTATAAATAGCCTCCGAACAGGTAATGCTAGGTATTGCGATAGGTAATACGCAAAATGAATTATTTAGCACAATGGAGGTTGAAGATGAATAGACGTAATGGGAAGCGTCCCGCTATGCAAAAAGAAAAAATGAGTGTTATAGCTGCGTCCGTTTTTGTATTGTCAGCGCTCACTCTTGCGGGTGTGTACATGGCGGCACAGGATGACACGAATACCGAGGAGAATCGGATAGATTTTGCAAAGCTTGAGGAACAGCAAAATACGGCTACGGAAGAGAAAGAGGATGGGGTGACGGATACCCGGTTTGTATCAGGCAAGGCCGACGTGGGCAGTGCGCCGGTGGACGAGCGGTTTGTCAGACCGGATGAAATCAATGATTTGAGCAATAACAATGATATGGATGTGGACCCGGAATACACGGAGGTCAGCTCCGGGCAGGTGACGAACACGCCGGTTGAGCTTGCCGCCGAGCCGGAGGTGCAGACGGACGAGCCTGTTGTGCTGACGCAGGAGGCTGTTTCGGAGGAGCCGGCCGTATCCCTGTCCTTTGGCGAGGGGGACTCCCTGCAGCTTCCGATAGTCGGCAAGGTGATTATGAACTACAGCATGGACAAGGCGGTCTATCACGGAACCATGCAGCAGTACCGCTACAATCCCGCGCTGATTGTGGCCGCGACCGAGGGGGACATCATCACGGCGGCCGCTGAGGGCATCGTCACGGACATCTACAGGGATGCACAGACCGGAAATACCATTGTATTTGACCTTGGCAGCGGCTATGCGCTGACCTACGGACAGCTCGAGGACATCACGCTCAGCGTGGGCGACAGAGTGTCGGCGGGCGACATGGTAGGAAAGGTGGCCAAGCCCACCATCTATTACACGGAGGAGGGCGCAAACGTATATTTTAAGCTGACAAAGGACGGCGTGCCCCTGAATCCGCTGGACAAGATTCAATAGGAGAAGTCGCAGATGCTTTTGTTAAAGAATGCAGTAATCCGCAGCATGAGTGACACAATATGTGCAAAATATAAGGCAAGTACCCTTGAGGGAAGCATACTTATTGAGGCCGGCAAAATCCTTGAGGTGGCTCCTGAAATAGCGCTCCCCGAATCCGCGGACTGTAAAATAATTGATATCAACCACAAGCTGGTGATGCCGGGACTGATCGAGGCTCATTGTCATATGGGAATCACCGAGGAGAAAAAAGGGCAGGAGGGGGACGACTGCAACGAGACCGTGCATCCCGTCACGCCCATGCTCCGGTCGATTGACGCCATAAACACGATGGACGCGGCCTTTCACGACGCAGTGCGCGCGGGCATCACCTCAGCAAATATTGGCCCCGGCAGCGCGAATGTTGTCGGCGGTCAATTTGCGGTTGTGAAGACAAGCGGACGGCGCATCGACGAGTTGATTTTGAAGGCGCCCTCCGCGATGAAAATCGCCTTCGGGGAGAATCCCAAGGTCAACTATGCGGGAATCGGCACGTCGCCCGTGACAAGAATGGCAATCGCAGGAATGCTCCGGCAGGAGCTGACGCAGGCCCGGCAATATCTTGAGGATTATGAGAAAAACAAGACGGACTACAGCTTTCACTATGAGGCATGGCGGCCTGTCTTTGAGCGTAAAATCCCGCTCAAGGCCCATGCGCACCGCGTGGATGATATTTTTACCGCCGTCCGCATCGCGTCGGAGTTCGGATTGGAGATGACGCTCGATCACTGCAGCGAGGGGCACCTGATCGCGCCGGAGCTGGCGGCGCTGGGGTATCCTGCCATAGTCGGGCCGGATTTGGCAAGCCGCAACAAGATAGAGGTGCAGAACATGGCCTTTAAGACGGCGGGCGTTCTGGCCAATGCGGGGGTGAAGGTCGCAATCACGACAGACCATCCCGTCTCGCTGATTCAGTCGCTGCCGCTGTGCGTGGGGCTGAGCGTAAAGCAGGGACTTTCGATGGAGGATGGTTTCAAGGCGATGACGATTCACGCCGCCGAGATCTGCGGGACGGCGGACAGGGTAGGCAGTCTGGAGCCGGGGAAAGACGCGGATATCGCGGTCTTTGACGGGAATCCGATGGAGGTTTTTACCGATACCGTAATGACGATGATCAACGGGGAAATCGTGTATGATGCGAGGGACGCCCGATCCCGGCAGAGCTGAGCCGGGAAAGCGGTGCGGAAACAGAGAAAAAATGGCCGGATGACCCACTTGGACTTTACTTGCGCCCGAAATGCGTGTAGAATAATAGGGGTTAAGGAAGGAAAAAGGAAGATGAAGAAGAACAGAGGCAGCGTCGGGCTTTGCCTGATACTGAGTATCATATTACTGCTGTCGGCCTGTGGCGTCAATGCGCCGGCCGGAGACAGAACCGGCACGTCGGATGTGCCGCAGGCGCAGGAGACAGAGTCCGGGACCGGCCCGGCGGTGCGGGATGAGGCCTATGCGACAAAGCTGAAAAGCTATGGAATAGAGCTTCCGGTAAGCCGTACCCGGATTTCGGTGAACCAGTCGGGCTATAGCGCCTCCCGTGACAAAGAAGTCATATTCTTGGGGGATTCCTATGGGGATACTTTCCGGGTAGTCCGCAAATCCGACAACAAGGTTGTCCGCGTCGGACGAATCAACGCGGCGCAGACCGACGGTCTCAGCGGGCAGACAGTGAGCATTTGCGATTTTTCACAGGTGACGGAGCCGGGAAGCTATTACATAGAGACGGATATTATCGGGCAGTCCTATCCCTTTGAGATATCGGAGGACGCTTACGAGAGGCTTTTTCTCGGACTGCTGGCCAATATGTCGGACGCGCGGCTGGAGGAGAGCGCCAAGGGCGTGTGCGACGTGAGCTTCGGTATGCACATTCTGTTGTACTCTCTGCAGAAGAACGGCGCGCTGTATGAGCAGGCCTACGCCTATATGGGGGACGCGGCGGCTGACGGCGACATGGTGGCCCGGCTGTTGTATATGGCGCAGTGGCTGCTGACAAAGCAGGGCGAGGATGGAAGCCTTTACGGAGATTATGAGGCGACGGCGGCGTTCTGCGGGATTATGGCCATGGGGCGCAATACCTTTGGAAAATACGAGGCCACGGTGTCGAAGGAGCTTCAGGACGCCGCCGAGCGGGCATGGCAATGGCTTGCGGGCAATGCGTGTGACAGCGGTGAGAGAAGGGCGGCCCGCTTTTATGCGGCGATGCAGCTTTTGGACGCGACGGGAAACCGTGAATATCGGCAGATTGTCGATGAATTTCTGGCGGGCTATGAGGGAAGCTATACGGCGGACAGGTTTGTCTTTTATGGCGTATGGGTTTGTCTGAATGCGGAGCAGAATATTGACAGAGACACGTGCACCCACATTATGCTGTGCCTGGTGGACGAGACGGAGCAGATTTGCAATGAGGCCGAAAAAGACGAGCTTTTCGGTATCGGCGAGCGCTCTCTTGAGAATACGCTCCGCAGGGTGCTGCTGCTCTGCTTCATCAATTATATCACGCCCAGCAAGGAATACACACTTATCGTTGAGAATAGCATACAATATATAGGCGGGCTGAATGAGACGGGGGAGTGCCATATCGGACCGGACGGTCGTTGGCGGGATACGGATGCGTCTTTGGAAAGAAATTTTGAGTGGAACGGTATTGTATTGTTCTGTTTTGGTGATATGCTTAAAAATATAAATGATATGGCCGAGGAGTAGCCGGGTCTTATCGGATGGAGGTAATAGTGTGAAAATTGTTGTGTTAGCGGGAGGAATCAGCACGGAGCGGGATGTGTCTCTGGTGACGGGCGCCATGATTTACAGAGCCTTGAAGGAGAAAGAGCATCAGGCGGTGCTGTTGGATGTATATTTGGGCTATGAGGGAGATGCGGATCATATCTTTGATATAGAGAAGGACTGGAGCAGGAACTTCGGCGCAATCACGGAACAGAATCCCGATATCAGTGCGGTGAAGGCGCTCAGAAAGGATAACCCCAAGCGCCTGATAGGGCCGAATGTGATAGAGATTTGCAGTCAGGCGGATATCGTCTTCCTTGCGCTCCACGGTCAGAACGGGGAGGACGGGAGGATCCAGGCAATGTTTGACCTGCTCGACATCAAATATACGGGCACGGATTACCTCTCCGGTGCGCTCGCGATGGATAAATCCATCTCCAAGGAGCTGTTTAACAAATACCATATTCCGACAGTCAAGGGCATCACAGTCACAAAGGAGGAGGCGCAGGCCGTCACGCCGTGGTATATTTTCCCCTGTATCGTGAAGGTGAACTGCGGCGGCTCGAGCGTGGGCGTGTACAAGGCGGACAACGAGGCGGAGCTCAAGGAGGCGCTGGAAAAGGCATTCCTGCTGGAGAACAGGGTGATTATTGAGCAGTACATAGACGGGCGGGAGCTTTCCATCGGCGTGATAGACGGAAAAGCGCTCCCGATTATTGAGATAGCGCCCAAGGTCGGCTTCTATGATTATAAGAATAAATATCAGGCAGGCTCAACGATAGAAACCTGTCCTGCGGAGCTTGACGGGAATCTGGCGAAGGCGATGCAGTCCTGCGCGGAGTCGGTTTACCGCGCATTGCGTCTCAGAACCTATGCGCGTGTTGATTTCAGAATGGATAGGAACGGCAATTTCTATTGTCTGGAGGCGAACACGCTTCCGGGAATGACGCCGACCTCGCTTTTGCCGCAGGAGGCGGAGGCCGTTGGAATGAATTTTGCGGAGCTTTGTCAGCGGATTGTTGAGATTTCACTGAAAAAATATGACGAGTGCGAGTGAGGGGCGAGATGGAAAAGCATCCTATGAAAAATATGACATTGAAAAATATCGCGGAGGCCGTTGGCGGAGCGCTTCACGCGGAGCATATCACGGAGGGCGTGGATGTCGATGTGACCGAGGCCGCGGGTGTGGTGCTTGACTCCCGGCAGGTAGGTGCGGGATACATATTTATTGCGACCAAGGGCGAGCGCGTGGACGGACACAGCTTTATTGACCGCGTGTTTGAGAGCGGGGCGATGGGCGTGATCTGCGAGAAGGCGCCGGAGACGCCCAAGGGCGCTTATATTCTGGTGAAGGACAGCTTTCAGGCGTTGAAGGATGTGGCGGAGTATTATCGCCGTCAGCTCGACATTAAGGTGATCGGAATCACCGGGAGCGTGGGGAAGACGAGCGCGAAGGAGTTCATCGCGAGCGTCGTTTCAAGAGCGTTTCGGACGTTGAAGACCGAGGGGAACTTCAATAACGAGGTGGGACTTCCGCTCACGGTGCTGCGGATACGCGAGGACTGTGAGGTGGCGGTGCTGGAGATGGGAATCAGCGACTTCGGGGAGATGCACCGGCTGAGCAAAATCGCAAGGCCGGATATCTGTGTGATTACCAATATCGGGCAATGTCATTTGGAAAATCTGGGCACCAGAGACGGGATATTGAAGGCGAAGAGCGAGATTTTTGATTTTATGAACGCGCAAGGAAGCGTCTGCCTCAACGGTGATGACAATAAGCTCGCGGCGATAACGGAGGTGAAAGGGCAAAAGCCGCTGTTTTTCGGTATGGAGCAGGGCAATGCCGTCCGCGCCACGGATTATGTGCATATAGGTCCGGAGGGCAGCAGGGTTACGATTCATATCAATGCGGATATACCCGTGTCCTTCACGGCGACGATACCGCTTCCGGGGGAGCATATGGTGTATAATGCGCTCGCGGCCGCGGCGGTAGGACTGATTCTGGGAATGACGGCAAAGCAGATACAGGCGGGGCTTGAGGCGGTGGAGCCTGTCGGCGGACGCAGCCATGTGATTCGCACGGAGAGCTTTACGATTATTGACGACTGCTATAATGCGAATCCCGTATCAATGAAGGCCGCGATTGATCTGCTGGCCCAGATAGCTCAGAGCCGCCGGGTGGCGATTATGGGCGATATGTTTGAGCTTGGCGGGCAGGAGCGGAGGCTGCACCGGGAGGTTGGCGAATACGCCGCGGAAAGCAATCCGGAGGTGATTATCTGCGTCGGCGGGCTGTGCAGGGACATGGCGGACGGCGCGCGCTCGGTGGAACGCTCGGAGAGCAGTGTATATTATTTTAAGGATAAAGCCGAGCTGCTCACACAGCTCAAAGAGCTGCTTCACACGGGGGACACCGTGCTTGTCAAGGCCTCGCACGGAATGCATTTTGAAGAGTTGATTCCCGTGATAGAGAGAGGATTTCAGGGAACTATTTAATCTGTTCTTTGTTTTTGTCGTAGGTTTCCCGGATAATATTCTGAATATATGTGCCGAGCTGCTTTTGGGCCTCCTTGGGGAGCTCGCTGACATAGACGGGCTTGCCGTATTCGATGATCACATGCGCCTTTCTGATTCGCGGAAACTGATTCTCAAAGACCGCGGCGCTGTTGTTGATGGTCATCGGAATAATGGGGCAGCCCGATTTTGCCGCGATTCGGAAGCTCCCCTCGTGGAACGGGAGGAACGTTCCCTCCTCCTTGTTTCTGGTTCCCTCCGGGAAGATACAGATGGAGATGCCTCCCTTGACCATATCAATGGCTGTCAGGATGGTTTTCAGCCCTGCCTTCACATCCTCCCTGTCGAGAAAAAGACAGTGTAAATCCTTCATCCACACACTCAAGAGCGGCACCTTCTCCATCTCCTTCTTGGCGATATAGCCGGTGGGGCGCGGAACGCGCGGGTATGTGAGGACAATGTCAAAATAGCTCCGGTGATTCCCGACGTAGACGACGCCGGTATCGGCCGGAATGTTTTCCTCGCCGATATAGTCCACCTTTGTGCCGGCAAGGAAGCGCACGCACCGAAAAGCCCAATTGACGATGGCGAGACTCGACCGGCTCTTGATATCGGGGTTGAATTTGCCGATGATCCATTCAAGCAGCATGAGTGGAATGCTCAGAATCAGAAACAGAACCACAAACAGAACCACAAATATAAATCTAATCATATAAAATTCCCTTTCTTCGTAAATATCGGTTGAAGGTAAGACCGCCTTGCTCCAATATCATTATATAAGCCGGCACAGGGAAACGCAATAGCGGATTGTGTCCGGTGCGGATGCGGTTTATGTGCGGTTTATGTGTTGGGAACCGACAGTTGTTCCTCTATGTGTCGGACCTCCTCTATGGATATTCCAAGGAAATCCGCCACCGTTTGGCAGTCCCTGTTCCGCGTCAGACAGTCTCGGATAATCTTTTCACGTCCCTCTTCACGTCCTTCTTCACGTCCTTCTTGGCGTCCTTTTTCAAACCCTTCCATGTGTCCCTTCTGTTGCGCATAGGCCATAAGCTCATCAAACTTCATATATCCCTGTTTCACCTCCGGCAGCATTTTCACGGTACGGACATAGCCGTGAAGCTCTCTTGTCGCATCATCCACGGCATTTTCCGTCGTGCTCTCTTCTATATATTTTAACATGGTTTGCAGTTCTCTGCTACCACCTTTTTGCCCGCGGGTATTAAAATATATGAATTGCAGTCCGTCATTATATTGCAGCTGCGGAACCTCCCTGCATTGATTGCCGATAGTGTACCTCATATAATCAAAGCCGAAGGGGTCAAAGTTTGTAATGGTACGCATATGAGATTGAGGAAATGTCCTGAGCGGTAGTCATATCCCGCCGGTTCAAGACATATTTATTCATAAAAGAAAGACTTGCGTTTACCGTAAAAGGAGAGAAGCAATGCGAAAAAAGAGTATCAAAAGGTATTTCTGTCTGGCGATAGCGCTCACCATCACCATGCTCTTACTGAGCGGATGCAGCGCGGCGTCCGAGAATGCCGACAAGCTTAGGGACCTTGATTTTACCGTGCTCGGGGAAAAGGAGCAGCCGGACACCCTGAAGGAGATTATCAGTGAGAAGAAGAAGGCCCCGTTCCAGATCAGCTATGTTCTGGGCGCCGATTTGTATGTGGCAATCGGCTATGGAGAGCAGTCCGGCGGCGGCTTCAGCATCAGCGTCAATGACTTCTATGAGACGGAGACGGCGATTATTATCGACACGACGCTGACAGGGCCCGGCAGCGCGGAGAACGTCACACCGGTCGCGACATACCCGTATATCGTGATAAAAACCGAAAATATAGCGGATAAGCCGATAGTTTTTCAATGAGAGATGTGATATGATAGAAGCGGAGAAAACGGGAAATAATCAGTCTTATCCGGAGCGGATGCTTCCGGTACCGTGGAATTACAAGGAGAAAACATATGTTATTGATAAAAAACGGATTTGTGGTTGACCCCGCAAATAATATCGCAAGAAAAGCAACTGTTATCGTAAAGGACGGGCGGATTGTAAGAGTGACGGACGCAGAGAGCCGTGAGGGCAGCTGTGAAGAGACGGACGCAGAGCGCTTTGAGAACGGCTGCGAAGAGACCGGCGCAGAGCGCTTTGAGGGCGGCTGCAAAGTGATTGACGCGGAGGGGTGTATCGTGGCGCCGGGGCTTGTGGATGTGCATGTGCATTTTCGCGACCCCGGCTTTACCCATAAGGAGGATATTGAAACCGGCGCCAGAGCCGCGCTCAAGGGCGGCTTTACCGGCGTCGTGCTGATGGCAAACACAAAGCCCGCCGTGGATAATCCGGATACGCTGACATATGTTATTGAAAAGGGGAGAACAACCGATTTAAAGATTTATACCTGCGCCAACGTCACAAAAGGAATGGCGGGACGGGAGCTTACGGATATGGAGCTGCTTCGGCAAAAGGGCGCGGCGGGCTTTACGGACGACGGGATCCCCATTATGGACGCCGCGCTTCTGGAGCAGGCCATGCGCAGGGCTTCCGCGCTGGGCGTACCCATCAGCCTGCATGAGGAGAATCCCGCGCTGATCATCAATAACGGGGTCAATCAGGGAAAGGCCTCCGAGCATTTCGGAATAGGCGGCTCCCCGCGGGAAGCGGAGATATCCCTGATTGAGCGGGATCTGGAGCTTGCGTTAAGAACAGATGTTATCTTAAATATACAGCATATCAGCACGAAGGAGGGCGTCGCGCTTGTGCGGGAGGCCAAGTGCCGCGGCGCGAAGATCCATGCGGAGGCGACACCGCACCATTTCAGTCTGACGGAGGACGCGGTGATCGCGCATGGCGCCCTGGCGAAGATGAACCCGCCGCTGCGCGAGGAGGCCGACCGGCTCGCGATTATTGAAGGCCTCAAGGACGGAACGATCGATCTTATCGCGACCGACCATGCGCCGCATGGCAGAGAGGAGAAGGCGCGCCCCCTGACGGAGGCCCCGAGCGGCATTATCGGCTTGGAGACGGCATTGTCTCTGGGAATAACGAATCTTGTCGATACGGGGGCGCTGACAATCAGTGAGCTTATCGCCCATATGACGGTCAATCCGGCCCGGATGTACCGGCTTGACGCGGGCACTCTCTCCGTGGGAGCGCCTGCGGATCTTGTTATTTTTGATGCAAATGCGACGCAGACGGTCGGAAATTATGCATCAAAGTCTGCAAATTCCCCCTTCACCGGACAGCGGCTCAAGGGAGTGGTGCGCTGTACGATCGTGGATGGAAAGGTGGTTTATGAGGGGAAGTAAGCCTTTCCCTCCCGCATCGCGCTCGGCGTCACGCCGAAAATCTTCTTAAACGCCCGCCGGAAGCTGTTCGCGTTGTTATAGCCCACGGACAGATACAATTCGTTCAGGCTGATGTCCGTCTCCCGAATCAGCCGCGCGGCCTCATTCATGCGGATATTCTCCAGATAGTTCGAGAAATTGATTCCCGTCTTCTCCTTAAACATATGGGAGAAATAGCTCTCCGAAATCTGAAACTCATCAGAAATCTTGTTCAGGCTCATCGACGGATCCATATAGTTCTTCAAAATATACTGCTCAATCGCGGAGACCGGACTTGTGTCCTCCGACTCCGCGGTAAACAGCCTGCAGAGCCGCAGCGCGATATCCTCGCACAGCTTAAAGGAGACGTGCTGACTAAAGCAGTCATCCAACGCGCGAATCTCCTCGTCGGACACATTCGGCGGCAGCGCGAACCGCGCCTTCAGCAGAGAGTTGCGGATATCCGACAGCAAAAATTGAAGCATGTTAATCGGCAGAGAGCGCTCCTCAATATTCTCCTGATGGAGCAGATTGAACAGCTCCAAGACCTGCGGCGTGTTCCCGGAGGTGATAAAGCGAATCAGCTTCGTGGAAAGCTCCGGAGGGTAGTAGAACGTGCTCGAATCCTTCTTGATAAGGTCATACGGATAAAAAACATAATTCCGACCGGTGTAGCTGACGGCCTCGACCGCCTGCCGATAGGACTCCCAGACATTCATAAGATTGTCCGTGCTCCTCCCGATGCCCGCAAGCAGCCATATGCCGCAGGCGTCCAGAAGATAATCGTGCAGCTTTACGATACGCTCCTTTGTCCGGGAAACAAGGTCCTTTTCCTCCTCCTGATTGCAGGCCAGTATGACCGCATAGGTTCTGTCCGACGGGCTGACGTAGTAGAGCGGCGTCTCGAGATACTGCTGCAGACCGTCCGTGACAAGACGGTTGCACTCTGCGGCCGTGCGGGACTCACCTGCCGCCTCCGTTACGGTATTGTACGCGACGATGTACAGGCTGTTGTAGCACAGGGCCTCGTCGGGAAGACCGAGAAAGTCCCGGACATATTCCGCCTCCTCCTCGGAGCCGAGTGTGCCCTTGATGAGCCGGCGGACATAGGAAGCCTGCATAATCGGGCGCTGGCTGTCCACCACTTCCTGCAAATGGGTAGTTTCCGCCTTGGCGGCCCGAAGCTCGTGCCCCAGCTCGATAATGGGGCGCATATTGCGCTTGGAAAAGCGAAAAGCCAATATGACTCCGATGGTCAACACTGTCAGAAACAGCAAAAGGTGCACAATTTGTATGCGTGCAATATTTGAGGAGGACTCAAAGGCGGGATAGGTGTAATAGTAGGTAAAGCCCGTATCCGGAGACGTGAATGTCCCCACGGAGACCCCGAGAGATTGGAAATATTCATCGTCGGTCGTGCCCGCGACGAGTAAATCGGTAATCTGTGCGCCCTCCGGTGTGTGGATGGAGAGGGAAAGCCCGTTGTCCGGGGTCAGCATGGCCAGCGTCCGATAAGGCGTATCCTCCTGAAGACAGGTGAAAAGCGAGGACAGCTCCGTCTTTTCCATTACGAAGCAGACGACGCCTCCCGCTTCCATATAATAAAGGTCGTCAAGATTGATGATATACATGTACCGGTCTCTGTCGTAGTCGGGCGCATAATCGTCGAGAGGAAGGAACCGGTAGTAATATTCGGGGGATGTAAGGGCTTTCATCCAATGCTCAAAATGCTCCTCGGAGTAGCGCTTTTCCCAATCATAGTAGCGCTGTGCCGACACAAAGGTATTGGGGGAGAGAATATATCCCGAGGCCGGCAGATAACAGAATACCTCGTAAATCGGAAGCAGCGCCTCCGGATACACGTCCGTGGAGAGAGTGGTGTAGAGCGAGAATCCCAAGTCCTGAAACCGCGGATCGTCGGGGGAGAGCTTCATAAGCTTTTTGAAGTCGTTATTCTGCAGCAGCTGTCGGCAATAGGCGTTCATAATGCTCAAGTCTTTCTCAAAAAGCGCCACGTTGCCGGCAAAGGCGGCCTGTATCCGTCCCCGATAGCTCAGACGTGCATTTTTTATGCCGGAGCCGTACAAATAGAACAGGAGCATGAGGATCACCAAAAGAAATATGCTGTATGAAATCATCATTTTCAGCATAAAGCTTTGGCCGGTATTTGGCGAATCCGCAGCCTGACGGACGGATTTTCTGTCAAAATGTATATTCGATAAAGGTTTTTTCAATGATTTTTTCTCCCGATTTCACAAAAAGTAAGTTGATATTCAGGTATATTTTACCGGCTTCGGAGGAAAATTACAATAGATAATTGCAGGAGAAAAGCCCTAAAAATCAACAATGCTTTGAAACGGAGAACAAAATATGTATGCTGCCTAAAATTTTGTCGCTTGTCTGTAAGGGCTTTCAATGCTAAAGTACAAAACAGACGGGTGGAGATTCGGCAGCGATATGTCTGTGACGAGAATCTTTTTATTCCGTCCGGTACTAAACAAACAAATTTTTAGGGAGGAAAGAAATGATGAAGAAGAAAGCATTATCTTTACTTTTGGCATCAACAATGGTTGTCTCGTTGGCAGCCTGCGGCGGTTCATCTGACACGCCGGCAACGGATAGCACAACGGACAATTCAAACGCAGCTGCTTCTACTGACAACAGTACGGCAGCGCCTGCTGATTCGTCCGCAGGTACAGACGCTTCTGCAGAGTCAGGAGAGAAGCCGGATTACCATGACGTACTCTCGGATGGTATCACCATCGTAGTAAACGGTACGCTGACCGCTTCTGCTGACAACGGACAGGAAGATTTCAAGAAGCAGTGGGAGGATGCCGTAGGCATCAGCTTGACAATTCAGCAGCTTGACCACTCCGGCTACACGGACGCGGTTGGACGTCTTTTCGCGGGCGGCGATTATCCCGACGCGATGATTATGGGTGCGGAGATGTTTAAGCAGTATGCGCCGACCGGCCTTTTGTGGGATTTGTCGGACGCTTACGCAAATGCAGAGTTCCAGTCCAGAGTTACATTGCCGGCCATCAATGAGAATTTGAAGGATAAGGATGGCCATCTGTACGGCTTTGCCCCGACATATGGTAACGGCTGCGTTACATATGTAAAGAAGGCTTGGCTTGACGCGGTTGGCATTGATGCAAACACCATTAAGACCTATGACGACTATTACAATATGTTGAAGGCGTTCCATGACGGCGATCCTGATGGAAACGGTGTGGATGGCGATACCTACGGTGTTATCGCGGCGGGCTTCCTCGGAAACGAGGCTCCGTATATCAACTATCTGCCAGAGTTTTGGCAGGGTGCATATCCCGCTCTCTATGAGAAGGATGGCACATGGGTTGACGGCTTCCAGGAGGATGCTACCAAGGAGGCGCTTCTGAGATTGCAGCAGGCTTATGCTGACGGCGCGATTGACCCTGAGACACTGACCGCATCTACAAAGATTGCGCGTGAGAAGTGGTTCTCCAATGACCAGAAGGGTTCTTCCGGCGTATTCACATACTGGGCAGGTACCTGGTATCAGAACCTGACCGACAGCTTGGTTAAGAATGAAGTAGACGCAGAGCTGGTACAGCTTCCGCCTATCAAGGAAATCACGGATACTGTAGGTGGTTATATCAACAGAGAGGCTCCGGTATGGGTTATCATCGACCAGGGCGATCCGGTACACAATCAGGCAGTATTTGACGCACTGTTCGACACGATGTTGGACGGCGACGTTGTACAGACCCTTTGGGTATACGGTGCAGAGGATGTTCACTGGTCCACAAAGGCTGAGGAGTTCACAACCAACCCGGGAACAGACAGCGAGAAGTCTTATTCTTACGCAGAGGGCGAGTTCCACTTAAAGCCGTCACCGAATGACCCGAACACGGTTTGGAAGAAGAACCATCTGGATTCAGCGCTCCTTATCAGCCCGTTGACAAATGGTTTCGTAGCGGATTCTGAGCTGATGACGGCAGGTAACAAGTTCTTTACCGAGAACTGTGTAGACGCTCCGGCATCTCCGGTTTCCGAGACTTATACGAATGAGTCCGGTACAATCTATGATGCGAAGCTCGCAGTTGTTACCGCAGTTGTAGTAGATGGCGGCGACGTGGACGCGGCAATGCAGACCTATGTTGATACGGTAGGCAGCATCATTGACCAGTGCTTAACTGAGCTGAATCAGTAATTGTTTTCTACTTTGAGTTTCTACTCGAAAAGATAATGAAGATTTGTGTCCTGCCCCCGTCAGGGGGTGGGACATTGATAAACTGTCCGCAATAAGCGCTCTTGAACAGACGAGATTGTTTGGGCAGTTTATTACGCTAAAAGTGCCTGTGGAAGGCGCAGGAGTTCCATAGTCAGGTGACCGTTCTTATCCGGTCACGGCAAAAGTGATAGAAGGAAGCAGAAAGGAAGAGAACGGTATGAGTAATAAGAAAAAAGTCATGACCTCCGGCGGTGTGGAAGTCCGCCAAAAGCCGCTCGGGCTTCGCATATGGAATAACAGGGGATATTATATTATGTTTATCCCGGTTCTCGCGTTTTTGATTATTATGCATTACTGGCCGATGCTCGGTGTGCGCTATGCGTTCTACGACTATAAGCCGGTAGGAACGCCAAGCCCTGTTGGTTTTACACATTTTCAGAAGATGTTTTCAACCCCCGCATTCTGGACAGCGTTTTGGAATACGTTGGAGCTGAGTATCGCCAATCTGATTTTGACGAATGTCAGTGCGGTTGTGGTATCCATCTTCCTGAATGAGATGAAAAATCTGTTGGCAAAGAAAACTTTGCAGACTGTCATATATTTACCGCACTTTATGTCATGGGCGGTAGTGGCCTCCATCTTCAGCTTGTTCCTCTCTCCGTCAAGCACCGGTATGGTCAACGGTCTCTTGCGAGAGTGGGGGATTTTGGGAGAAGCGGATAAGAATATCTATTTCCTCGCAAGCACGACGTGGTGGCGTCCGATTTACTGGTTTATCCAGATTTGGAAGGAGACCGGCTGGGGAACGATCATCTATCTTGCAACCCTTTCCGGCATCAATCCGGAGCTGTATGAGGCGGCCGATATCGACGGTGCAAGCCGTATGCAGAAGATCCGCTATGTAACGCTGCCGGCGCTGGCCAATACGATCATCACCGTACTGATTCTGAACCTCGCAAAGGTTATGAACCTGTTCGAGTCCGTATTCGTACTTTATAACAACGCGGTTTATGAGGTATCAGACGTTATCGCGACTTATATCTATCGTCAGACATTCGCGATTGCGCTGCCGAATTACGGATATTCCACGGCAGTCGGTCTGTTCCGTTCGTTGGTGGGCTGTATTCTTGTTCTGATATGTAACTATGCGAGCAAGAAGGTTCGCGGCCGTGGCATTGTATAGGAGGTGTGAGTATGGCAGAGGAAAAGTTAGTATATAAAAAGCCAAAGACGAAGGTACATGTCTTTGACGTCGTGAACTACATTGTGTTTATTCTCGTTGGCCTGATTATCATTGTGCCGATTTGGAAGGTTGTCGTGGACTCGCTCAATAAGGTTGGCGTATACCAGTTCCGTCTGTGGCCGGATTCCTTTACGCTGGATGGCTATCGGACGATTATTGAGACGAAGCTGTTGCGCACCCCCTTTGTAATATCGGTTGTCAGCACGCTGTTGGGAACGCTGTTGGGACTTGTGTTGTCCACCCTTGGCGGCTATGTGCTGGTTCAGTTCGAGATGCCAGGACGCAATATTTTCGCTTATATCCTGCTCTTTACCATGATATTCTCGGGCGGTATGATTCCGGAGTATTTGGTAATGAAACAGTTGCATTTGGTAAATAATTGGTGGATTCTGGTTGTCAAGCATGGCATGAACGTGTATAATCTGGTATTGATGAGGAACTTCTTTGAGGGCATCCCGGGGTCTCTGTACGAGGCGGCCAAGATTGACGGCTGTTCCCCGATGGGTATCTTCTTTAAGATTGTCCTTCCGCTTTCCAAGGCGGCGCTTGCTTCTATCGGCTTGATGTTCTCCGTAGCAGTTTGGAACGATTACTCAACGGTTAAGATTTATATCACTGACCCGACTCAGGTAAACTTCCAGTATAAGCTGCGAAACATGGTTATGGACGGCGATACACCGACAACGTCTTATGAAGTGTCGCAGACAACTTTGTTCAATGCGGGTATTATCGCGGCGGTGCTTCCGTTTATGGTATTGTATCCGTTCCTGCAGAAATACTTCGTTAAGGGCGTTAATATCGGCGCCGTTAAAGAGTAAAACAAGAGCGCACAAAAAGGGAAACGAGAGTTTCCCTTTTTTGATAGTTTTGATTCCACGAGAAATGATGCGCATTTTGCGCAGGGAGGTAAGAATGAAAACAAGAATTTTCTGGGCTTCGGATTCCACCGTGCAGACGAACAAGATTTTCACGTATCCGCAGACGGGTATCGGACAGGTTCTGCCGCTGTATCTGAAGGATGATGTGCTGGTGGTGAACCGCGCAAGGAACGGGAGGAGCACGAAGAGCTTTATTGCGGACGGTCGTCTGGCTAAGATAGAGGAGGAAATCGGCGAGGGGGATTTCCTGTTCATTCAATTCGGCCATAATGACGAGAAGAAGGACGATCCCGCACGCTACACGGAGCCGTTCTCAACCTTTATGGAAAATCTGGAGATTTATATCTGCGTGGCGCGTGTGCATGGGGCGCATCCGGTACTGATAACGCCCTTGGAGCGCAGATGCTTTGTGGACGAGAAGCAGCTTGGCAGCGGCGACCACTCCGAGTATGTGGCGGCGATAAAGCAGACTGCGGAGAAGAATAAGGTGGCGCTGATTGACTTGTACAGCATGAGCCGCGCCGCGCTCAAGAATGCGGGCGAGGCCGCAAGCCGCAAGTGGTATATGAACTTTGATGCGGGGATTTACGACAATTATCCGGAGGGGAAGGACGACAACACGCACCTGCGATTCGAGGGCGCCGTGATGTACGCGGGGCTGATCGCGAAGGGCCTTGAGGAGCTTGGCGGCATCTACCGGGAGCTGCTGACCAGCAAGGAGGAGGAAGAGGCGAAGTAGATTATTTCGCTGTACAAAATTGCCATATGACAATATAATATGGTTATAGGGAGTCGAAGGACGTGCTATCACCCAATCCGAGACCTGACGGAGGGTGGTGATTATTATGAGTACATATGAGGAATTTATGGTGATTTTGACCGTCGGTCTGTTAATTGTCGCAGTTCTGAATTTGAAAAATAAGAAATAGCCGTCCTGACCTCTGCAAAGTTTAGGAACGGCTATTCTCAGCTAATTACTTTATAACGCCGGGGCGGGTGACCGGTACTCACCTTTCGGCTCCCTTGTTAAGCTTATTATATCTGATAGTATGGATGTTTGTCAATCTGGAATGATGAAATGCAATGAACTATTATGAATATGTTTGCTTTTGCGGAATATGTGGTATAATGGAAAAAAAGATTGTGTGGCACTGTGAAAATGGGGGTATCAGATGAACAACGCCAGAGTTATCGGAAATAACATCCGTTTGGAATTAAAGAAAAAATCAATGGAATTGTCGGAATTTGCGGATAAGACAGGCTTTTCCGTGGCGGACGTTCACAAGTTGATTGAGGGGCGGCTGTTCCTTCCGCCGGCGCAGTTAAATGAAATAGCGGATGTTCTGCATATTACAAGGGAGCGGCTGTTGGCGTACCGAGGGCAGGAGGAGTATAATCTGTCGGTTGAGAATTTCAGGGAGTTTAGAAACGAGGAGAATCAGGAGCTGGTGCTTGATTTGATTGATATGTATGCGGATTTAGCCGAGACATTGTAATGTATTGGGGCAAAATGAATTTTCATTTTGTCCTTTTCTGACAGGACATGAGGAGTGTTTATGTATACAAATTTGCCGAAGAATATTGTTGACAGGATAAAGGAAGAGGTTTCCGAAATACGGATGGAGTATCATATCATCAATCCGATCATCCGGACGGATATATTTGAGATATTGGATAAGGCCTGTATTGTGTTACGGTATCCGTTGGAGGATGAGGAGGCTAACGGCGTCCATGTCCGAAGGTGGATAAAGGGTGAGGAAAGGAATTTTGTGTTTATCAATACCGGAAATTATATCGAGAAGCAGGTATATACGGCGGCCCATGAGTTGGGGCATGTCTGGCGGATAGATGAGAAGGTGCGGAAGCAGATAAAACAATCTGTTGATTCGGAGGCTGTTATCAACCGGTTTGCGGCGGAACTGCTGATTCCGGATATGCCTTTTTCTTATTTTTTTACTTTGAAATGCAGGGAATACGGCATATCAGGGAGAACCGTGGAGGATAAGGATTTTGTAAGGATAATCGTTTATTTGATGAACATGTTTATGGTGCCTTACAAGGCTGTGGTATACAGACTGGAGGAGGCAGGGATTGTAGACACCTTTAATCGACAGGAGCTGGAGCAGATAGAGCGGGACAGACCGGAGATGATTATCGACTGTATTCAGGCGGAGGAGTATCGAAACATTATGAAAACAGACCGTCAGAAGTCGATGAGCGGTTTATATAATATGCTGGAGCAGGCGGAGGCAAAGGCGGTATTGTCAGAGGCAAAATTGGCGCGGATACGGAAGCTGTTTGAGTACAGTAAGAGAGCGGCAGGTGATGAGGGTGGCAAAATCACAATACAGAGTATACCCAAGGAGTGACCGATGGCGGAAAAGACAAAGGTAATTGCGGACACCGACTTTATGAATTATATGGCGCGGGCAAAGGGGGAGGCGGATTTTTATTTTAATAAGCTTGTCGAAGACTTGCGCATGGAGCCGGTTGTCCATGAATTTTTATATAACAAAGAGATGATGGGAAATCCGCTCGTGGCGAAGCTGGTTCGGGAAAATAAGTTGATTGTAATGAAATATGAGGACTTCTTAACGGATTTGAATGACAGCTATTACAGTATGCTGTTTGCCGACTTATATAAATATTGCAATGGCCGTGATTTGAAATATGGAAATTCGGATTTTCGTACATATCAGGAGGCGGGGGCGAATCTGGGAGAGATTCATTCTGTAATATTGGCGCTGTACACCGGTTATCCCGTGTTTTTGTCCAATGATAACGGCGTAAAGGCAATGGTGCAGGCGAAAATCAACACTGCAAAATTCCGGCTGACCGTAAAAAATGTGATGGATGTTTTCGAGGAGATAGCAGCGCGGGAAAAAACGGTATTCACAAAGAAGGATTTTGTCAATTTAACCAAGGGAGACAGTGGCAGAAAAAATAAGATTCAGGAAATCAAAAACAAATGGATAGACTAGAAAAGAGGAATGCAAGTGGAGAACAAGAAAAAAGAAACAGGCGTTGTCTATCGGCAACAGGAGATTGCGACGGGAATCTTTGATATGTGGATAGAGACCTCGCTTGCGGCACAGGCGAGAGCGGGGCAGTTTATCAGCGTGTATCCGCAGGACAAGTCCACGCTTCTGCCGCGCCCCATCAGCATTTGCGAGGCAGACGCGGCGCGAGGGCGGCTGCGCATCGTGTACCGCGTGGCGGGAAAGGGGACAAAGGAATTTTCCGGTTACCGCGCGGGAATGAAGGTGGATATCCTCGGGACGCTGGGCAACGGTTTTCCCGTCGCGGAGGCCGTCGGGAAGCGTGTGCTCCTGATGGGGGGCGGCATCGGCATACCGCCGATGCTTGCGCTGGCGAAGGCGTTGAAGGATACGGTAACAACTGATATTGTATTGGGCTATCGAAATAAGGAGCTGTTTTTGTCGGAGGAGCTGGCGCGCTATGGCGCCGTCCATATCGCGACGGAGGACGGAAGCGCGGGGACGAGAGGAAATGTGATGGACGCGATTGCGGCGGAGGGGCCGGACGCGGACATTATCTTCGCGTGTGGGCCGATGCCGATGCTCCGCGCTGTCAAGCAGTATGCGCAGGAGCGGGCGCTCCCCGCGTATATCTCACTGGAGGAGCGGATGGCGTGCGGCGTGGGCGCGTGTCTTGGCTGTGTGGTCAGGACAAGGCAGAAGGACGCGCATTCTCATGTAAATAACGCGCGTATTTGTACGGACGGGCCGGTATATCCGGCGACGGAGGTGGAGCTGTGATGAATACGACAGTAGAAATAGCAGGTGTTATATTTAAGAATCCGGTGATGACCGCCTCGGGAACCTTCGGTTCCGGCATGGAATATTCGGAATTTGTGGATTTGAACCGCCTTGGCGCGGTTGTCACGAAGGGCGTGGCCAACGTGCCGTGGGAGGGGAACCCGACGCCGCGCATACAGGAGACCTACGGCGGTATGCTCAACGCGATCGGGCTGCAAAATCCCGGGATAGACGTGTTTATCGAGCGGGATATCCCGTTTCTGAAGCAGTTTGACACGCGCATTATCGTGAATGTGTGCGGGCGCTCGATTGCGGACTATGTGGAGGTCGTGGAGCGGCTCGGAGACCAGCCCGTCGATATGCTGGAAATCAATGTTTCCTGCCCCAATGTCAGCCATGGCGGGATTGCCTTCGGGCAGAATCCCGATTGTCTCTTCGAGATTACAAAGGAGATAAAGGCCAAGGCGAAGCAGCCGATTATTATGAAGCTTTCCCCGAATGTGACGGACATTGCGGAGATGGCCAGAGCGGCGGAGGCGGCGGGGAGCGACGCGATTTCGCTGATCAATACGATCACCGGTATGAAGATTGACATTCACAGGAGAACCTTCGCGCTTGCCAACAAGACCGGAGGGCTGTCAGGCCCCGCGATCAAGCCGGTCGCGGTGCGCATGGTGTATCAGGCTGCCAACGCGGTCAGGCTTCCGATAATCGGCATGGGCGGGATTGCGAACGCCGAGGACGCGATTGAATTTATGCTCGCGGGCGCGACGGGTGTCGCGGTCGGGGCGATGAATTTCGTGAATCCCTACACGACGCAGGAGGTCGTGGCAGGAATAGAGGACTATATGCGGCAGTACCGGATAGAGGACATTTCCGAGCTTATCGGAGGCGTCCGGATAGGCCTTCAGGCATAAAAAAAGCCTTTGAGACATACACTTTAACAGATTACCGGAGGTTGTATCGTCTTGGAGGTTTTTAATGGAATTGTTGAAGAAAAGCATTCATACCGAACGCATAAAGTCAAAGGCGCTCTTGCAGATTCCTTTGGAGGAGGACATCAACGTATCCGACACAAAGCCGGATGTGGCGCGGATTATTTACAGCAGCGGGGACGTCAAAATCGACGAGATTAAGACCGGAATGAACAAGATCTGGGTGAAGGGCCGGCTCTGCTATCAGATTTTGTATCAGGCGGAGGGCGCGGAGGACGGAGCGCTTGCCGGGATGGAGGGCGAGCTGCCTTTCACGGAGGAGATTTACCTTGACCGGATTGAGGGGCAGGACCGCGTGATCTGCAGGGCGGATTTGGAGGATATGCGCGTACATATTATCAATTCGAGAAAGCTCAGCATCCAGTCGGTGATCAGTCTGGAGCCGCGCGTGGAGGAGACGGTGGCCGACGAGCTGTGCGTGGAGCTGGAGGGCGTCGGGGAAGCGGGCGATACGCGCGCGGAGAGTGCAGAGCGGCTGGAGTACCGCAAGAAATCCGTGGATTATCTGGAAACCGTCGTCAAGAAGCGGGATCTGCTGCGCATTCACGAGGAGGCAAAGCTTCCCGCCGGAATGCCGGACATCGGCGCGGTGCTGTGGAAGAGCATGGATGTCAGCAATGTCGCGTTCCGTCCGATGGAGGATAAGCTGGCCGTCACGGGCGAGATGAATGTCTTTATCGTGTACCGTGAGGACAACGGGGACAGAATCAACTGGTATGAGACCGCGATGCCCTTTGGCGGAAATGTGGAGTGTCAGAACAGCCGCGATAACATGGTGGCGGACATCAGCTGGGACATCGGGCACGAGGAAATCAGCGTGCGCGACGATTCGGACGGCGAGCCGCGCATTATCGGCGTTGAGGCGTCCCTTGAGCTGGAGATAAAGCTTTTCGAGCGGGGGACAACGCCCATTGTGGCGGATGTGTACGGCGTCAGCTGTGATGTGCGCGCGGCGACGGAGACAAAGGATTTCAGGAATCTGCTGGCGGAGCTGAACATCGAGGAAAAGCTGACGAAGAACGTGCAGCTTGAGGATACCGACCCGAAAATCCTGCAAATCTGCCACAGCGACGCGAAGGTGGAGCTCGAGGAGACCTCGTTTGGCGAGGAGGAGCTCAGAGTGAGCGGAAATATCGTGCTGCAGGCGCTTTACACTTCGAGCGAGGACACCAAGGGCTTTTATCCGATTAAGGACACCATCCCGTTTGAGGTTGTCAGGCCCGTCTCCGGACTTGACGGCGCGGAGGTGGAGCAATGCTCTGTTTACGCGCAGACCAATACGCCGTCCGTGACGATAAAGGACGGCACGCAGCTCGAGGTGAGACTGGCGGTCAACATGCGCGTCCTGATCTATGACACGCAGCGGGAGGAAATCCTGACGGAGCTCAAGATACAGCCGATTGACGCGGCGGTGCTTGAGAAGCTGCCCGGATTTGTCATTTACTATGTGAATCAGGGGGACTCCCTGTGGCAGATCGGGAAAAAATATTATGTCAGCGTGGAGCGGATAAAGGAGATCAACAATCTTGCGGGCGAGGATATCCGGGCCGGCGACAGGCTTTTGATCGTAAAATAAAACAGGAAAAATTTTCTGAGATTTCTCTAAAGGTTTTGGCGGGATATGCCGATATAAAATAAAAGAGTAGCACTATCGTGTGTATTCTGCGAAACCATGGATGGGACAATTTTAGAAAGGAAGGGATACCAATATGAGTTTAGAGGCAATTACAGGCACAAACGCCACTGATGTGCTCGCGACCGCAGTCAGCAATGTTGACAGTACGGCTTCCGCAAGTCAGGCGACAGGCACTGTTGCCAATACGGACACCACCACTGCGGCGGCAAAGACGGATGACACGGCTGCAGTTTATGACAAGAGAAAGCTTTCAGAGGATGACAGAAAGACGATTGTTGCACAGTTAAAGGCTGACCAGGAGAAGCGTCAGGCACAGCTTACCGAGCTGGTAAGCAATATGATGTCAAAGCAGACCAACACTTTCGGTCAGGCGAACGACATCTGGAAGTTCCTTGCGAAGGGAGATTTCACCGTTGACGCTGAGACCAAGAAGAAGGCGCAGGAAGCGATTTCCGAGGACGGCTACTGGGGCGTAAAGCAGACCTCCGACCGTATCGTTCAGTTTGCATCCGCGCTTGCGGGCAACGACGAGAAGGCGCTTGACAAGATGCGCGACGCGTTCATCAAGGGCTACAAGCAGGCGGAGAAGACATGGGGCGGAAAGCTTCCCGATATTTCTCAGAGAACTTATGACGCGGTGCTCGAGAAGCTGGATAAGCTGAAATCATCGGCAGCGGAGGACGCGTCCAAGAAGGTTACGACGACAGAGGACGGAACCGTTGTCGCAAAGGAGAACTGAAAACAGAAAGGGGATGTGCGAGGGCACATCCCCTTTTTTTGGATCTGCCATGTTGACGAATGCCGCATTTTTGTATATAATCAATTAAAATTGTACTAAAAAAAATACATTAGGCCTGAAGGCACAAAACATGAAAGGTTGAGAGGAGCGCGAATGGAAAAATTGGAATGGAAGGCCAGGGCAAAGGTGAATCTGGGTCTGGATGTGTGCCGAAGGCTGGAGAACGGGTACCACGAGGTCAGGATGGTCATGCAGTCGGTGGATATTTATGACGAGCTGGAGTTCAGGCTGCGGCGGGATCCGGACATCATTTTGTCGGTGGACAGCAGATATGACCTCGGTGATCTGAGCAGCAACCTCATATTCCGCGCGGCAAAGCGGATGAAGGAATATTACGGAATCAAGGGCGGCATCGAGATTCATCTGAAGAAGCGGATCCCCGTTGCGGCCGGCATGGCGGGCGGCAGCACGGACGCCGCGGCGACCATGCTCGCGATGAACCGGATGTTTGAGCTCGGTCAGAGCCGGGAGCAGCTGATGGAACTCGCGCTGCGGCTCGGCGCGGATATT
This sequence comes from Roseburia sp., assembly GCA_023664265.1. Classification (GTDB taxonomy): domain Bacteria; phylum Bacillota; class Clostridia; order Lachnospirales; family Lachnospiraceae; genus COE1. The sequence continues at coordinate 77,701 of JAMPFV010000003.1, forward strand.
CCTTTCTGCATATTGGGCGGGACGGCGCTGGCCGAGGGCATCGGGGAGAAGCTGCGGACGCTTCCCGCGCCCCCGCGGTGCGTGGTCGTGGTGGTCAAGCCGCCGATTATGGTCTCCACGAAGTGGGTTTATGAGACGCTCCGCGTTGACAGACTGACCCGCCATCCCGATATTGACGGCATGGTCGCGGCGTTGGAGGCGGGGAGCCTGTCGGGCCTCGCCGGCCGCATGGAGAATGTGATGGAGACCGTTACGGAGCGCAAGTATCCGATTATCGCGGACATCAAGGGAATGCTGAGGGAGAACGGCGCCCTGAATGCGGTTATGAGCGGCAGCGGGCCGAGTATTTTCGGCGTGTTTGAGGAGGAGGAGCAGGCGAAGGAGGCCTATGAGTATCTGAAAAAAAATCTGAAGACGGGGAGAAACGGTTCCCGGATATTTGTCACAAGCTTTTATAATGAGGAGACGGAGGCAGAGGCCTGAATATGAATATAACCATGATGAACGATGATGAATATTTACCGCTCAGAGACGTTGTATTTAATACGTTGCGACAGGAAATCCTCACGGGCAAGATGAAGCCCGGAGAGCGTCTGATGGAAATCCACCTGGCCAATAAGCTCGGTGTGAGCCGCACACCCATCCGGGAGGCCATCCGCAAGCTTGAGCTGGAGGGGCTTGTCATCATGATACCCCGGCGCGGCGCGGAGGTGGCGCAGATAACGTGGAAGAACCTCAAGGACGTGCTGGAGGTGCGGCGCGCGCTGGATGTGTTGGCGATAGAGCTGGCCTGTGAGCGCATGTCGCAGGACGAGGCCGTCAGCCTGTACAAGGCGTGCGAGGCGTTTGAGGCGGCAACCGGGACGCAGGACACCAGACGAATTGCGGAGGCGGACGTCGCGCTCCACGACATTATCGTCGTGTCCACCGGCAATGACCGTCTGATACAGCTTGTAAACAATCTTGCGGAGCAGATGTACCGCTACCGCTTTGAATATCTCAAGGATGCCAGCCGGCATCCGATGCTTGTCCGGGAGCACAAGGAGATGTACCGGAGCATTTTAAGGCAGGATAAGACTGCCGCCGCGACGCTGGTGCGCAAGCATATCGACAATCAGGAGGAGGCGATTATACGCCGGCTCCGTCTTGAAAAAGAAGAAAAAAAGCATAATTAAACAAAAAGGTGTCCATACTCTTTTTAGGAGCAAAAGAAAGGAGTATGGCATATATGAAATATAACGGTATGAAAAATCTGATGGCGGCGATTGGCGTTGTCCTGTGGGTGGGCGCGTTGAGCCCTGAGATCCTGATAAGAACCGGGGACGGATGTATCCTTGATGAGAACGGGGAGGCGTTGACGCAGGAGGAGGCCGCGGACTTTATGGATCTTTTCTTCTTCGGGCGCGGCACGGACACAAGGGATGTGAGATACAGGATTGCCATAACGGAGCTTTTCAGAAGGCAGTAAGGGGGAGGCAGAATGACAAAGGATGTACTGGTCTCGATACGGGGCCTGCAATTTGCGGACGCGGAGATGAAGGAGGCGGCCACGGACGAGGAGCTTGACAAAATCGAAACGATCTGTCCGGGGGAATATTATTATAAGAATGACGCGCATTTTGTCCTCTATGAGGAGCTGGTGGAGGGCTTTGCGGAGCCGATTAAGAGCATGATAAAGCTTCGCGGGAAGGAGTTCACGCTCTCCAAGAAAGGGCCGCTGAACGTGCAGATGGCATTTTCGGAGGGAAAAAAGACGATGACCGACTACTGCACTCCGTTTGGGAATATTCTGATAGCGATGGATACGCATTCCATCGACATCCGGGAGACGGAGGAGGAGCTTGGCATACATATCAGCTACGGGCTGGAGGCCAATTATCAGTTTATCGCGGACTGCGATATCCATATCAGGCTTTCGAGCGTGTCGGGCTTTCGGGCGTGATCAGGCCTTTGAGCATGATGTCGTCGCAGAGCACAGGCACATTATGAAACTGAAAAAGGTAAAAGGTGCAGGGACAACCTGCACCTTTATTGTATCGGCTCCTGTGGATTCTCGAGGCGGGCCTCCGCGAGAAGATGCTGCATACGCCGCTCCATCTCGGAAATCTCGGAGGAATATTTCTTGAACGCGTCCGTGGTTTCCTCGGGCGTATCGCTCTTGTAGCAGATGCGGTGCTCCATGCTCGCCCAGAAGTCCATGGAAAGCGTCCGGAACTGAATCTCGACCGGATAATACTGCATTCCCTCAATGCGGTAGACCGGCACGCCGATGACCATGTGATAGCTCATATAGCCGCTGGATTTCGGGTAATGGATATAGTCGCTTTCCTTCAGGATCAGCAGATCCGTCTGCGTCTTTACCAAAGCCAGAATGCTGAAAATGTCCTCGATAAAATAGCAGATTACGCGGATGCCGGCGATATCGGTCAGATTGTCTCTGGCCGTATATGCGGTGATGGGCAGACCGCGAAAGGCAAGCTTCTTCTCAATGCTCTTTCTGCTCTTGATACGGGCCTGTATGTTATGTATGGGATAGTCCCGGTATTTTTTACGGTAATCTTCATTCAAACCGTTCATCCGTGTCTCGATGCGGGTCAGGGCCTCGCGGTAAGGGTCAACTAACTGGTCATATTCCTCTTGCGGAATCCGTTCTGCTTTGATTGGTGGAACAAACGTCAGCGACCTGTCGGAAGATACCTCCTTTAGTATATCATTTGGCATATCGTTTAGTTTTGCAATCAAGTATAATACCTCCTTAGCAGTTACCAAGAATATCGGTTAAGCTGTCGTCATCGGGTTGACAATCCGCGTAACAGCACTATTATATGAATAAATAATGCGTGATATGCGAATGTGGAACTGCTATATCTTAACTATAATCCAAAAATACCATAAAATCAATGAAAAATGTATAAAATTCACAAAAAAATCAAAAAAGATTTAAAAGTTTTGTGAATTATTATTTTGCGTGCTTGAATATTCTCTAAAAATGAGGGTAGGAAAATAAAAAGTGCTGTGATAAAATAAACAATCAAAGGCAAATGGACGAATGGGGGTTTGAGATGAAAGCAAAGAAATTATGCGCGGCGCTGCTGGCCGCGGCGGTAATGCTTGGAACCGCGGGCTGTGGAAATGCGGGAAACGCGGCGGAGGCATCCGGAGGCGAGATGGCAACGGAGCAAGCCATGGCAACGGAGCAGGCCGCGGAGAGCACACAGGAGAACAGAACACAGACCGATAAGGCGGCGGAAACGGAGACGACCGCTTTGGAGGGGAGCCAAGAGGCAGGAGGAGAAGAGATGGCAGAAGACGGAATCATTGAAGTGCCGGCGTGGGAGGCAGTGGAAATCCCCGAGAACGACGCGCTGAAGTTTGTGGAGGCGCTGCGGCTGGGCTGGAGCCTTGGAAACACCTTTGACGCGACCAATTGCGGCGTCAAGGACGAGATGGAGTACGAGTCGGCGTGGGTCGGCATTGTGACGACGCGGGAAATGATACAGGCGATAGCGGACGCGGGATTTAAGACCATCCGGATTCCGGTCTCATGGCACAACCATGTGGACGAGAATGACCAGATCAGCGAGGCGTGGCTTGGCCGTGTGCAGGAGGTTGTGGATTGGGCGCTGGAGGCGGACTTATACGTCATCCTGAATATCCACCACGACAACGAGAAGGGCTTTATGTATCCTTCTTATGAGGAGCTGGACCGCTCCAAGGAGTATGTGAGCCATATCTGGGAGCAGCTTGCGGCGCGGTTTGCCGATTACGACGAGCGGCTGATTTTCGAGACCTTAAATGAGCCGCGGCAGACGGAAACGGACCATGAGTGGTGGATTGACGCGAACTCCGACATCGGGAAGGAGTGCATCGACTGTGTGAATCAGCTCAATCAGACGGCGGTGGACACGATTCGGGAGAATGGGAGCGGCTATAACACGACCCGCTACTTGATGGCGCCTGGGTACTGCGCGTCTCCGGACTACGCGCTGGCGGACGGCTATGTGCTGCCGACGGACAAGGGCAGCGCCGAGAACCGCATCTTGGTATCTGTCCACGCGTATACGCCCTATAATTTCGCCTTGGCGGGGGAGAACGACCAAAACAGCACGGAGATATTTTCCATCGCGGACAAAAAGGGGACGGGGGATATCGATCTGTTTATGAAACGGCTCTATGACAAGTTTATCTCCAAGGGAACCGCGGTGGTCATCGGAGAGTTCGGCGCGAGGAATAAGAACAACAACCTCGAGGCGCGCACGGAGTTTGCGGCGTACTATGTGGCGCAGGCGCGCCATTACGGCATGACGGCCTGCTGGTGGGACAACAATGCCTTTGGCGGGGACGGAGAGAACTTCGGGTTGCTCAGGCGGGTGAAGAATCAGATCTTGTTCCCGCAGATTGTGGAGCAGATGGTGTATTACAGCAAGGCCCGCTGAATCTCCGCGATGATCGGACAGGAGCAGGCGTCCGGCATGCAGTATATGAAAACAGGTTGAAGCAGGCGCTTGGTATGCAGTATATGAAAACAGGTTGAAGCAGGCGTCCGGTATGCAGCATATGGCTGCGTGTGAAAACAGGTTGAAGCGGGCGTTCGAATATGTTAAGATAAGGTATCCGAGGACGAAAACCGGATATGTGAAGATGCATGTATCTGAAACAGACGCCGGTGATGGAAGTATGAAAGGTGCTTTGCGCAGGAAAGCGGCGCAGAAATGGAGGAAAAGATGAAAATTGCTTTGATTAACGAGAACAGTCAGGCGGCGAAGAACGCCATGATTTGTGAGACGCTCAAGAAGGTTGTGGAGCCGATGGGACACGAGGTGTTCAATTACGGCATGTATTCTGCGGAGGACGAGCATCAGCTCACCTATGTGCAGAATGGGATTCTGGCGGCGGTGCTTTTAAATTCCGGGGCGGCGGACTATGTGATTACGGGCTGCGGCACGGGCGAGGGTGCGATGCTTGCGTGCAATTCGTTCCCCAAGGTGCTTTGCGGACATATCGAGTCCCCGCTGGACGCGTATCTGTTCTCACAGGTAAATGACGGGAACTGCGTGGCGCTTCCCTTTGCGGAGAACTTCGGCTGGGGCGGCGAGCTGAATCTGGAATACATCTTCGAGAAGCTGTTCTGCGCGCCGGGCGGCGGCGGATACCCGAAGGAGCGCGTCGTGCCGGAGCAGAGGAACAAGAAGATTCTGGACGAGGTAAAGACGGTGACGCACGCGGATCTGTGCGACATTCTGCCCAAGCTTGACAGGGAGCTCTGCAAGGGCGCGCTGAGTGGCGAGAAGTTCCAAGAGTATTTCTTTGCCAACTGCAAGTGCGACAAGATAGCGGCGGCGGTAAAGGAAATTCTGGCGTAAGCGGCACGGTCAGGCAAGCGCATCAGCGGAGGAGAAGAGATGCTGACGGATAAGATTTATTATACGGTGAACCGGCTTGACGGGGATTACGCCTACCTTCAAAGGGAGGATGCGCCGGACGGCGAGCCCAAGTGCGTGGCGCGGGCCTTGCTGCCCGCGGAGATTGTCGAGGGCACGCGGCTTGAGTATGAGATGATGGAGTATAGGGTGTGTTGAGTGGGGGCTGAGCCGGCAGGTAAGTATCAGTCTTTAAAAAAGGTTGCGCCAAATCATTTTCTTGCATATATTTTCATATTATGACATAATATAAGTAAGAAATTCTTACCTGAAAGGAGCATGAAAAATGAATGCACAAATATTGACAGTTTCCTCCAAAGGACAAATTTCTTTGCCGGTCAGCATTCGCAAACTCCTGTCAATTGATACCGGTGATAAACTGGTGGCATATACTTCGGGAGATGTTATTATGCTCAAGGCTTTAAAACTTCCTTCCGCAGAGGAATTTGAAGCCTCGCTGGATGAGGCGCAAAAATGGGCGATGTCTGCCGGATACAGCGAAAATGATGTTGATAATATAATCAAGTCTGTCAGAAAGAAGAAACGGGTATGAAAATTGTGATAGATACCAATGTTGTGATTTCGGGTGTGTTTTTTGGCGGATTCCCAAGAAAAATTCTCAGCTCGGTTGTCAATGGGGAAATGACTGCCTGTGCCACGGCAGAAATTATCGATGAATATGAAGCGATTGTTCAGGAAATGATTGACCGAAAGCAGGGGCATATCAGCAGAAATATTCTCACTCCTTTGATTTCAGCCATGGAGATCATTGAGCCTGTTACCCATATAGAAATATGCCGTGATCCTGATGACAACAAATTTCTCGGATGTGCAAAAGATTCCCGCGCTCTTTATATCGTCAGTGGCGATAAAGACCTTCTTGCAGTTGAAAAATATGAGAATATTCAGATTGTAACAGCAAAAGAGTTTTCTGAAAAATATTTATATAGTTAGGGTGTGTTTGAAACTGTTGCTTCGCAACGCAAATCCGGTGCGGGAAACGCTTCAAAATTAAGAGTTGACACAGGCGATGCACTTGTGGTAAGTTGATAATATCCAATTGATTATGAACGAAAAGCGATGACGAAGAGAGTACGCATCTCGTATTTTTACAGAGAAGGCTCCGGAGACACCAATGGAACCGGTAAGGTGGTGTCAGAGGCTGAGAGGAGCCAAGAGAAGATTTGCGGAAGATGGCTTCTGAGCAGCGCACCGAGTCCGAGGCGTCGGATTAGGCTGCGACAGGGTTCGCCCGTTACAGCGATAGGGTATGAAGGTACCTGCGGAGGCTTCTGCCGTGAGGCAGGGGCGAATGAAGGTGGTAACACGGGAGTAGGCTCTCGTCCTTATGGAACAATAAGGATGGGAGTTTTTTTGTTCTATTTGTTCTATAGGAAATTGCGGTAGTGCGGAAAGGAGCGGATACAGAATGGAGAACAAGGGAAAGTATTACATTACGACGGCGATTGCCTACACCTCGGGCAAGCCGCACATCGGAAACAATTATGAGATTGTACTGGCGGACAGCATCGCGCGGTACAAGCGCAAGGACGGGTATGACGTCTTTTTCCAGACGGGCACGGACGAGCATGGACAGAAGATTGAGCTGAAGGCGGCGGAGGCGGGCGTCACGCCCAAACAGTTTGTGGACGAGGTTGCGGGCGTGATCAAGGGGTTGTGCGATTTGATGAATATTTCGTATGACAAGTTTATCCGGACGACGGATGACTACCACGAGCGGCAGGTGCAGAAGATTTTCAAGCGGCTTTATGATCAGGGGGACATTTACAAGGGCGCATATGAGGGGCTTTACTGTACGCCGTGTGAGTCCTTCTGGACGGAGTCCCAGCTCAAGGATGGGAAGTGTCCCGACTGCGGGCGCGAGGTCAGGCCCGCGAAGGAGGAGGCTTATTTCTTTAAGATGAGCAAGTATGCAGACCGGCTGATCGAGCATATCAACAGGCATCCCGAGTTTATACAGCCTGTCTCGCGCAAGAATGAGATGATGAACAATTTCCTGCTCCCGGGACTTCAGGATTTGTGCGTTTCGCGGACTTCGTTTCAGTGGGGGATCCCTGTTGATTTTGATGACAGGCATGTCGTTTATGTGTGGCTGGATGCGCTGAGCAATTATATCACGGGCATCGGCTATGACGCGGACGGCGGCAGCACGGAGCAGTTTGCAAAGTTCTGGCCGGCGGATCTGCACCTGATCGGGAAGGACATTATCCGGTTCCATACGATTTACTGGCCGATTTTCCTGATGGCGCTTGGGGAGGAGCTGCCGCACCGGATATTCGGACATCCGTGGCTGCTGCAGAACAATGACAAGATGAGTAAGTCCAAGGGGAATATTATGTATGCGGACGACTTGGCGGAGATGTTCGGCGTGGACGCGGTGCGCTATTTCGTGCTGCATGAGATGCCGTTCGAGAGCGACGGCTCTATCACATGGGATTTGATGGTGGAGCGCCTGAATTCCGACTTGGCCAATACGCTTGGAAACCTCGTGAACAGGACCATCTCGATGAGCAATAAGTATTTTGGCGGCGTGGTCGAGGACAGGGGCGTCACCGAGGCGGTGGACGCGGATTTGAAGGCGGTGGTCACCGGCGCCTATGACCGAGTGGAGGCGAAGATGGCGGAGCTTCGGGTAGCGGACGCGCTGACGGAGATTTTTGCGCTGTTTAAACGCTGCAACAAATATATCGACGAGACGGAGCCTTGGGTGCTGGCAAAGGACGAGACGAAAAAGGACAGACTTGCGACGGTTCTCTATAATCTGGTGGAGAGCATTGCCATCGGCGCGGGACTGCTCGAGCCGTTTATGCCGGAGACGGCCGCGAGAATTTCCGCACAGCTTTGCTGCGATATCCGCGACTTTGACAGCGCAAAGACTTTTGGCGTGTATCAGTCCGGCGGTCGGGTGACGGATGCGCCGGAAATCCTGTTTTCGCGGATTGACCCTAAGGATGTGGAGGAGAAGGTCGCGGCGTTGAGTGAGAAGCAGAGAAAAGAGGCGGCGGGAGCAAAGACGCAGGAGAGTGCGCAGGAGCAGGGAATCGACATCGAGGCCAAGGCGGAAATCACTTATGAGGATTTCGCGAAAATGCAGTTTCAGGTGGGGGAGATTATCGCCTGCGAAGCGGTGCCCAAGTCCAAGAAGCTGTTGTGTAGCAAGGTGAAAATCGGTTCGCAGGTAAAGCAGATCGTGTCCGGAATCAAGGCATACTACACGCCGGAGGAGATGGTGGGCAAAAAGGTGATGGTGCTCGTGAACCTCAAGCCTGCGACACTGGCAGGCGTGGTGTCGGAGGGAATGCTCCTGTGTGCGGAGGACGCACAGGGACAGCTCGCGCTGATGACGCCGGAGAAGGAAATGCCCTCCGGCGCGGAGATCGCATAGGGGAATGGAGACGGATGATGATGACGAAGGCGGAGGCAATTATATTTGATTTGGATGGGACGATGTGGGATGCGTTGGAGGCGATACGCCTGACGTGGAATCAGGTGGTCGCAAATCATTCGGAATGCAGGAAGGAGCCGATTTCTGCACAGGAGCTGAGCGGCTGCCTCGGGCTTCCGATGACGGAGATTGCGGCGAAGCTCTTCCCGAAAACCACACCGGAGCAGCAACAGGCGCTGATGGATGAGTGCTGTGAGCTGGAAAATGCTTATCTGAGGGAGCATGGGGCGATTCTCTATCCGGGATTGGAGGAGACGCTCCTGGCCCTCAAGAGGGAGTATAAGCTTCTGATAGTCAGCAACTGTCAGAGGGGGTATATTGAGAGCTTTATAGAGGCGCATAAGCTCTCGGCGTGCTTTGATGATATCGAGTGCTGGGGCAATAACCGGCTCTCCAAGGGGGAGAATAACCGGCTGATTATGGAGCGCAACCATGTCACGAAGGCAGTGTACGTCGGAGACACCGCGGGGGATGAGGCGTCGGCGCGGGAGGCGGGCATCCCGTTTGTCTTTGCTGCTTACGGTTTTGGGCAGGCTGTCGCACCCGACTACACGATTCGGGCGTTTACGGAGCTGCCGCGCCTGATGGCGGAGGTGCTTCTTTAAGGAAGCGCCGGTCAAATTGCCGTTTCCTTAAAGCCTCCGACGGATCACACGGCCTAATCTTCATCGGCGGCCTTCTCAAGGGTGAAGATAAACTCGGTGCCGACGCCCTCCGTGCTGATGACGTTGATGTTCTCATTGTGGGAGTTGATGATTTCCCTGGTGATGGAAAGACCCAGTCCGGTGCCGCGCTTATCCTTGCCGCGGGAAATATCGGTCTTGTAAAAGCGGTCCCAGATCAGCTTGAGGCTGTCCTTGGGAATCCCGATGCCGTTGTCCTTCACGGATACCAGAAGCTTGTTGGACTTTTCAACGGTTTCGATTTTGATGGATGAATTTTTGTGGCTGAACTTGATGGCATTGTCCACCAGATTGTAGAGCACCTGTTGAATCTTTACCATGTCGGCGTTGACGTACATGCTCTCGCCGGTCAGCACCAGTTCTATTGAAATCAGCTTTTCACGGCAGGTTCCTTCAAAGGAGGCTGCCGTGTTTTTGATGACCGGATTGATGTCAAAGTCGGCGCGCTCCAAAATCATCCCGTTTGTGTTGAGGTTGTTCAGCGTGAGCAGCGAGTTCGTCAGCTTGGTCAGGCGGTCGGTCTCGTTGAGGACGACGCCGAGGTATTTCTCGTGAAGCTCGGGCGGGATGGTGCCGTCGAGCATCGCCTCGAGGTAGCCCCGTATGGAGGTCAGCGGGGAGCGGAAGTCGTGGGAGATATTTGCGACGAGACGCTTCTGGTTGTCCTCGCTCTTGGCGACCTCGCTGGCCATATAGGCGAGCGATGCCGCGAGATAGCCGATTTCGTCCTCGCTGTCCACCTGAAATTCATAGCGGAAATTCCCGACGGCGTACTGTTCCGTGGCGTGCGTAATCTTGCGCAGCGGGATATAGACCATCTCCGTGAAAAAGAGCAGGATGATCAGGGACAGCAGAAACAGGATTGCCAGCGTCAGGTAGGAGATGTTCAGCAGGGAATTGCAGGACTGCTGAAGTTTCTCCATGGAGGCGTGGACAATCACATACCCCCTGACCTTGAAGCGGGAGGTGATGGGGGCGAACGCGGAAATCATATCCTCGTCAAACATCCCGAAAAAATTCCCGACGGTATAGAAAGAGCTGCCCGTGATGGTGGGGCTGAAATTGGGGATGGTTATCGGGTTCTCAATGTCCAACGGGGAGCCGGAATTCAGGACAATCAAACCGGAGGGGTTCACAATCCAGACGGAGGCGTCCATAAAGGTGCCGATGGCCTCAAGCTGACGCCAGACGGATTCCAGCGTGACCTCGCTGTTGTACAAATCCTTCGCGTAGGAATCGGAAATCAGCAGCGCCTCCCGGTAGAGCGCGTCCGCCCGCTCGCGCTTCATCTGCTCCAGCGTCATGCTGGAGGTGAAGGTCGCGACCACAATAAAACCGAAAAACGCAAAGATCAGATAGGCCACCACAAATTTCAGATACAGTGTCCGTTTCATGCAAGGCCCCCTTGGCTCCGAACCTCGAACTTATAGCCGACGCCCCATATAGTGGCGATGCGCCATGCGTCATGGTCCTTGATTTTCTCACGCAGGCGCTTGATGTGCACGTCAACCGTGCGGGTGTCCCCGATGTACTCGTATCCCCAAATCTGGTCGAGAAGCTGATCGCGGGTATAGACATGGTTGGGAGACGCGGCAAGAAAGTACAGGAGCTCCAGCTCCTTGGGCGGCATATCGACAGTTCTTCCGTTGTAGATTACGGAATAGTTGGTGAGGTTGATGGTCAGGTCCGGGTAGCTTACCTGCTTGGAGGCGGGCGCTTCGACTGCCGGCGCGGCGGTCTTGTAGCGGCGCAGCACCGCCTTCACGCGGGCGATGAGTTCCTTGGTGTCAAAGGGCTTCTCCAGATAGTCGTCCGCACCCAGCTCCAGGCCGAGCACCTTGTCAAAGACCTCGCCCTTCGCGGAGAGCATGATAATCGGCGTCTGCGATTTCCGGCGGATTTCACGGCATACCTGATACCCATCGATTCCCGGGAGCATTAAATCCAGCAAAATCAGGTCGGGCGCGAAGGGCGTAAATTCGTGAAGCGCGGATTCCCCGTCGTAGACGATTTTGGTCTCAAAGCATTCCTTTGTCATGTACAGGGAGATAAGCTCCGCGATATTTTCGTCGTCATCCACAATTAAAATTTTCTGTTTGTTTACCATATTTGATATTCCTTTCTATGCTAAGGGCTGTACACAGGGTCTGCAAACAAGGTCTGCAAACAAGGTTTGTATACAGCTTCTGCGTATTACTTAAAGTCGCAAATTGTGACACCTGCGTCACCTTCGCCGTACTCTCCCAAATGGAAGGATTTCACATAGGAAACCCGCCGCAAATGTTGGTGCACCGCCTGACGGAGCGCACCGGTGCCCTTGCCGTGTACGATGCGGACGCTGGGCGCGTGGGACAGATAGGCGTCGTCCAGATACTTGTCCAGCTCCGATATCGCCTCGTCCACGGTTTTGCCGAGCAGATTGATTTCCGTGGAGAGCGTGGCCGCCTTGGACATGCCGATACGCCCGGCGCCGGAGCTGCCTCGGACGCTCTTTTGGTAGCCGGAGACGCCTGACGGCGTGTCCTCTCTGACGAGAACCAAATCCCGGATATTTACCTTGGAGCGGATGATGCCGCACTGTACGAACAAATCTCCCTTTGCGTCAGGCATGGAGGAGATAGTGCCTTTTAATCCCATGGATACCACCTTTACGGAATCTCCGGGTTTGATCTGAGTTGCCTTCAGAAGCTTGTGCGTGGGCTTTTCCTCCGGGCGGGACAGCTTGCTGTTTTTCTCGGAAATCTTGTCGCGCACCTTGGTGCGGGCCTTTTCCAGATCCTGTATGGAAGCGTTGTTCAGATTCACCTTTTGGAAATTGCGGATGGTCTCGTCCGCGACCTCCTTTGCGTCCGACAGGATTCTGCGCGCCTCCTCGTTGGCCTCGCGCAGGATTTTGTCCTTCTGCGCGTCGAGACGCTCCTGCTTCTGCTCCAGCTTTTGTCTGAGGGAGCTGATTTCCGTCTTGTAACGCTGTATCTCATCCTGCTCCGCCTCGATGGTTTTGCGACTCTTCTCCAAATCCGCGAGCAGGTCCTCGAAGCTTTCCTCCGCCTCGCCGATGTGTTCCTTCGCGGAGGCAATGATCTCGTCGGAAAGACCGAGCTTTGAGGAGATGGCAAAGGCGTTGCTCTTGCCCGGAATGCCGATCAGAAGACGGTAGGTGGGGCGCAGTGTCTCCACGTCAAATTCACAGCAAGCGTTTTCGACATACGCCGCGGTGAGGGCAAAGACCTTCAGCTCGCTGTAGTGCGTCGTCGCCATCGTCCGGATTCCCTTATCGTGCAAATGCTTCAAAATCGCAATCGCGAGGGCGGCGCCCTCAGTGGGGTCGGTGCCGGCGCCCAGCTCGTCGAAGAGGCACAGCGCGTGCGCGTCGGCGTTCTTCAGGATGGAGATGGTATTGGTCATATGCGCCGAGAAAGTGGAGAGATTTTGCTCAATGCTCTGCTCGTCGCCGATATCCGCGTAGACCTCGGTAAATACGCCGAGCTCCGAGCGGTCGAGCGCCGGAATATGAAGCCCGGACTGTCCCATCAGGGTAAAAAGCCCGACAGTTTTCAGCGACACGGTCTTGCCTCCGGTGTTGGGGCCTGTCACGATGAGCAAATCGAAATCCTTTCCCAGATAAATATCTATGGGAACGACCTGCTTCCTGTCCAGCAGCGGGTGACGGCCCTTGCGGATGTTGATATAGCGCTCCCCATTGAACAGGGGGCGCGAAGCATTCATGTCAATCGCGAGTCCCGCCTTGGCAAAGATGAAGTCCAACAGGGTCAGCAGACGGTAGTTGTTCGCCAGCGTCTCGACATGCGCGGCGGCCTGTTCGCTGAGTTCCGCAAGTATCCGCTCAATCTCGCCCTTCTCCTCGAGGCTCAGCTCTTTCAGGCGGTTGTTGAGCTCCACGATGACGGACGGCTCAATGAAAAGCGTGGAACCGCTGGCGGACTGGTCGTGTATCATGCCGGAGACATTGCCCTTGTATTCGGCCTTGACCGGAATGCAGTACCGATTGTTGCGCATGGTGATAACGGCGTCCTGCAGGTAGGTGCGGAAGCTTCCGTTTACCATGCCGGTAAGCTGGGAATGAATCTTTTCATTGGTCAGGCCGATGCTGCGCCGGATATGCTTTAAGGCAGGGCTGGCGTCGTCGGCAATTTCCTCCTCTGAGAGAATACAGCGGTTGATTTCGCTTTGAAGCGGGGTCAGCGGCTCCAAATTGGCAAAATAGGCCTGCAGGCTGTCCTCGATTTCCTCCTCGTGCTCCGTGCGGGAGAAGGCCTTCGCCTTTGCGGCGCATGCAAGCGATTGGGCGATTCCCAAAAGCTCGGGTGCGGACAGGGCGCTGCCGATTTCAAGGGATTTGAGGCTGTAGCCGATATCCCTGTTTCCGTTAAAGTGAATGCGCCCGCCCTTTACCAGACGGTTGAACGCGTCCGCCGTCTGCTGCTGCGCCGTGTCTATTTCCCGAATATCCGTCATGGGAAGCAGGCTCCTGCAGAGCTCCTTTCCGGGAGCGGAGCTGGCCTTCTCGATCAGCATATCAATGATCTTGTGGTATTCCAGTATTTGTAACGCTTTTTTGTTCATATTTTTCCTCATTTCTGCGCTATTTTACCGCGCATAACGAGTTTGTGGCAAGCGCAACGCGCAGACACAAATCTCGTGATTGAAAATTTTAATTTTCAATCTTGAATCCTCCAAGGGCTTTATTCACAGTATAGCATGTTTTAAAGAAAAACACTAGCCGGGATTCTTTACATTGTCGAGGGTATCGGCTATACTGATAGAGCGGGATTTTTATGGAAGGGGCGGGTTTGGTTATGGATGAAAAACAAAATGACGCAAATAAAGCTTTCAATGAAAATAAAGAAGATAAAGCGCCGATAGAGGCGAGTGATTTTGATTTCCTGCAGGAGCGGATCAAGGAGCGGCCGATTAACCGGCGCAGACTTTTCCGACAGATGGTAACGACGGCAACGTTTGCGATTCTGTTCGGCGTGCTGGCCTGTCTTACCTTTCTGCTCTTGGAGCCGGTGCTCAACAACTGGCTTTATCCGGAGGAGGAGCCGAATGTGGTAACCTTCCCGCAGGAGCAGGACGAGATGCTTCCGGGAGATATGCTCACGGAGGACGAGAGCAGGACGGAGGGGAGCGGGCAGTTCGGGGCAAGGCCGATTGTCAGCCCGAGCGAGATGCTGGATCAGATTGCGGCGAGTCTGACGGAGGAGTCGGAGCAGGCCTCGGAGGAAAATCAGGAGGGGGACCCGTCCGAGGATGAGACGTCGGAGGATGCAGAGACGGAGACGGAGGACGCGGAGGCGCTGCTCAAGGGGTATATGAGCACCTACGAGGAGCTGCACGGCGTTTACCGCAGGACGCTCACCAGCATGGTGACAGTGACGGCGGTGCGCTCGGATGTAGACCTTTTTAATGACACCTATCAGAGCGAGGGCACGGTGGCGGGCGTCATTATCGCGAACAACAACAGGGAGCTTCTGATACTTACAAGGAAGGAGCCGCTCGACGATGCGGAGAGCATCCGCGTGAGCTTTTGCGACGGTGCGGAGGCGGAGGCCGTTATCAAGAAGTTTGACGGGAACACGAAGCTTGCGGTGCTTGCGGTGGATTTGAAATATATTGACGAGGATACACTGGATTATGTGTCAGTGGCAAGTCTTGGCAGTTCGGCATATTCAGGGATTATTGGCACGCCGGTGATTGCGATCGGCAATCTTTTCGGCTATAAGGACAATGTGTGCTATGGGATGGTTACGTCGAAGGACAATGTGATTGCGCTTGCGGATAATGAGTATGAGCTGATTACGACGGATATTTATGCGAGTGCGGATCCGAGCGGCATCCTTGTGAATCTGGAGGGGGATGTTATCGGTGTGATAGATAACAGCTACAACCACTCGGACACCCGCAACCTGATGTCTGCGATCGGCATTACGGAGCTGAAGGGGATGATAACGAAGCTTTCCAACGGGGATGATATTCCGTATCTCGGTATCTATGCGCAGGATATTTCCAGACAGGCGAGAATGGAATTGGGACTTCCCCAGGGCGCATATATATTTGATATCGACATGGATTCACCCGCGATGCAGAATGGCATTCAAAAGGGGGATATCCTTGTGCAGATAGGGCAGCAGGAAATCAGGACGGCGGCGGACTACATGAACGCGCTTCGGGGAGCGCCGATTGACCGGAATATTCAGATTGTGGTGCTTCGGGCAGGCGTGGAGGAGTATGAGGAGATACGGTTCCTAGTGCAGCCGACGCTCCAGCCCGGGATGTAAAAATAAAAAGTCTTTGGCAAGGATAATTAATTAAAGATAATTAATAGAAAGGATAAGTGCAGGCAGACTGCCTGAGATTTGGTGGAGATTATGAAATATATTAAGGATTATAAGGACGGCGACAGGGTTTTTGATGTGTACTTTTGCAAGTACAAAAGCGCCGCGGTCACGAAGAACGGAAAGAGCTACGACAACGTAATTTTGCAGGACAAAACGGGCACGCTGGACGCGAAAATCTGGGATCCGAACAATTCGGGGATTGCGGAGTTCGAGATGTTTGACTATATCGAGGTGTACGGCGAGGTCACGAGCTTCAACGGCGCTTTGCAGGTCAATATCAAGCGCGTGCGCAAATGCGAGGAGGGCGAGTATGACGAGCGCGAGTACATGCCTGTCAGCAAAAAGGACATCGATGAAATGTTCGCGGAGCTTCTGGGGCTGATGGACAGTGTTGAGAATACATATTTGAAAACGCTTCTCCGGAAATTCTTTGTGGAGGATGAGGCGTTTGCCAATGCCTTTAAAAAGTCCTCCGCCGCGAAAACGGTGCACCATGGGTTTATCGGGGGACTTTTGGAGCATACGCTGGGTGTGGCGAAGCTGTGCGATTATTATTGCAGTGTCTATCCGGCGCTGAAAAGGGATTTGCTGCTGACCGCGGCCATCTGCCACGATATGGGGAAGGTGCGGGAAATCAGTGCATTTCCCGCAAACGATTATACGGACGAGGGGCAGCTTCTGGGGCATATCGTGATAGGCGCGGAGATGATTGGCGAGAAGGTGCGGGAAATTCCCGACTTTCCGCCCTTCCTCGAGATGGAGCTCAAGCACTGTATCTTGGCGCACCACGGGGAGTATGAGTTTGGTTCTCCGAAAAAGCCCGCAATCATGGAGGCGGTGGCGCTCTGCTATGCGGACAATACGGATGCGAAAATGGAGACCTTTACGGAAATTCTGGAATCGACGCAGGAGACGGGCTGGCTTGGCTTCAACAGATTGTTTGAGTCGAATTTGAAAGCAAGCAGATTGGATTAGTGTAAGGGCCGCGGAGGCGGGTGCAGGGATGGAATACAGGAAGAATGATTGTGTGACGGTGACAATTGAAGATATGGGCAGCAGTGGTGAGGGCATCGGGAAGGTGGAGGGCTTTACCTTTTTTATCAAGGACGCCGTTATCGGGGATGTGGTGGAGGCGAAGGTGATGAAAGCCAAGAAGCGCTATGCCTACGCCAGGCTGACGCGGATTCTCACGCCGTCGCCGCGCAGGACGCGGCCGGCGTGCGCTGTTCATACGCAGTGCGGCGGCTGTCAGATACAGGCGCTGGCCTATCCGTCACAGTTGGCGTTCAAGTATAACAGGGTGCGGAATAACTTGATTCGGATTGGCGGCTTTTCGGAGACGCTGCTCGATGAGATTTTGGAGCCGATTGTCGGGATGGAGCATCCGTACCGTTATCGGAATAAGGCGCAGTTTCCGTTTGGCAGGAATAAGGAGGGTGTGACGGTGACGGGCTTCTACGCAGGGCGGACGCATGTCATTATCCCAAACACGGACTGCGTACTTGGCGTGGAGGAGAATAAGGAAATCCTTGAGCGGATTCTCCTGTATATGAGGGAGAGCGGGGCGGCGCCGTACCATGAGGAGGACGGAAGCGGTCTTGTCCGCCATGTGCTGATACGGAAAGGCTTTTCCTCGGGGGAGCTGATGGTCTGCCTGATTATCAACGGGGAGGGGCTTCCGAGGGAGGACAGGCTTGTGGAAACGCTCCGCGCGGTGAGGGGAATGACGAGTATTTCCGTCAATGCGAATACGGAGCGGACGAATGTGATTATGGGTGCGCGGTGCCGCACGCTGTGGGGGCGGGACGCGATAACGGATACGATTCACGTGCGCACCTTGGAGGAGATTGACGCGGGTGCGGACGCGCTGCAAAGGGCTGATGCGGAGGGGATAACGTTTTCCGTCTCGCCGCTTTCTTTTTATCAGGTGAATCCGGTCCAGACGGAGAAACTGTACAGTCTGGCGCTCGATTATGCCGGACTGACGGGGGAGGAGATTGTCTGGGACTTGTACTGCGGTATCGGCACAATCAGTCTCTTTATGGCGAAGCGGGCCAAGCATGTGTACGGGGTAGAGGTGATAGAACAGGCGATTGATGACGCGCGGGAGAACGCGAGACGAAACGGCATTGACAATGCGACCTTTTATGTGGGAAGGGCGGAGGAGGCGCTGCCGCGGCTGTGCGAGACGGAGCATATACGTGCGGACGTTATCTGCGCAGACCCGCCCAGAAAGGGCTGCGACGAGGCGTGTCTTGCGACGATGGTCAGGCTGGCGCCGAAACGGATTGTGTATGTGAGTTGCGACAGCGCGACGCTGGCGCGGGATTTGAAGTATCTGTGTGACAATGGGTATCGGTTGGAGCGGATGCGGCCGGTGGATATGTTTCCGGAGACGGTGCATGTGGAGACGGTGTGCCTGTTGTCAGGCTGATAGATCCCTTTTGCAAAAAATCCCCCCAAATTTTTAAATTTCTCCTAAAATGATGCAACTTTGATGCATTTTTGTTGTATAATCAGAAAGGCAATGGGATGGCGGGGCATCGGGAACCGGCGGGAGCGCGCCTGATACAATCTGAGAAAAGGAGAAGAACTTTATGACAAGATATGTTGTTATCGGAATCGTTGTATGTGTGGCTCTTTTCGCAATTGTGTATATGAAGATGACAATTGACGAGAAGAAAGGCGCAAACAGCGAGGAAAAACAGAAGATTAAAAATATCGTGAGGACGGCAGTGCCGAACAGTGAAGCATATACCGCGGCTTACGGGACAAGGGAGGAGTATTCCTTCAGCGGGGGTGGGAGACGGGTAACGTCCACAACCAAGTATTGGTACTACGGGGTGGCCTTTAAGCCGGGAGATTTATATCTTGTTCCACTGTCCTTTGAGGGCGGAGACATCGGCTGCAGTGAGCCGATTCACTTCGGGAAGGATGACCTTGGCATGGCGGAGACCAAGAACGGTCTGCTGACCCTGTATGGCAAGGACAGGAAAGAATTGATGAACCTCTTTGTGGTGGCAAGCAACACGAAGGAGGATAAGTATCATCCGGTGAACATTCAACAGAAGGAGGAGGCGGAAGCCTTCATGGAGTTTGCGAAAGCGTTTGCGCAGGAGATCAATGCGGCGAACGGCATTACCGACATTAAGGCCGCAAAGAAAGAGGCAGGAAAGCGCTAGGCCGCCTGTGCCGCAGATGGATACCGATAGGCCCGATGCCCTCAATTACCGATATGAGTATCATCCATATCGGTTTTTTTATTCCATGGGAAATTGCGACAATCGTAGTGGCGGTTAATCGTCGCTGCCGAGCGACGATTTTTTACAATTTGTTGCTTTTTTCCCTTTCAATTTATGGTATCATAGCGGCGGAATGAGGTGTAATCGGATATGAAAATCTTGGTAATAGAGGATGATGCTGCGATTTCCGAGCTGATTTGCATGAATCTGGAGGCGGCGGGGTATGAGGCACAGCCGATTTTCGACGGCAACGAGGCTGCGGAGCGGTTGCAAAGCGGTGCGGCTGCGGATGCCGCATTGGCGTTGGTGGATGTGATGCTGCCTGGGAAAGACGGATTTGCCCTGATGGAGGATTTGCGGCGTGTACAGATGCCCGTTATCTATCTGACTGCCAGGGACGACGTGTTCTCCAAGGTACATGGGCTGAAAGCGGGCGCGGAGGACTATATTGTGAAGCCCTTCGAGGTGTTGGAGCTTTTGGTGCGCATGGAGAAGGTGCTCAAGAGGACGGGACGCGGGCGGGAGCGCCTGCAGATACGGGATGTCGTCATTGATTTGAAAGAGCACAGCGTGACCAAGGCGGGGGCGCGGATTCCCTTAAAGCCGATGGAATATGAGCTGCTTGTGGCCTTGGCGCAGAGCAGGAATGTGGCGTTCAGCAGGGACGAGCTGTTGGACAGGGTCTGGGGCGTGGACTATGCCGGCGAGACAAGAACCGTGGATGTACATATCGGCAGGCTGCGCAAAAAGCTGGACTTTTATCAGGTTATCCGCACGGTCTCCAAGACAGGCTATCGGTTGGAGGATTAGAGATGAAGCTATGGGAAAAAATGTCCCTGATAACGGCTGCGGCGCTGCTTGTGAGCGCGGGGATATCCGGCAGCACGGTAATTTACCGCTGTGTCTGCTACAATCAGGAAAAGACGGTCGAGAATTACATGCAGCAGGTGAAATCTACCGCCTATGCGGTCGGAAAGGAGCTGGATTACGAACCGTTTGAGCGGTTCAGCGAGACAACCGCGTATGCGTATTATGCCTATGTACTCAGAAAATACGGGGAGGCAGACTATATTTTAATAGCGGGAGACGAGGTGGTCGCCAACAGGACGCCGTATTCATTGGTGAATCCCGCAGATGAGCGGTGGGGGGCGGCGGAGGGCAGCTTCGTTGTCCAAGAGAGGGAGAGCCGACATATACTTGTCGTCGGCAGACGCGTTCCCGCAGGGGCGGACAGGGATTATAAGCTGGTTCTGGTTCAGGATATTTCGCCGATTTATGCGGATATCCGTGCGCAGATCTTTTTTTATGTCATAATTTATGCGGGGACGGTCGTTGTCACCGTTTTTTTGATATTCCTGATAACGCGGAGGGTGCTTTTGCCTTTACAGGAGCTTGAGCGGGCGGCGAAGGATATCAGCGAAGGGCGGCTTGAGCGGCGCGCCAGGGTGCGTGCGCGGGATGAAATCGGCGGGATGGCGGAGGCCTTCAATGCGATGGCGGCGCAGATAGAGCGGCAGGTTCGGGAGCTGACGGCAGAATCTGAACGGCGCAGACAGCTGCTCGGAAGCCTGACGCATGAGCTGAAAACGCCGATGACCGCCATTATGGGCTATGCGGACTCGCTGCTCCATGTAAGGCTCAGGGAGGAGCAGCGCGAAAAAGCGCTGTGGCATATTCATAATGAGTGCGGCAGGCTGGAGCGTATCAGCAGTAAGTTGATGAGCCTGATCGGCCTGCACGAGAACGGCAGCATCTGCATGGAGGAGGTCTCCGTAAGGGAACTCTTTGAATGCGTCGCGGGGCTGGAGGAGGAGAATTTGAGGAAAAGGCACCTTGCGCTGGAGTATTCCTGTGAGAGTGTCGTGTGGCGCCTGGACAGGGATTTGTTCGAGAGCCTTTTGATTAACCTGATTGATAACGGCGCAAAGGCGAGCAGGGAAGGACAGACAATTTTTATGACAGGACTGTCAGACAGGATTGTCGTGCGCGACCAGGGTTGTGGGATTCCCGAGGAGGAGCTGCCCCGAGTGACGGAGGCCTTTTATATGGTCGATAAGGCGCGGAGCAGGAAATCGGGAGGAAGCGGTCTGGGGCTGGCGCTCTGTGAGAGGATTGCAGGACTTCATGGCGCGCGATTGCGGATTGAGAGCGTGCTTGGAGAGGGAACGACGGTGACGGTGCTGTTTTGAGACTGCGCACCCTGAAGCCGTGCGTGAATGATCCGGTGCGCTTTTTTTTACACTTTGTTGTATATTTTTTACATGGGAATCCCGTATGCTTATGGAGACGGATGCGCACCGCCTGAAAACAATGGTTGTACATGGAGGGAAATGGAAATGAAAAACAGAGAAAGAGCGGCGGTTCTGCTGGCGGCAGTCGGTATAGGCGCGGCGGCGTTGAACGGCTGCGGAGGCAGTGTACAGACATCGGAGGAGGTTGTCGTTACAGATAATCAGGGGACGGGACAAATGACAGTCGTGTCAGATATGCGGGCAAACACGGCAGTGGGAACGGTCGCGGAGCAGGTGCAGGCGCCGGAGCTTTACCGCACGGAGGTTTCCTCGGAGTCGGTGAGACTGACGGCTGACGCGGAGCTGGTGATTCCTGACGTTGCGGGTATAAAGATCAAGAAGGTTACTGGCAGGGTCTTTACGCAGGAGGACTATGACGCGGTGAACAGAGTATTGCTCGGCGGCGGAAAGCTTTGGGAGCGGGATTACGAAGCGTTGGCGGACAGTCATGGATTTTTCAGGGAGGAGCTGGATGAGAAGATTGCCGAAATGGAGCGCCGGATAACGGAGGAAGGCTTGGACGGCAATGCCTCATACGCCGGAAAGGCCATCACTCTGAATCGACAGATTGCAGAATGGAAGGCGCTGCGGGAAAAGGCAGTCACGGCGGATGAGGCGGAGGCCCGGGGGCTGATTAAGGAGCTTCCCGCGGTGGTCACCTATGACGCCGCCTTGTCGGAGACGGGAGAGAATGACCTTGACGGAACCGTTACGGTGGGAGGGCAGAATTATTCTGTTTGGATAGACAATAATGCGACGGAGGAGACAAATATGGTGTGCTTCTCCGTTGAGAAGATGGATGGAGACGGGAATTACCTCCCCTTTTCCGACACGAAGCCTGATGTGGAGCATCCGGAGGATATTGTGTCAAATGTAATACCCAAGCCCGGACTTGAAAATATGGAACTCTTGCCGGAGGAGGTTTGGGCGCAGGCCCTGGAGGCGGTAAAGCAGATGGGAATCGGCGAGTTTGCGGTTCAGTCAGGACTGTACTATGCATGCTGGAGTTGTGATGAATCCGTTGCCGACGCGCCGAACTTCCTTGCAGGGATTGGGTATGGGATGCATTTTGCGAGAGTTGTGGACGGCATTCCCATTCGCTATTCGTGGGAAAACGGGGGAGAGCTTACGGACGAGGACATTGAGAAGTGGGCGCTGGCCGTCGAACAAAGAGCCATGGGTGAGACGGTTGAGGAGGACATTCCGGTGGTGTGGCCGTTTGAGGAGCTGACGCTTATCTGGAATAATGACGGCTTCCGCACATTTGAGTGGAGAAATCCGTACACGATTGAGGACTTGTCGGAGGAGTATGTATTTCTGCTGCCGTTCTCCGATATCAGCAATATTTTTGAGGAAATGATGTTGAAAAAGCAGGCGGACAGCTTCAACAATGAGGGGGATACCGTGGACATTCATGTGGAGCAGGTGGTTTTGAGCTATATGCGAATCAGGGAAAAGGAATCCATGGAGGGTACGCTGATTCCGGTATGGGATTTCTTGGGCACGAAAACCTTCAAAAACGCGGCGGGAGAGGTGGATCTTGTGCGGGAGTACACCTATGAGAGCCTCCTGACCGTCAATGCGATGGACGGGACGGTTCTCGACAGGTGGAGCGGCTATTGATAGTGCACCATAAAGGCATCCCGGCCCGAATCAAATACGAAGCAATAGGAGGGGGTGGGATCCGCCCCCTCATAGATATAGTATCGCTGAATGCTGCCATGCGTGATATATTCTTCCATGTAAACGGCGCGCTCCGCTTCGTCATAATATATAGTTCGCGTGCTCTCATAAGTGCCGAACAGAAAAGAATCGAATACACAGCTCTTGGAGAAAAGAGAGCCATCCTCCCGATAGGCATAGTCAATCCGGATAAACGGATGATTCGATACCGTTTCGTCATATAGAATACAGTCTCCGAACGCCGTAAATCGGAGCGGTCTTCCGTTCTCATTGTATGTGAGCTGTTCCGTGGGGTTTGTGATGTCCTCACGGTTCTTTCCGCTGTCAATCCCGACGCTGCCATCCATGTAATAGCACCATTTGTCGAAATCATAGGGCTCCTCCAGCGCAAAATCCCGGTTCTCCGTGCCGGAAAAGCGGAAGCCCACTTTGCTGTTGTCCGCACCGTACCCGTAGCTGATGCCGGAGCCTGCGCCGCTTTCCGCGTCATAATAAAGCTTTAGGAGCAGACTCTCGTCCTCCGGATAATAAAATTCCAAAAAAGGTTTGCCCGCCAAAACATAAGCCGTCTCGTCCGCGGCTTCGTCCATCCGGTCCCATTCAACCGTCTTTTCTAATGCGGTCTCGTTCCCTGCCGTGTTGTCTTTCACTTCTGTGTCTGCGTCTTGAGAGGCAGCTTCTCTTGATGTCGCGGCTTCTGATTCTGCATTCGTGTCTTTCACTTCTGTGTCTGCGTCTTGAGAGGCAGCTTCTCTTGATGTCGCGGCTGCCGCTTCCAAGACTGCGTTTTCCGTATCGGCTGCCGCTTCCCAATTGGTTCTGTCGCCGCAGCCGCTTAGAGAAAGCAGCGCGCCCGCGATAAGTATGGATTGAATGGCCGTTCTTCTGCTCTTCATAATACTCCTCCATGCCGCCCTTTTTGACGTTCAATATCAAAATAAAATCCGCTCCCGCATTCGGATAAAAGGATTGTGTTGCCGCAAGAACTATCATAACATATAAGTGATGATTTTACCATGAAGTGATTCATAAAAATCCTCATATCGCTTTTGGCGGCTCAATGCAGATTGTGCGAAAAGCGCTCTTGAGACATGAACAGAAAAGCGCTCTTGAGACAGGAACTTTCTCTTGTTTTTTACAGCCGGAATGATATAATAAAACAGAAAAACACTTATGAGGAGGTCTGTTATGGCATCAAAAGAACAAAAGAGAGAAGAGCTGGAAAAATCGCTGCGGGAGGCGGGGCTGATGGAGGAGACGGATTCCATTGAGTCGGAGACAAAGGGCGACTATTGGACATTCGGCTCCCAGACAAGAGGAAGCTTTATTTTCACGAAGGAGAAGTTTATCTTTATCGGCGGCTTGGGAATGAACAATTTCGCGCTCAAGTATTCGGACATTAAGGGCATTAAGAAATCCATGATAAACTTTTTCATCCCGACGGGCGTCACCGTGACGGCGCTTGACCCTGAGAGCGGGAAGGAGAAAAAGTATAAGTGCTCCGTTATGAAGCGGGCAGAATGGATGGAATATCTGGGCAAGCGGGCGAATATTACCGTATAGGTGCAGTGACAGAAGAGGGTGTGCAGTCTTGGACTTTTGGGACGGCACACCTTTTTGGTATGTCAATCCTTCCAAGAGATGAAATATTCTCAAAAAATCATTGCTTTTCGCGCGAAATTCGGGTATCATAGTGATTATAATGTGGTGTAAATGCGTTGCGCAAAGAGCGTGCGCAGAAATGGAGATTTATATGAATCGCAAAAAAAAGATGGGAGGCACGGAGGTCGCGTTTCGGCCGCAGACAATCATTGAGGCCCGCTATGATTTGGACAGACGGCAGAATGACATCTTGGACATCCTGCTCGGGATTGTGGGCGAGGGGGACGACACGGAGGAGAACACGCGCTATGAGATTAACATCGGCGATGTGAAGCACCTCTACAATCTTCAGGATGAGTCGAATGCGTACGCGTATCTGCAAAAGGCCGTGAAGAAGTTCGAGGGTCTGGGCTTTCGCCTGAAGGAGGACGAGGGGACAGACATTTACTATCCGTGGTTTAGCAAGATTAAATATCAGAAAAAGCGCGGCGATGAGGGGCGCAGCAAGATTGTCCTTGACCTTCACCCTGAGGTGAAGGAGATGATCATGTCCGCGAAGCAAGGGGCGTATTACCGGATTGAGTACCCGCTGAACCTGACCAAGAAGTATTCAAAGCGCCTCTATTATCTGCTCAAGGATAAGGAGAACTTTAACGGCGGCGTCTTTGTCGTGTCCTTCAACGAGCTGCGCAAGATGATGAAGATCCCTGATTCCTACGCAAACGGCAATGTCAAGCGGGAAATTCTGGACAAGCCGTATGAGGAGATTAACGGGAACACGGACATCGCCTTTGAGTATGACCTGATTTATGAAAAACTTCCCAGTGGACAGCGGAGCATCGGTGCGGTAAGGTTTAAGGTGAAGAAGCTCAAGAGAAGGCGCACTGTGGTCGAATACGAGACCATTGAGCAGAACGGCGCCTCCGTTGTCGCGAGCGAGGAGGAGCAGGAGGTTATCGACGTGTTCGACTGCAGCCTCAAGGAGGCGAAGGATATTCTGCGGACGGCCAAGGCGAACGGACGCACCCGTGAGCAGTTGTTTGAGATCCTTACATATACTTTGCGCAAGCAGGTTGAGAATAAGGTGGGCTATGTGCTGACCATCCTCAAGAACGGATACAACGAGCCGACGCGCCTGAGCGGACAGCGGACAGGCTCCGCATGGAACAATAAGGAGCTGGATACAGCGTATTCGCAGATGAATTTCGCGGATCTTGAGCGGCAGATTTTATCGAATTGAGGAGCGGCAGATGGAGCGTATTTTGGCATCCGGAATAGAGAGCGCCTACGGCAGGAAAACCGTGCTTGCGGGCGTGAGCCTCGCGGCGGACGCGGGACAGTGCGTCGGCATTGTCGGGGCGAACGGCTGCGGGAAGTCCACGCTGTTAAATATTTTGGCAGGACTGCGGGACGCGAAGGCAGGCGATATATTTTTTGACGGACAGAAGGCGCAGGGGCGTGCGGCAAGGCGGCTGTTTCAGGGCTATACGGGCTATGTGCCGCAGGAGAGCAGCCTGATACCGGAGCTGAGCGTCAGGGATAACCTGTTGATATGGTATCGGGACAGGCGATTGTTGGAACAGGAGCTTCAGGAGGGCTTTCTGAGGATATTGGGCGTGGACAGGATGCTTCCGCTGAAAGCGGGAAAACTTTCGGGCGGGATGAAGAAGCGCGTGAGTATCGGGTGCGCGCTGGCGGGGAGACCGCCGATTCTGATTCTGGACGAGCCCGACGCGGCGCTGGATCTGCCGGGAAAGGCGGATATCAGGAGCTATCTGATTCTGTATAAGCAGCAGGGCGGGACGATTCTGCTCGCGACGCACGAGGAGAGCGATTTGGACATATGTGACAAACTGTATGCCCTTAAAGGAGGAAAGAGCGAGGAGCTTGACAGAACCCTGCGGGGCGAGGAACTGATAAAAAGGATGAACAATAAGGAGTAAAAGAGTGGAAGAGAACAGTAACGTTTACAGGACAAAATCAGAGAACGAAGAGGTGCAACAGCCGGACGGTGCGGCGCAGTCGTCCGTATACGGCGGACAGTCCGGCACGCCGAGCTTTGCGGAGATTGTGCAGCAGGGGCCGGCAAATTACCGGTCGCCGAATGCAAGCCCGCAGCAATCATTCGGACAGTCGCCGAATGCAAGCCCGCAGCAACCGTTCGGACAGTCGCCGAATGCAAACCCGCAGCAACCGTTCGGACAGTCGCCGAATGCAAATCCGCAGCCGCCGTTTGGTCAACAGGCCGGCTTTGGCGGACAGATAAATCCGCCGCAGCCCCCGTATGGTCAACAGCCGAATCCCGGTCTGCAGTATGAGAAGCCCAAGAAGAACAGGACGGCAGGAATCGTCATTGCCGTTATCGCGGTGCTGGTGGTGCTTGTGGGCGGCGTTGGCGCGTTTCTGCTGCTCAGGGGCAGCTTTCAATCAAAGGATCCCGAGAAAATGCTGCAGCAGGCCCTGGAGCTCCGGCAGAAGGAAAATGAGGCCTACACGGCTGCTCTGGATGAGCTGTTGGGGATGACGGCTGTCCGGGAGCGTCAGGAGGAGGAGCCGTATCACGCGAACATCAACCTTTCCTTTACGATTCCGTTCAGCTATGACTTGGACAATATCAGCATCGAGGTCGATGCGGTTACGGACAAGCGTAACGAGGAGGGCGCGTATGAGCTGAGTGTCGGAACCTATGGCTTTACGATGTCCGTGGGAAGCATGACCATGGCGGATGATGTCATATACTTTTCGGTGCCGCTTCTTTTCAGGGATACATATCATATCGACCTTGAAACCATCGAGGAGGACGTCAAAAATTCTCCGTGGGTGAAGGCCATGGTTCCGGAGCTTTCCGAAGAATTTTCTCCGGAAATATTTAAAAACATTGCGGATGAAGCCGCCATGCAGGCGGAGCTCGAGGCCCTGATGGAAAAATATACCGCGCTTCTCGCAGAGGACAGGGAGCTTGCGCTGTTGAGCGAGCCCAAGGAGTTTACGCTCCATGGAAAGACCCAAAAGTGCAGCGGCGTATCCATAACCATCGGCAAGGACCGGATGAACGAATGGCTGGAGGGCTTCAAGACAGACTTCATGGATACCGCGTATTACAAGTATCTGAAAGACATGATTGACGTGGAGCTTGACGAGGCAGACTTTGAGGATTACGGGCAGGATGTCGATGCGTTTATGGAAACGATGCTCGGAATGCATTTTGAGCAGGATTATGTGATAAATGTGTACATGGATTCCAAGGGACGCATTATCAATCAGTCCACACCGGAGGATATTCATGTGAGCAACTCGGCGATAGAGCTGTTTTCCATCGACATTAACTATCTCGGGGACGAGCGCGCAATGGATACGGTTGACTGCTTCTGCTATTTCAAGACGGCGGATTCCTCTTGGTATTTCGGCCTTGACAGAAACGCGGAGGTGTCCGACGAGGTTTATGAGGAGAATTGGAAGCTCTCGTTCGGCGAGGTGGACGGCGCGGAGCTGAGTCTGGAGTATCAGAATGACTGGAGCCGTTCCGACAGGGAATTTGACATGGGGATAACGCTGCTGATGAAGGATGCGTATGGCTACACGGAGAATCTCGCCTTGACGGCTGAGGGTGCGTTTACAGGCGTTGTGGCGGGCGATACCTACACGCTGGAAATCGACAACGCGACGCTGGAGTATGACAATGAGACAGTGGTGATAATGAGCGGAAGGATACTGAGCGAATTTACCAACAAGGCGATAGAGGTGCCGGGGAACTCGACCAATATCTTCGACCTTACCGAGGACGAGCTTGAGGATCTGTTGTTCGACTCATCCTCCTCCTTGTATTATTAAAGCATATGAACAAGAGCAGAGTAAGAGGTTGGCTGATAACTGAATATAAGCGGGCGGCGCTGATGCTGCCCCTTCTTTTAAAAAGAGCGGTTATAGCGGTCGTCGCAGTCATTCTGACGGCCGGTATGACTGCTTTTTGTGTCGGAAAATATACCCGTTCGGGGACGGAGGAGACCTCCGCGCCGATGCGTATCGGATATGTCGCGGAGGAGAATCCGCTGACAGCGCTGGCTGTGGCCTACGTGGAGCAGATGGAGTCGGTCAGGGCGCTCTGCGTTCTGGAGCCGACGACGGAGGAAGCGGGAAAAGCGCTTCTTGAGGAGGGAGCGCTGGCCGCGCTCGTCGTGCTGCCGGAGGATATCGTCAACGAGATTTTGCGGGGAAGCAATGCGCCCGCGACGCTGTATCTGCCAAACGGCGCGAGAACGAATGTGACCGCGGGCAAAATATTCGAGGAGTTTGCAAACGCCGCGGTCGGGATGCTTGGGACGGCGCAGGCGGAGATTTACGCGGCGGAGGAGCTGCGCACCCGGCTTCGGGCCTCTCTGCCGGAGGAGCTTGTCGAGGAGCGTCTGCAGGAGCTGTATAACGGCATCAATCGCTTTAATCTCAGGCTGTTCGCGGACAGAGAGCGCCTGTTTCAACGGGAGAAGCTGTCGCTGACAGAGAACAACACCTACGCGGTCTACTATGCGGGGGCGGTGTTGACCCTGTATATGCTCGTCTCGGGGCTGTTTATCGGGCCGCTCTGTAAGCGCGGCAGACTGTGGCAGCGGATTGCGGCGCGCAGACTCGGCGTATCGTATTTCAGACAGCTGTGGAGCCGCGTCATGGCGATGCTGCCTGCGCTTGCGCTGCTTGGAGCGATACCGTTTCTCGCACTGCTTTGGCCGCCGCTGCGCGCGCAGCTCTCCGTGGCATGGCGTGCGGAATACGCGGCTGCGGCATTGGCTCTGCTGCTGTTTACGGCAGCCGGCCTTCAGCTTGTGTATCAGCTTGTGGACGCGTCGCAGCGCGCGATTTTGGTCTTAGGACTTCTGGCGCTGTTTCAGGGATATATGTCAGGCTGCATGATTCCCGCGGTGCTGCTTCCGCAGGGAGTCACCGCAATCGGGAGCAGACTGCCCGCGGCTTATATGCGGCGGATTTTTACCCTGCTCTTTACGGGCGGTACGGAGGGGCTGTGGAGCGCGGTGTGCGGACTTGCCGTGTGGAGCGCGGTATGCTTTGCGCTGACGTGGGCGGCAATGCATGTTTTGGGGCCGGAGGAGACTGCAGGCCGCGAAGGGAAAGTGACAACCGTGCCATTTAAAAACAGACTTGCCAATACCTTCTCGTGGATTTTGTTCAAGCGTCTGTTACATCGGAAGAGCCTGTGGGTCTGTCTGCTTGCGGCTGCGGTATTGTCCGCGGTGGTCGTCAGATTGGAGGAGCGGACGGACACGGTGATTTACGCGGCGGTGTATGATGAGACGGGAACGTATGACGAGGCATTGACCGCGTATGACGGCCTGGTTCGGTTTGTCGTGTGCGACAGCGAGGAGGCTGTCCGCCGGACGGTATTGCGCGATAAGGCGGAATGCGGGTATATCCTTCCGGAGGGGATTGCGGAAGCATTGATCAAGGGAAAGGCGAACCGTGCCGTCACGGTGTATGAGGACGGGGACGCGGTGGTGTCGCGTCTGGTGGACGAGGTGCTTTTCAACATTCTGTTCAAGCCGGCCTCCCTGCAATGGTTTGAGGACTATATGGCTGAGAACGCAGGCGTTGACGGGCTTGAGCGCGGCAGTATGTCGGCGGCGGTCGAAAGGCAGATTTCGGCAGATGCCACCTTCCGGTTCCGAATAGAGCGTCTGGGGACGGAGCAGGCGCGAGAGGAGACTCGAACGGCGTTCCCGAGGCCGCTCGTCGTGGTTGTCAGCGTGGCGCTGTGTGGTATTCAGGGGGCAGCTCAGGCGGTTGTCGATTTGCGCGAGAAGCGTTTTTACAAGAGGAACGGCGCGGTGGTTTTCCTTATCATGGTGCTGCAGCCGATGCTGTTGGGCGCGGCGGTGGGCGCGCTGCTTCTGTGGATGCCGCTGTAAGTCAACAAAGCCTATTGACACAATAGGAATTGAGTGCTATATATGATGTATGAAAACGATTTGTTGACAGGCGGCGGCTTATGACCATATCGACAAAGCTATGTTATTTAAGGACCGGGAAAGGAGAAGCAAATGATTTATCTGGATAATGCGGCGACGACACGCGTGTCAGAATCGGTATTTGAGGCGATGAAGCCTTTTTTTTGCGAGCAGTACGCAAATCCCTCCGCGATATACGGCTTTGCGGGGAAAAGCATGACGGCGGTGGACGCGGCCAGACGGCAGACTGCGGCGCTGATAGGCGCGCAGCCCAATGAGATTTATTTTACCTCCGGCGGCAGCGAGTCGGACAACTGGGCGATAAAGGCTGTGGCCGAGGCATGCGGGGACAAGGGGCGGCACATTATCACCTCCGCGATAGAGCATCCTGCGGTGCTCCACACCTGTCAGGCCTTGGAGAAACAGGGGTATGAGGTGACGTATGTAAATGTGGATGAGAACGGCCTGCTGCGGTTGGAGGAGCTGGAGTGTGCCATCCGTCTGGATACGATACTGATCACGGTGATGGCGGCGAACAATGAAATCGGAACGATACAGCCGTTAGCAGAAATCGGCGCGCTCGCTCACGAGCGCGGGATACTGTTCCACACGGACGCAGTGCAGGCCTACGGGCATATTCCGTTGGACGTAAACGCGCTGCATATTGATATGCTGAGCGCGAGCGGGCATAAGCTTCACGCGCCCAAGGGCGTGGGCTTTCTCTACATCCGAAGCGGTGTGCGGATCGGCGCTCTGCTGCACGGCGGCGCGCAGGAGCGTTCGCGCAGGGCGGGCACGCTGAACACGGCGGGCATTGTCGGCATGGGGGAGGCCGCGCGGCTTGCGGCGGAGCAGATGGAGGAAAATGCGCGCAGGGAATGTGCGCTGCGGGAGTATCTGATTGGGCGGGTGCTGTCCGAAATACCGTACAGCCGCCTGAACGGCGATGCGGACAGGCGGCTCCCCGGGAATGCAAACTTCAGCTTCCGGTTTGTCGAGGGGGAGTCCGTATTGATATTGCTGGATCAACAGGGCATCTGCGCCTCCTCCGGATCCGCGTGCACGTCTGGGGCTTTGGACCCCTCGCACGTGCTTCTGGCTATCGGCCTGCCGCACGAGCTTGCGCACGGCTCCCTGCGCCTGACGCTCTCGGCGGAGAACACGCGGGAGGAGCTGGATTTTACGGTGGAGCGGCTGAAAGAGATTATCAAGCGGCTGCGCGATATGTCGCCCTTGTACGAGGATTTTATGAAGCGGAACGGGTGAGAATAAGATTGAAAATTAAAATTTTCAATCTACGCATAGTCTCAGCAAAGCTGAGCCGGTAAAACAGCGCAGAAATGAGGTGAAAAATACAAAATCCCTATTGACATATCAAGAATGTGATGTTATCATACAAAACATAGTAATTATATAGGAATTATATAAAAACTTATATGAAAAAGGGGAACGGTAGTGTTTTTCATTACGATTTGTGCCGCCAACTGAAAGGCGGCAGAATGGAGGATTACCATGAGTAAGAAAAATTATGCGGACAGAAATTTACGGTTTGAGACCCTGCAGCTTCATGTGGGGCAGGAGCAGCCTGATCCGGTGACGGACGCGCGGGCGGTGCCGATTTACCAGACGTCGTCCTTTGTGTTCAGGGATTCCGCACACGCGGCGGCGCGCTTTAGCCTGCAGGACGCGGGAAACATTTACGGGCGGCTGACAAATCCCACGGAGGATATTTTTGAGCAGAGAATCGCGAAGCTGGAGGGCGGCGTCGCGGCATTGGCGGTATCCTCGGGCGCGGCGGCGGTGACCTACGCGATACAGAATCTGGCGCAGAACGGCGGGCATATCGTTGCGGCCAAGAACATATACGGCGGCACCTATAATCTTCTGGCGCATACGCTGGCGGATTACGGTGTGAGCACGACCTTTGTTGACCCGCTGGATATCGGCAGCTTTGAGCGGGCGATACAGGACAATACCAAGGCAGTCTACATAGAAACGCTGGGCAATCCGAACTCTGAGGTGTCCGATATTGAGGCGATTGCGGCGCTCGCCCACGCGCACGGGCTTCCGCTCGTGGTGGACAGCACCTTTGCGACGCCGTATCTGGTGCGGCCGATTGAATATGGCGCGGACATCGTGGTGCATTCCGCGACAAAGTTTATCGGCGGACACGGCACAACCATCGGCGGTGTTATCGTTGACGCGGGCAGGTTTGACTGGAAGGCGGGCGGAAAGTTCCCGCAGCTTACGGAGCCGAATCCGAGCTACCACGGCATCAGCTTTGTCGAGGCGGCAGGCCCCGCAGCCTTTGTCACGAGAATACGGGCGATTCTGCTGCGCGACACGGGCGCGACGCTCTCTCCGTTCCATGCGTTTATCTTTCTGCAGGGGCTTGAGACACTCTCCCTGAGAGTGGAGCGCCATGTCGAAAATGCGCTGAAGGTGGTGGAATATCTCTCCAAGCATCCGCAGGTGGAGAAGGTGAATCATCCTGCCGTCACGCAGGATGCGGAGCAGCAGCGGCTGTATAAGAAATATTTCCCCAAGGGCGGCGGCTCTATCTTCACCTTCGAGATTAAGGGCGGCGAGCAGAAGGCGAAGGACTTTATCGACAATCTGGAGCTGTTCTCGCTGCTTGCGAATGTGGCGGATGTGAAGTCCCTCGTGATTCATCCGTATTCGACGACGCATGCGGAGCTGAATGAGGCCGAGAAGGCGGAGCAGGGAATTAAGCCCAACACCATCCGGCTTTCCATCGGAACGGAGCATATTGATGATATTCTTGAGGATTTGGAGGAGGCGTTTCGGGCGATCGCGGACTGATACGCAACAAAGAAAATAAAGAAAGGGGTAATGAAAATGGCAAGAGTATATAAAGGGTTTACTGAGATTATCGGCGGGACGCCGCTGGTGGAGGTTGCAAACATAGAGAAGGCGCACGGTCTGAAGGCAAGGCTGCTGGTAAAGCTCGAGTACCGCAATCCCGCGGGAAGCGTGAAGGACAGGGCGGCGTTTTACATGATAAGGGACGCGGAGCAAAAGGGGCTTTTAAAGGCGGATTCGGTGATCATCGAGCCGACAAGCGGAAACACGGGGATCGGGCTTGCGGCCATCGCGGCGGCAAAGGGGTATCGTATCATCCTCACGATGCCGGAGACCATGAGCGTTGAGCGCAGGAATATCCTGAAGGCTTACGGGGCGGAGCTTGTGCTTACGGACGGCGCAAAGGGCATGAAGGGCGCAATCGAGAAGGCGCAGGAGCTTGCGCAAGAGCTTGAGGGCGCGTTTATCCCGGGGCAGTTTGACAATCCCGCAAACGCGCAGGCCCACTATGAGACGACGGGGCCGGAGCTGTGGGAGGATACGGACGGCAAATTGGATATATTCGTGGCGGGCGTCGGCACGGGCGGCACGATCACGGGTGCCGGACGGTATTTGCGGGAGAAGAATCCGAATGTAAGGCTTGTGGCCGTGGAGCCGGCGGACTCTCCCGTGCTGTCGGAGGGAAGAGCAGGCGCGCACAAGATTCAGGGAATCGGCGCAGGCTTTGTGCCCAAGGTGCTGGATGTCACGCTCTATGACGAGGTATTCAAGGTGGAGAGCGCGGATGCGTTTGCCGTGTCGAAGGAGCTGACGAAAAGCGAGGGAATCCTCACGGGAATCTCGTCGGGGGCGGCGCTTCACGCGGCGTTGGAGCTTGCGAAGCGCCCGGAGAACGAGGGGAAGACGATTGTCGCGCTGCTTCCCGACAGCGGGGACCGGTATTACTCAACGGCGCTGTTTACGGATTAAGGAGATTGTCGGCGGACGCGAGAAGGCGGGCTGTAATACAGAAGGCGGACTGTATCACAGCCCGCCTTCTGTGTGTCGGTAACCGGGAGGGAAGAGAAGGGCGTTTTTGAAAGAAAATCATTAAAATATTGAAATAATTCACAAAATATGTTAGCCTAAAATCAGATGTTAAAGTACATATCTTTTAGAAACGAAGTGAATGGTAAAGCAGAAAGACAGAGGGCAAAGGTATGGATGAGAAGAATATTACAATTGAGAAGAGAAAAGGCATCAAGCTGATGCTTCGGCTGCTGTTGGTGATAGCGGTGCCGATGCTTTTGCTGTTCGCGATAGCGGTTTATTCCGTAAAGAGCGTGAGCGAGAACATTACGGAGGCGATGGTGCAGCATGAGCTGAATGCCGCGCAATACGCCTTTAAGACGGCGGTAGGCAATATTGCGAGCGGTTCCTATATGTATACAAACGGAAAATTCTACAAGGGCAAGCGCAATATCAGCGATAATCTCGACTTTTTTGACAATTTCAAGAATGAGGTTGACTTGGAGGTCACGGTATTTTACGGGGATATCCGCGTTGCCACCACGCTGGTGGATGAGCAGGGCAACCGGATGCTGGGCACCGCTGCGGATCCCGCTATTGCGGATGCGGTTTTGAACAGAGGAGAGGGGTATTACAGCGACCATGTGGAGATTGCCGGCAATGAGTATTATGCGACCTACAGTCCGCTGTATCAGTACAACTCGGATGAGATTATCGGAATGACCTTCGTCGGACTCAACAAGAAGGAGATAAACGCGATTTACATGTCAAACATGATACGAAGCGTGATTTTCCTCTGCGTGATTCTGGCGGTCGGCATTGTCCTTACCATATTCTTTGTGCGGGTGGTAATCATAGCGATAGGGAAGGTCGTGAAGGCCTTGAACAATCTTTCCAACGGAAAGCTCAACATAAAGCTTGACGGCAGGCTTACAAAGCGTGCGGACGAGGTCGGCGACATCGCGATCAGCATCAACGCGCTGATTCGGAATTTTACGCAGATTGTCAAGAACATCAAGCACAGCTCGGAGAATCTGGACAATATATCCGACAACTTCTCAAGCTCGTTCGGCAATATGGCATCCTATATCCAGAACGTAGACCGCGCGGTGGAGGAGATTGCGCAGAGCTCGACGCAGCAGGCGCAGGACACGGCGCAGGTCGGCGCCGAGGTTCAGGCGATGGGAGACGCGATTGAAAAGACCTCGAGAAATGTAAAGCAGCTCGTCGGCAACACCGATATGATGCGCGAATACAACAAGAATGTGGATAAGACGCTCGAAGAGCTGATTAAGATAAGCAACGATACCAAGGAAGCGTTCAGCGTGGTATACGAGCAGACCAATATGACAAACCATTCCGCACAGGACATTCAGTCGGCGGCGGATGTCATTACGGATATCGCAGACCAGACGAGCCTGCTGTCCTTAAATGCCAGCATAGAGGCGGCGCGCGCGGGCGAGCACGGCAAGGGCTTTGCGGTGGTTGCGGATGAGATTGGCAAGCTTGCGGATCAGTCTGCGGAGTCGGCCAACCGCATTACGGGTATTATCGAGATGCTTATCCGGAACTCGAACACAACCGTGGACACCATGAAGAACGTCACGGAGGTTATCGACAAGCAGGGCGAGGAGCTTCAGAGAACGCAGTCCGTATTCAGCGATTTGAACAATGAAATCGGAGAGGTCGGCGCGGCGGTTGACAGCATCAAGAATGAGATTGACACGCTTGACAGCCTCAAGGAAAGGGTATCGACGGCTGTTGAGAGTCTGGCCTCCATTGCGGAGGAGAACGCGGCAAGCACGGAGGAGACCTCGGCGTCCATGCAGGAGCTGCGCAACATTGTCTCCGATTGCAGCAAGGATGTGAATACAATTCTTGAAATGTCAGAGACGCTCGCGGAGAATACGGGCAGCTTTACCTTGGATGTGGATGAATAAGAAGCAGAGAAATCATTATAATATAATAAGAAACAGCGTAGCCGCGGCTACGCTGTTTCTTTGACACCGATGACGGGTAACAGCCCGGACTTTTTGAGCGCAGGGCGAAGCGCCATGTATACCGCCACGGAAACGACGGTCGAGGTCGCCGCGTTGATGGCGGTGGAGGCGATGTTCCATGCGAGAGTCAAATCGGCGGCCGGCTTTCCGAGGATGAGCAGCTTGTAGTAATAGCCGACAAGCGGGTCAAAAATGACATTGAACAGAAGTCCGGCAATCGCCGCGATAAGCGTCCATTGAAACACCTTCCTTGTGTCCCCGGAGGTGGAAATCTTACCGATTCTGTGAGCGATCAATCCCGTAATCAGGCCGATACAGAGCTTCAGGAGAAAGGTCTTGGGAGTGTAGGTGATATACACGGGGTCAAAGAGATCTCCGATGGTCATCCCAATCGCGCCGCCGAGCCCGCCCAATGGGCCGCCCAGCAGGAGCGCGCCGAGCACGCATACGGCATTTCCAAGATGGATGCTGGTGGCATCTCCGCCGGGCAGTGTGATCTTAATCTGCAGAAAGGTAAATACCACATAGGAAAGCGCTGCAATAAGTCCGGTGAGTGCAATTTTGTAGGCTTTTGAATTTTTCCGGTTCATAGGGTTCCTCCTCATGTACTATATAAATTTTATATCAGTATATCCCAAACTGACATTTTAGAAATACACAATTATCAATATTTTTAAGGGGACAGTTTATGCAAGTCATAACAATTTTGCAGAATTATATTGATTTTTGCGGCCAAATACGATTAAATATAAGTAATGAAATTTACCAATGCGGTTTTAACCAACGGAATTAAGGAAGGGGAAACGTCAATGAGTAATTTAGACACAAACAATGGAGCCACGGCGGTCATCCCGAAGGGGACAGTGATCAACGGCAATATTGAGATATCGGACAAGCTTGAAATGTATGGGGAGATTAACGGAGATATCCATTCCGGCAATTATGTGAATATATGCGGGAATGTAAACGGAAATATTCAGGCGAATGAGCTGTATACAAAGGATTCATTTATCGAGGGACAGATTGACTGCATTCAGGGCGCTGTCGTACAGGACAACACGGTTATTTTGGGCGACATCAATGCGGATAGCCTTACGGTGGACGGAGCGATTCAGGGCAAGCTGGATATCAAGGGCTGTGTGACTATAGGCGCAAAGGCGATTGTTGACAGCGATATTAAGGCGAAGTCGATTCATGTCGATAACGGCGCGGCCATCAACGGTTACTGCTCTCTCTGCTATGCGGATATTGATGCCAACGCGGTCTTTCCTCAGGAGGAGCCGGTAAAAGCGCCGGAGCCTGCAAAGGAAACCAAGGAGGAGAAAGCGGAACCTGCCAAGGAGCAGCCTAAGCCTGAGAAAGCGGAGCCTGCAAAAGAGGCGAAGCCCAAGGCAGCCAAGAAGTCCTAGGAAATCGGGCTTCCGGGTTCATGTGTGAGACTGTAAAGGGAATTTATTGCCGTGGAACGGCATCGGATACGGAGGATATATTGGATTTCGCCAATATGGTTTTCAGCATGAGCCACGGCGGAATCAATTTTGCGGCGCTGCTTCCCAAGGCGTATGCACGGGAGCGGTGCGGCATTTTGACCCATCATCTGATACGGGAGAACGGAAGGATACGCGCGCTGACGGACGCGTATCCGCTGATGCTGAGGCAGACGGACGGTGAGCTGCGGGCTGCGTATATCGGGACGGTCGCGGTGCACCCTGACAGCCGCGGGCGGGGCTGGATGAGCGCCCTGATGGCGGCGGCGGAGGCTGACGCGCGGGAGCGGCAGTGTGATTTGCTGATTCTCGACGGCAGACGGCACCGCTATCGGCACTATGGCTTTGAGCAGGCGGGGATGAGATGCTCCTTCGCGGTGTGCTTTGAGGATATAAGGGAAGCTTGTGGAGCTTTGCAGGAGGGAAGCGGCGGGGCCTGTGCCTACCGCTTTGTTTTGGTGGAGCCGGATTTGGAAGGCTTTGAGGAACTGCTTGACGGAATGTACGGGCTTTATGCGCGCCGCAGTGTCACCGCACGGACGCGGGCGGATTTCTACCGGTGTCTGCAAAGCATGGCCGCTGATACCTACGCAGTTCTTGAGGGAGAGACGCTTTGCGGTTATCTCAATGTCTCGGAGGACGAGAGGGAGCTGTTTGAGCTGGAGCTTGCCGACGACACGCGTTTGGCTGAGGTGCTCTGCGATTTTATGCGGGAATTGGATATATCGGAGCTGATTGTCGAGACCGGCGCGGACGAAACCGCCAAAACGGAATGTCTGGACAGCCTGTGCGGAAACAGCCGTATCGGGATGTCCCATCAGATAAAGATTTTAAACTACCCGAGGGTTCTGTCGTTCTTGCTGAAATGGAAGCAAAAGTACAGTGCGCCGGAGGACGGGGAATTTGTGATAGGCGTGACGGACGGACAGGCTTCGGGGAAATACAGGCAGTATAAGCTGTGCGTTGCGGGTGCGGCGGTTACGGTCTGTGAGACGGACGCGCCCGCGGACGTGGTGTTCGAGGGGATGGAGCTGGTGCGCGCGCTGACGACAAATTATTATTATCATATGGCGCAAGACCCTTACAGCCCGCTAAAAAACGCACCCGCGGGATGGTTTCCTCTTCCGTTTTACCTTCCCAATGCGGATACGTTTTAATATAATCTGCGTTTGACGTTATTCCATGAATTTCCAAGAGTACACGTTGACGGAACGACATTTGGGGCATGGAACCATATACTGGTCAAAGATAAACAGCTTGATCTTGTCGTCGGGGGTGTCGGTGGTGACGATGCGGCTCTGACCGCATTTACACAGAAACAGGATCTTCCTGTTGAGCCGTACCTCAAGGCTTTCCCCGCGCAGAGCCAGCGCCTTTTCTATGTATTTGATCTGCTCTTCATTGTGCACGCCGCACTCCTCAAGCGCCCATTTATATTCATCCCGAATAATGTGAAGCGCGTCGGAGGAGATGGCGCCGTAGTGCTCTTCCAGCTTTTGTTCAGTAAACATATCAATTCCTCTTTTCTAAAAACATTTCACTGATATTTTCATTATAGCATTATTTTAATAAAAGTAAATCGGTTTTGTGGGATTTGCAAGGGGAAATATTGCTTCGCAGCGCAAATCCCGCGCGGGAGACGCTTTCATCAGCGTTTCTCTAATCCGTTTGGGCAAAAACGCCGATATATATAACAGAAGATATTGGCAATGCGGACGGAGGGAGGTGACAGGCATGACAAAGAGACGGGATACGTTACAGCGGATCTCACGGATAGACAATCTTCATACGGCCCGGCAGGGAACACAGGACGAGCTGCGGCAGGAGGATGCGCCGTGCGGGCGTCTGGTCGGGATTATGACCATAGAGGCGGTGCTCGACCTGTATATGACGGAGATTTCATCCCCGATTAAGATCAACCTCTGCCTGTTGCCCGAGCAGTATCGGAGGCCGCAGGCGGAGAAAACGAAGGAACAGCCGGAGGAACAGTCAGGCCCGTCGGATACCGGCGCGGAGGAGGCAAGGCCGCAGATGACGCTGTTCTATGACGCACTGGATGTAAACCGCGGTTCGGGTTTTCTCTTTTACTCTTATGACAAGCATGGCGCACACAGCATTCTCGGGGAGGAGCGCGCGGGCGGCTATGGGGACTATATGGTCAGCGGCGCCTTTTCCGCGGTGTATTGAGGCGGGGACTGCAAAACAGTGACGCATGGTTTTTGCGGGAATTGGCGGTTGCAAAAAGCGGTTCGGTTCGCTATAATTTATAATTGTATATAACAGCTAAAAGGAGGGAGCCATGGAGACAGAGAATGCGGTTTTGATTTCGGAAGAGAAGCTGAAATACTTGCGGTTATTGTCGGAGAAATATCCGTCGATTCCCGCGGTATGCAGAGAGATTATCAATTTAAAGGCCATTTTGAACCTGCCCAAGGGGACGGAGCACTTTATGAGCGATCTGCACGGCGAGTACGAGGCCTTCTACCATATCCTGAACAACGCGGCGGGCGTTATCAAGGAGAAGGTGGACATGATATTTGAGGACAGACTCACGCCCAAGGAGCGGCAGGAAATCTGCACGTTGGTCTACTATCCCGTGGAGAAGCTCAAGCTCCTCAAGTCGCAGAATATCGTGACAGCCGACTGGTATAAGACCACGCTCAAGAACCTGACGGAGCTGGCAAAGCTCCTCTCCTCCAAGTATACCCGCTCCAAGGTGCGCAAGGCGCTCCCGAGCGAATTCAGCTATATC
Source organism: Roseburia sp. (assembly GCA_023664265.1). Classification (GTDB taxonomy): domain Bacteria; phylum Bacillota; class Clostridia; order Lachnospirales; family Lachnospiraceae; genus COE1. The sequence goes on from JAMPFV010000003.1 coordinate 118,474, forward strand.
ATCGACGAGCTGCTTCACGCGCAGCCCGACGAGGACAACAACCAGTATGTGTACCATGAGAAGATTATCGACACGATCATCGACATTGACAGCGCGGACGCGTTTATAGAGGCGCTCAGCAAGCTGATCAAGCGGCTTGCGGTGGACCATCTGCATATCGTGGGCGATATTTACGACAGAGGCAGCAACGCGGACAATATCATTGATCTGCTGATGCGCCATCACTCCGTGGACATTGAGTGGGGCAATCACGACATCCTGTGGATGGGGGCGGCGTGCGGAAGCGAGGCCTGTATCGCGAATGTGCTGCGCAACAACATCAAGTATGACAATATTGAAATCCTTGAAAATTCCTATGCGATAAGCCTGCGCTCCCTCACGCTTTTCGCGGAGCAGACCTATTCCGGCCTGCCGCCGATGGACGCGGCGCTGAAGGCGATTTCCGTGATTCTCTTCAAGCTGGAGGGACAGATTATCCTGCGCCATCCCGAGTATGACATGGCAGACCGGCTCCTTCTGGATAAGATTGACAAGGCGCGGGGTGTCGTGCGGATCGGTGATCAGGAGTATGCCTTGAAGGACACGTATTTCCCGACGTTGGACGAGGGGGACGCGTACACCCTGACAGCGGACGAGGAGCGGGTGATAGAGGACTTAAAGACGGCCTTTATGAACAGCCATATTCTGCGGGAGCACATGGGATTTCTGTACGAGAAAGGCAATATTTACCGCTGTTATAACGGCAACCTCCTGTTCCACGGCTGTATTCCGCTCGACCAGAACGGCGATTTTGACGGCATGAAAATCGGCAATACCGTCTACAAGGGAAAGGCCTATATGGATTACGCGGGAAAGCTCGCAAGACGCGCCTTTTTCGGGACGCCCACGCAGGGCAATCTGGACTTTATGTGGTATCTGTGGTGCGGGAAGAAGTCGCCGCTCTCGGGAAGGAATATCAAGACCTTTGAGCGGACCTTTGTCGCGGACACGTCAACCTATGACGAGGAGAAGAATCCGTATTATCGCTTTTACCAGCAGGAGGAATACTGCGTGAAAATCCTTCACGAGTTCGGGCTGGATTCGCCCCTGTCGCACATTATAAACGGGCACACGCCCATCAAGGTGTCCAAGGGGGAGTCGCCCGTGAAGGCAAACAACCGTCTGGTCGTGATTGACGGCGGGTTCTGTAAGGCTTATCAGAAGACGACGGGGATAGCGGGGTATACGCTGATTTACAACTCCCACGGGATGCGCCTGAAGGCGCACCAGCCCTTTGAGAGCATCGCAAAGGCGCTCGAGGAGAACAAGGACATCGAGTCCTCCTCGAACTTCTTTGAAAAGGAGCCGGAGCGCGTGATGGTGAAGGATACCGATAACGGAAAGGTCATTCTCGAGACTATCCGCGATTTGGAGCTGCTGCTCACCGCATACCGGCAGGGACTATTGGTAAAATAATATCCCTAAGACCTGCGTTCTTTTTGCAATCTCTGCTCCTGCTCCGCCTGAATATCCTCGAAGGCGGACAGCATGGGCTGTTCTTTGGAACCCTTGAAGGTGCGGTTGACGTAATTTGCGGTAATCCTGACGACGGTTCCCGAGAGCGTCAGCACGCCGATCAGGTTCGGAATCGCCATCAGTCCGTTGAAGGTGTCGGAAATATCCCATGCGAGGTCGAGGCTCATGGTGGCGCCGAACACGATGAATACCACAAAGACAACCTTGTAGATGATCGTGGACTTGGTGCCGAAGAGAAATTCCCACGCCTTGGTGCCGTAGTAGCTCCAGCCGAGCACGGTGGAGAACGCAAAGAGCAAAATCGCGATTGCGATAAAGGCGCCGCCGATATTGAGGCTGCCGATATTGAAGGTGGTGCCAAAGGCTTCGCTGACAAGCGCCGTCTCCTTGTTGACGGAAATCATCTCCCCCGTATGTAAGTCGATCAGCCCTGTCGAGAGGATGGAGAACGCGGTGAGCGTGCAGACGACAATGGTGTCTGCGAACACCTCAAAAATCCCCCACATACCCTGTCTGACAGGCTCAATAACGTTGGAGGCGGAGTGCACCATGACGGAGGAGCCAAGCCCTGCCTCGTTCGAGAATACGCCGCGCTTAAAGCCCCATGTGACCGCGTTCTTCACCGCCAGTCCGATTGCGGCGCCGCCGATGGCCCGAAAGCCGAAGGCAAAGGAGAAGATGGCGCCGAACACCTCGCCGACCTTGCCGATATTTGTGATAAATACGATAAGCGCACCGAGAATATAGGCGCAGGCCATAAACGGCACGAATTTCTCGGTGACCTGTGCAATCCGCTTAATGCCGCCGACAATGACCAGACCCGCCAGAAGCATCAGAAGGATGCCGACAATCAGCTCGTACAGATTGATGGTGGCGGAGCCGATCGCAATGTCGCGGTCGAGCGCGGGAATGGCAAAGACCGAGGTAATGTTTCCCGAGATGGTGTTAATCTGGCTCATGTTCCCGATACCGAAGGAGGCCAGCACGCAGAAGATGGAAAACAGCACCGCAAGCGCCTTCCCGAGCGCCGCGCAGCCCTTCTTGGAGCCAAGCCCGTCCCGCAGATAATACATGGCGCCGCCGCACCACTCGTCTTTGCTGTTCTTCCTGCGGTAATAGATGCCAAGCACATTCTCGGAATAGTTGGTCATCATTCCGAAGAACGCGGAAAGCCACATCCAGAAGATGGCCCCCGGGCCGCCCGCAGCGATCGCCGCCGCGACGCCCGCGATATTGCCGACGCCGATGGTGGCCGCCAGCGCGGTGCAGAGCGCCTGAAACTGCGAGATGGATGTCTTTTCCTTGGAATCTTTCACGGCGTTGTCCTTTTTAAAGACGCCCCCGATGGTCTGCGACGTCACATGCTTTGCGCGCGTGACTTGGAAAAATTTCGTGCGCACGGTCATGTAAATGCCGGTGCCGATGATCAGCACGAGCATGGGTATTCCCCAGACGACGCTGTTGATGCTGCCGTTGACTGCTGCTATTTTGTCCAGCATAAAACTCCCCCTTTGTGATGATGGTTTCATTCTCATTAAAAAAAGAATACCCCCATGGTAGCAGCCCGTCCTGCGCAATGTGGAATATTCTTTTTATTAATATTTATACACGAAGTTTGCGGATAATGCAACAAAAATTTTATAAATGAGAGACCCATAAAAGGGAGGATGCCAAGCAATCCTGAAATTACTTGGCATTATTATGAAAAAGTTATTAATAAGTATTGTTATCACTTTCGTGTAAGGCCTTTGCTTCGCATCACCTTATGTTTATAGTATAGGCGCGTTTCATGTCCAAATCATGTTGACTTCTTGAACATTTTCCGAAAGAAATATGAACAAAATGTGAAGAGGCTTTTTGCCCCTCATAAAAGGGAGGATGCCGGACAATCCTGAGATTATCCGGCATTATTATGAAAAAGTTATTAATAAGTAGTGTTGTCACTTTTGTGTAAGGCCTCTGTTTCGCATCACCTTATGTTTACAGTATAAGCGCTTTTCATGTCCAAATCATGTTGAGGTCTTGAACATTTTTCAAAAGAAATATGAACAAAATGTGAATGTGAACCAGATACGCAAAAAGGGCTTGACTGCCCCCTTGGGCTGCGGTCTATCATAGGATACAGGAGGTGGCGGTATGTTGATTCACGAGGTCTGTAAAGTGTGCGGGCTGACCAAAAAGGCGGTCGAGTATTATGTGGAGCAGGGGCTTGTCGCGCCGTCCGTGCAGGAAAACGGATACCGCGTTTTCACGGCGCAGGACGTGGAGCGGCTGAGACGGATCGCGGTTTTGAGAGGTCTGGGCGTGGCGATTGCCGATATCAAGGGGATTTTGTCAGAGCAGGAGGGCGCGCCACCCACAGCGCAGCGGCTCCTGTCCGTATCGAATAAAAAGCACATGGAACTCTCGTTTCTGCGGGAGAGGCAGGAGCTGATCGGCGAGCTTGCGCAGCGGCAGGATTGGGCGCAGACCAAGGAGAAGCTGGGACAGCTTCAGCGCAAAGAGTCGGTGCTGCTGCGCCTGCAGGAGGCCTTCCCGGGAAACTACGGGCGATATATCGGCCTGCACTTTGCGCGGTATCTGAACGAGCCGGCTGTGACGAAGGAGCAGCAGGAGGCGTTTGACACGATCATCGCCTTTCTGGACACGGTCGATTTTGACATTTCCGAGGAGCTGCGCGGGTATATCGACGAGGCATTTGAGCGCTGTGACGAGGCGTTTGAGGAGGGGCTTTCGGCGGATATGGACAGGATGCTCGAGGATACGGAGGCGTATCTGGAGGAGCACCGCGAGGCGATAGCGGACTATATGGCGCTGAAGCAGTCCGAGGCGTACCGGAGCACGCCCGCGTATCAACTGGAACAGGCGCTGCGGCAGTTTCAGCGGACAAGCGGCTATGAGGAGGTCTTTCTCCCCGCAATGCGCGCGCTCAGTCCCGCCTATCGGGAATACCACGAGCGGCTGCTGCGGGCCAACGAAGTATTCAAGCGCGGATATCCCGATTATGCGGGATGATTTTGAGGAAAGCGTTTGGTTATGGTGCGATATTGAAAAGAAAATCAAAAAACCTCTTGCATTTTTGATTAACATGTTATACAATGTATAACGTGCTACGAAGCGGGCACAGATAAAGATTATAGCGCTATCGCCAAACGGTAAGGCAACGGACTCTGACTCCGTCATTTCAAGGTTCGAATCCTTGTAGCGCTGTCAGTAAGACCGGCAGACGTATCTGCCGGTCTTTTGTAATTCCCGCGTGCACTGAGCCGGGCGGGGATTGGCTGAAGGTAAGTGTGTTCTGCTCGGTATGTAAGGAGAAGGTTATGTTGGAGTTAGGAAAAAAACAAAAGCTGCTGGTGGTAAAGGAAGTCGATTTCGGCGTGTATCTGGGAGAGCGGGAGAACGCCTCCGGGGAGGAGCGCGTGCTGCTTCCCAGGAATCAGGTGCCGGAGGGCTGCAAGGTCGGAGATGCGTTGGAGGTGTTTCTGTACAAGGATTCCAAGGACAGAATGATTGCGACCATGAAAACGCCGCTCCTGTGCGTGGGGGAGGTCGGCCTGCTGCGGGTCTCTCAGGTGACCGCAATCGGAGCGTTCCTTGATTGGGGGTTGGAGAAGGATGTGCTGCTGCCCTATAAGGAGCAGACAAAAGCCGTTGCGGAAGGAGAGGAAGCGCTGGTTGCGATTTATATTGATAAGAGCAAACGTCTGGCGGCGACCATGAACGTTTACGAATATCTTTCGCAGGACAGCGGCTACAGCCGGGACGATATGGTGAGCGGAACGGTATACCTGATCAGCAGGGATTTCGGAGCCTTTGTCGCGGTGGACAACCGGTACTCGGCGCTGATACCGCAGCGGGAGTTCTTCGGAGAGGCGAAGGTCGGCGATACCGTGACGGCGCGCGTCGCGCGGGTAAAGCCCGACGGTAAGCTGGATCTTACCTGCAGGGAGAAGGCGTATATTCAGATGGGCAAGGATGCGGAGAAAATCCTGGCGTCTCTGGAGCAGCGCGGCGGCGCACTGCCTTTTACCGATAAGGCCAGCCCTGAGCGGATCAAGAGCGAGATGGGCATGAGCAAGAATGAGTTTAAGCGTGCCATCGGCAATCTGCTCAAGAGAGGCCTGATTGAGATTGAAGCGGACCGCATCCGGCTGCGGTGACATAAAACAGCTCCGACCGGTGAAAACCGGCCGGAGCTGTTTCGCATTTTACCAAGACAGGCGCGCCTGTTATCGGTTAAATGCTCACGTCAATATTGCCGCCAAGCTCAGGACGGACAGAGCGCTCCATGGCCGCCGAGTCAATCATATCCGTGATTGCGCTTCCCATGGTCTTTGCCATGTCAAGAGACTGTGCGAGTACGGCAGTTCCGACGTCGTTCAGAAGCTTACCCTGAGCCATGCCGACTGATAAAGATGGTATGTCCATATAGCATCCTCCGTTCTTGTCAGATTCCGCGCGTCGCGCGCGGACACAGTTAGTTCCGTACATATAGTATATCGGAAGAAATGGGAAAAAGATTAAGGAAAACCTTTGTCTATATTGCATAAAATTTCCGAGATATTCCAAGAAGCGCAGGCATATAAGGCAATGTACACGAAAAAATGTTAAAAAATGCATAAAAAAATTGCGCTTTCCTATAGATTTATTTGTGGAAATGTATTAATATAAAAACGTGATGTGGAGAGACACCGCTTACCCGCAAATATTTTTTGTGGATATTGTATAAGGAGATTAACATATGATTTCGAATCAGATTATGCAGAATACCATTGAGGGGATTAAGGCGATTGCGAGAGTGGAGCTTTTCGTGGCGGATGTGGACGGCAAGCTTGTTGCGGCGACCAAGTCTTTCGGGAACAGCTTTGAGGGCTCTGTGCTGGAGTTTGTCAGGTCGGCGGCGGACAGCCAGGAGATACAGGGCTGCCAGTTTTTTAAGATCTATGACGAGCAGCAGCTCGAATACATTCTGATTGCCAGCGACGCCGGCGAGAATGCCTACATGGTCGGGAAGATGGCCGCCTTTCAGCTGCAAAATCTGATGGTGGCCTACAAGGAGCGCTTTGACAAGGACAATTTTATCAAGAACCTGCTGCTGGACAATCTGCTGCTGGTGGATATATACAGCCGCTCCA
>JAMPFV010000040.1 GCA_023664265.1 Roseburia sp.
GGCAGACGAGAAAAATTTCTCGTCGCCTCTTCGCGACAAGTCGCTCAGAAATGGGATTAAAATGAAAGAGAAAATCGTCACTGCCGGCATTTTTATAATCGCTGTAATCTGTCTGATTGTTTTGATATTGGAAGACCCTAAGAAAAAAGTAACAATGAACCGGGAGCAGTTGAGGCGGACGGAAGCGGAGGCGTCAGAACAGATTGAACAGACAGCAGAGGCCGCAGCAACGGACATTGGAAATCCGTATTTTTATGATAAGGATACCCTGTCGCTCAAAGCCAAGGCGTGCTATTGGGAGGAGTCGGAGTTTGTGGAGCGGGAGCAGGATATACGCCTATATAAGGTCAAGGCATATGAAAACGGAAGCGTATACAGACTGTCAGTTGACGCGGATGTTCATTTGGGAGCGGAGCGGACGAATATATACTTCTATGTGACGAGGGATCAGATATACCGCCTGTCAGCTTCCGTCATTCAGGGCAGCAGGGTTGTTTCCTTCGTGAACGATGACGATATGCTGGTAAAGCTGTTTGATACGGAGGAGAAATTAATGGAAAACGGTCAAATCGTCTGTCAGGAGGAGGAGCTTGCGGACGGGGAGGAGGGATACGGCGCGCATACCACGATCACAAGGGACGGCAATCGGATTTTGTACCGATATTATTTTACAAAAGTAAACGGGGAGGCGGACTTTTGCGAAAGCTTCACATGGGAGAACGGCAAAGGCCTGACGGAATACAAGAGTTGGTATCGCGCGGAGGCGGATCCGCTGTATTTATATGAAATTACGGAAGCTTCGGAAACTTCTGTGACAGAAAAGCAGTGACAGATGATTTTTCGTATCCGGCGTTTGAATTTAAGAGGAGAATGTGATACTATTCATTACAGCGGATAAACGGTGTGACGATAACGAGAAATGGAGATGTCCTATGGGCTTAATTCGGAGTAAATACTACGGCATAATCAGGGGCGTGACGGTGGGTATCGCTTTCCTGCTCCAGATAGTGACGATGATTCTGCTTGCGATGTATCTGCTGCGCTCGGCGGTGATCATCTATTTTATATTCGAGGTCATCAGCGTGGTGACGGTGTTCGCGCTGGTGAACGACGCGGAGTCCTACAAGATGAGCTGGATTGTGATTATCCTTGTGATTCCCGTCGCGGGACTGTTTCTCTATTTTCAATGGGGGCGGCGCAGAAGCAATTCCAAGTATTTCAAGCGCTTTCGCCGGTGCGACGAGCATATGCAGGAGAGCCTGAAGAAAAATGAGAAGCCGGAGGCGGCGCTCGATTTGGAGAAATGCCATCCGAACAAGGTGCAGATCAGCAGATACCTCCGAAAAGAGGGCTTTCCCGTGTACAACAACACGCAGGTCACCTACTACGAGGTCGGTGAGGACGTTCTGGACGCGATATTGGAGGATTTGAAGCGCGCGGAGAAATCGATTCTCATGGAATATTTTATCGTGTCCGACGGCAGGGTCTGGCAGGATATTTTGGAGGTGCTCACGCGGAAGGTGCAGGAGGGCGTGGAGGTCAAGCTCTTGTTCGACGACTTTGGCACGCTCAGGATCAACACGCACGCCTTTAAGAAGGATATTCGGGCGCGCGGGATTGAGATGTGCATTTTTAATCCGATTCATCGGGATATTGCGCGGCTTTCCTTCAATTACAGGAACCACCAGAAAATGACGATTATCGACGGAAATATCGCCTATACGGGGGGCTTTAACCTCGCTGACGAGTACGCGAACTATATCACGCGCTTTGGTCATTGGAAGGATTCGGGGATACGGCTTTACGGGGAGGGCGTCTACAGCTTTACCTGTTTTTTCTTTGAGATGTGGCGTATCTCCAATCCGGATGTCGAGGTCAGCGAAGCGGATTACAGGCCGACGGCAGCGGTTGAGGAGGAGGGCTATGTGCAGCCGTTTATGGGCGGACCGCACAGGAACCCGCACAATCAGGGCTATGTGCAGCCGTTTATGGGCGGACCGCACAGGAACCCGCACAATCCGACGGAGGGCGCCTACACCCGAATGATCAACAAGGCGAGGGACTATATTTACATTACGACGCCGTATCTGGTGCTGGACCGGAAGATGCTGGGGGATTTGATGAATGCCGCGCAGAGCGGTGTGGACGTGCGCATCATTGTTCCCAAGATATACGATAAGTGGTATGTCTACATGGTGAATGTCTCCAACTACGGGAAGCTGATGGAATCGGGCGTGCGAATTTTTGAGTACGAGCCTGGCTTTATCCATGCCAAGAACGTGATTGCCGACGACGAGTGCGCGATCTGCGGTACGATTAACACGGATTACCGCAGCTTTTACCTGCATTATGAGTGCGGTGTTTTTATCAGTGAAATGAGCGCGGTGCAGGATATGAAAGAGGACTTTATGCGCACACTGGAAAAGTGCAATGAGATGGATTTGGAGAGCTGGTCGAGGCGTCCGATTGGCAATAAAATGGTGCAGGCGGCGCTGCGGGTGCTCTCCCCGCTGCTGTAGAAAAGACGAAACACAAAACGGAGTCAGGGCACATGAGCGATAAGATATTGATTGTGGATGACGAGGCCGCAATCGCGGATTTGGTTGAGGTCTATCTCAGGAACGACGGATACGAGGTCTTTAAATTTTATACGGCGGCGGACGCGCTTGCGTGTGTGGAGCAAGAGACGCTGAGCCTTGCCATTCTGGACATTATGCTGCCCGACATGGACGGCTTTACGCTGTGCCGGAAAATCCGCGAAAAGCATTTTTTCCCGATCATCATGCTGTCGGCAAAGGTGGAGGATATGGACAAGATTACGGGACTGACGCTGGGCGCGGACGATTATGTCACCAAGCCGTTTAATCCGCTTGAGCTGATGGCGCGCGTAAAGACGCAACTTCGCAGGTATCTGCGCTACAACAGCGGCGGCGAGGTGAGTGAGGAGCAGACGGAGATAGACATTCGGGGGCTGCACATGGAGCGGGACAGTCACAAGTGCTCCCTGAATGGGAAGGCGTTGACGCTGACGCCGATAGAGTTTCGCATTCTCTGGTATCTGTGCGAGCGGCAGGGAAGCGTGGTCTCCTCCGAGGAGCTGTTCGAGGCCGTCTGGGGAGAGCAGTATCTGGACAACAACAATACGGTGATGGCGCATATCGCGCGGCTGCGGGAAAAGCTTCACGAGCCGCCGAGGAAGCCGAAGCTTGTCAAAACCATATGGGGAGTAGGGTACACGGTTGAATAGGAAGAAAAAGCCGAGAATCGGTCGAAAATATGCGGATTTAAAAACGATACTGTTCTGGAATATCATTGTCTTTGTTCTGCTTGCGTTCTTCTCGGTGATTGCGCTGTATGATTTAGTGTTCTCCAATCGGATCGCGGAGTTTATGGTCGGGATGATCAGGACGCTTGTCTTTTACGGGCATTCGGATTCCTATGAGCGCGCGCTGGATCTGTACAACAGGGTATTCAGAAATTACGCGGTGTTCTACATGCTGTTGGGAATGCTGGTGATATTTGCCGTTATCGTGCGCTTTTATCTGAATCGGTTTACGCGGTATTTCAGCGAGATTGAGGAGGGGCTGGACATGCTGGTGCGGGAGGAGACCGGCAGGATTTCCTTCTCGGCGGAGCTGTCCCCGATGGAGAACAAGCTGAACGATATCCGCTATCTGTTGGAGCGCAGGAAGCTGGATGCGCAGGCGGCGGAGCAGCGCAAGAATGATTTGATTGTCTATCTGGCGCATGATTTAAAGACGCCGCTGACGAGCGTGATCGGGTATCTGACGCTCTTATATGAGGAGCCGGAGCTTCCGCAGGAGCAGCGCTGCCGCTATACGGGGGTTGCGCTGGAAAAGGCGGAGCGGCTGGAGGAGCTGATCAACGAGTTTTTTGATATTACGCGATTCAATATGACATCGATTGTCCTGAATTTGGAGCAGGTCAATCTGAGTCGAATGCTGGAGCAGGTAGTCAGTGAGTTCCACCCGATTCTGGCGGAGCGGGAGCTGCGCTGGGACACGCAGATAGAGGGCAATGTGGAGATTCTCTGCGACGCCGATAAGCTGGAGCGGGTGTTTGACAATCTGATCCGCAACGCGGTTGCCTACAGCTATAAGCAGACGGCCATTGCGCTCACGATGCGGCAGCAGGAGGATTTTGTGGAGATACAGGTGAAAAATCACGGGAACACCATCCCCGAGGAGAAGCTGGCGCACATCTTTGAGCAGTTCTTCCGACTGGACGCTTCGCGCTCCGCGTCCACAGGCGGCGCGGGGCTGGGACTGGCCATCGCCAAGGAGATTGTGGAGCTGCACGGCGGTACGATTACCGCGGTCAGCGCGGCGGAGAGTATTGTGTTTACCGTGAGCATTCCGAGGGATTGTAAAAGGGGCGGATGATAAAAAGTGGAAACAGTAATTTTATGTGAATTTTGTTGTAAAGAGGAATGACTTTCTATATAATTGATGTGTAACAGAAGTAATCGGGCGTCAGTGATTCCATAGGCGTGAATTTCAAGAAAATGAGGTGCAGGGTGCAGAGCAATACGAAACAGGCAGAAATAAAAGAGGGAGGTATTGCGAAATATACTGTTAAGGACAGCGTATTTTCTGATTTATTTAAGTCAAAAAAATATCTGATACAGCTATATAAGGCACTTCACCCTGAGGATACAACAGCGACAGAGGATGAGTTGACGGATATCACGATTAGAAATGTCTTGACAGATAATCTTTATAATGATTTGGGATTCAGCTTGGGAGAGAAAATATTTATTCTTGTCGAAGCGCAATCCGCTTGGACGTTGAATATTATAATCCGCGCATTGTTGTATCTGGCTCAGACATACCATGATTATTTTGAACGTACCAACCAGAACCTGTACAGGAGTAAAAAGGCTGAAATGCCAAAGCCCGAGCTGTACGTGGTATATGTAGGTAATCAGAAGAGTATCCCTGATGAAGTTTCTCTGTCAAAAGATTTTTTTGGCGGCGCCGATATTGCTGTTGATGTAAAAGTCAAAGTTATTTGTGAGAACGACACAGACAATATTATTAATCAGTACATTGTATTTTCAAAGGTATATGATGAGCAAAGAAAAAAGTATGGCAGGACAAAGAAAGCTATTACGGAAACTATCCGTATTTGTAAGGACAGAGATATATTAAGGGAATACTTAGAGAACAGGGAAAAGGAGGTTGTCTCAATTATGATGAGTTTGTATGATGAGGAAGAAGTTATGCGTTCCTATATCAAAAGTGAGCGTTATGAAGCGGCGCAGGAAGCAGAGCAGAATAAGGCAAAAAGGACGGCTGTCCGTATGATTAGGGCAGGCAAGATGTCATTGGAGGATATAGCTGATTATACGGAGTTATCTCTTGATATAATTAGGGAATTGGAAGAACAGTCAATGCAGTTAATATAAATATAATGATAATACGCTGCGGCATATGGAGGAAAGGTTATATGCTCTGTCTTTGCCTATAAAGGGGATATGAACAGGAGCTTTCAATTAGGGATTGTTATAAACAGAGAATAAGAGTTTGTAAGAAAATCGTATGATTTTTATCAGAAAAGAAACAGAAAAAGGACAGGAAATACGCAAGTATTCGGCGTCCTGCTTTGATACACTGGTTTGTATCAGGGCAGGGCGTTTTTGATTCTATAGAAAATTGAGACAGAGATATAAACAGAGAGGAGCAGATCAGAAATGAAGGAGACAACGAAATTAAACATAGCAATCCTATTCGGCGGCGCATCCTCGGAGTATGAGGTATCCCTCCAATCGGCCTACGCAGTCATAACGAACCTGAATCCGCAGAAATACCGTCCCATTCCGATAGGAATCACAAGAGAAGGCCGCTGGCTGCATTTTGCGGGCGACTGCGCAAAAATTAAGGACGATACATGGTGGAAGGACGCAGACTGCGTTCCGACAATGCTGTCGCCGAACCGCGGCGAGGCCGCTTTGCTGCGGTTGGCGGAGAATCGCACGGAAGTGATTCGGATTGACGCGGTTTTTCCTGTTCTGCACGGGAGAAACGGCGAGGATGGAACCGTGCAGGGCTTGGTTGAGCTTGCGGGACTTCCCCTGATTGGCTGCGGGACGCTGTCCTCTGCGCTCTGCATGGACAAGGACAGGGCGCATAAGCTGGTGCAGACGATAGGAATACGCGTTGCAAAATCGCTGGTGCTCAATGACAGGCCCGATAGGAGCCCTGCGCGGATGTTCGCAAATACTGTCGGGTATCCGCTGTATGTAAAGCCTGTGAAGGCAGGCTCTTCCTATGGCATAACGCGGGTGACGGCGGCGCAGGAGCTGGAGCGGGCAATTGCGCTGGCGTTTGCGTATGACAATCAGGTGATTCTGGAGGAAACTATTGAGGGCTTTGAGGTGGGCTGTGCCATCTTGGGCAAAAAGGAGCTGCTTGTCGGCGCGGTGGACGAGATAGAGCTGTCGCAGGGATTCTTTGATTACACGGAGAAATATACGCTGAAATCCTCGAAAATCCATGTTCCCGCGAGAGTTTCCCCCGAGAAAGCGGAGGAGATAAAGGAGGCGGCAAAAGCGATTTACCGCGTTCTGGGCTGTTCGGGCTTTGCGCGGGTGGACATGTTCCTCACGCCGGAAGGGGAGATTGTCTTCAATGAAGTCAACACGATTCCCGGGTTTACCGAACACAGCCGCTATCCCAAGATGATGCAGGCGGCGGGGTATTCCTTTCCCGCGCTGTTGGAAATGCTGGTGGACTGCGGCATCGACGCGGAGTCCATTGTCTGAAGGCGCGCTGCAAAGACGGCTTTGCTGAAAGGTTAAAGCAACGCAGAAATGGGATAAAAGAGAAGAGCGAAAGAAGGGCATCGGATATATGGGAGAGGAGCGAAAGAAGGGCATCGGATATATGGGAGAGGAGAGACAGGGGAAGCTTTGGCTGAAAAAGGAACAGGTTTATCAGGGCAGTCTGATATTGGTAAATTCCCTGCATGGATACAGGGAACAGAAAGGAATCGACCTCGTCCCCGTCTGTGACGGGACGGAGGAGATTTTGATGGAGGCGGAAGCGGCGCAGATGCTTCGCCGCCTCCTGACGGACATCGACGGGTGGAAGGATATTGTGCCCGTGAGCGGCTGGCGCTCCCGGGCGGAGCAGCAGAGGATTTGGGCGGATTCGCTTGCGGAGAACGGATTGGCCTTTACAGAGACTTATGTGGCGGTCCCCGATCACAGCGAGCACCAGACGGGGCTTGCGATTGACTTGGGACAGCGGCAGGAGGAGATGGATTTCATTCGCCCTGATTTTCCCTATGAGGGAATCTGTCAGACCTTTCGAGAACGGGCGGCGGAATACGGTTTTATCGAGCGGTATCCGAGCGGCAAAGAGACGGTGACAGGTATCGGACATGAGCCGTGGCACTTCTGCTATGTGGGCGCGCCGCACGCGCGGATTATGGAGCGGGAGCGGCTGACATTAGAGGAATATATGGTGTTTTTAGAGGATTATTGTTATGGCGTCCGCCCGTATGTTTTTGAGGAACAGGGATGCAGGGCGGAGGTGTCTTGGATGAAGGACGGGGACGCGGCGCCTGAGCTGCGGGAGGCTTCTTCGGGAGCCATTGTGGTTTCCGGAAACAATGTGGACGGATTTATCATCACGCAGTGGATGCCGGATTGAAAAATAAGCTTGATAGTTTATTCCCGCGAGTAATGAGGAAAATAGCCATGCTTGCATGGATATTTGACGAATACCGCGAGGGTCTAATACCCCGCAGCTTTGCTGCGTTGCAAGTTTGATGCCCCGTCAGCTTGCTGCGGGGTTTTTGACTTTTCAATCGCGAATTTGTGCTCGAGGCACAAATTCGCATGTTATGGAGGGAGATTAGAATGAAAAAGAAAGCAAACGGCGGGGGACTTGATTACTTTCGGATTGTAGCGGCATTGCTCGTAGTCGCAATCCACACGTCCCCGCTGACGACATGGAGCGCGGACGCGGATTTCTTTCTGACAAGGGTGCTTGCGAGAATTGCGGTGCCCTTTTTCTTTATGGTGACAGGGAGCTTCGTCCTTTCAGACAGACTGTATCGGACGGGCAGTCCCGCCGCGGCAAAGGAGCGGGTGCGGAAGTCCCTGCGAAAAACGGCAGTTCTGTATGCGGTGGCGACAGCGCTGTATATTCCGATTGGCATTTACGCGGGACATTATACGGACTTAAAGCTGTCCGCACTGCTGCGGATGCTGGTCTTTGACGGCACCTTTTATCATCTGTGGTATTTTCCCGCATGCATTCTCGGAATGCTGTTGGTCTGTCTGCTCGGGAGGATCGGCGATATCCGATTTGTGACGGTTGTGTCGTTTTTTACCTACATCGTTGGCGTATTCGGGGATAGCTGGTATGGAATTGCAGCAAAGGCGCCCGTCCTAAAAGCTTTTTATGAACAGGGCTTTACAATCTGGTCATATACGAGAAACGGTGTTTTCTTTGCGCCCTTGTTTCTGGTCTTGGGGGCGATTGTCGGCAGGAGGAGAGACGTGCGCGGCGGAAGGCGCGACTATGTCGGGCTTGCGGCTTCGTTTCTTTTGATGATGGCGGAGGCCTTTATCTTGCGGCATTTTGGCGTTCAGCGGCATGACAGCATGTATCTGACGCTGGTTCCGGTGATGCTGTTTTTCTATCGGGTAATCAATGGGATAGAAGCCGCGCCTGCGCCCTCGCTCAGGACGGCAGCTTTATGGATATATATCCTGCATCCCGCGATGATTATCGCCGTGCGCGTGGTGGCAAGGCTTACAGGCCTGTCAGCGCTGACGGAAAACAGCCTGTGCCGGTACTGCGCGGTGGCAGGCCTGTCAGTGGCGGCGGCAGCAGGGATTACCGTGCTTGCGGAGCGTAGGAAACGGCGGACGCGCTTTACCCACGGCAGGGCTTGGGTGGAGCTGAATCGGGAGGCGTTGGAAAACAATGTGCGGTTCTTTCAGTCAAGGCTGCCGGAGGGCTGTGTGCTGATGCCGGCGGTGAAGGCAGAGGCATATGGGCACGGGGCCGTGGCAGTGGCGCGTATGCTGCAATCGCTGGGAATCCGCGCCTTCTGTGTCGCTTGTGTGCAGGAGGGTGTGGCGCTGCGCAGGGCGGGTATTCGGGGTGAAATCCTGATTCTGGGCTACACGCACCCGAGGGAGCTTGTGCTGCTGCGGCGGTATCATCTGACGCAGACGGTGGTGGATGGCGCGTATGCGCAAGCGCTGAGACGGTACGGGAAGCGGATTCATGTGCATGTCGGGATCGACACGGGGATGCGCCGTCTGGGTGAGAGAAGCGACAATATGGAGCGGATTTTAGAGATATTCCGCGTTAAAAATCTTGTGGTGGACGGGATATTTACGCATCTGTCCGCGGATGACGCGCAGACGGAGGCGAATCGGCTGTTTACGCGGCAGCAGGCGCAGGAATTTTACAGGGTGCTCGACGAGCTTGCGCGGCGTGGCATAGTGTACGGCAGGATTCATCTGCAGGCCAGCTACGGCGTGTTGAATTATCCCGAGTTTGCGGGTGATTACGCGCGCGTCGGTATCGGGTTGTACGGCGTGCTGAGCGCCAGGGAGGACATCGAGCGGTGGCAGGGGGCGCTTTGCCCCGTCCTGTCGCTGAAGGCGCGGGTTGCGGGCGTGCGGACTGTCTATGCGGGGGAGACGGCGGGCTACGGGCTGTCGTTTGTGGCGGAGCGCACGATGCGGATTGCTGCGCTCACAATAGGCTACGCGGACGGTCTGCCGCGCGCGCTGTCGAACGGAGTGGGCGCGGTCTTGATTGACGGGTGGCGCGCGCCGATTGTCGGGCTTGTCTGTATGGACCAGACCTTGGTTGATGTGAGCGATATTCCCCATGTCCGTGCGGGGGATACCGCGGTGGTGATGGGAAAAAGCGGTGATTTGGAGATAACGGCCTGCGATATTGCCGAGCAGGCGGGTACGATCGCAAATGAAATTTTGAGCAGAATAGGCGGGCGGGTGAGAGAAAATAGAAAATCCGACGCTTTTTTGTAGACAAAATGGAAATTTAATTGTACAATAATTTTGAGTAACATTTTGGGGTCAATGACTTTCAAATAAAGGAGCCTGATTATGGATAACTTTTCTAAAGAGCGGGCTGACGTAATTGGCGAAATATCAAATATATCAATTGGTTCTTCGGCAACCGCTATGAGTCTGATATTAGGGCAGCCGATAACGATTACAACTCCCAGTGTTTCACTTGTCCACAGAGAGGAGATTTTGGACGATTATGAGAATTCGTGCATCCTCGTAAGGGTCGAGTACACAAAGGGACTGTTCGGAAACAATATGCTGGTTCTTAAAGACGAAGACGCGAAGATTATTACAGACCTGATGATGGGGAACGACGGAGAGGGGCAGTATGCAAAGGGTGAGATTACGGATTTGCATTTGAGCGCCGTATCCGAAGCGATGAACCAGATGACCGCAAGTTCAGCTACCGCAATGAGCAAGATGCTCAACAAAAAAATTGAGATTTCACCGCCGGATGTACAGCCTGTCATTATTGAAGAGTTTGTCTTTCCGGATGATATCCCCGACGATTTGTTCGTCAAAATCAATTTTAAAATGAAAATCGGAAAGCTGATCAACAGTACGATTATGCAATTGTATCCTTTTGATCTTGCAAACTCCATTTACAAACTATTCCAGAGGAGGAAATAAGAATGGCAAAGAATATTCTGATTGTCGATGATGCGGCGTTTATGCGAATGATGATTAAAGATATTTTAACCAAAAACGGTTATACGATAGCTGCGGAGGCGGAAAACGGTAAGATTGCGGTTGACAAATATAATGAGGTAAAGCCGGATTTGGTGCTGATGGATATTACGATGCCCGAGATGGACGGCATTCAGGCCCTAAAGGCCATCAAGGGGAACGACGCGAATGCGGCTGTCATCATGTGTTCCGCGATGGGGCAGCAGGCGATGGTTATCGAGGCCATTCAGTCGGGCGCGCGGGATTTTATTGTAAAGCCGTTCCAGGCGGAGCGTGTATTGGAAGCAGTGAAGAAGGTTATCGGATAACAGAGATACATAGGAAAGACAGAGCTGTCCGCACGGGCAGCTCTTTTTGTTAAGCTTTCATTAAAAATCGTCAAAGCATTATCGGGATTTGGAGGTGTGTTGTTATGTCGGCATTGAAGGGGTTGGAATGGACCTTTGATACGGTAGCGTCCGCATATGAGAAGCTTCGCCCCGGCTATGTAAACGAATTGTATCAGACGTTATTGGACTATATTCCCATTAATGAAAACAGTAACGTGGTGGAGGTCGGAAGCGGCGGCGGACAGGCGACGGCTCCGATTTTAACGACCGGATGCCGATTTACGGCAGTAGAATATGGAGACCGGCTTGCGGAATTGTTAAAAGATAAGTTCAAGGAATATCAAAAATTTTCGGTAATAACAGGCCGATTTGAAGATACCGTGTTTGAATGCGACGCTTTTGATTTGGTGTTTTCCGCATCGGCGTTTCATTGGGTGCCGGAGAAAATCGGATATGAAAAAGTCTTTTCCATGTTGAAAAGCGGAGGCGCTTTTGCGCGTTTTGCAAATCACCCGTATCCTGCGAAAGGGAATCCTGCGCTTTCGCAAGAGATCGAAGAGATTTATGGCCGATATTATTATAAATATTACAACAAAAAACGTGAGACAATATCCGAATTTATGGAGCAGCAGGCAAAGGAACGGGCGATGATTGCAGGCAGGTATGGTTTTTCGGATATCAGATATGAGCTGTTTTATCGGGAACGCGTATTTTCCGCAAAAGAGTACATAGAACTTCTTGGGACATATTCAGACCATATTGCAATTGAAAAAAATATCAGGGCGAAATTCTTTGCAAAAATCGAGGAAGCCATCAATAAACATGGCGGTACCATCACGATTTATGATACGATTGATTTGCAGTTAGCGAGAAAGTGATAAGTTCTGTTTACAGAGCAGTCGATCAGAAACATTTCCCCCCCAAGGGGGAGAGAATTAATTTGGCGCGGGGTGTTCAATCACAATTTCAATATCTTGGATTTCGGAGCTCATCTGTGTGTAAACGGCCTCCTGCTCGGGGTCGTTCGGGTCCCACTGCACGTCGCTTGCTTCATAGAGGATATAGGTGCTGTCATCGTTGGCAAACAGATAACGATAGCCGGTATAATCGTATCCGTTTTCGATAAACTCCCCGGGTGTCAGAACCTCCTCATAGCAGACGATAGAGAACAGGACACCGCCGTCGAAGGGGTCAATCCCCTCGCTGACAGCCTCACGAATTTGCGTGTTGTAGACGATATAGCTGCTGTCGTTTTGCACAATGGAGTATTTCCCGCGCCAACTGTCAGGAAAAATCAGTGTAAGGCCGATGTCCTCCAGCGTCACGGTCTCCTGCCGCACGGCGGGTTCCTCCGCAGTCGGGCGCAGAATCAGAAAGCCTCCGATGCAAAAGCCGCATACGACAAGAACAAGGAGCGCCGCAATTGAGATAAAGGCGCGGACTTTTTTTGAATGGTCAGGTTGTCTTTTATTCATGGTCATAGCCTCTCTTTCTAATCGCCGTTGCCAAGCGACGATTTTGTATTCCATCGGAAATTGCGACAGCGTGAAGTATCATATCATCGCTGCCGAGCGACGATTTTGTTATTCCATCGGAAATTGCGACAGCGTGAAGCATCATATCGCTACTGAGCGACGATTTTTTATTCCGTAGGAAATTGCGACAATCGTAGCGGTGGTTAGGAAAGAATTTGCAACGTTTGCAACGCAAGCGTTGCAAATTCTTTGAATCGTCGCTGCCGAGCGACGATTTCGTTATTTTACAGGAAATTGCGACAGCGTGAAGCACCATATCGCTGCTGAGCGACGATTTTGTTATTCCATCGGAAATTGCGACAATCGTAGCGGTAGTTAGGAAAGAATTTGCAACGTTTGCAACGCAAGCGTTGCAAATTCTTTGAATCGTCGCTGCCGAGCGACGATTTTTTTACCAAATCCCCAACAGATGCTGCATCAAAAGGCTGACGCCGGTGATGCCGACCCAGCAGCAAAAGCCCATGACAATCGGCTTTCCGCCCGTTTTTATCAGCTTTACAATATCCGTATTCAGGCCGATGGCCGCCATCGCAAGCACGATGAAGAATTTGCTCAACTCCTTGACAGGAGAGAATATTCCTGCGCTCACGCCCAAGGACAGTACAACGGTGGTGATGATGGAAGCGGCGACAAAATACAGGATGAAAAACGGGAAAATCTGCTTCAGGCTTACCTTTTTCCCCGCTTCGCCGCTCTTCTTTTCTCTTTGGGTGCGCACAAACGCCAGCACAAGCGTGATGGGAATGATTGCGAGGGTGCGGGTAAGCTTTACGGTAACCGCCGTGTCCAGCGTGGCGGAGCCGAGGTTCCACATACTGTCCCATGTGGAGGCGGCGGCCGTGACGGAGGAGGTATCGTTCACCGCGGTTCCCGCGAAGATTCCGAAGGCCTCTCCGGTATCGGTGGCAAAGCCAATCAGCTTGCCAAAGGTGGGGAACAGCAGGGCGGCAAGCACATTGAAGAAAAAGATAACCGAAATCGCCTGCGCAACCTCCTCGTCGTCCGCGTCAATGACGGGGGCCGTGGCCGCAATCGCCGAGCCGCCGCAGATGGAGGAGCCGACGCCGACCAGCGTGGATATTCTCGCGGGAATATGTAAGGCCTTATGTAATACATAGGCGATAATCAGAGAGGTCGCGATGGTACTGACAATAATAGGAAGAGACTGCTTCCCTGTCTCCAAAATAACGGTCAGGTTCATGCCAAAGCCCAGCAGAACGACCGCCCACTGTAAAACCTTCTTGGAGGTGAATTTGATTCCCGACTCAAGGGCGCTCTTGTCCTTGAGAAAGAGCGTCACAATCATGCCTGCGATGATGGCGATTACCGCACCGCCGATAATGGGAAACCGCTTCCCCAGAATCCATGAGGGCACTGCGATAATCAGGCATAACAGCAGTCCCTTTCCGTTTTTTGTCATAAATTTCATAAGCCCCTCATTTCCGCGCGCTCGCGCATTCGTTGTATGTTCATTCCCATTATAGAATATCAGGGCCGCAAGGTCAATGCCGCGGCCTGCGGATATTAAAGGCAGATATTAAAAGGAATGACATTTCAGGCAATTTGCGATAAAATAAACCTATATCGGAAAGCAGGAGGGACAGCGATGAAAAAAATTCTTGTGATACAGGGCGGCGGCAGAGCAAAAGGGAATACGGCGCAGTTGGTTGCGCATTTTGTCATGGGCGCGGAGGAAAGCGGACATTCCGTGGAGGTGATTTCGCTTGCGGCGAATGAGGTCAGAGGCTGTCTTGGCTGTAACGCCTGCCGCTATGGAAAGCCGTGCGTCCAGAAGGATGCGTTTAACGATATGGTTCCTAAAATAAAGGCCGCGGACTGCATTGTGTTCGCCTCGCCGCTCTATTTTTGGACCTTATCTGCCCGAATAAAGGCGTTTATTGAACGGTTTTACTGTATCGCGGAGGAGGATTCCAACCCGCCGAAGGGAAGATACGAGCGGTATCCCGTCAAGGACTGCGCGCTTCTTATGACCTCCGCGGATGATTTCTTCTGGACATTTGAGCAGGCGGTTTCCTATTACCAATTTGCGCTGGTGAATTATATCGGATTTCGTGACAGGGGAATGATACTCGCAGGCGGGTGCGGCGATACGAACGGGAAGCCGCAGATAGAAAAGACGGCCCATTTGCAGGAAGCGTATGAATTCGGAAAGCATATTTATTCCCGCGAGCAATGAAATGTCGCGAGGGTCAAAATATGTCCACAGGACACATTTTGCTTTGCAGCGGGATTATTGACTTCCGCGAACAATGAGCCAAGCGGTTGCCGTGGCATAGGAACTGAGGATTGGCGATTGTTTGCGGAAATACAGGTATGACCTTGCCAATTACAGGTAAATATAGTATAAATAACTCAGTGTGAATTGCATTATATGGGAGACGCAGATTTTTGCCATTAAAATATGGAAATCATAATGGATGAATGCAGCGGGAAAGGAAAGGGAGCGCATGGAAGAAAAGGAATTGTCAGCGGTATTGAAGGAGCACGGGCAGGAGCATATCTTTGCGGCGTATCAGAAGCTTGACACGGCGGGAAAGGAGAAGCTTGCGGCGCAGATTGAGAAGATTGACTGGTCGATTGTCGCGATGGCGGGGCATGGGGAGCTTGCGCAGAAGAGAGGGCATCTGGAACCCTTGTCGGCGCTGGAGGTGTCCGAGATCGAGGCGAACAAGGCGCAGTACAGAGAGAGCGGCCTGAGGGCCATAAGGGCGGGAAAGGTCGGCGCGGTGCTGCTTGCGGGCGGACAGGGCACGCGGCTTGGCTCCGACGGGCCCAAGGGTAAGTATAACATCGGGATCACGAGGGATGTCTTTATTTTTGAAAGGCTGATTCGCAATCTGCAGGAGGTCACCGCTCAGGCGGGCTGTATGGTGCCGCTGTACGTTATGACGAGCGACAAAAACCATGACGAGACGGTTGCGTTCTTTGAGGAGAAGGCGTATTTTGGCTATCCGCAGGAATATGTGCGGTTTTTCAGGCAGGAGATGGCGCCGTCGGTCGATTTTGACGGAAAGCTCTACATGGAGGAGGCGGATTCGCTTTCGCTCTCCCCGAACGGAAACGGCGGCTGGTTCTATTCCATGGTGGTCAGCGGCGTGATTGAGGATGTCAAGGCCAGAGGCGTCGAGTGGCTGAATATTTTCGCGGTTGACAACGTGCTGCAGCGGATTGCCGACCCCGTATTTGTGGGCGCGACGCTTGATTCGGGGCGGGTCAGCGGCGCGAAGGTCGTCAGAAAGGCAGACCCTCACGAGAAGGTCGGCGTGCTGTGTCTGGAGGACGGCAGACCCTCGATTGTCGAATACTATGAGATGACGGACGAGATTATCCATTCCAGGGAGGCAAACGGCGAGCTTTCTTATAATTTCGGCGTTATTTTGAATTACCTGTTCCGCGTGGATAAGCTGGAGGAAATCATGGGTGCGAAGATGCCCGTGCATGTGGTTGAGAAGAAAATCCCGTATATTGACGCGGAGGGGAACCACATCCGGCCTGAGGAGCCGAACGGATACAAGTTCGAGCTGCTGGTTCTGGATATGATTCATCTGTTTGAGGATTGTCTGTCCTTTGAGGTGGTGCGGGAGTATGAATTTGCGCCGATTAAGAACAAGACGGGCGTTGACTCTGTGGAGAGTGCGCAGGCCTTACTAAAGAAAAACGGAGTGGAGCTTTGATGAGTGAGATTAAGAATGTGATTTTTGATATCGGGGATGTGCTCGTGAGCTTCCGCTGGCGTGCGCTGATGGAGGATTTGGGGCTGCCCGAGGAGCTGCAGGAGACCTTTCGGGAAAAGGTGTTTCTGAGCCCTTGGTGGGGCGAGCTGGATCACGGCCTGCAGGAGGAGGCTGTGATTATAGAGAAGCTTCGGGAGGACAATCGGGAGCATCTTGAGGAATTTGAGCTTGTCTGGGAGAATCGGGAGAAGCTGGTTGACCCGTTCCCGTATTCCGTGGCGTGGATTGAGCGGCTGAAGGCGCGCGGCCTGAAGGTCTATTTGCTGTCAAATTACCCGAGGGATATTTTTACGCTTCACGCCGAGAACGGCAGCTTTCCGTTTCTGGACAAGGTGGACGGACGGGTGGTGTCGGGCTTTGTGCGGATGGTAAAGCCGAACGTCGATATCTATGAGTACCTGATGAGGGAATACGGGCTTCTTGCAAAGGAGTGCGTTTTCCTTGACGACAGAGAGGAGAATGTCAACGCGGCGCGCGCGCTTGGGATGAAGGGAATCGTGGTGGAGAGCTACGAGCAGGCGAGCGCGGAGCTGGATGCGCTGACAGGTGGGGAGACTTGAGGGAGGCAGTAAATCCATATGTTGAGAAAGTGTGATGAAAATGACGGCGCTTAGAAAAGATGCTATGAATTTATTAGAAAAAATGCCGGAGGATAAGCTTCATTTTATTGTACAAATTATGCAGGGAGTAAACGGGCTATATGAAGCGGATGACCAGACAGTGAGAGACAGGGCCTTTGAGGAATTGGAAAATCTCAGAAGGCAGGCTCCCCATTTGGATTATGATAAGGAGCTGGAAAGCTACAGGGAGGAAAAGTATGGTACTGCGGATATTAGTTGATACCAATATTCTTCTTGACTATTTGCTTTGTCGGGAACCTTATGGCCAAACGGCAAGGGAGATTGTCATTGCATGTAAACAAAAGAAGGTGTTGGGATGCATTGCGGCGCATTCCATATCAAATATGTTTTATATTCTGCGGAAAGCATTCAGCATTGAAGAACGGAAAAGACTTTTGCGAAATCTGTGCGAATTGTTCGTGGTGGAAGGGATTGATAAGTCTAAAATACTGGAAGCATTAGCAAATGAAAGCTTTTCGGATTTTGAAGATTGCCTGCAAATGGAATGTGCGACGGCTTTTCAGGCGGATTATATCATAACAAGAAATAGTGGCGATTTTAAGGAGAGCAAAATCCCTTGTATGGAGCCGGATGAATTTTGTAAAATGATTAATATTCAGTGATTGTGAAAGGGATATCAATATGCGTTTTGTAGTACAGCGTGTGCGGGAAGCGAGTGTGACGGTTGACGGGGCCGTTATCGGCAAAATCGGGCGTGGCCTGTTGGTGCTTGTGGGGATTTCGGATACGGACAATCGGCAGATTGCGGATAAAATGACGGATAAATTAACGAAGCTTCGCCTGTTTGAGGACGCGGACGGAAAGACGAATCTGTCCGCGTCCGACGTCCGCGGAGAATTTCTGGTCATATCGCAATTTACACTCTATGCCGACTGCCGCAAGGGAAACCGCCCCTCCTTCACGGCGGCGGGCAGTCCGGAGGCGGCGAGAGCGCTCTATGAGTATATTATCGGTAAAATCAAAGAGAAGGGCTTCCGCACGGAGCAGGGCTCCTTTGGGGCAGACATGAAGGTTTCCCTTGTAAACGATGGCCCGTTTACGATTCTGCTGGATTCGCGGGAAATCTGTCCGTGAGGGAAGATATAACATTGTCGGTATTGTGGAGAGCGACACGATGCGGCCTCAATGTTAATATGTAAATAATGAATATCAGGAGAAACTTATATGTATACAGGGATACGGTTTAGCGGATATAAATTGTTTTCTGAGGAAAGCATGGTAGAATTTGACAAAATAACGAATGTAAATGTAATTATAGGAAAGAACAACAGTGGAAAATCAAGCTTATTGGATGTGATTGAAATGGCATATGATGAAACTGCTTTTAGAAAACAAAATAAACAGATTGGTTTGATAAATGTGAGCACTCCGATAACAAGAGAAATGGTTCGCAGCATCTTTTCAGGATTTAGGTCTGCTAGTATATGGAATACAACAACTTATTGGGAAAAAGTAGAAGGAAAAAGCATATGGATTGAGTTAGGCGGAACAAGAAATGCGAAAAATCCAAGTAGTTATAGGGTAATAGATACAGATGATATTCCTATGATAAATATAAGTGACTTTCAAAATGGACTATATGCTTTTGAGCAAGAAAAGAAAAAATATATCTTCAGACGGTTATCCGCAGAAAGAAACATTGTTCCCGAAAAAGAAATGAATTTGGAACTTTCCGCTACAGGAGAGGGCGCCAGCAACTTGGTTAGAGTATTCTTGAATGACAGCAGATATGATGAAAGTGTGATAGAAGGATCGTTGCTTAACGCATTAAACAAGATTATGTATCCCGAAGCGGAATTTGAGAGTATACGAATCCAACAAATAACAATAGACGAAGAATATGTTTGGGAAATATATCTTAAAGAAAAGGGAAGGGAACGCGTACCTTTATCCAAGTCGGGGAGCGGGATCAAGACCATAATATTAGTTTTACTTAATCTTATTGTAGTTCCATTGCAACCCCAAAATGCCGGAAAGACAATCGTATATGGCTTTGAGGAGTTAGAAAACAATTTACATCCGGCAATGCAAAGAAAATTGTTTGATTATATTTATGAGTTTGCCGTTGAAAAGAGCAGATACGTTTTTATAACAACACATTCGCATGTTGCCATTAATACATTTTTTGATAAAGAAAAGGCATGTATATATCATGTGGTCAAAGAAAATAAAGGAGCCGCTTTAAAAAGAATAGAATCATATATTGATAAAACTGAAATTTTGGACGATTTGGATATAAAGGCAAGTGATATTTTACAGGCCAATGGGATAATTTGGGTAGAGGGACCCTCGGACAGAATATATATCAAGAAGTGGCTGGAAATATTCTGCAATAATCAATTTGAAGAAGGAAAGCATTATCAGTTTTTATATTATGGCGGAAGGCTGCTGTCACAATACTCGGCAGAAGAAGAGACAGATTTGATCAGTATCATTACGACTAACAGGAACGCGGCGATTGTAATGGATAGCGACAAAATAAATCAAACTACGCGATTGACTGACACAAAGAAAAGGATAATAGAAGAATTTGATAAATTGGACATGTTTTGTTGGGTCACGAAAGGAAAAGAAATAGAAAATTACATACCGAAAGAAGCTGTTGAAAAAAAGTTTGATAAGCAGGTTAGAAAGAGTTGCGAAAAGTATGAATTGTTTCCGGAGTATATAAAACCATATTATAAAAATTTTACAAATAGGAAAGTGCCTTTTGCGAATGAAATAAAGGATTATATTACGAAAGAAAATTCATTGCCGATGTTAGATTTGGAAACTCAAATCAAAAAGCTTTATAAGAGCATTAAAAAATGGAATGAATGATGGGAAACAAAAAAGATAACAGACACTAATGGAGGAAGATTGATAATGACCGAAGGAAAAGACTTATTGTCGGTACTGTGGAGCGGTGCGGATGTACTCAGGGGGAAAATGGATGCAAATGAGTACAAGACATATCTTTTGGGATTGGTTTTCTATAAATATTTGTCGGATTCATATCTTGCGAAAGCGTATGACCTTATCAGAGACGAAAGTCCGGACAGTCTTGAAGAAGCACAGCTTGTGTATGAAGATGCAATGAAATCAGAGGATGCCGAAGAGCTGTTGAGCGAAATAAAAGAATCAAAGCATTACACACTCGATCCAGATATGACTTATATAAGCATATTAAAAGCGGCTAAAAATAATTCCTTTAACAGGGAGAAGCTGCAGGCGGCCTTTAACCGTATAGAGGAGTCAGATGCGTTATTTAATGGTTTATTTGCGGATGTGGACTTGTATTCCAATCGGCTTGGTACAGGTGATCAGAAGCAGAGCGCCACGATTGCGGAAGTCATTAAGGTGTTGGATGGTGTGGACATTATCCATACGGAGGGGGATGTCCTCGGTAACGCATATGAGTATCTGATAGGTCAGTTTGCATCTGAAACAGGCAAAAAGGCAGGGGAATTTTATACGCCGCATGGCCCTGCGCAGATTCTATGCCGAATTGCCATATCCGGACAGGAAGAAAAAAAGGGGTTACAGGTATACGACCCGTGTATGGGATCCGGTTCATTAATGTTGAGTTGCAGAAATTATTCAAAGGAGCCTGAGTACATTAAATACTACGGTCAGGAGCTCATGCCGTCAACCTATAATCTGGCACGCATGAATATGTTCCTGCATGGTGTCCTGCCCGAAAACCAACACTTGCGCAATGGAGATACGCTTGATGCCGACTGGCCGACAGACGAAGAGACCGAGTTTGATGTTGTGACGATGAATCCGCCGTATTCGGCGAATTGGTCTGCCGCAGAGGGATTCAAACAGGATGAACGATTTATGGATTATGGAGGTAAACTGGCCCCGAAATCAAAAGCGGACTATGCATTTTTGCTACATGGGTTCTATCATTTAAAACAGACAGGTACAATGGCGATTGTTCTTCCGCACGGTGTTTTATTCAGAGGCGCCGCGGAGGGGACAATCCGAGAGACGCTTCTGGAAAATGGAGCGATATATGCGGTTATCGGGCTTCCCTCCAATATGTTTTACAATACTTCCATCCCTACCTGTATTGTGGTGTTGAAAAAGCACAGGGAAGGGCGTGACGTATTATTTATTGATGCGTCCAAGCTGTATGAAAAAGAGAAGAAGCAGAATATCATGCGCGAGGAACATATTGACAGAGTATTGGAACTGTATAACAACAGAAAGTCGGTTGATAAGGAGGCTTATCTTGCATCTTTTGAGGATATCAAAGTGAATGAGTACAATTTGAATATTCCCAGATATGTGGATACCAGTGAGGAAGAACCGGAAGTGGACCTCAAGCAGCTTTCTGAATCTATAAGGGCGACAAACAGGGACATCAAAGCAGGAAATGAGGCTTTGTTGGAAATGCTTGGAGAATTGGCTTTTGCGGATTCTGAGACAAAGGATGCGGTTGAGGCATTTATCAATGTTCTCAGTAGGGAGGTGTGAGGATGTCAAATACACCTAGGATAAGATTTAAAGGATATACGGATGTTTGGGAGCAGCGTAAGTTGGGAGAAGCTGCAAATGAATTTAAGAGTGGTGTTTCGCTGCGAGCAGATGAAATTGAGGTAAAAGGGGCATATCCAGTGTATGGTGGAAATGGTTTAAGGGGTTATACTTCCACATATAATCATGATGGAGAATTTGCTTTGATTGGACGTCAAGGAGCTCTATGTGGTAATATGACCTATTCTGTAGGAAGAGCTTATTTTACTGAACATGCGGTAGCTGTTCAAGCTGACGAAAATAATGATACGCGATTTATTTATTACCTTTTAGATACAATGCAATTAGGTCAATATTCGGATCAATCAGCTCAACCTGGTTTAGCAGTAAATAAGTTGATTAAACTGGAAAATATGTTTCCAAATAAATCAGAACAGATTAGGATATCAACATATTTTGCAAACATCGATTATCTCATCACTCTTCACCAGCGCAAATGTGACGAAGCAAAAGAACTGAAAAAATATATGATACGAAAAATGTTTCCTCAAAACGGTAAGAAAATTCCGGAAATTCGGTTCGCAGGATTTACTGATGAGTGGGAACAGCGTAAGTTGTCAGAGTGTGCCGGTTTTAGACGAGGTTCTTTCCCTCAGCCTTATGGAAAAAAGGAGTGGTATGATGGCGAAGGAGCTATGCCTTTTGTGCAGGTTGCAGATGTAGCAGATAATATGAAACTTGTTGATGATACAAAACAGAAGATAAGTAAACCGGCTCAACCAATGAGTGTATTTGCAGAAAAAGGTTCAGTTTTGGTAACACTTCAGGGAAGTATAGGTCGTGTTGCCATCACTCAGTATGGAGCTTTTGTAGACAGAACGGTTCTAATTTTTGATAGATACAATAAAGATATTGATAAGGTGTTTTGGGCTTATATCATAAAAGAAAAATTTATTGAAGAAGCGAAGAAGGCTCCGGGCGGAACAATCAAAACTATAACAAAAGAAGCATTATCCAATTTTGATTTGATGCTTCCGTCATATGACGAACAACTAAAACTTGGCACATATTTAGGCAGTATCGACAACATTATTACCCTTCATCAACATAAATGCGACGAGTTAAAAGAAGTAAAAAAATTTATGTTGCAAAATATGTTTCCACAGAAAGGATAGCTTATGGCAGAATTAGAATCCGTAATAGAAAAGAGATTGATAGACCGGCTTTGCCGTGATGAGTCTCAATGGACATACAGACCTGATATCAGAACGGAAGAACAGCTTTGGAATAATTTCAAATACATACTTGAACAGAATAACAAAGCGAAGTTGAAGGATGTTCCTCTCAGCGATTCCGAGTTTGCAAAGATTAAGAATGATTTATCTCATGCCTCATTTTATGATGCAGGGAAATGGTTGGTGGGAGAAAGCGGCAAAGTATATGTCCATGTTCAGCGTGGAAATGAAACGCTGCATCTTGTAGTGATAAATAATGAGCATGTTGCCGGTGGTTCGAGTGTATATGAGGTAATCAACCAGTATCAGGCTTTCAAGTCAGAAAATGCGAAGCAGGACAGGGACAGGCGGTTTGACGTAACACTTCTGATTAATGGGATTCCCTTAATCCATATTGAACTGAAAAATAAAGAACATTCCTATATGGAGGCCTACCGCCAGATTAAAAAATATATTGCGGAGGGGAAATTCCATGGTATTTTTTCAAATGTGCAGATGTTTGTTGTGAGTAATGCCGTTGACACAAAGTATTTCTCTGCGGCGAGGGATACGGAATTAAGCAAAAAGTTTATCACAGGGTGGCTTGATGAGGAAAATCATCCTGTCTGCGATTACATTGCCTTTACAGATGCAGTTCTCAAGATACCGGAAGCGCATGAAATGGTTGCCAGATACACGGTTCTTGACAATGATAGAAAGAAGCTCTTGATATTGCGTCCGTACCAGATTCATGCGATTGAGGCGATGAGAGCCGCCTCAAAGCAGGGAAGATCAGGATTTATCTGGCACACGACGGGTTCGGGGAAAACGATGACTTCCTATAAGGCTACAAGAAACCTGTTGATGGATATTCCGGCGATTGAGAAGACCGTGTTTCTCATTGACAGAAAGGATCTGGATATACAGACGAAAATGGCTTTCCAGTCATATGCTGATAATGATACCATTGATGTAGATGATACGGATTATGTGGATTCCCTTATAGAGAAAATGGCGGACGACAGCCGCCGGATGATAGTAACCACCCGACAGAAAATGCAGATTATGGTAAATCGGCGGTTGAAGGAAGGAACCAAGCGGTACGAAAAGATTAAGTCCTTAAAGGTTGCTTTTGTGGTAGATGAATGCCATAGGGCTGTAACGCCTCAAACAAAAAGAGATCTCGAAAGGTTCTTCGCCAATTCATTATGGTATGGCTTTACGGGGACACCAATTTTTGAGGAAAACAGCTATGAACAGAAGGGCGATTTGCCTCAGACCACGGAGCAGTTGTATGGGAAGTGCCTGCATAGCTATACCATTAAAGAGGCCATTCACGATGAGGCGGTTTTGGGATTCATGGTTGAAAATCTCGGGGCGAAGGATTTAAGTGCCGACGAAGCAAAAAAGGTATATGAAACCGAAGAGCATATGCGGAAAGTTTTGAATGTCATTTTGAATCAGTCATATGACAAATTTGGTATGAATAATGGTAAAGGCAGAACCTATGAAGCGATATTAACAACCGGATCGATTGAAAGAGCACAGAAGTATTATGATTTGTTAAAGAAGGTGAAGAAAGGAGAGGACGAGCTGAAAATCAGTGATACGGTGCGTAAGGCTTTGCCTGATTTTCCTAAATTTGCCATAACCTATTCGCTGTCGGAGAATGAAGAGATTTCCTCCGTTAATCAGGATAAAATGAAGAAATCATTAAAAGATTATTCTGAAATGTTTGGGTGCGGCTATAAGATGGATGCCATTAATGCCTACAACAGCAATCTTAACGAGCGGTTGGCAAGAAAAGAGAAAAAATATTTAGAGCGGGGTCAGCAGCTTGACTTGGTGATTGTGGTGGATCGGCTTTTAACCGGATTTGACGCACCGTGTCTGTCCACGCTGTTTATTGACAGACAGCCTATGGCTCCACAGAACATCATTCAGGCGTTTTCCCGTACGAACAGATTGTTTGATAACAATAAACAGTATGGGCAGATTGTAACATTTCAGGCTCCAAAAGAATATAAAGATGCGATTGATACGGCACTCAGATTATATTCGCGTGGAGGCGACGGCAATCCTGTTGCGGAGGATTGGGATGATGTGAAGGCATCCTTTTCCATATCGCTTAAAACAATCCGTAATCTGGCGCAGACATCTGAAGACATAGCAGGACTGTCGAGAAAACAAAAAAAGTCGTTCGTTCATCTTTTCAGGGCCTTAGATCATGACTTCGCACATCTGAAATCATTTTCGGTATATGAACCGCATATACTTGGCGAGCTCGGATTTTCTGAAAGTGAATATGAAAACTATGCCGCAATGTATAAAAATGTGATGGAAGAGCTTAAAAGGCCGGACAATAATCCCGATTCCGACGAAGAGCCTGTATGGGATGACTATGATTTGGTGGCATACAGCAAGTTGAGAATTGATTTTGAGTATATTGTCGAGCTGCTTCAGGGATTTGTGGATTCTCTGAATCAGACTGAAAATGGTTTCGATGAGGTGCAATTTGAGAACGAGATAAAAAAGTTTAGGGAGCTTATAGCAGAATTTGGGGGCGATAATCCAAAGCTGGGTGATCTGCTTATACAGGTTGTACATGATATTGAAGTAAACAGAGAAAGATTTTCAGGACAAGATATTTCTGCGATTATTCATCAGATGCGTTATGCTGTTATTGACGCGGAGATCAAGCGGTATGCTGAAAAATGGTATTTGAATTCCGAAGATATCCGGTATGAGGCCTTTCATTACAGCGATGGCGGGTTGGCAAATGAAAATCAATTAAAGGACAGTGCGGATTATGCCGCATATAAGAGAGCAAATGAAAGCGCGCTGCCTAAATTTAAATTCAGAAAACAGATGATTGATGAGTTCAAGAATACTCTTATGCCGGAGATTGCACCGTTAATTGATTAATTGGTACGAATTTGTAAATCACTGCATCTTTAGAGCCTCCGGCGGATGCACACATGGTTATTGGAAGAAAATACTTGCCCAATGATACTATATATGATACTATAACAACGAAAGGGGTGATAAATTGCCCAATGTTGACAAAATTATTGAGAAAATGCAGCGACAGCCCAACGGGATAAGACCGGAGGAGGCGGAGAGGGTCTTAAAAGAATTTGGCTATGAGCCGGTTCGGCAGAAAGGGAGCCACAGACATTATCTGCATAAAGTAACAGGCGATTTGATTACGGTTAAGCAGGAGATGCCGTTAAAGAAAGCCTATGTAGCGGATATTTTAAACCGAATAGGAAAATAAAACGCATATGTGGGGATTTTCGTAGGGAATATGTGTAAAATAAGATAGAAGCTTTCAAGGGAAACGGACAGAACGGATGATAATGCAATAAATATATGTATAAGAGCTTAGGAGAGCGAGTGATTAAAATATGGAGATAGAAGAATACATGAAATTGCCATATACGAGAATTATTCAGGAGATGAATGATGAAAGCGGTCATTATTTTTACGGGAAAATCTTGGAGTTGGACGGGTGTCAGAGTACCGGAGACACTTTGGAGGAACTGTATGAGAGCTTAAATGAAGCAATGGAGGGGTATATTGAGGTTAAACTGGAAAAAAACCTTAATATACCGATACCGGAGACGGCGGAAGCTTATAGCGGAAAATTTGTCGTCCGCATACCCAAAACCCTGCACCGACGGTTGGCGATGGAAGCGCAGCAGGAAGGGGTAAGCCTGAATCAATTGGCGCTGTATAAGCTGTCGCTTTGATTCATAAAAGCTCCATATGGATGGATTTGTCCGTGAAGCCATAGTCAGCGTACATTTTGTATGCGGCTCTGTTTTTGGCGTTCACCTGCAGCTCGATCCCGTCACAGCCCTTTTGCTTCTTGAGTGCTTTGAGAAAGTCAAAGAACGCGTGTCCGATTCCCTTTCCGCGGTAGCGCTCGTCCACGGCCATGGAATCGATGAACAGAACCGTCCTTGCCACCTGATTCGGGCTTTCGACAGAGCGGTACAGAATAAACAGAATGCCCGCTGTTGTCCCGTCGCATTCCGCCACGAAAAAGGTTCCATCTCTGACGGCCTGCTCGTAGACCTCCAAGGGAAGTACCGTATCGCTGTATTTGTAAATGTCCGGACGCCAGTCTATATGCATCTGCTGAACCTGCTTCATAATGGCCTCCACGGCGGCGTAGTCGTCCGGCTTGGCATTTCTGATATGAATTTCCATGATTGGTGTTCCTCTCCTCTGTGTTTTAAATCCCGATTGTGATTTGATGATTTTTAAGGGAAACATTAGCTGTTATATTTTGTTATTAAAATATCCGCTAACCCTTGAAAACACTAAGTTTATCGCAGTTGAGCTTTCCCTTATTGTTTCCCTTGTGTTATATTTTCCCACAGGGCATTATGAACCCTGATAAGGGAAAAAATAAGGGAAACAAAATCACAGGAAACATTATAACACAAAATGAGCAGGTATGGTGAACTGATTGGAATGTTTTCACAAAATTTTAAAAAGGGGCAGAAAAAATGAATATCATTTATGCAACATACAACACCAATTATAACAGTATTGACATATATACTTATGCAGGCTACTTTTTGCGAATAGATTGCAACAAAGCGGAGGAAGGATTAAAAACAACTCCATGCTCCGAATGTGCCTTAAATGCTTTGGCAATCGATAAGCCTCTTGAATATGCAAGGCTATATCTTGAAGGCGGTATGCAGGTATGGGTAGATGCGGAAGATTCATTAGAATTGTGGTAACATATTTTTCTTTGCACAGAGGACTGGTCAAAATATAAACCAGTTCTCTCTTTATTTGTAAAAAGAAGAATGTTATAATTTCATTAATCCAAATACATTAAAAGGAACACTTATGAAAAACGATATTCAAGAACACTATGATTCCCTGCAAATCAAAAAAGCCTTACAAGAGCTGCATATTACCAAAATTTCAGACCTGAAAGAGTATGATTGTCTTACCTTAGCAAACAAACTTCCAAGAGGTTACAATAAGGTTATGATCATAGGGAAACTGAATGCTTTAGGCTATCTGCCTTCTGCCGAAAACGCAATATCAATCTATGACATTCCTATTTCAAGGAAGATGCGGAATATTTTTTTGAGAAATGGCATTGTATACCTTTCGCAGCTTTCAGCATATCCAAGAGAAGAAATATTGCAGTTTCGGAATGTAGGTAAAAACGCTATGTTAGAAATTGACAATCTTTGTGAAAAATATGGGATTCAGATACGTTCCCTTTCTCCCATTAAAGAGGCATTTAACGAATTTCAGTTTCACAGGAAAATGTACCCGCTATTTTTTAGAGGCGGCATATTTAGTGTAGATGATATCCGGAACAAATCTGCCCATGATTTATATAATATATGCGAACAGGATTACTGCCTTACCATGAAAACATATCATATACTGAGAAAAAAAGGAGTGATCCTTTGCGGCTGGAACGACCAGTATCTGTTTGAGATAATATCACAAAGGAAATCTGTTCAGTTATTTGAAGAATATGGGATTATTGCAGTTTCACAGCTTTCGGATTGCAATGAAAGACAGCTCAAAGTAATGTCTGACAGTATTCCGGCATTGTCACCATTGATACAAAAGCTATTGGCAGATACCCATTCAGTGTGATAAAACTCTTTTAATGTCCGTTTTCTGCTCAAATGGTTCATTTTCTGCAAAGGATATTGTTAATCTTTACGGAATCGTTTATATTGACATCATTTAAATCAATCTTTATCATTTTAATCCGCACTATTTTAGCTGTTTATCTTTATTCTGTAAGAAAAGCACTATACGATAACCGATGTAGTTTTACAAATACAAAAGGAGCAGGCTATGGAAACATATATCAAAGACTTAAATCTTTCTCAAGAAAC
>JAMPFV010000041.1 GCA_023664265.1 Roseburia sp.
TATTAACCATGGTCAGGTAAATGCCGGATATGCAGTTGTTCCAGGAATTTGGGCTATGATATGTTTTGGATATTACCGAAGTGGAAAACGTGACTCAAATGTATGAATATAAGGAAGGGTAAAGTTTATTATGGATGTTCAGCTCATTTTAGACACGGTTGCATCGATTGCTTCAATAATATTCATATTAGGTATTATGACCATAATAGCCGTGTTGGTCATAATTTTTTTTAGAAAATAGAAAAAGTAATATCTATAGTTTAACGAATTAGTTGGTGCGCATGATTACATCTGAACTGGCAAAATCTATCAAAAACGCACCAACTATTCGTTAAACTATGCTTTTGCGAATAAATACCTGTCTGCCCTCACAACCCTTTACGCCTCAAAAAACATCAAAATCCTGCTCAAAATCCCGTCGCAGGCCCCGGAATCAATCCCGTTGATTATGCCTTATCATATCCAACGCACTTGAGACCGATATGCATTTCGCATATCGGTCAGGCCAGATAAAATCATTATAATAATGATAACAGACGTCCTTTTTCATGTATTCATTGTCAAAGGTGGAATTTGCATATTCCGGAATATACATATCATAGCCATACTCGAAGCCGCTTTTTATCGTCGCATCTATGCAAAAGTTTGTCTGCAGGCCTACGATAATAATTGTTTTCTCGTTTTTCTCCGCCAGATAGTCTGACAGTCCTGTCGTTTTGTGAAATGCGCTGTTCACCGTCTTGTCGAAAACACGTTCGCTTCCCTGCGGGGCAAATTCCTCATATATTTCAAATTCATCATCCCCCACGGAAAATCCCGTCCCCGGGCCGTCATCGTGCCGCACATATACAACCTCCACCCGGCTGCTTCTCGCTTCATCAATCAGGCTCTTAACGTTATGACGAAAGCGTTCAAATTCATACAGACGCTCATCCGTAATTCCCTTTTGCGTATCAATCACCAATAAAATCATCCTGTCGCACCTGTCTTGGCTTCAAAGTCCTCGATATATTGAACAATCAGCCGAACTGTTCCGTCCACGCCGAGAACACTGCTGTTAATGGACAGATCGTAGCTCTCGGAGCGTCCCCACTTCTTGGTGGAATAATAATTGTAATAGCTCTGGCGCTGCTTATCCTTTTTAATCATCATCTCACGCGCCTTGTCTGCCGTAATCTCATACTTTTCCATGATACGTTTGATTCTCGCGTCCTCACTTGCGTGAATGAACAGGTGCAGACAGTTCTTATACTCCTGAAGCGCATAATCCGCGCACCGCCCGACAATCACACAGGGCTCCTCCTCCGCAATCTTCTTGATGGTGTCAAACTGTGCCATAAACACCTTATGGCTGATCGGCATATCCACGAAGGACGAGGAATTATACCCGAACGTATATGTATCCATCACAAGATTGTAGAGAAAGGAATTTGTCGGACGCTCGTCATGGTTAATCAGCATCTCCTCGCAAAACCCGCTCTCCTTGGCCGCGCGCGAAAGCAGCTCCTTGTCAAAGCATTTGATCCCGTAATGCGCCGCCAGCTTCTCCCCGATTTCATGTCCTCCCGAACCGAACTGACGCCCTATGGTAATGATTGTATTCATAAATAGCCCACCTTTCCTGTTAAATAATGTCGAAAAATTATACATATCGTCTAAAAATTCCGGTACCTATACATTATATTATACACAATTTCGCAAAGATTTCAACATTTCCCTGTCATTCCCTGTATGAACTCCGCTATCGGGCGGAGGAGGCACCGCGCAACTTTCGCAACAGCTCCTCAAAGTATTCCGGAAGCGGTGCGTCGAACTCCATATATTCCCCGCTTCGGGGATGCACGAAGCCGATTGTCATTGCGTGCAGGGCCTGTCCCTCCAACCGGTACGGCGATTTTCCGCCGGAATAAAGCTCATCCCCCAATACCGGATGTCCGATGCTTGCCATATGAACCCGTATCTGGTGCGTCCTCCCGGTTTCCAAGCGACATTCGATATAGGTGTACTTATCAAAATACTCCAACACCCGATAATGCGTTACAGCACGCTTTCCGTTTTTGGCGTGGATGGACATTTTCTTGCGATCGCCGGGATGCCGGCCAATCGGCGCGTCAATGGTTCCGCTCTCCTCCTTCATGCGCCCCCGGACAATCGCCCGGTATTTGCGGGTAATGTCATGTGATTTGAGCATCTCGGCAATCGCGCGGTGCGTCTCGTCATTCTTACATATCAGCAGCGAGCCGGTGGTGTCCTTATCGATTCGATGGACAATCCCCGGGCGCATTACGCCGTTGATGCCGGAGAGCCCGGACCCGCAGTGGAACATAACCGCATTGACAAGCGTTCCCTCATAATGTCCGGGCGCCGGATGCACGACCATGTTTTTCGGCTTGTTCACGATAAGGATGTCTGCGTCCTCATATAAAATATCCAATGGAATATCCTGTGCAGGAATGTCCGGCTCTACCGTTTCGGGAAGCACAAAGCGGATTTTATCCTCCGTTTGCACCTTGTAATTGGCTTTCACAACAGCATCATTTACCAATACCCCGCCGTCCCTGATAATTTTCTGAATATAGCTTCTGGACAGCGTGTCCAGATAACCGCTGATACACTTGTCGATACGCGAATCCTCCATCTCCGGAGCCGCCTCAAAAATAATCTCATTCATATCTTCACACGAACCTCTATGCCGCTGCTTTGCAGTGGCTCAAATCGGGACGAAGAATGCCCGAATTCAAAGCGAACTTGTTCGCTTGGGCATTCTTCGGTGTGAAGAAAGTCTGCTTTGCAGACTTAGAAGTTCTTTGCGAAACAGCCTCTGCTGTGAGCATTAGAACTTCTCTTCACACTATTTACTGTCGCGGAACCGTCTCGCCCGAAATGTCAAAAACTCCAAATCCGCCTCCTTGTACACAAACAACAGCAGAATAACCAGATAAATTGACGCCAGTGTCACATAGATGTCAGCGACATTGAATATCGGGAAATTAATCAGGCTGAAATACAGGAAATCCACAACATAGTTGTATCGTATCCGGTCGATGACATTTCCCGCCGCGCCGCTTGCAATCAATACCAGCGCCATGTGCAGCTTGATATAACGCTTTTGGTACGGCGCCTTGAGAACCACATACAGAATCACACAGAGCACCAGCAGCGCAATAAAAATAAAAAAGAACTTCTGATCCTGAAGCAGTCCGAAAGCCGCTCCGCGGTTTTCCAGATACCGCAGCTCAAACACCCCGTCCACCAAGACATATGGCGGCTGATTCTTCAGCTTCAGCACCGCATAATATTTGGCGTATTGGTCAAGAAATATAAACAAGGCCAACAGGAGTACGTCAATAAGCAATAAGATGTTTTTCTTCTTTCTCATTATTTATCCCAATCCTCTTCCGAAAAATAGATTTCATTGATACCGGCCAGTATCTCCTCTTTCGTCACGGTTGTGTCAATCGTTGCCTTTCCGACGCTTTTCAGCAGGATAAACTTAATGTGGTCCCCTTCAACCTTCTTATCGGAAAGCATCAGGGTATAAATCTCCTCGGGGTCAATATTCTCTACAGAAATCGGCAGATTGAACGGCACAAACATATCCCGTATCTCATAGTATTCATCCATGGAGAGCAGCTCCCGCTTCCACGAAATATAAGCGGCGGCCACACAGCCAAGCGCGACGCATTCCCCGTGCATCAGCTCAAAGTTCTTCGCCTTCTCTATCGCGTGTCCAATCGTATGTCCGAAATTGAGAAGCGCCCGCTCCCCCTTCTCTGTCGGGTCCTTCTCAACGACAAGCTTTTTGCAGGTACAGCTTTTGAGCACCATCTCCTCAAGCGTCTCCAAATCCCGCTCATGGATTTCATACATATTGTCAATCAGCCATTCATAGAACTTCGCATTCTTAATCAGACCATGTTTCAATACCTCGGCCATACCCGAATAATACTGCCTGTCGTCAAGCGTTTTCAAGGTGGAGACATTCATGTATACAAGCTTGGGCATATAGAACGCACCCACCATATTTTTATATTGGTCAAAGTCAACGCCGGTCTTTCCGCCGATGCTGCTGTCAACCTGTGCGAGCAGTGTCGTCGGAATCTGTACAAAATCGATCCCGCGCAGATAGGTGGCCGC
The DNA here is from genome assembly GCA_023664265.1 of Roseburia sp. Classification (GTDB taxonomy): domain Bacteria; phylum Bacillota; class Clostridia; order Lachnospirales; family Lachnospiraceae; genus COE1. Next base: position 4,138 of record JAMPFV010000041.1, read on the forward strand.
CACAAATCCCGTCGTGTCTCCCACCACACCGCCGCCAAGCGCCAGCAGCATATCCTTCCGGCCGAATTTGTTCTCTATCAGGAATTTATAAATATCCTGAACGGTATCCAGATTCTTGCTCTTCTCCCCGTCGGGGAACGCATAGACCTGCAGCTCCCTGCACTTATCCTGCAATGCTGCGCACACCGCGTCCGCGTGCAGCCCTTTCACCCGCGAATCGGTAATAATACAGAGCTTTTTCTCACCGATGCCGAAGCACTCCAGCTCCTCTGCCAGCCGGTCAAAGCCGCTCTCATAAACAATATCATATATCGGTTTATTGTTCCGGTTAATTGTTAATCTCTGTGACATAAACTCCCTCCGCCCTGTCAAATAAATTCTTCCGTATATTATTTTTACCGTACAAAGAAAACTTCCCACCGTTTCAAAGTGGGAAGTCCCATATTCTTATCCCAAGTAAAGCTACATCATGCCGCGGGAAATCGGCGGCACATCAAACGTACCGGAGATAATCTCCTGAAAATCGCCTGAAATATCAACGCTTGCAGGCGTGATAATGAAGATGTAATTGGAAATCTTCTGGAGGTTGCCGCTGATGGCATAGGTGGAACCGCAGGTAAAATCAATAATACGCTGTGCAATCTCCACGTCAAGCCCCTCCAAATTCAGCACTACCGTGCGATTGGCCAGAAGCGTCTCCGTAATCTCTCTTGCATCCTCAACACTCGCGGGCTTAATGACACAGACCTCCATACCGCTGCCGGGCGCTTTCTTAACCTGTCGAATCGGAGTAACCTTCTGCGGCTGCTTTTTGGCAGGCCTCGCGTCAAGGTCATCAAAATCCGTATCCGTGTTTCGCACCAAAACCGGCTTGCGTACCGTATTGTCTATAATCTCGCCCTCGTCATAGTAATCTTCGCTGTCGTAATCGTCCTCTGCATCACTCAAATGTAATGCGTCCAGAAACTTGTCCATTACTCCCATTTATGTTTTCTCTCCTTTTTGCATCATCTGCCTTGCCCCGAATATCGCGGTACCTACTCTGACACAGGTCGCCCCCTCGGATACGGCAACGGGATAATCGCCGGTCATTCCCATAGATAATGTCTCCATGGTTACATTATCTATGTTTTCCTGCATAATGTCAACTAGTATTTTCCTTAAATTTCGGAAATATTGCCTATTTTTTTCTCCATTATCAACAAAAGGTGCAATGGTCATCAAGCCTTTGATACAAACGTTCGATAATTTGGCAATATCGCGCACTAATTGTTTTGCTTCGCCGCAGCTCGCCCCGAACTTCGTCTCCTCCCCCGCGACGTTTACCTCCACCAGAATATTCACCGTGACGTTCCTCTTGACGGCCTCCCTGCTGATCTCCTCCGCAAGCCGTAGCGAATCGACACTGTGAATCAGAAATACCTTATCCACAATGTATTTAACCTTGTTGCGCTGCAAATGGCCGATCATATGCCAGCGGATATCCTTGGGCATTGCCTCATATTTATCCAGAAGCTCCTGCACCTTATTCTCGCCAAAATCCCGACAGCCCGCGTCATAGGCCTCCCAAAGCAGCTCCACGGGCTTCGTCTTGCTGACAGCTATCAGCGTGACCTCGCTCCGCTCCCGCCCCGCCTTGGCGCATTCCGCGTCGATGACGCTCTGTACCGCGGCGATATTTTCCCGAATCCCATACTCAGACATTGCTTTCCCACCTCTGCTATCTGTGAATAAAATCGTCATTATCGACAGCCGACGCATCCAATACGATTCTGTCGTATACGGTCAGCCCGTACTGCGTGTTCGAGCTGACAATGGCGTACTCGTCATTCTTGGTCAGAATCGTTATCTGCTTAAAGTCCGCGTAGCCCTTGTTCATATTGTAAACGCCTATCAGCGTGCCCGATTTGCTGATTGCCATCTTTTCGGTCGAATTGGGCTTGCAGATATATGTTCCCACATTCAGATTGCTGCTGTCCACATAAAATTCATTCTCATCCGAGCTGTAGACCGTCGTCTCCACAAATTCATAGGTCAGGTTTCCGTTCTCGTCATAGACCTCCCTGGAAACGCCGTAATTGCCATTGGGGCCGCCCTTGCTCATGTAGTCGGCCGGAATGATGAACGCGGTCTTCTCCGCGATTGCGGAGACGGGCACTTTCAGCCCCTTCTCATCATCCACCGCCAGCTCGATATCGACGAACCGGTCAGTGCAGAAGGCCACGCAGGAATTGTTGAAGCGCAGCTCTGCGTAATCCCCGTCCTCCAGATGATGTATGGCCACCTCCGCCCACGAGCTCTCCTGCGTCTTGATAAACTTGACCTTTACATATTCCGCCTCCGCCAGCTCCGCAGCGCGCTCCGGCTCTATCGGAATGACCAGAGACCAGTTCTCGTCCGTCACAAGCTTCCCCACAACCGAGTCTTTCTCCACCAAGTCATTGTTGTTCGTCCGCGTCTTCGCGTAGTCAGTCCGGTCATACATCTCCTGCGTAATCTGCTCCACCGTCAGATCCTCGTAGCCGTCCGTGCTGTAGACGACGTAGCCGGTCTTCCCCGTCGTGCACAGCAGCACCATCCCTCCGAGATTGGACTGATTCAGCGTCTCAATGCTCTTGTACATATTGGCGCTGACCAGGCTGACCACCGCGCCCTCCACGTCATATTTAAAATCGTACACACTTGAAAAATCACTGCTGTCAAAGCCCCTGTCATACTGGATAATCTCGGAGCGAAATTCGCCGAGTTCCTCGTCCGAATAGGCGTTGTCTCCGCTGCCTCCGGTATCCATCATGGAAGCAAGCCGTCCGCTCTCATCAATCGAATACACGGTATCACGCGTGGAGACGCGGTCGCCCTCGCGCTCATGGAAGAAAATATAGCCGGTATAAGGCGTCGTAATCAGCTCCTCCTTGCGCAGCGCAATCCCCGTATAAGTCTTGGCCGTGGAGAGAGAGCCCATCTCCACCACATATCCTTTTATCGTCTCGGAATTCATGTACATGAAAATAAGCGCAATAATATAGACGGTCATTGCGCCAAAGATTACAAACTCAATCCTGTTCATCGTTCTGCCGGACTTATTCTGATTTCTCCTGCGTGGGGGTCTGTTTCCTTCTGCCACGGCAAGTCCTCCCAACTCTTTACACCGGTAAAGCCCCGGATTTCAAACCCTCCGAGGCTTCATATATTTTTTTATATGCATTTCTCACGAAAGTTGATACTTAAAGCGATACAATTACTTTTGACTTTAATGCTTCGGGTAATTCTTCCGCATCCTTGGAAACACTGACAACAATCTTGAAACCATATGTATCACTGATATCGTCGAGCTTCTTGATAATCTCCTCTATCCTGTCGGTTCCCTCCAGACAGGAAATCTTCAAAAAGCTGTCAAAATAAATCTGCTCCAAATCATGATCCTGTGAAATGATGCCGCGGATAAAGCCCACGAACTCGTCCGCATTCGCCACGCCGTAATCCCGCACATTGATGAGACGAACCCTGTTATTCAACTCATACATATGAGACATATCCTTGTCGAGATATGCGATGTTCCCGGATGCATTGACAATCTCCTTGTTTACCATCTCTAAAATTATTTTGGTCTTGCCCTTTCCCTTTTTACCAACAACAAGCTGTACCATAAGTAATCCCTCCTATTAGAAATGTGCATATCATATAACCCATTACAGTATAATTATAGTAGAAACCGTCAGAAAAAACAACTCATATTTGCAACATTGACAAAATAATCAGAAAGCTTTTATATTTCTCCCAACAAATCAGTCATTTCCGTGTACATGACGGTTCTGTCCTCCGCGTGCAGGATAATGGAAATATACGGATTCCCCGTGCTGTCCCTGCTGTACAGAATCAGGCAGCTCCCCGCCGCGTTTGTCGTTCCGGTCTTCCCGCCGATAACGGTGACATTGTTCGGCGCAAACGCCTCCTTCTTCAAGTATGCGTTCGTCGTTGCAATGTCCATCGTCTTCTCCGCGCCGTTTCCGTCATGGTACACGGACCTGTACGTCTCCGTGTGCATGATTTCCACCAGCTTATCGTTCTGAATGGCCGCGTTCATAATCAGATACAGATCATACACGGTCGTGTAATGGTCGGGATCCGTCAGACCGTTCGGATTCACGAAATGGCTGTTGGTCGCTCCAAGACTTCTCGCCATATCGTTCATGATATCGGAAAAGCCCTCGACGCTCCCGCCGATATGCTCCGCAACCATAATCGCGACGTCGTTGGCCGAGCGGAGCATCAACGCGTACAGCGCCTGATCCATGGTCATTGTATCCCCGGCTTTCAGCCCCAGCTTGACCGCACCGGCCTCCGTGATGTTGACATTCTCCGACGCGGTGAGAACATCCGTCGGGCTCCCGTATTCCAGTGCGCAGAGCGCCGTGAGCACCTTGGTCAGGCTCGCGGGATTCATCCGTTCGTGTATGTTCCGGGCATAGATTACGTCCTTTGAGGCGACATCAAAAAGCCCTGCCGCCACAGTCTGTCCCATATCGACGTCCGTACCCTCCGTGACGTCTCCCGCTGCCACGCACAGACCGCTCGCATAGGTTTCCAGCATCTCGCCCTGCGTATGCGCCGCCGTCGAATAACCGGAATTGTTCCTGTTGCGGTCATACGCAAAGCGAAACTCCTTCTCGCCGCACGCCGTCAGATTGAATAACAGCGCCGTCCCGAGCGCCAACGCGCCTATTCTTTTTCCGAGTTTATTTATACATTTCACGCCAGTCCAAATCTCCTCTGTCCAATGACTTGATCAAAAGCTCCGCGGAAGCAAGGTTCGTCGCCAAAGGAATATTGTGCATATCACACAGCTTCACTGCGTTATTGACATCCGGCTCGTGTGATTTTGAATTTAACGGGTCGCGCAAAAAGATTACCAAATCGATCTGATTGTGCTCAATCTGTGCACAAATCTGCTGTTCTCCGCCCAAATGCCCGGCAAGATATTTATGGATGTTCAGGTTCGTAACCTCTTCAATCAGCCGTCCTGTCGTCCCTGTGGCATACAGCTCGTTTTTACTAAGAATACCACGATATGCAATACAAAAATTCTGCATCAATTTCTTCTTCCCATCATGTGCAATTAACGCAATATTCATTTTAACCCCCATTACTCCTTTCTTTTCCAATTCACTATCTATATTCTAACGGTTTTATCCGCAAAAATCTACCTCATAAATCAAAAATTTTCATTAAATACTTCCCAAACATATCCATCAATTATTGTACTTTCTGACACATTGCAGCCGTACATTCAGCACAAAGCCCATGCCGATGTACAAACTGACCAAAGAAGTCAGCCCATAGCTGACAAAGGGCAGCGGCACGCCCGTATTCGGGAAAAGCCCCGTCGCAACCGCGATGTTGACAAAGCTCTGGAAGCCGACGAGCGCGGCCATTCCGGAGGCAATGCAGGTGCCCGCGATATCCTTAGCCTTGCGCGCCACATTGAGGCATTCCAGCGCAATCAGAAACAGGAGAATAACGACGGTACAGCCGCCGACGAAGCCCATCTCCTCCCCGATAATCGTAAAAATAAAGTCGGTCTGCGGCTCCGCGATAAAGTTGCCGTTCTTCACAGAGCTGATCATATTGTTGTCCAAGCCTTTCCCCCAGAGCTGTCCGGAGCCGATGGCCATCATCGCGTTTGTCTGCTGATAGGCAGTCGTCTGGGCATACTGCTCCGGATGGAGCCATGCCAAGATACGCTCCTGCTGATAGCTGTTGATCAGCGTTTGGTCTGGCTGCAGCACAATCATAAACAGAATTACCGCCGTCGGCACCACCACCGCAAGCGTTCCCAATATAACCTTATAGCTCAGTCCGCCGACATACCACACCACACAGAAGATAACGAGCACGACAATACTTGTGGACATATCCGGCTGCTTGTAAATCAGATATACCGACGGTACCAGCAGCGCCAGAATCATCAGGATATTCTTGAAAGAGTTCAGCTTCTCCTTGTGCTTGAGGAAAAACTGCGCATAGAACAGAATCAGCATAATCTTGGTCAGCTCTGACGGCTGAAAACGGATACCGCCAATCTCAATCCAACGCTTGGCGTTGTTGGCCACATCCCCGAACTGCCGCACCATCACCAGCAGCCCGATATTGATGATATAGATGATCCAGTAAAAGCGCAGGAAAAAGGAATAGTCAAAGAAGGATATCACGACCATGATAAAAAAACCCAGCCCGAACCCAAGCATCTGCCTGCTCTGTAAATCGGGGCGGGCGCTGCCCACGGACAGAATGCCGATTATCGTAATCGCTGCCAGCATCAATATCAATTTAAAATCATAATCGCGAATCCTGTAATTCTTAAACATTATTCCTTTTCCTGTCTTTCCTGCCTCTGCTTACAGCCGTTAATTCTTCAAATCCAATATCGGGATATTCGCGTAGAGCACCGGCGTTGCCTTGCCGTTTCGGACGGAATTTCCCGTCTTTGATATCTGTATTTCCATACTCGTAGTATCGATCTTCATGTACTTTGAAATCACCTGTGCAATGTCGTTCTTGATAAGCTCCATCATCTCAGGAGAACAATTTACCCTGTCCGATATCAACAGTATCTTGAGTCTGTCCTTGGCTACCTGACGGGAGGTCTTTCTTTTAAATACAGAAAATAGACTCATACGCGTTCCTCCTGTAAATTCTTCCGAAATAACCCTGACACCCTTGTCCAGATGGTTATATTCTTGCTAAAATCCATGAAAGGAACTTCCTTCCCCTCCAGCCGGCGGCAGATATTAAAAAATGCCTGTCCCGCGAGGGAATTTTTGCCGACCAGCGGCTCCCCCTGATTGGTCGCGATAACCACGTTCTCATCATCCGGGACAACACCGATCAGAGGAATCCCCAATATGTCCAGGACGTCCTCCACCGTCATCATCTCCCCGCGCCGCACCAAATCCTGCCGCAGCCGGTTGACAACCAAATCAATTTTCTTGATCTCATTGGCCTCCAAAAGCCCGATAATCCTGTCCGCGTCGCGGATGGCGGATACCTCCGGCGTCGTCACCACAATCGCGTGGTCCGCGCCGGCGACCGCGTTCTGGAAGCCCTGCTCGATACCCGCAGGGCAGTCCAATATTATGTAATCGAACTGCGTTTTCAGATTGTCGATGAGCTTCACCATCTGCTCGGGCGTGATACAGTTTTTGTCTCTTGTCTGCGCTGCGGGCATCAGAAACAATCCCGCGTGGCGCTTGTCCTTGATCAGCGCCTGCTTCAGACGACAGGTGCCCTCGATCACGTCCACAAGGTTATAGACAATCCTATTCTCTAACCCCATAACCACGTCGAGGTTGCGCAGCCCGATGTCCGCGTCAATCAAGACAACACTTTTTCCCATTTCCGCCAGACCTGTTCCTACGTTTGCGGATGTGGTGGTCTTCCCCACACCGCCTTTACCAGATGTAACAACAATTACTTCGCTCATAGGAATCCTCCATTATTCAGAATAGTCCTCCGGATAATCTCAAAGTGTAAAATTATCCAGCAATTCTTTTGTAATGGGTTCAGTTGTTATCGCACCGTTGTATATGTACGCGATTTTAGGCACTGACTTTGGCTTTTGTCCCCAACGGAAGCCGCGCTGCGGCGGTGGCGCCTGATAAGATAAATCCCCAATCCGGAGCGCGTCGGTGTTCAGTTCCAACGCGACAATGAAATGGTTATTGCTGCCGCCCGCTCCCGCGTAGGCCTCCCCCGCGAGATTCCCGAGGATAACGATATCCTTGGCGGAATAGACACTGCAGCCCTCCAACACATCGCCGAGAATGACGATGCTGTGCTCGGTCTCAATGCTCTGTCCGTCCTTGAGGGTTCCCCTGTAGAACTGCCCGCAGTTTTCATCCTTCTGAAAGCTCAGATTGTTTTGTATCCCGAGAAACTTGATATTCTTCTCCTCATCACGGCCCATCAGGCACAGTACGTTCAAACGCGAATTTTGCGTAATCACATCCAGTATTTCTCTTTCCTGCTTTTCAGTTAAGCGCCTTCCCTCCAGAGAGACCGCTACCGCCGCGTTTTGAAAGAAGCCGTCTGCTTCCCGAAACTTTGTCGCAACCTCAGCCAATAACTCTTCATATGGAATTGTGTCATCCATAATCACGGATATACCGCTTGAAAAACTTTTTAAAATTACTGAATTCTTCACATTTGCTCCTTTTTGTACATCAATCCTTAATCTCCGTCTCCGTTTGTTGCTTCCGGAACCTCTGCCGTACCGGTGAGAAGCTCGTCCTCTCCGGCCAGGCCATAATAATATTTATATACATCCCTCGCAGTCTGTGCCGCATACCCGGAGTCATAGCCGAAGGCAATTCTTACGGTTATGGATATCTCAGGGTCTTCATAGGGTGCATAACTGATGAAAACAGCGTGGTTGGTGCGCGTCCTGCTCTCCTGCGCGGTACCGGTCTTTCCCGCCACGTTTACGGCCAAATCATCATAGTAGGATTTGCTCTGTATCACGCGCCGCATTCCGGTGTGGATGGCATTCCAAAGGCTGTCGTCGAGCTCGATGACATTCCGAACCTCCGGCGTGTAATCCTCAATCAGATTCCCTTGGGAATCCGTCAGCTTATCCAAAATGCTCAGATTGTATACCGTCCCGCTGTTCGCGACGGCCGTCGCATATCGCGCCAGTCCCACCGTCGTATAATTGTGGCTTCCCTGACCGATTGCGGAGGGCACCGAGGTCTCATTGGAAAAGGACGGCTCGGACTCGGTAATCTCGATGCCGGATTTCTCCGTAAGCCCGAACATGTCCGCATACTTTTCAAGTCTCAGCAGGCCGTAATCGCTGTTATAGACGCCGTCTTTCTGGCTCATGCGGTAGCCGACCTCATAAAAATACATGTTGCAGGAATTTGCAATCGCACTGGAAAGATTCATGCCGCCATGCGCTCCGGGCGCTATCCAGCACCGATAGGTCGTCGCCGCAATCTTATCAAAAATACCGGTACAGGTAATCGTCTCACCCGGAGAGGATACCACGCCCTCCTCCATCGCAGCCACCGCCGTTACAATCTTGAAGGTTGACCCGGGAGCGGTGCGCTGCTGCGTCGCCGCATTCCACTGCGGCAGGGATAAATCCGCCTGCAGGCGGGCGAAATACTCCGCGTCAACGCCGTTTGCGAGCTTGTTGATGTCATAGCCCGGATAGGAGACCAGCGCGAGCACCTCTCCGGTATTGACATCCACCACGACGCAGGAGCCGCTATAGGGGTCAAGCGCAAGCTGTGCCGGCGTAATCTGCAGCGTCTCTATCAGATCCAGCATAAACCGGTACGCGTTGGCGCTGCCGCTTCTGAGCGCCTCCACCCTGCTCTCATCAATGCTGATCAAATCCTGCTCCCACAGAAGCAGGCAGATTTGCCTGCCGGTCACGGTCTGATTGTTGATCATATATTTGTAGAGCCTTTTTGCGAACTCCGTATTTCCCTGAAGATTTTTGATGGCGAAATCAATCACGCTGTCCAGAACCTCCGCCGCGTCGGAATACTGGGAATTTACGGAAAGCTTTGTAATGTCTATCCAATTCATGGAAATCGCGTAGGTCAGGTATTCGTTCAGGCTGATAACCTCATCCCTCGTCCACGCGATATAAGTCGCGTCGTCCGTGTCAATCTCAGAGCTTATCAGCACGCCCTTGTTGAGCAGCATTGTCACGATATAGCTCTCATAATTCTTGTATTCCTTGGCAAGCTCATTGTAAGGCGTCTTTTTGACGGAAAGCTCCTCTTTCAGATTGTCGAGCACCTGCCCCTGATACTCCAGGAACGTCCGGTAAACCTCCTGCTCCATATCGCCGGCGTCCGCCTCCGACAGATGGCTGATATCCAAAACATTATTGTTAAAAAGCGCAAAGTAAACGTCGCCAATCGGTATGATAATCTTGCTTCGCGAGGGCGCCGTCGCCGGGTCGTAATCATAGATATTCTGTATCTTGGAAACCACGATTCCCGCAATCTTCTGCTCCAGAATATTGTAGGCGGCAACCTGCAAGTCCTTGTCGATTGTCAGATACAGATTGTTTCCCGCCTGCGACGGAATAACATTCGTCGTCTCAATGACCTTGCCGAGATTGTCAACATAGATGGTCTCCGAACCCTTCTTTCCCTGAAGCTCCAGCTCCATCACCTGCTCGATGCCGCTCTTGCCAATCGTGTCATTCGCCGTGTAGCCGGGATCCTGCGCGGAAAGCGTGGCCAGCTCCTCCTGGCTGATTTTGCCGGTGTAGCCGAGAATATGCGAGAAATAATACGGATAATTGTATCTGCGTATCGTCCCCTCCTCCACGGACACGCCGTCAAGCTCGTTCGCGTTCTCCATAACCACCGCGACCGTCTCCATGGAAACATCCGTCGCCACCGTGGTCGCAATATATTTCTGATAGCTGTACAGGCTCATCTGATAGCGGATGCTCGCAATCTGCAGGGCCTCCCGCTTGGTATAGCCCTTTCCGGGATAAAAGGTTCCCTTTTTCCCGTTCTCGAGATAATCGTACTCGCCAATCTCATACCGTGTGCACAGATAATCAACAATCTCCTGCGCGGAGGCGTTTTTCATATAGTATTTCAGTCCGTCAACGGTGCGAACATTGTAAATGTCCGCCTTGAAGCGCAACAGACGGGTTCCCTCCACCGAGAACGCATAGTCCCCGTTCTCGTCGATAATGATGTAAAAGTCGCTCGTAACCTTGTCGCCGTTCCCCTCAATCATGTGAATCAGCCGGTACAGCGTCGCGTTCACCCGCGCGTTCTTCTCCTTTCCGGATTCATACACATCCTCGATGGTAACGGAATACGCAAGCTCATTGTACGCGAGCAGATTGCCGTTGCGGTCATAGATGTCGCCGCGTGTGCCCTCTATCACCTTTTCCTTCTCTATCATCAATTGGAAGTTGTCCTCGTAGGACTGCCCGTTCACAATCTGCAAGTCAAAAAGCCTGTAGACCAAAACCACCGCCATCCCCGCAAAAACGATAAACAGCAGCAGCAGCCTTGACGTGAGGGCGCTGAATAAATCCTCTAAAAAATCCTTAAACAACCGTGTGGTCACCTCTCTCCGTATCCGCGTCCGTTCGGTTCAGCAACAGGATGCAGGGATACAAAAACACTGTAACAAACATTGTATAGACGATTTCCGGAAGAATTATCTTGACCAGATAATATTGGAAATCGAATCTGCCGCGAAGCAGGAATAATAATGCGTAACAGATAATAGAATATATAAAATCGCTCACCGCGATCAGCGCCAGCGGAAGCTTGATGTCGTCCTGAAAAAATATCGTGTGGAACATGCCGTTGGCGGCTCCTATGTAAAGGTAAATCAGTGCGTAAAATCCGAGCACTTCCCCGTAAAACACATCCATCAGCAGTCCGCAGATAAAGCCGACGACCATACCGTATTTCCTGTCGAACATAAACCCGTAGGAGACGGTGACGATCATCAGCAGATTCGGGGAGATGCCGCCGAAGCTCAATGACTGAAAAAGCGTTGTCTGGAGAATAAAGCTTATCAATATCACAAAAAACAGTATAAGGTTTCTCTTCATTCCGCTCCAACCCTCTATCCTTACTCTCCGACCTGCTGCTTTGTCCGGGTGATGACCAGAACCTCCTCCAGATGTTCAAAATCCACGGCAGGCGTTATTTTCCCTGATTTGGTAATGTTGTTTGAATCCTGTCCGATCTCACTGATATATCCGATCAATATGCTCGGCAGATATTTGTCGCTGATATTCGAGGTAACCACCTTGTCGCCGACCTGAACCCTCTCTCCGGAATCGATGAGCTGCTCAAAGCCGATAACACCCTCGTCCATCAATTGCAGGGATCCTCTCACCATCATAATATCCGAGCTGGCCAGCACCATCGCGCTGACATTGGAATCGTCGTTGATGATCGCGTTTACCTTCGCCCAATTCGGCCCAATGTCTATGATCCTGCCGACAAGTCCGCCGCCCGCGATGACATTCATGTCAATTGCCAGTCCGTCCTCCGTCCCCTTGTCAATCGTAAACGCGTGAAACCAGTTGCCGCTGTCCCGCGCAATGATTCGCGCGCCCACCTTGTCATAGCCGCTGTACTGCTCATCCAGCTGATACAGCTCCCGCAGATTATTCAGCTCGTACTGGCTCTGCTGAAGCTGAGTATTCTTCGCGGTCAGCTCATCAATCTGCTTGCGCAGCTCCTGATTCTCCTCCAATACAACCCGAAGCTCGCCGAGCTCGTCCACCCGCACGGATATCCACGCGCCGACGCGGCTCACGCCCTCCTGGAACGGCACAATGATATATCCCAACAGCTTATTCAGCGGCATCGCGGAATAATCCGTGAAAAAGGTCACCGACATCAGCGCAACGCACAGGCCGGTCAGGAGCAGCAGCAGGTACTTACTTGGAATAGAGAAGCTCTTTTTCTTTCTCTTTATTACCGGACTCATTAAAACTACCGCCCCATTCCTTCTGAATAAGCAACCGACTTGTAATTATCATCCTTAATAATCTTGGAAAGTCCCATCGCGACGCCTGTGACGGGATTCTCGCTGACATTGACCTTCAATCCCGTTCCCTTCGCGATAAGCTCCGCCAAATGCGCCACCTGAGAGGCCCCGCCGGTCAGATAAAGCCCGCGGCGGAAAACATCCGCCGAGAGCTCGGGCGGCGTCCGCTCCAGAATAACCCGAATATTATCTATGATCACGTTAAAGTTCTCAAGCATACTCTCACATACCAAATCCGTGGGGATCTCCTTCTCCATCGGAAGACCGGTGACGATGTCGCGGCCGTAAACCACCGCGCCCTTCTTCTCCTCCTCCAGCTCCCGGAGCGAAATCTTGACCTCCTCGGCGGTCTTGCTCCCGACGATCAGGCTGAACTCCTTGCGGATGGCGCCCTTGATAGATTCGTCGAACTTCTGCCCGCCGACCTTGATCAGACGGCTGAGCACAATGCCGCCAAGGGACAGGATCGATATCTCTGTCGTGTGGAAGCCCACGTTCACCACAAGGATGCCCTGTGCGTTCTTGACGTCAATGTCCAATCCCAGACCGTCCGCAACGGCCTTCTCTACTCTCATAATCCGCTTCGCCTTGACATTCGCGTCCTTTACAAGGTCTGAAAAGGCTCTCTTTTCTACCGCGGTCACGTCCGAAGGCACCGCAATATAAAACTCAGCGGGCTTCACAACGCCCTTGTTGCAGTCAAGGATGAAATTCCGCAGAAGCATCTGCATATTCTTAATATCCGCGATAACGCCGTTGCAGAGCGGATAGGAAATCTCAATATTGGAGGGGGCCTTCTCGAACATCTCAAAGGCCGAGTCCCCGTACGCAAATAAATTCTTCTTGTCCTCAATGGCAATCATGTTCTTCTCAACCACGACATTGTCACTGTGCGCGTTATAAATTTTGATGGTTCTGGTACCTAAATCAATACCAAATGCGTTGTTAGCCAACATAACAACTCCTTTCTGTTTCTCATAAAAGCCCCTTCTGTTGAAAGCTTGTGTACCGGTTATCCCCTATTATAATGTGGTCGAGCAGCGGAATTTCAACTAAATCGGATACTTCCTTCAGTCTTTGGGTGATTAGGACATCCTGCCTGCTCGGGCTCGGGTCTCCGCTCGGGTGGTTGTGCAGAATGACAATGTAGGCGGCCTCCTCCCGTATCGCGTGGATAAAAATCTCCCTCGGCGATACCAGCGTGGCGTTCAGCGTCCCTACTGAAATCACATCCTCGCTCAGCACCCGCTTCTTCACATCCAGAAGCACGAGAAGCAGCTGCTCCGTCTCGTGGTGGCGCATCCGTTCCATATAAAAGGCCGCGACCGTCTCGGGACGGTCAAACGTCAGATCCGACTTCGCCTGCATGACACAGGTGCGTCTGGCAATCTCGCCGATACATAAAAGCTGTACCGCCTTGACCTCCCCGATTCCGGAAATCTGCATCAAATCCTTCACCGAAAAGTGATGCAGTCCGAGCAGGCCCCACTTCTCACCCGCTAAATTCAGGATATCCCGTCCAAGCTCTATGGGCGTTTTGTCTTTTGTCCCTGTCCTCAACATAATCGCGAGCAGCTCCGCGTCGGAAAGGCTCTCCGCGCCAAGCCGCAAAAATTTGTCATAGGGCAGCTCGTCCTTTGGATATAATTCCTTAAAAAGACTCATATACTGTTATGCCATAGGATTTTCTGAGTATAGTCCAATAGTAATATTACCACACGAAAAAGAGTCTGTACACCAAAAAGATTAGTTTTTTTTCGACACTTTTTTTGACTATAAAACGACAAGCCCCGCATCCGCCATATTTTGCAGGGTTTTCATAATCCCGAATCGGGCGTGCTCAAAGGTCAGTCCCCCCTGAAAATAAACGGCATAGGGCGGCTTCATCGGCCCGTCCGCGCTGAGCTCTATCGAGGAGCCGGAGACAAACGCGCCTGCGGCCATAATGACCTTGCTGTCGTAGCCCGGCATATCCCACGGCTCCGGCGTCACAAAGCTGTCCACCGGCGCAGCCGCCTGAATCCCCCTGCAGAAAGCAATCACACCCTCCGGCGTGCCAAGCTCCACCGCCTGAATAATGTCATGGCGCGGCTCGCTGCCGTTCGGGACGACCCGAAAGCCCAGCCGCTCATAAGCGTTCGCCGCAAAGACGGCTCCCTTGAGCGCGCCCGCCGTGACAACCGGCGAGAGGAAAAGCCCCTGATAAAAGTCCTTGAGCGTGCCGAGCGAGGCGCCCACCTCCTTGCCAAGCCCCGGGGAGGTCAGCCGAAACGCCGCGTTCTCAACGCATTCCCTTTTCCCCGCGATATAGCCGCCAATCGGTGCCAGCCCGCCGCCGGGGTTCTTGATCAGCGATCCGACCACCATGTCCGCCCCCACGTCCGACGGCTCCGTCCGCTCGACAAACTCCCCGTAGCAGTTATCGACCATGCAGAGAACATCCGGCTTTATCTTCTTAATGAAGCAAATCAGCTCCCCAATCCGCGCGACGGACAGCGTGGGGCGCGTCTGATAGCCCTTGGAGCGCTGAATGGTGACAAGGCGCGTCCGCCCGTTGATCGCCGCCCGAATCGCCTCGTAGTCAAAACCGCCGTCCGCAAGCAGATCCACCTGTCTGTAGGTGACGCCGTACTCCGCAAGAGACCCTTTCGACGGGCGGATGCCGATAACCTCCTCCAGCGTGTCATAGGGCTTTCCGACGGGCGAGAGCAGCTCGTCCCCCGGGCGGAGATTGCTCATCAGCGCAAGTGCGAGCGCGTGCGTGCCGCAGGTTATCTGCGGGCGCACCAGCGCGTCCTCCGTGTGGAAAACAGACGCGTAGACCGCCTCCAACGTCTCCCGTCCCAAATCATTATAGCCGTAGCCTGTCGTTCCCAGAAGGCACGCCTCGCTGACCTTGTTGTCCTGCATGGCCTTGAGCGCCTTGAGCTGGTTGTACTCGGCGGTCTTGTCTATCTGCGCAAAGCGCGGCTCCAGACGCTCCAAAATCTCCTGACTGAATTGATAAACCTTCTCAGAAATGCCAAGCTGCGCGTACAGCGCCTTTGTCGTATCGTTTGTATCATTCGTATCCTTTGTCATCGCTGCGTTCATCCGTAAAACAAACCTTTCTGCTGTCCAAAAGCGTTATCATATAGTTTAACATTTTTTCATCATCATATGCAAATTGATCCTTTTCCAGCCATATCACGTCCCGCTCCCTGCGAAACCAAGTGAGCTGCCGCTTGGCAAAATGGCGGGTATCCCGCTTGATGCGGTAAACCGCCTCCTCGAGCGGGATGTCACCGGACAGCCAGTCCATGATTTCCTTATAGCCAAGCCCCTGCATCGCGGTGGCTTCACGCCTGCACCCCATCGCCATCAGCCGCTTTACCTCGTCCACGAGCCCGTCCGCCATCATTTGATCCACACGCCTGTCAATATTCTCATAAATGCGCGCGCGCACGTCGGAGAGGACAAAATAGCACGCATTGTAAGCGGGGGGCTTCTCCCGCTCCCGCTCATTGTGCGCCGATATCCGTCCGCCGGTCCTGCGGTAGAACTCAATTGCGCGGATTACCCGCTTGATATTGTTCGCGTGAATGGCCGCCGCAGACTCAGGGTCGCATTCCGCAAGCATCGCATGGAGATATTCCGCACCGTGCTCGCGGGCCAGCGCCTCCAGCTCCCCACGCAGCGCCACATCCTCCCCGCCCTCGCCAAAATCAATGTCATACAGCACGGACTGGATATAGAAGCCCGTGCCGCCTGCGAGGATAGGGATTTTCCCGCGCTCATAAATCTCCGCGATGGCGGCCTTTGCATACTGCTGAAACAGAACGATATTAAAATCCTGCGTCGGTTCCAACACGTCTATCAGATAATGGCGGACGCCCGCCATCTCCTCCGGACGCACCTTGGCGGATCCGATATCCATGTGCCTGTAGACCTGCATGGAATCCGCGGAAATAATCTCGCCGTTTACCGCCTTGGCCAGCGCAATCGAGAGCTTTGTCTTCCCCGCCGCCGTGGGCCCTGTCAATATGATTAACGGTCGCTGCATAACGCCTCCTGTCTCTGTCGGGTTCAAACAATGCGCTTAAACTTTTTCTCAAGCTCATATTTGGACATTGTGATAATCGTCGGCCTGCCATGCGGGCAGTTGTAGGGATTGTCGAGGGACAGAAGCTGCTCTATCAGGGTATCAGCCTCCTCGAGGCTGAGCGCGTGGTTGCCCTTGACGGCCGCCTTGCACGCCATGGAGGCAATCTTCTCCCGTATGATTGCGGGCACGCCCTTGACAGGCGTTTCTGACATCTGTGTCAGTATTTCCTCAAACAGCTCCTTGACGGGATAGCTGAACAGATCCATCGGTATCCCGCGGATGGCGTAGGCGTTCATGCCGAAGTCCTCGATGACAAAGCCCAGCTCCTCAAAGTATTTCCCATAATGCTGTATCAAATCCGCTTCCTTGGGCGTGACGCTTATCACGACCGGCGGCGTGAGCGTCTGCGTATAGATTTCATTGGCCTCCACCTTCTTGAGTATCTGCTCATATTTTACCTTTTCATGCGCCGCGTGCTGGTCTATCATCAGCAGCTTATCACGGTACTCGATCATCCAATAGGTGTCGAAAACCTGCCCGATAATCCGATACTCCTGCTTCGCCTCCCGCGTCAGCAGCTTCTCATCAAAGAAATTGAGCTGCTCCGGCCGTTCCACGATAATCTGATCCTTCGCCTTGATGACGCTGCCGGACACCGCCTCCGGCGCAGGCTCCCGCCCGATGATTTTGTTCCGCACAGGGCCTTGGGCCGCTTCCTGATACTGTCCCGTCCTGTTGGGCGGCGGAAGGGCTCCTGCCGCGGAATACGGGCTTTTCACCGTCTGCGTGACACGGTTATCGACAAAAAAGCCGCTGTCTGCCGAAGCGGGGCCGACATTCCCCGCAGCGCTGCCCGTCGGGGCATAGCTGCTGTTGTAGCCGCTCTCCTCCCGCAGAAGTCTGCGCTCCTTCTCAAACGGCTCGGGCGCCTCCTGCTTGGGCGCGGCCTTCTTCTCCGACTTTTTCTCAGGGCCGAGCGTGGCCTGCGGTATCATCTCCTGCTGCGCCAGAAAATCGGAGATGTTCTCCGCAATCAGCTTAAAGACCGCGTTCTGGTTCGCGAACCGCACCTCCATCTTGGTCGGGTGCACGTTCACGTCAACGCTCTCGGGCGGTATGGTGATGTGCAGCACGCAGAACGGATACCGATGCTGCATCATGTAGGAGGCATAGCCCTCCTCGACCGCCTTGGAAATCACCTTGCTCTTGATATACCGCCTGTTGACAAAATAATTCTCAAAGTTCCTGTTGGCGCGGTTGAGCGTCGGCTTTCCGAGAAATCCCTCCAGCACAATGTCCTCGTCCACCACCTGAAAGGGCAGCATCTCGCCGGCGATATCCCTCCCGAAGATGCGGTATATGATGGCCTTCAGGTCGCCGTCCCCGTTCGTGAAGAACTTTGTCTGCCCGTTTATCACATACTTAAACGAAATCTCGGGGCGCGACAGCGCCATATGCTCCAGCAAATCCGTGATATAGCTCCCCTCCGTCATGGCGGTTTTCAGGAATTTGCGCCTTGCGGGCGTGTTGAAAAACAGATTGCGCACAATCAGGGTCGTGCCGTCCGGCGCGCCGACCTCCTCAAACTCCGTCTCCTTCGCCCCCTCCAGACAGCAGCGGACGCCCGTCAGCGCGTCCTTTGTCTTTGTCACCAGCTCCACCTTGGCGACCGCGGCGATGCTCGAGAGCGCCTCCCCGCGAAATCCCATGCTCTGCAGGCTCATCAGGTCCGACACGCTGCTGATTTTGCTGGTCGCGTGCCGCAGGAACGCGTTCTTTACCTGCTCCTTCTCAATGCCGCTGCCGTCGTCCGTCACGCGGATAAACTCGATCCCGCCCTCCTTGATCTCGACGGTAACCGCCTTGGCCCCCGCGTCCATGGCATTCTCGACAAGCTCCTTCACCACGCTCGCGGGGCGTTCGACAACCTCTCCTGCCGCGATTTTATCTATGGTGCTGTTATCCAATATGTGAATCTTAGCCATTCGACTATGTACTCCTTCCCACAGGCTGGTCACAACCGCCTGTTTTATCAGATATCGACAGCGTTTTCCTCCAACAGAAACTGTTCGATTCCGACATATAATATACCGTTCTCATCATGCCACGGAATGATAGAATCCCGCACAACGACGATTTTCTTAAACGAATCGGATACGCGAAGCAGCGAGTTGATTTCCTGCCTGCGCTTTTCCTCATCATCAATGGAAAATGCCGACTGAATGTAATACCGCTTACTGCCCTTATTGGCTACAAAGTCAACCTCAAGCTGCGTCCGCAGCTTCTTCCCGTCCGCATTCTGATAATTGTACTCCACAACGCCGACATCCACGTCATATTCTCTCGCCATCAATTCATTGAAGATAACGTTCTCCATAATGTGGTTCTCCTCCTGCTGTCTGAAATTCAGACGGGCATTGCGAAGCCCCACATCCGTAAAATAATATTTGAGCGGCGTATCCAAGTATTTTTTTCCCTTAATGTCATACCGAACCGCCTTCCGCATGATGAAGGCGTCGATAAAGCAGTCCAGATATTTCCCGATGGTGTTGGGGCTGACAGATGCCTGTTTCATACTTCGGAAAGTATGAGAGAGCTTCGTCGGATTCGTGAGCGACCCCACTGCAGACGACACAGTATTCAGCAAATCCTCCAATACGGCCTGGTCATTTGCGATTTTATTGTGTTCGAGCACGTCCGAAATATAGGTCTTTGCGAACAAATCCTTCAGATATTTGCTCTTTTCCTCATGTGTTTTCTTCGAGAGCGCCAACGGCATACCGCCATAGGTGCAGTATTCGCGCCATGCGTACCGCTTTTCCCCCTCAAACGCCGAAAAGAACTCGCTGTAGGTCAGCGGGTTCACTCTGATTTCATCGCCGCGGTCCTTAAACTCCGTCAAAATATCGGAGGACAGCATACGGGAATTGCTTCCGGTGACATAGAAATCCGCATTTTTTATTTTCATCAGGCCCAAAAGCACATCGACAAATCCCAGCTTCGCATCCGCGTCCTCTACATAAGGGTTCCGTATCTCGGACACCTTCTGAATCTCGTCGATAAAGACATAATACTGCTGCTTCTTATCCGTAAGCCGTCCGCGGATATACTGATCCAGCTCCAACGGGTTGCGGTATCTCGCATTGTTGATTTCATCCAAGGCAAGCTCTATAATACAGTCGTCCGAAACGCCGATGGAATTTAAATATTCGTGGTACAGTTCAAACAGGAGGAACGATTTCCCGCATCTTCGGATTCCCGTGACAACCTTTATCAGTCCGTTTTCCTTCTTCGCTATCAGCTTGTTCAGGTATCGGTCTCTGTTAATAACCATAAGCCCTCCCGAAAAATTTCTGCGGATATCCGCATTTTTGTTACGAGCCAAGTATAGCATATCCAAGTTGGAAAGGGAATATGCCTCCCGTGTTTTCTGCAAACAAATTATAGCACGGGGCTTCTCCAACGTGCAAGCGGCAATTTGCCGCGCCGTTTTTCCCTGCAAAGATGTAACCCTCACACGGTCTCAAATCCGCGCTCCTATACAACTCTCAAATTCCAAGATTTCCGTTTTATATTTGTATCACTCAACAATTCTGTCAATCAAAGCTTTTACATGAATCTTCATAGTATCCAAGCAGGGAACCGGACTGACTTTATCATTTAATAAAAGCGGCAGTTCCGTACAGCCCAATATAACCGCGTCAATACCGGAAGCTTTTTTCATGCGCTCTATTATTTCTTGAAAATTTCTCAAAGTTTCTTCCTTGACAATACCCAGCTCTAACTCGGATGATATTTTATTGTTTATGTATTCCATTTCTTCAGTATTCGGAACTACAATTTCAACACCACTGCCATAAAACGGCTTTTTGAAAAAATCACCCGTCATAGTAAAAATGGTGCCCAGTAAGCCTACCTTATGCATGTCTAAACGAACAGCTTCATCTCGGGTCGTTTCAATTATACTTACCAAAGGGACTGCAGACTTTTCTTTCAACCTGTCAAAAACAATATGCGGAGTATTCGCACTTAACGCCACAAAATCAACCTCGCTATGAATAAGAGTATCGATTGCTTTCATAAGATAGTCCGTTAATTCATCATATTTCTGCTCACTGCATAACCGCAGAACCTCAAATACGTTTACACTTTCAATAGTCAGATTCGGGAAAAATTTTTTCCCCACTCTGTTTTGTACTCCATAAACAATATTATGATAATACGGTATTGTTGATTCCGGCCCCATTCCTCCAACCAAACCTAATTTTTTCATGTTGTCACCTCCATGCTTGACAATTACACATAATATTTATATAATAATATCGAACCACTGAAATCGCAGATGCGACGTAGGTGGTGTTTTTATATTATTTGGGATAAATTACCAGTCCATAGGAATTTTCCTCGTTTGCTTTCAGATTGAAGCGTCCCGACGTTTTCAGGGTCACCATAACTCTTTTCACAAAATTATTATCAATCACATTCGCCACACGTTTTGGTAAAGATACTTTTCTCATTTCAATCAAAAAATACTTAAATTCATATGAATACTTGGACTGTATTGGATTATAAGAACGAATTGCCCTCGCTGTTTTTCGCATAGGCGCAATTCTACCTTCCGATTTTGTATCATATCTTTTGGTTCTATATGTCACACTGCGCTCAGTTCTATCAGAACCACCTCGGGGCGGTTATTAAAACGTATCGGTATAATACTGTTCCCAAGGCCTCGGCTGACAACCATGCTCGTGCCACCACTCGTGTATACGCCCGCGTCGTATTTGGGGAAAAGCCCCTGATTCGGGGCAATCACGCCGCCGATCATCGGCAGCCGAAACTGACCGCCG
Organism: Roseburia sp.; assembly: GCA_023664265.1. Lineage (GTDB taxonomy): Bacteria > Bacillota > Clostridia > Lachnospirales > Lachnospiraceae > COE1. Next base: position 25,624 of record JAMPFV010000041.1, read on the forward strand.
TGCGTATGACCGCTCAAAACCAAGTCAACGCCGCAGCGGACATAAGCGTCGAACAGCTCCGGTCTGTGGGAAAGCAAAACGGTATAGCCGCCCTCTTCCTCCATCAGGCTTTTCAGCTTGGCGCTGACCATAGCGGGCGCCTCGTGAAACATACCGTTGCCCTTTATCGTAAAGTCCGGATCTGAAAGACCGATGATTGTAATCGCGCTGTCGTTATGCTCCAGCCGCACCGCATCGTCCTCGAGGACAACCGCCCCTGCCGCTTCCAACCCTGATTTCAACTCGCCATACTGCGGCAAGGCGGCTTCGTGGTTGCCCGTCACATAGTAAACTGGCGCAATCCGAACCGCTTCCCTGACAAAGCCAAGAGCGATATCCATATCCGTGTGGCGCGCGTCCGCTAAATCCCCCGTTATCACAATAATATTCGGCGCGGTCTCCGATATCAGCCGCAGCAGCTTGACATTGCCTTCCCCAAACTCGGCGTTGTGCAGATCAGACACATGCGCAATCCTAAAACCGTCAAACTCAGCAGGTATCCGACTGCCGGAAACCGTGACCGCACTCACCATCAGAGCCGTATTCCCCCATATCGTCCACACAATCAGAATCAACAATGCTGCCATTGCAGACAGTAAGACGACTTTCCTTACAGATATCCGTTTTTTAATACTGCTCATCTTTTCCGCGTCTCCTCTTCATTGTTTGTCCCGCTCCTCATCAAGCCATTCCTTTAATTTCAATTGTAGTATTTTTGTCCGGCAGATATAATTTATACTCTTTTGCGTAAATATTGGCATCTTCCGGTAATGTCAAATCTACCAATGCCTCATCGCTCTTTTTACAAAGCAGAATGCCGATGTCGGGTTTTCTCCCTCAATTCTTTCATAGCGTTCATAATAATTTACATACATCTGCATCTGTCCTAAATCTTGAATTGCACCCTCATTTGCCAGTCGCAGCACATCATCTTTATTCCTGCTTAAAGCATGCCTTTCATAAAGGCTGGAATGATACTGTCTTTTCAAGGTAGATACATTCCAAGCGGAACGCATCGCTTCCTTTTCATAAAACTCTCTCTCGTCTTTATCTTCAATACGCATAAGTATCTGATAATGTGTCCAACTCAGCTTAAATGGAATTTGGGAATATGTTATGTCCAATAATTGTCCAATTCCTGATTGGACAATCCCGATTTCTTGGCCCAACTGTCCAATTTGCAATTGGATAATTTCATTTTCCCGATTCTTATAAGTCATATAGAACTGTCTCATTCCCGCAACATTACTTCCAGAAAATCCCCTTCCATATTCTTTCGTAAGATATGCGGAATAGAATATTTTATCTTCTTTTCCTTATCAGGAATTATAACACAATATAAATCAGGCGAAAAGAACGGATTGTACATTAATCAGTGTTTCCTGTCCGCATTTTTCTTTATAGATTAGGGTGTCAAAAGACATACAAAAATAACCCGAATTTTTATTTGTACCTTGAAAATTTACGGTTCCATCCCGACAACAAACTCATATTTTTGTGGCACATACAATAGTCAACAACCCCGCTGCAAGCAACGGGGCATCAAGCTTGCAACGCTGCAAAGCAGCGGGGTATGCGACCCTCGCGGCATTCGCCAAATGCTCATGCAAGCATGGCGCTTGGCTCATTGCTCGCGGGAATCAAAAAATTATTAAAAATATGGCTGCCAAAGCAGAGATTATAGATAAAAAAGCAAACAAATTTCCAGAAATAAGTTCTCAATGTAATTATAGAAGAAGTGTGCCACCATATACTTTTGCGACACACTTCTTACAAAATAACTTTTATCCTCTTTGAACCTTAATATCGTTGAGCATCAACAATGATTCATCTCATCTGTCAAACTGCCCCGCACACTCTTTCAGGCGTTCAATCACATCAAGCTGCTGCGGACAAGCCCGCTCGCACTGACCGCAGGCAATGCAATCATCGGCTCTGTTACCTTCGGATACCGCCGCTTCGTATTCCCGCACACCTTCCTCTAACTGTCCCCATACCAACTGCTTATTTCTTGCCGCAAAAATCTCCGGAATCGGAATCTTTTTAGGGCAGCCTTCCGTGCAGTAATGACAGGCAGTACAAGGGATAGCCTTTGACATATTTACCACTGTCCCGCCGTAAGTCTCTGCAATGTCAAAGTATTCATTCATCGGATCAATGACAATAATTTCATCATTGCCGGATAAGAACACGTTGCCCATTTCCATTTTACAGAAGAACGACTTACCCGAACCGGGAACACCGAACACAAAACCGTTGCCGTTAATCAGCTTTTTGCGGTTTCCGATATTGATGTTCTTCGACACCTGGTTGATACCGTAATAACAGCCCTGCTTGTCGTTCAGTTCCTGCACATTGAAAGGCATAAGCACCGCAAGGCTCTGTGTCAGCATGGTACGCATGGTTTCCACCTGTCTTACCCCAATCGGAAGTGCTGTATTTAAGGACTCCCTCTGTTTCAGGTAGTGTTCCTCTATCGTGACGGAGTTGCGCTTGCCTATGGTTTCCACCG
>JAMPFV010000042.1 GCA_023664265.1 Roseburia sp.
AATCATCCGCACCCGGACTTCACTTGACTTTGGCTGGTTGTCTTCCTTTTCGTCAGCCCCCGTGGGCTCGTCAGCCAGCAGAATCGCCGGCTTTGAGGCCAGCGCCCGCGCAATCGCCACGCGCTGCTGCTGCCCGCCCGACAGATTGTTGGGCAGATTGTCCAGCTTCTCCCGCAGTCCGAGCGTATCCACAATGGTGTCGATATACGCCGTATCCGGCGTGTTCCCGTCGAGCTGTATCGGCAATAAAATATTTTCATACACATTCAACACGGGCACCAGATTGTAATTCTGAAACACAAACCCAATCTTCCTGCGCCGAAATATGGTCAGCGCCTCGTCCTTGAGCTCGAAAATATTCTTCCCCTCGATGGCGACCGTCCCCTGCGTCGGCCTGTCCAGACCACCCAGCATATGGAGCAGCGTGGATTTGCCGCTCCCGCTCGTGCCGACGATTGCGACAAACTCGCCCTGCGCTACGTCAAGGCTCACGCCGTCGAGCGCCCTGACAAGGCTCTCGCCCTCCCCGTAATACTTTTTCAGTTCCTTCGTCTGCAATACCTTCATATTTAATCTGTCCCTCCGTTCCGTCCATGTCCGCGCACTTCCCGTACACAAACAAAGCCTATGCCGTTTTATCAGCATAGACTATAACAAAACAATCTTTCCACATGCTTTCTGAAATATTACGGTTTTGAAAGATTCTCAAACACGCTGTTCAAAGCGGCCGCGGCAGGTACACGGAAAACACGGCTCCCGTTTGGGCGGCCTCCCGATTCTCACCGACCTTGATATAGCCGCCCTGCGCGCTGACAATCTGCCGCGCAAGGTAAAGCCCCACGCCGACGCCCTCCTCCTGACGGACATTGGCGCCGCGGTAAAACCGCTCGAATACCCGCGCGCGCTCCGCCTCCGGTATCCCGATTCCCTCGTCCGCGACCGACACGCACACAAACATCTCATACACGCGCAGGGCCAGCGTGATCGTGGAACCCTCCGGCGAATATTTGATCGCGTTGTCGAGGATATTGCCGACGGCCTCAAGCGTCCATTTCAAATCAAAGACCGCCTGCGGGTGCGGCTCTGTCTCCGGATGCACGGGCGCTGTCCGGAGCGTGATTCGTTTCTCCCGCGCCTTGGCATCCGCCTGCGCCGCCAACGCCGCCAGCAGCGGCTCCACATCCTGACGCACTGCCTTGGCGCTGAGGATCCCGCTCTCCAGACGCGATATCTTTACCAGCGACTGCAGCAGAAAGGCCAGCTTCTCCGACTGGCTTTGTATCTCCTGCGCAAGCGCCCTGCTCTCCGCGTTCAACGGCTGTTCCTCCAAGAGCTGTGTATACAGCAGGATATTGGCGAGCGGCGTCTTGGTCTGATGGGAGATATCCGTCACCAGCTCCTGTATACTGTGCCGCTCCTGCTCCACGCGCCGCGCAGACAGCAGGGACGCCTCCAGAAAACGCTTCCACTTGACTTCCAGCTTGGACAGCTCACTCTCATCATACCGCCGCTCCTCAAAGGTGCCGCTCAGCGCGCTGTCTATCATCTCGTTGAGCCTGTCGTATACTCGTTTTGGCCCGAACAGCCTCATATCCCCTCACGCCCTCCTCTTCCCCCGCCTAACGCCACACATACCCGATACCGTACACAGTCTGAATGTGCTGTGGCTTCGACGGATTCTCCTCGATTTTGTCACGGAGGCGCTTCACCGTCACCGACAGCGCATTCTCATCCACATATTCCGCGCCGTCCGTCCATATCCTGTCTATCAGGAAAGCCCGTGTCAGGTGGCTGTTCCTGTTCTCCACCAGCAGGCGCAGAAGCCGCTGCTCCGTGGCGCTGAGCAGGATTTCCCGCCCGCCGATATAGTAGTGCATCCCCGCAAAATCAAAGAGCAGGCTGCCCTGCTCATAAGCCGCCGCACCGTCACCACGCTCCTGCTGCCGCAGCGCTTTCTCTATTCTCGCCCGAAGCACCATCAGGCTGAACGGCTTGGTTATGTAATCCGCCGCGCCAAGCTCCAGCCCCATCACCTCGTCAAGCTCCATATCGTTCGCCGTCACCACAATCACCGGAATAGGCCGTGTCTCCTGAAGCTCCCTGAGAAACGCAAAGCCGTTCCCGTCCGGCAGATTGATGTCCAAAAGCATAAGGTCGGGCGTCCCCCGCGCAAGCTCCTGCCGCGCCTGTGCCAGCGTGCCACACTGCACAAACCGATAGCCCTCCCTGTTCAGGGCCATGACAATCCCTTGGCTGAGCGCGCGGTCATCCTCGACAATCATAAGCTTCTTCATCGGGCCTTCCTCTTAATGCCGCAGCTACCGCCGTTAAACTGCAGAATATTCCTATCGCCGCCCGCAGTCTCGCGCCCCATCGCAATATCGTCATGGTCGCCACAGTGCAGTATCGGCTCGGCGCCGTCCGCCTGCGCCAGCGTCGCCTGCACGTCAATCACGCGCTGGTTGCTACTGCCCTTCCACAGGAGCGTCGTGTCCTTCTTGTCCACCTCGAACTCCCCGTCAACCAACACATCCACATACTTTATCATCGGATAATGGCGCACCGTCTCCCAACAGTCACCCGTATACATCCATATCGTTTTAGCGGGATAGTTCTCCTTGATCTCCGCCATCAGCTCCCGCACGCCCTCGCGGTTTGCACAGTGCATCGGGTCCCCGCCCGAGAATGTAATCCCCGCTATGTAGGGCTTGTCAAGCTGCTCAAAGATCTCCGCCTTCGCCGCGGCGTCAAATTCCAGTCCGCCGTTCGGATCCCATGTCGTCGGGTTCTGGCACTCCTTACAGCAGTGCTCGCAACCCGCCACCCACAGGACAACGCGCAGGCCGTCCCCATTGAGCATATCATCCTTTGTAATATTGTGATACCGCATAATCCCTCTCTCCGTTCTATATCCCGTCCCTCTGGCAACTCAAAATTTGCTTTACGCGCACCTCTTCCACAATGTGAAGAAGGTTCGCCATGTGAACCTTCTTCACATTACATACTTTTCCGCTCAGCAATTTCCGCCATCTTCGCGTCATTCAGGCGGGTGTCGCCGTGCACGCGCGAATACGACAGATAACCGTTCATCCGCTCAATCTTGGTCAGGTTCTTGCTGCCGCACTTGGGACAAACGTCCATCTCAAGCTCCTGATGACCGCAGTCGTCGCAGTACGCCAGCGACAGATTGACGCCCTCATAGAAGCCCATCTCCATCGCGCGGCGCACAAGCGTCTTGATCGCCGCGACATTGTAATCTATCGGATATTTCACATACTGTATCTTGCCGCCGTTGGACAGCTCCCAGAAGCGGTATTCCAAGTCCTGCTTCTCAATCGGCGTAATGTCCTCGGATACATGGCAGTGGAAGCTGTTGCTGACATACTGTCTGTCCGAAACGCCCTCCACAATGCCGTACTTCTCACGAAACTGCGTCACCTGCAGGCCGCACAGGTTCTCCGCCGGCGTGCCGTATATCGCGTACAGGTTGCCGTCCTCCTCCTTGAAGCGGTTCACCTCTTTGTTGATGTACTCCAAAACCTCCAGTGCAAACGCCCCGTCCTCCACAAGAGACTTGCCGTTATAGAGCATCTGCAGCTCGTTAAACGCCGTGATGCCAAAGGAGGCCGTCGCCGCTTTCAGCAGCGGCTTAATCTTATCCGAGAGCTTCAAATGCCCGCCAAGAAAGCCGCCCTCGCAGTAGGCCAGCGGATTCGTGGACGCGCGCATATTGCCAAGATAAGCGTATGTCCGAATATGGAGCTGGCGAATCAGATTCAGGTAATAGTCGAGCACCTCATAGAAATCCCTGCTCTCCTGTCTCGCCTTCGCCAGGATCATCGGCAGGTGCAGGGAAACGGCGCCGATATTAAACCGCCCGACAAATACCGGAACGTCCTTGTCGTCCGCAGGGTGCATCCCGCCCCGCTCATACCACGGCGAGAGGAACGCGCGGCAGCCCATCGGTGAGATGACCTTGCCGTACTGCTTGTACATGCTCGCGATGTAGCCCTTCCCCGTAAGGCTCAGCCAGTCCGGATACATGGTCTTTGCAGAGCAGCGGATTCCCGCCTCAAAGACATCCTCCAGCGGCTTGCCCGGGCCGTGAAGATTTTCATCATACAAAAAGACAATCTTGGGGAACAGCACCGGCTTCTTGCAGTCCTTCTTTCCCTGTCCCTTGCGCCTTACATTGAGCATCTGAATCGTCGCCAGCTTCGCGAAGCGCTCCGTTCCAATGCCCGCCGTCACCGTGATAAACGGATAGTCGCCGCGGCTGCTCGCCACCGTGTTAAACTTATATTCCCAGCCCTGAAAGCCCTGCTCAAACTCGCGCTCCACATCAGCGAGCGCCTCCTTCTCAGCCTTCTCCTCTGAAACGCCCATCCCCGTATAGCGCTCATAGGAGGCCTTATAGGTCTTCTCCGCGTACGGTGCCAGTATCTTGTCAACCTCGGGCACGGTGAAGCCGCCGTACTGCTGGCTTGCCGCGCTCAGCACAATATCACCGATAACGTCAAACGCCACGTCGAGGGACTTGGGCTCATTATACCAGATATTGCCCATCTCAAAACCGCCCGAGAGCACGCTCTGTACGTCAAAGAGGCAGCAGTTCATGGTGTCGCGCCGCGCGGACATGTCGTGGACATAGATGTATCCGTCCCTGCACGCCTGAATCTCCTCCGTCGTCATAAAGAATTTCTGATACAGCTCCTTGTTGAACTGGTTGAAAATCAGGCTCCGCTTGGTGGAGACGAGCGCGGAATCAGTGTTCGCGTTCTCCTTGTCCCCGATGTACATGATGGACTGGCTCTTCTTGTAGACGTCATCCATCATGCGCACAAAATCCTGCTTGTAATTGCGGTAGTCGCGGTAGCTCTTCGCCACGACAGGCTTTACCTCCTCCAGCGCGCTCTCCACAATATTGTGCATCACGGGAATCGGCACATCCTCCTGCGCCATCTCGTCCACCTTATCAATCACATGCTCACAGATACAGCGCTTCTCCTCCTCCGTAAACTTTGTGAGGGCACGGTATGCCGACTTGCCTACCGCGACAATCACCTTCTGGATGTTGAAGGCCTCCTTGCTGCCATCTTTTTTAATCACATAAACCGTCCTCTCGGGCTGATATAAGCTGCTGTAATCCATCTCTTCGCTCATTAAAATCCTGCTCCCTTTGCATCCTTTTATATTGTATATTTTCTTTTGCCGCGCCACTATATATAGTGGCTGTCTTTTAGTATAGTGCAATTACATAATATTGTCAATTGTAAAAAGAGGGATTTTGAATCGAAAAGCGCAGACCCCGAAAGGCCTGCGCACGCTCTTGCTTACTGTTTACTCACCCTTAACCTCTTCCGTCTTGGTTTTCGGCTTCCAGCACTTCACGCCGACAACGCCGCCAACGCCCGCTACCACCGCAATCACTGCAAACGTCAAAAGATACGATAAAAACATTCTCAAAAATTCTATTAAATTTGCCATTCTCTGTACCTCACTATCTCAATATTTTATATCATCACCCGTAAACGGATGGAATGATCGCTGCCACTCCCGCACGCCTTATAAATCCTGCGCCAATGCAATCCTGTGTCCTATTTTGTCCGCCTCGGCCGCAAGCTTGTGAAAAATGCTTTCTCGGACTATCAACACACAAAAGCTGTCGCTGACAATATCCATTCCCGCTATGACGAAGCCCTGTCCGCTCCACGCCCGGTTCAGCACCGTCAGCCACTCCACGATATGGGAATCCTCATCCAAGCCGGTCTCATCAATGGAAAGCTCCTCATTGCGGTTGATCTCCTGCATACCATAAATAAAGTCTCCCAATTCAACAGACCAGTCAAACTCAAACAGCATCCCCTTCTCCGTCAGAATATCAACCATGCCAATCCACATGATCGTATCCTCGTCCACGGCAGAAGAAATGCCCCTTTCCGCATACAGCTGCGCGTTGTCGTCATAGTATGCACGCGGCTCACTGATACATCTGTTTAACAGGGCTGTCGTATCGTCATCCGTATCCAACAGTTCAACAATCCTTTGATATGCCGCCAGACGTTCATTCATTTGCAATTCCTCTTTATCTGCACCAATTTTTACCTGCATAAATTCTGTCCGTATAAATTGTCGAAAACTTATAGTCCTATAATACCACTCCGCTTATCACATCGTCAAGGTTTTTCGCGCAAATCGCCGGCGCGGCTCCATTCCCCCGTCCGCAAAAACTCCCCCGCCATATCATCCGCCCGCCGGATAATGTCCTGCGAAAACCCGATGATCTCCAAGAGCTTAATCGCATTCCTCGTGTGCGCCCGCCCCGCAAGCAGGCGGTAGGAGAACAGCACGTCGCCCTCCTTTACCTCCTCCTCAAAGTGATAATTGTCATAGGAGGCCTCCAACAGATGCGTCAGCTCTATATCATGCGTCGCCGCAAAGCAGTAAATTCCCTGCTGCGACAGCTTCTCCATAATCTGCGCCGACGCGGCGATCCGCTCCACGGTGTTGGTGCCGCGCAGCACCTCATCCACGAAGCACAGGAGCGGGTTGTCACTCTGCTCTGCGGCCGCGTCCATAATCCGCTTGAGCGCTTTTATCTCCACAATATAATAGCTCTCGCCGTCCTCCAGACTGTCCCGCAGCGCCATCGAGGAATAAATCCTGTAATAATTTCCGCTGTAGGCTTGAGCGGCACAGGTATGGATGGTCTGCGCCAGGATCGCGTTGATCGCCGTCATCTTGAGAAACGTTGACTTCCCCGAGGCATTGGATCCCGTGACAAGCATTCCCCGCGTCTGCGAAAAACTGTTGGGCACCGGCCTGCCAAGCGCGGGATGGTATCCCTCCTCCACCACAAGCGGCACACCGCGCCCCTCCGTGAGCATCGGCGCGCACCACCACGGCAATGCAGCCCGAAAATACGCGATGGAAATCACGGTATCCAGATACCCGATTGCCGCGACAAGCGCCTCGATCTCCCTGCGATTCTCCCGCACAAGCTGAAGCATCCTGTTGAATTTGATAATGTCGATATGCGTCAGCATTTTCACATAATCAAACAGCAGATCATCGACATTTCCCGTCGCGGCGTTCATCTTCATCACCATGCCCGAATGCTTCTCAAAGGCGCTGAAGCAGTCGCGCCGTCTGCGCAAATCGCCCAGATAATCCTCCATCTCCGCCCCGTACCCGCGGCGTACAATACCGTCCGCACAATTTATCATGCGCATAATGTACGCGAAGGTGGTGACATAGGGCGACGCTGCACTCTTCTCCTTCATGTAAGTGATCATGTTAAAGCACGCGACGGCAATCAGAAGCGCCACGCCGAGCGGAGCCTTGACAAAAATCAACCCGGTTGCCCCCGCGAGTGCCGCAATGGCCGCATAATGCTTCCCGTTGCTCCTGCTCCCGAGCGTTTCCAGATACCTCAGATAATCGCACAGCGAGTATTTCCCCGCCGTTCGGCCAAGCGCATGGAGCAGCATCATGGTGTCAAGACGCTCCTGCTCCTGCGCCGCCATATAGCCGATATGCCGCTCCATACTCGCCTGCGCTCCGTCCTCATCCGAGAGCCTCGACCGATGCAGCAGCGCATACAGGTATTCCTCCCCCGAGGAGGACTGCGTGAAGTCCATCAGGGCGAAAATACCATCCATATTCAAATCATTCCATGTAATATCGTCAATAACGTTTCCGTTCTCCTGTTGTTCCCCATACAATAAATAATACCGCGCAATCCGCTCCCAATCCTCAGGCCGGTACTCCCTGTCCGAGAAGCTTCCGTAGGCTTCTCTCAGAGATTCCCTGTATCTTGCCTTCCGCCGCTTCTCCTCATATGCGCCCCGAAACATGACATAGAGAAAAATGCCAAACATCACTGCCGCGAATACGATTAGCTCCATTGCTCCATCCTTCCCTTACCCTTCACTCAAAACGAAAATTTCTGCCCGGGCGCCGTGATTCGGACAATATGCTCCGCATACGCCTGTCCCTCGTTCGCGGCATAGCGGTCAATATACCCGTACTGCTCCCACATGTGCATCGGAAACACATGCGCCGCGCCGACCGCCTGCATGAAATACGACAGCCCCATCCAATAAGCGCTCTCCAAATGCGGGTCGAGCGGAACAAACGCCAATTCAATCTGCTCTCCCCGAATCGTGTCGATTTCCGCCTCATATTCCCGCTTCATCTTCTCGTTGTATTCCGGCCCGTCCGCAGGGTGATACCAGCAGTTCAGGTCTCCGGCGTGGTAAATCTTATGACCCTCACAGTCAATCAAATATGCTACCCCCGCGTCCGTGGAGCGCAGCGTCCGCACATGGATATCCGCATAATCGCACTCCTGCCGCTTGTACAGGTTCGTGATATACGCGTCCCTGTCAATGGTTATCCCGTTTCTTGCAAGATATTTTTCATTCAGCCGCAGTCCCGCGCCGAGGAAAAAGTGAATGTCCGGATACTGCTCCGCCAGATGAAGTATTCCCACGTTAAAGTGGTCTGAATGCTTGTGGGAGGTGAACACCAACAGCTTTTTCCCCTCGGGAATCGGGGGCAGCTCTCCCTCCAGACAGTAATCAAACAACAGCACATGCCTGTCCAGCTCCACACAAAAGCTGCTGTGCTTAATATATGTGACAACCATATTCATAACCATGCCTTTCCGCAATATCCGTGATTGAAAATAAGCTGTCGTACTTAACTCTCAATCCGAATCCCCCTTCAGCTTAGACGGTCCGAAGCCGTGCGGCAGCATCTCCTCCAACGTCCGCTCCAGATAGATTTCCTCCGAGATGGCGGTAATCACGCGGAAGCTTTTCGGATCGCAGAACTCCATCATCACCTGTCTGCACACACCGCACGGGTACGCGTAATCCACCGGCGCGCCCGCGTAGCCGCCCACAATCGCAATCGCCTCAAAGTCCCGCACACCCTCGCTCACCGCCTTAAAAAACGCTGTCCGCTCCGCACAGTTGGTCGGTGTGTAGGCAGCATTCTCGATATTGCAGCCCTGATAGACCGTCCCATCCTTGGCAAGAAGCGCCGCCCCGACCTGATATTTTGAATACGGCACATAGGCGCGCTCCCGCGCCTCCAATGCCAGCCTTATCAACGCTCTGTTTTCCATTCTTCTCCACCCACCAATCTAAAATGCCTGAATCGCCTCCGTTACAAGCTTCGTGAACACCGGCGCAGCCTTGTCCGCCGCCTCCTGAACCTCCTTGTGGGAGAGCGGTGTCGGGTTCATGCCCGCCGCCAGATTACAGATGCAGGAAATCCCACAGATTTTCATGCCGCAATGGTTCGCCGCAATCGCCTCCACCACGGTGCTCATCCCCACGGCATCCGCAAAGCCCGAGAGCATCCGTATCTCCGCGGGCGACTCGTAGCACGGCCCCGTGAGCTGCACATACACGCCCTCCCGCAGGCTGATCTGGTTCTCCCGCGCGACATTGCGGATAATTTCCTGCAAATCTCTGTCATAGACCTCGCTCATATCGGGAAACCGCGTCCCCAGTTCCTCAATATTGGGGCCGATCAGCGGATTCGGCGCGAATATCCCGATATGGTCCGTAATCAGCATCAAGTCGCCTGCCTGAAAGCTCCTGTTCATACCGCCTGACGCGTTTGTCAGAAACAAAATCTCCGCCCCGAGCAGCTTCATCAGCCGCGTCGGAAGCACCACATCCGACACGGGGTATCCCTCATAATAGTGTACGCGCCCCTTCATGCACACGACAGGCACCTCGCCCACATAGCCGAAGATAAACCGCCCTGCATGTCCGGGCACTGTCGAAACCGGGAAATCCTCTATCTCCTCGTAAGGAATCTCGCAGACCACCCGAATGCTGTCCGCGTAATCTCCCAGACCGGAGCCTAACACCAGCGCGACCTTGGGGACAAAATCCGTCTTGCTCCTCACACTGTCACAGCACTTTTTTAACTTGCCGTATATCTGATTCATATCAACCCGCCTTTCTGCACCTGCGCCTCACGAAAAGTCCTGCCTGTACGGCTTTCGCATTCGCGTCCGATAGCGCTTTCTATGCCGTTATTGCTTTCAGTATAGCATATCCGGGAAATATGGACAACCTGATTTCTTTTGCGCTATTTTGTGAAGAGCTTGTCTATCGAACCAATCAAACGGCCCCGAGCTGCCTCTGAATCCGTATTTGGATAATGAAGCCGCCATTCCGCAGAACCACCCCAACGAAATAAAATTAAGGGAGGTGTTTGGTGTGCAGCCGACAATCGATTATGAAAAACTCGGTCTCAGGATAAAGGAAACCCGCATCAGCAGGAATATGACGCAGGACAATCTTGCCCAAATGGTGGACTGCAATGTCTCTCATATATCAAATGTCGAGAACGCCCATACGAAGGTTTCACTGGCGGCCCTGCTCGCAATTGCCAATGCCCTTGACACCACCATTGACTATCTATTGTCCGACCAATATACAAAACCTGAAAATGCTTTAGACAGTGCCATATTAAAGGAATTGGAGAAGTGCGATAACGAAAAGAAAGAACGTATCTTGAAAATGATTGACCTGATGTAGCTGTATCTGCATCATGCGGGAAACGCTTTAATCAGCGTTTCCCTAAGTAAGGGAGCATATCATAATTCGTGCGCAGCTCCATTTTTCTACAAAAAACAGTTGCCGGACCTCGAAAGAATCTAGTCCAAAATCGGCAGATTATTCAAACAGGGAGGCAAATGCATCATATGATGATCTGTCATAGGCGTTAAAATCATACCGCCCCTTGTCAGTCTCCCCCAAAATACCAGCAGCCACACAGAGCGAAAATCTGTAGTCACGCCTCCTTCCTCCAATATTCTCATTACCCACTCTTCCGGTACCATGGACTGTATTTGATCCAATGTCAAACTTTCTAATATGCTGCGTGTATTTTTTCCTACCGCAATCATATAATCGCGGAGCGCAAGGACATTGATCCCTTTTCCAAACGCGACTGCCTCATCAAATTCCAAAGCATTTCCGGTGTCTGTAATGGATGCACCGATTTTTTTCTGCCATTTGGCATTGAAAATCTGATCTTGGTTTACCATTAAGATATTGCTTACAATATCCTCGATACGGTATGTATGCCAAAACTGCCAGCACATAGGAACTCTTCTCGTTCCTGCGTAATGCAGATCCACATCATAATCCTCTCTGGGTACGATCACATTCTGATTTCCCAACAACATATACTCCAGAACATAATCCGCAATCGTCTTTTCCGTTCTCCCGGATATCTCCGCAGGGTGTACCATGGCATGGACTTCCAATGTTAATTCTCTTATTTTTCCAATGTCTGTTCCCGTTAAAGACCTTTTTAATTCACCATACTTTTCTCTGATGGAAGCAAATAATTCTTCTTTTTTCATCCATGTAATTCCTTTCCTGTATCAGTATTTTGCTATATTCTACCTGATACCTGCGACATCTGTATGTCGTAATTAGACAAAAAATTTTTTGCCGTTTCAATCAATTCACTTTTATATTCTTCCGGTCCTGCTATTTTTACTTTATTTCCGAAGCTGAGCAGCAATGCTTTCCACAACCTTTCTTTTGCGGGAACATCAATGAAAATCCGACTTACGGTTTCTGTCAGTTTTTCCGCCGGACAATCGGGAAAATATTCTGACATCAGGTTTGTATGCTCATTGTCAAAGTGCACTTCAACGTGAATACATGTCTGATAATACTCCTGCTCGGAAGCTTTCATAAGTTTTTCAATATTTCCATGCTCAATAACAGAAACAGTTTCATTTATATGCAAATCCTGTATCCGGGCAATCTTAAATGTTCTATATTGTTTCTTTTCAGGAGAATAGGCAAACAGATACCATGCATACCATTTATAATGTATTGCCAATGGTTCTGCATTTTGTCTTGATTCTTTTCCATCTGCATTTCGGTAATGAAATATGATGTGCTTTCTTTCTGCAATAGCCTGCTCTAACAAATGATTCATGCTTTGCACATAATTATTTTCCTTTGTTACGCCAAAATCCCAAAATACCTTTTGTCCGCCCTCTTTTTCTATGATTGCATTATATTTTTCGATTAATGCCTTTAACGTGTCACTTGTATAGGAGGTTGCCAGACTTTCAAGCGCTTTTATAATCATCTGCTGCTCGTCGTTCCTGATGTCACTGTTTTTTATTTTGTAAGTCGGTAAAATAGAATATCCTCCATATTTTCCGCTCTCTGCATAAACAGGTATGCCGATTGAAGAAATACTGACCATATCCCGCTGTATTGTCCTGACAGATACATGAAAACGTTCTGCCAAGTAACCGGCCGGAACATTGTCGTGATTGATTAAATAGATAATAATTCCCAGTATTCTGTCTACTTTCATTCCGAGTACCTCCCACAATGATACAATACAGCAGTTTCCTTAATATATTAACACCTTAACTACGGTTATGCTATACTCAAAAACAGAGAAACGATTATACATTATACGAGAATGGGGACGCAGCAAAGCTGCGCCCCCATTCTTATCCGTCTTTGACATTCTATTAAATGATAATACAGACCATCCCGCCGTTTGAATCGTTCACAATCTTCTGCATCGTGTCCTGAAGCTTGATCTGGCTCTCCTCGCCAATCATGGAGACCTTGCCGGTGATTCCGTCGTTGACGAGCTGTTCCACGGTCTTTCCGAAAATATTCGTCTCCCAGATGCCCTCCTTGGACGTCCCCGCGTCCGAGATATAATCAATCAAATCCTGCGCCTGCTGCTGCGTCCCAACAATCGGCGCGATTTCCGTCTCAATATTCGCCTTGATCATATGGATAGAGGGACTCTGCGCCTTTATCTTCACGCCGTATTTATTGCCGTGCTTGATGATGGTCGGATTCTCCAGCGTGATTTCCTCCCGCTCCGGCGTCACCACGCCATAGCCCTTCTGCCGCGCGCTCTCAAGCGCATTCAATATCTTCTTATACTCCTTCTTCATCTCCGCCAGCGACGCCAAAAGCTGCATCAGTTGATACTCTCCCGCTATCGGCTCCCCCGTCATGGCGCTCAACAGCTCATAATAATACTTTGTGTCGCCCTCGAGCAGATAGGAGGCCGAGCCGTCCGCGATGTTTACATGGTCGTATTTGCAGCGCTTGATATAATCGCTCCCGCTCTCAAGCTCCTGCTGAATATCCTTCTCCAGTATATCGCGCACCGTGCGCACCTTATTCATAATCTCGCGCAGCTTTTCGATCATCTCCTGCTTCATGGGATTCGATAGTGACATAATGTCCATCCATTTGGGCGTGTAGAACTCAATCACGGACACGGGAAACTCATACATTACCTGCTCCAAAATCATGGTAATGTCCTCCTGTCGGAGCTGTTCGATGTTGACCGGTAGCGCCTTGACCTGATAGAGCCGCTCCAGCTCCGCGGCGACAGTCTTTGCCTCCTCCCCGTAGGGCTTTGAGGTGTTTACCAGCACTACAAAGGGCTTTCCGAGCTTTTTGAGCTCCTGTATGGTCTGCTCCTCCGCGCTCCTGTAGGCCGCACGCGGCAGCTCCCCAAAGCTTCCGTCCGTGGTGACGACGATTCCGATGGTCGAATGGTCCTGTATCACCTTGCGGGTGCCAATCTCCGCCGCCTGTGTAAAGGGGATTTCCTCCTTGAACCACGGCGTTTTCACCATGCGCTCCACATCCTCCTCCATATGGCCGGCAGCGCCCTCCACCATGTAACCCACGCAGTCTATCAGCCGCACCTTCACGTTGATTCCCTCGCTGATTTCTATCTGCGCGGCCTCCTTGGGAATGAATTTCGGCTCCGTGGTCGTGATGGTCTTCCCGCCACTGCTCTGCGGCAGTTCATCCTGCGCCCGTGTCCTCTCGTGCTCATTCTCAATGTGCGGCAGCACCATGATGTCCATAAATCGCTTGATAAATGTGGACTTTCCCGTTCGGACAGGCCCGACCACGCCCACATAGATTTCCCCTCCGGTGCGCTGGCTGATATCCTTGTATAAATTAAATTCCTGATTTGTGTTAAGCTGACTCATACCTTCCTCCGTTCCGACATATTTAGCTTGTTTGCACTCCAACTTATTTAAGCTTATGCGGGAACGGCGCAAAAAAGTACCGAAAAAATCAAGTAAGGGAAACGCTTTCATCAGCGTCTCCCTTACTTGGTTGACATCAGCTTCACCATCGCCTCATTCAGCCCCTTGACAGTCAGCTTGTACATCGGAAACAGCTCCTTCACGGCGGTCTCCGCCTCACGCCACGGCGCGCGCCCCGGCGCCATCTTGGGATTCATCCAGACGATTTTCTTATAATGACGCTTCACCAGTTGAAGCCACTGATAGCCGGAAAGACCGCCGTTTGGCCCTCTGTAATTGCCGGTATCCGAGTACAGCTCCTCCGGCGCCATCGCCGCGTCCCCCACGATAATCACCTTATAATCGCTGTCGGCGTTGCGGAACAGCCATTCCGTGTCAATCCAGTCGCCGTTCTCACACTCCGGCGTCTTGTAGAGCTTGGAATAGATGCAGTTGTGGAAGTAATAAACCTTTACGTCCTTATAATGATTCGACTTGTTGACCGCCTGAAACAAATCGTTCAAAAGCTTCGTATACGGTATCATCGTGCCGCCCGAATCCATGAGCAGCATCAGCTTTACGGCGTTTTTCCTGGGCTTTTGCATCTCTATCTGCAGATAGCCGCCGTTGTTGCAGGTCTTGTCTATCGTTCCGTCGATATCCAGCTCGGTCTTGGGGATGTCGAGCTTTGTCGAGAACTGCCGCAGCCGCCGGAACGCAAGCTGAAACTGCCGGTTATCAATCACTTTATCGTCCCTGAAATCCCGATATTTGCGCGCACCGACCACGGAAAACGCCGACTGGTAGCCGGTGGTGCCGCCGACCCGCACGCCGCCGACATTGCCGCCGGTATTGCCAAACTGCGTCTTGCCCATCGTGCCGATCCAGTAGCTTCCGCCGTTGTGCTCGCTGTCCTGATCCTTGAGGCGCTGCTTGAACTTCTCCTCGACATCGTCCTTGTCCACATGGATATCCTCTATCTGATTGAGCCAATGACGCTCCTCCTCGTGGAGCAGCTCGCTCATCTCCGGCTTATCCAGCCATGAGAGCATCCGCTTGCCGACCTCCATCTCCGTCTTGACACCCTTGAAGCACTCCTCGAACGCCATGTCAAATTTATCAAATTCCGTCTCGCTCTTCACGAGAATCATTCTCGCCACATAGTAGAACTGCGTCAGGGAGCTCTCGCACAGGCCCTTGTCCAACGCCTCCTGCAGATCCAGCCACTCGCTCAGCGTGACGTCCAGCCCCTTCTCCCGACAAGTATCAAAAAATTTTGAAAACATGGCTGCCTCCTCCTATAACCGTTCAAATCAATTTTTCTTGTTAATTCCGCTGTGAGCATATCACATCACCTCTGTTTTCAAGCTATTTTGTTATGCCTTTAGTATATCACAAATGAATTGCAATAGCTATATTGTTTTATATATTGCTTGTGGTAACAGTTCCTATATCTCCTCAGCCAGAAGCTTGCGCCTCTTCCAAGTTCCCGAAAGGAAATACAGCAGCCCCGGGAGACCGCACCCATAAGGTGCAAGTCCATACCCCAGCACAAAGCCGAAAAATCCCCACTCCAGCACAATCCCAAACAGCCAGCTCAATCCGATGCGCAGCACGACGCCATCCAGCAGCGAGAGCGCCATCCCAAGCTTCGCGTTGCCGATGCCCTGCACGAAGGCATTGGTGCCCCGCATAACAGCCATCGCGGGAAACATCCACAGAATCGCCCTGATAAAGGTGTCCGACAGCTCGTGCACCCGCACATCATCCGAGAACAGCATAAACAGCGCCTTCCCCCAGCCGATATAAATCAGCATAAACACCACCGTCAGCACCGCCGCGTAAAGCCATGTATACCAGACCACCTTTTTCGCCCTGTCCTGCCGTCTTGCCGCAATGTTCTGACTGATCATCGGCATCGCGGCGTATTGGATGCCCTGAGAAATCTTATTGACAATATCGTCGATGCGCACCCCCACACCGAAGGTCGCGGAGGCCACCATCCCTACCTTGTTGACCATGGAATTTACAAACAGCATGGACAGATTAATGCAGCCGGACTGAATCGCCATCGGCGTGCCAAGCTCCATGATCATTTTCGCATACTTCTTTTTTATCCGAAAGCGCTCACGCCGAAAGTCAAAGCCAAACGCCTCCTTATTCTTGTAAAGAAAATACAGGGAGAACAGGAACGAGACTGCCTGCCCGATAATGGTCGCAAGGGCCGCTCCCGCCACGCCCATCCCCATCATTCCCGTGAACAGGATATCCAGAACCAGATTGATCGCGGACGCAATCCCGATAAAAAGAAACGGCCGCTTGGAATCTCCCATTCCCCGCAAGACGGCGGACACCATGTTATAGCCTGCCGTGAAAATCAGCCCGAGCCCGCATATCACAAAATACTCCATTGTCATGCCGTAGGACTCAGCGGGGATATTCATAAGCCTGAGAAGCCCTGCGCGAAAGATCAGGAAAACAGCAGATAAAACCAGCGCAATCATCAGAATCAGGCTGAACAACGTCCCGATAATCTCGTTCATCTCCCTGCGCTTTTTCGCGCCGAGCGCCTGCGCCACCATCACCTGCCCGCCGTTGGAGAAGCCCAGGCATACCATCGTCGCAAAGTTGAGTATCAGGCTGCTCTGGGAGACTGCGGAGAGGCCCGCGGTACCCACATACCTTCCGACGATAATCATATCAATCGTGCTGTACAGCACCTGAAAGGCGTTCGAGGCCATAAACGGAATCGCAAACCACAGTAATTGTCCGGCAATACTGCCCTGTGTAAAATCCTTTGATAAGCTTTTTTCCTTCATTGTAAACTGACTACTCCCCCATCTTCGTTTTCAAATCTTTGTTTCCTATTCTCTTTACAAATATTCTTTCTCGAATCTTCTCTGTTTCCGATTGATTCCACATCCGCAAACGACTATACTGTAAGTATTCCTGCGGGCAGCAAGCCGTATCTGCCGCGAGGTTCAAAGGGGACATCCATATGACAAACGACATGACCAAAGGGGCTATCCTCCCCCTCATTATCCGTTTTACAATTCCATTGATATTAGGCAACCTGCTCCAGCTCACCTACAACGCCATCGACAGCATTATTGTCGGGCAGTATGTGGGGAAAGAGGCGCTGGCCGCAGTCGGGACAAGCAACCCGCTGATGACGCTCATCATCCTGTTTGTGCAGGGAATCTGTCTGGGCGCGGGCATTCTGGTCGGCACGCTCTACGGCGCGAAAAATTACGAGACCTTAAAGCGTCAGGTCAGCACCGCAATGCTCGCAGGCATCACGTTTTCCCTGCTGCTCACGGCAAGCGGCCTTGTCAGCGCACCGCTTCTGCTGGCGGTTCTGCGCGTGGATACCGCCATTCGTCCGGAGGCCGCCGCTTACCTCAGAATTATCCTGTGCGGTCTGGTCTTCAACTTTATCTACAACTTTTTCGCAAGCACGCTGCGCGCTATGGGCGACAGCAAATCCCCGCTCTTTTTTCTGGGAATCAGCGCCGTGCTGAATATCCTCGGCGATTTGCTCTTTGTCGTGCTTTTCTCCATGGGAACCGTCGGCTGCGCAGTCAGCACCGTGCTCAGCGAGGCGGTAAGCTGCCTCCTGTGTTGGATTTATATCCGAAGAAAAATCCCCCTTCTGAATCTGGGGCGGCAGTGGCTTGTCTTTGACAAAAGGCTGTTGAAGGAGACGGTGCAGTACGGCTTCGTCAGCGCAATGCAGCAGTCCACGGTACAGCTTGGAAAGCTCGGGATCCAAGGGATTGTCAACACCATGGGCGTGACGGCGACAGCCGCCTTCACAGCCATCAACAGGGTAGATGATTACGCCTATATTCCGGAGCAGAACATCGGTCACGCCATGACGGGCGTGATGGCGCAGAACCGCGGCGCGGGCAAGCTGAATCGCGTCCGCACTGCCTTCCGCGTGGGAATGTGCATCGAGCTGGCCTATGGCGCCGCGATGGGGCTGCTGCTCCTGCTCTTTGCCAATCCGGTAATGAACCTGTTTACGCATGACGCGGAGACGATTGCCCTCGGCGGACAATACCTGCATCTGATTGCGTTTATGTACATCATCCCCGCCGTCACGAACGGCGTGCAGGGCTATTTCCGCGGAATGGGCGACCTGAAAATCACCTTGTGGAGCAGCCTGATCAATATGGGCGCCCGCGTGCTCGCCTGCATTCCGCTTGTGTTTGTATTGCATATGGGTATCATCGCCCTGCCGTGGGCCTACTTCATCGGCTGGCTGGCAATGATGCTGTACGAGCTGCCCTTCCTGCTTCACCGCTTGGGAAAGACCTCGTCATAGCCCGTCAGGCTGCCGCCGTTCGTGCGGCACACCTCCTTGTACCAATAAGCGGAATCCTTCGGGATCCTTTTCTGGGTCGGATAGTCCACATAGACAAGGCCGAACCGCTCCTTGTACCCCTTCTCCCACTCAAAGTTGTCGAGGAAGGTCCACAGGAAATATCCCGCCACTGCGACGCCCTCGTCAACCGCGCGCTGCAGTCCGGACAGGTATTTGTCCAGAAACGCTATTCTGTCAGGGTCATGCACGCCGCCGTCCGCAGACACCGTATCCGCACAGGACATCCCGTTCTCCGTGATATATATCGGAAGGTGATACCGCTCATACAGGAAGCGCACGCCCCAGTACAGGCATTCCGGCGTAATCGGCCAGTTGCACGCCGTCATCGGGAAATCAGCGGGTCTGTCCACATACTGCGGCTTCCCGTCCTCCCCCTGCCGAATCCAATAGCCGTTGTAAATATTCTGTCCCATAAAATCCAGCGGCTGGTGGATCAGCTCCATGTCCTCCCGCGTGATTTCAGGCAGATACGGCGCGAACCGCTCCAAGCCGTCCTTGGGATACTGCCCCAGAAACACAGGGTCTGAGAACCACGCCACATTCCATGTCCAGTTCTCAAGCGGCTGCTGCTCACAGGAAAAATAAACGCTTCTCGCCGCCTCGATATCCTCCGGACGCTCGGTATAGGGGTACGCCACGCCGCAGGTCGGCGCGTATCCGACCTTGATCGGCTGCTTTGCGTATTTGCGGAGCATCTGAACCGCCCTTCCGTGCGCCTTCAATACATTGTGCGTAATTTGGAAAACCTTCGCAGGCTCCAGCTTCACCCCCGGGGCATGACCGCCCGAGAGATGTCCCAGCCCGACAAAGCACTGCGGCTCATTCAGCGTGATAAAATACTCTGCAATGTCGGAAAAATTCTCCGCCACCACCTTCGCGTAATTGGCAAACCACTCAACCGACTCCTCGTTGAGCCAGCCGCCCTTCTCGTACAGCCTGAGCGGATATTCCCAATGGAAAAGCGTGACATACGGCGTTATTCCCCGCTTCTTCATCTCCAAAATCATATCGCGGTAAAGCGCGATCGCCTTCTCGTTGACCTTCCCGATGCCCTCCGGCAGGATCCGCGACCAGTTCAGGGAGAAGCGATAGGAGGTAATCCCCAGCTCCTGCATCAGCGCAAAGTCCTCCTTGTATCTGTGGATATGGTCGCAGGCGATATCCGCGTTCTGCCCGCCATATACCCGTCCCTCTCGGACAAAGGCGTCCCAGACGTTCTCGCCCCTCTGATCGTCCGCGTCCGTTCCTTCAATCTGGTACGCGCTGCTTGCAACGCCCCATACAAATGTTTTTGGAAACATAATCAACCTCTTTTCTGCGTAATACACTTAAAAGGTGTAAGGCCTTAACCTTACACCTTATTTTACGGACATATCCATCATTATGGTCATGCAATTCTGTTCTTCAACTCCGCAACCTCGTTTTTAAGCTTATCGACCTCTTCCAAAAGATAATTTACCTTTACCTCGTATGCAAGGTTTTTATCCGCTGCCGGAATTGCCTGATTAAGCTTCTTGGTCAATTCAATAAAATTCTCGGCAATCAACTGAATATTTTTATCCGTGACATTCTCTATATGCAGCTCAACGCCTGTTACCCGTTGCTTCAGATCCTGCATCTCTGATTTCAGGCCCTGTGTCTCTGACTTCATGTCCTGCATTTCTGACTTCATGTCCTGCATTTCTAACTTCATGTCCTGCATCTCTGATTTCAGGCCCTGTGTCTCTGACTTCATGTCCTGCATTTCTGACTTCATGTCCTGCATTTCTAACTTCATGTCCTGCATCTCTGATTTCAGGCCCTGTGTCTCTGACTTCATGTCCTGCATCTCCGCAAGAATTAAATCAAGCTTTTCGCTGTCTGTCATGGTATCCCCCCTTTGTCGTAGTCTGTAAAACTTTCATTGATGTTGATAAAAGTATAACACAACCCACTTGCAAAGTCTATTGAATATTGGAATAAATTACAACCGTTTTTATCCGCGCCGCTATCCCGCCAGATACAGCCCGCCAAACACGTCCATCACATTCTTCTGCAGCTCGACCACCTGAAATTCCTCCAAATGCACCCAGCCCTGCTGCCCGTCCTCCGTCTCTATGAGTATCCAGCTCCAATCCGCGGAGGTCTGCAAAAAGCACACCTTCTGAGGCGCCACCGAGAAGGTCTGCGCGCCGCCGATTGCAGGGTGCAGCGGCAGCTCCTCATACAGCTCGACCCAGTTCCTGTTTCTGAAATCATAGACCTCCTGCGGGATTTCCTCAAGCCTTCCGTCCGCGCCGAGCCGCCACTGCACTTCAATCCAATCCGTCTGCACGATTTCCATGCGCAGCGTGCCCGTGATCCTCCCATCGGGGCTGATCTCACACATACGAACGTCCTCCTCAAAGCCGCCGGCCTCATATATCCGGCCGTCCCGATATCCGTAGAAATACGTATACGGATCCCAGCTCGGCCCGTCGTCGTAGAGCACCAGAAGAATATTCTGCCCGTCAAGGCTCAACGCCCAGAGGGTATTGGCCAAATTGTACTCGTATTCCCCTATCTCTCTGCCATCCACCTGCAGCCGATACCCCAATATCGGATAGGTATCGCTTCCCTGAAACGGATCGTCGGAAACCATGCGCGGCTCCAATAGAATCTCCTCCGCCGCGCCGTCCCCGTCCATATCCAGATAAGCCCGATTCTGACTGCGGACTCTGTTGGAAATATTCACCAGCGTGCGCGGATTCTGAAGGACAGATTGTCTGACCTGCATACCAAGCAGATCCGCCTCCTGCTGCGACAACTGTGTAATGCTCTTCTCCCCAAACGCGGTATCTTCGTCAACATAGAGCATCAGCACATCCACGACGTCGGGGTACGCATAGCGGACAGTAATCAGGCCGTCGCGGATATTAAATTCCGAAATCAGCCCGTCCCTGCGCACCAGAGATAAATCTCCCGTCGCCAGCGTCTCCAAGTCAATCCAGCGGATGGCGTTATCCTCCCAATCCAACGCACCCTCCCGATACCCGCTGTCGGTCTTAAAATACAGTCTCCCTTCAAAAACCGTCAGCATCGGATTCGTCCCCGCAAGGCCCTCATAAATCAACTCCTCGTCCGCTCCGGATTCGTCCCTACGGTAAATGCCGCCCCAGCGCGCCTGATATATGACACCATTGTCATTTAATTCCTCATATACCTCCGTCAAGTCCGGCTCCTGTTCTGCGTCCGGAACCGTTCCCTGCTGCATGGTATCCGGTTCCGCCTCTGGCAAATCTCCCTGCAAGGGCTCCATGCCGGTTACAAGGCTGTCCGATGCCTCCTCCTGTTCCGCTCCTAAGACGTGAAGCGGCAGCGCTTCCTCCTCCGGCACATGCTCCGCCGCATTCTCGGGCATTGTCAGGAACACGGCGCACGCCGCGGCAGCAAGGAGAACGACAAGAACGGACACCACGGCAAGCGGCTTCCGCCACGCAAGGATTCGGCGAATCCTTTCTTTAATGTTGTTCTCACCAAACGCAATCGGCGTCGGCAGCCGCCATTTGCGCCCCCAGCTCCTCGGAGCCGCCATCGCCAACAGGGATTCGCTGTAATCCGCCCGCTTCTCCTCACCGATTCGCGCAAGCACCC
Source organism: Roseburia sp. (assembly GCA_023664265.1). Taxonomy (GTDB): domain Bacteria; phylum Bacillota; class Clostridia; order Lachnospirales; family Lachnospiraceae; genus COE1. The sequence goes on from JAMPFV010000042.1 coordinate 22,083, forward strand.
GCTCATCGCAGGCCATCTCCAGCTCTCCCTGAAAGAGCCTGTACAGCAGCCATAAAAAGGGATTAAACCAGTGCACGCTGATAATCAGAAACGACACCGGCTTCCAGATATGGTCGAGATAGCGTATATGCATCCGTTCATGCAGCAAAATATGTTTCCGCTGCCGCTGTGTCAGATACGGCAGCAAATAAATCCGCGGCCGCAAAATCCCCACCACACAGGGCGAGGAAACCGCGTCCGTCTCATACACGCCCTTTGAAATCCGTATGGAAAAGCGCAGCCTGTGTCTCAGCCGGATATAAGAGACCGCCGCCCACAGCCACAGCAGCGCCATGCCCGCAAGCCATACGCGCGCGCCGATTGGCAAAAGGGTCTCGTATACCGTTTTGGCCGGCTCTATCCTTCCGTTCTCCCGCTCGTAATAGTACGCCATCCTGTCCCCGTTCGCCTGAGTCTCCACGGGACTTCCCGCGGCCACAGCCGCCTCGTAGCGCGCGCTTCCCTCGCCTGCCGCCTTGTAGTCGCCGCTGTAGGTTCCCTCAAAGTCCAGTGCATACTCGATTTTTTCCGAAAGGTTCTGCACCCGAAACACACTCACCGCGGAGGAAAAGGAAAAAGGCAGCACCAGCCGCAGTCCCAGCAATCCCCAGAGCGCCATGGAAATCCAGCGGGGCGCCCGCACATAGTTGATCAGCGTGCAGACCAGAACCACACCGCCGCCAACCATCCCGTAAAAACTCAAACGCAGCACGGTTGCAAAAATATCCTCCAATACCATTGCGCATCCCTCCCCGCTTATTTCTGTTCCCTGCTTTTGTCAATCAGGCGCTGTATCTCGTCCGCCTCCGCGTCGCTCAGCGTCTTCCCTTTCGTAAAGGCCGCGATAAACGCAGGCAGGGAGCCATCAAAGGTATCCGCGACAAACTGCTCGCTCTGCCTTTTGTGGAACTCCTCCTTCGACGTCCGCACCACCACCGTGCCATTGTCATTCTCAAAAATTCCCCTCTGGCAGAGACGCTTGAGCATCGTGTACGTCGTCGTCCGCTTCCAACCAAACTGCTCCTGACAAAGCTTCACCAGCCCGCCCGTGCTGATTGGCGCCGACGCCCATATCAAATCCGCAAATCGCCCCTCCATCACACCCAGTCTGTTCTCATCCACAATCGATCACGCCCTTCCCATAATCCTTTCATCGCCTTTCGGCGAAGTGTAAATCTCGCTTGAAGCAGCGTCTCTTTAAATAATATAGAAACGCAAAAGTGTCTAACGTTATTAGACATTTTTAGTCTACTACCGTTAGACACTTCTGTCAAGTATAAAATTCTCTGTATGAGGCTGACCTTCGGCATCAATCATCATGCCAGCTTTCCTGCTAACAGTTTCACGCTTGACATGACAGTCGCCCATGACAAATCGCCTATAAACGAGGAGTTTTCCACATAATTGTCCCATTGTTTTTGCATAACGGAATCTTCTTCAATCCTTCCAAGAATCACATCCGGATTCATAATAAGTTCCGATGTCCCCCTCTTTTTACTCGTTGCAAGAAACGCTGCCTTTAAAATCCCATATTCGACTTTCTCCCGTAAAATAAGTATATGGATGTCATAAAAATCCCTCATGCGGGTATTTGCCGTATCCCTCGCCATAATCGTTTCCATTTTTTCAGCAAGCAGCGTTTCCAAATTATATGTCCATAATGCAATCGACCGTTCTTCAAACATCAGCTTGTAGGCATATGTAACCGCTGCAGGTGTGATAACGTCCCCTGTGGAAATATCCATTTTTATGGACTGTTTCATTTTGTCCATTCTCGCTTCGAGCATGAATCGGATGCCGGGATAATCATGCTCCTCCATAATACGAGATATTTTTGTAATAAAAAAGCTGACTCCGTCGCCTACATCAATCCCCGCCATCTCCCGCACTATTTTTTCAGCATTCTCCATAGACAAATCCACGAATTTCACCGTTGTGTCAATATCCATCGTTGCACGGGAATCAAGCCCAACCACTGCGGCCACGAGCATCCCTCCCTTCAGCACAAAGTTGTCTTTGTATGGTGAAATTGAAATCCGCTCCAAAAACCTCTCCATGAAATAGTTTCTGATAAGTGTCTGCGCTTTCAGGCTGTCGCCCTGCGAAACATTACGCACCTTTGCCTTTAGCTGTGTAGCCGTTTTAATCATAGCATCACCTCCGTATATAATCTCACTGCGGATTCAACCCGAATCTTTTTTGCGTAATCCATCAAGTTTCCCAAGTTTTTCTCCTTTCTCGCCATATATTCTTTCATGGCATATTGGAAAATCTGGATATCCATGTCATCCTTGCACGATATGATGTCACAGATGGTCCTTTCCATATCGAATACCATGACAGGATTTCCCGCATTCGTCCTAACCTCGGTCAATCCAAGCTCCGCCACGTCAGACCTGACCTGATAGACCCTGATCCCCTGCTTGCGCAGATGTGTCGCATTATAGCCTTTTCTAACCGATACGCTCACGATACTTGGCTCGCGTTCCATAAGACCGTGCAGATAAAGCGCCGTTTCATGCGAAAAAAACGCCCTCTTGTTCAAGACGGAAATCCGGAACAACTCATCCGGCCATGCGTCCTCGGCTATATACAATCCGTGTGCAACGCGTTCCATATGCCGCTTTTTCACATATTCGGCAAGTGCCATCCCTGAAACGCCATTCGCAACGGCTTGCGATGTGAGAATATAGCCGTTTCCATTTTCAACCAATTTATCCAAAATTTT
>JAMPFV010000043.1 GCA_023664265.1 Roseburia sp.
TCCCTTATTTTTGCCCTTATGAGCGTTCGTAACATGAGGGAAAAGGATATAACATAAGGGAAAGTCTAAGGGCAAACTCACTTGTTATAAATTTAGTATTTTCAAGGGTTTGCGGACTTTTTGAAGATAAGATATAACAGTTAATAAATGCTATAAAAAGTGTCTTATCAGAATTCGGGTTTATGATAATCAGATTATGATTGCGAATGATTGTGTATTCCCTGACGATTGGACGGTTGATGATTTAATGGAATCGCATAAATCAAGACCTTATAATCCGCTGATTGCCAATACTTTCTTTCGGGCAGGATTTGTTGAGGCTTGGGGACGTGGAATTCAAAAAATAAAAGACAGTTGTATTTTGGCAGGAAATGATATTCCGGAATACAAGGTGAAAAGAGAAGATATTATGGTTATATTTCGGGGAGTATGCAATAAGAATACCCAAGATGATACCCAAGATGATACCCAAGATGATACCCAAGATGGGGATTTGACAGATAAAGAAAAGCGGATACTCAGTATATGCAAGGAAGAAAAGAGTAAACAGGAGATTGCAAAGCTTATGGGATACAGAACGATAAAGAGTATCAAACCCGAGGTGGAATCCTTATTGAATAAGGGGAAGCTGGAGATGACAATTCCGGATAAACCTAACAGTAAAAACCAAAAATATATTGCGGTTGTTACAAATGGTTAGAAGAGTGGATATTCTGATTGTGCGAATTAACAGTTGACAACCCGTCCATACTATTATACTATATAGAGGATATGACAATTCAATATTGTAGATAATCTCTTATTCAGAGTGGTGGAGGTACAGAGGACCGGTGAAGCCACGGCAACCCCGATGAGGAAGGTGCTAACCTGAGCGAGTTATAGGACAGATAGGTCGAACAATAAGAGGATTTGATTATCAAGCAACTGATACGATCCGCTTATTCTGACGAAGGAAGCGGATTTTTTTATGCAGTCATTTTAAAATCATTTTTAGGAGGAAGGTACCAATGGAGAAATTATTATTTACCTCAGAATCAGTCACGGAAGGCCATCCCGACAAGGTCTGCGACGCGATTTCCGACGCGATTTTGGACGCGCTGATGGAGCAGGACCCGAATAGCCGCGTGGCCTGCGAGACAGCGACCTGCACGGGCTTTGTGCTTGTGACGGGGGAGATTACCACCAAGGCGTATGTGGATATTCCCAAGATTGTGCGCGACACCGTGAAGGAAATCGGCTACGACAAGTCCGAGTACGGCTTTGACGGAAATACCTGCGCGGTCTTTACGGCAATCGACGAGCAGTCCGGCGATATCGCGATGGGCGTGGACAAGGCCTTGGAGGCCAAGATGTCCAAGGACAATTCAGAGAACAAGATGAGCGATGCGGAAATCGAGGCAATTGGTGCGGGCGATCAGGGGATGATGTTTGGCTACGCGACGAATGAGACGGAGGAATATATGCCGTACCCGATTGCGCTGGCGCATAAACTGGCTCTGCAGTTGACGAAAGTCCGCAAGGACGGCACCTTAAACTATTTGAGACCGGACGGCAAGACGCAGGTTTCCGTAGAATATGATGAGAACGGCAAGCCCAAGAGACTGGAGGCGGTGGTGCTCTCCACACAGCATGATCCGGAGGTGTCGCAGGAGCAGATCCACGAGGACATCAAAAAGCAGGTATTCGACGTTATCCTGCCCAAGGAGCTGATCGACGCGGAGACGAAGTTCTTCATCAACCCGACGGGACGCTTCGTTATCGGCGGGCCTCACGGGGACGCGGGCCTTACGGGGCGCAAGATCATCGTGGACACCTACGGCGGATATGCGCGTCACGGCGGCGGCGCTTTCTCGGGGAAGGACTGCACTAAGGTGGACAGGAGCGGCGCGTATGCGGCGCGCTATGTCGCGAAGAATATCGTGGCGGCAGGATTGGCTGACAAGTGTGAGATACAGCTCTCCTATGCAATCGGCGTTGCGCAGCCGACCTCTATCAATGTGGACACCTTCGGCACGGGAAAGATCTCCGGCGAGAAGCTGGTGGAGCTGGTGCGCGAGAACTTTGATCTGCGTCCGGCGGGCATCATTAAGATGCTTGATTTGAGGAGGCCGATTTACAAGCAGACGGCGGCGTACGGGCATTTCGGACGCAACGATCTTGATCTTCCGTGGGAGAAGCTGGACAAGGTGGACGCGTTGAAGAAGTATCTGTAGGAAAACAATTATCTGAGCAGACAGGAGACTCTATATTTCAGTGGCGCATTGATATATAGAGTCTTTTTATACGATGAAAAATTGCGACAATTGTAGCGGCAGTCAGGGAATTGTGGATGGAGGTTGGCGTGAGGACAAACATTGTATTTGATATGGGAAATGTACTGACACGGTACAGCATGAAGGAATATATCAGAAAGTATGCGGCCTCGGACGAGGCGTCCCGAATCATAAAGAACGAGGTGTGCGCCTCGGTCGAATGGATTCGGATGGACAGGGGCACCATGACAGACGAGGAGGCCATTGCGTCGATTTGCAGGCGGGTGCCGGAGAAGCTGCACGATACTGTATCGCGTTTTATCGGGGAATTTCGGATGGAGCAGGAGCCGAATCCGCCGATGGAGGATCTGGTGCGGCGGCTGAAGGCGGCGGGGAACAGGCTGTATCTGATGTCGAACACCTCGCGGCGTTTTCGGCGGTTTTCCCAAAATATCGCGTCCATCGCTTATATGGATGATATTTGGATTTCCTGCGAGCGGGGATTTTTGAAGCCGGAGCGGGAGGCGTATCTGGACTTTTTCGACGTGATGGGACTGGCGCCGGAGACGTGCTGTTTTATCGACGATTCCCCCGCCAATATCGAGGCGGCGCAGCGGCTTGGCATGGAGGGCTGTGTGTATCATCAGGATGTCGGGGAGCTGGAGCGGCGGCTGCGGTCGGCGGGGATTTGTTTGTCGGCGGCTGAAGGGGACGGAGCCTTGTCTGTCGGAGATGAGGAGGAAATGAAGTGACGGCGGGGGAGGATACGGATGCAGAGTAGGATTATGCTGGTTGAGGATGACGCGGTGATACAGGAGGAGCTGCGCATTCTGCTGACGGCGAACCAATATGACGTTGGTGTCATTTCTGATTTTGCCGATGTGATGCGGGAGATAGAGCGGTTCGAGCCGCAGCTTCTTCTGCTGGATGTCAATCTGCCGTATGAGGACGGGTTTCGGATTTGTGCCCGCGTGCGGGCAAAGTACGGGATGCCGATTATTTTTGTCACCGGCAGGAACACGGATATGGATGAGCTCAGCAGCATTATGCTGGGCGGCGACGCCTTTATCACCAAGCCGTACAATACGGCGATTCTGCTGGCGAAGATTGCGGCGCTGCTCAAGAGGGCCTATCCGAACTGCGGGGAGGAGCTCTTGGACTGCCGTGGCGTCAGGCTGCATGTCGAGCGCGGGATGCTGGAATATCAGGGGCAGAGTGTGGAGCTGACCCGCAATGAGCAGAAGATTATCTGGTATCTGATGAGGCATGCGGGGAAAATCTGTCCGCGCGCCGATTTGACGGAGTACCTGTGGGATAACCAACTGTACATTGACGATAATGCGCTGAGCGTCAATATCACGCGCATTCGGGAGAAGCTTTCAGGAATCGGGCTGACGGACTTTATCAGGACGAAGCATGGGCAGGGCTATATCGTTTGAGGGGAGAGCGGATATGCGATTTGCGGAATATTTGAGGGACAGCATACCGGTGATCGTGGTGCAAGTGTTGTGCATGGTGCTGCTGTCGCTGTTTCTGTTGTCGGCAGGCAACAGCGCGGATACGGTCGGGCTTGTGCTGCTGATATGGCTTGCGGTTGCGGCGGCGTACATGACAGTCCGCTGGTACAGACGGCGCGGCTTCTTAATGCGGCTGTCGGATTTGGCGGAGGCGTTGGAGGAGAAATATCTGATTGCGGAGCTGATGGAGAAGCCGCGCCGTGCGGACGACAGCGTGTTTTATCGGATATTGAAGCTTGCGGACAAATCCATGCTGGAGCGGGTGGCGGATGCGCAGCGGGAAAAGCGGGAGTACAGGGAGCAGGTGGAGCAGTGGGTGCATGAGGCAAAGACGCCCATCACGGCAATGCGTCTGCTGTGCGAGAACAATCCGACTGCGATACAGAAGCCGCTGCTGCTGGAGCTGGAGCGCTTGAATCACTATGTGGAGCAGGCGCTTTATCTCTCGGGGAGTGAGCATACGGAGAAGGATTACCGCATCAGGGAGCTGGTGCTTGTGGAGGCGGTGCATCAGGCCATTGCGCAGAATAAACAGCTCCTGTTGCAAAATCAGGTGCGTCTTTGTGTGGAGCCGAGCGACGTCACGGCGTACACGGATGAGCGGTGGCTTGTCTTTATTCTGAGCCAGCTCTTAAACAATGCCGTGAAATATAAAAGTGACACACCTGTCATAGAGTTTCGGATAGCGCGGGAGGGCGAGCGGGTGCTGCTGACAGTCGCGGACAACGGTATCGGGATTCCCGCGGAGGATATGCCGCGCATCTTCGAGAAGGGCTTTGTCGGCAGGAACGGGCGGGGCGGCGGCCGCGCCACGGGAATGGGGCTGTATCTGTGCAGGAGGCTGTGCGAGCGTTTGGGCGTGGGGCTGAAGGCCTGCTCGGACGGGGACGGCAGGACGGTGTTTACCCTGATGTTTTACGAGAATCCTTTTGTCGGCGTGCGGTAGAGCGGCGTTTTTTTGTCCTTTTCTTTCATTTTTGTAAGAATTCGGTAAGCAAAGCTGATACCATCCGGTCCTCGTCTCCTGTACAATGTATGGGAGAGGTGATAAAACATGGACGCATTATTGGAACTGAAAAACATTCAAAAGTATTACGGAGGGAAGGAAAACCTTACCAAGGCCATCGACGATATCAGCTTTTCGGTCGGGGAGGGGGAGTTTATCGGGATTATGGGCGCCTCCGGTTCGGGGAAGACGACCCTGCTCAACTGTGTCTCGACGATTGACACGGTGAGCGCAGGGCATATCCTTCTGGACGGGACGGACATTACGGAGCTTGCGCAGGGTCAGGTCGCACGCTTTCGCAGGGAGAAGCTGGGCTTTATTTTTCAGGATTTTAACCTGCTGGATACGCTGAGCCTTGGGGAGAATATCGCGATGGCGCTCACCATCAACAGGGTTCCCGCAGCACAGATAGAAGGGCGCGTGGAGGAGATTGCCCGAAAGCTGGGGATTGCGGACATTCTGCAAAAATTTCCCTATCAGGTGTCAGGCGGACAGAAGCAGCGCTGTGCCTGTGCGCGGGCGATTGTCAACGATCCCAGACTGATTTGTGCGGATGAGCCGACGGGAGCGCTCGACAGCCATTCGGCGCGGATGCTGCTCGACACGATGCGGGGGATGAACGAGCAGCTCCATGCGACGATTCTGCTGGTCACGCATGACGCCTTTACGGCGAGCTATGCCAAGCGGATTCTGTTCCTGAAGGACGGGCGGATTTTCACGGAGCTTCTGCGCGGGGACGCTTCGAGGAAGCAGTTCTTTGAGCGGATTCTGGATGTGATGGCGGTGCTGGGAGGTGATTTTTCCGATGTACGTTAAATTGATTCTCAGAAACGTCAGACGCTCCGTGCGGGACTATCTGATATATATTGTGACGCTGACGCTGTGCGCTGCGATGTTCTATGCCTTCCTGTCCATCGCGAGCGGTTATTACAGGCCGGATATCGGCGCCGAGTTCGACATTACCATGCTGGGGAAGGCGATGAAGTTTGCGGTGACGGCGCTGACCTGCCTGATGGTGTTTCTGGTAAGCTATGTGAATAAGTACATGATACGGCGCAGGCAGAAGGAGTTTGCGTTACAGATGATTATGGGGATGGAGCAGCGCACGATAGCGCGCCTGTTTTTCGCGGAGACGCTGTGCATGGGCGCGGTGGCGCTGGCGCTGGGGATTGTGCTGGGCGCGCTGCTTTCGCAGTTTATCACCGCAATGCTGCTGTCCGCGTATCATCAGGCGTTCCGCGTCTCGTGGATGCTGTTTCCGGACACGATAGCGCAGACGGCCGTGTTCTTTCTGCTGTGCTTCTGCGTGGTGGGGCTGTGGAATGTCAAGGCGCTCCGCAGGCTTCCGATTGTCACGATGCTCTCGGCGGACCGGCAGAACGAGGCTCCTTTGAGCAAGGGGAAATGGATGCCCGCAGTCACCGTGCTGTATCTGCTGATGCATGGAATGCTTGTGAACACGGGCGTATCCAGACTTCTGCCGTATTACGACGCCAGACTGCCTCTGCCTGCGAGGATGATGATGTGGGGCGCTGTCGCCGCGCCGCTGTTTTCGCTGGCGGTGGCTTTGATTTACAGCATTGCGGTGCTGGTGCGGGACGGGAAATACGGGCAAAGGCAGTTTGGCCGTCTGCTGATGCTGCTGCTCGTGACAATGCTGCCGATGGTGTTTTATATCGCGCTGGTGCCGCGCTACAAGATGAAGTATCTGCTCGCCATCGGTGCGGACACGACGAACCTGTATTTGATGTATATGCTCGGCTGTGTGGGATTTTTTATCTGCGCGGTGATTTATCTGGCAAGCGATGTGATCGCGGAGTGGAAGGAGCGCGCGCCGGAGCACAGATACAAGGGGGAAAATCTTTTCTTCTACGGGCAGATTCTGTCGCGGCTGCGCACGGCGGTAAAAACAATGACGCTCATCAGCCTGACGCTTGCGTTCTCCATCGGCATCTTTATGGTGGAGCCGATTCTGACGGGGTGGATCAAGGGGTATCTCGCGGTGCGGGCGGTATTTGACGTGCAGATTGCCTCAAGCTACAACAGCATCTATGACGAGGAGGAGCTGTCCGCCCTTGTCGGTGATGGCTACTCGTTGGTGTCCGATTATCTGCGGGAGCAGGGCGTTGTCCTCAGGGAGGACTGTGCGCTGACCGTGTATCTGCCGCGGCGGGAGGATTTCCACAACAGAAAGAAATACGAGTTTCCCGTGACGGCGATTGCGTTATCGGATTACAACACGCTGCGCTCCATGCGCGGTCTGGAGGCTGTCACGCTGGGGGAGGGGGAGTTCCTGACGCAGTGGCAGGCGATTGCGTCGCAGGAGGATATGGATTCCTTTATGGAGACGCACCCGCAGGTTGAGACGGACGCGGGGACGCTTGTGCCGGTGAAGGACAGTGTCTGCAAGGTCGGAATCGGGGAAATGCTGTACAACAGCTATGTGGATGTAATCTATGTGTTTCCGGACGCGGTGTGTGAGGAGCTGATGGCGGTCGGAAGCTGCCGTTTTATCAACACGCAGGAGGCGATCCCCTACGGGACGGCGGCGGAGCTGCAGCGGCGGTTCGAGGAGGCCTACGAGGGGCAGCATTGCTTTATCCGTGCCAAGAGTGAGCAGATCAACTCCGCGACGACGAGTTTTTTCGTGCTGAAGGTGAGTATGCTGTATGGCGCGATTATCCTGATGCTGAGCTGTATCACAATCCTTGCGCTGCAGCAGCTCTCGGAGGCGGATCAGTTCGGGTACCGTTTTGGCATTCTGGGGAAAATGGGTGTGGAGGAGAGCAGGATGAACCGCCTGATCGTGAAGCAGATCGCCTTCTGGTTTGGTCTGCCGATTGGCACCGCAGTGCTGGCAGCGGGGGTGTTTGTGCGGTATCTGAGTTGGAGTCTCTCGGAGCAGATAGCGGCCTATATCGGCAACGCCGCACTGCTGGGACAGCTTGCCGGCGTCAGCGCGGTGCTGCTTGCGCTGCTCGGCTGTTATTTTGTGACGACATGGGTTTTGTTCAAGCGGGCATTGGGATAATGTTACAGATTTCGGAACGGTGTAAACTTCACAACGGGCGATTGACAAGGGCGGGCCGCGTGCCTATAATAAAGACGATACATTCTGAGTGGAAAGGAAATAAACAATGAGAATCAGACAGATGACAAAGAAACTGACGGCGCTTGGCCTGAGCCTGCTGCTGGCGGCTGCGCTGCTGACGGGCTGCGGGCAGGAGCAAGCGGAGCGGACAACCGTGCGCGTCGGCGCGCTGAAGGGGCCGACTTCGATGGGGCTTTTGTTCCTGCAGGAGGAGGCTCAAAGCGGCGAGGCGCAGGGGCAATACACCTTCAGCATGATGACTGCGGCTGACGAGCTGCTTCCCCTGATGGTGAAGGGAGAGCTGGATATCGCACTGCTTCCGGCCAATGTGGCGGGCGTGCTGTATCAGAAGACCAACGGCGGCATTACGGTGATTGACATCAATACCCTTGGCGTGCTCTATATGGTATCCGGAGATGCGTCGATTGGCAGCGTGGAGGACTTGCGGGGGAGGACGGTTTATCTGACGGGAAAGGGAACGACGCCCGACTATGTGCTGCAATATGTCTTGGAAGGAAACGGTATCGCCGTCGGGAACGCAGACGGCGGCTGTATGTTGGAATACAAATCGGAGGCAGCCGAGGTCGCGGCGCTGCTGGCGGAGAATCCGGATGCGGTCGGGCTTCTGCCGCAGCCCTTTGTGACGGCGGCGTGCGCGCAGAATGAGGCGCTTGCGGTGGTGCTGGACATGAATGAACAGTGGGAGGCCGTACAGGGCGGGGAGGGAAGCCGCCTTGTCACGGGTGTTACAGTCGTCCGCAATGCGTTTCTGGAGGAGAATGAGGCGGCGGTAAAGACCTTTTTGCAGGAGCACAGGGAGAGCACGCAGGGCATCAACGCGGATGTCGAAAGGGGCGCAAGGCTCGCCGTGGAGGCGGGGATTGTCGCGAAGGAGCCGATTGCGAAGCAGGCGATTCCAAAGTGCAATATTACATATATCGACGGCTCGGAAATGAGGCAGGCATTGTCCGGCTATCTCCAAGTGCTGTATGAGCGGAATCCGGAGGCGGTAGGCGGCGCGCTGCCGGGGGACGATTTTTACTATGAATAAGAATAAGAAGCTCATCATTCTGCTTGGCTGGCTGCTCGTGTGGCAGCTTGTCAGTATGTGGGTCGGCAATGACATTCTTATGGTGGGGCCTGTCGCAACGGGAGCGGCGCTGCTGCGCAATATTGCCGCCGTCTCCTTTTGGCGGACGGTAGGCTGCTCGCTTTTGCGGATTGCGGCGGGCTTTCTGGCGGGTGTGCTCGCGGGGCTTGGCATGGCGGCTCTGAGCGCCCGTTTTCCGCTGTTGGAGCAAATCCTGTCGCCCGCGCTGTCGCTGGTGAAGGCAATCCCCGTAGCCTCCTTTGTGGTGCTGTTTTTAATCTGGTGGCGCTCCGACGTGTTGTCGGTGGTCATCAGCTTCTGCGTGGTACTGCCCAATATCTATATCAATACACTGGAGGGCTTTCGCAGCACGGACAGGCGCCTGTTGGAGATGGCGAAGGTTTTTTGCATACGCGGGCGGGATCGCTTTTTTTATATTTACCGTCCGGCATTAAAGCCTTTTCTGGACAGCAGCATCCGCATATCCGTCGGGATGAGCTGGAAGTCGGGCGTTGCCGCGGAGGTTATCGGGACGCCGCTGTATTCCATCGGGGAGCGGCTGTACATGTCGAAGATTTATCTGGATACCGCGGGCGTGCTGTCGTGGACGGCGGTGACGATTCTGCTGAGCGTCGCGTTTGAAAGGCTTGTGCTGTATGGCTGGGAAGGTTTCTGCAAATGGGAACCCGTGTGCAGGCGAAACGGCATGGCGGCAGATGCAGAGGGGAGCGCATTGCGGGTCGAAGCCCTTTCCAAGAGCTATGGTGCGCATTTGGTGCTGGACAAAATCTCCGCGCGGTACGAGCGGGGAAGAACCTATTATTTCCGCTCTCCGTCGGGAAGCGGCAAGACCACGTATTTTCGCCTGATAGCGGGATTGGAGCAGCCGGATTCGGGCGGTCTGTATTGGGATAAAAGTGACGAGCGTGTCAGTATGGTATTTCAGGAGGACAGGCTTTTGGAGGCGTACAGTGCGGTAAAAAACGTCGAGCTGGCGACCGGAAGCCGTGAGCGCGCGCGTGCGCATTTGGCACAGCTTCTGGCCGAGGAGGATATGGACAGGCCCTGTCGGGAGCTGAGCGGCGGCATGAAACGGCGCGTTGCGATCGCCAGAGCCTACGCTGCCGACAGTGACTTTCTGCTGTTGGACGAGCCGTTTACCGGAATGGACGAGGCGACGAGGGAGCGCGTGCTTGCGTATATGGAGGCGCATCAGCGCGGGAGAACGGTTCTGATTGCAACGCATCAGGAGATTTAGGGAATAGGAACAAACGAACGGTGAAGGAGGACGCTATGGCATTTACACATCTGCATGTGCACACGGAGTACAGCCTTTTGGACGGCTCGAACAAAATAAAGGAATATGTAAAGCGCGTGAAGGAGCTGGGGATGGACAGCGCGGCCATCACGGACCACGGCGTGATGTACGGTGTCATCGACTTCTACAAGGAGGCGAGGGCGAACGGCATCAAGCCCATCCTCGGCTGCGAGGTCTATGTGGCGCCCAATTCCCGCTTCGATAAGGAGCCGACAGGCGGCGAGGAGCGCTATCACCATCTCGTGCTGCTGGCGGAGAACAATACGGGCTACGCGAACCTGATGAAAATTGTCAGCAAGGGCTTTACCGAGGGCTATTATTATCGCCCGCGCGTGGACATGGAGGTGCTGCGGACGTATCACGAGGGGATTATCGCGCTGTCCGCGTGCCTTGCCGGAGAGGTTCCGCGCCTGATTGTGAAGGGACTTTACCAGGAGGCGAAAAAGGCCGTGCAGAAATATGTGGACTGCTTCGGGCGCGGAAATTATTTTCTCGAGCTGCAGGATCACGGACTTCCGGACCAGAAGACGGTGAACGCGGCGCTGGTGCGGCTGAGCAAGGAGCTGGAGGTGCCGCTGGTGGCGACAAACGACATCCATTATACCTATGCGGAGGACGAGAAGGCACACGATATTCTGCTGTGTATCCAGACCGCGAAAAAGGTGACGGACGAGGACAGGATGCGCTATGACGGCGGGCAGTATTATGTGAAGAGCGAGCTGGAGATGCGCGGGCTGTTTCCCTACGCGCAGGAGGCTCTCGACAATACTGCCATGATTGCGGAGCGGTGCAATGTGGAAATCGAGTTCGGCGTCACAAAGCTGCCGAAATTCGACGTGCCGGAGGGCTACGATTCGTGGGGCTATCTCAATAAGCTCTGTCTTGAGGGGCTTGGGGAGCGTTATCCCGAGGACGACGGCGGGCTGATGGAGAAGCTGAATTATGAGCTGGACGTTATCAAAAACATGGGATATGTCGATTACTTCCTGATTGTGTGGGACTTTATCAACTGGGCGCGCGCACACGATATTCCGGTAGGACCGGGGCGCGGCAGTGCGGCGGGCAGCATTGTTTCCTACTGCCTGCATATCACCAATATCGACCCTATCCGCTACAATCTGTTGTTTGAGCGCTTCCTCAATCCGGAGCGTATCTCCATGCCCGATATCGATATTGATTTCTGCTATGAGCGCAGGCAGGAGGTCATCGACTATGTGGGCGAGAAGTACGGGCAGGACAAGGTGGTGCAGATTGTAACCTTCGGTACGATGGCGGCCAAGGGCGTTATCCGCGACGTGGGGCGCGCGCTGGATTTACCGTATAATTATGTGGACAGCATTGCCAAGATGATACCTGTCGAGGGGAACGCACCGACGGACATTGCCCGTGCGCTGGAGCTGAATCCGGAGTTTCGCAGGCTCTACGAGGAGGACGAGCAGGTGCACTATCTGATAGACATGTGCCGGCGCTTGGAGGGGCTTCCGCGCCATACCTCCATGCACGCGGCGGGTGTGGTGATCTGTCAGAAGCCCGCGGACGAGTTTGTGCCGCTTTCGAGAGGCAGTGACGGCTCCATCACGACGCAGTTTACCATGACGACCATCGAGGAGCTGGGGCTGTTAAAGATGGATTTCCTCGGACTGCGTACCCTGACCGTAATCAAGGATGCGGTGGACAACGTGGAGAAAACGCATGGCATCAGAATAGATGTGGACACCATAGACTATGACGACAAGAATGTGCTCGCGTCGCTTGGAACCGGCAAGACAGACGGTGTGTTCCAGCTTGAAAGTCAGGGAATGCGCAGCTTTATGAAGGAGCTCAAGCCGCAGAACCTTGAGGATGTTATCGCGGGGATCTCACTGTACCGTCCGGGGCCGATGGACTTTATTCCGGCATACATCAAGGGCAAGAACAACCACAGTGCGGTGACCTACGCATGTCCGCAGTTGGAACCGATTCTGGCGCCGACCTACGGGTGTATCGTTTATCAGGAGCAGGTCATGCAGATTGTGCGGGACTTGGGCGGTTACACGATGGGGCGCAGCGATTTGGTGCGCCGTGCGATGAGCAAGAAGAAGGCGTATGTCATGGAGCAGGAGCGCAAAAACTTTGTCCATGGAAACGCGCAGGAGGGCGTGCCCGGGTGTGCGGCGAACGGGATCCCCGAGGCGGTCGCAGACCAAATTTACGGAACCATGATGGATTTTGCCAAGTACGCTTTTAATAAATCGCACGCGGCCTGCTATGCGGTGGTGGCCTACCAGACGGCGTACCTGAAATACTACTATCCGGTGGAGTTTATGGCGGCGCTGCTGACCTCCGTGATTGACAGCGCGTCAAAGGTGTCGGAGTATATCATGGTGTGCAGGAATATGGGAATCCAAATCCTGCCGCCGGACATCAATGCGGGCGAGGCGGGCTTCTCCGTCTCCGACGGGGCCATCCGCTACGCGCTGACCGCAATCAAGAATGTCGGACGGCCCGTGATTGACAAAATCGTGGAGGAGCGCAGGGCGCACGGCGATTATCAGAGCCTGAAGGATTTCGCGGAGCGCACTGTGTCGGCAGACGTGAACAAGCGCGCTATTGAGAACTTTATCAAGGCGGGAGCCTTTGACGGCTTCGGGCCGACACGCAAGCAGCATATGAGCGTCTACGCGCAGATATTGGAGGGGCTTCAGCACAGCAAGCGGGGCGTTACCGCAGGGCAGCTTTCCCTGCTGGATATTGTCTCGGACGAAGAGAAGAGCGGGCTGGAGATTAAGATGCCTGATGTCGGCGAGTACCCCAAGGAGATGATTCTCAGCTTTGAGAAGGAGGTGCTCGGATTCTATGTCAGCGGCCATCCCCTGCAGGAATATCAGAGCCTGTGGGAAAAGCATATCACGGCCAAGACCTCGGACTTTTATCTGGACGAGGAGACAGGCCATGTCCCAATTGAGGGGCAGAGCAGGGCGGTTATCGGCGGCATGATTGCGGACAGGAAGATAAAATACACGAAGAATGACAAGATAATGGCGTTCCTGACCGTGGAGGATCTGGTGGGGAGCGTGGAGGTGCTTGTCTTTCCCAAGGATTACGAGCGCTACTCCGCCAAGCTGGTGGAGGAGAACAAGGTATTTATCGAGGGACGCGTCTCCGTGGAGGAGGAGCGGGACGGCAAGCTTGTCTGCGAGAAGATAACGGCGTTTGACGAGCTGCCGCGCAAGGTCTGGGTGAAGTTCCCGAATCTGCCGCTCTATACCGAGAAGGAGCCGGTTCTGCTCGACGCGATATTTGACAGCGAGGGAAAGGACAGCATTGTTATTTATATAGAAGAAACGCGCCAGATGAAACAGCTTCCGCCGAGCAGGAACGTCTGCGCGGACGGGGAGCTCTTGGACAGGCTGCGCGGACTGTTTGGAAATGAAAATATCCGTGTGGTGTGTTAGGCGACAGACAAATTTTACACAATAATTATTGTAATCTACGGGGAAATGTTTTAAAATAGATGAGAAATCGCCTGCGAAAGAAAGCTGCGGCCTAAAGCCTGCAGGTTCTGGAAGGGCGTGGTTATTCAGTGTAAAAACGGCCTGCGGACGCGGGTATTGCATATAGGAGGGATAAGGATGTCTAAGGAGATTAAGACGATTGGGGTACTGACAAGCGGCGGTGATGCGCCGGGCATGAACGCGGCGATTCGCGCGGTTGTCAGGAAAACGATTACAAACGGTGTTCAGGTGAAGGGCATTAAGCGGGGCTACTTGGGACTGCTCAACGAGGAGATTATGGACATGGAGCGCCAGAGCGTGTCTGATATTATTCAGAAGGGCGGTACAATTCTCGGCACGGCGAGATGTCCGGAGTTTCGGACTGCCGAGGGACAGGCCAGAGGCGCTGAGATCTGCCGCAAGCACGGGATTGACGGGCTTGTCGTTATCGGCGGTGACGGCTCCTACAGGGGCGCGCAGGCGCTTGCGAGAAACGGAATCAATACGATTGGCGTCCCGGGCACGATTGATTTGGATATCGCGTGTACGGAGTACACGATCGGATTCGACACGGCTATCAACACCGCGATGGAGGCGATTGACAAGGTGCGCGACACCTCCTCCTCTCACGAGAGATGCTCTATCATCGAGGTTATGGGCCGCAATGCCGGATATATTGCGCTGTGGGCGGGCGTTGCCAACGGTGCGGAGGATATTCTGCTCCCCGAGAAGTATGACTATAACGAGCAGGTGCTGATCAACAATATCGTCAAGAGCAAGAAGAGGGGAAAGACCCACCATATTATCATCAATGCGGAGGGCATCGGACATTCGATTTCCATGGCGAAGCGGATTGAGGCGGCGACAGGTGTTGAGACGAGGGCGACCATCCTCGGCTATCTGCAGCGCGGCGGCAATCCGACCTGTAAGGACCGCTTCTATGCGTCGATCATGGGCGCTTACGCGGCGGATATCCTGTGCCAGGGCAAGTCCAACCGCGTGGTTGCCTACAAGCACGGGCAG
Organism: Roseburia sp.; assembly: GCA_023664265.1. GTDB lineage: Bacteria > Bacillota > Clostridia > Lachnospirales > Lachnospiraceae > COE1. Next base: position 14,771 of record JAMPFV010000043.1, read on the forward strand.
TTTGTGGACTATGACATTGAGGAAGCGTTGAATATGACAAAGGGAATTGACGAGTATCAGTTCGAGATTTTCAAGAAGCTGTCGGAATAATCCAGGCAAACCTTTATCCGGAGATGCAGTGGTCATTGTGTTTCCGGATTTTGCCTTTTATAAAGGATACAGATAAGGGATGGAGCGATGATTACAAGTACCACGAATAAAAAGGTAAAGGAATTGACTGCCTTGACGCAGCGGGCGAAGGCCCGCAGGGAGACGGGGCTCTTTATCGCGGAGGGCACGAGGATGTTTTGGGAGGCGCCCAAGGCATGGATAAGGGAGGTTTATCTCTCGGAGAGCTTTCTGAAAAAGCAGGAGCGGGAGCCGGACGGAGGCATTACGCGCGCGCTTGGGACTATCCGCCATGAGACGGTCTCGGACGAGGTGTTCAGGAAAATATCGGACACGCAGACGCCGCAGGGGATCCTGACGGTGCTGGCACAGCCGCGATATGGGCTTGAGGAGCTGCTCCGCCCTGCAAAAGCAAATACGGCAGCCGCCGGTGGAGAGCCGCTGTTTCTTCTGCTGGAGGATCTTCAGGACCCGGGGAATCTGGGGACGATATTCCGCGCGGGGGAGGGCGCCGGCGTGAGCGGCGTGATCATGACGGCAAACACGGCGGATGTGTTTAATCCTAAGGTGATTCGCTCGACGATGGGCTCCATATACAGAGTCCCATTTCTGACAGTGGTGTCACTTGAAGAGACGATTGCGCGGTTAAAGGCCGCGGAGGTATCGGTTTACGCGGCGCATTTGCAGGACAGCACAGATTATACGGCGGTGGACTATACGGGCGCGGCTGCGTTCCTGATAGGAAACGAGAACAGCGGTCTGCGGCAGGAGACGGCGGACTTGGCGGCCGCCTACATAAAAATACCGATGGAGGGGCAGGTGGAGTCGCTCAATGCCGCGGTGGCGGCTTCCATATTGATGTATGAGGCCGCGCGGCAGAGAAGGGGGAAACGGTGATGAAGCTTGGGTTTATCGGACTTGGGAATATGGCCGGCGCCATGCTTGGCGGCATCTTGGGAGAGGGATTGTACGCCCGATCAGAGATCATCGGTTCCGCGAAGACGGCGGAGACGGCGGCGCGCATAGCACAACAGTATGGCATTGAGACCGGCACGGACAATCGAAGGACGGCGCGGGAGGCGGATGTGATCATCCTCGCGGTGAAGCCGATATTTTTTCCGGAGGTCATTGACGAGATCAAGGATATTGTGACAGGGGCGGGCAAGCTGGTGATTTCCATTGCGGCAGGAAGGTCGTTGGCGTGGATCGCGGAGCGCTTTGGCGCGCCCGTGCGGCTGGTGCGCTGTATGCCCAACACGCCCGCGCTGGTGGGTGAGGGCTGTACCTGCGTGTGCTTTCAAGAGGGAACGGACAAGGCGGATGAGGAGCTGGCGCTGTCGATGATGCGGAGCTTCGGGCGGGCGAGCGTCCTGCCGGAGCGGCTGATGGACGCGTTTGTCGGCGTGGCGGGCAGCTCGCCTGCGTATGTCTTTCTCTTTATGGAAGCGATGGCGGACGCGGCGGTGCAGGCCGGTATGCCGCGGGCGCAGGCGTATGAATATGTGGCGCAGTCCGTTCTGGGAAGCGCGAAGCTGATGCTGGAAACGGGGAAGCACCCGGGGGAACTCAAGGACATGGTCTGCTCGCCCGGGGGAACCACCATTGAGGCCGTGAAGGTGCTGGAGGAGAAGGGCTTTCGCGCAGCCGTGCTTGACGCGGTGGAGGCGTGCGTCAACAAATCCAGGAACGGGTAAGCAGATGCGGGAGACACGTTAAAAGGAAGAGCACGGCAAAGCGGTCGCTAGTATTTTAAAAGATTGGAGTCCAAGACTTGACAAGTCGCGGACTCTTTGCTATTATATGGAATTGTAATAGATGTTAATATTTATGTAACATTTAACGTGAAAATGTAAGAAATATAAAATAATTGGTAATACTGATAGTATATTCTTACTTGTTGAACGGAGAAAGCAAAATGAAGACAAATTGTAAAAAGTGGAAGTATCTGTTAGGCATTACAACCGTTGTAGTGGCGTTTACGATACCCCCTGTCGTTTACACCTATGCGGTAGACGCGAAAGCGGAAGCGAAGGACGACGAGAGTGAAGTACAGGAAACCACCTCAGACAAAATGGATTCAGTCAATACGACAGCAGGAGCGGCAGTTCTTTTGGACGCGGATATCTCATTGGAGACAGAGGAGCTTATTGAGCTTGCGGAGAATAACAGTATTCCGGATACCGTGCAGGAGGAAGCGTCGCAGAAAAATGCAAAAGAGGAAGCGGGGGCGCAGGGTACCCTTGTCATGGCGAAGGTGAATCAGTCCGTGAACATTCGGGAGAGCGCCGATCAGGAATCGGAGAAGGTAGGCGTTCTTTATAAGGATTGCGGCGGGGAAATCGTAGAGCAGCAGGGTGACTGGACGAAAATCAAGTCCGGCGATGTGGTCGGATGGGTAAAGAATGAGTATTTGTATTTTGGCGAAGAGGCGGAGCAGCTTGCGCAGGAGGTGGGGATTCTTACCGCATATGCGCAGACGGAGACCCTGCGTGTCCGGAAGGAAGCGGACGCGGAGTCGGGTGTGCTCGGTCTTCTTGCCAACGGCGAGGCGCTGGAGGCCATCTCCGAGGAGGGCGACTGGGTGAGTGTCAGCTACGAGGGCACTACGGCCTATGTATCGGCGGAGTATGTGAAGATTGTGTTCGGCATTGATACGGCGGAGTCGATGGAGTCCATCCGTGCGCGGGAGGAGGCGGCGAAGGTGCAGGCGACGTCCGAGCGTCAGGCGCTGATCAATGAGCAGAAGGCGGCGGTGTTTGCGACGGCCTCTGAGCTGGATATCCTTGCGGCGCTGATTCAGTGCGAGGCGGGCGGAGAGCCGTATGAGGGGCAGGTCGCGGTAGGCGCGGTCGTTATGAACCGTGTGCGCTGCGGCGGATATCCCAACACTATCACGGAGGTTATCTATCAGTCGGGACAGTTTGTGCCGGCCTCCAAGGGGAAGATGGAGTCGCTGATACTGAACAACAATATTAATCCTTCCTGCAGACAGGCGGCGCAGGAGGCCATCAGCGGTGTCACCAACGTCGGGGACGCGCTGCATTTCAGAAGAGCCGGCAACAGAGAGGGCCTGATTATCGGAAATCATGTATTCTGGTAATATATGCGGTTTTACAGGAGAAACAGGGGCGCAATTCTTGAGCGATTGAGGATTGCGCTTTTTTCTTGCCCCTTTTGGGGAAATGTAGTAATATAAAACTATTGAATAAGAGCGGGTATGCGCGCGGAAGGGGAGAACGGTATGGATTTAAAGGGACGCAATTTTTTGACGCTGAAGGACTATACGCCGGGGGAGATTATTTATCTGTTGGATTTGGCGGCATCCTATAAGGAAAAGAAGAAGAACGGAGTGCCCCACGATACGCTGCGTGGGAAGAACATTGCGCTGATTTTTGAGAAGACCAGCACACGAACGCGCTGCTCCTTTGAGGTGGCGGCGCATGATCTGGGGATGGGGACGACCTATCTCGACCCGTCAGGCTCTCAAATCGGCAAGAAGGAATCCATTGCGGATACCGCGAGGGTGCTCGGGAGAATGTATGAGGGCATCGAGTACAGGGGCTTTGAACAGTCGATAGTGGAGGAGCTTGCACGGTACGCGGGCGTGCCGGTGTGGAACGGCCTGACCAACGAATACCATCCTACGCAGATGCTTGCGGACATGCTGACCATTCGGGAGCATTTCGGCAGGCTCAGAGGGATACGGCTGACCTATATGGGGGATGCCCGCTACAATATGGGCAATTCCCTGATGATTGCCTGCGCGAAGCTTGGGATGCATTTTACGGCGTGCACCGCAAAGGAATATTTTCCCAACGACGCGCTGGTTGCCGAGTGCAGGAAATACGCGGAGCAGTCCGGCGCGACCATCACTCTCACGGAGGATGTCTGCGCGGGGACAAAGGATGTCGATGTGATTTACACAGATGTGTGGGTGTCCATGGGCGAGCCGGACGCGGTGTGGGCGGAGCGAATCAAAACGCTTTCCCCATACAAGGTGACGAAGGCGGTTATGGACAACGCGGGCGCACAGGCGGTATTCCTTCACTGTCTGCCTGCCTTCCACGACCTCAAGACGAAAATCGGAAGGGAGCAGGGAGAAAAGTACGGCTTCACTGATTTGGAGGTGACGGATGAGGTCTTTGAATCCCCGCAGTCGCTCGTGTTCGACGAGGCGGAGAACCGGATGCATACGATTAAGGCCGTGCTGGCGGCAACGCTGGGGGCTTCGTCGGAATGAAGAAGGATGAGATACTCAAACGCCTTCGGCAGGACGGAGGCTATGTGAGCGGGCAGGAGCTCTGTGAGCAGTACGGGGTATCACGCACGGCGGTGTGGAAGGCGATTAAACAGCTTGAAAAGGACGGATACACCATAGAGGCTGTGACCAACAAGGGGTATCGCTTGGTTGAGAGCGGCGGGGAGCAGCTCTCGCAGGTCGGCATCGACAGCTACATGGATACGCAGTGGGTCGGGAGAAACCTTGTATTCCGCAGGGAAACCGGTTCCACCAACATGGATGCAAAGGTGCTTGCCGAGGAGGGCGCGCCCGCGGGAACGCTGGTGGTGGCGGATATGCAGACGGCGGGACGCGGCAGACGGGGACGCGGCTGGGTGTCCGCCGCGGGGCTTGACATCTATATGTCGCTGCTGCTGCGCCCGTCGTGCATGCCGCAGCAGGCTTCCGCGCTGACGCTGGTGATGGCGCTTGCGGTGCTGGAGGCGGTCAGGGAGCTTGCTTCGGACGGCGTGGGCATCAAGTGGCCGAACGACGTTGTGCTGAACGGGAAAAAGCTGTGCGGGATCCTGACAGAGATGAGCGCTGAGCCGGACGGGATCCACTATGTGGTGACCGGCGTGGGCATCAACACGAATCGGACGGAGCTGGACGAGGAGATTCGCGCGCACGCGACCTCCCTGATCATAGAGACCGAACAGCCGGTGAACAGAGCGCGGCTGATTGCCCGCGTGATGTATTATTATGAGAAGGCCTATGAGGCGTTTGCGTGCACTTGGGATTTGACAGGGCTGATGGGGCGCTATAACGCTTTTCTGGTGAACATGGACAGGGAGGTGCGTGTGCTCGACCCCAAGGGGGAGTATGAGGGCATTGCGCGCGGAATCAACGAGAAGGGAGAGCTTATCGTGGAGCGCGCGGGCGGCGCGCGGGAGCTTGTCTATGCGGGTGAGGTGTCCGTGCGCGGTTTATACGGGTATACTTAGGGAGGCGCGGGTGAAAATCATCGCTTCCCCCGATTGGAACGCCGCATGGTTCGGAATGGAGATTGCTTTGGAAGAGAAGGACAGCCGCGTTGTGCTCTGCGGGGCCAACGCGTATGAGAAAAAATATTATTTTAACGAGGCCTTTCGCGGAATCCCAGAATCCATAAAGGAGGAGCTGCACATTCTCTGCGTCCTCTTTACGGAGGAGGTGGGCGGCGTCTTTACGATTGTCTTTGAGGAGGACGGCAGCGTGAGCCTTGACACGGAGGCCTACGAGGAGGATCTTCTGTATGACGAGGTCAGCAGCGGGCTTCTGGTGCGGGAGATACGGATGCGGCGGCAGGAGCTTTTGGAGTCGCTGAGCCTGTATTACAGAGTGTTTGTGCTCCACGAGGAATAGCAGGGGCGCTTTGGGGAAATGCTTGTGTGGACGAATGGAGGCGGAAAATGGTTCTGGTAATTGATGTGGGAAATACAAATATCACGTTTGGCGTATATGAGGCGCAGCGGCTGGTGACGACGTTTCGGCTGATGTCAAAGACGCAGCGCACCTCCGACGAGTACGGCGTGCTGATAACGGAGCTTTTGAGCAAGAACAGGGTGAGCCCGTCGCAGATTGAGGGCACCATTGTCGCGAGCGTCGTGCCCAACGTGATGCATTCGCTGGTGGGAGGCATCAGGCGCTACGTCGCGGAGAAGCTGGTTATCGTGGGCGCGGGAATCAAGACGGGGATACGGATTGTCACGGAAAATCCGAAGGAAATCGGGCCTGACCGCATTGTGGACGCGGTCGCCGCATATGAATTATATGGCGGTCCCGTGCTGGTGCTGGACTTTGGCACGGCGACGACCTACGATCTGGTCAACGCGGAGGGATGCTTCTGCGCGGGCATCACGGCGCCCGGCATTCGGATTTCCGCAAAGGCGCTGTGGGAGGACGCGGCAAAGCTTCCTGAAATTGAAATCAAAAAACCGGCGTCCATTCTGGCGCAGGAGACGATTTCGAGTATGCAGGCGGGGCTTGTCTACGGGCAGATTGGGCAGACCGAGTATATCATACAGCGCGTGAAAAAGGAGACAGGCTTCGACAATCTCAAGGTGGTCGCGACCGGCGGTCTGGGACGCATTATTGCCGAGGAAACGGACATGATACAGGAGTACAACAGCGCCCTCACCTTGGAGGGACTCAGGATTATCTATGAAAAGAACAACAGACAGACAGCTTCGGATCGGTGACGTCGTACTTGAAAATAACGTGATTCTGGCGCCGATGGCGGGCGTGACGGATTTACCGTTCCGTCTTCTGTGCAGAGAGCAGGGGGCCGGCCTTTTGTGCATGGAGATGATCAGCGCGAAGGCGGTGCACTTTCGCAACAGAAATACCGAGGCGCTGATGGCGATACACCCCGACGAGATGCCGGTGTCGCTGCAGCTTTTCGGCTCGGAGCCGGATATTCTGGCGGAGACGGCCGCCCGCATCGAGGAGCGGCCGTTTGCGATACTGGATGTCAACATGGGATGTCCCGTGCCCAAGGTCGTCAACAACCACGAGGGGAGCGCGCTGATGCGCAATCCCAAGCTTGCGGGAGAAATCATAAGGGCGCTGTCGGACGCCGTCAAAAAGCCGGTGACGGTGAAGATACGCAAGGGCTTTGACGACGCGCATGTCAACGCGGTCGAGCTTGCCAAAATCGCGGAGGCAAACGGCGCGGCGGCAGTCACGGTGCATGGCAGGACCCGCGAGCAGTATTATTCGGGGGCGGCCGACTGGGACATTATACGACAGGTCAAGGAGGCTGTGCGCATTCCCGTCATCGGCAACGGCGATATTGCGGACGCGCGCTCCGCGGAGCGGATGCTGAGGGAGACCGGCTGCGACGGTATCATGGTCGGCAGGGCGAGCCGCGGAAACCCGTGGATATTCCGCGAAATCAACAGCTATCTGGACACGGGCGTAATCCCTGAGCGGCCAACGCGGGAGGAGGTCTGTGAGACGATATTGAGACATGCCAGGCTGCAGCTTGCGCAGAAGGGCGAGTATACCGCTGTGCGGGAGATGCGCAAGCACATCGCCTGGTACACAACGGGGTATCCGCATTCCGCGAGGCTTCGGCGGATGGTCAACGAGATAGAGACCATGGAGGCGTTGGAGGAGCGTGTTCAAAGGATTTTTTTGGAGGGCGTGTGAGGCCTGCGGGAAGGCCGATTTTAGTTGACATGACCGTTAAAAAAGACTATAATATGCAACAGTTCAGCCGTGTGGAAATATTTGGCGGCAGCTTTGAATGAGAAGCGATATTTATTTTATTTATGAAAGGACAGATAAATTCCATGGAAGCAAAGAAGAATTTATTAACGCGTGAGGGGCTCAAGAAATATGAGGATGAGCTGCATGACCTCAAGGTTGTCAGGCGCAAGGAAGTGGCGGAGAAGATTAAGGAAGCGAGAGAGCAGGGCGACCTTTCGGAAAACGCGGAATATGACGCCGCGAAGGATGAGCAGCGCGATATCGAGGCGAGAATTGAGGAGCTGGAGAAAATTCTCAAGAACGTCGAGGTTGTCGATATGGAGGATGACAACCACGACTTGGAGAGGGTCAGCTTCGGTCTGGTTGTCAAGGTAAAGGACAATGAATTCGGCGATGAGATGGAGTTTAAGATTGTCGGCGCTACCGAGGCCAACAGCCTCAAGGGAAAGATTTCAAACGAATCCCCGCTGGGGAAGGCGCTCCTTGGCGCGAAGAAGGGGCAGGAAGTCACCGTGGAGGCGCCTGCAGGCGTGATCAATTACACTATTTTGGACATTTACAAGCCTGAGGCGTAATGAAGTGAAATGAGATTGTGTTTTGGCGATGGAATGAAGCAGGAGTGTGTTTCAAGGCATAATGAAGTAAAACCGCGCTGACGGAGGGCGGGAAGTGTGGAGAATCAACGTGTCAGTGACAGACAGTTATTGTATCAGGTACGAAAGGAGTAGGGAGAGTGGCACAGGAGCAGAATAACGGTCAGGATATGAACCGGCTTTTGCAGGTGCGCAGGGAGAAGCTTGCAGCGCTGCAGGAGGCGGGCAGGGATCCTTTTCGGATAACAAAATTTGACGTGACGCATCACAGCCAGGACATCAAGGACAGCTTTGACGAGCTGGAGGGCAAGACGGTCGCGATTGCGGGGCGCATGATGTTCAAGCGCGTTATGGGGAAAGCGTCCTTTTGCAATGTGCAGGATTTGAAGGGAAATATTCAGTGCTATGTGGCGCGGGACAGCATCGGCGAGGAGCCGTATGCGGACTTTAAGAAGTATGACGTGGGCGATATTCTGGGCATCAGCGGCGAGGTATTTCGCACAAAGACAGGGGAAATATCGGTTCATGCTGCCTCGGTTACGCTCCTGTCCAAGAGCCTGCAAATTCTTCCCGAGAAATTTCATGGCCTGACGGACACGGATATGCGCTACCGTCAGCGGTACGTGGATCTGATTATGAATGCGGAGGTCAGGGATACTTTTGTCAAGCGCTCCAAGGTGCTTGGCAGTATCCGCCGTTATCTTGACGGGGAGGGCTTTATGGAGGTCGAGACGCCGATGCTGGTATCCAACGCGGGCGGCGCGGCGGCCAGACCCTTCGGCACCCACTACAACGCGCTGGACGAGGATGTGAAGCTGCGGATTTCTCTGGAGCTGTATCTGAAGCGTCTGATTGTGGGCGGACTGGAGCGCGTATATGAAATCGGGCGCGTATTCCGCAACGAGGGACTGGACACCAGACATAATCCCGAGTTTACAATGATGGAGCTGTATCAGGCGTACACCGATTATTACGGTATGATGGATTTGACCGAGAATATGTTCCGCTATGTGGCCAACGAGGTCTGCGGCACGACTTTGATTCCCTATGCGGAGGAGATGATAGACTTGGGTAAGCCGTTTGAGCGGCTCACCATGGTTGAGGCGGTGAAGAAATATGCGGGGGTGGATTTTGATGAGATTCCCGACACCGAAGCCGCCAAGAGACTTGCGGATGAGAAGGGGATTCACTATGAGGCGCGCCACGGAAAAGGCGACATCCTGAACCTGTTCTTTGAGGAGTATGTGGAAGAGCACTTGATTCAGCCTACCTTTGTCATGGATCATCCGGTGGAGATTTCACCGCTGACTAAGAGGAAGCCTGACAAGCCGGAGTATGTGGAGCGCTTTGAGCTGTTCATCTATGGCCGAGAGATGTGTAACGCCTACTCGGAGCTGAACGATCCCCTTGACCAGAGGGAGCGCTTCAAGGCTCAGGAGGCGGCGCTGGCGGCAGGCGACGAGGAGGCCAACACCACGGACGAGGACTTTATGAACGCGCTGGAAATCGGTATGCCCCCCACAGGAGGGATTGGGTATGGTATTGACAGACTGGTGATGCTGCTGACGAACAGCCCTGCGATACGGGATGTGCTGCTGTTCCCGACGATGCGGACAGTCGATTGAGAAATCCAGTAAAATCAAGGGGTTGCGGATTTTAAAGCAGTATGGTACGACAAAAGTATGACAAAATAAACTCTCTTAAAGGGTTAAAATAAACGATTTTAAATTAAACTCGTGTCAGTTCAAGTTAATATTTTGTACTATAAGGACATTTTTCTAAAAGAAATTTTTAGGAAAGTGTCCTTTTTGTTATGGTCAGCAAAATAAAAAAGAAATGGAGGA
>JAMPFV010000044.1 GCA_023664265.1 Roseburia sp.
GAAATAACAATATAATCTAAAGCATAATGTATAATATAATTTATAATAATAATACAATATAAAATCTATATAAAAATACAAATAGTAATTGCAATGCAATTAATATTATTGCTGATATTATAGAATGCATTTTTAATTATAATTAATATTTTATTATAAAATATAATTAGAGATACAATATAAAACACAAAATATATTACAATATAAATTGAATTTTTAAATACAATAAAAAATATAATTTATATTATAATCAACACTTGGAATACGATATAAAATATAATTTGAAATATACTATAAATTATATTGGTAATAATCATTTATTTACAATATATTGTATAACATACATTTATTGTATAAAATAAATTATAATAAAAATAGTATTATATTCTTAATGTAATGAATATAGTATATTAATATTGGAAATACAAATATATAATATCATATATTAGAAATATTTTCAATATCCTATTATATAATAATCTCAAGAATAATATTACAACACAAAATACAGCATATATTACATAGTATATTTTATAACATAGGAAGAAACAACGGTATTTCAGACAACTAACACAAAGAGGATATTGGATAATCCGATAGAATTATGTAATAGAAAACGAAGTAAAAAGCGAGAGAGCAACACCGGGAATACACAATAAAAAAGCATAAAACATGAATAAATGCAGAAAACATTGACTGCGGAGACCTCAACAGACATGTGACAAGCACATGTCTGTATGCCAATATATATGATAAATAATTATATATTATACAATACACTTTGAAATATATTATATAATATATAAAGTAAAACAAAAACGCAATAATAAACACAGGAAAATTTGTCAGATGAAATCAATTAGTACAATGTACAATATAAAATACATGATATAATACATTATAAAATACACATCAATCAGAGAGCGGCGTGGTATAAGCCAACCATAAGTCAAAATAGGAGTCAAACGATAAAATTGTTTTTCCCTTTACGCCAAGACCGTCTGCGGTGCGCTCGTACCATCCGTTATAACCCTGAAGGGATTTATCAGGAGAATTGAGGCATACCCACATTCTGTCCTTATAATTGCGTATTTGACTTTCCGGTATCACATAACGGTTATAGATTTGTCTGAAATAGACATGACAGGGCGGAAAGACGGAAAAAACAGCATTTAATTTGCGGATATCGGGAACCGAGTGGGTGATTCCCTGCGAATCGACCAGTTCATAATAATTGGTCAGAAGCATCCAACCGTTGTAGGAATCACAGGATATCCAGATGGGTTCGCCCATATGCTGCGCAAGCTCCTGCGGAAGTATCTCTATATTTTGTATTTCCGACTGCGCGGACATAAATTCCATTGCGGATTGGCGGGGGTTTTCGGATAATCCTTTCAGATAATCTGCCGACACGTCAAACAGGCCGGCCAACGCGTTAATCTTGTCCGGAGAGGGAATTTTTGCAACGGCCGGATTCTTATGTTCCCAGCTTGCAACGGTAGAAGTGGGGATTTTGATATCCAGTCCCATGGCCTCCGCCAAACGCATCCCCAGTTCGGCCTGTGACCAGCCTCTGGAGGTTCGCAGCGCACGAATGCGTGTGTTGAGCTTATATCCGAGAAAGGGCTCCGAGATGGATTCGGAGGAAGACTGCTTTCTGTTTTTTGCACTGTTCATTTGTGCAAAAGGATCCCCTTTGCGAAGCTGCATACCGGATTTTGTGGTACTCATGCGATATATCTCCTTTATACTGTGCTTTTGTGAAAATGCATTGACGCAAAAAACAGGTCATGTTTTTGCGTGTACAGCAATATTATCCCGTAGTATGGTTCAAAAGTCAATAAAATTCTACTAAAATGTGTATAATATCATGGATCGGTATAGCGCTGATGAGAAGGGAGGGAAATAAGAATAAATGTTATTTAAAAAATGAGAAGGGAAAGCTTCAAAATCAAAAAAGCAGTATTCAAAAATGGCAAAAAATGCAAGTGACGCCCAAATTAAAAAATAGAATAACACAATATATACAGTCCGAACAAGTCAAAAGCAGGAATAAATAGGGTGAATTGTGGATAAATATGTGAATATTGTGGAAAAGTCATTGATTATGTGGGTCAAAAGAAAAAGTACACAATATTTTGTGGATGAATTTATTAAAATACCAAAAATGACCAAGGAGGACAATTTTCGTACACGGTATATGGTAGACAGGCATATAAATAAAAAGAAGCTGTGAAAGAATAACGGTAGAAATTCAAATGACCATTGCCGGTAAAATGAAATGAGAGCAAAGAAATGAATGTGGAAAAATTTGAAAATGAAGGAATATTTTCAAGGGATATGTGGCTGTGGGAGCAGAAATAATGTATAATGCACATCAATGCCGCGTGGTAAAATATGCAAATCTTTTTGCACCATCATGCACAAAATAGAGTATGTGTTCCTGTGACAACCACCGGATATATTAAAAAATGGGATTTTTACGGGGATATATTCATACAACATCATATATGGAAGCGGAAAAAGCAATGCGTTTTTTGAGATATTGCGGACAAAAGAAAAACCTTATCATAATCATGGCGGAGAAATCGATAAAAATATCGACTTTAAAAGAAATTGTTGATAATATAATACTTAGGAAGCGGGAGCTGTTGCCGGTCAGGGAGTGGCTGACGGGACGGATGCCGTTATTTATGGAAAGAGGTGTGCGCCGGATGATGCGGGATTGTGATTTGGATGAGATTTCGGATGGGAAGAAATATACGTTGACGGATATGGTAAAAGCGGATTGCGACGGCTGTAAGGGATGCAGCGATTGTTGTCATGGTATGGGGAATTCTATTGTATTGGATCCGCTGGACTTTTACAGAATCTCGAACCGCTTGGGACTGTGCTTTGAGGCGCTGCTGGGAGACCGGATTGAGCTGAATATTGTGGATGGTGTTATTTTACCGAATCTGAAGATGTCGGATAGTGCGGACGAGTCCTGCGTGTTTCTGAATCCGGAAGGGCGTTGCGATATTCATTCCGACAGGCCCGGGATTTGCCGTATCTTTCCACTCGGACGGCTATATGAGGAGGGAAGCTTTTCTTATATTCTGCAGACCCATGAGTGCAAAAAGCCCAATAGGGCTAAGGTGAAGGTGAGCAAATGGATCGATACGCCGGATATCGGGCAGAATCAGCGCTTTGTGCGGGACTGGCACTATTTTCTCAAAGACGTGCAGGCAGAGCTTTTCAGACGCGGAGAGGATTCATACATAAAAAAGAGTACCATGCAGATTTTACAATGCTTTTATGTGGAGCCGTATGCGCGGGAGACGGATTTTTACCGGCAGTTTTATAAACGGCTGGAGCAACTGAGGAAAATGATTTTCGGATAAGCTCCGCTGGGCGGTTAAGAAATGTCGTACAGTTTCCGATATAATATAAGAAGGTTTTGCCTCAGTGTGGAGAGCTTTCATGGTATAACAGTATGGTGCAATGTAATACATAGTGTATTACAATCGAACGGAGGAAGAGTATGGTATCAAATGTGGCTGATTTGTCAAGACATGAGCTTTTGCTCTGTATACAGGACAGGAAGAACGAGATTGTCGAAAAGCTGAAGAACGGGGAGACGGAGGAACGCTTTCTCATCGGCGGCGCTTCCTTTACAAACAGTGAGTGGGAGAAGCTGCTGAAAAAGGTGGATAAAAATGTCGAGGCTGTAAAAAAACAGCAGGAGGAAGAGAAGAAGGAGCGCTTGGAGTCGCTTTACGAGGCGGATACGACAAGGCGCAGCTGCCTTATGGAGAAATTAAACGGGACCTATAAGGGCTCAGTCCCGTATGGATACCTTGCGCAGGATGGGGTAATCAATTATAACGGGGTGCAGTTTGTCTGTGACGAGCGGTCCAATGCGATTTGTCTGGGGGATATGAGCAATCCGAAGGATGTATTGGTTATCCGGCTGTCGGGTGGCGGTCGTCTGATGGTAAACAGAGATAATTTAGGGGAGCTGTCACAGGCGATAACCATGTTTTCGCCGGAGGATATCAATCTGATCATGCGTGCAATTGCGGATGACAGGAAAGCGCAGGAAGCGCTGCGGGAAATTGAGGAGGATACCAACAGCATCGGTGATGATGCGGAGGAGAATGTTCTGAGCCGGGAACAGCTGGAGCTGTTGCTTCATTCCCGTGAATGACGGACTTAACGGACAGAATCAGACGGCATCCTGCGGACAAGATATGCATATCTTGTCCGCAGGATGTTTTTCTTGGCAGACAATAAAATTGGTGTATAATATAAGGAAGATGTTTCAGAGACGGGAGGAAAAAGATGTATCGTGAGATTGCAAAGCTGATTATGTACGGAGATATGGAGGAAACCTGCATTCTTTATCAGATGGGAGAGATTTTCCGACGCTTTGAGGAGAATAAGGCTTCAAAGCCACAGCTTATAAAGGACATTTACACGCAGCTCAAAAGACTGCTCATCGTAGCCACTGACTATGGCTTTAATGATAATCTGTGGCATAATTACCTGACCTTTTATCTTGTCACCAATGAAAATCCCTTCAGCATTACCTGTGAAAAGGTAGGCGCCAATGACGGCAGTGTGAACCATTTTGCCAAAAATGATTTCAGAGTGTTTCAGCATCTGTTTGATTTTGATTTTTCCGAGATCGAGCAGGCGCTTGCCATTGACTGTTTTTCTCAGATTTCCGATTATAGGGCCATCAGCAAGAAGGAGCTGATGTATAATCGGAACGTGAGCGAGAAAATTATTGCGTTAAGTAAACAGCTTGAGAATGCCGGGGATGAGAATGCGTTTTTTGACTGTGTGACGGAATTTTACAGGGTATGCGGAGTGGGGATGTTCGGCCTGAATAAGGCGTTCCGGATAAAGGAAAAGTCTGACAGTGAAATCGTCTTTCTTCCTATTAATAATATGGATAAAGTTATGCCGGATGATTTAATCGGGTATGAAATACAAAAGCAGAAGCTGATTGACAATACAAGAGCCTTTGTTGACGGGAGAAAAGCGAACAATGTGCTCTTGTTTGGGGACAGCGGAACCGGAAAATCGACCAGCATCAAGGCGATCGTCAATGCCTTTTATCCGCAGGGGCTTCGTATGATTGAGATTTATAAGCATCAGTTTAAGGATTTGTCAAACGTTATCGCGCAGATTAAAAACCGCAATTATAAGTTTGTCATTTATATGGATGATCTGTCCTTTGAGGACTTTGAGGTAGAATATAAGTTCCTGAAGGCCGTGATTGAGGGCGGTGTGGAGACAAAGCCGGATAATGTATTGATTTATGCGACATCCAACCGCAGGCATCTTATCAAGGAAACCTGGAGCGACAGAAATGATGTGGAGGTTGACAACGGTATGCATCGCTCAGATACGATGGAGGAGAAGCTTTCGCTTGTGAATCGGTTCGGCGTAACAATCAATTACTCAAAGCCGTCCCAAAAGGAATATTTCAATATTGTGATTGAATTGGCACACAGGCAGGGGATTGACCTGTCGGAGGAGGAACTCTGCAGGGAAGCGAACAAGTGGGAACTGAGTCATGGCGGCATTTCCGGACGGACCGCGCAGCAGTTCATCAATTATCTGGATGGAAAAAGAGCGGGAGCCGACGAGTGATGAGGGCGCAGAAGGTGAAGGGCAAAAGGTACGCGGCCTTGGATGGGATCCGCGGTTTTGCGCTGTTAAATATGATTGCGTATCATGCCATATGGGATTTGGTATACATATTCGGGGTTGATTGGTCCTGGTACAAATCAAGGGGCGCTTATGTGTGGCAGCAGGGCATTTGTTGGACATTTATCCTGGTCTCAGGCTTTTGCCTGTCGCTGGGAAAACATGCACGGAGGCGCGGCGCCGTCGTGTTTGCGGGCGGCGCTTTGATTAGCGGAGTTACGATTGCTTTTATGCCGCAGGACAGGGTAGTATTCGGAATACTTACGCTGATTGGCTCTTGTATGCTGCTTGTGAGCATTTTGGACGGATTGCTGCAGAGGGTATCGCCCTTGGCCGGGATGTGCATCAGCATGATATTGTTTTTGTTGACCGGAAACGTCAACAATGGGTTTCTGGGATTCGAGTCCATAAATATTGTAAGGCTGCCCGGCTGGCTGTATCGCAATCGGTTCACAACCTGGCTTGGTTTTCCGCAACGCGGCTTTTATTCAACGGATTATTTTTCCCTTTTCCCGTGGATATTCCTGTTTCTGGCGGGTTATTTTCTGCACAAAAAGATGCGGGCCGATAACCGGCTTGATATCCTTGAGAAGGGGAGACTTACGGGATTGGAATGGCTGGGGAGGCATTCCTTTGAGATTTATATGCTGCATCAGCCGGTATTATATTTGGGCTTGGGGATATTTTTTTGAAAATCCACTGTTTGATTTTGGAGAATCAGCCGATATAATAATAAAGTATCTGTTTGCATATGGAGGGAAAAGCGATGGCAGGACAATATACAATCGACAGGTTGTGCTCAAAAATAGCGGAGAGTTATTCATATACCGGCTCGTACAGCAAAAGAGTTGTTGAGGCGGACGACGATATACAGAGCCTGCAGAAGAATATCGAGGAGTTTCGCAAAAGTGTGAAGGACCTGAAAAAATATACATCGGGTGTTACGTCGAAGGCAAGGCTGGAGAAGCAGCTAAAGAAGCTGGCGGATTCGTATAACGATATGAAGAAGACCTCCGGTTCGGTGACGGACAAGGAGCTGTGCAAGAAGTTATCAAAGCTTGACGAGCTGATAAGCGGCAATGAAAGGGCGCTGAAGAAAATAGGGATAGAGAAGTCGGGAGACAAACTCACACTTGACAAGGAAGCGCTTGAAGACGCGACGGACGCGGAGCTTGACAGTCTTTTTTCCGGAAGAGACAGCTTTATTGATAAGATTGACAAGGTTATGCGTGATGTTGACAAGGACGCGGCTAATCTGGAGTACGAGACGGTTACGAGAAGAATCAGCAGGACGGTCAAGTATGATAAGGATAAGGTCGATCTTGTCACCTCTTTAAATTCCTTGAGGAATACGGTTTTCGGATTGCAGCATTTTGCGGATGTGATGGTGTCCGGAAGCATGAGTGAAAATGACCGGACGGCAATGAATGCGGCGTTGGAGGAGTTCCGGCAACTGTATAATCTCAATGTGGAGGACAGGGAAAGCTTGGATGAGGGCGATGCCTTAAAAACCATCAAGACCCTGTGCATGACAAATGAAGAGCAGCTCAACAGGATTGGACTTTCCTTTAATCCGGGGGACGGAAGAATGGAGTTCTCCGGAAACGGAGACGTTTCGGACGCTGATTTTAAAGCAGCGTATTTGTCTCTCTTTTCCGAGGAGAATGACGCTTCCTTTGGCGCGGCTGTCACGGCGCAATGTCAGAATGTGTTTTATTCCGTAATCAAGCCCAATGATATTGGCGTGACAATCATCAATGAATACGCATAATTAAATAAAATTAAAATGCTTTAACGCCTGCCATATTCCGTTTTTGCCGGAGCTTGCCGTCACATAGCCTGCCTGTGAAAAGAGTGTGGCGGGCGTTGCGTTTCCCATCACGATGCTGTTCGGGACGTAGGAGAGCATGGGCAGATCGTTATTGCTGTCCCCCAGTGCGTAAGCGGCTTGGAGCGGCAGACCGTAATAGTCAAGCACCCATTGAATTCCCGTAGCCTTTGAATAGCCGTGCGGAACGAATTCCCGAAAGCTGCCGCCTCTGTCAATACAGGCGAAATGCTTATCGCTCACCTGCCGAAAAGCCTCCAGATCGCGAATATCCTCAAACCATACGACAAATTTATCGCCGGTGAAATCTTTTGCTTCAGGGTCGTGCGACATGTCATAATTTCGTTTTACAAATTGCTCGTATTGTCGGATGCCGCCCTCGGTGATGAGGGGCCGCGCCGTATCGAAGCGAACCTCCTGCTTGGATTCGAACAACAGATCCAGTCGAAATTTTCGGGCATGTGTCAGAATCTCAAGAATCGTATCGTGGGATTGCGATATATACAGCTTTTCCTTCAATATGCCGTTTTCCTCACAATATATATTTGTACCGCACCCGCTGACCACGCCGTCAAAGCCGATTTCAAGAAATCGTTTTTCCACATTCTGCATACAGCGCCCCGTGTTTATGAACATGAGGTGACCGTTTTCTCTTGCGGCCCGGATGGCTGCCTTTGCGCTCTGCGGGACAGAGCCGTCAATCTCTGAGGTCAGAGTACCGTCAATATCAAAAAAGGCTATTTTTCGTTCCATTTTCTCCATTCTCCGTATTATCGTTCACGTAGCTTTACAACGGAAGCTGCTTTTCTTCGCTGTGTCTCCTTGATGGCTGCATAATGCTTTTTGGTGGTGCCGACGTCCGAGTGGCCCAAAACGTCTGCGACAAGATAAATGTCCCCCGTCTCCTGATAGAGTGTCGTGCCATAGGTGGAGCGAAGCTTGTGCGGGGTGATTTTTTTCTGCGGGATAAATGCTTTTGTATACTTTTCGACAAGGTTTTCCACGGCATGTACGCTGATCCGCTTTCGCTGCATGGAGAGAAAAAGTGCGTTTTTCTGTTCCGGGGCGGCTTTAGCTGCAAGGTTCTCACGTGAATGACTGATATAGTCAAGAAGGGCAGTTTCCACTTCCGCACCGAAATACAGAATGGCTTCATTGCCGCCCTTGCGGATTATCCGGATGCTGTTCTCCCGAAAATTGACATCGGATACATCAAGACCGACACACTCCGACACGCGGATTCCCGTGCCAAGGAGCAGCGTGATTATCGCAATATCGCGCTGCTTTGTCTTTTGAAAATATGCGCGTTTCTGACCGTTCAGCATGGCTTCATAATTTTCAATGCTGTCCAGCAATATTGCAACCTCATCCGGTTCCAGATGAACAATCGCTTTCTCGTGCAGCTTGGGCATGTCCGCCTGCATGGCCGCATTGCGTGTCAGGATTCCTTTCTTGAAAAAGTAATTCAAAAAGCTGCGGAGGGAGGACATTTTCCGCGAAATGCTTCGGGCGGAGTTCTTCTGTCTGCCGTTTTCGGATTGATAATATTTCAGATATTCCTGATATTCCTCAATGTCGCTGCCTGTGAGTCGGTTTAAATCATGCAGGGAGATATCCGTTGTTTTTTGCCCGGACAGCTCGGGATTATTCTGAAGGAGAAAGCGGAAAAACACCTGCAAATCATACGCATAGGATATTCTTGTCCGAGAGCCGGTTGTATGCTCTATTGCGCGAAAATAATCCTTGGCGTACGGTGGTAATTTGTCCATCAGGTCTCGCAGCTTTTGCGTGTATAAAATTTCCCGTTCGGAATAATAGTCGGCGCTCTTGCGTTCCATTTTATTTTCACCTCATACAATTTTAAAAATCATACCATAATCAGTATAGCATAAAAAGACAGAAAACACAATCTATGAATTAAACAAGTATTTGTTTCATAGATTGTGCTCCGTCCCTTCTTCTTTGTCATAATATTAATTTATTGATATGATTGACTGCAGCGGACAATTCATTGACTCGAAATACCGATGGCCGTTGGAATCGCTCTTATATAAATGAGAGCTGGCCGTTCTCATCCTCCGCAAAAAGGGGGACAGCTGCAGCGTTCAGGCTTTTTTCCCTGCCTCTGGGACTGAAGCTGACAGGACCCTTCATGCCAAAGCTGCCGACATAATTATTCTTATGCAGCAGCGTCTCGAGCGTCCTGTAATTTTCCTTTGTCGCACCGTCAGCCGTGACAACAATCGGAACACCGCTTTCCATGACGACGGTATAACCGTTTTTCTCCAATAATTTCAGTACCTCTTCTTTACTCATAAGCATTCTCCAAGCATATTCTCATAATATATTCAGCATAGCGCAAAATACGCCAAATTGCAATGCCGCCATGCAATATCGGACAAATACCATTCGGGGAGCTTGTATTTTGTCCGGCATTATTTTACAATTAAGTAACAGACTGATACATAAGGAGGAGTTACAATGTATACGGCGAATGAAAAACGTTATGATGTTATGCAGTATCATCGCTGCGGTAACAGCGGTCTATTGCTGCCCGCGGTTTCACTCGGTTTGTGGCACAATTTCGGTTCCAATGGGGTATTTGACAATATGCAGAAGATGTGTTATACCGCTTTTGATAACGGAATCACGCATTTTGATTTGGCAAATAACTATGGTCCCATTCCGGGCGCAGCGGAGGAGAATTTCGGACAGATTTTGAAGAAAGGATTGGGAAAATATCGCGATGAGCTGATTATTTCCACAAAGGCCGGTTATGATATGTGGCCGGGGCCTTACGGAAATTGGGGAAGCAAGAAGTATCTTGTCTCCAGCCTCGATCAGAGCCTCAGGCGCATGGGACTTGATTATGTTGACATTTATTATCATCACCGGCCGGATCCGGAAACCCCGTTGGAGGAGACCGCGCAGGCTTTAGATGGGATTGTCCGAAGCGGGAAGGCGCTTTATGTCGGTATCTCCAATTATGACAGGGAACAGACTATCGCCATCGCGAAGCTGTTTCAAGAGTGGAAAACGCCCTTTATCATTAATCAGCGCAAATATTCCATGTTTGTCAGGGATATTGAGACGGACGGCTTGAAAGATTACGCGTACGCGCACGGCATCGGTATTATTACTTTCTGTCCGTTGGCACAGGGACTTCTCACGGACCGATATATGAACGGCATCCCCGCAGACAGCCGTATTCGTACGGATGGCCGCTTTTTGCAGGAAAATGCCATTACGGAGGAGACACTGGCGAAAATACGCGCACTGGGCGATATCGCCCGGGAACGCGGACAAAGTCTTGCGCAGATGGCGCTTGCATGGATACTGCGCGATAACGATATCACCAGCGTGTTAATCGGCGCATCAAAGCCGGCACAGATTCTGGACAATATCGGAATGCTTTCCAATCTTGTTTTCAGCGAGGAGGAACGCAGGAAAATCGATGCCGTTCTGGCTTAAAAAGCGCAAGCGGTCTGCGCCTTGTATTGAATGGGCGTAAACCGCTTGTTTTATGCCTCACTTTTGCAAATGAATGCTATTTACCGAACACAATAACCTTTGTCTCCTCTTGGTATCCGCATTTTCGCAAAAGCTTCTTCATATCTTCTATCTTTTGCCGGTATAAGAAATATGCGTCATGCGTCTTTACAAAGTATCCCATTGCGGCTTTGACATCGCCGCTCTCCTTTGCCTCCCAAGATTCGCAGGCCCAACGGTGAACCTCGCGATGCGCCTTATCCAGTTCCTTAAATTCACTGCTTCCCGTGATTCTCTTGTCTGTCTGCCCCGCCATCCACTTTCCGAGCTTGCAGCTGTCAGGATTATTCAACTGCTTGATTTTAAGATGCTCAAATTCCATGACATTGTTGTAGACTCTCCACATCAGAATAAAATGGTCAATCTCAAAAACTCTCAGCCAATCAAGCTGCGTAATTTCGGAAAAGCCCCTTGCCATATCGCTGCGGCAGGTGTCAATGGAACGTCCCATCTTATAGATATGTTCACCGGTTTTATTGCAGTCCTCGGAGAGAATCCCATAGCTGTTCGCGATAGTCTCCACCTGACCGGCAAACTCCTTGGTAATGCGGGACTGCATGTCAATATCCTCAAACACACTGTCAATCGCCGTATTGATCACGGACATCTGCGCATTCAGGTTCTCCATGTCATTCAGGGAATTTTCCACCTTCCGATTACCTTCGGAAAGCTTCTCGGTGGTGCTTTGCATGGAGGCGGCCAGCGCGGTGATGGAGGTTTTGAGCTGGGAAACATAGCCGACGATATCCTCCGCCGATTCGGAGGTGTTCGTTGACATCTGGCGAACCTGATCCGCAACAATCGCAAAGCCCCTGCCGGCCTCACCGGCCCTGGCCGCTTCAATGGACGCATTTAAGGCCAGAAGATTGCTTCGGCTGGCAATATCCTTCACCATAGTGACGATCTCGTTAATTTTATCAATCTTTTCCTGAAAGTCCTGAACCTGACAGTTAATGTCCGCAATCATCTGCGCGGACTCGTTGACCGCCTTGATGCTCGCATCCATGTTGCCCGTGCCGTCCTGAGAAACCTTCAGTATATCATGCGTATTGTTTCGTATGGATGCCATGGACTGCGAAATATTGTTGATGGAGTTCTCCAGCGTATGGCTGGAGCGCTCCATCTGCTCAATGGATTCCGTCTGGGACTGTACCTGATCGAGCATAGCCTTCACGTTCGAATTGTCGCCAATCTCCAACATAGATTCGTTTAAACGCATGACAAAATTGTTATTTGCGCATTTAAACGTACGGAGCACCTGATTCAGCGTCTCTCCATATTGTCGGTTATGAAAGGCGGCTACATCCACATAACTGTAATCACCTGCGATAATATGTTCCATATCCTCCATAAGAATATGCATGTCCTGTTCAATGAAATCCTTCTCGGCCGCCTTTTTACCAAACATAAGTTTCCTCCTAAATGTACGCGCTTGTCAATTGATGGTATATATAAACAGCATAACACAAATTTATTTATTCTACAATATTTTGAAGCCATACACCTTTTTTTACTAGCACAAATCCGATAACACACTTGATAATATCGCCTAACTGAACCGTGACATATACCGCAATGACGGAAAGCGCCGTAAAACGGCTCAGTCCATACGCGATCAGCACACTCACACACCAGATAAATACGCTGTCAAACAAAAATGTGATAATCGTCTTTCCGCCGGAACGCAGCGTAAAATATGTCGCATGCAGGAATGCGTTTTGCGGCATGAAAAAGGCATTCACCATTATAAAATATTTTCCAAGCGTTCTCGCCTCATCATTGATATTGTACAGCCGCGGGAATAAGGGCGCCATTAAAAACATAAGAACCGCGACGCAGGTGCAGCAGACCACCGAAAACGCAATCATCTTGTTGTCCGTATCCCGCGCCTCCTTCATCCTTCCGGCGCCCAAGAGCTGACCGACAACGATTGCGACGGAATCACCCAGCGCGATAAACACAATATTAAATACGTTGTTTATCGTGTTCGATACATTCAGGCCCGCAACCACATTCAGGCCGTAGACGGAATAACACTGCGTGAGCATGGCCATTCCCGCGGCCCACAGAGTCTCATTCAGCAGCAGCGGGCTTCCCTTTCTGATGACATTGGAGATTAAATGTGCGGGAACCTTCAATGTGCGGTAAAGGCCTGTGATAAAAGAATACTGTTCTTTTTTCCGGTGTGTCTGAATCACCACAATCAGCATCTCCACATATCGCGAAATCACGGTCGCAATCGCCGCTCCCGCAACGCCAAGCGCAGGCGCTCCGAATTTTCCGTATATGAGAATGTAATTGAAGCCCAAATTCACAAAAACCGCGGCAATTCCGGCCTTCATCGGCAGAATTGTCTGCCCGCACTCGCGCAGTGTGCTGGAATACACCTGTACCAGTGCAAACGCCGGCAGTCCGATAAGCATAATCCCAAGATACCGTTTTCCATATGCGAGCGTTGCTGCAATGCTTTCGGCGGAGCCCTCTCCTTTCAGATATGCGCCTATCAGCAGATTCCCCGCCCCCAGAAAAAGCATGGTCGTCAAAACCGTAATGATTACCACCATCCATATTTTCAGGCGCATTGTGTCGCGGACACCCCTGTGATTGCCTTGTCCGAAATATTGGGCCGTAAATATGCCCGCGCCGGACACTCCGCCAAAGAGACAGAGATTGTATACAAAAATAAGCTGATTAACGATTGCCACTCCCGACATCTGCTCCGTGCCGACCCGTCCTATCATTATGTTATCAAGCAGGCCCACAAAATTTGTGATTCCATTCTGTAACATAATCGGTACTGCAACCATCAGTACCATTTTGTAAAAATCCTTAGTTCCGATAAATTTTGATAACCTTCTCATCTTATGAAACCAATCCTTTCCGGGTTTTCCGCTCTTTGCCGTTTTCGCATCGTGAGTTCATATTGTAACATTTTATTGAAAAATTATAAAGGCGTAATTTTAACCATACTTCACCTTTCTATTTTGGTAATGTTTTACATTCCATCATAAAAAGAACGGGCCATAAACTTCTGCCCGTTCTTTTTACTGCGATATTTATTGATAATCCTGTTTCAGGTTATCTGCAATGGCCGCCACAATTTGCGCAGTCTCCGCCGCACAGCGATTTCCCGCTTTTTTTATCCTGTATCATACTGCGGATAATGAGAGCGACCGCCAACGCCAACGCTGCACCCGTAATAATTGTTCCCATCGTCACACCTCCCGTTCTATCCGTTGACAGCCTTCCTGCCGGACGAATAATTCAATGTCTTACTTTCCTTATACGGTCTCACAAGAAGCCAGATAAAGCCAAGCACCAATACAAACGCAACAGCGGTGCCTAACCCGAAAACGCCGGCGGTGATAAGCATACCGATCTGATATATGCAAAAGGCTACGATATACGCGAGGACTGTCTGATAACCGATGGCGATCCAGAACCATTTTATATTGTTCATCTCCCGCTTAATGGCTCCCATCGCCGCAAAGCACGGAGCGCACAGAAGATTGAACACCAGAAATCCGTACGCCGCAATCGGTGCCATAACCGCCGCAAGGCTTCCCCAGATTTCACTGCCGTCCTCCGCTACTTCAGCAAAGCCGTACAGCATACCGAAAGTAGCCACGACATTTTCCTTCGCAATCAGTCCCGTAACAGCGGCAACTGCCATCTTCCAACCCTCGCCGGCCTGTGTCCAGCCAAGCGGCGTAAAAATCCATGCAATCGCGCTTCCAATGCGGGCAAGAATACTCGCGTCCAACTGCTCCGCCTCCAAAATCCCGAAGCCGCCGTCAGTCCAGCCGAAGCTCATCAGGAACCAGAGAACGATGGTTGACAGCAATATGATGGTGCCGGCCTTCTTGATAAAGGACCAACCGCGCTCCCACATGCTTCTGAGCACATTGCCGACGGTCGGCATATGATATGCCGGAAGCTCCATGACAAAGGGAGCAGGATCCCCGGCAAAAATCTTTGTTTTCTTCAATATAATTCCGGAGCAGATGATTGCCAAAATTCCCACAAAATAGGCGCTCCATGCAACCCAACCCGCATTGTCGAAGAACGCGCCCGCAATCAGGGCGATAATCGGGAGCTTCGCTCCACAGGGGACAAAGGTAGTTGTCATAATCGTCATCTTGCGATCCCTGTCACTTTCAATGGTTCTTGACGCCATTATGCCAGGAACGCCGCAGCCTGAGCTGATCAGCATGGGGATAAAGGATTTCCCGGATAAGCCGAACTTGCGGAAAATTCTGTCCATAATGAACGCCACGCGCGCCATATATCCACAGGCCTCCAAAAATGCCAAGAAAATAAACAGCACCAACATCTGGGGTACAAAGCCGAGCACCGCGCCGACGCCTGCCACGATACCGTCCAAAATCAGACCCATCAGCCAATCCGCACATCCGATTGCAGTCAGAGCGCTTTCAATTGCAGGCGGGATAATCTCGCCAAACAGCACGTCATTTGTCCAATCCGTTACAATCGTACCAATCGTTGTCACCGAGACATAATAGACAAGCAGCATTACAACCGCGAAAATGGGAAGCGCAAGCCATCTGTTTGTCACAATCTTATCAATTTTATCCGATATTGTAAAGGCTTCTTTGTTCTTTTTGGTAAAACATGCATTTATAATAGAAGAAATGTATGTATATCGCTCGTTTGTAATGATACTTTCCGTGTCATCATCAAACGTCTCCTCCAGAGACCGGATTACCGACGACACATCCGGCATACGCGTCATCTGCGCCGCGATCTTATCATCCTTCTCAAGGAGCTTCACCGCAAAAAAGCGTTTCTGCCCGTCAGGGACATCCGCTCCCAGCTTATCCTCAACCTCGGAAACAGCCGTCTCCACAGCCTCGGAAAACTTATGGACAATGGTCTGCGCGCCCTTGCCTGCCTCCGCGACTGCCTTTTGGGCCGCCTCCATGATACCGGTGCCCTTTAACGCGGAGATTTCGACCACGGGACAGCCCAGCTTCTGACTGAGCGCCTGCGTGTTTACCTTATCGCCGGACTTTTCCAAAATATCGACCATATTTACGGCCATTACCACGGGAATGCCAAGCTCCATAAGCTGTGTGGACAAATACAGGTTCCTCTCCATATTTGTGCCGTCCACAATATTCAAAATCACATCCGGGCGTTCGGTAATAAGGTAATTTCTCGCGACAACCTCCTCCAGTGTGTATGGCGACAGGGAATAAATTCCCGGCAGGTCTATAACGGATACATCCTTATTTCCCTTCAGCTTTCCCTCTTTCTTTTCTACCGTTACTCCCGGCCAGTTCCCGACGAACTGATTTGCGCCGGTCAATGCATTAAATAATGTCGTTTTTCCGCAGTTTGGATTTCCTGCTAACGCAATTTTCACAGCCATGACAAATTTTCTTCTCCTTCCGATGATTTTATCTTATAACACTCACTTTTATTAGTTTTGACTAACATATGTACAAAAAATTTTGCCTACTCGACAAATATCATTTCCGCATCCGCTTTTCTGAGTGACAGCTCATATCCTCTGACGGTAACCTCCACCGGGTCTCCAAGCGGAGCCACCTTCCTGACATAAACTTCAATCCCCTTGGTAATGCCCATGTCCATAATTCTCCTCTTCACGGGTCCTTCGCCGGTGAGCTTCGCCACTCTGACCGTTTGACCACATGAGACTTCTTTAAGCGTTTTCATAATTCTTCCTCCTGACTTCTTTATAAATGACCGGCTAAACAATAATCTTGTTCGCCATATCCTTTCCGATGGCCACACGGGACTCCTTGACGTTCACTATAAGATTTCCGCCGATATCCGAGATTACCGTGACCATGCCTCCCGTTACAAATCCCAAATTTTCCAGAAACTTACGCGTCTCCTCCCTTCCGCCAACCCTTTTGATTTCCACAGGTTCACCGGACTTTGCCATAGAAAGCGGCATTATAAATCACCCTCTTTTCCATATCTTTTGTGATTTTCATCACTTACTAATGTTAGTATATGCTAACCTGTAGGAGAAGTCAATATATTTTTTTCTTTTTTTGCTCTCATTGCAATAAAATCCAAGGCGTGCTATACTGTGTATATTGCATTTTATACACAAAACCTGATGGAGGTATCCGATGATAGTAAATGAATCCGCTGAAAATTATCTTGAAACAATCCTTATCCTAAGCAAAAAGCTTCCGGTTGTCCGCTCCGTGGACATTGCCAATGAGCTTGGCTTCAAAAAGTCCAGTGTCAGCATTGCCATGAAAAATCTTCGTGGGAAGAATCACATTACGGTTACGGATGCCGGCTTTATTTATCTGACCGATTCCGGAAGACATATCGCAGAGATGATCTATGAGAGACATGAATTTCTTTCCCGATGGCTTACAAGCCTTGGCGTTCCCTCTGAGATTGCGACGGAGGACGCCTGCAAAATCGAACACATTCTGAGCAGGGAAAGCTATGATGCCATTAAGAATTATGTAAAGGAGAACACCCCTTAATCCTGCTCCGAGGATTGGATAATGCTTCTTATCTCGCTGTTGATGTGGTCCAGCTCCTCTTTAAGTCCCGCAGCGGACAGTCTGTTCGCACCCTGCCCCCAGACAATCATCTGCTCCAGCCTGTCCGAGGTCGCAACGGTTACTCTGTACTTTCCGCCCATCCGATGGGTAACCTTTTCGATATATTGGTCGGCAGTCTCCGCCTCCTTTGTATAGACCACATGAATATTGTGATAGTCAAATATTTTTCTCTGTCCGCCGGAGACCTTGTAGGCATCGAAGACAATTATCAGGATATTTTTCTTATAGCCCTGATAATTGCACATCATGTCCATCAGTTTATCCCGCGCGCTGTCAATATTTACCTGTGCAAGAGCCCTCAGCTCCTCCCACGCAAAAATAATGTTATAACCGTCTACCAGCAGATATTCCTCATCACTTTTATATCGGACCGGCTTTGCGGACACTTTTTGCCCGCTGAGATCCGGCGCTTTGATGGTCTTTCCCCATTTATTTCTTTTTTTCTTCAGATTACCGAAGGTTCTGAGGAAAATCTCGTCTATCTCCTCCTGTCCGATTGCCTCGTCAGGAATCGGAGAATGCTTTGGCCGCCCCGCTGTCTGACCATCCGTTTCCTCCGAAATCCCCACAACAGCCCCGCTGTCCACATGCGCATAGGCAGGTACCTGCTCCCAATCGACATAAAATCCCGCCCCGTGAGCGCAGAAAACCGACCCAGTGGGATTATCCGCATCCCGCTCCGAGTCGTAACCGATTTCTGCCACCACCGCCTCCGCGTTATGGCAAACCTCATACCCCTTCAGCCGGCAGGAAAGCCGCCCATAGCCGCGGCTGTAGGCGGCGACCTCCGACGGATAGTCCCGCATGGTCACCACCGGTGCCGTACCGTTCAATACAACCGTATCGCCACTTATAACGGGCGCTTCGAACACGCCATTCATTTTTTGAATGTCTGTCATCGCCCGTCCCACCATATCCTTGGGAAGCTCCAGCCTGAATGCATATACCGGCTCCAGCAAAATACTTCGGGCCTCTTTCAGACCCTGCCGCACGGCCCGGTAGGTTGCCTGTCGGAAATCGCCTCCCTCCGTGTGCTTTTGATGTGCTCTCCCGGCCATAAGCGTGATTCGCATGTCCGTGATTTCCGAACCGGTCAATACTCCTCTGTGCCTTTTTTCCTCTAAATGCGTCAGTATAAGACGCTGCCAATTCCTGTCAAGAATATCCTCACTGCAATCCGTCGCAAACACGAGACCGCTGCCCCGCTCCAGCGGCTCCAGCAGGACATGAACCTCCGCGTAATGCTTCAAAGGTTCAAAATGTCCGATTCCCACCGCCGGCTCCGCTATCGTCTCTTTGTATACAATATTTCCCATACCGAATTCAACCGCGACATGAAACCGGTCATAAATCAGGCTTTTCAATATCTCGATTTGAACCGCTCCCATAACCTGCGCGTGCATCTCATCAGACGCCTCGTCCCATGTGATATGAAGCGCCGGTTCCTCCTCCTCCAACAGTCGGAGCTTCCCATACACATCATGGGCATTGCTCTCGGAGGGCAATATGATTTTATAGCGCAGCACCGGCTCCAATATCGGAAGCGCCGGCTCCTCCTCCAAGCCAAGCCCCTCCCCACAGAAGGTCCGGCTCAGTCCCGTCACCGCGCATACCGTTCCGGCCTCCGCTTCATTTACGGAAGTGAACTGCTTTCCCGAATATATCCTGATCCCGTCCGCCTTCTCACGCCACTGCCCGTCATTGCTTTCGACAACCATCTTTGTCCTCAGACATCCTCCCGTTATCTTCATATAGGTCAGTCTGTTATTCTGCTCATCACGAGCTATTTTATAGACTCTGGCGGCAAATTTCTCCGGATATTCCCTGCACACGGTAAAAGTCTCCATTCCCCGCAGAAATTCCTCTACCCCCTCCTGCTTTAGCGCAGAACCGAAAAAGCACGGAAATATTCTGCGCGCGGATATCCCTTCCCGGATCTGCCCGCTGTCAAGAATTCCCCGCTCAAGATATTGCTCCATCAGCCCCTCATCACACATTGCGACAGCTTCAAAAAAAGCCTCCCCATATCCCTCCTTCAAGTCAAAGGGGATGCACCGAAAATCCAGCTGCTCCTGTATTTCCCTTAAAAGCCGGTCTCTGTCGTTTCCCGGCTGATCCATCTTGTTAATGAACACAAAGACGGGGATATCATATCTCTTCAACAACCGCCACAGCGTCTGTGTATGTCCCTGTACCCCGTCCGTGCCGCTCACCACCAATATCGCGTAATCCAACACCTGAAGCGTTCTTTCCATCTCCGCGGAAAAGTCCACATGCCCCGGCGTGTCCAAAAGAAAAATTTCCTTTTCACCGATTTTGAACAGAGCCTGCTTTGAAAATATGGTAATTCCCCGCGTGCGCTCCAGCTCATATGTATCCAAAAAGGCATCCCTGTGATCCACACGCCCCGGCTTGCGAATGCTCCCACTCAGAAAAAGCATACTCTCAGCGAGCGTTGTCTTCCCCGAATCCACATGCGCCAGAATACCGATTGTCAATTTGTTCGTATGCATATCCAATCCTTTGCTTGACTGTATCAGTCACATTGGTTGCGCATCTGCCGTGAAACGGCCGATGATTCTGATAGGTGCGCAATTTCATTGACTGTTTCAGTCTGTCAAATCTTTCGTTGCCTGCACCGGTTAATACAGGCAAAGAGCTCCTGCTTCCGCGGCATCGCAAGATTGCAGGGCAGACTTCTGCCGCAAAGCAGCTCAAGCCCCTCCTTCTCCAAATCCGTCCAGAAGCGCTCCACCGCATCCGCCAGATTTGTTTTCCCGTCAAAAATCCTTTCATTCAGATACTTTACCATATAACCGAGAAGCCTGAGCTGCTCCGAATCCACAAGCTGCTCCACACACCGCATGTCTATCGCGTCATTATTGATGCTGATGGAGTCCAAGCCGTTCACTTTTATTTTTGTCCGTTCTCCGCGCCAACCGGAGCAGGCTCTCGCCTTTCTCGGCATTTGCGGCAGCTTTGCCGCCTCAGGCACGGTGCCGTCACCCGCGTACCCGATTCCCGCAAAATATTTTTCCGTCTCCTCCTTTGCGTACGCGGTAATGTCATATGCCTTATAATCCCTCATCTGTATTACCCTGTCCGCCTTTTGGAAGTACGCCCCGGAGCTTCCCGCGACGAGAATCGTCGATACCCCAAACTGATTATACAGCTCGTCCACCCTGTCAATATACGGAATAATCGGCTCCTGCTCCTTTTTTATCACGCGCTGCATAAGGTCGTCCCTGATCATAAAATTGGTCGCGCTGGTGTCTTCATCAATCAGCAAAACCGTACTTTTGGCCTCCATCGCCTCTATTACATTGGCGGCCTGCGAGGTACTCCCGCTCGCGTCCTCCGTGCAGAACACTCTGGTATCCATCCGATTTGGCAGATTTCGGATGAACATGGAGATATCCGTCTTCTCTATGCTTCTTCCATCCTCCGCTCGAATTTTCATCGCCGATGCGTCCGTTATCACATACTCTCTTCCGTCACCCGCGACATGATTATATATTCCTTTCTCCAAGGCCTCGAGAAGCGTGGACTTTCCGTGATAGCCTCCGCCGACAATCAGAGTCACGCCCTTTGCGATTCCCATTCCGTTGACCGTTCCGCAATTTGGCAGCCGCATCTCTGTTTTCATTGACTCGGGCGTGCAAAACGCCACCGCGTCCCGCATCGGCTTATCCGATACCCCCGATGCTCTCGGAAGGACAGCGCCATCCGCGATAAACGCGATTAATCCGCGCTTTTTCAACTCCTCCCGAATAAATTCCTGATCCTCGGCAAGCTCGGCAGCCTCCCGAACAGCCGCCTTATCCATATTCGCGTAGAGCAGTGTTTTGTTGACTGCATCGGGCAAATAATCGAACAGTATCTTTATCAGCTCTCCGGCATTAATCGTTCTCCCGTTCGCCGGAAAGCCGACCTCCATCCGAATGATAATCTCCCCGCTTTGCGGATTGATCTGACACGCGCTACGCTCCAATACCTCCTGCCCGCACCTGCTGACGCTCATCAGTCCGCTTTTCCCGGAACCCTTTGCCGCAAAGGAACACTTCGTGATTTGTCCGCCAAACTGCCTCAACAGATAATCCTGTACCGCGATTCTCCTGCATTTCACGGTATACAGCTCTGCGGGAAGCCCCGCCGCTTTCCCGCTCACCGTTATCTTTACCTTTGAGGGCGAAGCAAACGGATCTCCCTGCACATGCTCGATATCCAGCACATACTTCTCAAATCGGTACGCCCCCTTCGTGTCCTTGTACGCCGGATATCCCCTGTGGTCAATCCGCTCCAATAAGTCCTTCAACTCTTTCTTATCCTTCATTTGAAACCTCCCTGTTCATCATCGCCCGTATATCAGGCTTTTTCATTCTGCCGCGACCGCAGGCCCCTCTAAAAATACAGACGTCTGCTGATACTGTTTCTAAGCCGTCTCATCATCAGCATCATAATCAAAATAACCGAAATGATCGCACACACGGTCAACACAATCGCGGACCATGACAGACCGACGCCGTCCGCCCGGTACAAATCGGTCACCACCTCAATTGTTACGCATACCCCCGCTATTGACACAAAAGAATACAGCGTTCCGACCAGCAGCGAAAACGGAAGCCTCCTGCCAAGCAATGTAAACAGCTCTGTCAGAAAAAGCACCACCGCCAATATCGGAAGCGCTATCCGGTCAAACCACGCGCCCGTATCCGTCAGTCCTGAAATGAGATACAGATAACCGCCGATTGCAGCCGCATCCATCAGAAGCATGACATATACGGTTATTTTGTCGGAAAAAACCGCCGCCATAAAAAATATCCATAGCATCAGGCATACGCCGATTACGGGGACCGACCACCGCAGGCTGTTGTAGACCAACCCGTTCAGCAGCCCGCAGGTGACCGAGATGGTCAAGGTCAGTACCGTCACAAACACGATGGAATCTCTTTTTCCCGTCCGCTCAACTTCTCCCCGCCGTTCCGGAAAGGTCGGAGCCTCCCCGAGGTCCGGCTCCGGCATATTCTGCGGGTTACAGACCT
Source organism: Roseburia sp. (assembly GCA_023664265.1). Taxonomy (GTDB): domain Bacteria; phylum Bacillota; class Clostridia; order Lachnospirales; family Lachnospiraceae; genus COE1. Next base: position 22,698 of record JAMPFV010000044.1, read on the forward strand.
TCGTCCCGCACAGCGGACATTTATTCAGCGAAGCATCCAGCTCCACCCCACAATTCACACAATATGACATCTCATCTCTCCTTTACCTGTTGCTCTCAATCCGCACATGGATACCGTCCTTGATCAGCTTGCGGAAAAACAGCATTTCCACGTCCGCCTCTTTGATGGAGCTTGCAAAATTGATCGTGAGCGCATCCTCAAAGCTTGCAATCGCGCAATTTGTCCGCGAGGAGAACGGCTGGCCCATATAGATGTCAAACCGCTCAATAAAAGGCTTCATGTCCTCATTAACACGGATTTTCCCCATATTGGTAAGTCCCGCCGAGGAGTTCCCGTCCTGTATCATACTATAATACTTTCTCACCACGATATCCTTGATAAACAGAGGAACCACACGCAGCACCGGATTCTTTCTTGTCGCGGAATTCGTCGTTATATCCCCCCGCAGAAACTTCTCATTGATGTAATACTTCATGTAATAGTGTACCTGATACACGATTTCCTCAAAGCTGTATTCTCCGAGTCTGGGGTCAATGCAGGGATAAACCATGGTAATAAAATTCCGCAGCGTCTTTGACGGAAAAAACTGCCGCAGATTGACAGGCATCGCTATCTTCACGGGGCGCAGCCGATACGGCTTGTCCGCGTTCTGCTTTTGCAGCAGCGCATAGAGCAAAACCGCATTCAGATATTCCGTAATCGTAACCCCGTACCTTGCAGCGACCTCCTTTACCCTTTTCACGGACATAATCCCGTCAATAATATTCAGCGTATAAAACGGCTCCTTGGTGCCGCACACCCTGTAAGCGCGCTCTCCCGGCCTCTTGGGACATACCTTCGCGCTCGCGTATCGAATGTAGGCGTCCTCCAGCTCCTCCGGATCCGGCTTTTCCTCCACAGGCAGAACAAACCCGCCCGTCGCAATCTGCGCCCCCCGCAGCCGCAAATAGACGGCCGTAAGCGTCTGTAAAACATGCATGCCGCCGGTGCCGTCGCCCAGAGAATGATGCGCCTCCATCGCAATCCGTCTGTCGTGATAATAAAACCTTACCGGATAGCGGTTGTTGGATTTGAACGGCATCGGCATACACGGATTTTTGATATCCGCCTCCACAAAAGGCCCCGGACGGTTATTCGGCTCCAGATACCGCCAGAATACGCCCTTGCGTATCGCTACCTTATAGGTCGGAAAACGGTTCATCGTAATATCCACGGCCTCCTGCAGCAGTATCGGATCCACCGTCTCCTTCAGCACCACCGACAGACGGTAAACCGAAGAAAAATCCCTTCTCTGCAGAGTCGGATAAACAACGGCGGACAAATCCATCTTATACCAGACACCCTGTTTTTCCTTATCAAGGCTCAAAGTCTCACCCCTTCCCCGCACGGCAGCGCCACTTTCATAATTCTCTGAAACATACAAAATCAGTATTGACCAAATCCATTATTTTTCACATAATGATTATATACCATTTATTTCAATAATACAATTTTTTGAAAGGATATCCGCAAAAAATGAATGAAAAACACAACCGGCGCCTGATGCGTATCATCCGCCGGCTCCACGGATTAATTGAAAGCGACGACATTCAAAAGCAGCGCGACTCGCAAAATCAGCTCGCAAGTCTGCTGACTGCGGGCAAAAATTTCAGCTTCAGCGGCTTCTATGTGAATAATCTGTATTGCGAATGGACAAAATATTTACCAAAGAATGCCGCAGCCCCCTCCTCAAAGCAGATGATTTTCTACTGTCACGGCGGC
>JAMPFV010000045.1 GCA_023664265.1 Roseburia sp.
ACGCTAGGGGTGCACATCGCTGAGACTTTACCCTCATTACTTGAACCGGATAATACCGGCGTAAGGAAGCAGAATTTATATGCCGCTGTCTGTGGCGCTGACAGTTCGGAATGCCGGTGCAGACAGGCATATAAGACGATGTTGACCTCCTTGCGAACGCGAAGGAGGATTTTTTATGTTGTATGATGTAATGGTGAACGGGGAGGAAATCACCTATTCCCCGACAACGCTTGGGAAGATCGTGCTTGGAGGAATATTTGCGGTTCTTCTTATCGGGGCGGTAATCGCCGCAAGAGCTTGGATGAAAAGGCAGCCGGAGCGCGTGCAGACGAGCGGCAGCGCTATAAAACAGATGACCTTTTGCGCGATGGCGATTGCCCTTGGAACCGTGCTTTCTAATGTAAAGCTGTTTGAATTTCCGACGGGCGGCTCTGTCACACTGCTGTCCATGCTTGTCATCAGTCTCCCGGGATATTTTTTCGGCGTCGGCGCGGGACTGCTCTCAGGGATTGCCTATGGCGTGCTGCAGCTTCTGATTGACCCCTATGTGCTCTCGCCGGTGCAGCTGGTGGTGGATTATTTGCTCGCGTTCGGGGCCTTTGGACTGTCCGGATTGTTTGCGGGTCAGAGGAACGGGCTGACGAAGGGCTACATTGCGGCGGTTATCGGCAGGTATGTGTTTGCCGTGATATCCGGATGGATTTTCTTTGGCATGTATGCGTGGGAGGGCTGGGGACCGCTCCCGTATTCGCTGGCGTATAACGCAATCTACATATTCACGGAGGCCGCGGTGACCGTGATTCTGCTGCAGCTCCCACAGGTGAAGGCGGCCTTCGGACGGGTGAAGCGACTGGCGCTGAATGAAAGATAGGGGCGGGGCTTCGATGGAGCGCCTGCCTTTATCCATTGCTTCTAAACGAAAAAAGCCCTTGACACATCCCCCAAAATTTTCTATCATTTTCTTATAAATGCAATCGGTTTCAACCATTTTACCACATTGCGGCCTGAGCGTACTGTGGCGCAGGATGATTGCGGAGGTGTCTTATGCCGGCTCAAAGAATGAATGCGGGGAAATCCATAACGAAGTCTATCACGATATATGACATTGCCAAGGAAGCGGGCGTCTCGCCCGCTACGGTGTCGCGCGTCCTGACAAACAGCGCGAATGTCCGCTCCGAGAAGAAGGAAAAGATTCAGGCCCTGATTGAGAAGTATGAGTTTAAGCCGAATATGCTTGCGCGGGGGCTGGCGGACACCAAGACGCAGACGATAGGAATCCTGTCGGCGGATATCCGAAACCCTTACTATGCCTCGATGTTTCTGGCCTGTGAGCAGGCGGCGCGCGAGGCGGGGTATACCGCCCTGCTCTGCAATTTCCTCGGGGAGCATGAGACGGAGATGCGGCTGCTCAAGAGCCTTCAGAACCAGAAGGTGGACGCGATTATCCAGTTTGGCGGGCGGGTGGACGATCTGACCTCGGAGGAGGAATATGTGGAGCTTGTCAATCAGATTATGACAACAACGCCGATTGTCGTCACCGGAAAGCTGGACGGGACAAGGTGTCATGCGGTGCGCATTGACGCCATGCAGGCGATGGAGCTTTTGATGGAGCATCTGCTGGCGCTCGGGCATGAGCGGATTGCGCTGGTCGGCGGACGCAGGGACGTGTTCTCGACCTTTGAGAAGTACCAGCGGTACAAGCAGATTTTGAAGGAGCGCGGCATCGCTTATGATCCGCGGCTGGTAACGGACAATGGAAGCTATGATGTGGATACGGCCTACAGGCAGATGAATGAGCTGCTGGACAGGGGCGTTGAGATGACGGCGGTGATCGCGATCAACGACTTCTCCGCGATGGGGATTATAAAGTGCCTGAAGGAGCGGGGCTATCGCATTCCGGAGGATATTTCGGTTGTGAGCTACGATAATACCTATATGGCGGAAATCGGTATTCCGCCGCTGACGAGCGTGGATTACAATTATGAGGAGTACGGGAGGAAGCTGGTGGATACCGCGACCGCGCTGATCGACGGGCGCAAGGTGGGCAATGTCCGCATGGTGACGCCGACGCTGGTAGTGCGCGAGAGCAGCGGGAGGGCTCGGTAACAGGAGGATCTTCCCGCTGTTTTGATTCAAAGAAATCCATTTCAAAAAGTAAGAGGAAAACAGGAACGGAAAACGAAAAACTTCTGAAAAATCCCCCAAGAAACACAGCAAATTGCACATAATCAGAACAAAAAAACATACATTTTAAATAAAAATACATAAGATTCTTACAATGTATTGACACGTAAATCACAAAAGTGATAATATCAAAATATGAAATCGGTTTCAAAATAGGAAAAATAACAAAGCACAAAATAAAGGGGGTCGTAAACATGGGAAAAACCAAGACGCGGGTGCCGAAACGGAAATCGGAGCTGACGTTCTGGCAAAAGGTTGTGAGGCATCGGACATTGCTGCTGATGTGCCTGCCGGCGGTCGTATTTTTCTTTCTGTTTAATTACATGCCGCTGCCCGGAATTTATGTGGCGTTTGTCAAGTTCAACTATCGCGACGGCATTTTCGGGAGTAAGTTTATCGGCTGGGACAATTTTAAATTCCTTGCAACGTCGGGTGAATTGTGGACCCTGACCAGAAACACCATTTTGTACAATGTGGCGTTTATCCTGCTGGGGAACCTGCTCGCGGTGTTTGTGGCAATCCTGCTCAATGAGCTGCAGAGCAGAATGTTCAAAAAGGTATCCCAGACGATTTTGTTCCTGCCGTATTTCATCTCGCAGGTTTTGGTAGGACTTCTGGTGTTCAACCTGCTGAACTTTGATACCGGCTTCGTGAACAGTATTCTGGTGAATTTGGGTATGGAGAAATGGCAGCCGTACTCGGATCCGAAGGTGTGGCCGGTGCTGATGGTGATCATCTACCTGTGGCAGCAGACGGGTTACAATTCCGTCGTCTATTTCGCTTCCATTATGGGAATCGACGGGGAGATGATGGAGGCCGCGAAGGTGGACGGCGCAAACGGGTTCCAGCGGATCCGCTACATAATCCTTCCGTCCCTGAAGCCCACGATTGTCATCCTGCTGTTGTTTGCGCTCGGCGGCATCGTGAAGGGCAACTTTGGCCTGTTCTATAACATTGTCGGCACAAACCCGATTTTGTACCCGACGACGGATATTATCGAGACGTATGTATACCGTGCATGTATGACCAACTTCAACTTCTCTACGGCGTCCGCTGTCGGCTTATATCAGTCCGTGATTGGATTTGTGATCGTAATGACAGTGAACTATATCGTGAAGAAGATAGAACCGGATTATTCCCTGTTCTGAGAGGAGGCAAGTTATGGCGAAGAAAAATATGGACTTGATGGAATCGAGCGCCAAGGTCAGGCTTGGCACTTCGGATAAAATTATTCGGGGCTTTGGATACGCGTTTGTCACATTTTATGCAGTTTGCTGTATCATCCCGTTCCTGATCATTATCAGCTCCTCCTTCACCAGCGAGGCGGTAATTCGGGCGGAGGGCGTGCAGATCATCCCTAAGGACGTCACGCTGGAGGCGTACAAGATGGTCACCAAGAGCGGCGGTATCTGGAAATCCTATATCCTGACGATTTTGCTCACGCTGGTGGGTACCGGACTGGGACTGTCGATCATCTCCATGACAGGCTATGCGCTCCAGAGAAAGGATTTCCCGTTCAGAAACGTAATTTCGTTTTATATTTATTTTACCAGCCTGTTCTCGGCAGGACTGGCGCCGTACTATCTGCTGATGACACAGACCTATCATCTGCAGGACAGCTATCTGGCAGTGCTTTTGCCGCTTTTGATGTCGCCTTGGCTGATCATCCTGATGAAGAATTTCGTGAAGGCAATCCCGCACGAGATTACGGAGTCGGGCAAGATTGACGGCGCGGGGGATATGAGGATATTCGTCTCCCTGATCCTGCCGATGCTGAAGCCGGCGCTTGCGACGATCGGCCTGTTCCTGGCGCTGGGCTATTGGAATGAATGGTATCAGTCATCCCTGTTCTTAGGCTCCAAGGTAGAGGTAAAGCCTCTGCAGTATACATTGTATGAGGTTGTCAACAAGATTGACGCGCTGAAAAATTCTGTGGCGGGGCAGTATGTCAGCATCGCGGATATTCCGCAGGAGAGCGTTAAGATGGCGAATGCGGTGCTCGCAACGGGGCCGATTGTCCTGTTGTACCCGTTCGTACAGAAATACTTTATCAGCGGCCTTACCGTCGGCGCGGTCAAGGGCTGATGGGATACAGCTTTGCGGCTGTAGCTTCGCGGAAGCGGAGATAATATATAAAACACAGCGACTAATTAATGATTAGGAGGACAAAACATGAAAAAGAAATTATTGGCATTGTTCCTGTCAACAACGATGATCGCGGGACTTGTCGGATGCGGCGGAAGTTCCGATTCATCCGGCTCAAGCTCCGGTTCAAGCTCAAGCTCCAATGCGGCCGACAGCTCATCCGGCACGACGGCGTCGTCTGACAATTCGTCCGCGTCAACGGACAACAGCGTAGCGGCGGATACCTCTGCGATCGATACGTCGGAGCATATTGTGATCACCTACATGACAACAGGGGATGCGCCTTCCGGAACGAAAGAAAAATACGACGAGATGATGGCGCAGTTGAATGCGATTTTGACAGAGAAGGTCAATGCGGAGTTGGACATCAACTTTATCTCATGGACGGATTATCTCTCAAACTATAATCTGACACTGGCGCGTATGGATGGTACGGTTGACCTTGTCGGAACGGCGTCTGACTGGCTGGATGCGTGGCCAAACGCAAAGAACGGCGCGTTTATTGAGCTGTCCGAGGATATGCTCAAGACATATGCCCCCAAGACATGGGCAAGCGTTCCCGCAGAGAACTGGGAGCTTTGTAAGTATAACGGTGAAATCTACCTGATTCCGGAGGATAATTACGCACAGTGGACGAACCATGGCTATATCTACCGTTTGGACTGGGCCAAGGAGGCCGGACTTGCAGATGGCGTACATAGCTGGGAGGATCTGACAACCTACTTTAAATATGTAAAGGAAGCTTATCCGGACATTATCCCTTGGGATTCTGACGGTACACAGCAGGCGCAGATGGCGGGCGGCTGGATTGCATCTCACTCCAACTATGTGCCGATCGACGGCATCAACGCCGGCGCAATGTGGGGCGGCACAAGGGATGACCTGTACACCGTATACTCCCCGTTTATGACAGACACGGATTCTCTGGTTGAGTTCGCGAAGATGATGAAGGAGTGGGATGAGATTGGCGTATGGCAGACAGACGTACTGAACAATAAGGCGTCAACAAACCGTGACGATTACAGAGTCGGCAAGGTAGCTGCGGAGCAGCACCATACACAGACTTGGACAGACCTTGTAAGCCACACACCGGCAAATACCATCTATGACACAGACGAGGACGCAGAGTCAGGCTTCTTCTACTTCGGCGAGGAGACCGGAAACGTGACGGCGCTTTCCATTACACACGGCGCAATGGCAATCTCCGCAGGAAGCAAGAATCCGGAGAGAGCGTTGATGGTTTACGATCTGCTGAGAAATGACCCCGAGTGCTATAAGCTGTTCTGCTATGGTATCGAAGGCGTATCCTATGAGATTACGGAGGATGGCCTCAGGACAACGCCGGAAGGCTACAATCAGGATACAGACAACATCAACGGAACCACAAACTTCTGGTGGGGACGTAATGACGACCTTGAGATTCCGGACGCAAGCCGTGACTGGGATAAGATCAACGCACTGTATGACGAATATGACAAGATTAAGATTGAGTATCCGTACGGACAGTTCGTGGCGGAGGTAGACTCTATCCAGTCCCAGATCCAGAATATCAGCGAGATCCACGACAGATACATGAAGCAGATTGCATTCGGTAAATATTCAGGCACCGCGGAGGACATCGTTGCGGAGTATCAGGCAGCGCTTCAGGCGGCAGGCATCGACGACGTTACCGCAGAGCTGCAGAGACAGTTTGACGCACTGTACAAATAATTGTTTTCGGTGTATAAATAAATTATGGGAAACAGGAAATAAGAATATGGTTTCCTGCTTCAGAAGGGGTAGGGATTATTGCATCTCTGCCCCTTTTTGCTTACTTATAAGGATTACGACAGCGGATATTATTTGAAACGCAGGCTGTCGGCTTGGAGAAGGTGGGAATCGAGAATGGGAAAATTTGAGATTAAGGACAACTTTTATCTGAACGGGGAGCCGTTTCAGGTGATTTCCGGCAGTATCCATTATTTTCGCGTCGTTCCGGAGTATTGGCGCGACCGTCTGGAGAAGCTCAAGGCAATGGGGTGCAATACAGTGGAGACCTATATCCCGTGGAATGCCCATGAGCCGAAAAAGGGGAACTTCCGGTTTACGGGGATGCTGGACGTGGTGCAGTTTGTCAAAACTGCGCAGGAGCTGGGATTGTATGTGATACTGCGCCCCTCGCCGTATATCTGTGCGGAGTGGGAATTTGGCGGCCTGCCCGCATGGCTGCTCGAGGAGGACAATATGCGGCTGCGCGCTTACTATGAGCCGTTCCTGCGGCATGTGCGGGAGTATTACGACGTGCTGCTCCCGATGCTTGCGCCGCTGCAGATTACGGAGGGCGGCCCTGTGATTATGATGCAGGTCGAGAACGAGTACGGCTATTACGGCGACGACACGCGCTATATGGAGGCGATACGGGATCTCATGTCAGAGCGCGGCGTGAAGGTGCCGCTGATTACCTCGGACGGCCCCTTTGACGAAGCGCTGAGCTGCGGGGGGATAGAGGGTGTGCAGCCGACAGGCAACTTCGGCTCGCGGACCAAGGAGCGCTTTGCCGTGCTGGCCCCCTACGCGAAGGGCGGGCCGCTGATGTGCGCCGAGTTCTGGGTTGGCTGGTTCGACCATTGGGGGAACGGCGGACATAAGAAGGGCAACCCCGACAGCCCGCAGGATTTGGATGATATGCTGGACGCGGGCCATGTGAATATCTATATGTTTGAGGGCGGTACGAACTTCGGCTTTATGAACGGGTCGAACTATTACGACGAGCTGACCCCCGACGTGACCTCCTATGACTATGATGCGCTTCTGACGGAGGCGGGCGACATCACGCAGAAGTATCGGGATTTTCAGGCCGTAATCCGCAAATACGCGCCGATTCCCGAGGTAAAGCTCTCCACGGAGATCAAGCGCAGAGCCTACGGAGCGCTTACCGTTTCGGAAAAGGTGGGTCTGATGGAGAGCTTAGGGCAGCTCTCTGCGCCGATTGCGGATACCTTCCCCAAGAGCATGGAGAAATGCGGGCAGGGCTACGGGTATATTCTGTACCACTCTGAGCTGAAGCGGGAGAAAAATATCGAGCGGATCCGTCTGTGGGGAGCGAACGACAGGGCAAATATTTTCGTGGAGAAAAAGCCACTGGTGACCTTGTACGACAGAGAGCTTGCCGGAGAGTATGATGTGCGCGCGGGACGAGTGAAGAAGGCGGAGGACGCCAACGCGCCGTCGGGGGGAGCGCAGGAGATGTGCAATGCGCCCGTGACCTTTGCCCCCGATGCGCCGATTGATATTCTGGTGGAAAATATGGGGCGCGTGAACTTCGGGCCGATGATGGAGCATCAGCGGAAGGGAATCGAAGGCTGTGTGCAGATTAACGGGCACATGCATTACAATTGGACAATGTATCCGCTGCCGCTTGACAATATTGCGGCGCTGGACTTCTCCAAGGGGTATACCGAGGGGCTGCCGGCCTTTTACCGTTTTATATTGGAGGCCGATGAGGCGGCGGATACCTTTCTGGAGCTTGCGGGCTGGGGCAAGGGCTGTGTATTCCTCAACGGATTTAATCTCGGCCGCTTCTGGGAAATCGGTCCGCAGAAAAGATTGTACATTCCCGCACCGCTGCTGAGGCAGGGCCGCAATGAGCTTGTCGTGTTTGAGACGGAGGGAAAAGCGTCCGGAACGATTGTGCTGAAGGACGAGCCGGATATCGGGTGAGGGCGTGCAAATGTAAAAAACAGCACTTGACACAGGGAAACGGGATGCGGTAAAGTGGAAGGAACAAAAAGGATATTTCAAAGGGTATCGGTATCCGGATAATGGGTATAATGAGATAGCAGGCAGCAAAACGGATGGGAGGCTGAGCACAGAATGACGTTGCAACAGCAGGCACTAAAAGTAATTGAGGGATTGCCGGATGAAAAATTGTCACAGGTGATTCAGTTTGCGGAATTTTTGTCTTTTAATGCGAGACCTGACAGCACTGTGGAGCGCAGTCCGATAAATGAGCAGGGGTATCTGAGAAAACCGGGGATATTGAAGCGGAAAATGGTTATGGCGGATGATTTTGATGAGACACCGGACTGCTTTGAGGAGTATATGTGATGTATTTGGCAGATACTTGCGCCCTTTTGTGGTTTCTTGATGATAATCCAAGATTGTCTGTGAAGGCGAAGGACATTATCGGGAAGAGTAATGACCTGTATTTAAGCGTTGCGTCCTTGTGGGAGATTGCGATAAAAAAGTCGATTCGTAAGCTGGACACAGAGGAATCGGTCACAGATATAGAGAATATTTGTAAAGGCTATGGAATTGTTATCCTGCCGATAAAGACGAAATATCTTGAGCGGCTTCAGAAGCTTCCGATGCTCCACGGTGACCCTTTTGACAGGCTGATTATGTCAACTGCGTTGGAAGAGAATCTGACACTGATTACGCATGATTCAAGGATAAAGGAATATGATATAAATCTCTTGTGGTAATGAATTGTTCTGATACTCAAGTGCGTGATGCAATAAAAATTGCATCGCGCACTTGATTTGCGTTGCGAAGCAACATTTTCAATCCGTGTGCATCCACCGGAGGTGCTAAGGAAGCGCTGATTAAATCATCGCTTCCTTAGCTCAATGAAGATGAACCGTGCAGCTTGCCAGCAGTTCTCCGCGCACCTGTACGACAGTCTCAGCCTCCGGCATATCAGAGAGCACATAGAGCATCAATTGTCCGTGGTAGGCCCTGCGGGAATTTGAGGCATATTCCGTCACATCCGACAAATCTCCGTTTTCAATCCCCAAAAGGGTTCCATTTTCAACGGTCACATGTAGCAGGGAGGCATCACTGTATACACGCCGGCCATTGCTGTCGAGCAGCGTGATTTCAAGCTGATGCAGCTTTTGAGGACTGCTGTCGATATTTGTCATATCGCAGTCGTATTCCGCTATCTGCATTTGACAGGCACAGCCGGTTGTATAGAGCGTGTGGCTTACCATAGGGCGGTTTTCGGCGGCTTCTTTGGTTTCCGGTTCAGCGACGGCTTGTGCGCGGAGCACACCCGCCTCGAAATCCGTAGTCAGGAGAATGCAGTCCTTATCAGGATCTTTATGGAAAATACCAAGGCTGCGTTCATTCAGGAGGATTTCCACAGAATCAAGGTTTGTATAACATTTTACAACGACGCGCTCACCGGAGCAGTAGTTCCAGCACTCGCTTGCGGGGGCAAACTCGCACGAGATGGCGTCATCAAAGGTCTCGCCCCACGCAGAGGTGCGGCTCTCGGATTCGCGCAGGGTCAGCAGATGGATTACCGGCTGATCGCTCCAGAAGCTCTGCCGACGGTAATATCCGGACTTTTCAAAGCCCGCAAGCGTCAAAAGCCCCGCGCCGGAGCCGTGTACAGGCCAGCCGTGCGCCTCACCGAGATAATCGATGCCTGTCCACAGAAATTGTCCGGAGATATAGTCGTTGTCCGTGACAGCCCGCCACGCCTGAAGCGAATGACCGTTTTCGCTTCCGAGAAAGGGCTTGTCAGGAAACCGCTGGTGGTGTTCTGCATAGAGATGCTCCTTATAATTAAAGCCCACCACATCCAGCGGGTCGATAAAGCCGATTTTCGCGGAAAGCTCCGGAAACGCGGCGGCGAGCGTGACAGGATGCGTGGTATCCGCCTCCTTGGCAAGCGTGTATAAGCGGCGTGAGAGCGCGGCGAGACGCTCCGCATTGGGGCGGCCGGGATTGTATAGACGCTCGCTTTCCGGCTTATCGGCGTCATTATTTCCCGTCATAGCGGCAAACGAGGGATGGCAGTACGGGTCATTGGGATAGTCGATTTCATTGCCGATACTCCACAAAATCACACTCGGATGATTGCGGTCGCGGCGGATCATGTCTTTCAGGTCCCGCTCGTGCCACACCGGAAAATGAACATAGTAGCCCTGATTCCTCGGAGGGTAAACGTTATGCCCCTGCCACCATTTGTTCTTGGGCCCCTCCCATTCGTCAAAGGCCTCATCCATCACGAAAAAGCCCAGCCGGTCACACAGCGCGTACAGCTCCGGCATATGCGGGTTATGGCTCATGCGGATTGCATTGCAGCCCATTCTCTTGAGCTTTGTCAGTCGGCGGTGCCACACGGCGGGCGGTACCGCCGCACCCAGACAGCCGGCGTCGTGATGGACGCAGACGCCCTTCAAGAGATAAGGCTTTTCATTGAGGAAAAAGCCTTTGTCCGCATCAAACGCAATACTGCGGATGCCGACATTTGTGCGGTGCACCACATAGGAGGACTGCCCGTCGGAGATAGCGGTCTCAAGCGTATACAACACAGGGTTTTCCGGACACCACAGCAGCGGATTGTCCAGCGTGCCGTTGTTTGCAGCCGATACGGCTTGTCCCGCGGGAATGTAAACCTGTGAGGAGACTTGGTCTGCAATGCTGCCGTCCGCGGAAAACAGCCTGTTGGTCAACGTAACCATAACATCGCTGTCGGTATGGTTTACAAGCTCATTTTCGACCGTGTAGGAGGCCTCCACGGCGCTGACCTTTGGCGTGTGGAAGAATATTCCGTCCGGTATGGGCCGGATCTGTTCTGAAATGGTGAGCGTAACCTTGCGCGTGATTCCGCAGCCGGTAAACCACCTCGAATCAGACAGCTCCCGCCGGTCTACACAGACACAGAGAATATTGTCCGCATCAAAACGAAAGCAGTCTGTAATATCATAGGAAAATGAGATATATCCGTTGGGGCGCTCCCCGAGATAGGTTGAATTGCACCATACACGGCTGTTTTTGTAAATACCGTCAAAGCGTATGAGAATGCGCTTGCCGCGCCATGCGTCGTCCGGCGCAATATGGAGCCGGTACCAGCCGATGCCGCCCGCAAGGTATCCTGTCCCGCTGGAATATTCCTTGGAAAACGGCAGGGTGACAGACCAGTCGTGCGGGATGCGCACATGCGTCCAGTCATCATCCGGAACCCAAGCCTGCCATGCGTCAGGCACGTCGCCTAGGTGAAAAAGCCCTTGGGTTAAAGGAATGATACAGGTATCTGTTTTCGTATTTATCGTATTCATATGCAGCCTCCGTTTCGAGAGTACAGGGCAGAGAAAGAGCGCTTTGCCGATAACTGATGTCATAATCAGTATACATCATACCTTCCGGGAGAAGCAATAAAAACAGGAGGGAGAAATCAATAAAACCGGGAGCTTGACAAATCTTCGAGTCTGTTCTAAAATGAAACACACAAGAGAGAACAAGACATGACGTTGAAGAGGATTAGTACAGCGTGGAAGCGTTCAGAGAGAAAATCGTTTGGTGTGAGATTTTTACGTGGAAGCCTTGGAACCTGCCTTGGAGTCCTGTATGAAAATACAGCGTAACGCCGGCGATAACGGTATGAGGAGTGAAATCAGGGTGGTAACGCCGCAGTCAGGCCCCTATATGGAGGGGATATGACTGCGGTTTTTTCTTTTCGGTGCGGCAGCCATGTTTTGTGCAGCCTGACAGATGAAAAGAACTGCCGCCGGCGATGCAAAAACAACAAAACAGGGGGAGGAAAAGATGGCAGAGGACAAAAAACTTGTGGAAGCGATTACTTCGATGGAGGAGGATTTCGCACAGTGGTACACGGATATCGTAAAGAAAGCGGAGCTTTGCAGCTACTCCGGCGTGAAGGGGTGCATGGTCATCAAGCCTGCGGGCTACGCCATCTGGGAGCAGATTCAGACGCAGCTCGACGCGGCGTTCAAAAGGACCGGCGTGGAGAACGTCTACATGCCGATGTTCATACCCGAGAGCCTGCTCCAGAAGGAGAAGGACCATGTGGAAGGCTTTGCGCCCGAGGTCGCATGGGTGACACAGGGCGGACTGGAGCCCTTGCAGGAGAAAATGTGCGTGCGTCCCACCTCGGAGACGCTGTTCTGTGACTTTTACGCGAACGAGATACACTCCTACAGGGATTTGCCCAAGGTGTATAATCAGTGGTGCTCTGTCGTGCGGTGGGAGAAGACGACGCGCCCGTTTTTGAGAAGCCGCGAGTTTTTGTGGCAGGAAGGCCATACCGCGCACGCGACGGCCGAGGAAGCGGAGGAGAGAACGATACAGATGCTGAATGTATATGCGGATTTCCTGAGGGATGTTCTCGCAATCCCTGTCGTGAAGGGACAGAAGACCGACAAGGAAAAATTCGCCGGCGCGGAGGCAACCTACACCGTCGAAGCGCTGATGCACGACGGTAAGGCGCTGCAGTCCGGAACCAGCCACAACTTCGGGGACGGCTTTGCGAAGGCCTTCGGCATTCAGTACACGGATAAGGACAACACGCTGAAATATGTGCACCAGACCTCATGGGGGCTGACGACGCGTCTGATTGGCGCGGTGATTATGGTGCACGGGGACGATTCCGGACTCAAGCTGCCGCCGCGGGTCGCGCCGGTACAGATTACGGTGGTTCCCATCCAACAGAAGAAGGAGGGTGTGCTCGACAAGGCGTATGCGCTCCGCGACCGCCTTGTGGAGAAGGGCTTTCGGGTGAAAGTGGACGACACCGACAAGAGCCCCGGGTGGAAGTTCAGCGAGTGCGAGATGCGAGGTGTTCCCCTCCGGATTGAAATCGGCCCCAAGGACATCGAGAACAACCGATGCATGTTTGTGCGCCGCGATACGCGCGAGAAGACGGAAATCAGTCTGGACGCGGTGGAGACGGAGGCGGCGAAGCTTCTCGAGACGATTCAGAACGACATGTATGCGGCGGCGGAAAAGCATCTGGAGACGCATACCTATACGGCGTCCTCTTGGGAGGAGTTCTGCGACACCGTCAACAATCAGCCGGGCTTTGTGAAAGCAATGTGGTGCGGGGACGAGGCGTGCGAGGACAAGATCAAGGAGGAGCTTGCCGCGACGAGCCGCTGTATGCCCTTTGAGCAGGAGCAGATCAGCGACAGGTGTGTCTGCTGCGGCAGACCCGCGAAGAAGATGGTATACTGGGGCAGAGCATATTAAGCGTTGTGTGCAAAAATAAGGGTGAAGGTATCGGCAATGTGGGAAAAATTCTTGAAGCTGTGGAAGCGTTTGGGGACAAAGTTCATATCGGATATTATATTTTACGTCTTTACTGCGCTCGTGCTGGGGCTTACAGTACAAATCGCCGTGAAGGGGCCGATGCAGGTGCACTTCAAATCGCTTGCGGAGAATGACGTGTGGTTCGGGGGGGACTGGTATTACGTGGACGAGGCGGGGGAGATTGGCGATGCGCCTGTGCCTGCGCACGGGGAGAGCTATCTGCGCGCCGACGCACAGGACAATCAAGTCACCATCACCAAGGTGCTTGACACGGCGCCGTCAGCCGAGGACTACCTGTGCTTCCGTGTTAAGGCGAGAAATGTGAGTCTGTATGTAAATGATACGCTCTACTATAAGGAAGCGTTTCGCGACGAGTATCTGGATTACACGCTGAATATGTACGGGTTGCACCTGCTTTCTATAGATGGCCTGCAGGCGGGGGATCGCCTGACGCTGACGCTCTCAACGCGCAGCGCGGACTATTTTATTATACAGTTCCCGGCCATTGGCGACCGGTACGCGCTCACCCGATATATTTTGGCGAAGTCGTGGCTCAATATTTTGACCTGCATTCTCCTTCTGGGATTGATCGTGTTCCTGATGCTGGCGAAGCGGACGCCTGTATTTTCAAGCTATGCGACGGTCAAGACCAATATCCGGTGGCTGGCGATTTTTCTGCTGTCGGCGGCAATCTACGTGGCGGCAGACAGCGGGTGTCTGGAGCTGCTCATTCCGAAGATGTCCGTTATCAGCTGGCTGACGGACACTTCCATCCTGCTGATTCCGATACCGCTTATCCTGTATACGCAGCACGCGTTTTTCCCGGGGCATCGGCGGTATGGGGTGTTTGCGGGGGCTGAGTTTCTGGTGGCAGTGGGGAGCATTCTTGCCTTTGTCGTCAGTGCATACGACATTGTAAACTCCTATATATATGTGCATGTGATCACTGCGGTAGCGATTGCCGGTTGCGTGATCAGCTTTATCCAGGAGAAGATGATGCCCGGGATTGAGGTTATCATCGGGTATGCGGCCCTCAGCATCGCCATGCTGATCTGTGTGATTGTCTATTGGGGCGGGATACTGTATCCGCCGTCGGCGGTACTCGGTATCGGTCTCATTATTTTTGGCGGCTGCATGCTTACGTGGGTTCTGCGCAGCAATTACGAGCTGCGGCAGATGCGCGAGGAGGCAGAGCTGGTGCTGATGCAGCGCGATAAGTTGTCCGCGCAGGAGGCCAACGAGCAGAAGAGCAGATTCCTGTCCCATATGTCGCACGAGATTCGCACGCCGTTAAATGCCATGCTGGGAATGAATGAGCTGATCATGCGGGACAGCGAGGATGAAGAAATCCGGAAATATGCGATAAACATTCAGAACGCGGGCAGGACGCTGCTGGCTCTGATCAACGACGTGCTGGATTTCTCCAAGATAGAGACCGGAAAAATGGACATTATCGAATCCGACTATTCCCTGTCGTCGGCGCTGAACGACGTCGTGCTGATGATACAGAGCAGGGCGGCGGACAAGGGGCTGGAGCTTCGGCTCGACATCGACCCGGCGATGCCGGATGTGCTCCGCGGGGACGAGATTCGCATCAAGCAGGTCATTCTGAATTTGATGACCAATGCGGTCAAATACACGGAGAAGGGCTGGCTGGAGCTGGCGGTCAACGTTACGCTGCTGCCGGAGCAGTCGGAGGCGGTCAGCCTGAACATAACGGTATCGGACAGCGGCGTCGGCATTCGTGAGCAGGATCTGTCAAAGATTTTCAGTGAGTTTGAGCGCCTTGACAGGCTGAAGAACAGAAGCGTTGAGGGGACGGGGCTGGGCCTGAGCATCACCTCGAGACTGGTGGCCCTGATGGGCGGGACGATTTCCGTGGACAGCAGATACGGGGAGGGCTCCGTCTTTAAAATATCGGTTCCGCAGCATGTGATATCGCACGAGCCGATAGGCGATTACAAGTCGCGCTTCGAGCGTCTGAGCAATGAGGAGACGCATGAGGGCGAGAGCACGGAGACCGCGGAGTTTCCCGGGAAGCGGGTGTTTGTCGTCGATGACAATGAGATGAATCTGGAGGTGATTGCCTCCATATTGGAGCTGTTGAAAATCGACGTGACGCGCGCAAGCGACGGACAGAGCGCGATGAATCATCTCGACAGGGAGAAGTATGATCTGATTTTGACGGACGACATGATGCCGGAGGTGAGCGGGACGGACCTGATGGAGTATCTCAAGAGCAACGCGGGCATCGCGAGCTATGGGACGCCGGTCGTCGTTCTCACGGCCAACGCGGTCGTGGGCGCCAGAGAGGAGTATATTAAGAAGGGCTTCGACGATTACATGGCCAAGCCGATAGACATTGACGTTTTGCAGAAAATACTAATGAAATACTTAAAATAGCCGTTTTTTTCGTGAAAAACACGATTTTGCGAATATTAGCGAAAAAATGTTGACTTTTATTTTGAAAAGAAGGACAATAGGGGATGACTTGATTTTACAGACCGAATCGGTGTTTACGATATTGACGTTGTGGAGGAGTTTACTGTGTTAAAAAAAGAAGTTACGGTCAGGGACATTGATAAGAAGTATGACCACCCGTTAGCCGAGATGGTGCAGATTGCGAATCAGTTCAAGAGTGAGATTATACTCGAGTGTGAGAAGTACAGCATTAACGCGAAGAGTATCATGGGTATTATCGCATTTAATCCCTCAGAGGGCATGGTAATTACCGTATGCGTGAACGGTGACGACGAGAAAGAAGCAGCGGCGGCCATGGAACGTTTCCTCACCTGCGGGTAATATTTTGCTAAAATGCTTTGACAAAAGTCATAATTGCATATTCAATTTGGGAAAAATGTGGTATAATAGTTCAAAATGGCTGTTTCACCACATTTTTTTCCGTTTGTTACATAAACTAAGTGCAAAATGATTTATGGAGGCAGACAGGATGATGAAAATAGCATTTTATTCAACAAAGCCCTACGACAGGACTTACTTTGAGCCGATGAGCGCGGAATACGACATTGACCTGCACTTCTTTGAGGTACCCTGCAATGAGGAGACGATACCCTTTGCGGCGGGTCACGACGCGCTGTGCATCTTTGTGAATGATTACTTGAATGAAGGCATGATCGGCAGGCTTGCGGAGATGGGAATCAAGGCGATTTTGCTGCGCTGCGCCGGCTTCAACAATGTGGACATCAAGGCCGCGGCGAGGTATGAGATACCCGTTCTGCGGGTGCCCGGCTATTCGCCCGAGGCGGTGGCGGAGTTTGCAGCGGCGCTGCTGCTGACAGTCAACCGCCACACGCACAGAGCCTACACCAGAACCCGCGATTTTAACATGAGCATCAACGGATTTATGGGGATGGATCTGCACGGGAAGACGGCGGGCGTCGTGGGAACCGGACGCATCGGTCAGGCGATGATAAACATTCTCAAGGGCTTTGGCATGAATATACTGGCCTACGACCCCTATCCGAACAAGAGTCTCGACGTGGAATACACCGCGATTGAGCAGCTTTTCAAGAATGCCGATGTGATTACGTTACACTGTCCGCTCACGCCGGAGACGAAGCATATCGTACAGGCCAAGACCATCGAGCTGATGAAGGATGATGTGTATTTGATCAACACCTCGCGCGGCGATTTGATACGCACCGAGGATTTGATAGACGGATTGCTGAAGAAGAAGTTCGCAGGGGTCGGGCTTGACGTATATGAGGAGGAGAGCGGCGTGTTCTATGAGGACCGCTCCAACGACATCATGGACGATGAGAACCTGGCGCGGCTTACGACCTTCCCGAATGTGATCGTCACCTCGCATATGGGATTTTTCACGAGAGAGGCCGTGCGCGCAATCGCCGAGGTGACGCTGAAAAACGCAGATGCGGTGCAGAGAGGACTGCCGCTGGAGAACGCAGTGCTCCCGCCGCCGGATGAGGATTTATGAAAATAACAGTACGTTCCGCTTACCGTGACGAATGGGATGACGCGATGGCGCTCGCATGGCGCACGTTTATGAAATTCGAGGCTGCCGATTACACGCAGCAGGGCATCAAGAGCTTTCTGGACTTTATTACGGACAGCGTGCTCCACAGAATGTTCGTGATAGGGATGTACCAGCTTTTCGCCGCGTTTGACGGCAGCAGGATGATCGGGATGATCAGCCTGCGCAACCAGACGCACATCTCCCTGCTGTTTGTGGATGAGCACTATCACAGGATGGGCGTCGGCAGGAACCTGATAGAATATATCTGCAACTATGTGCTGTGCGAGGAGGGGCGCGACCGCGTCACCGTCAACGCCGCGCCCTATGCGGTGGGCTTTTACCATAAGGTAGGCTTTTGCGACACACATGACGAGGAAATAAGCGAAGGCATTCGATATACGCCGATGGAGCGCGTTTTCAGATAAGCCTTCCTAATTAATAAATGAAGGAGGTGGGTACGTGTCAGTAGAATATATTACCAGCAAGGATATGTGTAATCTGATATACGAGACCCTTCGGCTTATGGATAAGCCGCTGGCTCACCATGGAATGAGAGTGAGCTATATTATGTCAAAGCTGTTGGAGCGCAGAGGAAATTATGAGAAGTACGAGATTGCGGATTTGATGGTGCTTGCCATGCTGCATGACATCGGTGCGTACAAGACCGACGACGTGCGAAAGCAGCTCACCTTTGACGCGAAGAATACCGTCCCGCATTCCGTGTACGGCTACCTGTTTCTGAAGTACCTCTCACCGCTGGATGAGCTGTCGAAGATTATCCTCTACCATCACATGGATTACACCAAGACAAAGGACTTGGAGTACCGCTACCGGTTTGAGCTGGAAAT
This sequence comes from Roseburia sp., assembly GCA_023664265.1. Lineage (GTDB taxonomy): Bacteria > Bacillota > Clostridia > Lachnospirales > Lachnospiraceae > COE1. The sequence continues at coordinate 18,208 of JAMPFV010000045.1, forward strand.
CCTCAAGGTCGCGGAGATTATGGATATCTGGATGCGGGCGTTCGGCGAGAAGTTCGACATTTCCCTGTTTCAGCGGTATTCGGGGACGAAGTTTGACCCCAAGGTCTGCGATTTGCTTGAAAAGGTTATCGCGGAGACGGATATTCTCGACAAGCTCAAGGACGGCCTGTACAAGGAGGAATTTAACAAATGCATGGAGTACATCCTCCTCTCGGACGATGAGAAGGATAAGTACCTCAAGATGCTCATGTACTGCACGGGCCTCAAGGATGAGAAGATGGTGTCGGAGACCATTGCGACGATCTATGTGAGCAGGGAGCTTGCGCGGAAAATCCGCATCAGCGAGGTAGACAAGAACGAGATTTACTACGCGGCGCTTCTGCATGACATCGGGATGCTGCCGCTGCCCAACGACCTTCTGAACGCGCCGAGAGTGTTGGATGACGCGGAGAAGAACCTGATTCACACACATATTGAGATTATGGAGAGAACCCTTGCGGGGAAGCTTTCCGACAACATAATTTCCATTGCGGCAAGGCATCACGAGCGCTTTGACGGGAGCGGCTACCCCAGAGGCCTCAAGGGCGGCGCCATGAACAGCAAGGACGCGATTCTGCAGGTGGCGGAGTACGTGGTAAACGCGCGGGAGGATAAGCCCTACAGAGAGGCGCACTCCAAGGAGGAGATTATCGCGGATCTCAACGCGGGAATCGTCTCGGGCCGGTATGACGGAATCGTGGCGGATACCTTTTTGAAGTATTTTGACGAGATCATGGATAAAGCGACGGAGAAAGCGGAGGCGGCGCTCGTCACGCACCAGAAGCTGCAGCGCAACTACGAGCAGGTATATAAGAGCCTGCAGTAAGATACAGGCTGTGGAGGAATGGAGGAGTAATAAATGTTTAAACTGGACAGCCCGCTGATGAATTTCCTGAATAAGGTCGCTGATGTTATGATTCTGAATCTGATGTTCCTGCTGTGCAGTATTCCGATTATCACAATAGGTGCATCTTTCTCGGCGGCGTATTATATGGGCTTCAAGATGGTCAAGAACGAGGAGAGCTATATCACGAAGGGCTTTCTCAAGGCGTTCAAGGAAAACTTCAGGCAGGCCACCGTTATCTGGATTATCGTGCTGCTCGTGATAGGCGTCCTGGTTGCTGACTATCGGATTATCCTGTATTCGGGGATTGAGTTTGCGCAGTGGATACGGATTTCCACAATCACGGTGACTGTAATCATAGCGATGTGCGCGGTGTTTGTCTTTGCCCTGCAGGCGCGCTATACGAACTCCGTCAAGAACACCATCAAGAATTCCTTTCTGATGGCGCTCTCGCATCTGCCGACGGCGTTCCTGCTGGTTGCGATATACGCAGTTCCGGTTGTCATTTTCTACTTTGTGCCGCAGATTCTGCCCGCGCTGGTGCTCCTGTCGATGGGCTGTGTGCTCTATTTCAAATCCTTCCTGCTGCTTCGGGTGTTCACCAAGTATGAGGGGACGCTGGTCGATAAGGAGGAGGAAGCGGAGGAGACCGACCCGGACGGCGGTATCTTTGCGGAGAGCGATAGCATGGAGCTTGCAGCGGAAGAGCTGTCCGAGGCCGGGGCGCCGGAGGACGGAGCGCCGGGAATTGAAGCGGAGGGAAGCGAGGCCGTGGAAGCTTCTGAGACGGCCGGAGGCGGGGAGCCCGAGACTGTGGAAGCCGCGCCAGCGGACAGGAAATAGCCGCGCAGCCGACGTTGTTTTTTGGACGGGGACATGGGACATCGAAAGACTGCCTTGGGCAACATGTACATTAAATGAAACAAGAGTTGGGCAAGTTGCTTACAGGAAGGTTTTGCAAAACGCTTCGGATTCATGAAATAAGCAATATTTACATAAGGATGGAAAAATCTTTGTTGAATTGTGGCATAGCATTTTGAATTGTTTTAATTTATACTGAATATATCTTACAAACCTACAAAATATTTATTTCGGGAGGCATTAAAAATGGCAAGTTTATCATTAAAGAACATTTGCAAAGTTTACCCTAACGGATTTGAGGCCGTTAAGAACTTCAATCTTGAAATCGCCGATAAAGAGTTCATTATCTTCGTTGGTCCTTCAGGATGTGGTAAGTCTACCACGCTTCGTATGATTGCCGGTCTTGAGGATATTTCTTCAGGCGAGCTGAAGATTGGCGACAGAGTAGTTAATGATGTAGAGCCTAAGGATAGAGATATCGCGATGGTATTCCAGAACTACGCTCTGTATCCGCATATGTCCGTATATGACAATATGGCATTCGGTCTGAAGCTGAGAAAGGTGCCGAAGGCTGAGATTGATAAGATGGTTAAGGAAGCAGCGAAGATCCTTGACCTGACCCCGCTCCTTGACAGAAAACCGAAGGCTTTGTCAGGCGGTCAGAGACAGCGTGTTGCGATGGGTCGTGCCATCGTTCGTAACCCGAAGGTATTCCTTATGGATGAGCCTCTTTCCAACTTGGATGCAAAGCTTCGTGTACAGATGCGTATTGAGATTGCAAAGCTGCACCAGAGACTTGGTACAACCATCATCTACGTTACACATGACCAGACAGAGGCTATGACGCTTGGTACCCGTATCGTTGTTATGAAGGACGGTATCGTTCAGCAGGTAGATACACCGCAGAACCTGTATGAGAAGCCGCAGAACCTGTTCGTTGCAGGATTCATGGGTTCTCCGCAGATGAACTTCCTGGATGCGACCGTAGAGGTGAAGGGCGACACCGCTCACCTGAACATTGCGAGCCTTTCCATTCCGCTTCCTCCTGCAAAGTCAAAGAAGCTGATTGAGGGCGGCTACAACGGCAAGGTTGTTACATTTGGTATCAGACCGGAGGATATTTATGACTCACAGATGATGGTAGAAGCAAAGTCTGAGAGTACTTTCGAGACGACCATCCGTGTATACGAGTTGCTCGGCGCAGAAGTATTCCTGTATGCGGATTTGGCTGAGTTCCCGATTACGGCGAGAGTTGACCCGAGAACAACGGCGAGACCCGGTGATAAGGTTAAGTTTGCTATCGACATTGAGAAGATCCATGTATTCGATAAGGAAACAGAGAAGGTTATCACGAACTAGTCTTTCAATAAAGAATAATAAGACCCCGACAGAAGTGTCGGGGTCTATTTGACAGAAGCGAGGGTGCAGAATGATTTCGAATCAGGTAATTCAGACAAGCATAGACGAGTTAAAGGCCATAACCAAGGTGGATTTGTGCGTTATGGATATAGACGGAATGACGGTGGCGACGACCTTTGACAACAAGAATGTATCGCCGGAGCTGATCACGAACTTTGTGGCGTCTCCCGCCGACAGCCAGATTGTGGGAAGCTTTCACATGCTCAAGATTTGGGAGGACAGGGAGGTCGTATATGTGATGATTGCGAGCGGCTCCGGTGCGGACGCGTATATGATTGGCAAGGTAGCGGTCAGCCAGATACAGAATCTGGTGATTGCATACAGGGAGCATTTTGACAAAAATAATTTTTTCCAGAATTTGCTGTTGGATAATCTGCTTTTGGTGGATATTTATAACCGCGCGAAAAAGCTGCATATAGAGACGAACGTGCCGCGGGTCGTATATCTGGTGGAGGCCAGGAACGATAAGGACAATATCGCGATGGAGCTTCTGAAAAATATTTTCGGCGATCAGCCGGGCTGCTATCTGACCGCGGTGGAGCAGAAGAACATGATCTTCATCAAGGATGTGACGGACAGTAATGCATACACCGAGGTGGAGCAGACGGCTCAGGTGATTGTGGACATGCTCAATGCGGAGGGGATGCTGATTGCGAAGGTGGCCTACGGGACAATCGTGGGTGAGCTCAAGGAAATCTCCAAGTCCTACAAGGAAGCCAAGATGGCGTTGGACGTGGGGAAGATTTTCTACATGGAGAAGCAGATTAACGCCTACAATACGCTCGGTATCGGCCGTCTGATTTATCAGCTTCCGGTGAATCTGTGCCGCATTTTTATGAGGGAAATCTTCGGGGACAATATTCCGGACGATCTGGATGACGAAATCCTCACCACGGTACAAAAATTTTTCGACAATAACCTGAACGTGTCGGAGACTTCGAGACAATTGTTTGTGCACCGGAATACGCTGGTGTACAGGATTGAGAAGCTGCACCAGTCTACGGGACTGGATATCAGAAAGTTTGATGATGCGCTGACCTTTAAGATTGCGCTGATGGTCGTCAATTATATGAAATATATTGACTCTTTGGAATAAAGAGCGAATATCCCCCTGCGCGTGGACATACATTTAAGTAGTCTGTAGGCTCGCGATGGGGGGATTTTTTATGCAGTTTTTTTATATTGATTATATGAACGGAAACAAAAAGGAGCGCAATATCGGCTTTCTTAGGCCGGATAAGGAGGGACTCCATGTGGGGCTTCGCGGCGTCCCCGCGCAGTGTGGGAGCGCGTGCAGCGTGTATGTGCTGAAGCCCGGCGGAGAGCGGTGCCTGCTCGGAAGGGTGCCCGTGAAGAACGGGTACGGAATGGAAAAGCTCGGGTGGACAAGGGAGGCCGGCCTTGAGGAGTGCGTGGGCGTGGAGATTCCCTTATACGGCGCGCGTGTGGGAAGATGCATTATAAGAGAGACGGCAGCGCCACGGCAGGATAAGACATCACGACAGGAACAGACACCATGGCAGGGTCAGATGTCACGGCAGGGTCAGACGCCACAACAAGGTCAGATGCCATGGCCGGGTCAGATGCCACGGCCGGGTCAGACACCACAGATAGAGCAGACGGGAGCGGAACCGTCATCGGACAGGAGCGCGGCACAGACAGAGCAGACCCGGCGGATCAGGGAGGAGGCCGGATACAGGAGGCCGATAGAGGAGGAGATGGTGGCGGAGTCCATACCGGATAAATGGACACAGCTGCTGAACACTTATCCGCAGGTTCATATTCTTCCGGAGGCGCAGTCTATCCTGATAAAGCCGAAGGATGTGATCATTCTCACGGAGAAATACCACGATCTGGCGGCCAATTCCTTTGTGCTCCACGCATATTATAACTACCGTCAGCTCCTGCTCTTTCACTATATACGGGGAGAGGCGGGCGCGGCCGCGTATTATATCGGCGTTCCGGGTGTGTACCATGAGCGGGAGTGCCGCATTGCGGAGATGTTCGGCTTTGAGGGCTTTGAGAATGGCGAGGCAAGGATGCGCGTGGAGGAGGAGCGCGAGAATGCGCTGCATAACGGGTGCTTCGGATATTATATGAAGCAGGTGGAGATATAGGGAACGCTGAGGAAGCGGTTACAGCTCCACGCCGCGGATCTGCGTGTTGGGGACTGCCTTTCTGCACAGGCCGGCAAAGGTTTCCAGGGTCTCCCTGTCGTGTGCGTGAAAGCCCTTGGCGATAACGCCGTCGCTCTCCGTGTAGGATTGCAGATAATATGCGCGCGCGCCCGCAAGCCAATCAGATATGACATGCATGTCAAATTCGGTGTGCAGCTCTTTCACAAGGGTAGTGCGGAATTCACAGTCAAAGCCATAACGGCCCGCCTGTACAAGAATATCGGCGGACTCGCGGATTCGCGCAAGCAGCGCGGAGTCGGCGGATAGGCCCGGCAGGCCGCAGGAAATCCCATATTTGGCGGGAGTATTCTTGATATCCATCGCACAGTAGTCGATCAACCGGTTCTCTATCAGGCGCTTTAGCATATCCGGATTCGAGCCGTTGGTATCGAGTTTTACTGAGTAGCCGAGCTGTTTTATCTGCGTCAGAAGTGCGGGCAGCTCCGGATGAAGGGTCGGCTCGCCGCCGGTCACACAGACGCCGGTGAGGACGGTTTTGCGTTTTTCCAGAAAGGCGAAGAGCTCCTCCGGGGCGTAGGGGGTGAGCGTGCCGTTCGCTATGCCGGCATCCGCAAACACGATATCCCGATTGTGGCAGTAGGGGCATCGGAAATTACAGCCGCCGAGGAATATGGTCGCGGCGACGTGCCGCGGATAATCTAAAAGTGTGGTTTTGACCAGTGCGCAGATTTGCATGGGGGCTCCTTTTGCAGTATGGGTTACGGATATCGGGTTGAAGCGTTATGTTATCCGGAAATATTATAGCACGAAATCCCGGAAAATGGGAAACGGATTCTTGACAACCGGGATAAAACCATGTAAAATATCCTTGTTTGTGAAGCGCACAGGCCCGGATAGCTCAGTCGGTAGAGCAGAGGACTGAAAATCCTCGTGTCACTGGTTCGATT
>JAMPFV010000046.1 GCA_023664265.1 Roseburia sp.
ATATAATGATTGTTAGACAGCGTTTTTTGCTGTCTTATAATCATTTTTCAATCTACCTCCGCAAACCGATACCTATATTTGCTCTGCTTGTCCAAGTATATCACCATCTGCGGGAAAAAGAAACCCATTGTTTCAAAATGCCGGCAGGGAGCGCACCGGTAATATCCCCGTTTTCCTATATCTCATCCGCATTTTCTTGGACAGTCTCATCAAAGTTAATCCTTTCCTCTTCAATTACCAAGAGACGGTTCATTTTCCTCTGATTCACGCTCAGAATATATTCTCCCAACAGTCCGATAAAAATCAGTTGAACCACACCGTGGAAAAACAGACCAACCGCTATGGTCGCCATCCCCATATTATAATTTTCCCACAAAACAATTTTTATTATAACGTAAAATATCGCTATTAGGAATCTGATTCCCTCAATTATAAAACCGGTGAATCCCGAAAATCGGCGCACAGCAGAACAACGCAGTCCCCCGTCGTCTGTTGAAGTCCGTAATAGGATGAATTGAACTGTCCAAAATTCTCAGCATTAAAAACAGCCTCAATGTTGGGATCCTTTTTTATGATGCTGTCCGTGCCTGATATAGTGTACGGTAGTTGTTAAAACTATAGGGACACACATGGTTATAACTGACATATGCAAATTTTTCCACTGCCGCATAGAGCGCTTCCTCTATCCGGAAACCATACAAATTGGTGCATTCGTTTTTTAAAGTATTGAAATATCTCTCCATTTGAGTATTGCCATATGGATATCCTGCTTCACTCATGCTCTGTGTTTTATATCTTTTAGACATTATGTCCAAAAGCGAAAAGCCCTGCATATTTATCATACACAGAGCCTTTCTAATCTTTTTTCGCCTGCTACACAGAGCGTTTTGTTTTTGTAAGCGTGTAACACTATAATTTTACAAAACCATACCTGCCAACATCAACCACTACCATATTTTCACCTTCTATTTCGTACAGTTCCGCAAACGCATCAATCACTCTGCGGTACTTTTCCCGTTCTTCCTCTGTGACATATACCTTTTTCCATGCTCATTTACCTCTTATCCTTTCAAATCATGGAATATTGTTTTCAGTTCCTGCAGTGCCTTTAAAGCACATGTAATCCGATACTTTCATTCTCTCTCCTGCTCTCTGCGGACAGACAGCTTCAATCCGAAATCTTATTGGCCTCGTACTCTTCTCTGGGCAAAAAAGGGAACATATCATCAATCTCCGGCGATATAATCGTCCCGTCCGGCTGCACCTTCGACGAAAGCTTAGGCTCAAAATTCTGCTCCGGGTCGCAAACCACCTCACAAAGAACAGGGCCTTCCGTGTGAAGCAGTTCATCCATCCTTTCCGCTATCGCATCCTGTCGTGTGATCTTCACATATTTCAGACCATACGCCCATGCAAGCTTCTCAAAGGACGGAAAGCTGATTCCGGTTCCGTCACATACGCCAACCAACGGAGGCTCGAACAGATTTTTCTGCGTCTGTCTGATGGAATGATATCCGTTATTGTTAATGATGATGATTTTCAGGTTCAACTGATGGTACACCACCGTCTGAAGCTCCTGAATATTCATCTGAAAGCTGCCGTCTCCGTCAATACAGACCACCCGCTTTCCGTTCCGCGCCATCGCCACGCCGATGGATGCCGGAAAGCCATAGCCCATGGCCGCACACCCCGAATTGGTAAACAGTCTCTGTCCCTTCTTTATCCGCATTGCCTGAAAAGTGATCACGCAGGCGGCGCCGTTGCCGGTAACCACGCTCTCCTCCGCCCCAAGGTAATCGCTCATCTCCTGAATAAACACATACGGATTCACCGGCTCCGGCTTGTCATAGTATTGCGGCAGCACCGCAGGATACCTCTGATGAATATCCCTGCACCATGCAAGCCACTCGGAGCAGTCGTTCACGGGCTCCGCGCATTCAAGCCACTCCCGCATAACCTCCCGCAGATCGGCATGTATCGGCAAATCCACCCGTACCGTGGGCTTTTGCAGCTCTGCGGCATCAATGTCAACCACAATCTTATAAGCGTGCTTGGCAAATTCTTTATAGTTATAGCTGATTTGGCGTATATTCATTCTGCAACCAAGTACAATCAGCAAATCGCTGTTCTGCACCACAAAGTTTCCACCCCGGGTACCGACGCTCCCGGGTCTTCCGCAATAATACGGATATTCATCCTCCAACAGGTCATGGGCGTTCCATGCGGTGACCACAGGTATCCCAAGCCTGTCCGTCAAGGCCCTGAATATATCATATGCTCCCGAAAGCCTCACGCCGGTTCCCGCAAGAATGACAGGGCGCTTCGCGGCCCTTATTCGCGAAAATACCTCCGCCGTCAATCCGGAATCGTATTTAGGACATTCCTGCCGCTCCGCTTCCTTCTCCTCAAATCCTCCCAGCTTGTCCGTCTCAATTCGTGCGGCCTGAACGTCCACGGGAATATCCAGCCACACCGGGCCCTTCCTCCCATGGTTGGCAAGATACCATGCCTTTTCCAAATGGTAACGGATTTCCGCAGGTTCCGTCACCATTTCCGCATATTTCGTCATATGCTTCACGCAGTCAACAATCTGAAATTCCTGATCGCCAAGCTGACGCAGCGGCACATCTGTGGACCGGGTCGTCGTCTCGCGTTTTACCTGCCCCGATATGATAAACATTGGAATTGAATCCTGCCAGCCGCCCACAACGCCTGTAATGGCATTGGTTCCCCCCGGTCCTGAAGTCACACACACCGCGGCAATTTTCCCCGTATATCTCGCATATCCCTCTGCCGCCATGGCGCAGGCCTGCTCATGGTGATTGTAAATACAGGTCAGTCCCTTCTTATGTCCGAAGGCGTCGTTCAAATGCATTGCGCCGCCGCCCGTAACCGTAAACATGTGCTCAACTCCCTTTTTTACCAGAAAGTCCGCAATATACTGCGCCACCTTAATCTTCATGCAGTTCCTCCATTCATTATCCGATAAACAGCTTCAATATATCCGCCGGCACCTCCGCACAGCCTGCCGCCGGATATGCGTAAACCTCCTCCTCGCTCCGAAAACCGAAGCCATAGGTCACACCTATAAAATCCATCCCCAAGGCCTGCGCGCCTTTTGCGTCATGCAGACTGTCGCCAATCATAACCGCATCCCCCGGATCCGGAAGCTGAAGCTTTTCCAGACAAAGCTTTATAATATCCGACTTCTTCAGCCTGTTTTCATAATCGGCTCCATACAATATATCGCTATATGCGTCAAAATGAAAATGCTTCAAGATTGTTTCCGCGTAATCCTGCCTTTTATAGGTGGCCACTGCGATTTTAACGTCCTTTTTCCTCAAGCCCTCCATCACATCATAGATTCCGGTATAGGGTACCGCCTTTAACAGGTCGTAATCCTTATACCGATTCCTGAATATGCCGGCCAGCTCCTGCGCCCGCTCCGCTGAAACACCGTACACCCTGCGAAAGGAGTCCTGTATCGGCGGACCGATAAACGACAGCAATGACTGACTGTCCGTCTCGCTGAGTCCCGCTTCCAGAATCGTATACCGGACAGCCGCCAACACGCCCTCCGTCGTATCCAGCAGGGTTCCGTCCACATCAAATATTGCCGCTTTGTATTTTTTCATCTTACTCTTCCCATTCCATCTTCTGATACAGTGACTCCGTCAAATAGAAAAACGGATAATTCGGGGCGAGCCGCTTTATGCTCTTAACCACATCTCTGTTAATGTCCCGCGCCTTCTCCCTGCTGAACGAGTGCTCCATATTCGGGTTCACATAATTCGCACTCTCGGACTCTGTGTACCCGTCAAAGCCCGCTAAGGCCAGATTTTCAATCTCCATCTCCTTCAACAGCTTCATAAACATAATCATGGGGTTATCCACAATCAGCGCTTCCTCATCCAACAGATCACTGTAATTTAAGCTGTACGGAAACAGCTTCCCCGCGCTTGTTACATTTGAGGTTGCAATCAGAATCGGCCGTTCCTTCAGCGCACTGAGCTTGGAGGAGAGCTGTACATACCGCTTTGCGTTGCTGATAAACAGGCAATCGATATGTCCCTCTGCCGGGATATAATTCACGGCGACACTGACCACCTGGTTCTGTTTCCGATATTCCTGTATATTCGTCAGGTTGCGTTCCACACTCTTTCCCGGACCTATAAGCAATACCTTTTTATCCCGGAACAGCTTGAGCAGCTTTCTCCTGTCCTCCCGGTCATCGCATTCCCGCTTTTGGAACATCACATACAGCTCCTCTATATAGTCCCTGTCGTAATTCAGCTTCTTTTCCGGAATAATGCGCGCCAGAATTTCATTAATCGACTTTACGGACAGCTTCTTTTTATCCATCAGATAGGACACATAGTTCGGATGGCAGTCATTGGAGGCCGACACGAAAAACTTGAACGAATATCCCCACTGAATCTCCTTGCGTATATCCAGAATGGTCGTATCAATTGCCTCCAGAAGATGATATACCTTGTATCGGCTCCGCCCCGTATCGTTCAGATACATCGCCAAAAGCTCTGTCGGCGCATTCCCGGCGCTCTTTCCCATACCATAGAGGGAGCCGTCTACCAGCAGCTGTCTTGAAATATTTTTCTCAATCAGTTCAACGCAGTTTGCATACGCCAATTGAAAGTTATTATGGCTGTGATACCCTAAGCCTATGGACGGTTTTAATTCTTTGTCCGCCAGGTCAAAATAGTGAATAAGCTGATTCTTGTGCAGCAGCCCGTACGTGTCAACCAGCGAGAACGCATATGGCTCCAAGTCGTTCACCATTGCAAGCAGCTCCTTGAGCTCCGTGTCGGAATAGCCGGTTATGGATACGGCCTGCACGAATACCCTGTAGCCCAATAATTTAATCTCATGGCAAAAAGAGATTGCCTCCCGGCGCCTGTCCTTTTTGAAAATCACCCGGATGCCGTCAAGATAACTGTCCTCACACGGTACAATGTTCTCAAGGTCACAGGTTCCGTAATCTATCATCCCGACAATCAGAGACTGCCCTCTTTCCAAATTCTCATACACCTTGTCAAGGCTTCGGGAATCCGGTTGAATCGTTCTGTCGATGTCCATGGCACAATTTTGATTCAAAAAACCGACCTCAATAATATCCATTCGAGAGCTTACCAGCCGTTCATATATATTTACGATACTGTCATGTCCAAAATTCCAATCATTTAAATAGCCGCCATCCCGAAGTGTGCAGTCCAATAATTTAATTTCTCCCATCCGCCGACTCCCCGTTCATTCTGATCATACTGCTGACCGTGTTTCTAATGCCTTCATCAAAGGTTACCTCAGGTTCAAATCCGGTGTCCCGCCTGAGCTCCGTAATATCCGCCCCCAGATACATGACCTGCTTGTCACTGTAAGGGATGTCTCCCCATCCCGGCTCGCCCGCAACCCCGACCTGATGCTCCACCGCGCGCCGTATTTGCAGGATATACTCCTTCAGCGGTTGAACCTTCCCGCTCCCCAACACATACGTCTTGCCGTGAATCCCCTTGTCTCCAAGCAGACGCATGGCTGCCGCCGCGTCCTCGCTGTAGAGATAGTCCCACATCTGCTCGCCGCGCGTAAATCCCGCCCGTTCACCGCCTGCCAGTTTCCTTATCGCGGACATCACCATAGACCCCTGTCCGTCATACGGCCCGTACACGCTGAGGATTCTCACCCAGATATGCCTTATCCCTAACGCCTCGCAGCGCTGTCTGCTCATCTGTCCCGCACACAGCTTTGCCATCCCGTACCCGTTCTCCGGGAATACCGGCGTCTCCGCCGTGAGAACGCCCTCTGCTCTTCCATATTCGGCCTGCGAACCGGCCCCGATAAAAGTATTGCACCCTAATCTTGCCGCCAGCTCCACCGCATCTATTGTATACTGAATGTTCCCGATTTGCAACGGCATATCATTTCGGGCCGCTCCTGTTGTCCCCTCCCACGCAAAATGATAGAAGATATCCGCGTTTTCCGTCTCGGCAAAGCCAAGCTCCCTCTTCCCAAGCCGCACAAGCTCCGACAAGTCCGCCTCAACAACACGGACATACCGGCTTTGCGGTATCTGTGCAATCCGGGCAGAGCCCTTATGACACACAGCCACGACACAGATGCCCTCCTCCATACATCGTTTGATAAGCGCCATACCGATGGCTCCCGTAGGGCCCGTGATAATTATTTTTTTATTATTTTCCATAAGCGCCCCTCCAAACAATACATCTGTCAGGCAGAACCTCTTCCATCAGAATATCAGCATTAAGACCGTCCATCCGCCATAATGATACTCCTTATAATCCGCGTCCGCATAGGCCTCCCGTATCCTGCATGCCTGATCCTCCCCCACCTGCGATGAGTAAATAAAGCAATGCTTATCCTTCTCTGTCAGCGGAAGCCGCGCAAGCTCCGCCGTGTCACGCCATTCATATATGGTGAAAGCAATTGTATCCTCTCCCTCGTATATGGTTCTCTTCTTATTTTCCTCAGACCAATATGTGAATGCGGAATAACCGTATTCCTGCTCCTCCATCTCCTGCATCAGCCCGTCAAAAAGATTCGGCGTGGCATCATACATCGGCATGATAACCATACAGTCATTCTCAACCGCATATTCTACCGCCTGGCTCAGCGCATACTCCATCCCCAGCATCTGCTTATTGTAAATCATGCTGTCTCCCGGCACCGGCGTTCCTGTCGTAATCATCTGCATGCTTCCTACATCGAGCGTCTGAAAACACCGGCGGCTGACAGGATCAATTGTCAGGTACGACGATACCAGCATAAGACAGGCCAAAATCCCCGCAATTACCTGCACCGTTTTTTCACCTATTACTGTAAGTAAAATATATCCGCCCATAATATACAGGACAGCCGGCACCTGTGCAGTATAGCGCGCATGATTCACGGTCTTAAACACTATGCTGAACAGCGTAAATCCAACCGTACTCACCGCCAACGGAGTAATCCACCGGCCATCAACATTTTCTCTGCTTGTTTTTCTCCTTCTCAGGCCAATGCTTCCCCCTATCAAGATCACGATAAAAAACCAGCTGAAATTTAATATATATAGCACCTTCAGCTTGTCCGCAATATACACAGTGTCTGCGGCCACGCCTCCGTCTCCGGCATTCCATCCGCCCAAAAACATATAGGTAACTGCCCAAAGCCCTCCCGTGAGCAGCATCGGATAATAATACATCCGCTTAAAAATACTGCCTATCCTCTCTGAAACCTTTCCGCTGCCCCTCCGCAAAATATCCGCAGCCACCATGCCGGCACATAAGGCCCCATACGAGATGATTGCCGGCTCCTTGGTAAAGCAGGCCAACAGCGCCGCGACAAATTGCAACACCCATTCCCGTTTTATCCAAAAGTACAACATACATACAAACAGGCACAAGGTCGCGAAATCAAGGCTGTAATAATTCACCATGCCAAGCGTATACGGGGAGCACGCATATATTGCGGTGATCAACAGATAAGACAGCTTTTTCCTTCCCGGAACAATGTGGCGCATAATCCCCCAAAAAGCCACAATGCTTGCAAGATACATTGTAATGTTCGTCACTGCCATTGCCCACCCCGTATCCGGAACAAGGATGTTTATCAGGCAAAACAGTACGCCATACCCCTGCGCCAGATGCGCATATGCAGCCATACTGCTCATGGAATGGATATTCATACCCCTGCAGGCCTGCTCATACAGCGCGCCATCCCAGCGGAACTGTAACATAACAGGTCTCACACCCAATATTCCCGCAAGCAACAGTAAAATAAGCAATGCATAATTCTGCCGCGCCCATAACCATGCTACTCGGGAAATGCCTCCGACCTTGTACCGCAGAATATGACAACCGTATCCTGCTGCCAAAAGCCACGCCGCATCCGACAGCAGCAACCATATGCTTCCGCCTCTTATATCAGATATCAGAATCAGTGCAAACGCTCCTAAAATGCCAATGTTTAGAAGCTGCAACTGCTTCCTGAGATGCTCCGCTCTCCAATAAGCTTCGAATATCGCAAGGCATCCGCCATAGAGCGCTGCCGTAATCAGGGTACTCCCAAAATGCAGCACCTCGTATAGTCTCCCCTGATAAGATATGGTTGATAAGCACCATGTCATATAGAGTGCGAGGACAGCGCACAGTCCCATAAGCAGTGTACACAGCTTATATTGTTTACTCAACAAAGCTCTGATTTGCGTCATAATCCACTCTTTCTTTCATCCTGCTCAATCCAAGAGAATAATTCTGATTTTTTCTCTCCTCACTATCACTGTTCGTCCCTGATACATCATCAGCCGTCGGTCCCGATAAGCGATAACATAACACTTGCCATAGCAAAAACAGTAGTTGAAAACTCCCTATAAACCATCCAATAATGGACATATGCATGATTAGCCTTAAACATCACCCATACAAAAGGCATTATCGCAACAATAACCATTCCCCATGTCCGCGCGGAATCGAAGGATAATCTTTTCTTTTTTAAGCACTTTACCAAAATCAGACATAAAAAAACGGCTAACGCAATGACGAGCGGTGAAACAATTATCGTTTTTAAGTTGATTCCCAATGCCTGTATCCTTGAAGTCTCCTCTGTTATCCCACTATCCGAAACTTCTGTGGATGATCTGTAAAGCACCTGCAAAATTGCTTCCTTTATTATATTTTTTCGCATAAAAATACTTGCCAGTACCCATTTTATTCCCCATATCCCCACATAGCCGCCTCCCCAAAACAAGGTTCTCTCTGCTATGTTACGCACAATCTTCAATCCGGTCATCTTTTTATTATCGCATTCCAATATAATATGCATTAACAAAACAAATCCCAACACGACCAATGGGTATGTCAAAAAGTCGAAATAGCATACCGACATCCCTACAACAACATAAAACAGGTTTACATATTTTTTGTCAACCAATTTTTCATAATATTTCAGCAATATCACACAGGAGACCAACATAATATTAAATATAACGGAATAGTCAATGCACATTGTTATCGCCAATGGCATTAATGAATATACCCCAAGCAAGAACGCATATATATACATGCGCATTCCTCTCTTTGCCATCTCCATTATGACAGTGCCTAATAAGAATATTTGAATCAACAAATTTATGCCTTTTATATCTCCATAGGAGAAAAAAATCAATAATGGCTTTAGAAATATCAAGTATCCATGCCAATAGCGGGCATATTCCATTCCCTCGGCTCCCGCTTCACCCGACAAATACGCCAACAGGGACTGGAAAGGTGTCTCTCCTTCATAAATATACTCATACCCTGCTACCGCTCTCTCCCAAATGCTCTCGGTACCTTTATAAACGGCTTCGTTTAACATAATTGAATCCGTATACATATCCAATCTTGTTGTCGGATTGTCCTGAATCAGTCTTGGTGCCGGCCCCATCTCGCTAAGCGTCTCCAACGCCTCTTTAACATGCCTTTCTATCGGATCTATTGGCAGCAAATACGCTACAACTAACAGAACCCACCCCAACAGGCCTCCCATAATCACAAGTCCGATACCCCTTTTTATCTCTCCCCAATAGTCTCTGAGTATCAATTTTCTTCTCCTTTAATTATTTTGTAACTGCCCTTGGAAAATTTCATATCATACAGTCTTTTTTCGTTTTAATTTATATCACTCCCCAAGCAGCGGAATATACATATTATCCCTCAGCTCCTCCTCCGGCAGAAACGGCGCCAGATCTTCAAGCGGCGCGCTGAACAGCGTACCATCCGGCAGCTTTTTGGCACTGTTTTTCGGCTCCCATCCCTGTGCCGTATCCGTAAAGATTTCACAGAACACAAAGCCGTCTTCTTTAAGCGCCCTGTCAACCACCGACTTCATCTCCGCATTGCTGTGAGCCTCCAGATAAGGAAACCCAAACGCCTCCGCTATTTTGGAGTAATCTGGGAAAGATAAATCCCTGCTTTCCGGACCGATGCGACCTTGCTGTGCTCATGGAACAGGTTATCCTGCGTCTGACGGATGCTGTGATACCCCTGATTGTTAATCAGAAACAGCTTAATCGGCAGATTATTTGTAACCACTGTCTGCAGCTCTTGAAGGTTCATCATAATGCTGCCGTCTCCCTCCAGACATATGGTCTCCTTCCACCGCCTGCAATGCACAGGCCTATCGCCGCAGGAAGCCCGTAACCCATACTCGCAATCCCGTTGTTTATGGATAAATCGGGTTCCTTCTTTTATCACCCAATTCGGCAAATCAACATGTATCGTCGGCTTATGCAGCTCCGCCTTGTCAATATCAACCATCACAACCTTTGCCGCGCGCCCAAATCTCCCAATTGTATCCGACCTGCCTGATGGAAATACGGGTTCCGATGTCCAACACAAGGTCTGCATTCTGTACGGCAAAATTCTCTGCCCGTTCGCCTGCCAAAAAATCCACTACATAATCTGCAAGTCTCTGCCTCATATCCTACTCCCTTTCATACCGGCGTTTCTTCTGTCATCGCCTTATAATACGGTATCGTTCTTCTGATTCCCTCCTCAAAGCTGATCTGCGGCACAAAGCCCGTATCCTTTGTGATATCATATATGCTTACGCAAGAGCTGAACGCCTTGTCGGACAGCGACGGAATATCCCCGATGCCAAGCGGAAGCTCGGGATTGATAATATCCCTGATCTGCACAATATAGTCCCTGAGCGGCTTAAAAACACCGCTTCCTATGCCATATGTTTTATCTGCCGCACCCTTTTCCCCGATAAGCCAAAGCGCACGCACCACTTCTTTTACATGCAAAAAATCCCACATCTGCAGAAGATACCCGAAGCTCGGCTTCTCTCCGCGCAACAGTGAGGTTATCGTATAAGTGATAATATTATTATCCCGTCTGCCCTCTCCAAAGGTGCTTGGCACTACCGCCCAATTAAACGGAAGCTTCAACAGCCTTGCCCTTGTCTCAAGCATGTAATGTACGGCCGTTTTGGCGGCTCCATACATGTCATTCGGCGTCTGCCTGCCGTTAATATCCATAATGTTTTCAGAAAAAGCATATTCCGCAACCGTCCCTGTCGCAATAAAGCGCTTCGCCCCCAAGGCCTTCGCAAGCTCCAACATCTCCATTGAAAATCGAATATTTTCCAGCTGAAGCGCACTCTCGTTTTTCAGTTCCGTGGAAACCCCTTCCCACGCAAGATGATAGAACGCGTCCGCCTCCGTCTTTTCCAAAAGCATATCCTCGTACTGCCGTGAATAATATTCGACAAGCCGCACATGTTTATTTTGGAACAGTTGATTCCTCTCCGCTTTTTCAAGGCTTCTGACCAATACCACCACCTCTGTTTCGTGAGATATCAATTCCTCCACCAGCCAGCTCCCTATAAACCCGGTTCCTCCGGTCAATATCACTCTCTCCATACGCATCTCCGTTACACTTCGTCATTGCCGCTTCTTTTCAGGTTGATTCGCCGTTCCTCCACCACAATGGGATGCTGCATCACCCTGATATTAATGTTCAGTATATACTCTCCCAAAAAGCCCAGAAAGAAAATCTGAACGGCGCCCACAAAAAATATCCCCACGATAATGGCGGCCGTCCCAACATCATAGTAATTCCAGTCCACCAGCTTTAGAATCAGTGTTATAATCGCTATCAGAAAACAAATCCCCGCCATTACCAGCCCCAGAAAGGTCGCCATCCGCATAATCGCCTTGGTCGAGGACGTCAGTCCAAGCATCGCCACGTCATAATAACGGGCAAAGTTAAAACTTGTCTTTCCTGCCGTTCTCTTTTCCTGCGTATACTCTACCTCCGTGCGTTTACATCCATACTCGGCCACAAGTCCTCTCAGGTACGGCATCGGATCCTTCATTTTTCTTAAAAGCCTTACAAAGGACGCATCATACAGGCCAAAGCCGTCGAACTGCTGAATATGTTCTGTTTCCGAAATCTTGGACAATATTTTGTAATAGAGACCTCTTATGGCATACATCAACGGGTTTTCCCTGCTCCGGGACTTGATTCCGGTAATGACCTTATACCCTTCCTCCCATTTCTTCACGAACTGCGGTATCACCTCCGGCGGATCCTGCATATCTGCATACAGCATCACCGCACAATCCCCCTCGGCCTGTGATAATCCGTAATACGAGGAACGGGAGAAGCCAAAGTTCGTCGCGTTAAAAATTGCCTGCACCCGCCGGTCCTTCACACAAAGCTCCTCTATAAGAAGCCTTGAGCTGTCCGTGGACGCGTTATCAATAAACAGTATTTCCATATCATAATTGATTAATTCCGATGAGAATATACCGCTTACCCTGTCATACACAGCCTGTATGTTTTGTTCCTCATTATAAGTCGGTATTACTACGGTGATTGTTTTTTTCATATAAATAACTATGCCTTTCCTGCAGGGCCCTTCCGCTCCGCGCGCCTTTTGAAGCCTCTTACAATTCCCTTGGGCAGCTTTATGACATAATACCACACCGGGAAATTTTCCCTCAGACTTCTGTCGTCCTGCCTGCGCATCTCCCACAGGTTCTCCCTTTGAGAGCTGATGCCGCTGACGCAGTCTACCTCGCTGACGTCAACATCCACATAGCGCATACTGCATTTCCTCTTGGTACATTTTACCACAAAATCAAAATCCGCACAAATACTATATGTCAAATCAAAGGGTAATTCCGACAAAAGCGCCCGCTTGGAAAACATAACCTGATGGCAGGGCATCCTTCCCGAAAGCAATAACCGAAATATCGTATTTTTTCCCCCATAGCTTTCCCTGACCCGGCTCTTTTCATTCAACCGTATCACGTTTCCGATTACAATATCCCCATCCAGCCGGGACTCAATACGATTTAACACCTTGCGATTACAAAATACATCTCCGCTGTTCAAAAAAATCACATACTCCCCTGCTGCCCTGGCCACGGCACGGTTCATCGCATCATAAAGACCGTTATCGCTCTCCGACACCAGCTTTATCGGATAAACGGCTTGGTATTCCTTTACAATGCTTACGGTCTCATCCCTTGAAGCGCCGTCCTGAATCAAATATTCCATCCGGCAGTCCTCCTGACCTATCACCGATTCAATCGTCTGCCGTATCGTATCCTGCGCATTAAAGCACACGGTTACCACCGATATCTTCACCATTGCAGTCTTCCTCTCACACAACAAATAATCCGTTATCGCCGTCATCTTCCCGTACACAGATATAATATTCTGAATAAGCATATAAACAATTGTGTCGGATAGGCAATCATCCATGCACAGACCTTCATATATAACGGAACGCTCGCATTGGTCCACGTGAGCCGCATATTCTCCCGCAAATCGCTCTTCAGCTTACGGATAACCGCCCGGTCATAGCTTTTGTTTCTGCACATGGCCGTGATTACCGCCATCTCATACTCCGTGTGAAACCCGATAATATCCTTTCTCAACTCCGGATATTTCAGAAGCAGCTCCCTGCGCACGCGCATATAATTGTCAAACGCATTCCGATGCCTCTGAGAATATCCC
Organism: Roseburia sp.; assembly: GCA_023664265.1. Lineage (GTDB taxonomy): Bacteria > Bacillota > Clostridia > Lachnospirales > Lachnospiraceae > COE1. The sequence continues at coordinate 13,521 of JAMPFV010000046.1, forward strand.
ATATGGGAGATGCTCCCTCTCCGGACGAACCGGTAATACAGCTCCCTGCTCAGCAGTCTGACGCGCTGCGCTCTCTGAGACAGCTGCACAATCATGGAATAATCCTCGCCGATTGTGACATCCCTGCAGAAGTCAATCCCTTCAAACAGGCTCCTGCGAATCAGTTTTGTACACGGAGAGCCTGTCAGGTATCTCGTCCTGTGCATATGCATCATACACTCTTCCGCGGTAAAGCAGTCAATATATTCTTCTTTAAAATACGGAAGATGCGCCTTTTTCCCCTTCTCATCCACATTGACAAAGGTACAGCATACCATATTGGCACCGGACTCCCGCTGATGCTCTTCCAATATTGACAAAATCCGCTCATCCAGCCAATCGTCGGAATCCGCAAACATAATCCATTCACCGCGGGCCTTCTCGATTCCGGCCTGTCTTGCGGCGGCCGGTCCGCCGTTCTCCTGATGAATAACCCGTATCCGTTCATCACGGCGGGCATACTCATCACATATCCTGCCGCTGCTGTCCGTGGATTCATCCTCTATAAGAATCAGCTCCCAATCCTGCTCCCGCAGGCCTATGACACTTTCAATACACCGAGGCAGATATGCTTCCGTGTTATATACCGGTATAATAATGCTGATCATCCGTTTCTCCCATCAATCAACTGTCTGAATTTCCAAAAAACGCTTCGGGTCGGAAAAGACTTCCGCATTCTCCCGTATCCAAGACTCGTCCCTGTCCCACCATTTTATTTCCAGCAGTCTTTTAATCTCCTCCGGCTCGAACCGATATCTTAGCTTTCTCGCCGGATTCCCCACACAGACCGTGTACGCCTCCACATCCTTCGTCACGACAGAGCCCGCGCCTATAATCGCCCCATCTCCTATCCTGATACCCGGCAGAATTGTGACATTATTCCCTATCCAGACATCATTACCTATATATATACTGTAGTGCTCCCCTTCTTTTTGCAGATATTCCTGAAACAGCTGCCTTTTGACAAGGCTCAACCCGTTTCTCGGCTCCATGGAAAAAAAGGACGGCGAGGTGGATATATTGCTGCTTATGGGGTGATTCCCGATTGCAGTGTTCACACACTGTCCAATAGAAGTATATTTGCCAATAGCAGTTCTGTATACCTTGGAGTAATCGGATATATAGGAGCCATATCCAAGGCTGCTCTCAGACAAAAACACTTCCATTCCCAAGCTGTTGTATCCCCCGAACGTGGTTTTCCTGTCAGCATATGCCTTTATATCAAAAATAACATGCTTATGAAAGGTTATATACAGCTTTTTGACGGGAAATACAAACGTGCGATAAATACGAATGGCAAAAATACTCAGGCATTTACGCATCAACCCCATTGATCCTCTTCTCCTCACTTTTCGCTCTCAAATCCAATCACACAAGCTTTCCAATCCATCGAAATCCGGCTCTATTCCTCAGTTTTATAAACACTATGGCAAAAATACCGCTTAATGTTACGGTAAATACAAAAGAATCCACGCCCAACTTATTTGGCTGTTTTATAATAACAATCGTATACAGCGAGAAAAACAGCAGATGAGATAAATACATAAGCTCACTCATTTGTCTGAAAATGCTGCCATATTTATTCTTCGCACTTGGTGTGCCCAATATTCCCATAAACAGCAGCACCCCTTCTGCGGCTGTGAGGTACGCATTATAAGACAATCCAAACCTTATATTAATTATCTGAAAGAAAGCCAGGCCGGCTATGGCAATCCACACGTTGAGCCAACGTTTTCCATGTGCTATGAGCATTCCTAATGACACATAAAAAAATCCCGTAAAAACACCTCCTTTATTAAATACAGATGTATAAATTGAAACTATCCTGCCTGCGGGATTGTCCATAATCTCTACCTTCTTCGCAAGCTCGCACATGATATAATTGCCTGTAAATATCAAAAATGAAATGACAAAAATAAGGGGCAGCTTAACCTTATGTTTTAATAAAACTCTAATCGCCGGCACAGCATATATTAATGCCAGCAAATACCATAAATGTCCTGAATTATACAGTTTTCCGACAAACAAAAAATACTTGATATAAGAAAAAATGCAATGTATCAGACTCTCTCCCGAAAGCACATAACCATATATATGTACGGGAATGCTCAGAAAGGTCCATGTCACATACAGCCTTATTATCTTTTTTAAATACTTATCCATGTACTCTAAATTTTCTTCATACGGCTTTTTCATTTTATAAAAGAGAAAAAATCCCGACGCAATAAAGAAAAAGGGATTCATCAGCTCCGTAATAAAAGCCACCGACTCTAACACCATCACATTCTCTACATTTACAACCGGATTTGTATGCGCCGCAATTACGGCTATCGCCATGATAAATCTGACTGCATCAACAGCTTCAAATCGTTTATTCTCACCTATTTTGCCGAAAATCCGCATTTTCGTTCCCCCTCGCAATACATGGATATAAGCAATCTCTATGGGCTGTCCCTTCAAACTTCCATCTCATTTCAGCTGCAAATTCACATAGATTTCCGACCCATACTCCTTGAAATGCGAAACACACAGTCCGTCCAACGCCTCCAAAATATCCTCATTCAAAATCTGTGCGTCCATGCATTGCTGCATCTGCTTATGAGTAAACGGTTTCAGAAAGCAGGATCCCGAATCGATTACCCGATACCCTTCTTGTCCAACCAATTCCTTCAGCATGTCCATATCAAACACTGTATGCTGCTGTAATTCTAAATTATATCCGGACATCTGATGAACATCCCGAATCAGCCCCATTTCCTTCGCCATCAGACGGTGAAGTGAAAACGCATTCGGTACATTTACATGCACAATCGTTCCGTGATTACACAGAAGTCTTATATCCCGTAACAGCTGCCGCGGATTTTCCACCTCATGTAACAGACTGGAGCATATGACAATGTCAAAGGTCTCTCCTCTTATATTTCTGACAAAATCCCCCAAGAAGCCCTGATAACATGACACATTCCCATACTCCTTCGCCAATGTACACGCATTTTCATACCAAGTCTTGGCGGGTTCGATTACCGTAAATAAATACTCACCCTCATAATCCGTAAACAGCGGATATGGACCGCATCCGATTTCCACAACGGACGAACCTTCCTTTGCATATTTTCTGATAACGCTCTTTGTCAGTCTCTTTCTGTATCCCTCCTGATAACGCTCAAAGGAATGCTCCATATACTGTTGTTCATAGTCTGTTATGTTACGCATGTTCTTCACTCCACCTTTTTACAAACGTTTTGTTAATGGCATATTGTGTACCAAAACCCTCCTTAAATTCAGCAAGGCTCTTATTCAATACCCTGCCATGCTCCTCCGTACTGATCCCAAAGGAGAAGTAGCGAAAATTCTTTTCGCGCGCCGTCCTGATCAGATTTGCATCCATAAAGTTCATTGGAAAAAGTTTTAAGCTGTCCTGATCCGCCGCCAGATATTGCGTATGGAAGACCTTGTTTTCAAACAAAAACACCATGCTTCCGGCAACCATTTTATCCCCCGAAAACACGCCATAAAATTCAACCATATCTTTTAGGCGCTTTTCCTTAAATTCCATCAGCTCCTCAAACGAATGCACCGGCTCTGCGCCAAATTTCTGCAGATTACTGCACAAAATATCGTGAAACAGCCTTATCTCATCAGCCAAAATAAGCTCTCTGAACTCCAAATTATTTTTCAGAGAATTTTTATAACCGCGCCGTCTGCTGTAGGTAAAATTAGACGGTATATCTTCGTTATAATGCTCGAAATCAATGTAAAAGCTGATTTCATCATAAGCGGCATATCCTCTCTGAAACAAAAAGTAATAAAGCAAATTGTTGCTTTTCCTTGAGAAAATATCCCCGGTACATTTTATCCTTGCCTCATTGTATCCCTGTTGCTCTATATAATCCTCAAAAGCCGTCATAATCGCATCCACATGCTCGATATCGTAAAAACTTTCCGATATGACAATTCCACCGAAGGTACTCCCGCAATGTGCATAAAAAATCCTGTTCCCCGCCTCTGTCACTTCGCAGGCGGGAACTGCCGCAACCATGGACTCCGTCCCCTTATATATAATCAGGGAAGCGTCCTTGAATCGGGATCCATGATAATCAAGAAAGTTTTTTGTCTGCAGAAAGGTTCCATTCATGGACTGCTTCATAACAAAGTCGTCCCATTTTTCTTTATAACGCTCCTCATATCTCACAACATTCAGCTCTACCATACGTTATCCTCTCATAAATACTACCCGAATATCTCTTGGTGCGACCGTTCTCTTACACCGCCGCCGATAATCTCATATATCACATCACAATTCCTGATTGTTGTCAATCGGTGCGCTATCACTATCAGTGTTCGCTGCCCGTGAAGTCCGTCAATCGCCTCCATTACCTCTTTCTCCGTCTTATTATCAAGCGCCGACGTCGCCTCATCCAAAATCAGTATGTCCGGCTGCCGATACAACGCTCTCGCAATCCCTATTCGCTGTCTTTGTCCGCCGGACAATTTCACGCCGCGTTCACCGATTATCGTGTCCAACCCCTCAGGAAGTCCCTCCACAAAAGTATCCAACATAGCCTCACTTAAAGCCTTTCGCATTGCGCCCTCGTCTATCTCCTCCGGCTCAATACCAAACGCTATATTGGCACGAATGGTATCATCCATCAGATAAATCGTCTGCGGAATATACCCTATACTTCTTCTCCAGACGCTCATATTCTCCCGTATATTCCCACCATCAACAAGGATTTGCCCCTTCTGTGGCTCCAAAATACCTAATATAATATCTACCAGTGTTGTTTTCCCCGCTCCCGACTCACCAATCAGCGCTACGGATGTGTTGGATTTTATTTCAAAGCTGACATCCTTTAAAACCCACTTGTCCACATTCGGGTATCGAAATCCAACCTCATGCAGCCTGATTTCTTTCTTTAAGGACAGTCTTCCTCCTGCATCTTGGCATCTCTTCTCTCGCGTATGCTGCAACTTCTCAATCTCCACAAGATCATTATACAGCACATCCACCGAAGGCTTATCAAACATAATGCCGCTCATAAATCCCGACATCCTGTTAAACGATGGCAACATTCTGAAAGCCGCTATCGCAAAAACGGACAAAACGGGAATAAAGCCCGATACATTCTCATGTAAAAAATACATCTTTATTATCAAAGCCGAAAGAATTCCGCAGACACAGACTACCTCCATGACCGGGCGGGGTATAAAGGTTATCAACGACTGTTGTCGTTGTAGGACGGTGAAGCGTTTAAACGACCGGTCATAATTATCAATAAAAAAATCCTCACATCCCGCCACCTTTATTTCTTTTATGCCGTTAAAGGATTGAAATATCCACTTGTTGACCTTTATACAAGTCTGTCGGTTTTCCTCCCCCTTTTTCACCAATACCTTTTTGAAAACAACACCTACAATAACGGAAAACACCCCTATCAGGCACGCAATCACCAATGTGGTAAATATGTCCGTTCGCATCAGAAAAATTATGAGCACAACGCACACACTGGCCTCCGCCAAAAGCTGCAAAGTATTCAACACTACCGTGTAAAAACCGTTTACATCCTCGGAAACATTTCTTTGAAGCTCGGCAACATTTCTGGAAACATGAAACAGATAGCTTTGATGCATATATGCATCCATCATCTTTACCGCCAAATACCTCTGATTGTTAAAGATAAAACGATACTGAAGTCCATACATAAAGGTAATATATACATTTTTGAAGATGTACACGGCAATCAATAAAAGCGCCAAAAACAAAATCATCTGATTTGCATTGCCAAATCCGAAAATCTCATTTACATACCTCAAATACCATGTGCTCTCTATCACTTCCGGATCCATGGCAACGTTAATCAACGGATACAGGCAGGACACTCCCAGCAGCTCCACAAACGCTCCCGCAAAAATAATCACAAGCATCAGTGCCAGCTTGATTTTCTGTTTTTTGTCTAAAATATAATTCACCTTTGAAAACATGCATGCTCCCTTATTTCAAATCATTCTCTGTTCTTCATTATACTCACATAGTCCTCATAATCCCTGATATACTCCTCCGCGTCATAGTGCTCGCTCGACAGGCACAAAAGCACGGAGTTCTCCGAGAAATCATACATATCCTTCCAGACAAGCTTCGGCAGATAAATGCCGATATGCGGTCTGTCAAGGTCAAAGACTTTCTGATTTTTCCCATCGTCAACCCGTACCTTCGAGGTCCCGGCCACATTGATCAAAACAAACTCCGAGCGGTAATTCGCGTGTCTGCCGCGAATCACATCCTTGTCAGAGCCATAGATATAAAATACCCTTTTAATGTCAAACGGAATGTCCCGGTTGCCCTCCACAATCACCAGATGCCCTCTCTCGTCTCCCTTTTGCGGGAACTCTATCAGCCTGCAATTCTCTATCATCTCACTCCTCCATACCGCTAAAACGCATTCATCTTCTCTATCACATACGCCTGCTCCGCCTCTGTCATTCCCGTATAAATCGGCAGGCTCAGCACCTCGTCCGCATACTGCTCCGCAATCGGATAATCACCTTTCTTACCTCCGAGACGCCGGTAGCACCGGGCCAGATGCGGCGGTATCGGATAATGGATCTGTGTCTGAATCCCCTGCTCCGAGAGATACTGCCGCAAAGCATCGCGCTCGGCGCACCGCACCACATACTGATGATAAATGCTGTCGGCCCCCGCCCTCACCTGCGGCTTTATAAGCTTTGAATTGTCTATTCCGCCGTCGTAGCGCGCCGCCAACGCCCTCCGCTCTTCATTCAAGACATCAAGATGCGTCAGCTTCACCCGAAGCAGCGCCGCCTGCAGCTCGTCCAGCCGTGAGTTCAAGCCCTCTATCTCATTGTGATACCGAACACGGCTCCCGTAATTGCGCATCATCCGCAGCTCCTCCGCAAGCGCCTCGTCATCCGTCACGACCGTCCCCGCGTCCCCGAAGGCGCCAAGGTTCTTGGTCGGATAAAAGCTGAAGCAGCCGGATACGCCGAAGGTTCCCGTTATTTTCCCATCAAAGCAGGCGCCATGCGACTGCGCACAGTCCTCAATCACCAAAAGCTTATGTCTGCCCGCGACCTCCATAATCCGGCGCATATTGCTCGCCTGTCCGTACAGATGGGTCACCATAATCGCCCTTGTCCTGTCCGTTATGGCCGCCTCCAGCTTCTCCGCATCTATGTTAAAATATTCGTCCGGCTCCACAAATATCGGCGTGGCTCCGTTCTCCGTAATGCCTATCACCGTGGCAATGTAGGTATTGGCCTGTACCAATACCTCATCGCCGGCTCCGATTCCGAGCGCGCGCACGGACATAATCAGCGCGTCCAGACCGGAATTGAGTCCCACGCAGTATTTCCGCCCCGTATATGCCGCAAACTCTTCCTCAAACTGTGCCACCTCATTTCCGAGCACATACCAACCCGAGCGCAGCACGCGCAGCGCGGCCTCCTCATACTCCCGTTGATACATCCGGAACTGCCTGTCCAGTACATTGCATTCTATCTGCATTTTAATCCCCATTTCTGAGCGACTTGTCGCGAAGAGGCGACGAGAAATTTTTCTCGTCTGCCATCAAGGCTGTTTGTTTTCGCTCAGAAACAAACAGCCGATTGAAAAATAAGCTATCAGGCTTATTTTTCAATCTAATCCCCCATGCCGTCAAGATATATATTTCCTTATCAGCTCCAATATCGCCTCCGCCGACGTCTCCCACATAAAGCGCTCCGTCACGCGCCGATGCGCCAAAGCGCCGACTGTTCTCCTGTCCGCTGACAGGATTCGCCCTTTAAAGTCCTCCTCATCCCTGCAAAGATATCCGGATACGCCGTTTTCAATGATAAATGTCGGCCCCGGAGCCTCCCATGCGACCACGGCACTCTCATAATACATTGCCTCCAATATTGCCATCCCGAAGATTTCCGTTTCACAGTAGTTGATATAACAGTCCGTGAAGCGGTACAGCTCCCACATCCTGTCATTGGGGACTTTTTTACAGACTTTGACTGCCTCCTCCAGCTCGAGCTCGTGAACCTTGTCCTCCACCGCCGACGACAGCTCTCCCTGTCCCACCATCAAAAGGCGGTACTGCCGGTTCTCCCGATACAGCTCTTGGAAAAGCTCCACCACTCTCACCGGATGCTTTTCCGCACGCATCCGGCCCACAAAAAGCAAAATCCTGTCCTCAGCCGCGTATCCCCACTTCTGTCTCAGTATATCCGTTTCCTGCTGCGCATACTCCTGCTGCAGCAGAGTACCGTCCAAGCCCACCGGAACCATGTGAATCTGCCTGCCGCCCTTTTCCTCCAGATAAGTTTTCAGCTCCGGCCCCTTCACTATTGTCGGTATCTTTTTATAGTATTTTACATTATCGCACAATAAATCCACAATACGGCGCTTCCAAGCGGAAACATTGTTGCTGTGCGCCACGCCGATATACGGCATACACAATATATGATTGGCATTGCACCATTTGAGGAAACGGCCAAACGCGATATAATTGTCGGACGCCGTGATATAGCAGTCCCGCTCCTTATCCAGCCGCTCGCAGTCAGGAAGCGCATGCTTTCCGATATGCCTGCACCGCCGGAAGACGATTTTTACGCCCGCGCGCACGGTTGTCTCCTCATCCTGCTCCAAATCCGGTATCAGGTGATAGACTATCACGTCATGCCCCTTTGCGGCAAAGGCCTTCGCCATCCCCTCCGCCTGGGAATTATAGTATTGACTTATGTTCTTGGCCTCCGTATTGAGTGAGATGACCGCAAGCTTCATCAGGCTGTTCCTCCCAAGCGTCTGTTATTTGTCGCGTTTGACCCTATTCAGCCTTTCATATATCTGGCTCTTGAGCGTCACAAACCGATATCTCTTCTTTGACATATAGCCCCTTTTACAGCGTATCGCAGCATTCTCCCGCACGCCAATCTGACTGCTCGACATGCCGCCCAGCCGGAAGTTCGACAGCACGCGCATCACCGGCGTAAACACGACCTTCCCGGACTCCCAAAAACGAAGCATCAAATCATAGTCCGCAGCCGAGCGGTATTGCAGATCAAACACGCCCAGGTCGTCATAGGCCGCCTTCGTCACAAAGCAGGTCGGATGCGTGATCATCTGCTCGGGCAGGAAATCATGGTGATAGAGAAACACCGACTTTTCCTTTCCGTTCAGGTAATTGCGCTGCATTCCATAGACCACCTCGTACCGGTTCCCCTGATACCCGCTCACGATCTGCTCCACGGTATCCTTCTCATACCAATCATCGCTGTTCACGATTCCTATCAAATGTCCCTCGGCAAGCCGGAGACCCTTGTTCATGGCATCATAGATGCCGTTATCCTTCTCCGATATCAATCGGAACCGCCCGGGAAGTCTGTCCTGATGCCGCCGGATAATTTCCAAGGTGCCGTCCGTCGAACCGCCGTCCATGACAATATACTCGATATTCCGGTAAGTCTGCTGCTCCACACACCGCAGCGTATTCTCGATCGTCTCTGCACTATTATAGCACGGAGTCAGTATCGACACCAACATTTCCTGCATTTTAATCCCCATTTCCGTCCCTATCCACGTTTCACTTCTTTATATACATCCTCAAGCTGCCGCGCAATCGCCGGCGCGCTGAAGCCGCTCTCCACATAAGCCCTGATATCCGCCGCGACATACTGCTCCCGGTCTTGAAGCATACGCTCCATCGCGTCCCTGAGCGCGTCCACATCCTCCGGAGCAATGAGCAGACCATTCGAATCCGTCACGAAATCGTCCGGCCCGCCGTTGGCTGCCGCAATCACCGGCTTCCCGCAGGCCATCGCCTCGATATACACGACGCCGAAGGTCTCATATCTGCTCGGCAGCACAAAGCAGTCGCACTGCTGCATCTGCGCCACGACCTCAGCCCGGCTCAGGCTCCCCAAAAGCTCCACGCTTTCCTGTATCCGGTACTCTCTGACCCATTCTAACACTTTTCGCTGCGCGCGTCCACCACCGCCGATCAAAAGCCTCGCCTCCGGGTATTTCCGCGCAATCTGCCGCCACGCCTTCAGCAGAATATCCATTCCCTTTTTCCGAAGCTGATCCTCCGTCTCCATATAGCAGATACTCAGAAAGCTCCCGCCGTGTCCGCTGTCAGCCGCCGGGACAAACCGCTCGCAGTCCACCACGTTCCCGATGACCTTCATCTCCGTCTCCGGGCGGTATTCCGAGAGCAGCCTCCGGAAAGCGTTGCTCACACAGATTACGCTGTCCGCCTTTTTGAAGGCCTCCGCTATATATTGATTGTTCTTCCCGCTGATTTTATCCCTGTGAAGCCCAAACATCGTGGCATGCTCCGTAATGACATATGGAATCCGCTTTTTCTCAGAGAGCCGCATGGCCGCATACCCCGCCCACACGCAGCAGTGCGCGTGAATGACATCAACCTTCTGCTCCTTCTCGACATAGTTCTCATACAGCCGGATAATCGTCTCCGTAAAAGCCTCCCTGTGTCCCTCCATCCCGTGCTTCAACGGGCAGAATACTCTCGCGCGGTATATCGGGATTCCCTCCGCTGTCTGAACACTTTCCTCCGCATACCGAAGCCACTCCCCCACACATTTCACGGAATAGCTGTCACAGTACAGAATCGTCACCTGATGTCCCGCCCGCCTCAGGGCGACGGCCTGATCCATGAAAAAGCTTCCCATTGTGGGCCGTGCCTTTGTCCGGAAAAACGCGGGAATAATTAATACATTCATCCTTCACCTCGTTTCTGCGCTGTTTCAATGGCTCAGCTTTGCTGAGACTATGCGCAGATTGAAAATTTTAATTTTCAATCT